>NZ_SJTF01000002.1 GCF_004634245.1 Flavobacterium foetidum
TGTTTAAATCTGCAAAATCTGCGTGCAAAAAAATGACAATCGTAATCACCAATCTTTGTAGAGTTACTTGTGGAGATCTCTCCTTCGTCGAGATGACAAACTAGACCGTTAGAACTTTGCAAATTTGAATGCAAATTATCTAATTACGGCAAAAAGACAAAGTCTGATAAAATATTATGATTTATTCAAATAAAAATTCGATTCAATTGCCTCCAGCTTTAGCTGGGGGTAAAAAAAGAAGTCTTAAAAATGAGAAATCTTCCCAAGAAACTCCACAAGCAAAATCCCCAATCTTTGAAAATCATTTGACAGTAAAAAAATCTGTTTAAATCTGCAAAATCTGCGTGCAAAAAAATGACAATCGTAATCACCAATCTTTGTAGAGTTACTTGTGGAGATATCTCCTTCGTCGAGATGACAAACATTACGTATAGAAAACTTAGAATTTGGAATTTTCAACATTAGAAATTTTAATATTGGAATTTACTTTTAAAAAAAGTACGTATATTAGCGTCTTCTTTATAGATGAATATACGTAAAAATCAAGAATCTAAATTAAGTAATATGAGCAATATCATCCGTGTTGTATTAGCAGATGACCATGTTTTTGTGAGAGACGGAATCAAATCTTTACTAGAAAACGAAGCAAATATAGAAGTTGTAGGAGAAGCAATCGACGGTGCAGATGCACTTGAGGTGGTAGCCGAAACAAAACCAGATTTACTTATAGCTGACATTCGTATGCCTAACATGACCGGTATAGAATTAGTAGAAAAACTTAGAAGTGAGAACAATAACGTAAAAATCATCATGCTTTCGATGCACGAATCGGAAGAATATGTTTTGAAATCCATCAAAGCTGGAGCCGACGGATATTTATTAAAAGGCTCTTCTAAAGAAGAATTTTTAAAAGCACTGCACGCCGTTTCTTCGGGAGGAAAATATTTCAGCGGCGATATTTCTTCAATCTTAATTGGTCAATTGACAAATCCATCTGCATCATTAGAGCCTAAACAAACATTAAGCGAAGAAATGATGATTACTAAAAGAGAAAAAGAAATTCTTACGCTTTTATTATCAGGTAAAGGAAACAAAGAAATTGCCGAAGCATTAGATATCAGCAAAAGAACTGCCGAAGTTCATCGTTTCAACTTAATGAAGAAACTCAAGGTGAAAAACCTAATGGAACTTTCAAACAAAGCAGCAGAATATTCTTTAATTTAAAAAATACGTATAAATACGTAATTATTTTTCAAAAACTGCGTTTTAGCAGGTTTTAACTAAGTCATAGTACTTATTTTTACATAAAAATATAAGTACTATGAAAAATTCAAACTCACTATCGCAATCACACAAAATTTTGTTTTTGAACACATTGGCATTTACAGTGTGTTTTGCCTGCTGGACATTAAACGGAGTACTAGTAACCTTTTTGGTTGATAACGGAATTTTCCATTGGAGTGTTGTTCAGGTAGGATGGCTTTTAGGAATTCCAATTCTAACAGGCTCAATCATGCGTCTTCCAATCGGAATCCTGACAGACAAATATGGTGGCAAATATGTTTTTTCACTTTTATTATTGCTTTGCTCGATTCCGTTGTTTCTTCTTCCTTACGCTGATAGTTTTGCTATGTTTGCCTTGTTAAGCTTTTTATTCGGAATGGTCGGAACCAGTTTTGCTGTCGGAATCGGCTACACCTCAATCTGGTACCCAAAAGAATGGCAGGGACGCGCGCTCGGAATCTTCGGAATGGGAAATGCTGGCGCCGCAATAACGACCTTTTTAGCACCTTCATTATTAAATCATTTTTCAATTGATGACCCGCAAAATGGCTGGAAAACACTTCCTATTATTTATGCTATTTCTTTGGTTGTAATTGGTGTCGCTTTTTTAACTTTCACTGAAAATAAAAAAGTCGAAAGCAGCAACAAAACCATTTCTCAAATGCTTACGCCATTAAAATCACAAAGAGTTTGGCGTTTTGGAGCTTATTATTTTTTAGTTTTCGGATGCTTCGTGGCCTATTCTCAATGGTTACTGCCAAATTTTATGAATGTTTACCAAACAAGTTTAGTGATGGGCGGTCTGTTTGCAACCATGTTTAGTTTGCCTTCTGGCGTAATCAGGGCATTTGGAGGTTATCTGTCTGATAAATTCGGAGCCAGAAAAGTAATGTATTGGGTTTTGGGTTCTTCTGTAATTTTGAGTGCCTTATTATCGATTCCTAAAATGGAAATCACCACTTCTGGTCCTGGAATATTAGCTGCCAAAAAAGGTGTTGTAAACGAAATTAATGACAAAACCGTAAAAATTGGAGATAAAGAATATCCTATAGTACAAAAAACAGCAAATACTAACGAAAATGCGATTTTCCCAACCTCTACAAGCTGGCAGGATGTCGTAGTTGCCCACAATCAAAGTGTAGCTAAAAAAGAACTGATAGCCAAAGGCGTGACCGTTATTAAGTTTGATGCCAATATGTGGGTTTTCCTTGTTTTGGTAATTCTAATCGGAATTTCTTGGGGAATCGGGAAAGCGGCGGTTTACAAACATATTCCAGAATATTTTCCGAACGAAATTGGTGTTGTTGGCGGCATGGTCGGAATGATCGGCGGTTTAGGCGGATTCTTTGGACCTATTATCTTCGGATATTTATTGACTGCAACCGGAATCTGGTCAAGCTCATGGATTTTTATTTTAATTTTCTCTACTACATGTCTAGTTTGGATGCATTACACTATTACACAACTAACTAAGAAAAAAGAAGTTAGCATAAACAAGGCAAAACTTGAGCCAGCGTATTAAGTTTTTATTAAAAAAAAATTAGAAATATGACTGAAATCATAAGCAAAAGAAATCTATTTCTTATAAATTTACCGCCGTCAAATAAACCAAAATTTTATGAAAAGACTTAAACTAGTTTTATTCCTCTCTTTAGGATTAAGTTTCGGAATTCAGGCACAGGAACTAGATGTAAATCTGCAGATAAGACCTCGTTTTGAATATCGAAACGGTTACAAACAACTGCTGCAGGAAGGCCAAAAAGGAACTTCACAGATTTCGCAGCGTTCTCGATTAAATTTCAATTACAAACAAGATGATTTAATCGTAAAACTAACGCTTCAAAATACGAGAACTTGGGGAGATGTTGCACCGGCAGCCGTTGCGGATAAAAATGGAGTTGCTGTTTTTGAAGCTTGGGCCCAATATAATTTCACCGAAAAATGGAGCGCCAGAATGGGGCGTCAGGTGCTTTCTTATGACAATCAGCGTATTTTAGGAGAACAAGACTGGGGGCAGCAAGCACAAAGCCATGATGCCTTAACGGTTTCATTTCATAACGAAACTCAAAAACTAGATTTTGGAGGCGCTTACAATTCTACTGCCGAAAATGTGCTGCAGACGCCTTACACGGTTTCAAATTATAAGGCTATGCAGTATGCATGGTACCATAACCAATTCAGCAATGATTTAGGCCTGAGCTTTTTAATGTTAAATACAGGTTACGAATATGCAAATGCCGATGCAAAGCTATTGGTTGATTATAAACAGACCTTTGGCCCTTATTTGACTTATAAAAACAGTAAAATTGATACTAATTTTTGGTTCTACGGACAAACCGGAAAAAGTACTGATTTACAAGTTAGTGCCTGGAATGCAGCAGCCAATTTTAGTTACAGCATAACCGATTCGTTCAAAGCTGGCTTTGGATACGAATTTTTATCTGGAAAAGCATCAAATGACGGAAGCACGGTAATCAAATCGTTCAACCCAATTTTTGGAACCAACCATGGTTTTAACGGATACATGGATTATTTCTACGTTGGAAATCACCTGAATAATGTAGGCTTGCAGGATGCTTTTTTAAAATTTAATTACAACATCAATAAATGGCAGTTTGCTTTGATGCCTCACATCTTCTTATCGGCCGCTGATGTAGTTACACCGCTAAACGAAAAAATGGATTCTTATTTAGGAACTGAAATTGATGTAACTTTTGGATACAACTTTAAAAAAGACATTACGATTACCGGAGGATATTCTCAAATGTTTGGCTCAAAAACAATGGAATACATCAAAAACGGAGAAGCAAACCATACCAATAACTGGGCGTGGCTGATGGTTTCTGTCAATCCTAGAATTTTTAGTTGGAAAAAATAATTTTTCCCTAAAATAAACCTCTATATTTTACCCTTTTCTTATTCTTAGAAAAGGGTATTTTTTTTTATGCAAAATAGAATCAATTATATCATTTAATTAATTATATTTGAAGCGATTATGAACCCCCAATTCTATCCTGATGAAACCATTTTTAAAATTGTCTGTGCTGACATTTATTGTCGCCCAGACTGGCATAGCCCAGAAATACAACGATGATTTAATTTCGAAAAACTCAGAAATTAATTTTGCCAAAACCCAAAAAAGAGGCATTAAAAAAAACAACATTGTGTATTATGTTGAAAAAGATTTGCAAACTATCTCGGCTTACAAAAGAAGCAAATTGAAATGGCAGACCAATGTAATTTCTGTTTGCGGAAAACCTCAAAAAGGCGAACCCGAAATTAGATACGTAGGATACAATTCAGACAAACTGCTTATTGTTATTGGAAAACATAATTTTGCTGAAATTGATGTGAATAGTGGTGTTACAACCCTGGTTTAAAAAATAAATAGATTTTTAAAAAATCTTAAAACATATAAAATGCCTTTTTTCTTTTTAGAAAAAGGGCATTTTTTTCATTATGATTCTAAAGACAAGCTTTCTAAATTAAGTATATTTGGTTTATATTTTTTAAAATTTTATGATAGAAAATACCTGGACCAAAAGATGGAACGACCGTTACAGCAGCGAAGAATTTGCGTACGGAGAAGCACCAAACAATTACTTAAAAGAACAATTAGAAAAATTAACTCCAAAAACTATTCTTTTTCCCGCCGAGGGCGAAGGAAGAAACGCCATTTTTGCCGCAACTTTAGGCTGGAAGGTTTCTGCTTTTGATATTAGCGAAGAAGGAAGAAACAAAGCTTTAAAACTTGCCAAAGCCAATAACGTTTCGATTGATTATCAGGTAGGCGAATTGGAAACGCTTGATTTTCAAGAAGAGCAATTTGACGCTATAGCATTGATTTACGCACATTTTCCAGCAGCAATTAAGTCTAATATTCATAAACAGTTGGACAAACTTTTACAAAAAGGCGGAATTATAATTTTTGAAGCTTTCAGCAAAAAACATTTAGAATATGTGACCAAAAACGAAAAAGTGGGCGGACCAAAAGACATTGAATCTTTATTCTCAATCGAAGAAATCCAAGCCGATTTCCCGGATTACGAAATCATCGAATTAGAAGAAAAAGAAATCGAACTCAACGAAGGTTTATTTCATAACGGAACGGGTTCTGTGATTCGATTTGTGGGAAGGAAAAAATAAATTACATTCGTCGTGGAGATGCATTGTGATGCGTCTCTACAAAAAACATCATTTTAAATCAAAAGTACTATTGAAAATATAAAAATTGCGATAGTTTTTAATTTATAATATTAGCTCCAGAGGAGCAAAATATTTGTAGCAAATAGATTTACGCATAAAAGAAAGCTCCAGCGGAGCGACATATTTTCTCCCTATAGAGAGTTCTTTTACAAAACAAAAATTTTGCTATAACTATTACGTCCCGTTGTTTTTTAAAAAAATATAGTTATAAATAAATTTAAAATCTAACATTTACATGAATTCGCAAACCACAAAAACAAAAATTACCAATAAATCTACTCAAGATAAAAAATTAAGTTCAATGTCTATAGAAGAACTAAATTCTAGAATTGATAAATCTGAAGATGATTTTAAAAATGGAAGATATAAAACGACTTCTCACCTTTTAGAAAAATACAAATAGCATCTTTTAGTAAATTATTCTCGAGCAAAAAACCTTAGCAGCTTAGAATCTTAGCACCTTTGCACCTTATAAAAAATACTTATGCTCCATAATTTCAGCTCGCAACGCTGAAACCTCCAAAATACCAATTCGTTTTCCAGTCGTATGAATCAAAGCTTCTTTTTTTAAACTGGACAAAATCCGAATGGCTTGTTCTTCTGTCGTTCCCGCAAAGTCTGCAATTTCCTTTCGCGAAAGCTCAATATCAATCAGACCATTTTTCTGTCCGAATTTACGATGAATATAAAGCAGTAAATCAATTACACGTTCGCGGACATTCATATGAGCAATCTTACGGATATTATTTTCGCTTTTGTTTAATTCTTCGGCATAAAACAACATTAAAGCGTACGTGAATTCTGGGATGTGCTGTAAAATTTCGAGCATCGTTTCGTTACTGAAATTACACAAAACAGTATCTTCCAAGGCATAAGCGCCAATTAAGTATTTTTTACTTGTTCCGAATCCGCGAAAACCTATTATATCTCCATTTGAAGTCAATCGCACAATTTGCTCACGGCCGTTTATACCTGTTTTTACGGTTTTGGCTTTTCCTTTACAAATAAAATAAAGTCCGTGCAAAGACGAACCTTCCAAAATAAATGGCTCCGATTTTCTGCACACTACATTCTGTTTCTTAGAAACATAAGTCGACATTTGCTCTAAATGCAGGTGTTTCTTGATAAAGCAATTTTCATTGGCACAGGAATAACAAGCGGTTTGTTCTTCTTTCATGAGTCCAGATTTTTATCGGATTAAAAACTAATTTACTGTTGCCCATTTTATTGCATCAAAAATAAAAAAATAAATTTAAAAATTACGTATTAATACGTAAAAATACTTATTTTTGTCTACGTGATTTATTTACATCGTCACAGATTCAATAATTAGCATCTAAAAAGAACTGTAATGCAAAGTACCAAAATCAAAACTACCTGTTCCTATTGCGGCGTTGGCTGTGGTATAATTGTGACTAACGATGCCAAAAACGGTGTGATGGTAGAAGGTGACAAGAATCATCCAGTAAATAAGGGAATGTTATGTTCCAAAGGAATGAATCTGCATTACGTAGTCAACGATATATCTGACCGAATTTTATATCCCGAAATGCGAGGAAGTAAATCTTATCCGCTCGAACGTGTGAGTTGGGATACTGCATTAGACCGCGCAGCTGCCGTTTTTTCTTCCATTATTAAAAAACACGGTCCAGACAGCGTTGGGTTTTATATTTCGGGACAATGTTTAACAGAGGAATATTATTTGGTCAATAAACTGGTAAAAGGATTTTTGAAAACCAATAATATCGATACGAACTCCAGACTTTGCATGAGTTCTGCCGTTGTAGGCTATAAAAAGACTTTTGGTGAAGATTCTGTACCAATCTCTTATGATGATATTGAATTGGCCGATACTTTTTTGATTACAGGTGCAAATCCAGCGTGGTGCCACCCTATTCTATTTAGAAGATTAGAAAAACACAAAGAAAAAAATCCGAAAACAAAAATCATTTGTATTGACCCGAGACGAACCGATACGGCCGCCTTTTCCGATTTGCATTTGCAGATTATTCCTGGCTCGGATATTATTTTGTATCATGCTATTGCCAAACGTATTATCGAAAAAGGTTATGTAGACCATGATTTCGTAAAAAACCACGCTGAGAATTTCAAACAATACAAAGATTTAGTATTAAGCACTTCTCTCGAGAAAGCTTCTAAACTCTGTGGTATTTCGGTTAATGATATTAAACTCGCTGCAGACCTTATCGGAAAAGCAAAAGGATTTATTTCGCTTTGGGCAATGGGATTAAACCAAAGCGCTGTCGGAGTTGATAAAAATACGGCATTACTGAATTTATCTTTATTAACGGGACAAGTTGGAAAACCAGGTTCAGGTCCTTTTTCCTTAACGGGTCAGCCGAACGCAATGGGAGGTCGTGAAGTGGGCGGCATGGCAACGCTTTTGGCTGCGCATAAGGACATCGCCAATCCGACGCACCGCAAAGAAGTCGCTGATTTTTGGGGTGTTGACGAAATCTCAGACAAACCGGGTTTAACAGCAACCGAAATGTTTGAAGCCTTAGAATCGGGAAAAATGAAAGCTGTTTGGATTATCTGCACCAATCCGTTAGTGAGTTTGCCAGATTCGAGAAGAGCCGAAAAAGCGCTCAAAAATGCCAAATTCGTGGTCGTTCAAGATATTTCGCATAATGCCGATACCGCAAAATTTGCCGATTTACTTTTGCCTGCTGCGGGTTGGTTGGAAAAAGAAGGCACAATGACCAACTCAGAACGTCGTATTTCGTATCTGCCAAAAGGAATTAATCCGCCTGGAGAAGCGCTTCCAGATATTGAAATTTTGATTCGCTTTGCTAAAAAAATGAATTTCAACGGATTCAATTTCAATAGTGCCGAAGAAATTTACAAAGAGCATTGCGCGCTTACCAAAAACACCAATATCGATATTTCGTTCTTAAATTATAACCGTTTAAAAACCGAAGGCACTTTTCAATGGCCTGTTCCAGATTACGGACATCCCGGAACACCAAGACTTTTTACAGATAAAAAATTCTACACGCCTTCGCAGAAAGCTATTTTTAATCTACCGGTTTCTATAGAAAATACTTCGGTTCAGCCGAGTGCTGAATTTCCTTTTATTTTAACAACAGGAAGAATTCGCGACCAATGGCATACGATGACGAAAACCGGAAAAGTATCAAGATTATTAACGCATATTCCGAGTCCGGTTTTAGAAATTAACCCGATTGATGCTTTTAAAAACGATATTAAAAATGGTGATATCGTGGTCGTTTCAAGCAAAAATGGCGAAGTTCGTGTAAAAGCAAAAGTAACGGATTCTATCAAAGAAAAAGTCCTTTTTCTTCCGATGCACTGGGGAAAACAATTAGAAAATGATTTAAATCGAACCAATAATTTAACGAATACTGTTGTTGACCCCATATCTAAAGAACCTGATTTTAAATTTACCACAGTTTCAATCAAAAGATATGTAAAACCATTTCAGAAAATTGCCATTGTGGGTGCTGGTGCGGCTTCATTTCGATTCATACAAAATTATCGCGAATTCAATACAACCGATGAGATTATTGTTTTTTCGAATGAAGTAAATCCGTTTTACAATCGTGTGTTACTTCCTGAATACATGACAGGAGAATTTACTTGGGAACAGCTTTTAAAAGTGAAAGACGGCGAGACTTTCAATAAACTAAAAATCACCATGAAAGCGGGAGTTTCGATTGATAAAATAGATACTCAAAACAAAATTATTAAAGACAGTTTAGGCGAAACCCATACTTTCGACTCGCTAATTTTAGCAACAGGAAGTCGTCCGTTTGTTCCAGAAAACGCACAGCTTCATCTTCCGGGCCGATTTACTGTTCGACGAAAAGAAGATGCCGACCGTTTGAAAAAACATCTCGACAGCACCAATCTTCCGCCAGAAGAACAACATGTTGTGATTATCGGCGGCGGTTTATTAGGCTTGGAATTGGCTGCTGCATTAAAACATAAAAAAGTAAAAACTACGATTATTCAGCGTGCTTCACGTTTAATGGAGCGTCAGTTGGACCGAATTTCGAGCAAGCTTTTAGCAGAAGAAGTACAGCTTCGTGATATTCAGATTTATTTTGACAACGAAGTCAGTACGGTTTTTGAAACCGATAATCCGAACGAAATCGAGATTGCCTTAAAAAGCGGTAAAATACTGACTGCAAATGCCATCGTATATACGATTGGCACAATTCCGAATATAGAAATTGCCAGAGAAAGCGGTTTAGTTTGCGGCCGTGGCGTAAAAGTCAATCAATATTTACAGACTTCCAACCCCGATATTTTTGCAATCGGCGAAATAGCTGAATTCAACAATAAACTGTTCGGAATCACTTCTGCCGCCGAAGAACAGGCGGATATTCTAGCCAACTTTTTGGCAGGAGATATCAGCAGTTATTACAAAGGTTCGATTTTAATGAATATTCTAAAATTAGAAGACATCAATCTTTGCAGCATCGGCGATTTGACAATTCCAGAGAACGATGATTCATACGAAGAAATTGTTTTTGCCGATTTAAAGAAACGTTATTACAAAAAATGCATCGTAAAAGACGATTTGTTGGTCGGAGCAATTTTAATGGGCGATAAAAACGAGTTTGCCGAATTCAAAACCATGATTGAAAGCAAAATCGAATTATCAGACAAACGAAATACGCTTTTAAGAGGAAGTTCAAATGCAAAACCGGTTCTCGGAAAACTAGTCTGCTCGTGCAGTCAAGTCGGTGCCGGAAACATTGAAGAAACCATTAAAAGCGGTATAAACGATTTCACCGAATTATGCAAAAACACAGGCGCAGGTTTAGGTTGCGGAAGTTGTAAAACGGAGGTAAAAGAAATTTTGGCTAAGTGTAAATAGGTTCTTTTTTGAATGCTGCTTTACTTTGAACATAAATTTTACCGCAAAGAACGCAAAGTTTTTTCGCAAAGATTCGCAAAGTATATTTAAAGAAGACAAAGTTCGCAAAGCTTTGAGAATAGATTTTAGTCAATCTTTGCGAACTTAAAAAAAAACAATTTAACACACAGAATATAAACCTCAAAAATCTTTGCGAAAAACCTTTGCGAAAAATCTTTGCGGACTTTGCGGTTAAATCAACACAATCCAAAACCTGAAACCTGAAACAAAGAAAACCTGAAACAAAAAAACTATGGAACTAACAAGATTAATAGTAAAAGGAGGCGTTATTTCGCCAGGAGAACTTAAAGAAGTTGTGGATATTGCTTTGCAGGAAGGTCTGGATTCTATTTCGTTTGGTTCAAGACAGGATATTATTTTTCCGAAAGAATTTAAGACTTTGGACAAAACCACTTTGGGCAAACATCATTTTGTGTATCCCGACCAGAAAAGCGGGAACAACATCGTTTCCTCCTATGTTTCGACCGATATTTTCAGAAATACCAACTGGCTTACCGGAAATCGCTTTTTATATATTTTAGAAGAATTCAAAGAACAGCCAAAGCTCAAAGTCAATATAACCGACCCGAAACAGCAATTAGTACCATTATTTACAGGACATTTAAATTTTATTGCTTCTGCACACGAGGATTATTGGTATTTATATATTCGTCTTCCAGAATGGGACAAAATGGAAATTTATCCTGTTCTGCTTTACACTTGGGATTTGGCGAAGATTTATTACGAAATCGAAAAAATCTCAGAACAAGAATCGGTTGATATTGAAATGCTATTTTCATTAGTGAGCGAGGCCTTAGACACCAATAACCGAACAATCGACAAACCTCTGAATGTCCCTTTTTATCCGTTTCCGTATTACGAAGGGATGAATCGAATGGGGATTGATCAGTATTGGCTTGGCTTGTATTGGCGAAATAATCTTTACGATTTAGATTTCCTAAAAGAAATGTGCGATTTGTGTTTTGAATGTAAAATCGGGAAAATCTCCATCACTCCTTGGAAATCATTTATCATAAAAGGGATTCCAAAAGACAGAAAACTAGAATGGGAAAAATTTTTAGGAAAACGCGGCATCAACGTTCGTCATTCTTTATTAGAATTAAACTGGCACTTACCGGTTGCCATGGAATGGGCTTTGAATCTTAAAACTTTTTTGGTTCGAACCTTGGACCAATTCGATATCAGTACCTACGGATTGAATTTCGGAATCTCAGAATACAATCGAGATGGGCATTATTTCACTTCGATTGTCATCGAAAAGAATGAACTTCCAGCAGCATTAGAATCCATTAAAATCAGAGATACTTACAATGTTTTGTTTGCGAAGAATTTCGACCCCAATACACGTGAATATATCGTGCATTCGCAAGATATTGACAAACTGGAGCTTCCGAATATCTTAATCGAGTTAAGCAGAAAATATTTTGAAGAACTCGGAAACAATACTACAGAAACAACCGAAAATCCGCAGAAAAAAGAAAAAGCGCCACAAGAAATTTATCAATGCCAAGAATGCCTAACCCTTTATAATTCGGAATACGGAGATGAAACGCAGGGAATTCCAAAAGGCATACTTTTCACCAATTTAGGCGATGACTATTGCTGCTCTTTGTGCGAGGCGCCAAAAAGCAATTTCAGAATTTTGGAAACTGTTGAGCATTAGTCGGTTCTATAAAAAGCTTAACATTTCTGTATTCAAAAATTGCGTATATTTAGCTTAACTAAGAATTTACATAAAAAAAGCATACTCCAAAGCTTTAAAAACAACTTAGTTATTAGCTATTTACTCAATAAAATACAACGTTATGATAAAACGAAATTCTAGAACTGCAGCTGAAAAAACCACTGATGTTCCAGCAGAGACAGCTGTAGAAAGCACTACAGAGACACAAATACAGCCAGAAGCCAAAACAACCGTTAGAAGAACTACTAGGGCGGCCACAAAATCACCAGCTTCAAAAACGACTACTACGAAATCTCCAGGCACAACGGTAAAACCAGCAGCAAAAACACCCGTTAGAGCAGCATCAAAAGGAACTTCAAGAACAGCTGTCAAAAAAGAAGGGGTTACGCCAGAAAAAACAGAACCGATTGTTTCTGAAATTATAGAAATACAAACTGAAGATATTCCTGAGCCTTTGGAACAAAGCGAACCGGTTTTAGAAATTGGCGACGCAATTATTGAGGTTAAAAAGGATAAAAAAAAGGATCTAAAATCACAATTGAAAGCTAAACTTAAAGCTAAAAAAGAAAAGGAAAAGAAAAGAGAAAAGGCGATTAAAGCGGTTATCAAAAAGCTAGAAAAAGCCAAAAAAGCAAAACTGAAAGCTGCTGAGAAAAAAAAAGCAAAAGCTAAAAAGGCAAAGGAAAAAGCAAAAGCTAAGAAAGTTGCTGAGAAAAGAGCGAAAGCTTTGAAAAAGTCTAAGGCTAAAAAGAAAAAATAATATAGAAAGGTTTGACTTTGAAAAAGGTTAAGCCTTTTTTTATTTCATCGCATGGTTTGTCATTTCGACCGAAGGGAGAAATCACACAAGTAATTCCACATGCAAAATCGTCAATCTTTGTAGAGATTCGTGTGTGATTTCTCCCTTCGGTCGAAATGACAAAACTGTATGGTGAGCTTTGTCAAAGTTTAAACTTTGACAAAGTTCCTCTCGAAACCATTACCCCCCAATCGCAATCATACTACGATTATCAAAATGTTTTGCGGGGTCATTAATTTCTGTAACAGTCGCCATTCCGGCCCTAACTTTCTTTTTATTTTGAATCGATTCTGAAATCAAATCGGTTATGGAATCACCATTTCTAAAAGCCGTTAGTAAATCGGTTTCAGAATTCGAGAAAAGGCAGTTTTTAATTTTTCCGTCTGCCGTCAAGCGGATTCGGTTGCAGCTGTCGCAAAACGGATTGGTAATGGAACTGATGATTCCGAAATCGCCTTGGAAATCTTTGATTTTATAATTTCTGGAAGTGAAGTTTTTCTCGTCTTCCAGTTTTTGAATTTCATCTGAAGAAAAAGCAGTTTCCACCAAAGATAAAATCTCTTTTTGCGACACCATTTTACTTCTGTCCCATTCATTTCCGGCAAAAGGCATAAATTCTATAAAACGAACCGAAATCGGCAGAAACTGAGTCAGTTTTACAAAATCGACAATTTCGTTTTCATTAAAACCTTTTATCAAAACCACATTTACTTTTACCTGCAAATCATTATTCAGAAGCAAATGCAGATTATCGATTACTTTCTCAAACTGATTTCTGAGCGTAATAGAAGCAAATTTGGATGAAACCAAAGTGTCCAAACTCAAATTGATTTTCTTGACTTTAAACTGCTTTAAAGTCTCGACATGACGGTCAATTAAGATTCCGTTTGTAGTCAAGGAAAGTGAAATATCTAAAGCAGATAATTTAGAAACAATTTCAGGAAAATCCTTTCTTAATAAAGGTTCTCCTCCTGTTAACCTAATTTTGTCGACACCATTTTGTGCGAAAGTCTGGGCAATAGCAAAAATCTCCTCGGCCGTCATTAAACTGGCTTTTGGAGAAAGCGCGATTCCGTCAGCCGGCATGCAATACGTACAACGCAGATTGCATTTTTCCAGCAGTGAAATACGCAAATAATTATGTCTGCGCCCAAAACCGTCTGTCAAAATTGTGTTAGAGGCTGTCATGGTTTTTTCCTTTTAAAATATGAAAGACATGCATTACATGTGGAAATACAGCGTCCATCGATTCTTTTACTCCGTTTGTGGAACCTGGCAAAGCCAAAACCAAACTTTTCCCCAAAGTTCCTGCAACGCTTCTAGAAAGCATTGCATAGGGCATTCTCTGCTGTCCGTAATTGCGAATTGCTTCTTCAATTCCCGGAATTCTGCTTTCTAAAATTGGTTCTAAAGCTTCTGGTGTTACATCTCTTGGCGATACACCCGTTCCGCCTGTAAAAATCACTAGCTGATGTTCTTTGGCGAAAGCTTTTGTTCTTTCTTGAATAATCTCCAATTCGTCCGGAATGATTTCATAATGTGAAGTTTCAACTCCATACAAATCCAGTTTTTCTACAATTGTCTTTCCAGAACGATCTTCTTTGTCGCCTGCAAAAATCGAATCAGAACAAACAAAAACCGCTGCTTTTATCGCATTCGGAAGTTTATTTTTGAAAGAAGATTTTCCGCCTTCTTTGTTGATTAATTTGATGGTTGAAATTTCTATTTCTTTATCAATCGGTTTCAACATATCGTACATCGTCAATGCCACGATTGATGCTCCATGCATGGCTTCGACCTCAACTCCGGTTTTGTAAACGGTTTTAACATTGAAAATAATATGGATATCTAAACCTTCAATATTATATTCTACCGAAGTAAATTCAATAGGAAGCGGGTGACAATCCGGAATAGACAAATGCGTGTTTTTTACCGCAAATAATCCCGCCGTTTTTGCCATTTCGAACACATTTCCTTTTGGCACTAAATTATTGACTACAGCATCAATTGTTTCCTGTTTGCTGACTTTTACAATTGCGGTTGCTGTCGCTTTTCTTAAAGTGCTTATTTTATGCGTAATATCTACCATTAACTATTTTGTTTCCAGGTGAATGTATCGTTTTCAAACATTTCTTTGCCAAAAATAGGCACATCGGTTTTAATCCAATTTACTATGGCTTCTGTTGCTTCGTAAACTTGTTTGCGTCGTGTTGCTGAAACAAATACAAACAGACAGATTTCGCCTGCTTTTACCACGCCCAAACTGTGATAAATGTGCATGCAAGTCAAATCGAATTTAGCGAAAGCTTTCTCGCGAATCGTGTACAAAGCTTCGTTCGCCATATCTTTATAAGCCGAATAATCAATTGCTACGACGGTGTTATCGTGAATGACATCGGCACGAACTTGTCCTAAAAAGATATTATGCGCCCCAATGGTATGTTTCGATTGATGTTTGGCAATCGAATCGGCTATAAATTCAGGCGAAATCGGGCCTTCTACAAATACATTTTTACTCATTTTTTTGTTTTTTTTGCAACAGATTACACAGATTAAAAGATTTTTTTTTCTCTAGCCACGAATTACACGAATTTTCACAAATTTTTATTCGCAAAAATCAAAAAAATAATTCGTGAAAATTCGTGTAATTCGTGGCAAAAAAACACAACACAAAGTATTTCAAAATCTTTTTAATCCATATAATCTGTGGCTATAAATTTATCTCAGTCGTTAATAATTGTTTCATTGCCAAAGCTCCACCGGCAATGCTTTTTATGTTTTTAAATCGGTGTTTTTGAAGCAATTCGACTGCGATTTTGCTTCTGATTCCCGATTGACAGAAGACATAAATTACTTGATTTTTATCCAGTCTTTCAATTTCTTTTTCCAAGTTCATTAACGGAATCTGGATTTGATTTTTGAAACTGATTTTTGGCGATTCGTCAATATTTCTAATGTCAATAAAAAGAATTTCGTCTTTATTTATTTCATCTAAAACAAATTCAAAATTTACTTCCTCAATTTCTGCTTTATTATATTTTTCTTCGAATGCTTCTCTGCTGATGGTTTGAAAATCAGATTTATCGAAATCATATTTTTGCTGTTCGTTGTGCAGCGTATCGTAAACCAAAATTTTTCCGCTTAAAACTTCTCCAATTCCAAGAATCATTTTTAGAACTTCATTGGCCTGGAACATTCCGATAATGCCAACCGAAACGCCAAGTACTCCTGCTTCCTCACAATTTAATGTATCCAAATTTTCTTCGGGATACAAACATCTATATGTTGGACCGTCTTGATAATTGAAAACCGAAACTTGTCCTTGGAACCTGAAAATAGAACCGTAAACCATTGGTTTATTCGCTACTAAACAAGCATCATTAATTAAATATTTAATTGCAATATTGTCGGTTGCATCAACAATAATATCATAGTTGTAAAATAAGGAAAGAGCATTTTTTCCCGATAATTTTTCAGCAATCGCTTTTACTTTTACCAAAGGATTTAGGTCTGAAATCATTACTTTGGCTTCTTTCGCTTTTGATTTTCCGACAGCATCTGTTTTATAAATCACCTGTCTTTGAAGATTGGAAACCTCAATAACATCGTGGTCTACAATTCCGATTTCGCCCACTCCAGCCGAAGCCAGATAAGGAAGAATCGCAGCACCCAAACCTCCTGCACCAATTACCAAAACTTTCGCTGCCGCTAATTTCTGCTGACCGTTCTCTCCTATTTCTGGAAGAATTATTTGTCTGTTATATCGGTTATCTGCATTCATAATTTATCCTCCGGCAAACGGTGGCAATAAAGCTACGATATCACTCGTCTGCAAAGTGTAATCGGATGTTTTTGAAACTATTTTTTGATTGACCGCAACCCTGAAAGTCAGTGACTCGAAGGCATATTTTTCGTTTAAATCCTGTAAAAGTTTTTGCAATGAAACTTCTTCAGAAAAAGATAATTTTTCGAATTCACATTTTGTCTTTTCGGCTACAGCTCCAAAATATTTAACTTCAATCATTCTTATAAATTTAAATTCTGAAAAATAAATTCATCATCAAAATGTTCTTGAAAATACGAAATCCAGCTCGACGTATTTCGTACTACCTCTCCAATTACAATAATAGCTGGGGATGAAATATTCTTTTCAGCTACCAATTTAGTAATTGTGTCGATAGTACCAATCACTTTTTGCTCTGAATTTTTCGTTCCGTTCTGAATAATGGCAATTGGCAGATTGTCTTTTCTATTTTCCTGATAAATCGAAATGATTTCATCTAACTTGTGCATTCCCATCAAAATTACCACAGTCGCAGCCGACTTGGAAGCCAATTGAACATCTTTTGACAATTTATGGTCCGAAGTTGTTCCTGTTATCACCCAAAAACTCTCTGCTACTTTTCGCTGTGTCAGACTGATTCCGACCGAAGCAGGAACTCCCAAAGCCGAAGAAATCCCAGGAACAATAGCCGTTTCGATTCCGAAATGTGCTGCAAATTCTATTTCTTCGCTTCCCCTTCCAAAAACAAACGGGTCGCCTCCTTTTAAGCGAACAACATGTCCGTGTGTTTTTGCCATAGAAACAATCAAATCGTTGATTTGGTCTTGTGTATAAGCGTGGCAGCCTAAACGTTTTCCCACAAAAACAATTTCTGCACTTGGTGCGTACTGCAACAATTCTTCATTTACCAAAGCATCGTACAAAACGACATCGGCACTTTTTAAAGCTTTTATGGCTTTCATCGTAATCAGTTCAACATCGCCCGGACCTGCGCCTACGATAGTCAATTTTGGTGTTTTTAAAGTTTCCATACTGCTTTAAATTGAATTGATATTTAAATCATCTAATTCGTCTGCCGAATTAATATTACTCAAATGAAAGTTCTCACTTTCTTCTATATTAATAATCTGATGTGGCACTTTGGCTAACAAATCCATCATTCTCAGTTCATTTGAATCGATTGATTCTTTAATAACCGGAACAATTTCTTTTGAATAAATTCCGATTAGCGGATGTGTTTTACTTTCTGAGGCGAAAACTGTGATTTCGGCTTCCTTTGTGTGTTTTGAAATCAGTTCCTGCAATAATTCTGTTGAAATTAACGGAATATCACAACTCAAAATCAAATTGAATTCGGTTTCAGAATGTGATAATGCAGTGTAGATTCCTCCCAAAGGGCCTTTATCTTCAATTAAATCTGGTATTTTTTCATATTGCAAATAATCATAATCTCTGGATGCCGTAATCAATTTTATTTGGTCGGTAATGGGTAAAATTGCCTGAATGATATGCTCGATGAATGGTTTTTCCTGAAACAAAACCAATCCTTTTTCTGACTGCATTCTGGAGCTTTTTCCTCCGCAAAGAATAAATACTGTTATTGTTTTCATAGCTTTTAGTTTTTTTAATTTGCCACAGATTAAAGGATTAAAAAGATTTTCTTAGGTACTTTTGTTGTTTTTTTGCCACGAATTGCACCAATTTTCACTAATTCTATTACATCTTTAAAAAAAACAATTTGTGGAAATTCGTGTAATTTGTGGTTAACAAAAATCCTTTTAATCTGCGAAATCTGTCGCAAAAAACGCAATCCTTATCTTTTGCCACGAATTCCACCAATTTTCACTAATTCATATTAAAAAAAAACAATTCGGGAAATTCGGGAAATTCGTGCAATTCGTGGCTAACAAAAATCCTTTTAATCTGCGAAATCTGTCGCAAAAAACGCAATCATAATCTTTTGCCACGAATTCCATCAATTTTACTAATTCTATTACATATTTAAAAAAAACAATTCGTGCAAATTCGTGTAATTAGTGGCAGAAAAAATCCTTTTAATCTGTGAAATCTGTGGCAAAAACCATATTTTCATTTCATCGTTAAGGAAAAATCAATTTCACGCTTGCCATTAAAATTACCGTTCCGAGAACCATTTTTAAAGTTCTGTTCGAGAATTTTCCGCTGCCATAAAATCCTCCTAACATTCCGCCAACAACTGCAATCGGTACTAAATAAAAACTTTCCATTGGGATTGTTTTTCCTCCTAAAAAGAATCCCAGCATTCCTGCAAACGAATTCACAAAAATGAATAAACTTGAGATTGCAGCAGATTCTTTTACCGACGCCCAACCTAAGAACAATAAAATTGGACTCAATATAATTCCACCCCCAATTCCGAGCATTCCAGACAACAATCCGATAGAAAAACCAATGACCAATGCAAAAGGAAGATTGATTTTTACTTCTTCTTTTTCCTTAAAATTAAAAACACCGAATAACCTCAGCGCTGCAAAAACTAATACAATTCCGAGAATTATTTTATAAATCATATTATCCAAAGTTATAAATCCGCCAATAAAAGCCGCTGGAATCGAAGCAATCGCAAATGGATAAAACAACTTGGGTTTGAAATAATTATTTCGATAATAAAACAAGAACGAAATACTCGAAACAAATAAATTCAACAACAATGCCGAAGGTTTCATAATCGAAATCGGAAAAGCAAAAATGCTCATCAAAGCCAAATATCCCGAAGCACCGCCATGCCCCACACTCGAATATAAAAAGGCAATTACAATTAAGGCAAAACTGAATAATAGTATGTTTTCGGAAGTTAAGAGATTCATTTTTTTTTGTTTTGTTTCAGGTTTCAAGTTTCAGGTTTCAGGTTATTACTTTGTGTCCAAACCTTAACTAAAATCTATTTTCTATTTTCTATGTTCTATGCTCTATTTTCATATCCCAATAAAACCTAGTCAATCGGAAGAATCGTAACCAAATTTTCTTTTTCGATCTTTTGAATATCGTGTTCTACAATCACTAAACCATTTGCAATAGCAAAAGAATTAAGCATTGAAGAGGCTTGACCTTCTAAAATCGTGACATGAGTTTCATCGTACAGCGCTTTTAAAAACAGTGTTTTGCCTGTTTTGTTTTCTATGTCAGCATTTAGTTTCCGTACTATTTTTGGCAGATGAGTGTTTGAAAAACCCATTCGGTTTTTGATAGCTGGATATACATAAATATAAAAATTGGTTAACGACGAGGCCGGATTTCCTGGAAGCGCAAATACCAAAGTATCTTTTTTTGAACCAAAAAACATTGGCTTTCCCGGTTTCTGATTGATTTTATAAAAAAGTTCTGCTACTCCATTTGCCAACAATGCATCTTTTACAAAATCGTAATCGCCTACTGAGATACCTCCTGAAATTAAAACTATGTCGTTTTCCTTTAAAATTGTTTTTAATGCTTTTTTAGTCGCTTTTAAATGGTCTTTAACCCTATAAACTTTTGCTTTATTTATACCTATAGTCTTCAATGCCGCCTGAAGCATAACCGAATTGCTTTCGTAGATTTTACCCTTAGAAAGCTTTTTCCCACGGTCCACCAATTCGTTTCCAGTTACCAAAATTGCTACTTTAGGCTTTTTATAAATAGCGACTTCCGTAATTCCCAAACAAGCAAAAAAACCAATTGCAGCAGGAGTAATTAAAGTATCAGCATCAAAAACTACATCTTCTTTGTTAATCTGTTCGCCTTTGTTTCTAACGTTTGCAAATTGATCCGGTTTTTTGGCAATCAAAATTGAATCGCCGTTTACCATTACATCTTCCTGCATCACAACCGTATCAGCATTTTTAGGAACGTAGGCACCGGTAAAAATACGTACTGCCTGATTTTCTTTTAACTTTATATCAGCGTAATCTCCGGCTTGTGAAATCCCTACCACATCAAACTGATGTCTCATAGAATGAATAAAAGCATAACCATCCATAGCAGATTGTCGAAATGGAGGCATCGCAATTGGAGAATAAATTGTTTCTGCCAAAATGCAGCCAAGAGCTTTTTCAATTGGAACTTTTTTTACAATCTTAATCGAACTATTGGCTCCTATAATTTCAAGGGCTTTTTTTACTTCTATCATTTTTTTTAGTTATAAAACTAAGTAAAAATACTTATTACAAATATAAGTATTTATAGTTAGCATGAATAAAAAACTTTTACTTTATTTTTTTAGTCTATAAAATTACTCTAATTAATTCAAAATCAACTTTAAAATCGAAGGCTAAATTTTATAAAATAATATCATAAAAACGGTAATAGTTTATCTTAATCGGTTTTAAATGAAATTTTTTCCAATTATAAGTACAAAAAATAAGTAAAAAATACTACAATTTCAAAATAGCGACTCGCTAATTTTAACATTTTACCAACAACCAGAAACTTTAAAAACATCAATATTTATAAGGTCTAAGGCATTGTAGCCTGTTCTTTACCAAAAACCCTTTATATTTTTTTTCAAAAAAAATGACGCAAACTTTTGGTTTTTATTATATTAAAATTAACTTTGTCCTATAGAGTTAGTAGAGTTTTAAATATTATTTCAAACCGTAAAAGACTATATTTTGAAAACAACAGAAAACATTTCGTTTTACATTCTTTCTAAAAAAAGCACTCATAACATTTTTTGTTATATGTGCAGCTGTTGTTAATACTCTGTCATCTTTAATTCGTATCAACGAATTACAAATTCACCACCAAAAATATTTACTGAAAATAACCCAAAAATCGTTCTGATGCATTTTGTATGCGTTAGTCAGATTATTGAAAACCTATTTATAATTCAGAATTAAATAACTAACAATTAAAAAAAACTAAAATGAAAATAATGCAGACCTGCTGTTGTAAATAAAAAAAGCCATTTCTGCGGCAACAGAAATGGCGAGGCTTAAGAACATTTATCACTAAATCAAGAACACTTTTAGAGTGCTGTATAAACAGTGCTCAGGGCGTCTTGTTAATTACTTAAAACCAACACAAAGAAATGAAAAATATTTCAAACATATACATATTGTTATTTCTCCTGCTGCTGACGGCAGGAATACAAGCCCAAAATACCGCCCCTCTTATTCAATCTAAACTTGACGGAACAGTGGTTGATGCCATTACAAATCAGCCAATTATCGGTGCCTCAGTAAACATTAAAGGAACAACACACGGCGTAGTGACCGATGCTGAAGGAAAATTTTATTTTCAGACTGGACAAAAATTTCCCTACACTTTAATAGTAAGCTACATCGGATACAAAAAAGCTGAAGTTATAGTTGAAAAAAATCCAGTAATTATCAGTTTAAAGGAAGAACGCCAAGAATTGGATGAATTGGTGGTCGTTGGATACGGAACTCAGAAGCGAAAAGACATTACAGGTTCTGTTGCTTCTGTACCAAAGGCAAATTTATCACAGGTAACTTCCTCAGCAGACAACCTTCTACGAGGTGCTGTTTCTGGGGTTGTAGTTACACAAAGTTCGGGTCGCCCTGGTGCCTCTTCAAGCGTTCGCATCCGCGGAGGAAACTCAATTACTGCTGGTAATGAGCCTTTGTATGTGGTTGACGGCATCTTAATTTATAACGATAATGCCAACAGTTCTGCCGGAGTTACTTATGCAGGAGCGAGCGTAAACGTTTTGTCTACTATTAATCCGGCCGACATTGAGTCTATTGAGGTTCTTAAAGACGCTTCTGCCACTGCAATTTATGGTTCTCGCGGCGCAAATGGAGTAGTCATTATTACAACAAAAAAAGGGACAAAAGGACAAGATAATATATCCTACCAAGGTTATTTCGGATTCCAAAATATTTCAAAGAAATTGAGATTAATGAATGCCAGCGAATGGGCCAGCCTTCGTAATGATGTTCAAGCAAGTATTGGTCAGGCGCCTTCTTTCACTGCTGAACAGATTGAAGCTTTTAAGACTTCTGGAAACTACGATTGGCAATCTGCAGCTTTTAGAACTGCGGCGCCTGTTCAAAGTCATAACCTCTCTTTTTCTGGCGGCGACGAAAGATCAAGATACTCTATTTCGGCTGGCTATTTTGATCAGGAAGGAATTGTTTTGGGTTCAGATTTCAAACGTGTTTCGCTTCGTGCCAATTATGAAAGAAACTATTCGCAGAATTTTAAATTTGGCGTAAACGCTAACTACACTTACTCTCTAGCCAATGGTGTAGGAACTGCTGGAAGCGGCCGAACTCCAAATCCGATAGTCGCAGCAGTACTGACAGCACCCGTTGTCCCGATAAAAAATGCTGACGGAAGCTATAATGTCACCAATAATCCTTATGCAACTTCTGTAAATGGTTATGTTCCAAACCCAATTAATGATTTGGAAAATACTATTAACGAAACCAACTTGAACAGAATTCTAACCAGTTTATTTGGTGAGTACAAATTAACCAAAAAACTGACTGCTAAAGTTGCAGTGAGCGGTGATGTTTTAAATACAAAACAAAATTACTACGCGCCAGCTAACACAACTACCGGAGCTGGTACAAAAGGGTTGGCGTCGGTCGGAGATCGACTGGTGGGTTCGGTTTTAAACGAAAACACTTTAAACTACAATACCAATTTTGGAGAAAATCATAAGTTCTCTGCTTTAGGAGGCTATACGCTTCAATACACTAAAGGAGAAGTGGTAAATGCAGGAGCCAACACCTTTGTAAACGACGCAAATACGTACAACGCACTTCAAGACGGTGTTGCAGTAAAACCGTATAGCGAAGCGTACGAAAGTGTTTTAAAATCATGGTTGGCAAGGGTAAATTATTCGTATAAAGGAAAATACAACTTTACACTTTCCGGACGTGCCGATGGATCTTCTAGATTTGGTGCCGAATCACTTTGGGGATATTTCCCGTCTGCTGGTTTTTCATGGAATATCACAGATGAAGAGTTTGCCAATAACATAAAAGGCATAACTGAAGCCAAACTTAGAATTACAGCCGGAACAACAGGAAACCAAGAGATTGGAAACTATCTTTCTCTTGCTTCGATGGGTTCTGTAAACTATTCCTTTGGAGGAACTTTATACACGGGAATCGCTCCTACCCGACTGGCTAATCCTGATTTGAAATGGGAAAAAACAACCCAATACAATGTTGGTTTGGATTTATCATTATTAGACCGCAAAATCAATTTTGTTTTTGATGTGTATTACAAAAAAACAAACGATTTGTTGATCAGCGTTCCGGTTCCGTTGAGTTCTGGATATGCTACTGTTCTTCAAAATATTGGTGGAGTTGAGAACAAAGGTGTAGAGATTGGCTTGACAACCGAAAACGTAAAAACAGAAAACTTTGCATGGAATTCTAACATCGTATTTTCTGCAAACCGAAATAAGGTTACCGAAATCGGAAACGGTGTAAACGAGTTTTTCCCTGTTGTGCCAAACGGTTCATTATTACAGCAACAACCTGTAATTGTAAAAGTGGGCTTGCCTCTTGGAACTTTCTGGGGATACAGAACCAACGGAATCTTCCAAACGCAGGAAGAGGTAAATACGCAGCCAAAAATCAACAGTTTGGCCAATACAAAAGTAGGAGACCGAAGATATGTTGATACAAACGGAGATGGGGTAATTACTGCTCTAGATAAAGGAAATTTAGGTACATCGCAGCCAAAATTTGTTGGAAGTTTCAGCAATACCATTTCGCATAATGATTTCGATCTGAATTTCTCTTTTCAAGGATCTTATGGCGCAAAAATCTTCAATGCCTTAAACCAGCAATTAGAAATTTCTACACTTGGAACTAATGCGGCTTCAACCTTAAATGATCGTTGGACACCAACAAACCCAAGCAACGAAATTCCGAGGGCTACAAGTTCTCCATTAGGAATCGTTTCTGAAAGATATGTAGAAGACGCTTCTTTTCTAAGATTGAAATTAATCACATTGGGGTATACGCTTCCAAAAAGCGTTTCTAAAAAACTGGGGGCAAAAAGCTTAAAAGTGTATGTTTCTGCAGAAAACCTAATCACATGGACCAAATACACTGGCTATGATCCAGAGGTAAGCTCCTACGAACAAAACAACTTATATCCCGGAATCGACTTTGGCTCTTATCCAAACTCCAAAACATTCATCTCGGGCTTGAACGTAACATTCTAAGTAAAAAAATAGCATCATGAAAAAGACAATCATAACATTCCTTCTAAGTGCCGGTTTATTGGTATCGTGCACCGATCTTGAGGTTACACCGGCCTCTTTTGTAACCGAAGACAATTATTTTATAACACAAGACGATGCTGTTGCAAGTGTAACCGCAGTTTACGCCTCGTTAAGCCTTGATCCAGGAGAACAGAGTTTATTCGGTAGAAATCTTTATTTCTTAACCGATATGGGATCTGATTACGCTGCAGCTGGTGTTTCTGCAACAAATCCGCAAGTTAGAGCATTGAGCAGTTTGACTCACGACGCGACTTCCGATCGTGTTCAGGTCGCTTGGAGACAGATTTATGCCGGAATTAACAGAGCGAATGTTGCGATTGATAATATCCCGAAAGTTTCTGGTTCTGAAGCAATTAAAACAAGATTGATTAATGAAGCAAAATTTATTAGAGGTCTTTTGTATTTTCAGGCTGTTCGACTTTGGGGCGGGGTGCCGATTGTTTTGCACGAAGCAACTTCTATCAATTTGGGAAATCTAAAAACCAATCGCGCAACTGTTGATGAAGTTTATGCTCAAATCATAAAAGATTTGACTGATGCTGAAGCTTTGCCAAAAACATATACCACAGCAGATGCTGGTCGCGCAACTTCTGGCGCCGCAAAAGCAATTTTGGCAAAAGTTTATCTTACGAGAAAAGACTGGCCGAATGCCATTGCAAAATCGAGAGAGGTAATTGATGGAGGTTTCGGATATGCTTTATTTGAAGACTTTCAAGACATTTTTACAAAAACCAAAAAAAATGGAAAGGAACATATTTTCTCTGTTCAGTTTGAGCCAAATCAGGCAGGAAATGGTTCTAGCGGCAGTACTTTCCAAGCCACATCATTTACCGGATTTACTGCAACAGAACCAGCAGACATTATATCAGATGTTGCTTTGTTTTATGATATTTATGCAACAGGAGACAAAAGAAGAGATGTAAGTTATGCCAAACAATTGCTTAATCCTACGACAGGCACACTTTACACTTTTCCGAAACCGATTTTCAAAAAATATCTGGACTTAACGAATCTAGCCACACCTGCAAACGTAGCAATCAACTTTCCGGTTATTCGATACGCAGACATCCTTTTGTCTTTAGCGGAAGCGATAAACGAACAAGGAGGACCAACTCCCGAAGCTTACGAATTGATCAATCAAGTTAGAAGAAGAGCATTCGGAAAACCGATTACTACACCAGATCCAACGGTAGATTTGGTTGCATTGGATCAGACGTCTTTTAGAAACGCAATTCAGGAAGAACGCAAAAAAGAATTTGTTCAGGAAGGACAAAGGTGGTTTGATTTAGTGCGATGGGGAACATTGGTTACCGAAGTAAAAAAAGTAACCGCTAAAAACTCTGTTTCCGAAAGAAATAATCTTTATCCGATTCCGCAAAGCGAAAGAAATATTAATCCAGATGGGTTACCGCAAAATCCTGGATATTAAATTTTACACACATAGAACATAGATTTTTAAACTACTAATAAGGAAAATAAAAGAGAAACTCGTCTCTCCACACATAATTGTTATGTGAATTGAAATAAGTGAAACGCCTTTTATCGATTCTAAAAACTATGATTCTATGTGTTTAAAAAAAGATTGAAGATTTAGAAAACCTTTTAACTAAAAAACTATAAAATCATGAAAAATTTAAAAAATAACCTTTCAATCAAAAGTTCTAAAAAAGGGCTTTTGATTACTGCAATACTGGTTGCACAATTAGGATTTGCACAAGACACACAAGAATTTAAAGGGACCATCGGCAAAACGCTGGCAGATTCTAAAGAATATTGGCCTGATCCGGTAACCGCTCCAAAAGGCGCTCCAAATGTAGTTTGGATTTTGTTGGACGATGTTGGATTTGGTGCCGCAAGCGCGTTTGGCGGTTTAATCAGCACTCCTACTTTTGATAATCTTGCCAATAATGGTTTACGATACACCAACTTTCATACAACAGCGATTTGCGCACCGACCCGCGCTGCTTTGTTGACGGGAAGAAATTCTGGAAGAGTTCACGTAAGTGGCTTTTCGCACACTATTTTATCGGCAGGTTTCCCTGGTTGGGACGGAAGAATTCCTGCTGATAAAGGAACTATTGCGGAGATTTTACGTGAAAACGGCTACAACACTTTTGCAGTTGGAAAATATGGTGTTACACCTGATGAAGAGGCATCAGATGCGGGTCCGTTTGACAGATGGCCGACCGGAAAAGGTTTCGATCATTTCTACGGATTCTTAGGTTCGCAGACCGATCAATACAATCCAGATTTAGTTGAAGATCAAGTCCACATTAAACCTGATGGACGCCATTTGAACGAATTGATTACCGACAAAGCGATAAGCTATATTCAAAAACAGCAGAAAGCAGCACCAGGAAAACCATTTTTCTTGTATTATGCGCCAGGAGCCGTTCACGCGCCGCATCAAGTAGCTGAAAAATGGGTAGAGCCTTACAAAGGAAAATTTGACGAAGGCTGGGATGTTTACCGCGAAAAGGTAATTGCAAATCAAAAAAAATTAGGTGTCATTCCGGCGAATGCTGTTTTGCCAGAACGTAACGCTTTGATTACAGAATGGAAAAAACTAACTCCAGACCAAAAGAAAGTTTACGCAAGATTCATGGAAGTTTATGCGGGATTCCTGACTTATACGGATTATGAAATTGGAAGAGTTGTCGATTACCTAAAACAAAGCGGACAACTTGACAATACATTGATCTTTGTTGCCATTGGAGATAACGGCGCGAGCAAGGAAGGAACTTTGCAAGGAACCATCAGTCAGAGTTTGTTCTCTCAAGGAAAAACAGATGAAGAAAACTTCCAAAGCAATTTGAATAATATCGGCGAAATCGGAACTGCAAAAGGCTTAAACACCAATTATCCGTTAGGATGGGCTCAAGCCACAAACGCCCCTTTCAAAAACTGGAAACAAGATGCGCATTCTGAAGGTGGAACTCGCAACCCGTTGATTGTTTTTTATCCGAACGGAATTAAGGACAAAGGCGGCATCAGAAACCAATACAGCCACGTAACAGACATTCTGCCGACCACTTTGGATATCGCCGGAATCAAAGCTCCTGAATACATCAAAAATATTAAGCAAGACATTATTCAGGGATCGACTTTTAAAGCTTCTATCGATAATCCGAAAGCAGAATCTTTGCATAAAGTACAGTACTATTACATTTTTGGAAACAGAGCAATTTATAAGGACGGATGGAAAGCTTCTGCAGCGCATTTACCAGATTCTTTTGCTGTAAAAAAATCTATAGGAAATAACGAAAAACCTGCACCAAGCAATTTCGATACCGACGTTTGGGAATTATACAACTTAAACGAGGACTTCAACGAACGCAACAACTTGGCTAAAAAATATCCTGAAAAACTAGCTGAACTTCAAAAATTATTTGACGAACAGGCCAAAGAAAACAATGTTTACCCATTGATTGACTGGCAGGATGTCTACAACAGAAGAATTCACAACACAGGTGCCGACAAAGGAAAAACAGTTTCAGATTTAATTAAACAAGCTACAAAACCTGGCGGAAGTTCTAATTAAACATCACACAACCTGCAAGGTTTACAAAACCTTGTAGGTTTAAATTAAAAGCTAAAAAAAATAATACCTACAAGGTTTTAGAAACCTTGCAGGAGATAAAACGAATAATTATGAAACGAGTAGATTATGAAATTATCGGGAAAAAGATTGTCGTGGGGATAATCTTGTTTTTAGTTCCACTTGCAATTCTCGCTGGTGGATTAACATTAATTAATCAATTTTTAAAATAAGAAATCATGGCAGCAGTACAAAATTCAAAATTGACAAGAGACTTAACAATTAGTTTCTTTATCTACGCATTGCCAGTTGTGGCAATCTATCTTTATTTTCAATTGGGAGGCAGCGCCGTAAGCGAATCGCACATAGCTTTACCATCTTTTTTAGAATTCGTACAACCTGTTTTCGCCAACATAAGAACCTGGGGACTAACAGTTTTTATGATTGTTTTGGGAATCATCGAATTTGCAGCGGGTCTGTATGATGATCAATGGACAGGCGAAGAACGCAAAATTGACATCGTTTCGTTTCTGGCGCCAAAATTAATTTTGCCTCCAGTAATTGCTTTTTTCAGCTTAACAGCTTTACCTTATTTATTGCCAAATTTGGCTAATTCATTGTCATGGGTTCCGTTTTGGGGAGGTTTTTTCCTAATTGCGATTGCAGATGACTTAACACAGTATTGGTACCATCGACTACATCATCAGGTTCCTTTTTTATGGCGTTTTCATAGAACCCACCACTCTGCTCCTTATATGGGAATGGCAATGGCTTCTAGACAAAATTTTATCTATACGATATTCTTTTCGCAAATTTATCTGACTGCAACTTTAACCTACCTAGGATTAGGATTGCCAGCTTTGTTTGTTTTGGTGATCAAAAGTTTCATCACTTTGGGCGCGCATTCAAGCATTGCATGGGATAAGCCTTTTTACAAATACAAAGTACTGCATCCGATTGCTTGGGTTTTAGAAAGATTGATTTCTACTCCCGCAACACATCATGCTCATCATGCAGATACAAGCGGAGACGGCGTTGGTCATTTTAAAGGAAACTTCGGAAATATGTTTTTTATCTGGGATATCATTTTCGGAACTGGATTAATCACCCGTAAATTCCCAGAATCTTACGGAATGAAATCGTATAAACAAGAAGAATGGTACGCGCAGTTTCTTTGGCCGATATTTAAATCTAAAAAAGAAGGCAGCGCTTTGGCAGAAGGAGTTTTATCTGTTCCCTTAAAACCGAAACCAGTTGCTGTTACCGAAGAAGAACCAATTCCGGTATTAGAACAGGTTCAATCATAAACATGAAAAAATCAAAACTAAAATTCAGTTTAACAGCAGTTGTATTCATATTTACAATTGCTGTTTTTTCTCAGGGACAAAGCGCCAATCTGTTGCTGGATGCTTTTTACACTAAAGTGAAAAGTCAAAAACAGCCACAAATAATTGACGCCAGAGGTCCTGAAGAATTCGCCCTAAACCATATTGAAGGCGCTCTTAATTTCAATCTAAAGTCAGACGATTACGAAAAACATGTTGCGAATTTAAATCCGTCCAAACCGGTATTTATTTATTCGATTGCTGCCTACAGAAGCGGACTATTAGCCACAGATCTCGGAAAGAGAGGTTTTACAGAAGTCTATATTCTGGAAGGAGGTCTTGCCAGCTGGATCGGAGGCGGAAAACCTTTTTACAGTAATCTAAAAAGCAAATTATCTTTGGCCGCTTACAAAAAAATACTTGCTGAAAATCAATATGTTTTAGTTGATATCGGCTCTAAATATTGTGCGACCTGCAAAACCGTAAAACCGATTTTAGAATCACTTAGAAGTCAGTATGGAGAAAAACTGAAAATTATTGAAATTGAATTAGAAGAAAGTCCACAGGTTATTGCCGATTTAAAAAACGTAAAAGTTTTTCCAACTTTAATTCTGTATCAAAACAGTAACATTGTTTTCAAAAAAGACGGTTTAGGCGACTTGAAAAATGATGTTGATGTTGCTTTGGCTTCTAAATGACAAAAGCGCATAAATTTCTTTTCATTCAAAAATTAACCAAAACCCAACTATGGCAACCTATAAAAAAATAACCAAAATTGTTGTATCTATTTTGATAGTGCTTCTGCTTCTAGCGGCATTTCTTTTTTGGCCAATTAATACCAATGGAGAACTAATTCAAGCTGATAAAAAACTAGCCGAAGGCAAAACGGCATTTTTATCTCAAAAAGATACTTCCGCTACAGATAAAAAGCCTAATATTATCATTTTGCTCGCAGACGACTTAGGAAAATATGATATTTCATTGTACGGAGTAAAATCAACCCCAACACCTCAGATTGATTCTCTGGCAGCTTCTGGCGTCACTTTTACAGACGGTTATGTCTCATCATCCATTTGCTCCCCGTCAAGAGCCGGACTCATTACGGGAAGATATCAAGAACGTTTTGGACACGAATTTCAGCCTGGCGACCGTTATCCTAAAAACAATCTCGAATATTATGCTTTCAAATATTTGATCAATACAGACAATTGGCGTCTGAATCCTAAAATCACCTATCCCAATAATGCTTCAATCGCCACGCAGGGATTACCGCAATCTGAAATTACTTTTGCAGATCTGGCAAAAAGAAAAGGATACAGTACCGCTATTATCGGAAAATGGCATTTAGGTCACAACAAGGGCTTTTTCCCTTTGGATCGTGGTTTTGATTATCATTACGGATTTTATCAGGCGTTTTCACTTTTTGCTCCCGAAGATGACAATCCAGACATTATCAACCATCATCATAAAGATTTTACCGATAAAGTAATCTGGGGACAAGGACGTGTCGGAATTGGAAAGATACGTCGTGATACGACAATTATTGATGAAAAAGAATATCTGACCGAAAAATTTGCTGACGAGGCCGAAGCATTTATCGATAAAAACAAAGACAAGCCGTTTCTGCTGTATGTTCCATTCAATGCCCCGCATACTCCATTTCAGGTACGCAAAAAATATTATGATCGCTTTCCCCATGTAAAAGACGAAAACAAACGTGTTTATTTTGCCATGATTAGTGCTCTAGACGATGCAATTGGCAGAATTCGAGCAAAAGTGAGAAAAGAAGGCCTAGAAGAAAACACCCTGATTATTTTTGCCAGCGACAACGGAGGAGCCGATTATACTTTTGCTACGACAAATGCACCTTTAAAAGGCGGTAAATTTTCGCATTTTGAAGGTGGTGTAAATGTTCCTTTTGCACTTTCGTGGAAAGGGAAAATTAAGCCTAATACCGTTTACAAAACTCCAGTTAGCACGCTTGATATTTTTACTACAATTGCGGCCGCCATTCATTCTGATCTGCCAAAGGATAGGATTTATGATGGTGTTGATCTAGTTTCGACGGTAGAACAAAATAAGCAAGCCCACAAAAACCTATACTGGCGTTCGGGCGATGCCAAAGCCATTAGAAGCGGCGACTGGAAACTGATTATCAGCGGCAAGACACACGAAAAATGGCTTTACAATCTTGCTTTAGACAAATCTGAAAAAACTGATTTGGCAGCAAAAAATCCAGCAAAAGTTAATGAATTAGAACATGCTTTGCAAAACTGGGAAAAAGGTCTCGTAAAACCTCTATGGCCAAACCTCATGCATTATGAATTCGATTTTGGCAGCCAAAAGTATTTTGTCGACTTGTAGTTTACTATAATCTGCAATGTTTTGAAAACATTGCAGATTTCTTCCTATTTCAATAATTACTTTTTTTTGATATTTTTAGTGATTATGACTTGAAGCGATTGTTGTAAAACAGTCGCTTTTTCTTTTTGATTAAGGTAAATTCTGTGTTATTGACCTTATCAAAAATCACAGTTTTGAAGTATAGACAAAAAAAACACCATTAAACAATTAAAGTCATCAAATTACGGTACAAAAGTTATCAAACACACAAAAACAACCTTAAGTGTGATAATTATAGGTAAAAATGTTAAAAAAATTAACAACAATTTAAGATATTTGAGATAACTAATTTAAATCCGAAGAACAATGAAAATTAAATTAAAGCAAATTATGTTGCTGCTGTTGGTGTTTTTTGCGCAAATAGCAGTAGCACAAGATGGAACGATTTCCGGAAAAGTTACCGATAAAACAGGACTTCCTGTTCCTGGTGCAAATGTTGTGTTAAAGGGCACAAATGTAAGCACTCAAACTAATTTTGACGGAGAATTTACTATCAATGCTAAAGAGGGGCAAACTTTAGTAATTACTTATCTAGGGATGCAGACCGTTGAGGTTCAAGCATCAAAATCTTTAAAAATTTCACTTCAAGATGCCTCAAATGAGCTAGAAGCAGTTCTTGTAGTAGGATACGGAACACAAGTAAAAAGAAAATCAACCGATAATATAGCTCGTGTAACTGCAAAAGATATTCAGCAGGTTCCAGTAGCAAACGTACAAAATGCCTTAGTGGGTAAACTAGCTGGGGTGCAGATTACTCAAACCAACGGAAAAGTAGATGGAGGTGTTAACATTCGTGTTCGTGGTGCAGCGAGTATCAGTGCGGGAACAAACCCATTGTATGTTTTAGACGGTATTCCGCTTATTACTTCAAATGAGTCCACCAATGGAGCTCCAACCAATCCATTGCTGACTTTGAGTCCGAACGAAATTGAATCTATCGATGTACTAAAAGATGCTTCCTCTGCAGCTATTTACGGTGCGAGAGGAGCAAACGGAGTTGTACTCATTACGACTAAAAAAGGAAAAGACGGAAAAGGGACTTTTTCTCTTAACTTTTCTCAAGGTGTGAGCACAGCCACAAACAAAAAGAAATGGCTGAATGCAGATCAGTATATTGAATTGTTTACCGAAGCTTCTATCAACGGAACCGGAGATGCAGCTGAAGCCGAAAGCACTTTCGATTTCTTAGCACAGGGAACCGACTGGAGAAACAGGCAAGTAAATACAGATTGGCAGGATCTTGTTCTACGTGATGGTCTTACGACAGATGCTGATTTTTCTGTTTCTGGTGGAGATGCAAGAACGAAATACTTTTTCTCTGGAGCTTACAATAACACAAAAGGTATTGTAGTAAATAATGATTTGGAAAGAATAACGGCGAGAACCAACCTTTCTCATAAAGTTTCTGATCGTTTTACAGCTGGAATGAATTTGAGTTTTTCAAGATCTCAAATAGATCGTGTGCAAGACGACAACGCATTTACAACACCGCTTCAGGCTGTAGCCCAATCGCCGTTGTCTCAAGCTCGTTTAGATGATGGAAGTCCAAACCCAAATACGCTTTATGCGAATTACTTCTTGGCAGCTGATAATTCATTCTGGAAAACCATTATGAGAAGACTTACTGGAAAAGTGTTTGGAGAATACCAGCTTTTTTCTTCATTAAAATTCAATTCAGATTTTGCTTACGACCTACTTTCACAGACAGAAGATTACTGGCAGGGAAAAAATGCGCCGTTTATGGCAACAGATGGTGAAGTTTATGCCACATCTGTAAATAACGAAACTTATATCTTTAGTAACTATTTTACGTTCGACAAAACATTTGCTGACAAACATACTATAAATGCTGTTGTGGGTATGGAATTCAACAAATACCACAGAAGATATCAATCTGTAACAAGTATTTATTTCCCTGACGATTCTTTCCAGACTATAGACGGAGGTGCCGAGGTTAATGCGGGAGAAGGAAGAGAAACAGGATATACTTTTGTTTCTCAGTTTGGAAGACTTAATTATTCGTTCGCTAACAAATATTTATTCAAGGCGAGCATCCGCCGTGATGGTTCTTCACGTTTTGGAAAAAATGAAAGATTCGGGATTTTCCCAGCATTTTCTGCAGGATGGATTATTTCTGAAGAAGGTTTCTTAAAAGACAACAAAACATTATCATTCTTAAAACTAAAAGGAAGCTGGGGAAAATTAGGAAATGCTGAAATTGAAAACTTTGCTTCTCGCCAGTTATACGGATCTAATCCTTATAACTTAAAATCCGGACTTACTTTTTCGCAAGCTGGAAATGATAATTTAACATGGGAAAAATCAACTCAGGTAGATTTTGGAGTTGAATTTGGATTGTTTGACAAAATCAATATTGAAGCTGACTACTACAACAAAACTACTGACGGATTATTGTTTGAAGTTCCTTTATCTATAAGCTCAGGAGCAACTACTATCAATAAAAATATTGGTAAAATAGAAAGTAAAGGTTTCGAGTTTACTTTAAACACAAAAAATTTCAGTACAGAAAACTTTACATGGAACACTAGCTTCAATATTACGACCAATCAATCAAAAGTGTTATCAATGCCAAATGATAAAGACATTGTAACCACGTTTACCATTAACAGAGTCGGAGAAAACATTTCTTCTTTTTATCTTGTAGAATATGCCGGAGTTGACCCTGCAAACGGAGATGCTCTTTTTGTAAAAAACACTGTAAATCCAGACGGTACAATAGACAGAAGCACTACTAATGATTACAGCCAAGCAAAAAGAGTTATTGCAGGAAATCCTTTCCCAGAATTAATGGCAGGTTTAACCAATACACTGAATTACAAAGGATTTGATTTGACCTTTACATTTCAGGGCGAATGGGGAGCCAGCATTTATAATTCAGCTGGAAGATATCAATCTGTTGCTGGAGATTATTTTGACAACCAGACGGCAGATCAGCTAAGAAGATGGCAAAATCCTGGAGACATTACAGATGTGCCTCAGGCCAGATTATACGGCAGCAACGGAACAGGCGACTCTACAAGATTTCTTGACCAAGCAGATTTTATTCGTTTAAGAAACTTAACTCTTGGGTATACACTTCCAAAAACAATTCTTAAGGAGGCAGGAATCAGCAGTGTTCGCGTGTATGCAACAGGAGTAAACTTGCTTACTTTTACTAAATACAACGGTACCGATCCAGAAGCCAGAAGAGATGATACAGGTATTGGAGAAGATTTTTATTCTGCTCCGCCTGCGAGAACAATTGCTTTAGGTGTAAATCTTAATTTTTAAAAATACAACAAATGAAATCATATAAATATATCTTATTTTTTCTCTTCACAGCTCTTTTGACGAGTTGTGAAAATGAGCTGGAAATTGATCCGCAACAAAGTCAGGATTCCGATATTACGTTAAGTACTGAAGGAGGTATTACTAATATTCTGAACGGAGCTTATGCCCTTGTTGCAGATGCAGATGTTTACGGAGGGCGAATGCTTGTTTCTGGAGATCTAATGGCGCAAACCGGTGTCACTGCTACAACCGATTTAAGATGGAGAGGTACTTATGTTGAGTTTAGACAGATGTACACTAAAACAATCCTTACAGATAATGCCTTTGTCAGACAAATTTATACTCGTTGTTACGACATTATTAATGCCGCAAATATTGTAATCGAAAATATCGACAAAGTAAAAGATCCTGATAAGCAAACCCGAATGATTGCAGAGGCAAAATTTTTAAAATCCCTAGCCTACTTTGATCTTGTACGCTTTTTTGCCCTGCCATATGAAGCCGGTAAGCAAAATACACAGCTTGGAGTAATCATTAGACCAAATGCAATCTACGACTACGACACTGATTTGTCTAAAGAAAGAAGTACAGTCGAAGAAGTGTATGCCCTGGTAATTTCAGGCTTAAATGATGCCTATGCTAATTTGCCTGAAGAAAACAGTTTTTATCCTGATAAATATGCGGCAAAAGCATTATTAGCAAGAGTATACCTGCAACAGCAAAACTATGAAGCAGCCAGAGACGCAGCAGATGAAGTAATCAGCGACAGCGGTAGAGCATTATCTCCTACTTATGCCGGAGCCTTTAATCATGACGTGAATCAAATTGAGGACATTTTTGCAGTACAGATTACCAAACAGACAGGAGAAAATGAGATTGTGGTAATGTATGCTTCTGAAGGCAACGGAGGACGTGGCGGTGATATTGAAATCAGAAACACCTACCTGAACAAATTTACAGACCCTAATGATGCAAGAGCTAATTTTAATTATGTGAATGACGACAACGGAAGATTATTAACCTCTAAATTCACGAATCAGTTTGGAGATGTGGGAATTATTCGCCTTGCCGAAATGTATTTAATCAGAGCCGAAAGCAACTTTAGATTAGGTACAGCTGTTGGAGATACTCCGTTAAATGACATCAATTTAGTACGATCCAGAGCTAATGCTGCTAATTTTGCAATTATTACTCTTGACGATATTTTAGCAGAACGCGAATTAGAATTGGCTATGGAAGGATTTGCCATTCATGACCTGAAAAGAACCAAAGGTTCTATCGACGTAAATGGAGACGGCTCACTCTTGATTCCGTACAACGATAATACATTAGTATTCCCGATTCCGTTACGAGAAATGGATACAAATGGTAAAATCACCCAAAATCCAGGTTATGGAAGTTAGTTTTTTTTAAAGTGACAAAGTAACAAAGTGACAAAGGTTCAAAGGTTTATACTATTCTATAAAACTTTGAACCTTTCATTTAAAAAGACTTTGGACCTTTGTAACTCTGAATCTTTGTCACTTTGAACCTTTGTCACTCTGAATCTTTTTCACTTTGAACCTTTGTCACTTAAAAAAATTCACTAAGGGATTTCTCTATAATTTGAAGGCATTCCTGAATTTGTGCTTCTGTCATTACCAAAGGCGGTGCTAAACGAATTTTATTTCCGTGAGTTGGTTTTGCCAAGAGGCCGTTATCTCTAAATTTCAAACATATTTCCCAAGCCAGATCAGAATCTTCATCACAGTTGATCACAATTGCATTCAAAAGCCCTTTGCCTCTAACTAGAGTAATCAAATCATTTTTAGCAGCAATTTCATTTAGTCCTTTTCTTAGAATAGCTCCCAATTTTTCTGCATTTTCAGCAAGTTTTTCATCTCTAACCACCTCAAGAGCTGTAATCGCCACTGCTGCGGCAACAGGATTTCCTCCAAAGGTAGAACCATGCTGTCCCGGTTTGATCACATTCATGATGTCATCATTACATAATACCGCAGAAACTGGATAAACACCGCCAGAAATCGCTTTTCCTAAAATCAAAATATCTGGTTGCACGTTCTCGTGGTGAACTGCCAATAATTTTCCGGTACGGGCGATTCCGGTCTGTACTTCATCAGCAATAAAAAGAACATTATGTTTTTCGCACAATGCTTTTGCTTTCGATAAATAACCTTCAGACGGAACATAAACACCAGCTTCTCCCTGAATTGGCTCAACCAAAAACCCTGCAATGTTCTTAGAGGAATTCAAAGCCTTTTCTAGCGCTTCGAGATTATCGTATTCTATTTTTATAAATCCGTCAGTAAATGGTCCGAAATTTTTACGAGCCGTTTCGTCGTTAGAAAATGAAATAATCGTTGTAGTTCTTCCATGAAAATTGTTCTCACAAACAATCACTTGCGCCTGATTTTCTGGAATCCCTTTTACTTCGTAAGCCCATTTTCTACAGACTTTTAATGCCGTTTCTACTGCTTCGGCACCCGTATTCATTGGAAGAACTTTATCAAAACCAAAATAGTTGGTTACAAATTCTTCGTAGTTTCCAAGTTTGTCATTGTAAAAAGCACGCGAAGTCAAAGTCAGTTTTTGAGCTTGGTCAATCATAGCTTGAACAATCTTAGGATGACAATGCCCTTGATTTACTGCCGAATATGCAGAAAGGAAGTCGAAATACTTTTTTCCGTCAACATCCCAGACATATACTCCTTCTCCCCTTTCCAAAACCACGGGAAGCGGATGGTAATTATGAGCTCCGTATTTATTCTCCTTTTCAATCAGAATTTCAGATTTTGATGAAAGTGCTTTGTCAGTATCAATCATAATTTATTGTTTTAGAACCACAAAAATAATAGAATTAATTCATTTAAAACCAAAAAATATAAATTTTGACTTAAAATTAGTTACAAAAAAGTCAAATATAATTTTAAAGCTATAAGAAAAACAAATCTTCAACTTCTGCAAAATCTCCTAATTCTTTATTTATTGAAAAAAATAATTACTTTTATAAAAAAGAGAGATTTCAACTTATGGACAACTTAGACGACTTTGACATTAATATTCTAAAAGAATTGGAAAAAGACGGCAGAATGGCTTTTTCTGCTATAGCAACCAACCTAAAAATTTCGAATACAATGGTGCATCAGCGCATCAACAGAATGACAGAACAGGGTATTATAAGCGGTATCAAGCCGATTATTCAGGAAAAAAAAATAGGTTACGACTGGGCTTCATTTACCGGAATCTCGTTAAATAAAGATTCAGATTCAGACCGTATCATACAGGCCTTAAAAGAGATTCCCGAAATTACAGAATGTTATTATGTTACAGGTTCCTTTACGCTTTACATCAAAATCATCGCAAAAAACCACGAACATATGCGAAGCATTTTATATGAAAAAATCGATAGTATTCCAGGAATTGCCAAAACCGATTCGATTATAGAATTAGGTTGTGCATTTAAGCGAAACATCACTTTATAAAACGTTTTAAAATAAAATCATGAACAATTTTTCCGTTTTTCGTCTGTTGCTTTTTTCAATGCTTTTGTGTACCTCTTTCTCAGAAGCTCAGAATTCGAAAGGAAAATTATTTATAATCGGCGGTGGAAATCGTTCTGACGAATTGATGAAAAAAGTTCTTGAAGTTGCTCAGTTGGGGCAGAAAGATTTTATTGCCGTTCTCCCGATGTCGAGCGAAGAACCAGACAGTTCTTTTATCTTTTTCAAAAATCAAATGGTAAAACTTACGCCACACCCAATCGTGATGCTCAATTTCGACAAGGAAACGGCTCAAAATAAAAAACTTACCGACTCGCTCCAAAAAGCAAAATTAATTTTCATTAGTGGTGGCGACCAAAGCCGTTTTATGTCGGTGGTGCATAATACTCCAATAAAAACTGCCATTTTAAAAGCTTTTGAAAACGGAAGCACCATCTCGGGAACAAGTGCCGGAGCTGCCGTGATGTCTGAAAAAATGATTACCGGAAACCAAAAATTGGAAAAAGAATATTCGGGAACTTTTGATAACATTCGTTATGATAATTTAGAAACCGCTGAAGGATTAGGCTTATTGAAAACGGCTGTTATCGATCAGCATTTTCTGAAACGAAACCGTTACAACAGACTTCTTTCTGCCTTAGTCGAATTTCCATCTTTGACCGGAATCGGAATTGATGAAAGTACCGCAATTATAGTTCGAAACAACGAAGTTGAAGTAACCGGAGAAAGCGAAGTTATTGTGGTTCGAAATCCGAAGGGTATTTTGAAATCCAAAAAAAACAATCTTATTTCTATTGAAAACCTGCAGATGAGCATTTATACCTCTGGTCAAAAATTTAAAATTAAATAATCATGTCTGATTTTTTTCAAACAGTTAAAATTAGTCTTGCGCTATTTTGTTTAAGCTTTTATGTTAATGCACAAAAAATCAGTTCAAAAGAAATTGACAGATTAGAGAAGGTTGCAAAACAAGTTACGATAATCAGAGACAATTGGGGGATTCCGCATGTTTACGGAAAAACTGATGCCGATGCTGTGTTCGGACTTTTGTATGCGCAATGTGAAGACGATTTTCAGCGGATTGAAATGAATTATATTGAAAAACTCGGGCGCCTTGCTGAAATAAAAGGACAATCGGTTTTGTACAATGATCTCGAAATCCGACTTTTGATTGATGCCGAAGAAGCAAAACAGGATTATAAAAAAGCGCCGCTGTGGTTAAAAAAACTCTTAAACAGTTATGCAGACGCCATCAATTTTTATCTTTACAAACACCCTGAAACAAAACCAGCACTTTTAACTCATTTTGAACCATGGTTTCCTTTGTTATGGACCGATGGAAGTATCGGCGCAATCAGTACGGCAGATCTTTCTACAGCAGAATTAAAAGCTTTTTATTCCGGAAATAAAGACAAAGTCGCTTATGTAGAAAGGGAAAAATATGTGCAAACTGGGTCCAATGGTTTTGCTTTTGCACCGAACAAAACAACGGATGGCAATGCGATTTTGTACATTAATCCGCATACTACTTTTTATTTCAGACCCGAAGTTCAGGTATCAAGTGAAGAAGGCTTGAATGTTTATGGAGCAGTGACTTGGGGACAGTTTTTTGTTTATCAGGGCTTCAACGAGAACTGTGGCTGGATGCATACCTCTTCTAATGTTGATGTTGCAGATATGTATGCCGAGAAAATAAGTTCGAAAAACGGAAAATATTATTACGAGTTTGAGAAAAAACTGTATCCTGTAAAAGAGAAAACAATTGCCATAAAATATACCGAAAACGGAAAATTGATTTCTAAAGAATTCAAAACTTTTTTCACTAATAAAGGTCCGATAATGGCGGAAAGAGACGGAAAATGGATCAGCTTAAAATCGATGAACCGCTCCATGACCAGCTTAATACAAAGCTGGGTTCGCACCAAATCCAAATCTTTTGACGAATACAAAAAAGCCATGGGTCTGAAAGCCAACACATCCAACAATACCGTTTATGCCGACAGCAAGGGAAATATAGCTTATTGGCACGGTAATTTTATCCCAATAAGAGATCAAAAACTAAACTGGTCAAAAGTGTTAGACGGGTCTGTTTCTACCACACAATGGAAAGGCCTCCATGACGTAAACGAAACTGTTCATTTATACAATCCTGTAAACGGCTGGTTACAAAATTGCAATTCGACACCTTTTAGCGCAGCAGGAAAAGACAGTCCTAAAAAAGAAAATTTCCCTCCATACATGGCACCGGATGGAGAAAACTTTAGAGGAATCAATGCCGTGCGAATTTTTGAAAATCAGGAAAAGTATACTCTTGATCAAGTTATTGCCAAAGGCTACGATTCGAAATTGTCTATTTTCGAAATCTTGATTCCAAACCTGAAACGTGTTTTTGGTAACGTTAAATCAGATTACCCGAATTATACAGAATTAGCACAGGCAGTGTCAATTATGAGCAATTGGGATTATTATGCAAAGGAAAATTCTGTTCCTGCCGCTTTGGCAATAGAATGGGCCTACAAACTCGACCCCATAATTCAAAAAGCGTATGTAGACGAAGGCGAACCTGATCAGGTCGCAAACACTTTAAATTTTGCCAAAAATGCCACTGCCGCACAAATGATTCCGCAGTTGCAGACAGTTTTAAACGAATTAAAATCAAAATGGGGAACCTGGCAGGTTAACTGGGGAGAAATCAACCGCTTTCAGCGCAACAACGGAGACATTAACTTGAAATACGACGATAACCAGCCGAGTCTTCCTATTGGTTTTGGTCCGGGTTCTTGGGGAAGCCTTCCTTCCTTTAAAAGCAATTACCAAAACAATTCTAAAAAAAGATATGGCTACAACGGAAACAGTTTTGTCTGTGCTGTAGAATTTGGTTCAAGAATAAAAGCAAAGTCACTATTAGCAGGTGGCAACAGCGGTGACAAAAACTCAAAACATTTTGACGACCAATCTGAAATGTATCGGGAGGGAAAATTTAAAGATGTATTATTTTATAAAGAAGATGTAGAAAAAAACGCTGAAAAGACCTATCATCCGGGCGAATAATACAGCTTAAACAAAATTGTTAAATAACCTCGTAAGAAATGACTTTCGAGGTTTTTTTGTAACATAATATTTCTGATATTTGTTAAAAATTGTAAAAAATGAAAAATACCGCTACACTTATTTTTGCAACCTTATTGTTTTCTACTACAATTATGGCACAATTAAAACCTATACAATATTCTGAAGGTAATCAGACACTTAACGGATTATTTGCAAAATCTGCAAAGAAAAATGCTCAAAATCCAGGAATTTTACTTCTTCCAGCCTGGCTTGGAATCGATAAGGCCTCTAAAGATATTGCCGAAAACTTATCCAAACTCGGTTATCATGTCTTTATAGCTGACATTTACGGAGAAGGAAACTATCCTAAAAACACTTCTGATGCAGGAAAACAAGCTGGTTTTTACAAAAAGAATTACGAGGCTTATCAAAAAAGAATCGACGCTGCACTAAAAGAATTAGTAAAATCAGGAGCCAATGCAGATAATATCGTGGCAATCGGATATTGCTTTGGCGGAACGGGAGTTCTTGAAGCCGCACGTGGTCATTTAAATGTAAAAGGAATTGTTTCTTTTCATGGTGGTTTAGGAAAAGATGCCAGCCGTCCTGCAGAACCTTTCAATGCAAAAGTCTTGATTTGCCATGGTGCCGATGATCCGTTTGTTCCTAAAGAAGAAATTACCGCTTTCCAGCAAGAAATGCGTGATACCAAAGCCGACTGGCAAATGATTTATTATGCCAATTCGGTACACTCGTTTACAAATCCGGAAGCTGGAAACGACAATTCTAAAGGCGCTGCCTATAATGCCCTGGCAGCCAAAAGATCTTTTGAGCACTTACAGCTTTTCTTAAATGAAGTTTTAAAAAAATAACACCAACAAACCCCGCCAAAAACAAACCCATCAAACCAATCCGATGTCACATAACAAAATTAGAGAAGACAAAACCTGTTTGAACTGCAGGCATGTGGTCGAACAAAAATTCTGCCCAAATTGCGGACAAGAAAACAGTGAAAGCCGAAAAACATTTCATCACTTATTTGTTCATTTCTTCGAAGATTTAACGCATTACGAAAATGCCTTCTGGAGAACTATTCGCAATCTGCTTTTTAAGCCTTCGACTCTTACTAAAGAATATCTATCAGGAAAACGCCTTTCTTATTTAGCCCCAGTAAGGCTTTATATTTTTATCAGTTTTATCACTTTCTTGCTAATTGCTTTGTTTCCAAGCAAAACAAAAGACAGTTTAACGAAAGGTGAAAAAGAAATTACATCAAACTTTGAAAGTTCAGAAAAAAACAGTTTGAACGTTGATAAAAAAAAATACTTTCAGCTAAAATCGATGAAAGAAATTGATTCTATCCAGAAATATGGAAAAGAAAGTGAGAAACTAAACAGTTTTGGCTATTGGATCTATGGGAAAGCAGTGCATGTGACAGAAACGAATACAAAAAAGGAAATAATCGAAAAATTCGTAGAATCTTTTTTTCATAATATTCCAAAAATCCTTTTTATTATAATGCCTTTTTTTGCTTTTTTTCTTTGGCTTTTTCACAATAAAAAGAGATGGTATTATTTTGACCACGGGATTTTTACACTGCATTATTTTTCGTTTTTACTACTGATGTTCCTTATAATGTTCATTATCGACAGAATTATTGGTTCTTTTGGAGAAGACAGTCCGTTAAGCCTTATATCAAATGTCACTACTTTTGTCGGAACTGTCTGGATGTGTTATTATTTTTACCCTGCGCATCATCGTTTTTATGGAGAATCAAGAATAGTCTCATTTGTTAAAAGTGTACTATTATTCTTTCTAAACGCTATATTTATAGTATTTTTACTGACGGCTTATGTCCTCTACATATTTATTAATTTACACTAACAATCGAGAATGAAAAAATTACTCATTTTATTATTAATTGCTTCTGCGTTTTCATGTAAAAACACGCAGTCTGTTGGCTCGAAAGATAATTCTGACCCAACAAAATACATGAAAGCCATTACGCAGAAGGACCTTAAAACAATGTTATACGTTATTGCTTCTGATGAAATGGAAGGCCGCGAAACGGGCTCTGCAGGACAAAAGAAAGCAGGCCTTTATATTATTGAGCAGTACAAAAAAAACGGCATTTCTTTTCCAAAAGGAGCCTCAGATTACTACCAGCACATTCCTGCTTCCTATTTGAATGCGAGACGCAATCAAAACCTACCTGATTCTGAGAACATCTGGGCTTTTATAGAAGGCTCCGAAAAACCAGATGAGATTCTTGTAATTTCTGCTCATTATGATCATGTCGGAATCAAAGACGGCGAGGTGTACAACGGCGCAGATGATGACGGCTCGGGAACTGTTGCGGTTATAGAAATGGCAAAAGCTTTCGCTAAAGCGAAAAAACAAGGACGCGGACCAAAACGTTCTATTTTGTTCCTTCACGTAACTGGAGAAGAACACGGACTTCATGGATCTCGTTTTTATTCTGAAAATCCATTGTTTCCGATTGCAAATACAATCGCTGACATCAATATCGACATGATTGGACGCCGCGATGTAGAACACGCTTCTACGAATAATTATGTTTATGTAATTGGTGCCGACAGATTATCATCTGAACTGCATAAAACTGTAGTGGATCAAAACGAAAAATACATAAAAATGGATTTAGATTTTAAATTCAACGACCCAAAAGATCCTAATCATTTCTACGAACGCTCTGATCACTACAACTTCGCAAAACACGGAATCCCATCTGTTTTCTTCTTTAACGGAGTCCACGAAGATTACCACCAAAAAGGCGACGAACCTCAAAAAATAGAATACGACGCCTTAACAAAAAGAACACAGTTAGCTTTCGTAATTGCCTGGGATTTGGCTAATAGAGAAACTAGACCGGTGGTGGATAAGAAATAAGCTTTCTGAGGTGCTGAGCTACTAAGGTGCTAAGGTTCTGAGCTTCTGAGGTGCTGAGGCGCTAAGATGCTGAGACTCTGAGGTGCTGAGGCGCTAAGACACTGAGGTTCTGAGGTGCTGAGACTCTGAGGTTCTGAGCTACTGAAGTGCTGAAGCGCCGAAGTTTTAAACTATAAAAAATGGGATGAGTTCTCGAACTCATCCCATTTTTCTTTTTATCTATTATCTAAAGCCTTAGCATCTTAGAACCTTAGCACCTTAGTAGCTTAGCAGCTTAGCGTAGCGCCTCAGCACCTCAAAACTAATCATTCATCGAAATCAAAAACTCTTCGTTGTTTCTGGTTTTCTTGAAGCGGTCGTTTACAAAATCCATAGATTCAACTGGATTCATGTCTGAAAGGTATTTACGCATGATCCACATTCTTTGTAGCGTTTTTTCGTCTAATAGTAAGTCGTCACGACGCGTGCTTGATGATGTAAGATCGATAGCAGGGAAAATACGTTTGTTGGCAATCTTACGATCTAACTGAAGCTCCATGTTACCAGTTCCTTTGAATTCTTCAAAAATAACCTCGTCCATTTTAGAACCTGTTTCAGTCAAGGCAGTTGCGATAATACTCAACGAACCTCCATTTTCTACATTTCTTGCTGCTCCAAAGAAGCGTTTTGGTTTTTGCAATGCGTTGGCATCAACACCCCCGCTCAGTACTTTTCCTGATGCAGGCTGAACAGTATTGTACGCTCTCGCCAAACGCGTAATCGAATCCAAAAGAATGACAACATCATGCCCGCATTCTACTAAACGTTTTGATTTTTCGAGAACAATATTGGCAATTTTCACGTGCTCTTGCGGTTCTCTGTCAAATGTAGAAGCGATAACTTCGCCTCGCACGCTTCGTTGCATATCTGTAACCTCCTCAGGACGCTCATCAATCAAAAGAACAATCAAGTACACTTCTGGATGATTTGCTGCAATTGCATTTGCAATGTCTTTTAAAAGCATTGTTTTACCCGTTTTTGGCTGCGCCACAATCATTCCTCTCTGTCCTTTTCCGATAGGAGAAAACAAATCGATGATTCGGGTTGATATAGAACTGCCTTTTTCGGCTAATTTGAATTTTTCTGAAGGAAAAACAGGAGTTAAATGCTCGAAAGAAACTCTGTCACGAACTACCTGTGGATCATGTCCGTTGATTTTCAGCACGCGAACTAATGGGAAAAACTTCTCTCCTTCTTTTGGAGGACGAACAACGCCTTTTACAGTATCTCCGGTTTTTAAACCAAATAATCTAATCTGCGAAGTTGATAAATAAATATCATCTGGAGAGGCTAGATAATTATAATCTGACGAACGCAAAAAGCCATACCCGTCTGGCATCATTTCTAGAACGCCTTCACTTTCTATAATTCCGTCAAATTCAAAGTCTGAATCCCTGAAATTATTGCTTTTCTTGTTTTTATGATTTGGATTCTGATTTGGGTTGTTGTGATTTCCGTTTCCGTTTCCATTCCCATTTTGATTCTGATTTGGGTTCTGGTTTTTATTTTGATTCGGATTAACCTTTTTAGCAGCCGGAGATTGTGTAGTTTTTTCAGTCTCAGCCTCAGTGTTTATTGGGGTGGCAGTTTCGGTTTGAACATTTTCTGTTACTGGAATTTCTGCCGGAATATTTTCTTTTGAAACCTCTTTTTCTTTTTTAAGAGCTACTTTTTTCTCGTATGCCGATTTATTAAATTTTACGGCTTTAGGCTCTTTCTTTTCTGTCTTTTTGACTTCTTTAACTTCTGGAGCTACAACCGCAGTCTCACTTACCACTCCTTGGTTTTCTTCTTTTTGAACAGTTTCCTCTTTATCAAATTCTAGAACGGGAGTATTTTTGGTATTTGCTGCTTTGTTTTTTGCTGGAGCAATTCTGGCACGTTTTGGCTTATCGTCTTTTGCATCTGCAACTGAGTTTGTTTGAGGAGCTTCAGCAGTTGCAAGAGATGCTTCCTGATGTGCTAAAATCTGACTAATTAAAGTCTCTTTTTTGACACCATTAATCTTTATGGTTTTAGCTAATTTAGCTATTTCTTGAAGCTCAGAAAGCTTCATTTCTTTTAATGCAGAAATATCAAACATGAATATTCTATGAATTTAATTATTTTAAAGGAAATACTGTAAAAAGAATAGGTAGATAAATAATTTTGAATTGACCGCAGTATGAAGTGCTTACGGTATTATGATGCAATAATACGAATAAAATTTAATCATACAATAGTATTTTAAAAAAAGAAAATATATTTTTGTAAAACAATTTAAGATTATGTTACAACGAATTCAGACTGTATATTTAATTCTTGCATTTGTGGCAACTGGTATTTTGATGCTGTTCATTCCGCTTTGGACAACAGCCGACGGAAAACCTTTCTTTTTTATGCAAGATCAGTTTTATACTATTTTATTAGGACTAAGCACCATGCTTTCTATACTTAGTATAATTTCATTCAAAAAAAGACAAAACCAGTTTGTGATGAACAGACTGAATATGATATTAAATTTAATTTTATTAGGATTATTTGTATACCGATCACTAAATTTATCTGGAGAGGCTCAGGTCTCTGAGAAAGGTATTGGGATGTTTCTTCCTATTGTTGCTATCGTGTTATTAGTTTTAGCTAATAAGGCCATCAAAAAGGACGAAGATCTTGTAAAATCTGTTGATCGTTTGAGGTAAACCTATAAACTTAATTTATTTGTGCGAAGAAGAACCCGAATTTTTATTCGGGTTTTTTTATGTCTGATTTTGAGCAAATAGCATCTACACAACATCAAAAACCTTCTTTGTAAGATATTTTTTTCATAAATTTGACGTCTAAGATTTAGAAACTGTATGCCAGCCACTATAAAAATACATCTTGCAGACGACCATCAGGTTCTCCTTGATGGACTTACAAATTTGCTTCAAACCGTTTCGAACTTTGAGGTAGTCGGTCAGTCTGTCGATGGCGGCAATATTTATGAAGACGTAACAAAAAACAATGCTGACATTCTGATTCTGGATATCAGCATGCCCAATAAAGACGGAATTGAAACTCTAAAAGAATTCAAAGAAAATAATTCTCCCTGCAAAGTAATCATCCTCTCCAGTTATGAAGATTTAAAAATCATCAAAGAAGTAATGAAACTTGGCGCAAAAGGCTATCTGACCAAAAAATGTGCAGGAGAAAATATCATCGAGGCGATTGAAGCCGTATATAAGGGAGAAGAATATTTTTCTGACACTGTAAGAGAAAAAATCTTCAATTCTTTTATGGGGAATCATCCCAAAATGAACCAGAATGCATTAAATGACAACCCGTTACTAAGTCCGCGCGAAATAGAAATCATCACCCTTATTTCGCTGGAATATAGCGGAACGGAAATCAGTGAAAAACTTTATATAAGCAGCCACACTGTAGAAAGCCACCGAAAAAATCTTATGAAGAAACTAAATGTAAAAAGCACAATCGGACTTGTAAAATATGCGTTGAAACATAATATTATAAATTCTTAAAGTATATTTTATGTTTGTGAGAGCATTGCTGTTTTATATTTTGCTAATTGTGCTGAACATTAATACTATTCCTGCGCAACAAAATTCTTCCAGAAATACGACAACTGTTCCACAACATAAAAACAACACTGTCGACCATCAGAAACTAGAACAGCTAAGAAACAAAAAAGTGGTTAGCTTATCTGTAATTCTGGTTATTATCATAATCCTTTTGTTTTATTTTTTTTACCAAAACAACAAACTCAAACAAAAAATAAAACGAAAGGACACAAAGCAAAAAATACTTCTAGACGTAATTAATTCCGGTATTGACAGTCAGGAAATTGAAAGAAAAAAAATAGCTTCTTTTCTTCACGACAACGTTAATTCCCTTTTATCATCGGCGGGATTGCATTTGAATGTTTTTACAACACAGAATCAAATTGAGTCTGAAGAAATAAAAAAAGCAAAATCGATACTAAGAGAAGCTCACGATTTGCTTCGGGATATGTCGCACGACCTTGTACCCTCATTATTATTGCGTTTCGGACTTATTTATGCTCTCGAAGATTTATGCGAAAAAAATTCAAATTCTACTATAGAGTTTGAATTTTTAAGTGAAGTATCGACTGAAAAAAGATATCCTGAAAAGTTTGAAATGAAAATCTATTTTATTGTTTCTGAGTTATTCAACAACATTATCAAACACAGTTGTGCTGCCAATGCCAAAATAAGGCTGAAAGAAAAAAACAACTATTTGATCATCAAGATTCAGGATAACGGAATTGGTTTTAAAAACCGCAAACTAAAAGACGCCGAAGGTTTTGGATTAAACCGAATTAGGGCCCGAGTTAAAAAATACAAAGGGAATCTGTCTGTAATCTCTAAAATGAATGAGGGAACGAAAATAAAAATCGAGATTCCGCTGCCACACTAACTCTTTACTTCTCTCCTATTTCGATAATTTCCAAATCTTTGATTTTGTCATCGTCGATAACAAACCGAAGCATGGTTCTTACCTTATGAAAACCGCTTTTTCCTGCAGCGCCAGGATTCATATGCAAGAGATTATTTTTTTTATCAAACATCACTTTTAAAATATGCGAATGTCCGCAGATGAATATTTTTGGCGGATTCTGAGCCATTTCTTCCTTAACATTCGGATTGTATTTTCCCGGATAACCTCCAATATGTGTAATCCAGACTGAGACGTTTTCACAAGAAAAACGATTATTTAACGGAAATTCCATTCTTGCTTTTGCATCGTCAATGTTGCCGTAAACCGCTCTTAAAGGTTTGAGCTTTTTAATAGTGTCCGTCACTACCAAATCTCCAATATCGCCCGCATGCCAAACTTCATCAGCCTGATTTACATATTTTAAAATTGTATCGTCTATATGACTGTGAGTGTCTGAGAGCAAGAGGATTTTGGTCATTTTTTTTAAGTTGCAGAGATTCAAAGATACAAAGTTACAAAGGTTTTCTTTAACGATATTAACATGAATAAGATTCTCATATGTTACGCTTATTCTTTAGATATGCACCTCACCGTGGCTTTTGCAAAGAATCGTTTCAATAAATTATTTAAACCTCATGTTAGATTCATTGCGATGTTTTTTCAGAATATATTATGGTAAAAAACTTAAAATATTAACCGTAGGTTGAAATAGAATAAAATAGCTTCATTAAAAAACTAAAATCTAATTTGATTTGCTAAAATCCTTTAATCCCGATAGCTACCGGGAGTGTGAAACCTTTTTGCTAATAAATTTTCACGCAGATTCATACAGATTAAAGCTGATTTAGACAGATTTATATCTAAGCTGATTTATAGAATTAAAAAAAAGAAATAATTTCACCCAACAGGTTAAAATATTATAATTTGACAGTCTAGATTTTAACGCAATACGGAGTAGTCTCTACAGAATAACTAGGCTTAAAACTTTGTTCCTCTGTCTCTCTGACCCTTTGTTTCTAAAAGAAGGCAACTTTTTTTTCGTACCTTTGCACACTTTGAACCCTTGATCCTCTAAAGTGAGATATTTTATTCGATTTGCTTATAACGGAACTCCTTACCACGGTTGGCAGATACAGCCCAATGCGGCATCTGTTCAGGAAACATTAAATAAAGCCTTTTCGGTTTTGTTGAATGAAGCCATCAGCATAATGGGAGCTGGCAGAACCGATACTGGTGTGCATGCAAGCGAGATGTTTGGGCATTTTGATACCGAAAAAAATCTTGACGTAGTGCATTTAGTTCATAAACTGAATTCTTATCTGCCAAAAGATATTGCAATTTTTGAGATTATTCCGGTTCATGAGGATGCGCACTGTCGATTTGATGCAACAAAACGGACGTATGAATACCATATCAACACTGTTAAGAATCCGTTTTTGCAGGAACTGAGCTGGTACGTCACTCAGAAACTGGATGTGGTTTTGATGAATGAAGCGGCACAGATTTTATTAAAGCATACCGATTTTCAGTGTTTTTCTAAAGTAAATACAGATGTCAACACTTTTGACTGCACGATTTTTGAGGCTTTTTGGAAAGAAGAAAATAATAAACTGATTTTTACCATTTCGGCCAATCGGTTTTTGAGGAATATGGTAAGGTCTATCGTGGGAACTTTAATCAATATAGGTTTGCACAAAATTACGCTGAATGATTTTGAAAACATCATTGCCAGCAAAAACAGAGAAAAAGCCGGGTTTTCGGTTCCGGCACATGGATTATATTTAACCGATATTTATTACGATTACATTACAAAATAGCCCTGATTGAAGTGAAAAGCTTTTTTGAAAAAAATATTGTTTTTGTGTTTTTTATAAAGCGACCGGAGGAAGCTCTTATAAAAAACAGTACAAAAACCTATTTTTGAAAAAAACTTGTAACGGAAAGCAGGAAACAGCTTCTGAAAAAATAAATGAAAGCAAAAGCATTTGATACCGGATTATTTAAACGGATTTTAAAATATACAAAGCCTTATAAGTGGCGATACTACGGCGTAATCATATTTGCCGTTTCGCTGTCTATTTTTGCTGCCCTTCGCCCCTACTTGTTAAAGCAAACGGTCGACGGCTATATAAAGACTCATGATAAAATGGGACTGCTGCAATACATTATCCTAATGGGAGTGGTGTTGCTGATGGAGGTGTTTTCTCAGTTTTACTTTGTTTACTGGGCCAACTGGCTTGGACAGGATATTGTAAAAGATATTCGAACGAAGCTCTTCAAGCATATTCTGAGCTTCAGGATGAAATATTTCGATTTGGTTCCGGTAGGACAATTGGTGACAAGAGCCGTTTCAGACATTGAATCGATTGCGCGCATCTTCAGCCAAGGCCTTTTTATGATTATAAGTGATTTGATGAAAATGCTTGTGGTGCTACTTTTCATGTTTTATATGAATTGGAAACTGACTTGGATTGTCATTATCGCAATGCCGATTCTGGTATTTGTGACAAGGATTTTTCAGCGTAAAATGCAAGTAGCTTTTGAAGAAGTGCGAACGCAGATTGCCAACATGAATTCTTTTGTACAGGAACGCGTTACAGGCATGAAAATCGTACAGCTTTTTAATCGTGAAAAAATTGAAGCCGAAAACTTCAAGGAAATCAACAACAAACACAAAACCGCTTGGATAAAGACGATTTTATACAACTCAATTTTCTTTCCGATTGCCGATATTATTTCTTCTATAACCTTAGGATTGGTTGTGGTTTATGGCGGTTTCAGGATTTTGAACGGAGATCATTTTACTACTTTCGGAGATTTGTTCTCTTATACGATGTTTATCGGAATGCTTTTTAATCCGCTGCGCCAGATTGCCGATAAATTTAATGAGATGCAACTCGGAATGATTGCGGCTAATCGCGTTTTTGATATTATCGACACTCAGGACCATATTCAGGATACGGGAAAAATCGAAGCTCCGGTTTTTGATGGAAAAATTGAGTTCAAAGATGTTCGTTTCAGCTATATTCCGGAAGAAGAAGTCATCAAAGGAATTGATCTCTCGGTTGCTTCTGGACAGACAATTGCCATTGTAGGTTCTACAGGTGCAGGAAAATCGACTATTATAAATCTGCTCAATCGTTTTTACGAAATCAGCAGCGGTTCTATTTCTATAGATGGCGAAAATATTGAGAATTATACGCTGGCTTCGCTTCGGAAACAGATTGCTGTAGTTCTACAAGATGTATTTTTGTTTGCCGACACGATTTATAACAATATCACACTTCATAATCCTGAGATTACTAGAGAACAAGTTATTGATGCTGCCAAAAAAATCGGAGTTCATAATTTTATCATGAACCTTCCAGATAATTATGATTTTGATGTAAAAGAACGCGGCGTAATGCTTTCTTCTGGGCAACGCCAATTGATTGCCTTTCTGCGTTCGTATGTCAGCAATCCGAGTATTTTGATTTTGGACGAAGCGACATCGTCAATCGATACTTATTCTGAAGAAATGATTCAGCGCGCAACAGAAACCATTACAAAAGGCAGAACCTCAATCATTATCGCACACCGCTTGGCAACAATTGTAAATGCCGACAAAATTGTGGTAATGGATAAAGGATTAATTGTGGAACAAGGAACGCATCAGGAATTGTTAATGAAAACTGATGGTTATTATAAAAACTTATACGATTCACAATTTTCGGTTGCGAATTAAATTACAGATACTTCTTTGAAATTTAGATTAAAAAAAATTACCTCGAGACGCGCCTTTCTAATTTATATGGCCGTTTCTATATTCGTTACTGTTTTTTCTGTTTATGTCCTTAGTAATCTCATTACCGACATATCAGAAACAGCAAATAAGGATAAGGCACGACGTAACTCTATTCAAAAACGAGAACTAATGTCGCGGGAATTCTCAAGATTTCTGGAACAGGAAAACAGAATTAAACATGTTTTAGAAATCAGCAATAAATCTAATTTAGCGACTAATATAAAACTACTTTCTTCGGTTCAGTCTATCAATGCAATGGTAGCTGATACTTGGTTTCAGATTAATGATGAAAAAATAGAATATGGTATCGATACTATTTCTGACGAAGCAAAAAAAGACATTGGCGACTTTATTTCTAAAAACAAAAACATCACCCGAAGCAATACTATTATAAGACAAGGAGAAGATTGGCTTTGGAGAATTTACTTTAAAACTATATCCAAGAATCATACAACGGTTCGTTATGGCTATGATATCAATTTAAAAAGATTGCGTGATTTTTTCTCAACGGTAGACAAAACTGGTTCTAGTTATGCTTTTGTATTTGACCATGAAGGAAGATGCGTCTATCATCCTGATTCGACTCTAATAGGAAAAAACATCTATGCCATTGCACCTTTTAAGCCATCAGATACTATATTCAATCGTGACAAAGATTACACTACTAGAGTCGTACTGTCTGAATATCTAAAAATGGATGTCATCAGTTTTACATCAAGACTAGATGTTAAAAATCTGCCTTGGCATATCCGCGTCAGTTTTCCGAAAATTTTTGAGGATGAAAATGTTTTGTTGACTAAGAAATATTCGACCTGGATTTATTCTATAACAGCAATTATGCTTTTGCTGATTTTTTACTTGTTCTCGTATGCCAATAGACGCGCTTATAGAGAAAAAGGAATCGCAATTAAGGAAAAAAACCGACTTCTGGTAGAGAATGAGAAAATCGTAAAAGAAAAAGTATTGATTCAATTACAGCATTTAAAGGAACAGATCAATCCGCACTTTTTATTCAATTCGCTTAATTCGTTGTACATGCTTGTGGGAAGCGATGTCAAAACAGCTCAAAAATTTACGCTGAACCTGTCGCGTATCTATCGTTATTTGATTGATCCGCCAGAAAATAATATTGTTAAGCTGAAAGAAGAATTATTATTCATAGAAAAATACATCTTTTTGCAACAGACTCGCTTTAAGGAAGAGTTGTTCTTTTCCATCAAAATTGAAGACGAGAGCGCATTAGAGAAATCTATTCCGTATCTAGCTTTTCAGATTGTGATTGAAAATGCCATAAAACACAATATGGCTACGCAAGAAAATCCGCTGCGTACAGAAATCGTCGTTCAGAAAAATCAGGTAATCATTAGCAACAACCTACAGAAAAAAACGCATTACATACCCAGTACAAAATTTGGTCTGAAATACCTTTCAAGCACCTATAATTTCTACGGAAAAGCCGATTTTGAAACCTCAGAAAAAGACGGCAAATTCGTATGTATTCTGCCATTAATATCCATTCACTCCTAAAAAAAAGCCATTCACTCCATTTTGTTTTTTTTCTCCTTAAATATAGAATAGTTTCGGCGAAAATTAACTTAAACTTAACATCAAAATGAAGGAAAAGGCATTCCTACATAATGTAAAATTATTCTGCTTACTCATTTTACTATTATTCATTCCAGTTACAGTTCTTTCGCAAAAAAAGAAGAAAAAAGACGCTGAAACTGAATTAGTAAAAAAAGATTCTACTGAGGCCAAAAAAGGTAAAAAATATAATGACCTTGTAAAAAAGGGTACCATAAAAAAAGGACTATTCAACATCATTCAAGTTAAAACCGATGTTTATTTTGAAATTCAGGATAGTTTGTTTAAAAGAGAATTTCTAGTTGTAAATAAATTATCCCAAGTCCCTATCGAGATTAACGACCGTGGTTTAAACAAAGGGATGAATTACGAAAACAAAATCATTACCTTTTACAAAGATACAATTGCAAAGAAAGTCTGGGTAAAATCTTATACCCCTACAGTTTCCTCTCCTAAAGGAGATGCCATCACAGCATCTGTTGCTGATAATTTCGCTGAATCTATAATCGAGGTTTTTGATATTGAAACCAAAAACAACGATTCGAGCGCTGTTGTAATTAAAGTAAACAAGATTTTTGACGGAAAACAAAAAAGCTTTAATGATGTACTGAGCAATATTGGCATAGCCGGCTCTGTAAAATCGGACTTATCCTATATTGAGGGAGTAAAATCTTTCCCTAAAAACATTGTTGTAAAATCACAGCTTACAACTTCTATCACCGAAGGAGTGACAGTATGGATCACTCTTGGTATTACTAGCAATATCATTTTATTGGATAAAACTCCAATGAAACCACGTTTTTCTGACAACAGAATAGGTTATTTTACTGAAAAGCATTGGTATTTTGCCGATGCACAGCAAGCAATGCTTGAAAAAGAATTGATTACACGCTGGCGTTTAGAACCTAAAAAAGAAGATGAAGAACGTTATTTGAAAGGTGAATTAGTAGAGCCGAAAAAACCAATCGTTTATTACATCGATCCGTCTACTCCGAAACAATGGAGGCAAAGCATTATTGATGGAGTTCACGATTGGCAGGCAGCTTTTGAAAGAGCTGGTTTTAAAAATGCTATCATAGCAAAAGAGCCTACTGAAAAAGATTTAGATTTTGACATTGATGATGTACGTTACTCGGTTATCACTTATGCTGCATCTCCAAAATCTAATGCCATGGGCCCGTCGGTTGTTGACCCAAGAAGTGGCGAGATTATAGAGGCAGATATTATCTGGTGGCATAATGTGATGACTTCGCTACACAGCTGGATGCGCATTCAAACTGGACCAATCGACCCGAAAGCAAGAGCAAACAAATTTAGTGACGAACACATGGGAGAAGCGATTCGTTTTGTATCGTCTCACGAAGTTGGACACACATTTGGCTTAAAACACAATATGGGATCTTCTTTTGCTTATGATGTTGAGTCTTTACGTTCTAAAGAATTCACAGCAAAAATGGGCGGTACTGCTCCTTCTATCATGGATTACGCTCGTTACAATTATGTAGCACAGCCAGAAGATAACGTGACAGTAATTACTCCAAAAATTGGAGAGTACGATAAATATGCTATTGAATGGGGTTACAGATGGTATGCGCCTGACGAAAACGAAACAACCAAACTAAACGCCTTACTTACAAAACATCAAAACGACCCCATTTATTTTTATGGAGAACAGCAGGGAAATGTAATTGACCCACGCTCGCAGTCTGAAGATTTAGGAAATGATGCTGTTAAGGCAAGTGAATACGGTTTGAAAAACCTAAAACGTGTAGTCGACAATATACTAAACTGGACGTATGATAAAGACGAGTCTTACTACGAAACAGGCAAACTTTATATTGGAGCTATCGGACAATGGAAGATGTACAATCACCATGTTATGAACAACATTGGAGGGGTTTATTTAAACAGAACAGTTCATGGAGACAATAAACAAAGTTATGTTCCGGTTCCGGCGGCAATGCAAAAAAAGGCAGCAGATTATTTAAACAGAAATATTATCACAATTCCGCAATGGCTATTTTTTAATGATATTCTAGAAAAAACAAATCCGCTGAAAGATTCTCCTGTTGGACCTTACGAGTACACGCCTTATACATTGGTTAGAGATCTTCAGTACGATGTTATCTACCATTTATTCAGTGACGATCGTCTGCTTAGAATGACAGAAAACGAATTATTTCAAAGAAACAAAACCAAGGAGGAAGTTTTTACCGTAAATGATTTGTTTAAAAAAATACATCAGAATGTATTTGCAGGAACCATTCAAAATAAATCTTTGACTATTCTGGAAAGAATGACGCAGAAAAACTATGTTGACGTTTTGATTGTTTCTACCAATCTATTGTTTGAAAAAACCGATGCCAAAAAGAACATCGAAATTCAGCATACTCTAAACATGCCGCATTTATGCAATTATTTGGATGATGCTCATATGATAAGAAACATTAACCAATCAGCATTAAAAAGAGTTACAGAAATCACTTCTGATAAAAAAGGAGAACTGAACAAAGTGCTTCAATTGATAAAATTGAAGAAAAATACTGGAGACCAGTCGACCAAAAACCATTACTTCGATTTGATACAAAGAATCGAAAAAGCCCTGAATAATACAACCTTTTAATAATTACACAACCCAAAACATGAAGAAAATTTTACATGCCTTACTGCTGTTCCTGGCCATCGCAGGATACTCGCAGGAAACCCGAACTATTACGGGAATCATTCAAGATGAAGCAGACTTGTCGCCAATACCAGGTGCATCTATCTTCGTTGAGAATAATTCCATTTCAAACAAAACTGCTATGGCAGGTATCATTCAAAGTGAAGGAATCGGAACAACTACAGATTTCGATGGTAAATTTACCTTGAAAGTTGGAAAAAATGTTACTTCTTTAAGAGTTACGTTCATGGGATACAAATCGTATACACTTGAATTGGATGCTCAAAAAAACTATACCATCAACTTAAAATCTGAAACTGCAAAACTTGCGGAGGTTGTTGTAACTGGTTACCAAAAAATCGAGAAAAGAAAACTTACTGCTGCAGTTACCAAAATCGACATGGCAGCAATTCAGCAGACAGGGGTTTCGAGCATTGACCAATTATTGGTTGGACAAATTGCCGGAGTTGCTGTAAGTACACCTTCTGGAGCACCTGGAGCACCAGCAAAAATCAGAATCAGGGGTACTGCTTCTCTTAATGGTTCACAAGATCCACTATGGGTACTTGACGGACTTCCATTAGAAGGAAATGATGTTCCTAAAACTTATGACAAAGACAATATCGATGTGTTAAACAACTATTCTATCGCAGGTTTAAACCCTGACGATATTAAAGATATTACAATTCTTAAAGACGCTGCAGCAACGGCTATTTACGGTGCTCGCGCTGCAAATGGAGTTATCGTTGTAACTACTAAAAAAGGACGTACCGGTAAAATGGTGGTAAGCCTTAACACAAACACCTTTATTACACAAAGACCTGACTTCTCTAGGTTAAACTTAATGAATGCAAGCGAAAAAGTTGATTTTGAACTTGGTCTTGCGTCACGTGAGGAGTTAACTTACAGAGCTGACGGTGGAGATATTATGCGTATCTTAAACGGATCAAATGAATTAGCTGCCTATAGATCTGGCGGATTCTCTGCTTTGAGCCCGCAAACACAACAATCAATAAATACCTTAAGAAACAACAATACCAACTGGGGTAATTTATTATACCAAACGGCTATCAACACACAACACGGTTTAAGCTTATCTGGTGGTGGAGAGAGATCTGATTATTATTTCTCTTTAGGTTACTATGATGAAAAAGGAGCAACTGTAGGAACAGGTTTCAAACGTTACAACTTAACATTAAAAAACAACTACGAAATCACTGATAAATTCAAAGTGGGTGTGGGTATTTTTGGTTCAGAAAATAGAACTACATCTTACTTAACAGATTCTTATGCATTTACAAGCCCTTCTACCTACTCTAGAAATGTAAACCCATATTTAACTCCATACAACGAAGATGGAAGTTATAGATATGATGCTGATATTGTTGGATACTCTGATCGTAAAGTAGATTTCAACTTCTTAGAAGAAAGAGAAAACACTTCACACGAATTGAAAACAAGAGCCATCAAAGCTTTATTAGACGCTGAATACAAAGTTACTAAAGATTTAAAAGTAACGTCACAACTAGGTCTTCAGTTAGACAATATAGCTAACGAGAAATTTGCTGGTAAAGACACATACTACACAAGAAACGTAAGAGAGAAATCAAGCTACTTCAGTGGCGGAGTACAAAACTACTTCCTTCCTGTTGGTGGTGTTATTCAGAACACGAATACAGATTTCTTCCAATACAACTTGAAAACAATGGTGAACTATTCTAAATCTTTAGGAGAGAAACACGAAATTGAAGCAATGGTGGGTAATGAGTTAAGAAGAAACTACACTACAACAGTTTCTACTAAAGGATTTGGTTTTGATGAAAAAAACTTAACTACACAGCAGATTATTTTCCCGAATTCATCTTTTGCTAGAGAAAGAGACTGGATACAATATGCAAAAGCTAAAAATGAAAATGCATTTGCATCTTTCTTTGCAACGGCCTCTTACACTTATGACAGAAAATATAGTATTTTTGGAAGCGTTAGATACGATGGTTCAGATTTATTTGGTGTAGATCCAAAATATAAATATTTACCATTGTGGTCATCATCTGCTTCATGGGCAGTTTCAGAAGAAAACTTCTTAAAAGACAACCAGACAATTTCGAACTTAAGACTTCGTGCGTCTTACGGTTTACAAGGTAATATTGATAAAGGTACTTCTCCTTATGTAATTGGTCAATACAATTCATCTGTTATTCTTCCAGGACAAGCAGAACAAAATATAGTAATTGACAGCCCACCAAATGATAAATTACGTTGGGAAAAAACTACAAACACTAACGTTGGAGCTGATATTGGATTATTCAACAACCGCATCAGCATTGTAACAGATATGTACGGAAGAAAAAGTAGTGACTTAATTGCTTCTAGAGCGCTTCCGTTAGAAAATGGTTTTGAGTATACAAACTTGAACTGGGCACAAGTAAGCAACAAAGGTTACGAGATTACCCTTTCTACAAAAAACATTGACCGTCCAAACTTTAAATGGAATACAAGCATTAACTTCTCTCACAACAAAAGTAACGTAGACCGTATACAGGTTCGTGATACGGAATATCTTCCAAACAGAGAAGGATATGCTGTAAACTCTGTATTCGGATTTAAAACAAACGGAATCGACGAAAACGGCTACCCATTATTTGTAAACAAAAAAGGAGAAACTGTTAACACTCAAACATTCTTTGGACTATACGATCCTTATGCTGACTTTTTCCCTGGAGAACTAACACAATCAAAATTAACTGCAGCTGAATTTAGAGATTTATTCGTTTATTTAGGAGACAGAGACCCTAAATTTACTGGTGGTATAACAAATACATTTAAAGTACAAAATTTTGATCTTGCAATTGCAGCTTCTTTCAACATTAAACAAACTGTAACAAGAACACCTCCTTACAATGGAACAACTGTAGACAGAGGACAGAACTACAGTAGAGACGTTTTAAATGCATGGTCGCCAACAAACACTTCATCAAATTTACCTGCGGTAAATGGTAAAGATTTGGCAGCTGGAGATTCTTATATGGCGTACTTATGGTATTCTGGACAAAATCAAATCAACACCTTAAGTTATTTAGATACATGGGCTAGTGAAATGAGTTATATGAGATTAAGCAGTATCCGTTTAGGTTATACATTCCCTAAATCGTTTACAGATCAAATCAATATTGCAAGCATCAGATTCAATGTTGAAGCAAGAAACTTGTTCGTAATCAGTTCAGACTACAAAGGTTACTTTGATCCTGAAACATTCGGAAACATTTATGCACAACCAGTTCCTAAGTCATTTACTTTAGGATGTAATGTAACTTTCTAATTAAAATTAAAGATGAAAAAATTCTCAAAATATATATTACTTTTTGTTGCTGCGATTGCCGTAACAAGCTGCGATGACTATCTGGACGTTCAGCCTGTTGGTCGAGTTATCCCTGAAACATTAGAGCAATACCGTGCTGTTATAACAAAAGCATACCATGGTTATCCTGAGCACAAATCATTATCTGCAGTTCGTACTGATGAATTGGCTATTGACGAATTTGGTGATGAAATTAATCGTTACAAAGATATTTACATCTGGAAAGATGCAAATCCTGATGCTAATACAATATCTTTTCAATATGGAGCTTTATACAATACCATTTTTTACACTAATGTAATTATTAATGAAGCACCTGGCAAACTAAGTAATTCAGCTGAAAAAAACCAATTAATTGGTGAGGCATACGCTTTAAGAGCTATGGCTTATTTTGATTTGATTAATCTTTTCGGAAAGCCTTACAATGCAACAACTTCTGGTTCAGACAAAGGAGTTCCATTGGCTTTAAAAATTGACTTAGAGCAGGTTTATGCTGCTCAGAGTGTTGAAGTAATCTACAATCAGGTAATTTCCGATACTGAAAAAGCTGAAAATTTGATTAATTTAAATACACAACCAACGGGCAAAAATTACCGTTTTTCTAAAGCAGCTTTATACAGTTTAGAAAGCCGTATATACTTATACCAACAACAATGGCAAAAATCTTTAGATGCTGCCAACAAAGCTTTAGCAATTAAAAATGAACTTGTTGACTTAAAAGCAACTGCTACTCTTACGACAAAATACGATTCAAAAGAATCTATTTTAGCTCTTGAGGATGGATACAATACAGGTCTTAAACGTCTTTTTTATGCATCGGCAGATTTAATTGGCTCATATACAAGAACGGCTGACTTACGTTTTCCTCTTTACTTTAGTGCAAGCGGAAGCCGTTTCAGAATTCAAAAAGGTGGTAATAATGACCAAAGATGTTCTTTCAGAACTTCTGAACTGTATTTAACAAAAGCAGAAACTTCATTAAAATTGAACAACATTGCTGATGCTAAAACAACTATCATAAGTTTTGTAAAAAACAGATATACTACTGCTGCTTTTACACAGCTTGAAAGTGATATCAATGCAATGAATGCAGCTGATTTGAATACCTTCATCTTAGCAGAAAGAAAACGTGAATTTGCTGCCGAAGGACACCGCTGGTTTGATTTGAGAAGAACAACTCAACAACCAATCGTTCACTCTTTCAATGGTGAAGATTTTACTTTGATACAAAACGATCCGCGTTATACGATTATTTATCCAGCAGACGCGAGATTAAACAATCCCAATCTATAATACCTATTGTTTTTTTTTAAAGAGGTCCGGCTTTACAGTCGGGCCTCTTTTGCATTATGCACCACTATATGAAATTAAACTGTATTTTTATCAAAAAAAATTAAGCAGCTAAATTAATACAAGAAAAAACAATTAAGCAATATCAACTACAGATATAACCTATGATATTTATTCGATTTTGTAATAACCAAATACAATCCTTACAATATTAAAACAATATTAGAGCTACGCTAAAAAATCATTTCAAAAGCTAAAAAATTCAGAAAACTTTTTTTTCTACTTTTGCGGAAAAATCCAAAAATGAAAATTGCCATTGTTGAAGACGAATATCTTGCTTCCAGCTACCTCAAATCGCTGCTAGAGCAACAGGATATTTTACAGCTGCCACAAATAACCGTTTTAAAATCGGTAAAAGAAGCCGTAACTTATTTCAGCGAAAACAAACCTGACTTGGCTTTTATGGATATTCATCTTGGAGACGGAAAAAGTCTGGACATTTTTGAAAAAACAACTGTCTCCTGCCCTGTCATTTTTGTTACGGCTTATGATGTTTACGCCATTTCGGTTTTTAAACACTTTACCATAGATTATCTATTGAAGCCTTTTGAAGAACAGGAATTGTTTGAGGCGCTGCATAAATTCAAAAAAATCAAAGACAGTTTCAACAGCGATTCGACTATTGAATCGCTGGTAGCGCTTGAAAACGACGAAACGAACAAAATCCAACGTCACTTTTTGGTAAATCACGGTTATAAGCTTATTTCAATCAACGAAAGTGATGTTACTTTTTTTGCTGCAACAGGAAAACATCTTTTTATTTACACCAAAACCGGAAACAGTTATCTCTACAACAATACACTGACCGATATCATTACTAATCTCGACCCTTTTAATTTCTTTAAGGTTAATCGGAAATACATTGTAAACCGATACATAATTAAGGAGGTTGTAAAACATTCGCATCAAAAAATAGAATTGAAGCTTACTGTACCAGCTCTCGACGACGACCCAATAATTATCAGTAAAAAAGAGATAAACAACTTTAAGAACTGGCTTGACCAATAAGTTTTACTCTTAAAAAAAAATTAAAAAATCTGCAGAATTCGTAATTTGCAGTAGGAAATTCAGTTTTAAAATACCAAAACCCTTCTTAAAAAGTTAAAAAAGCGTTATAAGAATCATAAAACTCATACTCAAAACCAGCTTATTAACATTCTTTTTTGGTTTATTCTTTATCTTTGAGAAACAAACATCAAATGAAAAAGAAACATGCCACATATACGATTTTATCCTAACGAAGAGTTTAAAGAAATAGAAATAAATGCCTCATTACAATTAAGATACGCCATTTCAAACAGAGGACGATTAATAAGTTTTACCGATGATATCGAAAATGGCCGTCTCCTAAAGGGCGGTTTGAGCGACGGTTACCCAACCTTTCGTTTTAAAGTAAAACAGGACGACAAAATAGTCAACAAGTACTTATTCTTATACAAATTAGTAGCACAGTACTTTATTCCTAAAGATTCTGAAGACCAGACTTATGTATTGCATCTGGATTATAACAGAAGTAATGATGACGTGAGCAATCTTAAATGGGCTACTAAACAAGAAATGATGGACCACAGCCGTAAAAGTCCACGAGTGATTCAGGCGAAAAAGAACCTGATTGAACACAATCTAAAAGCCGACGGAAGAAAACTGACCACTACAAAAGTGATGCTGATTAAAAAAATCCTCGCACGTCCCGAACAAAAAACACGTTTGAAAATGATTGCCAAACAATTTGGAGTGAGCGAAATGCAGATTCGAAGAATCGCCAGCGGAGAAAACTGGGGACATGTAAAGGTTTAGCTTGTATACGTTGAAGGTTGCAAAGAATAATTTGCCACTAATTCCACAAATTTTCACTAATTACTAAAAGATTCGTGTTAATTTGTGAAATTCGTGGCAAAAACTTTTTGGTAAAAACTAAAAAACTTGAAACCTCAAACCTGAAACAAAAAAACAATCCCGAAAAATTAAAATAAATCATTAAATTCGCAAGCACAAATAACAAAAATAAAAATCGAAGGTGAGTTTCGGAATTATAAACTTCATTTTCGGTAGTTAATACTAAAAACCAAAAAAATGAAATACGACGTTATTGTTTTAGGAAGTGGTCCTGGAGGATATGTAACAGCGATTAGAGCTTCACAATTAGGCTTTAAAGTAGCTGTAGTAGAAAAAGAAAACTTAGGTGGTGTATGCTTAAACTGGGGATGTATCCCAACTAAAGCATTATTGAAATCAGCTCAGGTTTTTGATTATTTAAAACACGCTTCTGATTACGGATTGAAAGTTTCTGAGTTCGACAAAGATTTCCCTGCTGTTATTCAGCGTAGCCGTGGTGTTGCCGAAGGAATGAGCAAAGGAGTTCAATTCTTAATGAAAAAAAACAAAATTGACGTTATTGAAGGTTTTGGAAAACTAAAACCAGGAAAAAAACTTGACGTTACTGATAAAGACAATAAAGTTACAGAATACAGCGCTGATCACATTATCATCGCAACTGGTGCTCGTTCTCGCGAGTTGCCAAACTTACCTCAAGATGGTGTAAAAGTAATTGGTTACCGTCAGGCAATGACTTTGCCAACACAGCCAAAATCTATGATTATCGTGGGTTCTGGAGCAATCGGAGTGGAATTTGCTCACTTCTACAACTCAATGGGAACAGACGTTACTATCGTAGAATTTATGCCAAACATCGTTCCTGTAGAAGACGAAGACGTTTCTAAACAAATGGAGCGTTCTATGAAGAAAGCAGGTGTAAAAATCATGACTAATTCTTCTGTAGAAAAAATCGACACTTCTGGAAACGGAGTAAAAGCAACTGTAAAAACAGCAAAAGGAGAAGAAATTCTTGAAGCTGATATCGTACTTTCTGCAGTTGGAATCAAGACAAACATCGAAAACATCGGATTAGAAGAAGTGGGTATCGCAGTTGACAGAGACAAAATCTTAGTAAACGCTTACAACGCGACAAATATTCCAGGATACTACGCAATCGGAGATGTTACTCCAGGTCAAGCTTTAGCTCACGTTGCTTCTGCTGAAGGGATTAACTGTGTGGAGAAAATCAAAGGTTTGCATGTAGAACCAATCGATTACGGAAACATTCCTGGTTGTACTTATGCTACTCCAGAAATCGCTTCTGTTGGTTTGACTGAAAAACAAGCAAAAGAAAAAGGTTACGAATTAAAAATTGGTAAATTCCCATTCTCAGCTTCTGGAAAAGCAAAAGCTGCCGGAGCTGCAGACGGATTCGTAAAAGTAATCTTCGATGCTAAATACGGAGAATGGTTAGGATGCCACATGATTGGTGCTGGGGTTACAGATATGATTGCCGAAGCAGTTGTAGCTCGTAAACTAGAAACTACTGGTCACGAAATCTTAAAAGCAGTTCACCCTCACCCAACAATGAGCGAGGCAGTGATGGAAGCTGTTGCTGATGCTTACGGCGAAGTAATTCACTTGTAAAATATACAATGTAAAGTTTCATTTCTTTACGGAGTTATATATAATTTTCAATTTATAAAATCCGATTTGCGAAAGTAAATCGGATTTTTTTATACTCCATTTTGTCATTTCGACCGAAGGGAGACCCGAACGATAGCGAACGGGCGAAGCAAATCACACAATAAACTCCACAAAGTAAATTTCGAATCTTTGTCAAAGTTTAAAACTTTGACAAAGATAATCGCGAAAAATCGTACGTATACATGCAGATTTCTCTTCCCTAGAAATAGTCCTAAAATTACTTTTGTATATTTGATTACATTTCAGCCTTTTAAAAAATTATCTAATCATCTAATTGACTAATTTTCTAATTAAAAAAAAATGACCACCGATATCATAGAAGTAAATAATTTTATTGTCTTGATTGAACAATCCAATTCGCATAAAGAATTTATTCAGAAATGTGAAATAGACGGCGACGCGGTTGGTTTTGCTTTTTACGGTTCAGGAAATGTCGAACTAGAAATAAAACACAATAACCAAACAAAATACTTAACCAACACAACTGGTCTCGCAATTTCTTTTTTCGGAAATCAAAAAGTAGAATTTGCTCATAAAATCGAACCCGAAAAACCATTACAATCCATCAGTATTTTTGCAAAACTAAAGACACTGCAGACTTTGCCACAGGCCGAAAGAGAGATTTTCGAAAAACAACTACCTCATTTAGTAAATCCGAAAGCGCATTTTGTAAAAGGGCCGACTTTGTTTATGACGCTCGAAATGCAATTGGCTGTACAAAAAGTATTCAATACCACTTATACAGGAAATACCAGGCTTTTGTTCTTAAAAAGTCAGGTCAATGAACTCTTGGCGCATTATTTTGCTCTTTTGGATTGTGAAAGAAAAAATGACTTGAGTGAAAAAGAAAAAGAACAGCTTTTTCAGGCCAAGGACATTGTCAGCAGCAACTACTCGCATCCTCCGACGATAACCGAATTATCAAAACTCATTGGCCTGAACAGCAATAAACTAAAAAAGAATTTTAAAGAATTATTCGGAATTCCAGTCTACAAATACATTCACGAAGAACGCCTTAACAAAGCCTACGAATTGCTTTGCGGCAGCGAAAAAACAGTACAGGAAACCGCTTGGGAAGTAGGCTACGAAAGCCTGAGCTCGTTCTCTAATGCCTTTCATAAAAAATTCGGATCTCGACCAAACGAAGTCAAAAAACAATTCCTTTCAAACAAATCTTAATTCTTTTCAGACAAATGTTTTTATACTTACGGCTGCAACTTTGCATCATCATTAATCATAAAAACATTTAAAAATGGAAACAAAGAAAATTTTAGTTCTGGGCGGAAACGGAAAAACAGGACGAAGAGTCGCCTCATTATTAAGCACCAAGAACAATGTAGAAATCAGAATCGGTTCAAGATCGGCGGCAATTCCTTTTGATTGGGAAAAACCTGAAACCTGGCCAAATGCAGTAAAAAACATCGATGTTGTTTACATTACTTTTCAACCAGATTTGGCTATCCCGACCGCACCAAAAGCCATTCAGGATTTTACAATGCTTTCTACCAAAATTGGTGTAAAAAAAATTGTGCTGTTGTCTGGAAGAGGTGAAAAAGAAGCACAGATTTGCGAAGAAATTGTAAAAGCAACAGCTCAAAACTGGACAATTATACGTGCGAGTTGGTTTAATCAGAATTTTAGCGAAAGTATTTTTCTAGAACCGATTTTGGGTGGATTTGTAGCTCTACCAAAAGCCGATGTTTTAGAGCCTTTTACAGATGCAGACGATATCGCAGAAGTGGTAACTGAAGCGCTTTTAGACGAAAAACACAACGGAAAAACATACGAACTCACTGGTCCGCGCTTGCTTACGTTTGAAAATGCTGTAAAAGAAATTGCAACCCAGACAGAACGAAAAATCATTTTCCAGCCTCTTGCATTAGACGAATACATCAATGCACTTCGTGAATATCAGGTGCCTGAAGAAGAAATCTGGCTTGTCAATTATTTGTTTTCTGAAGTACTTGACGGAAGAAATTCTTCCATCACAAATGACATTGAAAAAGTACTCGGGCGCAAAGCAACTGATTTTAAAGAGTATGTAAAAAAAACATCTCAGACTGGAGTATGGAACGACAACCAATTGTCATGAATTATTTCAGAGCCATTTTATCAGGATTAATTGTTTGGTGCTGTATTGCAGTTTCATTTACCGTTTTAGAACACATCCCATTCATAAGAGAATCACAAAATACACAAGCATTCCTTGCCAGTTTCTTAATCATTCCTTATGCCATTTTAGGAGCTTCATTTTATTACAAAAAAGAAAACAAAACTTCTGGTCTTCGGTTAGGTTTAATTATGTCTTGTACCGCAATTTTAATGGATGCAATTGTTTTTGTTCCTTTGGTTGAAATTCCAAAAGGAAATTCGTATCAAGATTTTTTCACCAATCCTTTGTTATGGATTTTGGCATTTTTAAACGCCATGACCGTTTTTCTGTATTGGAAATTCAGATACAAAATCAGAAAATAAGACAAAAATCAGAATCCGGTTTGAAATCAAAACCGGATTTTTTTTTGCAAATCTCAACTACAAGCATCTCAGCCGCTGTTTTTTCAAAGAGAAAATTTATTAAAAATTTGACCTAAAAAAAACACTAAACTCGTCTTATAATTCTTATTTTTATTCTTTATAAATAAGATTGTATGAAACTGCCATTTATTGAAATAATCGAGGCCACAACAAGTAATCCCAATTTACTGATGTGGAAGTTTTACGATGAAGACAAGGAAATAAAAAACGGCGCAAAACTTACTGTGCGCGAAAGCCAGAAAGTGATGCTATTAAATGAAGGCCGACTTGCAGATGTTTTTTCTCCGGGACTGCACACCTTGTCTACAGAAAACATTCCAATTTTAAGCAGCCTAAAAGGATGGAAATACGGATTCGAAAGTCCGTTTAAAGTCGATGTTTATTTTTTCAACACGCATCAATTCATCAATAATAAATGGGGAACTCCTGCTCCTATTCTATTAAACGATCCGCAGTTTGGGCAAATCAGAGTTCGCGCCTTCGGAAGTTTTGATATTAGAATTGCCGATCCTGCTAAATTTTTTACGCAATATGCAGGAACCTATGAGCAGTTGACCATTTTTGAACTTCAAAATCAGTTAAGAGATTTTGTCGCTCCAAAATTTGGAGAAGTCTTGGCAAACGAAAACATCACTATTACAGATGTAGCCGGAAATATTACACAGTTAAGCCAAAAAATCGAACCGTACCTAAAACCTTATTTTCTTCAATTCGGAATAGAACTTACGCAATTTGTGGTTACAAGTGTCACTTTGCCTGAAGAAGTTACAGCACATTACGACAAAATCACCAATATGAATATGGTAACAGATATGGATAAATTTACCAAATTTAATACCGCAACAGCAATTGGAGATAAAGGAACTGCCCTTCACGATGCAACGCAAAATGCAGCAAGCATGGCGATTCTTTTGAATCAGTTACAGCAGCACAAAGAAACTCCAAAAGAAGAAAAAGACGACCTGACTTCTAAGCTTCAAAAAGTAAAATCTTTGTTTGATGCCGGATTAATTGATGAAGACGAATTTAAAGCTAAGAAAGCAGCATTATTAAGTCAGTTGTAATGGAAGAGAAAAAAGTAAATTCATTTCTGGACAAGCTTAAGGAAAAAGCTAAAAGCCAATCTCATTACGGAGGAGATTCAGAAATCACCGAAGCAAAAATGCAGCTTAAAGATTGCCCAAACTGCGGTGCCGGAAGAGCCAAACAAGACGGATTGACACATTGCGCCTATTGCGGATTTGAGTTTTTGAGTGTAAAACTTACCGACGGAGTTTATATTAAAAAAGAAGATAATTCACTTTAAAAAATCAAAAAAGTGTTCGGATTATTCAATAAAAAACAAAAGCAGCATCAAGAAGCACTTCCTGAATGGCATTCGGAACTTGGAGAATCACAACAGAGATGGTTCACTTTTCTGGAGAAACTGGAAGCCAAAATGGAAGAATTTGCAGCAGCCGCAATTCCGGAATTAAAACAGCTTCTTCAGGAAGATGACGATTTGTATAAAAGAACTTTTCATAGAGTATATTCTGGAGTAAACGGTCAGATTCAAAATATTAGAAACAAAGCCAGAGATACTTATGAAGAAAAAATAATTGATGTTTACCATTATTACAGCTCTCAGATTTCGGTTTTAAGTCCGTATCATAATTTGGTTTCTGATTTCAGAAATGTCTGTTCGGACCGTTATAATGATTTTGAAGATAAATCGGAATATTGGAGAAACGAAATCGAAAAAACACAGGAACGAGATCTTGAAATCGAATATCAAAAAATCCTCAGCGAATTTGAAGCTGTCAAAAACAAGTTCAACTGCACGCAATGCGGTGGAGGCCTAACTATTGATCGGATTTTTCTAATCGAAACTTATATTTCCTGCCCCTACTGCAAAACGCAGAATACTTTTTCGCCAAGCACTCAGGCAAGAAACCTGCAAAATATAGCACGTAATCTCGCTGAACAGCGAACAGCTCATCTTAAAAAGGATTTTGAGGTCGAAAATAGCAAGGAAAGAGAACTTTATCATCAGATTCATGAACTGGAATTGAGCAAAATACACCAATCAGACAAAAAAATATTGAGCGAAATTCAATCTAAAATAGCTGATTTAGAAGAGCAAAGGCAATCTGCGATTCAGAATGCTCCGAAACTCCATCAGCATTATTTAAGAGCAATGTATGATGAATGGAACAAAATAACCCCAGACTTGAAAGAACATAACGAAAAAATGTATCAGAATCAACTACGATATTTATAATTATTAATCCCTAAAAAAAGAAACATGTTTAAAAAACTTTTTGGTTCCTTAACTGGAGACAACAAACCTGAAAATCAGAATTACGAAGCTCAATCGACCAACAACGATAACCAAACTGATTATGAAGATACGTATCAGGAAGTAGAATACGATCCTGAAACGTTGCACGGAACGCATTATTCTGTAGAAGATTTTGATAACGAAGTAGCAGAAAGAGCCGAAGCTTGGATTGCCGATGAACGTGCAAGCGGTGAAAACCTTGACGAAAAAGACATTCAAAACATTTATTTCAACTATAGAAGAGCAGTTTACACAGAATGGAACAATTGCGATTCTGACCAGATGATTCGTTTTGAACATGCAAACTCTTTAAAATATACAGGTGTTCAAACTTCTGGATTTGTAAAAGTAGAAGATAACAACCCGTTTCTTGAGCCTGTTCATGGTGTAGATTTAAGAACTTATACCGCAATGTGCCTTAAAATTAGTGCCGGAATCGATTATCTAGAAGTTTGCAGAGCCATGGGACTTGAACCAGCTGTTTGGGAAGAACTAAACACAATCTGGCCACAGCGTATGGGCGAAGATACTTCGTTTACCGTTACTACTTTATTTGGTCAATATTATGCTGAAAATGTAACCGTACCGCAATTGGAAAATCTTAACGCCGAAGTTTCTGAAGAAGGTGCTGCCAACTTAGAAAGAATGAAAACAGACCGTTATTTCTACGAAGAACTGGCTGGAGCAAGACAAGCTGCTTATGAATACGGAATTGACGGTGCACAATGGATTTTGGATAATTTCGGAATCAATTTAGCTGATTTCCAATCTGTGGCTATGCAATGGATGACAGAACAAAATCAGAACTGGAATTCAGAAGATATCATCAGATTTTCTGACTACCAGCAGGAAAAACAAAAAGAATATGCTGCAAAATTTGCTGCTGAACAAGGCGGAAATGTTGCCGATGATGTAAATTTCTAATTTACTTTAAGACTAAAAAAGCCGGCTTGCAAAAACAAGTCGGATTTTTTTTCGTTATTACTTTCAAATTTTTTTTTAAAAAATAGCAAATAATGGATAACAACAGAATATTCTTTGCCGACGGAGAAAATCCGAAAATGATAGAAGCTTATAAAAAAGCCCAGGAAACTTTTAAATATTTCTGGAGAGAACTCTCTTGGGAATACAGAAGAATAGTTCCAGCATTGGATGTAGCTTGCGTAAAACTGGCTTTCACTCAGGAAATTGACGGTGAAACCATTGTAGAACATATGTGGATCAATGATATCAATTTTGACGGCGAAAACATTTATGGCATCCTGATAAATGATCCTGGCGAATTGACCAATGTGCAAAACGGAGATGAAATAGCAATTCCGATAAACCAAATCAGCGACTGGCTTTTTGCAACACAAGGCAAAACTTATGGCGGTTTTACGATACAAGTTATGCGTTCTGAAATGAGCGAAGCAGAAAGAGAAGAACATGATGCAGCGTGGGGAATGGATTTTGGTGATTACAACGACATTCTGCTTGTTTATGAGCAAAAAGAAAAACCAGAAAATCTGACCGAACATCCGATGAGCAAAAACATGAAAGAAAGCCTGATCGAATTTGTGACCAATAATCCCCAAGAAGTAAGCTCGCAAGACGAAGAAGGGTATACTTTCCTGCACCGCGAAGCAATTGCTGGAAACCAGACATCGGTAGAAGTTTTGCTTGCTTCTGGAGCAGCTAAAAATGCGGTAAATCAATACGGCAAAACAGCATACGACTATGCGAAACAATTGCAGTGGGAACATTTATTTCCGTTGCTAGAATCCTAAAAAAAATAAAAAAATGGCGTATTCTTTTTATTCACATTTGGCGTTTCTTCCACCTTCATCAAATGCAGATTTAGCAGTTTTAAAAAATCATCTAGAAACATTTTACGCAAGACCTGTCATTACAGATAAACCGAAGATTATCTTAAACGGCAAACAGATTACAGTGACTTTTAAAGACGGATATAACTTTTACATTTATTTATCAGAGGAAAAACATGTAAATCAAGAAGCTCTGGAAATTGCCGAAGATTTGGAAGAAGATTGGAACGAAAAACCCTTCGATAAAGAAAAACTAAAAGCTTCTAATAAACGTTTTGAGTTATGGGGAGATCAAGATTTTGATATGGATTATTTTAACGACAGTCTTTTTATAGTAAATCAGATTGAAAAATTCGATGATGTTATAATTTTTCAAAACCACTAAACAGATTTTTTTAGTAAGCTGGAAATATAAAATAGCAGTTTCGCATTTTTATTTTGAAAGAATTTTAACGCAATTATTTTAATAACTTTATATTTCTCAAATCTTAAAAGTTATGAAAGAAGTATGTATTGTTGAGTTTCCATCAAACTTAGGTTTAAAACAACCCGAACCGGGAAAGGCCCCTGGAGTTAATCGTTTGCCTGATTGGTTGTGGAAACATAATCTTCATACTTTGATTAATCCAAAAAGCGTTAAAAGACTTGATGCTCCAAAATATTCTAATAAAATTGATGCCGCAACAAAAGTTTTAAACGCCGACTCGCTGGTAAGTTATGCCCGCGAACAAGCGTACTTAATCAATAATTTACTAAGCCAGAATAAGTTCCCTTTTGTTTTGGGTGGTGACTGCAGCATACTTTTAGGAACTGCAATAGCCCTAAAGCAAAAAGGAAATTACGGCTTATTTTATCTTGACGGACATACCGATTTTATGGATGTTTCTTTGTCTGAAACTGGCGGTGCTGGTGGTTTGGCAGCTTCATTAGTAACCGGAAAAGGCCCAGAAAAACTAAGCAACATTCTAAATCTGCATCCTTACATAAAAGAAGAAAATCTTTGGTGCGCGGGCAATCGTGAATATGACGATCAATACGAAAACGAAATCAGGAAGTCGGCCGCCACTTACGTAAGTCTGCGAGAACTTAGAAAAAGAGGCATCCGAAATGCTGCAACGCTGTTTCTTAATGAAGTAGAGGAAAAAAATCTGGATGGTTTCTGGCTTCATATCGATGTAGACGTTCTAAACGACCAGATTATGCCTTGCGTGGACAGCAGAACACCAGACGGCTTGACGTATGACGAATTTAACGAATTGAATTCTTACTTGTTTAAAAGTCCAAAACTTGTGGGGCTTGAAATTACAATCTTGGATCCCGATCTAGATCCTACAGGACTATATACCAAAGAATTTGTCAATAATTTATGCAGCACGTTTAAAAAATACTACAATAATACTATCTACTAATTAAGGCGTTATTTATTCAAATTCGAATCAATCGTCATGCATCCGAAAATACAACTTAAAAATATGATCAAAGATTTAGGACACCATTTTAAAATCATAGACAATAAAATGATACTGCAGTTTGAAGACGAAGTTTTCCGAAAGTATTATAAAGATATTGACTTTGAAAGTTTTGAATTGATACAAAGCAATGATTCTACGCACCATTACTTTAAGGACAAAACGAAAGTGTACATTTCCAGTTATATGTGTGGTTTTGCTATATTAGAAAATGCAAATCCAGCAAGTTTTAGAATTCTCGATTTTGAAAAAGGTTTTACAGCCGATGATTCCAATTATTTTTACTTTGATGAACGACTTCCGTACGACCTGTCAAAAGCAGAAATTCTGAACCATCATTATATAAAAGCAAATCAAAAAATCTATAGCGGTTATACAAAAGAAATAATTGATGTTGATGTTGAAAGCTTTACGATTCTGCACCCCGATTTGATTGAAAACATTTCTAAAGACAAAAATCATGTTTATTTTCGAAATGATATTATTGAAGATGCAGACCCTGCAAGTTTTCGTTTTTTAGAAAACTGTGTTAACGGTCAGGAGTATTACCAAGAATGCGACAATGCATTTTATGCTGTAGATGCTAATTTTGCTTGGTTTGTGAGAACGATTAGTAAAGAAGTAAAAAAAATTAAAAGCAAAAGCCTCAGCAGTTTTCATTTTAAAGTAATTGACGAGCAAGGTTACGCTTTTGACAATGAATACCAATATTATTTTGGCAAAAGAACGAAACGAACTTCGTAACAAAACCGATTCAGAACAGAAATGATTATTACAGAAGCCAGAAACAGCGATTTTCCGTATTTAAGGACACTATTCTTAAACGAAAGGATTGCAACATTTTCATGGCTCGATACGGCAAAATTCAAATTAGAAGATTTCGACAAAGAAACACAGGGAGAACTTATTCTGATCGTTATTTTAGATGAAAAGCCAGTTGGTTTTATCTCAATCTGGATACCCAATAACTTCATTCATCACTTGTACATCCAGCAGCAATACCAAAATACTGGTCTTGCAACTGCGTTATTGAAAACCGCAATCGAAAAAACAAAGTTGCCTATTCGTTTAAAATGCCTGGTGAAAAACACCAAAGCCGTTAATTTTTACCGCAGAAAAGGCTTTATTGAAAAAAGCAAAGGCCAATCTCCTAATGGGGAATATATTTTGTTTGAATTGACAAAAAATACTTTACTTTAGATTTTAGAATATACTATTCGAACGCCCAAAATAAATCTAACAAATTAACCAAAGAATGAACGCGACAGAAATACCAATCGATCTGAAAGAATTGCTTGAAAATGAAAAAACAGATTTTATTATAAAGGCAAAACGTCACGAACCGCTCAGAAAATCAGTGGGTGGCGTATTTATAGGACTTGCAATGTGTGCTTTTATTAGCATGTTTGTATTTGCTTTTTTCAGTGAATTATTCGAGCAGGAAGAAGTTTATTTCGAAAGCAATAATTCAGAATTAATTTTGCCGGGACTTATCATTTTTGTCTTACTGTCGGCAGGAATCTATGTACTTATTTCCGGAATTATTTCTTTGTTTAAAGAAGGAGGTTATTTTGTTGGTACCGAAACTAGATTGATTCATTTCCGCAAAGGGAAAACCACTATAACAGACTGGGAACAGTTTACCGGAAATGTAAAAATTAAAGCCAAAAACAATTTTGGAGATTTAGAATATCAATTAAGAACAGGTAAAACTGAAAGTAGAAAAAATGGTCCTGATGTTTTTGTTCCAGATATTATCTACATTGCCGCAATCGAAAATGTATATGAGATTGAAAGAAAATGCAAAATAAGAATTAAAGAAAATGATCCAACTCCGGCTGTTGCAGCAAGTCAAGAAATGTAATTTGCAGCATCAGCTGATTTAATTTTCATATCTAAATTAAAGAAATCATGAACGAGGAAATCAAAGCTTATAACGACACGCAAAATAAGGAAGATAAGGAGATTTGTAATTTGCTGGCATTTGAAATTAATGATGCACTGAACGAAGCAGAAAGTAAAATCTGGCACAGACATCCGGTTTGGTTCTTAGACGGAAATCCGATTGTGGGTTACAGCAAACTTAAAGATTCTGTGAGATTATTATTTTGGAGCGGACAGTCATTTGATGAAGAAAAACTCCAAAACGAAGGTTCTTTTAAAGCAGCAGAAATGCGCTACACTTCTGCGTCGCAGATCAATAAAGATGATTTAAAGCGCTGGCTCAAAAAAGGAAAAGAAATTCAGTGGGATTATAAAAACATTGTCAAACGCAAAGGAGTTTTACTTCGATTAAAATAAATACTATTCAAAAAACTATATTTAATAATGAAACTATTCACGCCGATTACCTTTATTTTTTTTACATTAATTTCCTTTTCACAAACAAAAATGCGTTCTATAAAAGAATTAAGCAGTCCTGATACGGGATGGAAAACCGTAAAAGAATGGATTGACAATGCCAAAAACAAAGTCGAAGTCTTGCCAGCCGAAACGCAAAAAGCTTCAGACGCGCTTTACCAAACACAAGCTCCTGCTAGTACTGCTCTTGGCGCAGTTGTGTACAAAACAGGAGGAATATTAGTTGACAACGGCTGGATTAGAATTTTAGGTTCAGGAAGTCCAAAATTAAACCGAAGCCTTCCGGAATGGAACAAAGGCAAAGCTACAAAAACTGGCGAAAAAGCAGCTTTTCTTCTCGTTGCAGACGATGCCCTCGGCGGTTTCTATCTGCTGAATTATGGCGGACTTGGAAAAGATATAGACAAGATGTATTATTTTTCGCCTGACAATCTTCAATATGAACCACTAGAAATTAGCTATGCTGAGTTTTTACTGTTCTGCTTTAACAACGATTTAGACAAATACTACGAAGGAAGCAGATGGGAAGGCTGGAAAACAGAAATCCTGAAACTGGAAGGAGATAAAGTTTTCAATTTTTACCCTTTCCTTTGGTCAGAAGAAGCTTCTGACATCAATAAAACATCCAGAAAAATTATTCCCGTTGAAGAGCAATATGGTTTCAATGTCGAAATCAAAAAACAAATGGGCATTTAATTTTTTTTCTGCCGCTAAGGCGCTAAGACACAAAGATATTTTGAAGAACGCACTGTTGTGCGTTTTTTATATAAAAACTTTGTGTCTTAGCGCCTTAGCGGCAAAACCCTCAAATTAGTTTACTAAAAACAACGCATTGCTGAATAGCAGAATTCCGTTTTCCCAGAAACCTCTGAACAGCGGATTGTCCATCATGTAAATTACAGATCCATCTCCTTTTTTGTCTACGGCAAAACTTACGGTTTCGTTGAGTTTCTTTTTTATATCATTCCCAACAAATCCATAGCTCAAATATCCCTTCGGAATGTAAACTGCATTTACAGCATTCTTAAGCAATGAAAAAGATCTTTCGTTGGTCTTAAGACTAAAATACGTATTACCCAAGCCAAAAGCCAGCGGGTAAGTCTTATCCAGTTTATTCTCAATAATAGCTCCCGGAATAGATCCAGAGATTGTACGTCGTTCAGTACCTTCATAATCCAAAAATCTTTTTTTCAGTTCGAGTTCTTTTTCTTCTTTCTCAGACTTTTCCTTGTCTTCTTTGCTGGCAAACAGACTCAAAGCATAACCTTCCCTATCCTGAAAAAGAGAAATTGCATTGCTCATTGCAATAACCTTACCTCCGTTTTTAATCCATTCGTCTAGTTGTTTTTTCTGGTCTTCAGACAAATCGTAATTACCGTCAGAAAGAATCAAAGTATTGTATTGATACAATTTTACCCTGTTTAAATTCGAAGTTTCTACGATACTTACCGGATATGCAATTGTTTCATCAAGATAAAACCAGTTAGCTCCAAATTCGGTTGAAGCGATTCCTTTTCCGGAAAGCATTAAAATTTTAGGCGCTTTTAAAAGAACAAAATTCTCGCCCCCGATATCCTTAGAATTTACAGAAAATCCGGTTGTAATAAAGTTATAATCGCTTTTGATTTTGATAATCTCGCTGACTGTTTTCTCAAAATCTACCGTTTTAGGATTATCCGCTTTACTGATTATCAATCCGCCGGGTTCAATTTCGGTAGTTCCAAAAACTGCCTTTTTCATGGCAGAGCGCACTTTTATTCCCGCCTGATGCAGACGCGACAGAACCTGTGCCGAAATCCTGTTGTTCCAAGGAACGTAAAAAGCGTACACATTTGCTGGAATATTTTTGGTTGCAATCTCTACACTATTTTTAGTCTTAATCTGCAAATTGTTTTTAACAGCGTAGCCTTCTGTACCGTATGCCAGCGGCAATGCCCAAGCCGTGATATCATAAGACAAACTATCATTCAGTTTCTGATTGGGTTCAAAAAGCACTTGTGCAAGAACCGATCTTGGCTGATCGGCTTTAATAATTAAGTCGTTTGGTTCTATTTTAAAACTTACATTTTTTTTTGTCTGATAATGAAACCCCGATTCGTTTGCTGCAGCATCTGCAAAAGCATATTCAATATTATTTTTTCGAAGCATTTCTGTAAGCTGTTCCAGTTTCGCATTATTCTTCAAAACATAGGTCTGATAAACGCCTTTGGCTTTTTTTCTCGCATTCAGATGAAAATCTCTAAAACCTTTCAAAAGCACATCTCTTTGTGCAGCAGCGCTTTCAACCACCGTAAGTACCGTGGTGGCATGATGAGTCAAACGATCTTTTATGGTTACGTTTGCACCGTTCTCCATCGTAACTTCTCGACCCGCTCCTATTCCGCCCTGCTCTACAGTAAGACCTACTGCTCCATTGTAAGTTGGATAGGTATCGCCATAACTCGGATAAAAAAGATCAAAACGTTCTCTCGTATTGTACATCCAATTATTCTGATCAAATTTTGCTGCAATGTTTTTTCCTAAAACCGTATAAAAATCTCTTTGATACTTTTCTATAAACTCATGCAGCGGTTCTGCTGCGGGAGGAAAAAAATAAGGCGAATTGTAACTCATCTCATGAACATCTGTATGTACCTGAGGCATCCATTGATTGTAAAGTTTCAATCGCTGTACCGATTCTGCTTGTGTCTGCCAAGCCCAGTCCCGATTTAAATCAAAAAGATAGTGGTTATATCTTCCTCCAGGCCAAACTTCCATATGTTCTCTGTCATACAGGCCTGGATGCGTTTTTTTTCCTGAAATTTCGCGCAACCAATTTCCGTACCTAGAATATCCGTCAGGATTAATGCAGGGATCTAAAACTACGATGGTGTTTTGAAGCCATTTTTTACTGTTTTCGTTGGATGGATTCAGCAATTCGTAGGCTACAGTCATGGCGCTTTCAGTTCCGGCAAACTCGTTTCCGTGAACATTAAAACTCAGCCAAACAATAATTTTCCCGTCGGCTTCGGCAAACTTCTGATTCGAAAGTCCGATAGAGGCTAAATTATTATTTCTAATTTTTTCGAGATTATTAAGATTTTCAGGCTCAGAAATAAAATAAACATTCAGATTACGTTGTTCGTTGGTCTGGCCATATTGTTGTTTTTTAATGAATTGCGATTGTTCGGTGAGATATTTAAAATACTCTTCAACCTGATGATAATAGCTGATTTGTTTTCCGTAATTCGGAAGAAATTCTGATGGAGCTTTTAATTGTGCAAAAACAGAAAAAGAAGCCGTAAACAGCAAAACCGCGGCGTAGATTTTTTTCATATTTGAATGTAATTTTGTAGATGGTTAAAAATAAGAATTAACTTTATACCAATTTAAAATTCCAAAAAAATATTAATAATTTTTATCAAAACTGGATCTTGAAATTATATTTTTAACATTTAAAACTTATTATCGGCAATTCAAAAACAACAGTTTAATTATGGAAAATTGGTTTAAAGAAGTTTTATGGAGGCAGTTCGGCGCCACTATTGACATGCTTGAAAATGCGTGCAAATTATGTCCCGAAAACATTTGGGACACTCAAGCCGAATTTGGGTACAAAGCCTATCATTCTGTATTTTTTCTAGATTATTATCTCACACGAAACCCAATAAGATTTGAACCTCCCGAACCTTTTTCACTCTCTGAATTTGAGGATCGGATGCCAGAAAGAATCTATACTAAAGAAGAAGTATTGACCTACTTATATCTCTGCCGAAAAAAATGCCGGGATTTGATTGCAGGACTCGATGATGTCGAAAATATTTTTTGGGAAAATGAATCCAAAACCATGCGATACAATATAATTGAAATACTGCTTTATAATATGCGTCATGTCCAGCATCATACTGCGCAGCTTAATTTATTGCTAAGACAGCATATCGATGACGCTCCAGAATGGGTTTATGAGGCCGAAGACAAACCTTAACTAAAAAGAGATTTCTATGAATATAATGATTGTTTACAGTCATCCAAGCAAAAAATCGTATACTTTTCAGGTTTTGGAACAGCTCAAAACTGCTCTTCAAAAAGAGAATTGGAATCTTGATATTTCTGATTTGTATGAAATGAATTTCCGCTCAGATATGTCTGAAGCAGAATACGAACGCGAAGGATTTGCCCAAACACAGCTTCCGATTCCTGCTGATGTTCTGGCAGAGCAAGAAAAAATAGAAAAAGCTGACTGTATCATTTTTTTATATCCGGTTTGGTGGAGCGATTGTCCTGCTAAATTAAAAGGCTGGTTTGACCGTGTATATACTGTTGGTTACGCATATGGACAAAACGAGACTTCCAGAAAAATGAAAACCATTCCCTACGGACTTGTCATTTGCACGGCCGGACACCCAAATGCATTTTTAAACGAAATTGAAATTGCACAAAGCATGGAAAAAATCATGCTCGAAGATCGTCTCGGCAAACGTTTTAAAAACAAAGAAATGATTATTTTGGGAGGAACTCTGGAACTCGAAAAAGTTATGAGTGAGCATTTTGAACAAATTAATCAAATTCCAGACAAAATTAAATCACTGAAAATAGTATAAAAAATCTAAAATTCATAAATAATGTCAACAGAAGAAAATGTAGAAAAATCAGTTTTTGAAGAAATCCCAACCGAAAAAATTTACTCAGAAAAAGCCATCCGAATTGGAACATTCCTCGCTGGACCTTTAGTTGCCGGCTACTGCATTGCAGAGAATTTCAAAGTTTTTAATGATAAAGAAAAAGCGCAAAAAACGTGGATAATTACTGGCATCGCTTCCTTTTTTATAATCTGTCTGGTTTTTCTATTACCCGAAAATTTTCCTTCCATAGTTTTTCCTATAACTTATTCTTTTATTGCTTCTTATTTCTTAAAAACATATCAGGAAAAAAACATTCAAAATCATTTGAGTAATGGTGGAGAAGCCCACAATGGCTGGAGAGTGACTTTAATTGGACTCATTAGTTTGTTAACTTTTTTAGCAATAATCATGGGCGTTGTCTTTTTATTCGATTATATTCTTTAATTCATCAAAATTCGGATTATCTAGTTTCGATAAGAATAATGTTTTTTCAGTATTAAAATCAAACTTTGAAAGCATCAAATTTTATAATTTTCAAAGGCATTTCTGCAAAAAATATAAAGCTGATTTTCATAACTTAGTACACCTAAAAATCATCATGTTATGAATAGGAAAGAAATAGCCCGGAATTTTTTGAAACTGGCGGCGAGCGGGCATTCGCACGAGGCATTCCGACTTCATGTAAGTCCAAAATTTAAGCACCATAACTCGCATTTCAAGGGCGATGCAGAAACCTTAATGCTCGCCATGGAAGAATCTGCAAGAACAAATCCGAATAAGATTTTTAAAATTCATCATATACTCGAAGACGGGAATTTGGTCGCAGTACATTCGCACTTAAAACAAAGTCCCACAGATATTGGTTTTGCTGTAGTTCACATCCTAAAATTCAAAGATGATAAAATCGTCGAACTTTGGGACTTAGGACAGCCAATTCCGAAAGATATTATTAACGAAAATGGAATGTTTTAGTTTTTTTGTTTCATGTTTCAAGTTTCGGGTTCTGCACAAGACGTGAAACTTGAAACCTGAAACTTGAAACCTGAAATCTTAAACAACCCTCTCAATAAACCAATGAACTTTATTCCTAAAATCTCCTTATTATTACTTTTCATCTTCAGTAGCTGTCATTCATCGGCACAAAAAAAAACAGATTACAAAAAAAGCATTGATAGTTTAATTCAAAACACAAATCCCGATTTTAATGGTACTGTTATCATTACGAAAAACGGAAAAACATTATATTCTAATGTGAAAGGTTATTCGAATTTTGAGACTAAAAAACCTTTAAAAATTGATACACAATTTGAAATAATGTCAAACAGCAAACAGATTACAGCTGTTTTGATTCTATTGGAAGTCGAAAAAGGAAAGATTGATTTGCACGCACCAATAAAAAAATACTTACCAGAACTCAAACAAAACTGGGCAGATTCGGTTACGGTTCATCAGCTTTTAAATCATTCACACGGCATTATCGATTTAGAAAAACCGTTGGCTTTTAGACCCGGCACGCAATTCAAATACGGAAACCTAAACTATAGCTTGCTTGGAAAAATCGTGGAGTTTTCGACAAAAAAAAGTTACGCCGAAACAGCAGAAACGTTATTTAAAAAACTCAAAATGAATAAGACTGTTTGTTATTCTCTAGATAAAACTCAAAATCTAGCCACAGGATATTACAGTGCTAAAAACGTATTCACGCCAGCCGGACCAAGTTTTATAAATGATGAAAATTTAGGTGCAGACGGCATACTTTCGACTGTAGAAGATTTGGCTATTTGGAACAACCATCTTCATAAAGGCAAAATCTTAAAACCTGAATCGTATCAATTATTCATAAAAAACACCATTTTATCACAGCATAATTTCTTTGGAAAAGAAGCAGAAGGTTATGGTTACGGTATTCGATCTATTCAAAAAGAAAAATTCAAATATTTTGGCCACACAGGCCTCGGCGATGGATTTTCTTCTGTAAATTTATACTTTCCAGAAAGTGACGTGAGTTTGATTGTTTTGGAAAATCAGATGCCCGAAGATTCGAACTTATTTTATGCTTGCGGAAGTAAAATCAAAAACATTCTTTTTGAAAGCGATTTATTACTTAAAAAATAATCAAAATGGCAAAAAATAAAACAACCGAAACCCAAAGCAGCGTTACCGAATTTATCAATGCTGTCGAAAATGAAACTAAAAGAAACGATTCTTTTGAACTTGTAAAAATCATGCAGGAAGCAACAGGATCTGAGCCAAAAATCTGGGGAGCGAACATTATTGGTTTTGGAAGTTATCATTATACATACGACAGCGGACATGAAGGCGATGCACCGCTCTTAGCTTTTTCGCCAAGAAAAGATGCTATCTCGCTTTACCTCAATTCTACATTTGAAAACAAGGAGGAACTGCTTTTAAAATTTGGAAAACATAAAGCTGGTAAAGGTTGTATCTACATCAAAAAACTGGCTGATATCGACCTGGAAACATTCAAAAAAATGCTTTCGGAATCTATTAAAGAAATAAAAAAATTATATCCTACAAATTAACATGTTTATTGCCATTGTAATCCTTGTTTCAGCTGTTCTTTTATATTTTCTATTCCATCCCCGCTTTGGAAAAAGACCTTCAGGAGCCAGATTGGCCCTGATTGAGAAATCACCGCAGTATAAAAACGGAAAATTTCAGAACATAAGTTTCACGCCTGATCTTGCGGAAGTACACACTTTTTCAGAAGTTTTATTCGAATTCTTCTTTAAGAAAGTCGAACGTAAAATTCCGACCGACCGTATTCCGTCTATCAAAAACAATTTATTAGAGATTCCCGTCTCTGAGGACATAATGGTTTGGTTCGGACATTCTTCGTACTACATTCAGATCGAGGGCAAACGTTTTCTCATTGACCCCGTTTTTAGCGGCAACGCTTCGCCTATTTACGGAAGTACAAGAGCTTTTGAAGGAACTGATATTTACACCGCAGCAGATTTTCCTGAAATAGATTATTTATTGATTACACACGATCATTACGATCATCTGGATTACAAAACCATAATGGATTTAAAACCAAAAATCAAAAAAGTAATCTGTGCGCTGGGCGTTGGTTCTCATTTTGAGTTTTGGAAATTTCCGATTGAAGACATAATCGAAAAAGATTGGCATGAAAAAATAGAGCTTGATGAAAATCTTACGCTTTATACAACGCCTGCGAGACACTTTTCAGGCAGAAGCATTAACCGTTGCAACACGCTATGGACGTCTTTTGTGCTCGAAGCAAAAGATTTTAAAATGTTTTTAGGAGGCGACAGCGGTTATGATACTCACTATGCCGAAATTGGCAAAAAATATGGCCCTTTTGACATTGCCATAATCGAAAACGGCCAATACAACGAAAAATGGAATTATATTCACAATATGCCCGAAGATGTCGTAAAAGCGATTCAGGATATAAACACAAAGCGAGCACTTCCTGTTCATTCTTCTAAATTTGCATTATCGCTTCATGCCTGGGATGAACCTTTGATTAAAGTTACCGAATTGAACAATTTGTCAGAAAATCCGATTTTGTTGATGACTCCGTTGATTGGCGAAATTGTCGAATTGAAAAATGAAGAACAGCAATTTAGACAATGGTGGATTGGGATTCAGTAAAAAAATAAATTCTGATCTCCAATTCTAAAAACAAAACTGGACTTCACTAAAAAACTTTTCGTACTATTGGCAGTCTTATTTGCTTGTCTTACATTCGCCCAGAAAAACTATGTATTTTCTTGGGGCGTATAATCGTGATTTAAATGAGAAATAAATAACACGGTTTTTAAACCTTTTTTTTACAGTAGCAACTTTGGTTGTGTTTCTTTTTCATCCAGAAATCCGTTACACAAAAACTATAAAATCTATAAAAATGACAACAGCACATTTCAACTTACAGCCAGATTTTCTAGAGAACGAAATCACAAAATTAATTCCGCTAGAAGAGAAACATTTTGAAGCGTTGTTTGAAGCGGCTTCCGACCCCTTGATTTGGGAACAACATCCTTCTAAAGACAGATATCATAGAGAAGGCTTTACCGCTTTTTTTGAAGCTGGAATAAATTCTAAAGGTGCGTTTCTGATTTTAGACAAACAAACCAATGAGATTATGGGAACAACCCGTTTTTACGACTATGATCCCGAAAAATCAAGCGTCGGAATTGGCTACACTTTCATTACCAGAAAATACTGGGGTGGACCTTATAATGCATCAAACAAAAAACTATTGATAGATTACGCTTTTCAATATGTCGATACGATACTTTTTCACGTAGGAGCCGAAAATTTCCGCTCACAAAAAGCCGTTCAAAAACTTGGAGCAATAAAAATCAGAGACATGTTTATCACCGCAAATGGAGTTGACCTGCCGTATATTGAGTATGAATTGAAAAAGCATCAGAGTTAGGTTTGGAAAATTATAGAATTAGACTATAGAATACAGAACATAGAATATAGAACTAAGAACTAAGAACTAAGGACTAAGGACTAAGGACTAAGAACTAAGGACTAAGAACTAAGGACTAAGAACTAAGAACTAAGAACTAAGAACTAAGAACTAAGAACTAAGGACTAAGAACTAAAAAAAACAACAATGAAAAGAATAACAGTTTTCTGCGCTTCAAGTTTTGGCACGGAATCTATATACGAAGAACAAGCCACAGCCTTAGGAAAAACTTTGGCAGAACAAAATATAGAATTAGTTTATGGCGGTGCCAATGTGGGGCTTATGGGGGCAGTTGCTGATGGTGCCTTAAAAGCTGGAGGAAAAGTAATTGGAGTGCTTCCTAATTTTTTACGGTCTAAAGAAATCGCACATCTCGGTTTGACAGAATTAATTTTGGTAGAAAGCATGCATGAAAGAAAGACAAAAATGAATGATTTATGCGATGGCGTAATTGCATTGCCGGGCGGATTTGGAACTTTGGAAGAGTTGTTCGAAATGCTGACCTGGGCTCAGTTGGGACTTCATAAAAAGCCAATCGCCATTTTAAACGTCAACGGGTTTTATGATGCCCTAATTGATTTGCTTGAAACAATGACCGAAAAGGGACTTTTGAAGGAAGTCAACCAAAAAATGCTTTTGGTAAGCAATGATATTGAAGATTTATTAGAGCAAATGAAAAACTATCAAGCACCTACTGTAGGTAAATGGATTGACAAGCAAAAGCTGTAAGGGTACCATTTCCTGAAAAAATAGTATTATCTTTACATTTCATCATTTTTGAATAACTTCTAACTCATGCAAGATGAAAGTAGCAAACAACCACTTTGCAAAAGCCGAAATGCTGATTCGTAAACCTGTATCAGAAGTTTTTAATGCTTTTGTCGATCCGGAAATTACATCTAAGTTTTGGTTCACGAAAGGTTCTGGAAAATTAGAAGAAGACCAAACTACCGAATGGACTTGGGAAATGTACGGATTCTCACTTAAGGTGAAAACGCACGTCTTACAGGAAAATAAAAAAATTGTAATCGAATGGGGCGCTCCTCAAGAAACTACTATAGTGGAATGGATTTTTACCGAACTAAACGAAAGTGAAACCTTTGTAAGCATTATAAACTCTGGTCTAAAAGGAGATTCCGATAAAATCATAGATCAGGTACGTGATTCGACCGAAGGTTTTACGCTTGTTTTGGCGGGAGCAAAAGCTTTTCTTGAACACAATATCAGGCTGAATCTGGTTTTAGATCGATTTCCGAAAGGACTTGCCTAAAAAATATCACAGCTTTGAAAACGCGAAACTTGAAACAAAAAGATGGAAGTAAAAAAACCTGAAAATATTGATGAATATATTGGAGCTTTTCCTGCTGATGTACAAGAGATTTTAGAGAAAATCAGAGCTGTAATTCAGAAAGCGGCTCCCGAGGCAAAAGAAAAAATCAGTTACTCAATGCCCGCTTTTGAGCAGAACGGAATTGTGGTTTACTTTGCGGCCTATAAAAATCATATTGGTTTGTATGCATTGCCAACTGGACACGAGGCTTTTAAAGAAGAGTTTTCTATTTATAAATCAGGAAAAGGGTCTGTCCAGTTTCCGTTAAAAGACCCTATGCCTTTTGATCTGATTTCAAGAATTGTTAAATTCAGGGTAAAAGAAAATCTGGAAAAAGCGAAAAAGAAGTAAATAATGAATTTAAAAGAACATTACAATCAGCTTTACCAAGAATCTTCTAAAGCAATTTTAAACAACAATTATTCTATCGATCATCAAATAAAAAATACTGCTGATTCTCGTTTCGGAATCACATTACTGCTTCGTCCAAACGAAAAAATAAAATCTGCCACGCAATTATTTTTAAATGAATTAAGGCAAATTGAGCCCAATCAGTATTATTATCCCAATTCAGACATTCATAGTACAGTAATGTCTATAATTTCGTGCTATAACGGATTTACATTAGACAAAATAAATATCGAAGATTACATTACAGTCATTCAAGAAAGTCTTATTAATCTAGATAAAATCAAAATCAGATTTCAAGGAATCACAGCATCTTCATCTGCAATAATGCTTCAAGGTTTTCCGTCAGACGAATCGCTGCATAGATTACGGAATAAGCTTCGTTACAACTTTAAAAAGACAAATTTAGAGCAGAGCATCGACAGCCGTTATGCTATCTTAACGGCGCATGCAACGGTTATGCGATTTCAGGAAAAACTGCAAAATCCATCAAAATTAATTGAAACAGTAGAGAAATTCAGGAATTTTGATTTCGGCGAATTTACAGCCGAAAATCTAGAATTGGTTTTTAATGATTGGTACCAAAGGGCAGAAAAAACAATTCATTTAAAAAACTTTAGGTTGTAATCCTAAACTAATTAAACTTTCCGAAATGCCATAAAACTCCCGCTGGATCGTGCAGAAAACACTCTCTTCCCCACTCCATTTTGCGAATCGGCGTTAGTTTCACACCGTATTTTTCATTCAGATTCAAAGCCAAAAGCTCGTTATAATATCTTTCAACATCATCGACTTCGAGAAAAATCATAGTGTTTTCAATCCAGTTTTTATCGTAATAATCCTGTAGATAAAATGCAGTTTCGCCACATTTAAAAACAGAAAAATTAGATTCAAGAATTGTTTCTTCAAATCCTAAATCTTTATAAAACGCTCTAGAAGTTTCAAAATCTTTGGATCCAATAAAGGGACGGATTGATTTTATGTTGTGGTTCATTTTTACTTTGGTTTTTAAATTCAAAAATCTAATTTATCTAATTGACAAAACCAGTTGGGCTGACACTCACTAACAACACAACCGCCCTGCTTATGAGTAATCTTTTTATTTTCTTCTTTAGAAATTATATTTCCGTTTTTATCTGTTAGATTTCCTTTCTTATCGCTATAATCGCTAGTTACAGACAATCCATAAACAATCGGAATTACTTGATCATTCTTTTTACAGATAGGGCATACATTGCCTTTACTTTTATCATAAGGACAAACCGACCAGTAAGAAATTCCAATATCCTTGGTTTCATTTTCTTTCAAATTAAGAATGTAAATAGTATTCGTCGGAAATGGTCTAGGTGAAATAAACAATCTCAAAGTATCTGTTCCTAAATTATTAAAAACAAAACTTAAATTATGGTCAACTTTTACGCTGTCAAATCTTTTTTTTGTTTTTAAAATAACAAAGGTATTCTCAGAAACACTTTTGTAGTTTTCTGTATCTTTTAAAATCAATTTACCTGTTAACTTTCCGTTTTGAGAAAAACAGAAAAAAGAAATAAAAAGAAAGCAAAAAAGTAATTTTTCTTTCACTCTTATACTTTTTATCCCTTCTTCAAAATATTTCCTAGCCCCTTACCGATCTGTTCAATAGCTTCCAAACTTTTGGTCAGCGGTGTAGCGGTAAAATCTTCGTAGGCATCCATGGCGCTTTCTTTGCGATCATCTTGCGGATAAACCAGAATAACATTGTTGCTGCTCAAGTTTTTTTCGAATTTCTGAGGCAATCTGTCAAAAATAGACAAATAAGAAACAGATCCCTTTCTGGATAAGTTAAAAACAACCAAATCGTTAACGGTTATTTCGTCTGAAATCGATTCAAAATTCTCCCAATCCATTACGCTTTTAAAACCTAATTTGGCATTCAGCTTCAGGTTAACAGCGATTTGCTGAATTGCCTGATGCGTATTGTATTCGGCATAAACCACAATCGGAATACTCAATTCTGTAGACAAACGGCAGATTTTCTGAAGCAGCACATGAAATCCGATACCCCTTTCAGAAAAAGGAGGACATACAAAAACCAGTCTTTTTTCTTCGATAAAATTTTTCTGAAAATTGCAGATAAAAAGGCTTTTATCGACATTATTGATAATAGAATCGACATTTTCGCCAAAAATCTTATCCAGGAAACCTGTCTTTCTTGGCCAGCCAATAATTACAATATCCGACATAATTTCTTTTGAAGTCCTAGCAATACCACTCGCAGGATTATGATCTATTCGTGCAATAGTATTTATTTTTACTTCAGAAGCCGATCCTTGAACCACAAATTTATCAACTGCTTTCCTGTATTTAAGAATATTCTTTTCAGCCTGATCGTTGTTCGGAACAATAGTCAAAAGCGTCACCGGGTTTGAGGATTTCTTATCCTTAATCAGTAAAGCAAAATCCAAAAGACTTGCCGTTGCAGAGGTTTTGGCAAGCGGAATAAGAATATGTTCGTCTAGAATTTGGTCTTTGCCCGCATCTTCATGAGAAACTTCTTCTTCGCAGATGGCAATTTTTTTGGCTGCCTTCTCTGTTGCAAAAGAAGCGACAATACAGGTTATCAGAATCAAGATGATGGTTCCGTTAAGAATATTCTCGTCTAAAATTTCAGCTTTAAAACCTACCAAAATAACGGCCAAAGTTGCAGCCGCATGCGCACTACTCAATCCGAAAATAAGTTGTCGTTCGGTTCGTGTATATTTAAAAACAAGCTGTGTAAAAAATGCCGCAGTCCATTTTCCAAAAATAGCCACAACACTCAAAGTTCCAGCAACAATTAATGCTGTCGGACCGCTCAGAATAACGCTAATATCTACTAGCATTCCGACAGAAATCAGGAAAAACGGAATAAATAGCGAATTCCCGATAAACTCGATTCGATTCATCAAAGCAGAAGAATGCGGAATTAAAGGATTCAGCGCCAAACCAGCAACAAAGGCTCCTATTATAGGTTCTACTCCGGCAACTTCAGCAAGAAAAGCGGCAAAGAAAACCACAGAAAGCACAAAAATATAATGAGCATGTTTTTCACTTTCCAATTTCTTAAAAAACCATTTGGCAACCCGCGGAATCAGAATGAACATTATCGCTGAAAAAATAGCTAACGAAACACCCAATTTTATCCAAAAAGCCTGATTCAGATTCCCTTGACTGTTTCCCATAATCACAGCCAGAATAATTAAGACTGCAGTGTCGGTCAAAATCGTACCTCCGACAGTTATCGCTACTGACTGATTTTTAGCAATTCCTAGTTTGCTTACAATTGGATAGGCAACCAAAGTATGTGTTGCAAACATGCTCGCCGTTAAGAAACTGGCATTGAAATCGTAATTCAGAAAATAAAAACAAACTGGAAATCCGATGGATAAGGGGAAAATAAAAGTAAAAAAACCAAATAACAAACTCTTGTTTCTATTGGCTTTAAACTCATTCATATCCAACTCTAGTCCGGCAATAAACATAATGTACAAAAGTCCGATCGTAGAAAACAAATCTACCGCATCGCTTTTTGCAAGCATATTCAGACCATGAGGCCCAATAACAACGCCCGAAATAATAAGTCCGATGATACCCGGAATATTAATTTTCTTTAATAAAATCGGGCATAGTAAGATTATAAGCAGTATAAGAGAAAAAATAGGTACTGGTTTTGCAAGCGGAAATTTTAACTCGTGTACCAAATGTGTAAAAAATTCTATCATATTGTAACTTTATCTTCTTGTGGTATTTGTCATAGAAAGACTTTTCGGCTTTTGATAAAATCACAGAAGTATTAATAAAAGAAATGAGCTATACCTCGTTCATTTCATCACAAAAATACCTAAAAAACATAAATTAATTAGAAAATCTGCATATTAAGCAATTAATTTTAATTCGTTGTCGAATTATTAAAATTTAATATTTATTTTAACAAATATGCAAAGTTATTAATTCAAACTACCCATTCATTGCATTATTCAATTATCTTTGTATTAGTAAAACTTGCACAATGGAAGAATGTATTTCAGTTTTTGATATGCTTAAAATTGGCGTTGGCCCCTCGAGTTCACACACTTTGGGCCCGTGGAGAGCTGCAGAACGCTTTTTGGAAGAACTCAGAAACGAGTCGATTTTAGACCAGATTAACCGTGTCAAAGTCGATTTGTATGGCTCTCTTTCGCTTACAGGAAAAGGGCACGCAACAGATTTGGCAGTCATGTTAGGACTGAGCGGACAAGATCCTGAATACATTCCAGTAGAAGATATTGCCGGTATCATCAAAAAAATTGAAACCAAAAATGAAATTGTTTTAGGAAACCAATTTCCAATTCCGTTTTATTTCCTTCAAGATATTGTTTTCAACAAAGACTTTCTTCCGTTTCATGCCAATGGATTAAAATTTACGGCTTACAAAAATGACGATTCCGAATACGAATCGACTTTTTATTCTATTGGAGGCGGATTTGTTGTAAAGGAAGAACGCGAAAATGCGATAAAAAAAACAGCTATAAAATGCGCTTTTCCGTTTATGATCAATAATGCAGACGATTTACTGAAATTCACCATTCAGGAGAACAAAAAAATCTCTGAAATTGTTTACGAAAACGAAAAATCTATGCGTACAGAATCCGAAATAGATTCTGAGTTAATGCGCATCTGGAATACCATGCTCGAATGCATGTACATTGGTTGCCATTCAGAAGGCATTCTTCCTGGAGGACTAAATGTGCGACGCAGGGCATTTGATATGCATCAAAACCTAATTGGTCTTTCCAATTACAACGACCCGCAAAGCTGGCTGGAAGAAATACGTAAAACAGAAGTCAAATTTCGACAGATATTAAAATGGGTAAGTTGTTTTGCACTTGCTGTAAACGAGGTAAATGCTTCTTTGGGAAGAGTTGTTACGGCTCCAACCAACGGAAGCTCGGGTGTGATTCCAGCTGTTTTGATGTATTATATGGTTATTGAAAATCATAATGCCGGCCCTAAAGAAATCAAACAGTTTTTGATGGTTGCCGGAGAAATCGGAAGCCTTTTCAAACAAGGCTCGACCATTTCTGCAGCAATGGGAGGTTGTCAGGCTGAAATCGGTGTCTCGTCTTCAATGGCGGCCGCAGCGCTCTGCGAATTGATGGGCGGTACTCCAGCCCAAGTCTTAATGGCAGCAGAAATTGCCATGGAACATCATTTAGGTTTGACTTGTGACCCAATTGGTGGTTTGGTTCAGATTCCGTGTATTGAAAGAAATACAATGGGAGCCATCAAGGCTATCAATGCTGCCGAACTGGCTTTGGAAACCGATTCTAAAAATGCAAAAGTGCCTTTGGACAAAGTTATAAACACCATGTGGGAAACTGCCAAAGACATGAATTCTAAATACAAGGAAACTTCAGAAGGCGGACTAGCAGTGGCTGTAAATATGGCCGATTGCTAGTTTACATTTCATTTATTTGTATCTCTGATTTACAATTTGTTATCAAAACAAAACCGAAATAATGTTCTATTGCTGATTCTGCTTTTACAATTATTCAATACTTTTACATTCACAAAAAAACAATACAATGTCAGTAGCAAAAAAAGATTACAAAAGAATCACAACAAAATCGTTAATCGAAATGAAAAGCAACGGAGAAAAAATCTCCATGCTGACTGCTTATGATTATACAATGGCAAAAATTGTTGACACAGCAGGTGTCGACGTAATTTTAGTTGGTGATTCGGCTTCGAATGTGATGGCTGGGCACGAAACGACACTTCCTATTACTTTAGATCAAATGATATATCACGCTTCTTCTGTAGTTCGTGCTATTGAGCGCGCTTTGGTCGTCGTAGATCTTCCTTTCGGAAGTTATCAGTCTGACCCTAAAGAAGCTTTGCGTTCTGCTATCAGAATCATGAAAGAAAGTGGTGCACATGCTGTAAAACTTGAAGGCGGTAAAGAAATTAAGGAATCCATCAAAAAAATATTAAATGCTGGTATTCCCGTAATGGGACACTTAGGTTTAACACCACAGTCAATCTATAAATTCGGAACCTACAGCGTACGCGCTAAAGAGGACGAAGAAGCAGAGAAACTTATAGAAGATGCTAAAATGCTAGAGAAAATCGGGTGTTTTGCGGTTGTTCTAGAAAAAATCCCTGCAGATCTAGCCAGACAAGTCGCTCAAAGCATTTCTATTCCGGTAATCGGAATTGGTGCAGGAGGTGGCGTCGACGGTCAAGTTCTGGTTATTCATGACATGCTGGGAATGAACAACGAATTTAGTCCGCGCTTTCTTCGCCGTTATCTTAATTTATACGAAGAAATGACCAAAGCCATCGGTCAATATGCCGCTGACGTAAAATCGAGCGATTTCCCAAATGAAAAAGAACAGTATTAATTTTTTGAGATGCTAAGGTTCTAAGGTTCTTAGATGCTAAGTTTTTTTAGCCACAAATTTAAAGTTACATAGCTTCAAAGATTTTCAAAAAACTCAATAGCCTCCAGCTTTAGCTGGAGGCTCATTTTTAAGCTTTAGCCAAACTTTTCGCCATTTAAATTTTACACCAAAATGAAAATTCTTTCCGATAAAAATAATCTCCAAATTCTTCATGAAGACAATCACATTATTGTGGTCAACAAACGTGTTGGCGATATTGTTCAAGGTGATAAAACAGGAGACAAACCACTTTCTGATGTCGTGAGAGAATATATCAAAGAAAAATACAGCAAACCAGGAGATGTTTTTCTGGGCGTCATTCACCGTCTGGACAGACCAACAACCGGAATTGTCGTTTTTGCAAGAACCAGCAAGGCCTTATCGCGAATGAATGAAATGTTCAGCAATCGCGAAACCAAAAAGACTTATTGGGCGGTAGTTAAAAACAAACCAAAAGAAGCCAAGGCAGAATTGGTTCATTTTTTAAAACGAAATGAAAAAAACAACACTTCAAAAGCCCATTTAAAAGAAGTGCCAGACAGCAAAAAAGCAAGTTTAGATTATACGATCATCAAAGAACTGCAGCATTATACTGCATTAGAAATAAATCTTCATACCGGGCGCCATCATCAGATTCGCGCTCAGCTGGCTGCAATCGGATCTCCTATAAAGGGGGACTTAAAATATGGAGCAGACCGAAGCAATCCTGACGGAGGCATTCATCTTCATGCCCGAAAACTGGTTTTTACGCATCCCGTTTCTAAGGAAAACATTGTTATACAGGCACCTGTACCCGACGACCCTGTATGGAACGCCCTGTGATTTTTATGATTAAATTGACAAATTATTGAATTTTATCGATTAACTTGCATAGTCAAAAAAACAAGCTGATTAGAAAATGGACTATAAAAGCGACATCGGATACCGAAAGGAAACCCTTAAAAAGTTATTGTACACGATTCAGAAAAGCGAGGATTTAATTATAAAAGCTTTGTACGATGATTTTAAGAAACCAGAGTTTGAGTCTGTTGTAACGGAGACCAGTTATGTAATTTCAGATTTAAAAAATACGATAAAAAACATCCATAAATGGGCAAAACCCAAACGTGTTTTTCCATCGCTACTCAATTTTCCATCATCAGATTATCTTTATAAAGAGCCGTACGGGAATGTTCTGATTATTGCGCCTTGGAATTATCCTTTCCAACTGGCTCTATGTCCTTTAATTGCCGCAGTCGCAGCGGGAAACAAAGTCACATTAAAACCATCAGAACTCACGCCTCATACTTCTGCTGTTATTGCTAAAATTATAGAAAAAACTTTTCACATAAATCATGTTGAAGTTTTTGAAGGAGGCGTCGAAGTATCCAATAAATTACTTGAAAAGCGCTGGGATTATATTTTCTTTACCGGAAGTCCCGCTATTGGAAAAATTGTCGCAAAAGCAGCCGCAGAGCATCTCACACCCGTTACCTTAGAACTTGGAGGGAAAAATCCTTGTATTGTCGATGAGACAGCCGATTTAAAGCTGGCCGCAAAAAGAATCGTGTGGGGGAAATTTATAAATGCCGGACAAACCTGCATTGCTCCAGATTATATTCTGGTTCAAAAAAATATGAAAGTAAATTTCATCACCTACCTTATCGAGGAAATCATAGAAGCTTATGGCAAAAAAATCGAGAAATCGCCAGATTTTGCTCGTATTATAAATACAAAAAACTGGTTCCGCCTTACCAATATGATTCAGAATGAGAATATCTTATTTGGAGGAGAAAGCGATGCCAACAAGCTATACATCGCTCCTACTCTTTTGGAAGAGCCTAATTTAGACAGCCCAGCGATGAAAGAAGAAATATTTGGCCCTATTCTTCCTATTCTGACTTACGAAAACGAAAACGACATCGAAAAAGTGGTGAGCCGTTATGAGAAACCTCTTGCATTTTATATTTTCAGCGAAAATAAATCATTTACAAAAAAATTAATTTCCGACTACTCATTTGGCGGAGGCTGCGTCAACGATACTGTAATACATTTTTCGAACAAGAGGCTTCCGTTTGGAGGTGTAGGACACAGCGGAATGGGCGCATACCACGGCAAACATAGCTTTGACACTTTTTCGCATCATAAAGCGATAGTCAAAAAAGCCAACTGGCTTGATCTTCCAATGCGTTACGCTCCGTACAAAGACAAACTTGTTTCTGTAAAAAAAATCCTCGACTGGCTGTAAATCAGCGTAAAACAATTTCGCAATGTTTTGTAGATTTCGATAAAGAATTGATTAAAAATATTATATTTACGTCAAGTTTATCAATTAAAACACTGTTTATAAAACAATTTTACGTTACCAATGAAATCTACACTTTCTCGAATTGAGGACATTAAAAGAAATGGCTATTCTCTAGATTTTTCAACTGTTTTTACTCACGCATTTGAAAATTACAAAAAAATAGCTCTTTACTCTGGACTTATTATTTTAGTATTCTCCATATTTTTTGGTATGGCCGTAATGGCAGGACTTGCAACGTATCTAGGAGTAGAAAACATCTCTAAAGATTTTATTGAAAAATTTGACCCGCAGAACCTTACATATGTAGAACTGATTTTTTCAACAGCAGCTGTCTCTTTTATAACAGCATTGGCAGCTCCTTTTGGCGCAGGATTTCTTAAAATGGCAGATTCTGCCGATCAGGATATCTCGTTTAACGTTTCTACCATCTTCACTTACTATAAAGCTCCTTATTTTCCACAAATTTTTATTGCGGCTTTTCTTCCGACTCTGATAGGAACTTCAATCGCTAATTTTTTAGACAGTATTGGTGTGCTTTTGGTTGGCAACCTGATTTCGTTTATCATATCTTATTTCATGTTTCTAACAATTCCGCTAATCGTATTTGGTAATCTGAGAGCTATAGATGCGATAAAAGGGAGTATTGCAATAGTAACCAAAGATCCTATCATCATATTCGCTTTTTTCATTGTAGGCTTTTTTGGTTCTATGGTAGGTTTTTTTGGATGTTGCATCGGAATAATTTTTACTGCAGTTTTTAATACGTCGGTAACATACGCAGTTTATTTTGCAATTTTTGAAGTCGAAAACACAAAAAAAGATCCTATCGATTCTATTGGCGAATCTGATTATAAATATTGAAAAATCTAGTTACGGAAGACTGACCACCTTTTTCTAGATAGCTCGACAATGCTATTAAACAAACCAAAAATACCACGATTCTATGGTCGCATACTATAGTTTAATTACTTTATTGGTTTCAGGAACTGCCGATTTAGGCGGTGGCCTAAAATCAATTATGACAAACTGGTATGCATTCAATTCAGACATTATTTTTTACAATAATCCTAAACTGATCTTTTTAGGATTATCACTCTTTGGCTTTCTGTCATTATTGATTTATCAGTTTTTCAGGATAAAGGCAAAGATTGGCAACTTCATAGAAAAAAACAAGGAAGAAGAAACGATAACTAGAGAATACCAGCTTTACGCTTTATTCTTTGGAATTGCTGTAATCGTAATTGAAATCATTAACGAAATATTTAAAATTAGGCCAAAAAGCTTGTTGGTTTTAAATGTCTCAATTGGGATTTCGGTTCTTGTCATTTATGCCATAACCGACAGGATACAATGGCTGCGAGAACAAATTCGGCAGATTTTTATTTTTTGCTTTTTCATTTACATGGGTTATGTGGCCTGCAACATCATTTTTCTTCCCAAGGATGTTGTTCCGATAATTGTTTTCCTGATATCGTTTTTCTTTTCGTACAGTGTCTTAAAACCCATACAGATTTACTGGTTGTTTGTGGCCCTTGTTTTTACTTTTCTGCTGGTAATGGTCTCATTTCAGCTAATCCCTATAAAATCATCTGTTTTATTGATAAATTTCTGCATTCTTATTTTCATAATCAATCAGGTAAAATATGCGGTACTTCAGAACAACAAAGACAATTTCAGATTTGCCAGCGAAATTGTCCACAAAGGAAATTCACTAACCATCGCATCTAACCAAAAAGGCGAAATTTTATTCTGTAGTGAGACCATTACTTCCATTTTAGGATATCAGCCTGAAGAAGTGCTTGGCTTGAAATTCTGGAAACTGACGCAAGAATCGGACTCCACAGAAAAATTAAATCCGATAAACGCCGAAGAGAACAAGCTTTACATAAAAAAATTAAAAGCAGAAAACGGCGAATACAAATACATTCAGTGGAAAGACAAGAAATTTTCTGACGACTTGATTATCAGCATCGGACAAGATGTTACAGAACAGATTATTGTGCAAGACCAATACAAAAATCTTATACAGACCGCGACAGATATTATTTTTGAAATTGATGCCGACGGTTATTTTACTTTTATAAATGAGTTTGCCTATTCTATTCTGGGATATTCAGAAAATGAAATCATAAAGCAGCATTATTCTAATTTCATTCACGAAAGTTATCTAACGAATGCTGTTCATTTTTACGAAAATTTACAACTGAACGAAAACAATTTTCCGGTAATCGAAATTCCCGTTCTACGAAAAGATGGAGGCGAAATCTGGATTTCACAAAAAATCATTGTCCGTAAAAATGATTTAGGGCAAACACTGGGCTATTCTGGAATTGCGCGGGATATTACCGAAATAAAAAATATAGAAAACGAGAAAAAAAGACGTCTTAAAAAAATAGAAGCGTACAATAACTCAACCAAAAAACTTTCTACAACCGATTTCAGCCAATACGATAACCTAAATACGGTAATAGACCTTATTATTGAAGAAGCTTCAAATGTTAGCGCTTCCAATCGGGTAAGTTTCTGGAAATACAACAAAGACGTCATAACTTGCAAAAACCTGTTTAGCCTTGACAATCAGAATATTTCAGACAAAAACATCTTAAACAAAGAATCTTATCCTATTTATTTTGAAACTTTAAACAATAAGGCGATTATTAACGCTCCGGACGTTTTCAATAAACTAGAAACCTCCGAATTTGAGATATTATATTTTACCAAAAACAACATTAAATCAATGCTTGACGTTCCTATTTTCTTGAATGGGCAACTGGCCGGCGTGGTTTGTTTTGAAAGCACCGAACAAAAAAGAGAATGGGACAATGAAGATATTAATTATGCCCGAACCATCTCAGATGTAATATCGCTTGCCATTTCGTCTCAAATGCGTTTAGAAGCCGAAAGAAGACTGGAGTTCAAAAGCCAGCTCTTGTATGCGCTTTCGCTTTGTACCGAGAAATTTCTTTTGAGCAAAAGCACACAACAGATGTTTCAGGAAACCTATGACCTTATCGGAAAAGCAGCCAAAGTAGATCATATGTATTATTACGAAAGAGATTTCCTGACTGATACTGTAAGCCAAAAATACAAATGGTCTAGAGAAGGTGTAAGACATCAGATTACGCCTTTAAGACACATGACGCCAGAGAACCTGAAGGAAATTTACGAATCGGCACAAAACAAAAAAATCCTTAACACATTTACAAGAAAACTTAAAGACGGCTTTTTTAAGCAGCTTTTAATAGATAACGAAATCAAATCAATCCTTATTCTGCCGCTTTACATCAATGATGTTTTTATGGGATTTATTGGTTTTGATGATTGCTTTAAGGAACGAAAATGGTCTGAAGAAGAAATCTATATCTTTCAGGTTTTGGCCAATAACATTTCATCGGCCTTAGAGAGAAATCGGAACGAGAATAAAATTATTGAAAGCGAAGAAAAATTCAAACTTATTGCGAACAATATTCCAGGAACGGTCTATTTGTCTAAGTTTGACGCTTTTTCGACTAAAATTTTCCTTAATGATGAAGTTCTAAACCTAACTGGCTATTCAAAATCTGAATTTATCGAAAATAATTTGTCCTTTCTTTCGTTGATTCATCATGATGATAAAGATGAAGTAATCAACAATCAAATCGATAACCTCCAGAAAGGAATTCCGTTGCATAATGTTTATAGAATTAAACGAAAAACAGGCGAATACATCTGGGTGGAAGAGTTTGGTGATGTGATCAAAAAAGAAGACGAAATTGAATTTGTAGGCGGAATTTACTTTGACATCACCAATAAAAAAGAAATTGAAGACGCCATAAAAGCTAAACAGCTCGCCGAAGCCGCAAACAAATCAAAATCGGACTTCTTGGCAAAGATGTCTCACGAAATCAGAACCCCGCTCAATGGAATCATCGGTTTTACACATTTATTAATGAAAACGGAACTCGAGGAAATTCAGGAAAAGTACATGACAACCATCAACCAATCAGCACATTCGTTGCTTGAAATCATCAATGATATCCTAGATTTTTCAAAGATTGAAGCCGGCAAACTAGAATTGTTTATCGATCTCTATGATGTACAAAAAGTCTTAGGTCAGGTTTTCGACTTAATTGTTTACGAATCTAATCAAAAGAACCTCAAACTAGAATTGAATATCGATTCTGATGTGCCGAAATACATCTGGACAGATATTGTCAGAATCAAACAAATCCTGATTAATTTGCTGTCAAACGCAGTAAAATTCACCAATGAAGGTTCTATTAAATTAAATGTATCGGTACTAGAGAAAAACAAAAACAACAACTGCGTAATTCGATTCTCGGTTCTTGATACTGGTATTGGAATTCTAGAAAAAAACCAAAAGAAAATTTTCAAAGCCTTTTCGCAAGAAGACAGCTCAACCACCAGAAAATTTGGCGGAACCGGACTTGGCCTAACTATTTCAAACCAGCTTCTTGCCTTAATGGAAAGCCGCTTACAGCTGGAAAGCAAAATCGGAGAAGGCAGTAATTTTTATTTTGATTTGAATCTAAAAACCAGCGATCAAAGCATTAATGATAAATACAACGCAGAACTTAAAAGCCTTAATTTGGATATAGACCCTGAAAACAATGAAAGCAACGATAAATTGATCACCTTTTTGATTGTCGAAGACAATAAAGTTAATATGCTGCTTTTAAAAACTATTATCAAAAACCTCTATAATAACGCCTTTATATTTGAATGTGAAAATGGCTATGAGGCCGTACAGCAATTTGAAAACATCAATCCGACCTTGGTTTTTATGGATATACAAATGCCGATTATGAACGGTTATGAAACCACAAAAGCCATTAGAAATACACCAAAAGGTAGAGACATCCCGATAATAGCTGTAACCGCTGGAGCCGAAAAAGAAGAACGAAACAAATGTATTTCTGCAGGTATGGATGATTATATTTCTAAGCCCATCATGAAAGGAACGGTAGAAGAAGCATTGATAAAATGGCTGAAATAATGCAACAAAATATTTTTAGCTGAATAGAACTTTCTTTAAAAACTTATTCTGTATTGTTAACACGATATTCATAAAAAAATACATACATTCGTATATCAAAAATCATAAATAAAAGCAAAAGACACAGTATGAAATGGTTAGGCAGAAGACAAAGTGATAATGTTGAAGACCGAAGGTCAATCTCGGGAGGAAAAGCTGTTATTGGAGGCGGAATCATAGGTATAATTATTTTGTTGCTAAACGTATTTGGAGGAGAAACTGGTCAGGCTGTAGGATCTGCGCTAGAACAAATACAGGGCGGACAAAACCAGACAGAAACTGCAGTTCCTTTAAGCAAAGAAGATGAAGAACTTGGTAATTTTGTCAAAGTTGTTCTTGCAGACAACGAAGATATCTGGAGCAAGATTTTTGAAGAAAACGTAATGACCTACGAAAAACCAAAATTGGTTCTTTTTAGAGGCTCTGTACAAACTGCCTGCGGTGGCGCTTCGTCTGCATCTGGACCGTTTTATTGTCCAGGAGACCGCAAAGTCTATATGGATTTAGGCTTTTTTGATGAACTAAAAACCAAATTCGGCGCAAAAGGAGGCGATTTTGCCATTGCGTATGTAATTGCCCATGAAATTGGACATCACATTCAAACCTTGTTAGGAACATCCGCAAAAATGCGTCAGGATCAACAGGGAAAAAGCGAGGCAGAAGCCAATAAACTTTCTGTTGCACTAGAACTTCAGGCAGATTTTTATGCTGGCGTATGGGCTCACTACAATCAGGAAAATTTAGATTCTGGCGATATTGATGAAGCTTTGAGTGCCGCAAATGCAGTTGGCGACGATGCGATACAGAGCAAAATGCAGGGACATGTTGTACCGGATTCTTTTACACACGGAACATCCGAACAAAGGATGTACTGGTTTAAAAAAGGCTTTAAAACAGGCGATATCACACAAGGAAATACATTTGAAGAAATTAGATAATACATTAAGCCAAATATAATAACCACCAGAAAAGGCACAACTTAGCGGTTGTGCTTTTTTAATTTCCAATATTTTTAATTTCAAATTCTAGCAAGATTAGAAACTTGACGAACCTATATAATTTTCCCTTCCTCTAAATTATCCATCAATATATGAAAACATAATCAGCGGTTTCAACCATGCGGGTGAATGTATACAAGCGTTGTGATAGCGTTGCGTTCCAGCGGTTGAAACCGCTGGCTATATTTGATATACTGAAAGTTTAGTTTCTCAGGTATCACTTTACTATCTAGTTAATAGTTTTTGAGCCTTTTTTCTATTCAGATTATGCAATCTTTTGCCTAATCCTCAACTTTTGCCATTGATTCCTGATCCATTTAAAATGAACTTATATAACTTATATGGTTCAAAAAAAAAAGCACAAAAAAAGCCTTGAATTTCTTCAAGGCTTTAAATCTGGGTGGCTGACCGGGTTCGAACCGGCGACCCGCGGCACCACAAACCGCTACTCTAACCAGCTGAGCTACAACCACCATTTTTGCTTAGCGAGTGCAAATATAGAACAAAGGTTGAGTTCTACAAAGAAAAAAATGAAAAAATTTCATAAAAATTAAATCAAATTCTCTAAACTATTGACTGCCAAACACCTTTCAACAGTAAATCCTTCAGCGAAATCTTTACCAACCAGCCTTCCTAAGTCCTGCGCACGATAATTCAAGCTTTCAAAAAAGTTTTTACTTGTAATCGGCGTAGCGGGTTCTTTTGAATCCGGGTCGTAAAACTGCGTTTTGTAAGCCGCAATCGCTTCTATTTTTTTCTTTTCGAAACCTGTAATATCCACAACAAAATCAGGTTCGATGTTTTTCCACTGAATATAATGATACACCAATTTTGGTCTCCACGCTTCTTGTTTCTCTCCACCAACAGAAGTTTCGATTTTCATCAAACCCGATAAAAAACAGGCATCAGAAACGAGTTTGCTTCCTTTTCCGTGATCGATATGGCGATCGTCGATTGCGTTGCATAATACAATTTCTGGTCTGTATTTTCGAATCATTTTTATGACCTCTAATTGATGTTTTTCGTCATTCACAAAAAAGCCATCACGCATACGTAGATTTTCACGCACCACAACTCCTAAGATAGCCGCAGCAGCTTTAGCTTCTTCATCACGGATTTCGGCAGAACCTCTGGTTCCTAATTCTCCGCGCGTCAAATCTACGATACCCACTTTTTTACCAAGTGACACTTCTTTTAAAATGGTTCCCGCACAACCCAATTCAACGTCGTCTGGATGTGCTCCAAAGGCTAATATGTCTAGTTTCATTTGTTTTTTGTTTGTTTTGTTTCAGGTTTCAGGTTTCAAGTTGCTTGGACATAATTTAACCGCAAAGATCGCAAAGATTTACGCAAGGTTTGCAACTAAAAAATTTAGCGTTCTTAGCGTAAATCTTTGCGAACTTTGCGGTTGAACAAACATGCCAACAACTTGAAACTTTAAACATGAAACTATTTTTTCAATACTCTTTTCATCGTCATCGATTTGTTGACGCTTTCCTCCCATTCTTTTTCGGGAATACTTTCTTTTGTGACACCGCAGCCCATGTATAAAATCGCTTTTTCGTCCTGAATCTGCATGCATCGTAAATTTACAAATAAATCAGAACTGGTTTCTGTTTCGCCAAAAGTGCTGTTCAATTCGCCTAGAAAACCTGTGTAAAAAGTTCGGTCGTAATTTTCATTTTCTAAAATAAATGCTTTCGATTTCTTTTTAGGAAGCCCGCAAACAGCTGGAGTTGGATGCAAGGTGTCGATCACTTCTTCTAAAGTCGAATTTTCTTTTAAGACTCCCGATATATCGGTTTTAATATGCCAAATCGAACCAGCCTTCAAACTGTAAGGCTCCGAAACTATAACCGAAGCCGTAAATTCGCGAAGTCTTTTTACAATAAAATCGGTTACAAATTGCTGTTCGTCTTTTTCTTTTTGCTGCCAAACAATTTCAGATTGCAAGTTATCTTTCTGCGTTCCTGCCAAAGCCATGGTTTCAAAAACATTTCCGTTGGCTTTTAGCAGTTTTTCGGGAGTAGCTCCCATCCAAAGCCCAATTTTTGGATGAAAGAAACAGTAGCAAAAAGTTGCTGGATACAGTTGCACTAAATGCTGAAAAGTTTCGACAAAATCAAATGCAGCCAAAGCGACTTCCTCGCTTCTAGACAAAACCACTTTTTTGAATTCTTCATTTTTAATGGCTTGGATTCCTTGTGCCACTAAATATTCATATTGAAATTTAGATTCTGGATCAAAAACCAAATCATCTATTTCAATTGATTCAAACAAAGTGGGTTGTTTTTCTGAAATAATAACCTCCGATTCGTTTTCCGGAATTAAGATTAATTGTTTTTCATCAAAAGAAGCAAAAACAAATCCTTTTTCACTGTAATCTGAAACGGTATGCAAAGTACTATTTTGTTGCAAAACACCAATAAGATTGTCAGTATTGGGCTTAGAATAAAGAACAAAAGGCAAATTCTGCTCTTTGTGGTTTTTAATTTTTAAGAAAAATGGATTCATACTTTACTCACTTTTCTTTCTTTCCAAAACCATATTGGTCAATTTGCAAAGCGAAACCAAGTTTCCGGCTTCATCTGTAATTTTAATTTCCCAAAGATGCAAACTTCTTCCTTTATGAATAATTCTGGCCGTACCAAAAACATAACCCTCACGAATACTCTTAAGATGATTGGCAGAAATTTCGATGCCTCTTACCTCCTGCTCTTTCGGATTGATAAAAAAGAAAGAAGCCGCACTCCCTACACTTTCCGCCAAAGCTACAGAAGCACCGCCGTGCAATAATCCCATGGGTTGATGAACACTTGGATTTACAGGCATTTTTGCAGTTAAAAAATCTTCGCCGGCGTCGATATATTCAATTTTCAGCGTTTCCATCAATGTATTTTTAGAAAACTCATTGCATCGCGCTAAAATCTGTTCTTTTGTATAATTCATTAAAATAATCTTTAAAATCGTAAAATTAAAGAAAGATAACACACAAATCTAAAATCGGATTCTAAAATTTAAAATTCGACTTTAAAGGTGTAGGTTTTTTGTTATTTTTACAAAAACAATCGAAATCAATCTTTGGCTTTTTTTTGCCACAGATTTTTTTTTGAAATAGCCACGACTCGACCGAAGGGACAGACGAAGTAATTGCACAAATTTTCACAAATTTTTATTCAATTTAATTCGTGAAAATTCGTGTAATTGGTGGCAAAAAATCTTTTCAATCCTTTTAATCTGCGGCTAAAAAAAACATTCAAATGCGTCAATACTTTGCACTTTTAATTCTCGGAATAATTTTGGCTTTTAGTTCGTGTAGAACTGACTTTGATACTGTTGCCAGTACTGGAGATTTGAAGTTTTCCAAAGACACGGTTTATTTGGATACCGTTTTTAAAAACATCGGTTCGAGCACTTATCAGTTAAAAGTTTACAACCGAAGCAAAAATGATATTTCGATTCCGATTATACAGCTAAAAAAAGGCTTAACGTCAAAATACCGTATGACCGTTGACGGAATGAGTGGCAACAACGGGAAAATTTTTAACAACGTCACGCTTTTGGCGAAAGACAGCCTCTACATTTTTATAGAAACTACCGCCGACATTACCGATGCCAATCCTACTGATTTTTTATATACCGATGAAATTCAGTTTGACAGCGGTGTTAATCTACAGGAAGTAGCCTTGGTGACTTTGATTCAGGATGCTGTATTTTTGTTTCCAAAACAAAATCCCGACGGAACAAAAGAGAAAATCCAAATTGACGGCAAAGCTGTTGATGGATTTTACTTGAATGAAAACGATTCCGAAAACGGAAATGAATTGGTTTTTACAAATCAGAAACCTTATGTCATTTACGGTTACGCTGGAGTTCCTGAAGATAAAACTGTGACTTTTAATGCTGGGGCGAGAGTTCATTTTCATGCCAACTCAGGATTATATGTCGGAAAAAATGCCTCGCTTCAAATCGATGGAACAGCTTCAACAACGGAAAAACTCGAAAATGAAGTAGTTTTTGAAGGAGATCGTTTAGAATCACTTTATTCCGATATTCCGGGGCAATGGAAATCTGTAATTCTTTCAAAAGAAAGCAAAAACAACACAATCAATCATTTGACCTTAAAAAATGCTGTGATTGGTTTGGACATCCAAACCCAAAACAATCCGATTTTGATTCAAAACACACAGATTTACAACTGCGCTCAATATGGAATCTTAGCCCAAAATTCAGAAATAAACGGCGTAAATATTGTAATCAACTACAGTGGTTTAGCCTCTCTTTCATGTGTTTACGGAGGAAGTTATAGTTTTACGCATTGCACCTTCAACAACAATTGGCCTAGTAGTTCGCAGTTTGCCGTCAACATTAGTAATTCTTTGGCTGGCGCTAGTCCGGAAGCAAATCCGCTCACGAAAGCCATCTTCAACAACTGCATAATTTACGGATCGGGAATTAATGAGTTCAATCTTTCCAAAAATGCAAATGCTGCATTTGTATATCAGCTGAACAACTGTTTATTAAAATTCAGCAGTTCGTCTTCCAATCCTTTGTATCAATTTAAGACCGATACGGAACATTATAACAATATTATTCTAAACGAGAATCCGAAATTCTATAAACCTTCTGAAAACAAATTTAATATTGATAAAACTTCTGCCGCTTTTGCGAAAGGGAATCAGGCCTATGCAATTCCGTTGGATATTTTAGGAATTACTAGAACTTCTCCACCTGATTTGGGTGCTTATCAAACTCAGGATTTTTCTAAGTAGTTTTTTTTTGCCGCTAAGGCACAAAGTTTTTTTGCTCAAAAAGTCGTGAAGTCGCGAAGCTTTTTATACAATATTCCGCCAAATTTGTCATTTCGACGAAGGAGAAATCTCCACGAGAAGCTCGACAAAGATTGGATTATCGTTGCGGAGCTACTTACGAAGATTTCTCCTTCGTCGAAATGACAAAACATACTTAAAAAAAAAGAAAATTACTACAATTGTCGTTTGGTTAAAATTATTTTTTCAAAATTTATACTTTTTGATCATTCCCTGATTTCGTAATTTTTGCAAATCCATTCATCTAAAGACATTACATTTATGAACTTTAAATTTTTATTTTTTTTCTTCTAAAAGTTTAATATTACAGAACATATCAAAAAAGAAAATTTAGTAAATCTTTAAATTTTACCAAAGACCGAAACCTCTTGATTTTGCGTCTTTTTGGTAGAAAAAATGCAAGAAAAAAGCAATTTCATTTTTTTTCTAAAGAGATGGTTTTCAAATTTGCGCTTACTATTTATTTACACTAAATTTGCAGCTCAATACAACAAACTACACAAATGATCCATTTCTTTGAAAACCAAAGCAAAACTGTTTTTGCCGTACAAACGCAAAACGAAATTTCAGCTCAAGACATTTCAAAATTAAACTGGCTTTTTGCCGACGCGAATAAGATCGAGAAATCTGCATTGGCAGGTTTTTTTGTTGGACCACGCGCAACTATGATTACACCTTGGAGTACAAATGCTGTAGAAATTACTCAAAACATGGGAATTTCGGGCATTATCAGAATCGAGGAATTTCATCCTGCAACGGAAGATTTCACTGATTTTGACCCAATGCTTTTCCAAAAGTTCAATGAATTAGATCAAGAAATCTTCACTATCAACATTCAGCCAGAACCAATTTTGGAGATTGATGATATTGCTGCTTACAACAAAGTAGAAGGTTTGGCTTTAAGCGAAGAAGAAGTTGAATATTTAAACAATCTTTCGACTAAACTAGGAAGAAAATTAACTGACTCTGAGATTTTTGCTTTCTCACAAGCGAATTCAGAGCACTGCCGCCACAAAATCTTCAACGGAACATTTGTTATTGATGGCGAAGAAAAAGAAACTTCTCTTTTCAAATTAATCAAAAAAACATCTCAGGAAAATCCTAACGATATTGTGTCTGCCTATAAAGACAACGTAGCTTTTGTAAAAGGACCAAAAGTGCAGCAATTTGCACCAAAATCGGCAGACAAACCTGATTTTTACGAAATAAAAGAATTTGATTCTGTAATCTCATTAAAAGCCGAAACACACAATTTCCCAACTACTGTTGAGCCTTTCAACGGAGCTGCAACTGGATCAGGAGGAGAAATTCGTGACCGTTTAGCGGGCGGACAAGGATCGTTACCATTAGCTGGAACTGCTGTTTACATGACTTCATATTCTCGTCTAAAAGAAGACAGAAAATGGGAAAATGCTGTTGAAGAAAGAAAATGGCTGTACCAAACTCCAATGGATATTTTGATCAAAGCTTCAAACGGAGCTTCTGATTTCGGAAATAAATTCGGTCAGCCACTTATTACAGGTTCTGTTTTAACTTTTGAACACGAAGAAGAAAACAGAAAAATTGGTTACGATAAAGTAATCATGCAAGCGGGTGGAATTGGCTACGGAAAATTAGATCAATCTATCAAAAAGAAACCACAAGAAGGCGATAAAATCGTAATTCTTGGAGGTGAAAATTATAGAATCGGAATGGGTGGTGCTGCGGTTTCTTCTGCAGATACTGGCGCTTTCGGTTCAGGAATTGAGTTGAACGCGATTCAGCGTTCAAACCCGGAAATGCAAAAACGTGCCGCTAACGCGATTCGTGGTTTAGTAGAAAGTGACAATAACCCAATTGTTTCGATTCACGATCACGGAGCTGGCGGACACTTAAACTGTCTTTCTGAATTGGTGGAAGAAACTGGAGGTTTAATCGATTTAGATAAATTGCCTGTTGGAGATCCAACACTTTCTGCAAAAGAAATTATCGGTAACGAATCTCAGGAAAGAATGGGATTGGTTATTGGTCAAAAAGACATCGATACATTACAAAGAATCGCTGATAGAGAGCGTTCTCCAATGTACGAAGTTGGAGATGTAACGGGAGATCACCGTTTTACTTTCCAATCCAAAACTAACGGTTCTAAACCAATGGATTATGCTTTGGAAGATTTCTTCGGAAGTTCTCCAAAAACGGTAATGACTGATAAAACTATCGATAGAAAATATGCTGCTGTTGCTTACGACAGTGCAGATTTTGAAAGCTACTTAAAAGACGTTTTACGTTTAGAGGCAGTTGCTTCAAAAGACTGGTTAACGAATAAAGTGGACCGTTGTGTTGGAGGAAAAGTAGCCAAACAGCAAAATGCGGGTCCGTTACAATTGCCTTTGAACAATGTCGGCGTAATGGCTTTGGATTTCTTAGGAAAAGAAGGAATTGCAACTTCTATCGGGCACGCTCCTATTGCGGCTTTGATTGATCCTGTTGCAGGTTCTCGAAATGCAATTGCAGAATCGTTATCAAACATTATCTGGGCTCCAATTAAAGATCAATTAAAAGGAATTTCATTATCTGCCAACTGGATGTGGGCTTGTAAAAACGAAGGCGAAGACGCTCGTTTGTATGCTGCTGTTGAAGGTTGTTCAGAATTTGCAATTGAATTGGGAATCAACATTCCAACTGGAAAAGATTCACTTTCAATGAAACAAAAATATCCAAACGACGAAGTAATTGCGCCTGGAACGGTTATTATTTCTGCTGCTGGAAACTGTACTGATATTAAAAAAGTAGTGGAGCCTGTTTTACAGAAAAACGGAGATTCAATCTATTATATCAATTTGTCTCAAGATGATTTCAAACTTGGAGGTTCCTCTTTTGCACAAATCAGAAATACGATCGGAAACGAAACGTCTACAATTAAAGACGCTTCTTTCTTTAAAAATGCATTCAACACCATTCAGGAATTAATCGGCGAAAGCCAAATCTTAGCAGGTCACGATATCGGAAGCGGCGGTTTGATCACTACTTTATTAGAAATGTGTTTTGCTGATGTGAATTTGGGTGCTAAAATTGATTTCTCTGCTTTTGCAGAAAAAGACTTGTTGAAAATCCTTTTTGCTGAAAACATCGGAATCGTATTCCAAGCAAAATCTGATGCAACTGTTGAAGCTAAACTAAATGCAAACAACATCGAATTCTTCAAATTAGGTACAGTTCAAAGCAAACCAAGTTTGGAATTTGGAATTTATAATTTGGATATTCCAACTTATAGAGACGTTTGGTTCGAAACTTCTTATTTGTTAGATCAAAAACAATCTAAAAACGGAACAGCAAAAGCTCGTTTTGAAAACTATAAAAACCAGGTTTTAGAATATACTTTCCCTGCACACTTTACAGGAAAAGCACCAGTAATCGATAATTCGAAACCAAGACCAAAAGCAGCTATTATTCGTGAAAAAGGAAGCAATTCTGAGCGTGAAATGGCGAATGCTATGTACTTGGCTGGATTTGATGTAAAAGACGTTCATATGACCGATTTAATTTCTGGTCGTGAAACACTTGAAGATATTCAGTTTATCGGAGCGGTTGGAGGATTCTCTAACTCAGACGTTTTAGGTTCTGCTAAAGGTTGGGCTGGAGCTTTCTTGTACAACGAAAAAGCAAAAACAGCGTTGGATAATTTCTTTAAAAGAGAAGACACACTGTCTGTCGGAATCTGTAACGGATGCCAGTTGTTTATGGAATTGGAAGTGATTAATCCAGAACACGAAGTTCACGGAAAAATGCTGCATAACGACAGTAACAAACACGAAAGCATCTTTACTTCTGTAAAAATTCAGGAGAATAATTCGGTTATGCTGTCTACTTTGGCAGGAAGCACTTTGGGAGTTTGGGTTTCTCATGGAGAAGGTAAATTTAATTTGCCAATGGGTGAAGAAAACTACAATATTGTTTCTAAATATGCTTATGAAGGTTATCCAGCAAATCCGAACGGTTCTCATTACGATGTAGCGATGATGTGCGATAAAACGGGAAGACATTTGGTTACAATGCCTCACATTGAGCGCTCTACTTTCCAATGGAACTGGGCCTATTATCCAAACGACAGAAATGACGAGTACACTCCTTGGCACGAAGCTTTCGTTAATGCCAGAAAATGGATCGAGAAAAACTAAGAAATATATTTTTGATGAAAAGCGCCCGAATTATCGGGCGTTTTTTTTTGATAGCCACGAATTCACCAATTTTCATGAATTTTTAGTTTTACCAAGATTAGTAAAAATTCGTGCAATTTGTGCCAAAACAAACTATTAAAATTATTCTAGCCAAACTTCACGATATCTTAATACAACTCTTGATATTAAGGAAAAACTATTGCGAAATCAGTTTTTTGCAGTGTATATAGTGAATTCTAAAGCAGTACTATTAAAAAATTGATTCCTGTGTTTTTTAAGGGTGGTTCTATTAAAATTTTGCGTTATATTTAGCTCCGAAATCGTTAAGATTTTCCCCAACCCAAAAACACTTAAACCTATGTCAAAAATGAAAACCATCTCACTGCTATTTGCTGTATTTTTTTTGTTTGCAACAAAATCCTTTTCGCAAGTCGAAGTAAACCAAATCACCTACAATTCTAAATCGCGTTTTATTACTACAACAATCGGATATCCTGCTCCGGGAACTTATGCTCCAATTGGCATGAAAGAACCGATAACCGTTTTAAATCCAGACGGAACAGGTTTTATACAATCTGATGATAAAAGCAGAAAAAAGATGAATTGGGGAATCGAATGTACGGAAGAAGGAGTGCCTATTTTCAAAGAAGGATTTAATAGCGCCACTTATACATTCTGGTATCGCCCTAACGACAGCAGCGAATGGAGTTACTCGCAGTTTTCTATTCATTTTGCGAAGAAAAAAATGTTCTTAATGGGCGAAAGAGTAAAAGTCTACGAAGACTACAACGTTCAATAAGCATTCAAACAGCATTTCAAATTAAATATTTCTTGTTTTTTAAGAGAAAACCATATCAAAAAGAAAACGTTTTCGTTGTTTTTTAAAGCAGTCGTAAATTTTCCGATAAAATTCCATAAAATTAAAAATCATTTCTAAATTTTATTTAATTTGCAATAAAATTCAATATATTAAACATGGTTTCAATCACACGCCTTTTTGATTTTCCCTATTATCAACAAGAAACTTATAACCTTCCGGTTGCTCTGGCAACTAAAAAAAATGGAGTCTGGGAAAAAACATCCAGCCAGGAATATATTGCAAAAGCGAATGCCATTTCGAGAGCTCTGCTTCGAATGGGTGTTCAAAAAGATGATAAAATAGCTTTAATCACTTCGAACAACAGGACGGAGTGGAATATAATGGATATCGGAATCCAGCAGACAGCTGCACAAAATGTTCCGATATACCCTACAATTGCCGAAGAAGATTACGAATATATATTGAATCATAGCGAAAGCATTTATTGCTTTGTTTCTGATACAGAAGTTCTTCAGAAAGTAAATGCCATAAAAGCCAATGTACCTTCTCTAAAAGAAGTGTATTCTTTTGATGAGATTGAAGGCTGCAAACACTGGTCTGAACTTTTGACGCTCGGTGCAGATGAAAGCAACCAAAACGAAGTTGAAGCCAGAAAAGATAGCATTAAAACAGATGATTTGGCTACAATCATTTACACCTCGGGAACTACTGGAAAACCAAAAGGCGTAATGCTTTCTCATAAAAACATTGTTTCAAACGTTCTGGACAGTTCTCCTCGAATTCCTTTTAACGCTGGAAACAGTACGGCTTTGAGCTTCCTTCCTATCTGTCATATTTTTGAAAGAATGATTTTATACATTTATCAATATTATGGCGTATCGGTTTATTTCGGAGAATCTATTGAGAAAATCAGTGACAACTTAAAAGAAGTAAAACCTACTGTTATTACTGCTGTTCCGAGACTTTTAGAAAAAGTGTACGATAAAATTTATGCGAAAGGAGCCGAACTTACTGGCATCAAGAAAAAACTGTTTTTCTGGGCTATTGATTTAGGTCTGAAATATGAGCCATACGGAGCAAATGGTTTTTGGTATGAATTTCAATTAAAAATCGCTCGTAAGCTTATTTTCAGCAAATGGAAAGAAGGTTTGGGCGGAAGATTGGACTTAATGGTTTCTGGAAGTGCAGCTCTGCAGCCACGTCTAACAAGAGTTTTTGCTGCTGCAGAAATTCCGGTGATGGAAGGTTACGGCCTAACCGAAACCTCTCCAGTAATTGCCGTAAACGATCAAAGAAATCGAGGCTTTAAGATTGGTACTGTTGGAAAACCGATTCAGAACCTTGAAATTAAAATTGCTGAAGATGGCGAAATCCTGCTGAAAGGACCAAATGTCATGCTAGGTTATTACAAAGACCCTGAAAAAACGGCCGAAGCGATACAAGACGGTTATTTTCATACGGGAGATATCGGCGAAATCGACAGCGAAGGCTTCCTTAAAATTACGGATCGTAAAAAAGAAATGTTCAAAACTTCTGGCGGAAAATACATTGCACCGCAGATGACTGAAAATGCAATGAAACAATCTCGTTTTATTGAACAGATTATGGTTGTTGGTGAAGGTGAAAAAATGCCGTCTGCCTTTATTCAGCCAAATTTTGAATTTGTAAAAGAATGGGCCAAAATCCATAAAATCAATATAGGAACCTCAACGGAAGAAATCAGTAAAAATCCTGATGTCATTAAAAGAATCGACGAGGAGGTTGAAGCAATAAACAAAAAATTCGGTCACTGGGAACAAATCAAACGTTTTGAGCTTACTCCCGATGTCTGGTCTATAGACGGAGGACAACTAACTCCGACTTTAAAATTAAAACGTAAAATCATTAAGGAAATCTACAAAGATCTTTACGCAAAAATCTACGGAAATAATTAAATCAAAATAATGTAACCAAAGAGAAAACGGCTGTCCTTATCAAGGTAGCCGTTTTTGCTATTTATAGGAAAAGGTTATTGTCATTAAAGTTTTTCCAGAAATCAAAAAAAGGGTATTTTTACTTTGAATACCAAACTATAAATCGCGTATTTTTGGGTTTATCACACTTATAATCGAAAAATCATGTCGTGGACTATCCTGGAACAATTTTGGAGACGCAACGTAAATCCGGAAAACACAAATGCAGATTTCAGCAACTGGGATTACGAAATTAAGGCCTTGTATCAATTAGGAATTGGCATGGAAGATGCTTTGCAGTTTATTCATTTTGAAAAACCCGATTTTGAGACGTTTAAAACATGGATCAATAACCGAAAACGAGTTGATTTTGAAACCACAGATCTAACAGAAAATGTCCTTTCTGAACATGACCTTGAATTCTGGAACCAAAACGGCTATGTGGTGGTTAAAAACGCCATCTCGAAAGAAGACTGCAAAGACACACAAGATGCCATCTGGGAATACCTTAAAATGAATCCAGAGCAAAAAGAAAGTTGGTACATTCGGCATGAAAATCAAAAAGGTCTGATGCTTAATTTTTCAGATCATGAAACGTTGAATCGCAATCGTTTTTCGCCGAGAATTAAAAAAGCTTATGAACAGCTTTATAAGACCAACAAAATCTACAAAACGATAGATAAAGTTAGTTTTAATCCGCCTGAAACCGAAAATTTTACTTTTCTTGGAAGTTCTCTTCACTGGGATATCAGTTTAAAAAAACCGCTTGCATCAGGATTACAGGGACTGCTCTACTTAACCGACTGCGGACCAAATGATGGCGCTTTTCACTGTGTTCCTGGCTTTCATAATCAAATCGACAATTGGCTTGACGATATTCAACTAGGCGAAAATCCTAGAGACAAGGCAGTTCTTACTTTAAAGCCAAAACCAATTACTGGCGATGCAGGAGATTTTATAATCTGGCACGGTACATTACCTCATTGTGCAACGCCTAATAGAGGAGAAACTCCGCGAATGGTGCAATATCTTACTTATCTACCCGATGATTACAATGTAGCTGGAGAGTGGATTTAAATTAATACCACTCCACAACCCGCATCATAAGAAAACTGTAAATAACACATTTACAGTTTTCCTTTCTGCGACTATCATCTATCGTTTGACAACTAAAAATCAAATTCTACTTCTTAAGGCACCAATTCAAAATCTTGGCAATATTTTTTGCATCGTCTATACCCCGATGATGTGTTCCCTCCAACGGAATATTGAGCATCTGTAATCTGTGGCTAAAAATTTTTAACCGCAAGGGCGCAAAGATTTACGCAAAGGGACGCTAAGTTTTTATTCTCTCGCAGATTTTTTAATCCTTTTACTCTGTGTAATCTGTGGTTAAAACTTTTTAACCGCAAGGGACGCAAGGGTTTACGCGAGGGACGCTAAGATTTTTTCACGCAGATTTGGCAGATTTTAGCAGATTCAACAGATTTTTTAATAATCCTTTTAATCTGTGTAATCTGTGGCTAAAACTTTGCGAGTCTTTTTAACCGCAAGGGGCGCAAAGGTTTACGCGAGGGACGCTAAGATTTTTTCACGCAGATTTGGCAGATTTTAGCAGATTCAACAGATTTTCTAATAATCCTTTTAATCTGTGGAATGTGTGGCTAAAAAAAAACTTTGCGTCTTTGCGCCTTCGCGGCAAACCATTAGAAGAACATGCTTTTGAAATCCAGAAAGAAACTTATCTTCTTCTTTTTCTCAAGCTTTTTCTCAGAATTCTTTTTTTCAAAAACTGCTTTAACCTTTTCAATCCGTTTAACTGATTTTATTTCTTCCGTTTTAGAATTTTCGTAAAACTTTTTGAAAGGTCTTGGATGAAAATCTACCAAAATAGCAGCCATATTTATAGCGTCAATATTTGACAAATCTGTTTCTCCTTTAAAGAAAGTTTCAATAGGTCTGAACTTGTCTTTTTTCTCCTTGAACTTATTCTTTTTGGTATGATCAAAATCCAGAGACAGGAAGTTACTGAAGACATTCAAGTCATCCTTCGTTGGATTATTTTCGAAAATAAGCCAACACAAATCACGCAGTTTTCCACGAGAAGGCTTGTACAAATAATCAAAGTATTTCCCTCCTTTTTCTATCTCATATTTATTTATAATCGCTTTTTTATATTTTTTTAGTGTATTGTTTTGCATGGTATTTTTTATTTTGCATTCTTGGGAATCTCAGGAAAGACTAGGTATTCTTGAGATTCCAGTGCAAGCTTAAAAACACCTTTAGCTTACTGGATAACTACCTCTAAATGGGGTAATCTCTAGACTTAACCTTCTTTTTCCATTGCTTAATGTGTTCCGCATTTACCTCTTTGACCGAGGCAAACGCAGATTCACTAAGCTCAACTATACCGTCTTGACCAAACTGATGGCACGACGTAAAACCTATTTCTTGATTCATCCTTAAATTTTTATTATTAAACTTAAACTATCAACATTTACTGCTAATGGCTCTATTTTACTTTACGAAGATTTCTTTCAATTGACCAATTACGTTTCCGCCGCCTGAAATGGTGATTTCACCAATCTTGTCTGCAATTTTCTCCACGTATTCCATCTCTTTCAACTTCCACAACATTTCATTTTCTTCCATCAGCTTTGCTGTGTTTAGCAAACTTCTTGTTGCGGCCGTTTCTTCTCTTCTCATGATGCTGTTCGCCTGTGCTTTTTTCTCCGCAACCAAAACCTGATTCATGATTTCTTTCATATCGCCTGGAAGAATTACATCTCTTATTCCGGCATCTGAAATTTTCAAACCTAAGTTTTCGATTTTTGAAGCCACTTCTGCCAGAATTTCTTCGGCAATAGCATCTTTTTTGTTTAACAATTCATCCAAGGTCAAACCTCCGATAAAAGCTCTTAAAGCCAATTGCATTGCTACATACAACTGCTTTTCAAAGTCCTTGTTTTCTATCAAAGCTTTCATGATATCAACCACTTGGTATCTCACAAAGAAATTGATTCTCAATCCTGCTTTATCTTTAGTCAACAATTCCTGACCTGATATTTCAACTTGCTGTTGTCTCATATCGATTGTTTTTACTTCGATTGTAATCGTGTTGTTCCAGAAGTAATGTGTTCCAGATTTCAACTCTTTTACAAAAGTTCCGTTCACAAACAACAACGCTTTATCATTGCTCGCTACCACAAACTTTCTTACGAAGTATCTCATTTTCACATTTTCCAATAAGTTTACCTTAATGTCTTCTGTTATTTCGATTTTTGACAAATCAGCTTTTGTGAATTCATTTTTCACAATTCCTTTCCAGAAAGCATATCTTCCTGGAGTTAAAACTTCCTTAAAGTTTCCGTTCACAAACTGTAATACAATTTCGTTGTCGGCAACCTCAACAATTTCAAGCATTGAAGCCAAAACTTCATTTTCCAATAAAATATTCAATTCAAATGGAGCCTGAAAAACGGCATTCATATCGTAGATCAACACATTTTTGTTTCCAAAAATCCAGTGTAAACCTTCTTCTACTACTTTCACTAATTTTCTGTTCTCGAAGACCAAGCCCACTTGGTATGCTCCGATTTTAATTTTCTTTATCATGGTTATTTTGTTTCAGGTTTAAAGTTTCATGTTCCGAAATCTATAAAACCTCTATCCTCTATTATCTTTATTCTATTTTATTTAAAAGTCAAACGTCTAACATTTAACTTATAACTTCCTTTAATAAAAAACCTCCTTGCCTTTATCCTCCGAAAAAAGCGGGTGAAAAGTTGTCATTTGTTTACCTGAGTTGTTTCCGATTATCTTTTGTCTTCATGATCCCCAAATCATTTTAACAATCAAACCGAAAAGAAAACAAGTGTTTCAAAAAACAGTACTTTTCGCACTGGCTTCATCATGAGTGTGAAATTTTAGTCCTGAAGAATCTGGATCTTATTTTCACTGACAAAGACAAATCAGTTTTTCTAACTGGTCATCTTTTTAAGAGTGATGGTCTCTACTGTTTACAGATTTTCAGTCTGTTGACTAGCCACTTGTCTAACCGAGTTATAGTCGGTGCAGGATTCGAACCTGCGTAAACATTCTATTACTCTACCAACTGAGTTACCGCATTACTGCGGATGGGAATCGAACCCATGACACATAGATCGTACGATAGTTTTATGGAAAACCATCAAAACCTCCAAATAAAGTTGCATAGAAAAACATGATACGCTTTCGCGAAAAGTTCCCTACAATGGTGCTATACAGAAACACTCAACCGGACTTGTTTGATATTTTTAAACAAAGCCTAAACTTTATTGTATTTCAGTTTTTAAAAGAACTTTTATTTCTTATTCAAATATTCAAATTACACTACGCAATTATTTTGCGTACATTTTTATTTTTTGCCACAAAGGCGCCAAGGCTCAACGTTTTCTTTTTATATCTTCTCAAAATCTTTGCGACTTTGTGTCTTGACTCCCGATAGCTATCGGGATTGCAAGAATATTGCTCGCTAATGCATCTTTAGAATCTCTCGCAAAGCTTTTTAATTCTTGATAGCTTTTTAAACCTTCGCGTCTTAGGGCCTTCGTGGCAAAAACCAATAAGCATAAAAAAAACACCCGATCAAAGGTGCTTTACAAAATTCAACGTGATATAACTATCCTATTGCCAATATTGATGCACCTGTATTGTGAAACGTCCAAGATTAAATCTTGCGCTTACTGGTAATCCGTATGATATTTTATTTTGTAAAGCCATTTTATATGCTGTATATATTTTAAAAATTCTTGTTATTATTTGAAACGCTGTGTTTCAATTTTGTTCGGCAAAGATAATGTCGAAAAAATCATATTTGCAAATATTTTTTAAGATTACTTTTCTGACCATCAATTAGTTATACTCAAAATTAAAACAAAGAAATTCCTGTCCGCAAACCGATGCAGATTTATCTTTTTAGCAAATGACTATTACTCATTAGATTACTTCTCAAGATTATATTTCGCTATTTTGATTAATCATTAAACATTTGGTCAATTATTTTTTTAGTTTTTTTTAGATAAGACTTCTTTTTAATCATTTTCCAATCTCCTTTTTGTACTATTCGACGAAATCAAATTGTCTAAAAACAAAAAAGCGCCCTACAATGTGGACGCTTTTTCTATTTTATGATGAGTTTGACTCTAAATTTTACATTTAAATTTCATAAAAATACATATTGCATCCTGATACTTTAGCCGGAAGTGATCCTGCTAAGTGGTCAAAATATTTTGCTATTGAAAGTCTCATATGTATTTTTCTGTTTTTAATTACGGGCACAAATGTAGTTCAATTTATATTAATTTAACAAATTTTTCTGAAAACAAAATTTTTACAACAAAACGCACCAAATAGTTTCTAAATTGAAATTAATTCTGTTTGGACACGGATTTTACGGATTCGCTATTGCGAAAACGCGGATTTAAACGGATTTTTATATTTATTTATTATGATGAAGAAACCTAACAGGTTTTTAAAACCTGTCAGGTTTAATATAAAATACTTAATTAAACGTACCTCTTATCAATCTGGCTCAAAATAGTTGGATATTGAATTTCATTGTTTTATTCTCTAATGTAATATAGTCAGTTGTGTCTATAAGTTTTTATCATCAAAAGATGCGAGACAAAAACAATTGGAACAATGCAAGCAGGTAAGTAAATAAATGGAAATTGCAATACCGCAATATTGGGCTGATCAAATGCTAATTGTTGCAAAGGTAATGGAGATGAGAGTATGGCAATAGTAACAATTGTTGTTAAAAAAATAAGCCCAACTATATTCCAAATCAAAATGAATATTTTGGAAAATCTGCTTTTTGTGCACCATGAATAGAGCAGTAAAAACAATGCCGTTATACCTATCAATATATCAAAATTCCAGCCTTCAAAAGTCATTAAAATTGGAACTTTCTTTAGAAGAAACAATTCATAAAGTACCAATTCAACTGGTAATCGAAGTGCGTGAATGGCTAATATGAAGTTGATATTGAGATTGTTTTTATTTACTATTTTAAATAGAAACATCGATAAGCAGACTGAAACCAACATTACTACCAAAAATCTTGGTGGCTTTACCGAAGTGTTTGTAAAATATCCACTATACGAAACTACACCCACCACTAGTATCCATAAAGCAGTTACAAGCAAAACCCTTTTGTTCTTACCAGTTCCATAATAAAACAGAAGAAAAGACAAAAGAGCTATGATAATAAAAATGACTGATAGCATAGCAAACGTTTAATGGCCGAACTGCCTTAAATGATGATCAGTATGTTTGTAAACATAATTCCCAATTTGTTCTGTTGTCATTTTTCCGAAAAACGGATGAAGAAATTTGGGATTAGAGAACGTTGCGTAAGCCTGCAATAGTTCAATCCATTTGATTCGTTCGTTTTCAAAATTTCCTTTTCCTGTAACTTTCATTTCGGGATGTGTGGGCTGATTTTTTTTTATTGGGGATTCGTTTTTCAGAATGCTTTTTAAAGCCATACCTCCAAATAATTTGCCAATAAATAAACGCTTGTACAATTTCTTGCCCAGAAACATTTCTTCGCTCAATGTGCAATGTTTCAGCATTTGGTAAGCATCCATTTTTCCCCATTGGGCTTTACTGGTTGCTTGTAATGAATTTATTCTGTTTACTAATTCCGTAACGGTTTTGGCGTCAAATATTGTTTTCATTTTCCATTTCTTTAAAGTTTTATTTTGTGATGTATTAACCATGCAAACCTACACTCATCAAAAAAAATAAAACTTGTCATAGGGCAAGAAAACTATTTGCCTGAAATTTCTTTTCGTATACGGCTTAATGAAGTGTCAGTAATACCCAAATACGTCGCAATATATTTTAGGGAAATATTTTGAACAATATGTGGTTTTTCTTTTACAAGCCTGATGTATCTTTCTTTGGCTTGGTCAGCAATCATAGATACGCTTTGCTTTTTTAATGAAAAATAACTGTTCACAAGTGTGGTTCGCCCTTGCTCTCTAAAACTTTGTATGCTGTGAAAAAGTTGCTGAAAAGTTTCAAAGTCTAACTGCCAGCACACACAATCTGTCAAAGCCTGAATATTTTCTCTAGTTGGGTTTCTAAGAAAAAAAGAAATCCAGTCGATAACAATGTCTCCAGCAGTATAGAAATTTGTGGTAATGTCATTGCCTTTTGTATCTACCACATAAGAACGCACAAAACCACTTTCAATAAACCAATAATGATTTTCAGTTTTGCCTTCATTTAACAGATAATCATTTTGTGAAAAAGTTACTTGCTTGAATTTAGGAATAATCATTTCCAACTCTTTCTTCGAAAAGTCATTCACTTTAAAAATATTGTTCAAAAAATGTTGCTCTATCATTGTTTTGATTTTGTGTTAACGTTCTGTGCTATCCATTAACAAGTAAATTTACTACATATTCGAGCAATCGAGTACAATAATTTTATTCCGTTTCATATTTATTTTTTGAAATCTTATTAAGACCTAACAGGTTTTTAAAACCTGTTAGGTCTAATCAATATCTTAATTATGCATAAGTCTTATCAATCTGGCTCAAAATAGTCGGATCCTGAATTTCATTGTCTTTAGCAAACAACAAAACTTTAGACATTACTTCAGCCGATTTTGGATCGTCGTCTGCAAATGGCAGGAACAAACGTCCTCTGTGCTGTGAATGAATTGGCAGTACCGATAAATATTTACCCGGAAGCTGATGTACCACAGCGCTTCCTAAATGCACGCTGTATTCTGCCAATTGTCCTTTTATGATGGCGTGGTTTCCTGTAATTTCGACATTCTTGATTTTGAACAAACGCAATGTTTCTCTCAGTAAAACCGCTCTCATTTCGATAGAAGAATGACTCGCTTCAGGATCTACACCTCCGACATGGGCAACGCTTACAACTAAATCAATATCACGCATTACTTCTGAGAAGATTCTCGGATTGATATCTTCAAAAGCTACGTTTTTATAATCTTTTAATGAATGAAATTCAATTGTTTCCAAAGTCGGACTCTCGACATCTGCCGGAGAGAACCAGTCGGCCAAAGCATACATTTTTACCTGATAGCCTTCTTTATGGAAAACTTTCTGTAATCCTTCTTCGTAATCTACTTTCCAGCCTCTTCCTTTTAACAATGCTAAAGTCTGATTTGGCTGTACTTGATGTCCTGCATAACGTCTTGAAACTGATTTCTCTTTTAATTCGTCAGGTGTTGGAACATACAATTCTCTAAAAATCTGTTTAAACGGCTGTTGCAGTTTATTATCAAAACAATATTTCTGATAATCTGTCCAAACATTATTTTTATGCAAATCAAAACAGTGTGCAATTCTAAAAGTCTGTTTTTCGTTTAACGAAATCATTTCTCCTAAAGCCGTTACCAGATTTCCGTCTACATAAAAACCTATTTGATTTTCGTTGGAAATAAACACCAGTTTTTCTAAATGCTTCGAAATAATCGGATGTTCGAAAAGATTCTGCATTTCTGCGAATAAAAACTCATCGCCACGAATCATACTTTCTTCCAAACCTTTTCTTGAACGTGTCCATTGCTCGCGCATGGTTTTACGATAATTCGTTAGTTCCAGAATTGCTTTGTCTTTTTTGTATTTCGGCGGAATCGATTTTAATTCTTTATCGCCTTTATACGTAACCAAATCGGCTTTTCCTTCTTTGTTGATGACCAAACTGATGGTTACATCATCTAGTTTAACTTCAGTTTCTTTAGATAAAATATTCTGAATTTGTTTGGTTTCCATCGCCCAGGTTAAACGAACAGGGTCTGGATAACCTGCATTTCTAGCAAGGTTTTCTAACGCCACACGAATTGCCAAAGCTTCGCTCGCCTGTTTCATCGAACCAAATTCTTTGCTTTCTTTTTTAAACTGCTGTAAATATTCGTAACGCGCCAAAATATCTTTCTCTGGACTTGCTTTGCTCAAAGGCACCAAACCGTAAACACGCAAATAATCCTGATCGCGTTTGTCTTTTACTTTGGCTGTAACTTCTCTAATTTTCAAATCGCCTGTAATCGTGTCTGCATATAAGCGCGCGCGACGATGCCCGTTTCCGTCTGTTACATATTTGGCCGATTCATACAGCATTTCCCATTTGGCTTTGCCTAATTTTTTATAAGCCGAAACGAACCAATCTTTGTCAACCGCTCCGTCTTTAAAATCCTGTAAATCGATAGAAGAGAATTTTGCCACCTCACTTTCCAATTCCGAATTGACAGCGCTGTAACTTGCTGTTTTAGTATGCGCATGGAACCACCAGATTCCTTCGTCTAGACCTTTCCAATCTAAATAATTGCTGATGAACTTTTGCCATTGTGGCGCATAAATAGCGGTCTGAATTAATCTTTCTTCTGAGATTTTAGCTTTTTTAACGGCATCATTAAAAATTTGCTGTGTATCTGATTCTAACGGATAACATCTTTTCAGCAAATAACTGAACAGTTTTTGTTTCGTCAATTCGGTATAACTCCACGAATAAATGTAGCCTTTGTACAAACTTGCTTTTCCAAGTGCGGTAAGCATTTCGACCAAACGATTGATACCGTAAATTTTCTGAAAACTCTGCACCAAAGGCGTAACCGAAGTATTCGAATCGCCTCTTTTAACCTCAACATCCAAAAATGCTTCGCGGATTTTATCAATCATTGCAACCAGGAATGGGAATCTTACCAATAATTCTTCACTTCCAAAATGTCTGTAATGTCTCGTTCCGCCTGTTAAAACCGAAATTCTTTCTGGTTCCAAAATACCTTCGTACAATTCGCCTTCTGTAATTAAGTTCTGTTCAAAAGCAGTAGCGTATAAATGAATCGGCGGTTTGGTGTACGAAATATTTCTTTCCAATCCGTTTAATTGTCTCCATCTGTACAAGTTCCAAAGCTTGTTTTCCTGATCTTTGGTTAAAATTCTTAAATCTATTTTGTTTAGATAAATATCAAAAAAGCCCTGATTCTGCCAGCCGTTTCCGTTACCAGAATTGTAATAATATTGGTCTTTTCCCGGTTTGTATTCAAACTCCAAAACAGACTGCGGAAGATCGGCATACAAAGTCGTACAAGCATCAATCAGAAAATCTGTTTCTTCGTTAAAGACATATTTTAGCTTTAAAGCATTTAGAATATTCAGAATCGCATTGTCCCAATCGTAACCTCTTTTGTTAGGGTGCGGTAACAATTCTTTATAATAAAAAACATGTTTTTCTAGGAAATCTCGCCACACTTTTCGGTCGCAATTGCTTACCAAAGTCATTAAAAACAGATCTCTTTCATTCAGTCCAGAATTTTCAAACCAGCCAGACCAAACTTCATATAAAGGATAATTTTTAGCCAAAACTTCCTTGTCTTTTTCGTCTTTCAGATTTTTTAACTGTCTGAAAGTATTTCCAAGCAATACCGTTTGTTTGCTGTTATCGTAATTTTCAATTTCGTATTCATAATTTCGGTTGTCCTCAAATAATTGATACAATTTCGAAATTTCATTTTTAATGTGCGACATCGATTTTGAAAAACCGTATTGCTCAGTCTTAACCGATTTGGCATACAAAGAATCGGTTTCTACTTTTGGCAAAGCATAAGCTGAAATCTGATTTGGTGTAAAAAATCCGTATCCGTTTTCGGCGCTTAACAGGTTTTTCTTTTGCGACGGTTCTAACTGCTCGATAAATTTGGTTTCTTTTTCGGTGATTTTTGGTCTTGCCGAATACGCTTTTACCCAATCGTTTACTTTATCGGTCAGTTTGTTGTTTTTCTGCAATTGCAACATAATATCCAAAGCCGACATACGTTGTTCCATATCGCCTTTTTCTACAATGGTCTCTACAAAAGAAACTATATTTTGGTCTTCCTGTTTTAGTAAAATCGATGTTAGGTTTTTCTTTAAATTAGAATTTTTACGCTTGTACAATTCCTGAAAAGTTCCCAATTCTTCAGTGGTAAGCGTTAGATTGTTCAACGTACAGATTGCCGAAGCCACAAGAGATTCTCCCCTGTCTTTTAAGATTCTTAAAGCAAAACTTCTCTGGAAATCGGTTGGTGCTTTTTTCTCTTTTCCAGCGTTGCTTTGGAAACTGTAAAACGAATAACAGTAATAATCGCCCAGAATCTGACGCGTCAGTTTTTCTCTTAAATTGATAGAGAAACTCTCGAACTGACCTAAAATCAGCTCTAATCTGTCGTTATGATCGCCAATTAAATTAATGGCAGACGAATACAAAGTATCTTTTTCGAACTTCGCATGCAGCCATGAAAATACTTTTCCTTCAAATGTTTTTTCTTTTACCGTTATCGTCTGTGCCAGATTATAGACTTTATTGAAGAAATCCGGATAATCGGCATTTTCTATGTAATATTTCGATTTGGTGTTGGCATCCAAAAGCGCGTTCATTCTTGGAACGGCAAATGCCAAAACCTGAAGATTTTCGTCGTCTAAAGCTTTAAAATAAAGCGGCATTTCGATATACGGATCGGCAGTTTCTCCGGCAAATTTTAGCGCCAGACATTTCTTTTCTACCGAACCTTTTTCCAATAATTCATGCAAAAACGGAACTGTTTTCTCAACATCTAAAACACCCTGAACCCAAAGTGCCATATAGGCTTCGTTGTTATTTTTACTGCGGATGCCTGTCGGAATGGTTTCGGGATTCGAAAAATAACCGTAAGCCAAATCCAGAATATTGCGAACCGTCGTTTCTTTTTCAGCTTCCCAGCCTAAACCTGTCCACGTATCGATAGCTCTTACGACTGATGAAAAACGGCTCAGTTTATTATCGATAATCACTTTGATCATAAATTGCAAAGCGCCAATACTGGTTTCGTCCAACGCTTCCAGAACCACCTGACGCAATCCTTCCTGACGCTGTGCCGAGAGCAATAATTTTTCTACCAATTCCCAGTTTTCTTTTTTCTCACTGTTTAAAAGCGCTTTGATGATATTTCGGGAAACTTTTCCCTGCGGGTCTTTATTGAAAATAATATCTTCAAAAAGCTCATACAGATTTTCTTTATCTGAATCAAGTGCCGACGACCAAATCATAAACTGGCTGTGCGAGTTCGAAATCTCCGTATCGTAGCGAATCTGATCTTCGATACTCAAATTGTAGTAAAATGTCTTGCCGTCTTGATAATTGTACTTGCTGGCGCCGTTTAGCAAAGAACGCAGAAAATTAACCTGATTCACCAATAGATATTTCTTGTGATTTGGTGCTCTAAAAGAACGTCTGGAATATCCCGTCTGATACATTTTTTGCGGCAGTCTGTTCCAAGCATCTTTTACAAAAACGGCATTTTCTGGTCCGAAAAAGAAAACCAAAAGGTCATAATAGTTTTTATCTTCCCAGATATTTTCTTTTACCAGCTTTTCGAATTTTTCGGCTTCTTTTGAGCCTAAAGAAATATAATTGCCGTAATAATTGTCCTGAAACTTTACCAATTCCAAGCCAAATGCAGCGACTTCTTTTTTGAGTTTTGACCCCGTAAGTAATTTCGTAACCACATTGCTGTTTACAATTTCCTCCAGTTCTTTTTTGAATCTCTTAATCGGATTCTCGATTACTTTGCTTTTTAATAAATCTTCAATTGTCATAATTTTTACAGTTATGAGTTATGGGTTATGAGTTGCAGAAAACAACACATAAATTAGTTTTAATTGAATTTTGTCATTGAAATTGCCATTGCAAAAACAATTTTTAATTCTCAATTTTTAATTTTTAATTGATTTACCAGTAGCTTCCCGCCAAGAACGTAAGCCTGATAAAAGTGATGGATTTGTTTTTGGATAAATCGATTACCTCGGTTAAAGTTTCGAGCTGGTCGTCGCCGTAAAAAACAGCGTATAAACCATCTTCAAAAGCTATAATGGCATTTTCCTGAGCTTTGGCCAAATCGACTTTATTGTGGTTATAAAGCGCTCCAAAACCCACTTTTCCGGTATCGGTTAAAATGGGGAGATAATTTTCTTTTGGAAGATGGATTTTGTCTTCGTCCTCAAACTCAAAAGAAGAAGAATGAAATAATTGTACCTGATACTCTACAATCGATTCAATCAGTTTTTGTGTGGTAATGACAGGATTTTCTATAGCCAGCGCTATACTTTTGTCCTGAAGAAGGGGGTGTTTTTTTCCTAATTGTTTTACTGAGATGCTTATATTCATCTTTAATTGGCTTTTATTTTTGAGGCGGTAATGTAAGAATTTTAAATCATTTTATTCTTAAAATAATGTCTATTTAATGTTAAAAAAAATATTAGAAATAAACTCTTGAGCACAATTATTTTTCGTTTCGTTTGTCATTTCGAGGAACGAGACTCGAGCGATAGCGAACAGGCGAAGCAAATCTTCGCGAGTAACTCCACAAAGTAAACCCAATCTGTGTCGAATCCCGCGTGCGATTTCTCGTTCCTCGAAATGACATACTGGACGAATTGACGGCGTTTTGTCATTTCGACCGAAGGGAGAAATCTCCACAAGTAGCTCTACAAAGATTGGCTCACGAAGATTTGCTTCGCCTGTTCGTCTATCGCTCGAGTCTCTTCCGTCGAAATGACAAGATTGTGGAAACTATTTTCTATAATCTCTTTTATAAAATTACAAACCAATACTAAAAAAATACCCTGCAAATTGGTATTTGCAGGGTTTAAGTTTTTATTGGGCTAATTTACGATTGCTACTACAAGCCTTATAAATCTGTTTCTCTGAAAATGGCGATAAGGTTTCTACCAGATTACGGCTGGTTCTTAAACAGCTCAGGATTTTGTGCCTTAAATTGATATCGTCGCCAAACTCTGTATGCATTAAGAGCTCGAAGATTTCCTGCAAATACAGGGGCTGTTCTTTGTAATCTCCCTCAAACAATTCGTCTGAAAGGAAATTAATTACGGATGGCACTACATCACGATGTGTTGGTTTTTGATTTTCTTTTGACATTTTCGAAAATATTTAAACGCACGAAGCCCTCATCTTCGGTTGTGTCAAAACACTACAAGGAGTGGAATTAGGGCTATCACTAGCTCCAGCAACGTGAATGAGGGATTCGCTTATTATTAACTTGTATTAAGTTTTCAGGATATAATCCTAGATTTATTTTGACATGACAAATATAAGTTTTTATTTTACAAAATAAGTATTTACCTACAATATTAACTAATTGAGATTGCATCCAAATTAATAACATTATCAACTCCAAACCATTTTTCAGCTGTACTTATAACATGCGAACTTGGACTTTGATAATAAACAGCTAACTTATTTTTTGCTCTTGTACAACAAACATAAAAAATCTTTTGAGTTCTCGGCAGAGTATTATAAAATGACGTTAATTTAGACTTTGTTTTTGATTTTCCTTCAATGAGAATTTTTTCTTGATTTAAACTGTCAAAAACATATTCAAAATTGTATTTGTTCCAATTACCATTATCAAGAATTACAAGAACATTATCAAATTCATCCCCTTTGACTTTATGCTGAGTTGAATAATTTGTTAAGCCTTCTAAATAATTGTAAACGTTTTGAAATTCTGAAAAACTAACTTTTTTTATTCTATTATAAGCATATGCTTTTTCTGTCTGAAACTTTAATAAATTATATGATTTCATACATATTCCCATTTCATGAGCCTCATTAATAACTTCTTCAATAGTCTTATTTCCAACATTAATAAGTTTATCGATATTTGTTTTCAAAACTTTCTTTTGTTCAATATTAAATATAAGTTTGTTTTCTTTTAAATATGCTTTGTAATCAGTTTCTTTTAAAAATTCTAAATATTTAGCATCTTTATAATATTTTATATTGTTTTGAATTTTAAATAAATGTTTTAGTAGATGATCTCTTTTTGACCCTTTTTTAGCTTCGTCATCTTCATCTTGTTTCTTATCATCTGTTAAGATTTCACTGCTCAAATAAATTCTTCTAAAATTTACAAATTTATAATTTTTTGCCTCCGTAAAAAGTAAGGGATTTAAAGATATAAATGAGCTTATTGGTCCAGTCATCGGTAATTTTACTTTTTCTATAACTTCACCAAAAGTATCATCATCTGATATGACAATATCTGTTGAGTTTTTCAGGTGCTTTACGATATTATTTTTATACTCAAGGATTTTATCATTGTTGTATATATCCATTAAAGTGGTGAACTGACCTTTTTTCGCATTTAAATTATGCGTAAGATTTAACTCTTTAGTTTCTTTAAATTTTTTAAAATCCCATCCTAAATATGTTTTAACTTTCTCCAAATCATCATGTTTAGAATAAATAAATTTAATATCGCCTAATTTAACTTCTTCTTTAGAATTCATGTTAGGAGCATTTTCATCATTTGAATGAGTTTGTTGAATGCCATCAGTTCTTAACTTATTTGCTAATTCATAAACTAATTTTGGATTTCTTCTATTTTGAATTTTCTTAACTTCAACTACTTTATTTTTTTTTAAATAAACATCTAAATTTCCTATACCATCATCATAAATAGATTGCATTGCATCTCCAAAGAAACCAATGATATTTTGCTTTTTACTTTTATTTAAATGATCTAAAAATATTTCTACAACCTCTTTATGTGTATCTTGATATTCATCTATGAAAATGAATTTAAATTTATCTTTTACTATATCGCATAACAGCTTACTGTTTTTAAACATCCTATTTGCAAGCAATAATAATTCATCATGTGAGATTATTCCTTGAGGTAATTGCACGCTTTGATATGAATACTTTATTTCTTCAATTCCGTCATAATATGTTTCACCAACTTTTTGATTGTTTATAAGTTCAATCTTATCAACCGCTTCATCATTTATTAATTCTATTAAGACTTTCTTCAGTTCTTTTTGATAGTTTTTAATATTATCCCATAAGAAATCATGTATAGTTGTTACATTTAAACTCTCATGATTAACTCTTTCTTCAATTTCTTTTACAGCTGAATTCGTATAAGTCATACATGCTACTTTGACAGTAGGGAATTCTTCAATCACCTTTTTTATGACTTGAACCAAAGAATAGGTTTTTCCACTACCTGCTCCACCACTTAAAAGGAAATTATCTCCTTTTCTAATGAGTTCCATTATTAGCTGAAATTCATCTTTTCTTTCTACTTTTTCTAATCTTCCTTCAGCCATAACAATCCTTCTTTTATGTAGGCAGGGATTTGCCAATTACTATATTCATTTCCACTAACATCAGATGCACTATTTCGCAGGATTTCAATTGCTAAAGAAGGTTTACTATTCACCCCCTTTTCTGCTAATTGAAAAGGATCTTTGTCCATTCTAAATTTTTCAATCCATTTATTTGTTAATGATTCAAATTCATTACTTGGGTTAGATATAAAATCTTCATTTAATTTAAAAAATGCATCTTCAAAACTTCTAGCATGATATCCTAATTCTTCTGTTTGATATACAATTAACAATTTTCCTTTTTTGTCAACTTTCCACTCCTTATTTTTATCTTTTATTAGAGTTTTTGATTCCAATAGAAGCTCTTTAAAATAACTTAAATCGTCACATGTTTTACCATAGAAAAACAACAATGAATGATTTGAGGTTTTATCTGAACTTGGCGCATTTGCAGGACACTTTTGAGTTTTAAATTCTGGCTCGCCATTAGCCTTTTTTTTAGGAGTAGTTTTATCTTTCTCCATTGCAGGAACTAGATAATAACTATCAATATCGGTTATTATTAAAGACTTCATTCCTATAAAATCTATAAACTTTTCAAAAATGTGAGAGTAAGCTCCAACTTCGACAATCGAAATATTTTGAGATAATAATTTATTTTCAGGATACTCGCTATCAATTTTTTTCATCATAGCTGGTAATAAAATTCTTTCTGTATCACCTTCTATAAAAATTGCTTTATCTGTAAAAAATAATTCAGCCCGATTAAGAGTCAAATACTGTTTTAAGAATTTGTAATTTTGCTGTTGACCTTTCTCGTTATATTCTTTTTCGAGATCCTTTAAATTTTTAGATATTACTTCATTTTTATTAAGCTTCTTAAGATATTTAATATCATCAAATTTACTTTCTGCAACTATATGAGATGAATGCGTACTCACAATATATTGCAACTCTCGTTGAATTATTTTCTCTTCACCTTCATCATTTTTTAGTTTCTTATTTATTCCTCCTTTTAATAATTCCTTTATGTTCTTAATAAAAACATATTGCATTTGAGGATGTGTATGTGCTTCTGGTTCTTCAATAAATAATAAATTAATATCTGATGGTTTTTCTAATTTTCCTCTTTTAAATTCTTCAACTTGAATTTTGATTTCAAAAATTAAACTAATCAAATTCATATAACCTAAACCATTGTGATGTTCTGGCAACTTATCACTATTTTCATGTGAATACATTACGGTTGTATTGCCTTCAAGTAATTCACGTTGCTGTAATGTTGAAAATATTTCAATATTTGTCTCATTTTCCTGAAGTCCTCCAAATTTTTTTATGTCAGATATAACTGCTTTAAAAATATCTGCATAAATTCCAGTTAAAGTCTTATCTGTACTTGATAACTCATCAGTGAATTTTTCAATCTTTTCTTTTTGTTCTTCACTTGTTTCTTCTCTTTTATAAATCTCAGAAGTTTGCTTAGATAAAGTTTTGTCTGTTTCTTTATTATTTACATCACGTTTAGCTTTAATAGATTTAAAATTTAAAATATCTTTAAAATTTTCACTACCAACAAGAGTAGATTCAATTATTTCACTTTTAGTAAGATTCCATTCCAACGGTCCTTTATAAAGCTTAAAATATTCCGTGAAATTTTGTTTAAAAAATTCATTAAATCCACGTGGTGAATAGGTACTTATAACTTCTTCACTATCCTCTGATTTTATTTTCCCTTTCTCAAATTTTAACTTTTCTTTCTTTTCAAATTCAGAATATTCTTTTCTAAATTTTCTGTACCCATCAAAATTAATCACGAAATTAAATCCTAACACTACTTTATTATTATCTGGATCTAAGTTCATCATTACATTGCATATATTTGATAAGTCATCGTTATCAAAATATTCAATTACTAATCTTAATTTTATTCCCAGATCTTTTCCTAATTCTTTAAATTCTTCTTCTGTTTTCTCAGCTGAATTTTTAATTAAATCCTCTAATCCATTTTTAAAAACGAGATTAAAATCCTCAGAAGTAAATTTACTTTTTTCAGAATTTATAAACTTTTCAAGTACTGACAAAATAGATGTTTTTCCAGTGTTATTTTTTCCTAAAACTAACGATAGTTCATCCTCTAAATCTAATTTAAAATTTTGAAGAAGACGGTAATTATCAACCTGAATCTGTTTTATTTTCATATTCTTAATTGTTTTATTCAAACTTAGCTATATTAATTTTCTTAGCATTACGGTAATCCGTAAACAACAAATAATAGAATATTATTTCATTTTTAAATACATTAAGTTTTTTCTTCATAGCTGTTCAAATATATACAAACAAAAAGCCTTCAAACCAAGTACAAACACCTGATTTAAAAGGCAACAAATAATCTTTATAATTAGGACTTAAATCCCAAAAAATCTTTTAGAATTCCTAGTCGTTTCCTCCTCCACTTTAGCCAAAGTAATTCCTTTAAACTGTGCAATAGTTCCGGCAACATACGGCAGAAAAGCAGGTTCGCAACGGCGTTCGTGGTATTTCTTCAAGAGGTTTTTCGGGACATTTTTAGGAAGCATAAACGGCGCATCGGTTTCAATCATCATTCGGTCGAGCGGTACGTACTGAATGACTTCTTTTAAATGACTAAAACGTTTGGCATCTGAAATCGCTCCCGTAAAACCCAGATAAAATCCGTTATCAAGATAAGTTTTAGCTTCTTGCAACGTTCCCGTAAAACAATGCACAACGGCTTTTGGCAATTGCGGTAAATAGTCTTTGGTAATATTCATAAACGAACTAAAAGCGCTTCTTTCGTGCAAAAACAAAGGTTTCTGTACTTCAATCGCCAATTCGAGCTGGGCTTTGTAACATTCCTCCTGTTTGTTTCGGGGCGAAAAATCACGATCAAAATCGAGTCCGCATTCTCCAACCGAAACGACGTGTTTCAGTTCTAATAATTTCCTGAGTTTCGAAATACTCTGCGTATCAAAACTCTTGGCATCATGCGGATGTATTCCCGCCGTAGCGTACAACACACCCGGATACTGCCTCGCAATCTTAGCAGATTCTTCACTATTTCGTATGCTGGTGCCTGTGAGTATCATTTGCGATACATCGGCGTCGAGCGCGTCTTGTACGACATCGTCTATGTCGTTTTGGAATTGTTTGTTGGTTAGGTTGATTCCTATGTCTATATATGTTTTCATGTTTTTTGTTTTTTGCCACGAAGGCGCTAAGGCACAAAGTTTTTTTTATTCTTTGTATTGGTTATTATTTTTTTTTGCCACTAAGGTACTAAGACGCTAAGTTTTTGTTTCACGCAGATTTTGCAGATTCTAGCAGATTTAAATGATTTTTATAAATAATCTGCGAGTATCTGCTTAATTTTTTTTAAATCTGCGTGAAAAAATCTTTAACAACAAAGTTTGTCATTTCGACGGAGGAGACTCGAGCGATAGCGAACAGGCGAAGCAAATCGCACTAGAAACTCCGCCAGAATGTCGCCAATCTTTGTCGAATCCCGCGTGTGATTTCTCCCTTCGGTCGAAATGACAAACTGTGCGGAAAAATCTTTGCGAACTTTGCGTAAATCTTAGCGAACTTTGCGGTTAAAATCACCACAAAGCGTTAGACGCACTACTGTGCGTCTCTACACTGAAAACTGAGGCTGAGACTGAACACTAAAAAAGCGTCTCTACACTGAACACTAAAAACTGATCACTGACCACTAGTCCTCACGGCTCCCATCATCTGCCATTCTAACCAGTTTCGGTGTAAACTTCGCCACAACATCTACCAAATCTTTCTGCGCTTCCATGACCTGATTGATATCTTTATACGCCATTGGGGCTTCGTCAAGACCTGCTCCGATAAGCGTAACGCCATGATGGTTCAGGATCGATTTCATTTCGGTTTGGGTGATATTTTTTATGGCTTGGGTTCTGCTCATTTGTCTTCCTGCTCCATGCGAAGCGGAGTTTATTGCATTTTCTTGGCCTTTTCCTCTCACCAAAAATCCTGGTGCGGTCATACTTCCCGGAATGATTCCCATAACGCCTTTTCCGGCTGGAGTTGCACCTTTTCTATGTACAATCACTTCTTCGCCGTTCCAGGTTTCTTTCCAGGCGAAATTATGGTGGTTTTCGACTTTGGCTAAAATCGTCGCACCCAAAGCACGTTCCATTTTGTTATGGATAATCTCGTGACAAGCCGAAGCGTAATCTCCCGCCAAGTTCATCGCCATCCAGTATTCCTGACCTAGTTGTGAATTCATATCCAAATACGCCAAGTTTTTGGCTACTTCTGGAAGTCGGCATTCGTCTTTGGCAATTTTAGTATAATGTCCGGCAATGGTTGCGCCCATTCCGCGTGAACCGGAATGCGTTAACAAAGCGACGTATTTTCCTTTTGGGATGTTTAAAACCGTATCGTCTTTGGCAAATTCCATGATTCCGAATTCCACAAAGTGATTTCCACCACCCGAAGATCCTAATTGCGACCACGCTTTATCTTTCAGATTCTTCACAAACGGATTCATATTGAAAGTTTCATTCTCCAAAACCGCATGATCCGATTTGTACTGACCGTGAAATCCGTGACCTGCTCCAAAAATAGAATTCGCTATTAATTCTCTTTTGAATTTGGCTTCGTTTTCAAAGTAAAAATCTTCCGGAATATCGTAAACCGACAACGCCATTCTACACCCAATATCAACTCCAACACCATACGGAATAATGGCATTTTTGGTTGCTAAAACGCCGCCAATTGGTAATCCGTAACCTTGGTGCGCGTCTGGCATTAAAGCTCCGGCAACCGTAACAGGAAGTTTCATCGCCACTTCCATTTGTTTTCTGGCTCCGTCTTCGATATGATCCAATCCGTAAGCCGAATACGCATTCGGATTCTGATTTAAAGCAATGAAATCTTCTGGTTTTTCATTCGATTTTTCAATTAAAGCCACAGCCAGTTTGCTGAACACTTTATCGTCTATATAATTCTCTGGGGTTTCTAAGACGTTTTTGTAATGAGCAATCATTTCGTCTCTTGTGAATCCGTTTCTTTTGCTGTTTATTTTTAAGGCAATCCCAATTATTTTTCCTTCTGGGAATCCTAATTCTAATATATCTGTACCGTTTATTTGTGTTTTCATTTTTTTGTTTTTTTTAGTGGCAAAGTGACAAAGTTTGATAGTGACAAAGGTCTTTTACTACTGCGCAGTTATTTTGCGTAGATTTTTTATTTCTATTTTTTTTTGCTCAGCGAAGAGATAGTTCTCGCAAAGTCGCTAAGGTTTTTCTTTAAGTATTAAACACAAAGTTTGTCATTTCGACGAAGGAGAAATCTTCGCGAGAAGCTCTACAAAGATTGGCTTTTCGTTGCGGAGTTACTTGTGGAGATTTCTCCCTTCGGTCGAAATGACAAACTGTGTGGTTAGTATAACTCGAAAGATTTTTTTCACGCAGATTCTGCAGATTCAAACAGATTTTCTACTCTTAGTTATATCCCGTTTCAATTACGTTGCTATGACACATATTATTAATTTTATCTAATCCTAGATATGAGTTCATATTTTAAATACTCTCTCAGGTTATTTCCAAACATAATAATGTCAGCTCCCCAAACAGAAATAACCGGCGATAGATATTTATCTTCAAAAACCACCAGAACACGGTGATGATACATTGGTATGAATCCTACTATTTTTGAAACATCAAATCCAGCTTCAGTAAGAACTAATTCTGCTTCAGCTTTGTTATCATTAAGTTCATCGATAATCCATCTTGATTTTTCATAATCCTCTGGGTATTGATAAAAGAAATTATCCTGATTAAATGTTATATCTGTTTCATCTTCTGGATTAATTGAAATTGTTGGTCTATCTAAATTAGAAAAAAGTGAAAGCATTTCTCTATATTCCCAAGGAAAATCAAATCCAAATAATATTTGTAACTGATCTATTTCTTTTCTGCTAATACCATTTACAAGTTTACTATTAGGTTGAATTTGAAATCCATAAATATCATTGTAAAGTTTTATTTTTTGAAACTTCTTTTCTATTTTATACTTAAGGTCTTTAATTGTAATCATCTTTCTATTTTTGAGATAAAACCACAAATTCAATTAAGAATCTGTGGTTTCTAATTTTTTAATCCACCAATAACTGCGTAACAACCGCTGGGTTCATCGCCCATTGCGCTGTGTAAACCTCATCAGCAATTTCGTTTTCGGTGATTGTTAAACCTTGAGCTTCTGCTTTAAGTTGCAACAAATTACCAATATTCAATTTGCTGTTTAGTTTTGCCAATAACGCCCGAACTCCTTTGAAGTCCAAACCACCTACAACCTGACCTCCGAAAGTCATCTCTAACCAAACGATTTCTCTTTTGGCTACATCCAACACGCCGAAAACCAAACCTTTAGCAACATTCTGAGTTACACGAACCTGATGATCTACACACGACGGATCGTATGCTACACCAGTTCTTTCCGAAATTTTCATCGGATATTTGCTGTTCATCCAACCTACGATTAAATTTGGCGTAATACTTCCGTTGCTGTACGCATTGCAAGTAAAAGTTACAAATTTAGCTTTGGCATTCGCCAATTCGTCGATGTTGATGTTGATATATTCGGCAGTTCCAATTTTATTCGGAATGCTTCGGATATCTCCACTATGCTGACAACCTGTAGTCGTCAATCGGCTGAAAGAACAAATATCTGAACGGTCTTCGTAAGCAATATGACAGCTTAAATCCATATCCAAATGTTGTGCAGGAAGATCTTTACCCCACTGCATAAACAATCGCACTTCGTTTCCTTCAACTGGGAAACGTGTTCCCATTAAAGCAACTGGCAAATCCTGAACAGTATCGCTTCGATCTCCAATAGAAACCGGAATATTAAACAATTGTGGATCGATATAGATCGTTTTATTAGTATTTGGAACAGAAGCAAATCGTTTTTTCATAGCCAAAAGACATAATTTCTCGATTTGATTTTTCATTTCTTCCAACTGAAAATCTTCGTATAATCCCAACAACTGATTGGCACCAATTCGTTTGTTTGTTCCACCCAAAGGTTTCACGCTTCTCTGCATGTTTTTATCAAAATAATTTTGAGCATACATATTCAAAGTAAACACCAATCGAGCTGGAACTTTATCGATGATTTCTTCAAAATGAGCAATGGTTTCTTCTGCTCCGAACCAAAGCATATTCGAAAACAACGAACGAGCAAATAATCCTGGACGTTGTTTCAATAAGGCAAATGTCTTATCGGCATCAAATTTCAATCTTGAAGAATTCACTTTGCTTTGCCAAACGTCGTACACTTGGTTGTAGAAAACATCCATTAAAAAGTTCAATTTCTCAAACCCTTTTCTTTTGCTGTATTCTGCCAAACGCAACGCACGGATAAAACGAACCCACATTCCTCTTTTTGGATGCATCGTTTCACACATCGCCTCAACGTCCATGTTCATATTGTTTAGCCAATTTGCCACCATTAAACATTCTTTTCGGGAATATTTAAGTTTTAAATCTTTTTGAGATGCAATTCTCGCCTGAACGCTTGTATCTAAAACATTATGGAAATGCTGTGCATTTTTTGATGTTCTTTTGATAATCGTTTTTGGCTCAATAATCTGAAGCATTCCTGTGTTTTTGTACCACAAGTATCGCAAGATATCTGTTGGCGTTTTCAAAAACTGAGACGCTTGGTCTTCCTTACCATTTTCAATCAAAAGATCGATCACCAGCATTAAAGTTTCTTTCATAGCCACTTCTCCTTTTGGTAAAGGCAAATAGTGCATAGCCAATTTTAAACTATCTACCTGAGTAGCATCTAAAGCGGTTTTGGATTGCAATAATGAGATATAGAAATCATTTAGGTCTTTTTCTGACCATAATTCCAATATTTTCAATTTGCTTCCTTGTCCGATATTTTCCAGTTTACCGAATTCAAACGGAGTGCCGCAGAACGGGCAACCATTGTATCTTTCTAATGGGAAAGTATTATCTGGGATTGTATGGCCGCATTGTAAAGTTGTTCCTCTTTTTATATTTAAAACATTCCAAAAATATGTAACTACATGATCTAAAACAGATTCTCCTGTTGGAACATTCCATTCTTTCACTAATGGCGTCCAGTTTTTATCAGTTCCTAGAACTTCTCTCAAGACTTCTAAAACCTCGATTTTATATTTTGGGTTTACGTTGTTCAAAGCATGAAGCAATGACTCAGAAAAGGTAAATCCAAGTTTTGAAACATTGGCTAACAAAACTGAAGTTGTTCCTGATAAATTTTTAGAGTCATTCGCAATCATTTCTGACGGAATGAAAATAGCATTTTGACGTAAACTGATTTTTAATAATTCTTTTGTTTTCATTTTTTTAATTTTTAAAATTTAGATAATTGTGTTTCTGAGTTCTACCTAAAAGAGTTTTGAAGTAAGAAACACTTGACCTGAAATTTGAGTGTAATGAACTAGCTGATACAAATTAAGAGTTTGGTGGGTTTCCCCAAGAAGTAAGCTAATTTTGACCCTCGTTTTTTTATTAATGATGATTTTAAAACTTGCCGGACTCGAACCGGAAAAAACCAATTGTCTGAAGTAAGTTTCAATTGACCATTAATTGTGGAGCAGGTGGGATTCGAACCCACGACCCGGACATTAAAAGTGTAAGAAGTAAATTTTGATTGACCATTATTGATAATTTCAAAACTACCTGCTCTACCACTGAGCTACTGCCCCAATTATGATTGAAAAATAAAAAGGTAATGGTGTAAGTGTGTACATTGGAAAGTGTTTTCGAAGTAACTCAAACTTGACCTGTTTTATTCTTTTTCTATTTCTATGAACGTTTGTTTTTATTTCTGAACAAAGATTTTAAAACTAGTGCGCAGTTATTTTGCGTAGTTAAAATATCTTTTTTTATTATTTGTAAAGCAGGTGGGATTCGAACCCACAACCCTTGGTACCCTGAGTTGAAGTAAGTTTTGATTGACCTATGTGGGTAATTTCAAAACTACTATTACCAATGCTCTATCCATTGAGCTACTGCTTCGTATATAATTGAATAAAAAGGTAATCGTATAAGTGTGTACATTGGAAAGTGTTTTCGAAGTAACTTAAACTTGACCTGTTTTATTCTTTTCTATTTCTATGAACGTTTGTTTTTAATTCTGAACAAAGATTTTAAAACTAGTGCGCAGTTATTTTGCGTAGTAAAATTTTTGTTTCATTTTTTAGAAATGCTATCTGTTTTATTTCTTGAGCAAAGATTTCAAAGCCACTACGCAATTATTTTGCGCAGTAAAAAAGAAATTTTAATTTTGAGTAAATATTTTTTTATTAAAACCGTGTAAGTCCCAATTGTACGGCATATTCGTAATTTTTGAATTATTGTAAAAAATTGAAAGTCCCAGCGGGACGAAATATTTATAGCTATTTTTCTATGCGCATCTAAAAGAGCCCGAGCGGGGCGAAATATTTATTGATTAAAACAAACCGAAGTGTCGCTCCGCTGGAGCTTTATTGTTGGGTTTTGCAAATTGGCTATAAATGTTGAGCTCCTCTGGAGCTTTAAGATTAGATTTTATAATTTGCTATAAATATTTCGCTTCTCCGAAGCTCTGTTCAAACACATATTAATATGGATTTAAAAAAAACCTACACCGATTTACTTCTAAACATTGGCTTTTCAGAAAATGAAATTCAGCAAAACTGGGCTGATTTAGAAAAGGCATATTCCAAAAAATCAAGACATTATCATAATCTCACGCATTTAAAAGAAATGATCGAGAGTTTTGAAGTCTATCGTGATAAACTTCAAAACCCAAACGAAATATTATTTTCGATTTTCTATCATGATTTTGTGTATTCGGCATCCAAAAAAGATAACGAACTCAAAAGTGCTGAATATGCTTTGTCTGTTTTACCTAAAAATGTCAATCTAAATAAACAATTAGTTTTTGATGCAATCTGTGCAACGCAACAGCATCAACACAATGCAATCGAAGATATTAATTGGTTAATCGATTTTGATTTGAAAATCCTTGCTAAAGATTGGGATGATTATAAAACCTATTTTGAACAAATCAGAAAAGAATATCGCATTTATCCTGATTTTCTATACAGGCCAGGACGTGCAAAAGCTTTGAAACATTTTTTGGAAAACGAGTTTATTTTTCAGACTGATGAGTTTAGGAGTTTGTATGAGGAAAAAGCTCGGGCTAATATTGAAAAAGAGATTCTATTATTAACGTAAATGCGTGAGGGATTGAAGTGGAGCTCTTTTTTAAGGCGATTTTTCTTCGCCTTAAAAAAAGCGGGAACGTAAAGCCCGACCCGCCTTTTTCGGCGGGGCACGCCCAAAATTTCAACGCAGAATTAATCTCGCAAAGACGCGAAGTCGCAAAGTTTTTTTGTTTAAAGTATTAATTAATCGTACAGTTTGTCATTTCGACGTAAGGAGAAATCACACACGGAATTCCACAAAGATTGGCGACGTTCTGGACGGAGTTTCTAGTGTGATTTCTCCTTACGTCGAAATGACAAAAAATGAGAGAAATCATTCTAATCCTCATAATCTGTGGCTTAAAAATAAAAAACTTAGTGCCCTCGCGCCTTTGTGGCAAAACAAAAACAATGTCACAAAACAAAAATGCCTTAATACGCTACAAAACCATAGACAAATGCCTTCAGAATAAATACAGGCAATGGACACTCGAAGATTTAATCGAAGAATGTTCTGAAGCTTTATTTGAATATGAAGGACGACAGAACCCCATCAGTAAGCGAACAATTCAAATGGATATTCAGCTGATGCGGAGCGAAAAACTCGGTTACAATGCGCCGATCGTGGTTTACGATAAAAAGTTTTATAAATATGAAGACGAAGATTTTTCGATAACCGATATTCCGCTGACAGAAACCGATATGAATGTTTTGACAGAAACGGTTTCGATGTTAAAGCAGTTTAAAGATTTCTCTTTATTTAATGATGTTTCGGATATTTTGCAACGATTGGAGGATAAAATCTACTCCGAGAAATCGCATACCAGACCTGTCATTTATCTGGATAAAAATGAGAAACTAAAAGGATTGCATTATCTGGATGAAATCTATCAGGCGATTATCAAAAAAATGGTTCTGATTATTACTTATAAATCTTTTAAATCTGCTGAGGAAACAAAATTCCATTTTCATCCTTTTATCTTAAAGGAGTTCAATAATCGCTGGTTTTTAATTGGAAAGAAAAAAGCGTCACAGCCCATTACCAATTTGGCTTTGGACAGAATCATTTCTATTGATTACGATTTTAATCATCCTTATTTAGAAGAAGATTTCGATGCCGATAATTTTTATAAGGATGTCATTGGCGTTACGGTCAATTCAGGGATGAATCCAAGACGCATTGAAATATGGGTTGACGCTTCAAATGCGCCCTACGTACTCACAAAACCTTTGCATACTTCTCAGCGCATTATTAAGGAAAATGAAGACGGAAGCATAATCGTGCATTTGTTTGTGATACCAAATTATGAAATGGAAAGGCTGTTATTGGGTTTTGGAAGCTGTGTGGAAATTTTAAGACCCGAAAGTCTGAGAAATCGTATGAAAAAGATACTTCACGACGCCATTTCGCGCTATGAACCAAAAGAATCAACTGAACAAAATGCATAATTTTTTACAGAATGCAGAATTAAACTCATTTTAAAAACTAAAAAAGAGCTCATACAACTCTATAAATGTTAAAATTACAAAAAAGAATAGTATATTACACTTAAAATAAACGACCCAAAAACCCTTCAAATTAGGGATATTTTCTAACCAACCAAAAATTTATTAAAAAATTATATGCATGCATAGTATTTTTTAATTATATTTGAAATCGATATAGTTCCCCTATGAAAGACAAAACGATAGATTATATTTTGAGAGCAACCTGGCAGGCTGTTTCAAGAATGTACAACGAAGAAGCGGCAAAGTATGATGCCACAATGGCGACAGGATTTGCTCTTTTAAGTATGGATAAAGAAGAAGGAACTCCTTCAACCGCTTTAGGTCCGAGAATGGGAATGGAAGCCACAAGCTTAACCAGAACCTTAAAATCTATGGAAGAAAAGGGATTAATCCTTCGTAAAAAAAACCCAAGCGACGGACGTGGCGTTTTGATTTACCTGACCGAGTTTGGAAAAGAAAAAAGAGATTTATCCAAAAATACAGTTCTGAAGTTTAATGAAACCGTTAGGAAACATGTTTCAGACGAAAAGCTGAATCATTTTATCGAAGTTGCTGAAATCATCAATGAATTGATTCAGGACAAAAACATATTTAATCATACAAGTGCCGACGAACTGGCGAAGCAAACAAAAAACACAGAAAACGAATAATTTAAGATTTCTGAGATTATTTAGATTCTAGCAATAAAAACAATTAACAAATATGAAACGCACAATTAAAAAAGTTGCTGTAATTGGATCCGGAATCATGGGTTCAGGTATAGCTTGTCATTTTGCCAACATTGGTGTCGAAGTCTTACTTCTGGACATTGTACCGCGTGAACTGACCGAAGCTGAAGCTAAAAAAGGATTAACACTTGAAAGTAAAGCCGTTCGCAACCGTGTGGTAAACGAACATTTGGCGAATTCATTAAAATCAAAACCATCTCCTATTTACAGTCAGAAATTCGCTAGCCGAATCACTACTGGAAATACGAATGATGATATGGCAAAAATTGCTAATGTTGACTGGATTATCGAAGTTGTTGTTGAACGTTTGGACATCAAGAAATTGGTTTTTGAACAAATCGACAAATTCCGTAAACCGGGAACTTTGGTTACTTCTAACACTTCTGGTATTCCAATTCATTTTATGAGTGAAGGAAGAAGCGAAGATTTTCAACAACACTTCTGCGGAACACACTTTTTTAACCCTGCGCGTTACTTAAAATTATTTGAAATTATTCCTGGTCCAAAAACTTCAAAAGAGGTATTGGATTTCTTAAACGAATACGGTTCTAAATTCTTAGGAAAAACTTCGGTTGTGGCTAAAGATACTCCGGCGTTTATTGGAAACAGAATTGGTATTTACGGAATCCAAAGTTTATTCCATTTAGTGAAAGAAATGGGATTAACGATTGAAGAAGTTGATAAATTGACAGGTCCGGTTATTGGTCGTCCAAAATCGGCTACTTTCCGTACCGTTGACGTTGTTGGTTTGGATACTTTGGTACACGTTGCCAACGGTATTTACGAAAACTGTCCGAACGACGAACAACATGAATTATTCAAACTTCCTGATTTCATTAACAAAATGATGGAAAATAATTGGTTAGGAAGCAAAACTGGACAAGGTTTCTACAAAAAAGTAGATAAAGACATTCTTTCTTTAGACTTAGATACATTAGAATATAGAGCAGCAAAAAAAGCAAATTTTGCCACTTTAGAATTAACTAAAACTATCGATAAACCAATCAATCGTTTTAAAGTTTTAGTAAAAGGAACTGACAAAGCGGGAGAATTCTACCGTAAGAGTTTCGCCGGAATGTTTGCTTACGTTTCAAACAGAGTTCCTGAAATCACAGACGAATTCTACAAAATTGACGACGCTATGAAAGCTGGTTTTGGATGGGAAAATGGTCCATTCGAAATCTGGGATGCCATTGGTGTTGAAAAAGGAATCGAAATCATGAAAGCAGAAGGTTTAGAGCCTGCTGCATGGGTAAACGAAATGTTAGCTTCTGGAAGCAGCAGTTTTTATACTGTAAAAGAAGGCGCTACTTATTTCTACGATATTCCAACAAAATCACAAGTTAAAGTTCCTGGACAGGATTCATTTATTATTCTGAACAACATTCGCGAAAGCAAAAAAGTTTGGAGCAACAGTGGCGCTATTATCCAAGATTTAGGAGACGGAATCTTAAACTTAGAATTCCAATCTAAGATGAATACCATTGGTGGTGATGTTCTTTCGGCAATCAATAAAGCAATTGAATTGGCAGAAAAAGAACATCAAGGTTTAGTTATTGGTAACCAAGCAGCGAATTTCTCTGTTGGTGCTAATATCGGAATGATTTTCATGATGGCAGTTGAGCAGGAATACGACGAATTGAATATGGCAATCAAATTGTTCCAAGACACGATGATGCGTGTTCGTTACTCTTCTATTCCAGTTGTGGTGGCACCTCACGGAATGACTTTCGGTGGCGGATGTGAAATGAGCTTACATGCTGATAAAGTGGTTGCAGCTGCAGAAACTTACATGGGATTAGTGGAATTTGGTGTTGGAGTTATCCCTGGTGGTGGTGGTTCTAAAGAAATGACTTTAAGAGCCTCAGATTTATTCCGTAAAAACGATGTGGAATTAAACGTTCTTCAAGAATATTTCTTAACAATCGCAATGGCTAAAGTTTCGACTTCTGGTTATGAAGCTTTTGACACTGGACTTTTACAACACGGAAAAGATGTTATTGTAGTAAATAAAGATCGTCAGATTGCTGAAGCTAAAAAACATGCGTTGTTAATGGCAGAAGCGGGTTATACGCAACCTATCAGAAGAAATGATATTAAAGTTCTAGGAAAACAAGCTTTAGGTATGTTCTTAGTGGGAACTGACCAAATGCAGGCTGGAAAATACATTTCTGAGCACGACAAGAAAATTGCTAACAAACTTGCCTACGTAATGGCTGGAGGTGATTTATCTGAAGCTACTTTAGTATCTGAACAATATTTATTAGATATCGAACGTGAAGCTTTCTTGAGTTTATGTACAGAACGCAAGACTTTAGAAAGAATCCAGTACATGTTGACTAAAGGAAAACCACTTAGAAACTAAAAGCCTCGTAGAGGCATCCTGTTTGTAGAAAATGAAATGATTTTTGGTTCAGCTCCGTAGGAGCGACCTGTTTTAAAACGAATTTTATGGCTAATACCTATTCACAAATTTACATTCAAATTGTTTTCGCAGTAAAAAGCAGAGAAAATTTGATAAAAAAAGAAAACCGTGAAGAACTACATAAATTCATAACAGGTATTGTTTCAAACAGAGGACAAAAATTATTATCCATTTTTGCAATGCCAGATCACGTTCATATTTTGATTGGAATGAAACCAAACCTTTCATTATCAGATTTGGTCAGAGATATTAAAGCTGGATCATCAAAATTTATTAATGATAGCAAGTGGATTAATACAAAATTTAATTGGCAAGAAGGATTTGGAGCTTTTTCTTATTCAAAGAGCCATTTAGATAATGTGGTGAAATATATTCTAAATCAAGAAGAGCATCATAAAAAACAAACATTTAAAGAAGAATATCTTTCATTTTTAGAAAAATTTGAAATTGATTATGACGAAAAATATTTGTTTGATTGGGTTGAATAACAAACGGGTTGGTAAAACAGGTCGCTCCTACGGAGCTTGTAAACATATACCTAAATTAATGCTACAAACAGTAGGCCTCTCCGAGGCAACTAGAGCAGAAATAATGTATGTAAATTTAAATAGCCTCGGAGAGGCAATCTGTTTGTAGCAGCAATAATGTATGTAAATTTAAATAGCCTCGGAGAGGCAATCTGTTTGTAGCAGCAATAATGTATGCAAATTTAAATAGCCTCGGAGAGGCAATCCGTTTGTAGCAGCAATAATGTATGCAAATTTAAATAGCCTCGGAGAGGCAATCTGTTTGTAGCAGCAATAATGTATGTAAATTTAAATAGCCTCGTAGAGGCAATCCGTTTGTAGCAGCAATAATGTATGTAAATTTAAATAAGCCTCGGGGAGGCAATCTGTTTGTAGAAAATATAATTTAAATGATACGATTAGCTCCTTAGGAGCGACCTATAAAAACATCAAAAACAAAAACAAAAACAAAAACAAAAACAAATGAAAACAGCATATATAGTTAAAGCTTACCGTACAGCGGTAGGAAAAGCACCTAAAGGCGTATTTCGTTTCAAACGTCCTGATGAATTAGCAGCAGAAACCATTCAGTTTATGATGGACGAACTGCCTAATTTTGACAAAAAACGAATCGACGACGTTATGGTAGGAAATGCCATGCCGGAAGCAGAACAAGGTTTGAACGTTGGACGTTTAATTTCTTTGATGGGATTAAAAGTGGAAGATGTTCCTGGTGTTACAGTAAACCGTTACTGTGCATCTGGACTAGAAACTATCGGAATGGCAACTGCTAAAATCCAATCAGGAATGGCAGATTGCATCATTGCGGGTGGTGCAGAAAGTATGAGTTATATTCCGATGGGAGGTTACAAACCAACTCCAGATTATAAAGTTGCGGCGGCAGGTCACGAAGATTACTACTGGGGAATGGGTTTAACTGCCGAAGCGGTGGCTAACCAATACAAAATCTCTAGAGAAGACCAGGATGAGTTTGCGTACAACTCTCACATGAAAGCATTGAAAGCTCAGGCAGAAGGAAAATTCGACAAACAAATCGTTCCGATTACTGTTGAGCAGACTTTCATCAATGAAAATGGGAAAAAAGAAACTAAATCATACGTTGTAAATAAAGACGAAGGACCAAGAGCTGGAACTTCTAAAGAAGCTTTAGCAGGACTAAAACCCGTTTTCGCTGCTGACGGAAGTGTAACGGCTGGTAACTCTTCTCAAATGAGCGACGGTGCCGCTTTCGTTTTAATCATGAGCGAAGAAATGGTAAAAGAATTAAACCTTGAGCCAATTGCACGTTTGGTAAACTTTGCTTCTTCTGGTGTTGAACCAAGAATTATGGGTATCGGGCCCGTAAAAGCAATCCCGAAAGCACTGAAACAAGCTGGATTAGAATTAAAAGATATTGACTTAGTAGAATTAAACGAAGCTTTTGCTTCTCAGTCTTTGGCAGTAATTCGCGAGTTAGGCTTGAATCCAGATATCGTAAACGTAAATGGTGGAGCAATTGCTTTAGGTCACCCTCTAGGATGTACAGGTGCTAAACTTTCTGTTCAGTTATTCGACGAAATGAAACGCAGAGGTAATAAATACGGAATCGTTTCGATGTGTGTTGGGACTGGGCAAGGAAGCGCTGGAATTTACGAGGTATTATAAGAGAGTATTATTAAGTAAAGTATACGTTCAGTTTGTCATTTCGAGGAACGAGAAATCGCACTAGTATTTCGACAAAGTAACCATACAGTTTGTCATTCCGAGGAACGAGGAATCTCCGCGACAATAATCCTCAAAGTTTGTCAATCGATGTGGAGCTACTTGCGGAGATTTCTCCTTCGTCGAAATGACAAGATTAAGGATAAATGCATAAATAAAAAGATACTAAAACAAAAAAATAAAAGTCATGAGCGACAAAACAAGAGGAGGTCAATTCCTAGTTAAAGAAACAAAATGCGAGGACATCTTTACTCCTGAAGATTTCTCGGAAGAGCAGTTAATGATGCGTGACTCTGTAAAAGAGTTCGTAGACAAAGAATTATGGGCGCATAAAGATCGTTTTGAGAAAAAAGATTATGCTTATACAGAAGCTTCGATGCGTAAAGCAGGTGAACTTGGACTTCTTGGAGTTGCAGTTCCTGAAGAATACGGCGGATTAGGAATGGGATTTGTTTCTACTATGCTGGTTTGCGACTACATTTCTGGAGCAACAGGTTCGTTCTCAACTGCTTTTGGTGCTCATACCGGAATTGGAACAATGCCAATTACACTTTACGGAACTGAAGAACAAAAGAAAAAATACGTTCCGAAATTGGCTTCTGGAGAGTGGTTTGGTGCTTATTGCTTAACGGAACCAGGTGCAGGATCTGATGCAAACTCAGGAAAAACAAAAGCGGTTTTATCTGAAGACGGAACTCATTATTTAATTACTGGACAAAAAATGTGGATTTCGAATGCTGGTTTCTGCAGCTTATTCATCGTTTTTGCTCGTATTGGAGATGATAAAAACATTACAGGTTTCATCGTAGAAAACGATCCTTCAAACGGAATTTCTATGAATGAAGAAGAGCATAAATTAGGAATCCGTGCTTCTTCTACTCGTCAGGTTTTCTTTAACGAAACAAAAGTTCCGGTTGAAAACATGTTGTCTGAAAGAGGAAACGGTTTTAAAATCGCAATGAATGCCTTAAATGTTGGCCGTATCAAATTGGCTGCTGCTTGTTTAGATGCTCAAAGAAGAGTGACTTCTGGAGCGGTAAAATATGCTAACGAAAGAATTCAGTTTAACACTCCTATTGCATCTTTTGGCGCTATCCGTTCTAAATTAGCTGAAATGGCAACTAACGCTTATGCTGGAGAAAGTGCTTCTTACCGTGCTGCAAAAGACATCGAAGACAGAATCGCTGCTCGTGAAGCCGAAGGAACTTCTCACCAAGAAGCAGAATTAAAAGGAGTTGAAGAATATGCTATCGAGTGTTCTATCTTGAAAGTAGCCGTTTCTGAAGACGTTCAAAACTGTTCTGACGAAGGTATTCAGGTTTTTGGCGGAATGGGATTCTCTGAAGATACTCCAATGGAAAGTGCTTGGAGAGACGCTCGTATCGCTCGTATCTACGAAGGTACAAACGAAATCAACAGAATGCTTTCTGTAGGTATGCTGATCAAAAAGGCGATGAAAGGACACGTTGATTTATTGGGGCCAGCAATGAAAGTTCAGGAAGAATTAATGGGAATTCCATCTTTTGATACTCCGGACTACTCTGAATTATTCTCTGAAGAAAAAGTAATCGTGGCTAACTTGAAAAAAGTTTTCTTAATGGTTGCCGGAAGCGCTGTTCAAAAATACGGTCCAGAATTAGACTCTCATCAACAGTTATTAATGGCTGCTGCCGATATCTTAATCGAAATCTACATGGCTGAAAGTACAATTTTGAGAACTGAGAAATTGGCTAAAAAAGAAGGTGAAGATAAAGTACAAGAGCAAATCGCTATGGCAAAATTATACTTGTACAAAGCGGTTGATATCGTAAACTTAAGAGGAAAAGAGGGAATCGCTTCTTTCTCTGAAGGTGACGAACAACGTATGATGTTAATGGGACTTAAACGTTTCACTAAATATACTAATCTGCCAAATGTTGTGGCACTTAGAGAAAAAATTGCAGAAAAATTAGTTGCAGAAAACACTTACTGCTTCTAATTTCAAAATAGTTTTTAGCTTTTAATTTGTTATAATCCCGCACAAGTCCGAAACTGTGCGGGTTTATTTTTGGACATCATTTTTCTAAACAGTATAAAACTCAGCCCTAATTCTTTAGTTTGCATTTGCAATATTTTTGCACCAATTTGCAAAAAATTCGTTAAATAATACTCTAGGGGATAATCGCATTGCTAAATATCGAATCTAATGTTTTAATTTTAGCATTCTAAAACTTCAAAAAACAAAAAATGAAACAAATTAACCTAATTGCAATTTTACTTCTCAGCGTTTTTACGTCGAATACATTTGCCCAGAAAAACAAAAAAATGGATATTATCGCTTACTACACAGGCGATGCCAACTTAATTGATCAATATGAGGTCAATAAATTAAATCAAATTATTTTCAGCTTTTGCCATTTAAAGAATGGCAAATTGAGTGTCGACTCCTCTAAAGATTCTGTCACAATAAAAAAATTGGTTTCTTTAAAATCTAAGAACCCACAGCTTAAAGTGGTGCTTTCTCTAGGAGGCTGGGGAGGCTGTGAGCCTTGTTCGCAAGCTTTTTCAACAGCAGAAGGCAGATTGACTTTTGCTAAATCAGTTAAAGAAGTTACTGATTATTTTAAAGTCGATGGTTTAGATCTAGATTGGGAATATCCTGCAATTGAAGGTCTTCCGGGGCATTTATACCAAGCTGTCGACAAACCAAATTTCACTGAACTGTTAAAGATTCTGCGCAGCACATTAGGAAAAAAATACGAGTTAAGCTTTGCAGCAGGAGGTTTCCAAAAATATCTAGACGAGTCTATAGATTGGAAAGCAGTTACTCCATTGGTAAACCGCATCAATATTATGAGTTACGATTTGGTAAATGGATATTCTCAAGTTACGGGGCATCACACACCATTGTATAGTACAAATCCAAACGAAGAATCTACAGATCGTGCGGTCACTTATTTATTAAAACAAGGTGTTCCCGCTGAAAAACTTGTAATTGGTGGTGCCTTTTATACTAGACAATGGATCAATGTTGAAAATATCAACAATGGATTATACCAAGCAGGAAAACACGTTGAAGGAGTCAATTTCAAAGATTATGCTAAAACATATACTGAAGCAAACGGATGGAAATATTTTTATGATGAAAAAGCACAGGCTCCTTATTGGTACAATGCTAAAACCAAAACTTTTGCAACATCTGATGATATTAAATCTATCAAAGCTAAAACAGAATATGTAAAGTCTAAAAAGCTTGGAGGTATTATGTTTTGGGAACTCACATTAGACAGTCCGAAAAACGGAATGGTGAATGCAATTTATGAACTGAAAAATTCAAAGTAAGCATTAAAAAGGGGAATCATTTATAAAAAATTGATTCCCCTATTTTTATTGTAATAGTAACCCGTTGGGTGAAATTATTTTTTTCCAATTGCATTACATCAGCTTAGAAATAAATCTGTCTAAATCTAATCTGTATTAATCTGCGTGAAAAATTTATAAGCAAAAGGATTTCATGCCTATTTTAGCAGATCAATGAGATTTAATGTCTTGAATGAAGCTATTGATAATACTAATCTAATTTAACCCGTTGGGTGTAATTAAAAAATAAAAGCATTTTAACACATAGAAGCATAGTTTTTTTGCCGAAAAAAGAAAATGGAAGAAACAAGTTTCCACACATACCTAAACTATGTGCATTTAGACTAGTGAAACGCCTTTTTTAAGTTTAGTCAAACTATGTTTCTGTGTGTTGAAAATAATTTCACCCAACGAGTTAATTTACTTTGGTTTTATCGAGCTCTCCAATAAATGGTATTGCTTCTAAAATTTCGCTTCGAATTATGGTTTGCAGATACACCTCAAGCTGAATAAATTTGGCCGCATTTATAGCTCCAATCGCTTTTTTTGCCTGATGGTAAGTTTTAGTGTAAAGTTTCTCGTAGGCAATATGATTCTTAAGGGTTCCCTTGGCTAATTCGTCAGCCTTAGCATCAGTAAGTGTTTCATAATTAGCAGCATAATCATTAATTAACTGAAATTTAATCTGCCCAAGAGCTTTTCGTTCTGTTTCATAACTGTCATAAACTTTAGTAAAAGCCACTGATTGTTCATCAGACAAATTCATGTATTGCTTTACGAGTTCACTCTTAGTTTTACCATAAACGCTCTGAACCACTTCCACATCCTCTTTATAAGAAGACTGCGCATAAGATGAAAATGAGGTTGCCACCAAAATAAAAAGAATACTTAGTTTTTTCATAATGCTAGATTTTTTTGTTCATAAATACACCTAATCAAATATACTGATTTACAACACACTAACACTAAAAAAACTAAGAAAATAAACACAATTCTACAGAATACAATTCAGATTAAGAAATTGCCACTCAATTATTTACATCGGTTTTTGGAGCACTTATTTCCCCATCATAAGAAATCGAAGCACGGTTGTTGCTTATTACTGTCAGTGTAGCTTTTCCGTTAGCAAAAATTGAGAAAGTCAAATTATAAACATCATTTTTACCTTTTACAACAGCTTTCAGATTCCAACCATTTTTTTTCTCACTTACTTTTATATCCTCAGGCTTACCTTCAAACTTGATGCCTCCATCGTTTCCATAACCTACATTAAATCCGCGTCCAAAAAAAGGCAGGTCGCAGGTTGTTTTTTCAGTATTAAACTTTAAAAAATAAGTATTATAGTCTAATTGTATAAGACGTCCGCCTTGTGGCGTAAGTTGTTGCGCTTCAAAAACAAAATTCTTAGCATCTATTAGGCTCTTTATTTTTTGTTTTTGCTGTTGTTCTCTTTCCGCTTTAAGTTCTTTTTTAGATTTTTCCTGAGCATTTATCACATTATTTAAAAACAATGATAAGAGTAAAATAATAGCAAACTTCCTTTTCATAATCCTTATTGTTTTGAGTTAATTTTTTATTTTTTTTGCAAAGCGCATAGTCGCAATATCGCCAGAAATAAAATTCAAAGTTTTTCCGTCATCGCTTATATCGTATGAGGTTACTTTTTGCAAAGTATTCATATAAACCTGTTCGCCTTGGCCGTCTAGACACATCATTTTGGTCATTGCCATGGGCTGCGTAAAATCGATTTTGTTTGCTTCTACAACAAGTTTTCCTGTATAAGAATTACAGCTGCCGTTTCCAGAAACCTTCTTTTCTTTCAAATCAAAGCTTATAGTAGGTTTTTTATTGGGATAAAGCCCCTCAAAAGTTATCCTAGGACCTGTTATATAAGTAAGCTCCCAATGCCCTTCAAGTTTAGAAACCGAATCATTTTTTTTGTCTTTCGTACAATTGCAGGAAAAGAATATCGTAGAAAGAAAAACAACAGCAAAAATATTTTTCATCATAACATCAAGAGTTTAAATATAAACGAATTACAGCTAGTCGTTTTCCAAAAATGTCTCGAAAAACATCCTCTAATTTAAGGATTATTTTCTGTTTTTTTGAACTCTATCCAACTAAATTTTATGTGCTTAGTTTGACTTTTTTTTAACTTTTAGAGTTAATTAATTCAGTTATTTTATGTTAAATTTACTTAATCTATAATTTAAAGCCTTTATTATGAAAAAAATCATCGTCTCATTCGCTATACTTACAGCCTTAATTATTGGTTGTAAGACCAGTACAAAATCAAATGATGCCAAAGTGTTGACCGTGGCATTAGAGCCAAAAAGCAACACTTCAGTTGGCGGTACAGCAGTTTTTACCGAAAAAAACGGCAAAGTAACTTTTACAGCAAAAATCACTGGATTACAACCGGGAGTTCATGCCATACACATTCACGAAAAAGCAGATTGTAGCGCTGCCGATGGAAGTTCTGCAGCAGGACACTGGAATCCGACTTTTAAAAAGCATGGAAAATGGGGTTCTGCAGAATATCATAAAGGTGATATCGGAAACTTTACAGCAGATGCAAAAGGAAACGGAACAATTACTCTTACGACAGATGAATGGTGTATAGGATGTGGAGACGCCAGCAAAGATGTTTTAGGAAAAGGTCTAATCGTACACGCAGGAGCAGATGACTTTACTACGCAACCAACTGGAGACGCAGGTGGCAGAGTTGCTTGTGCTGGACTGATTAAGTAGAAATAATCGACAAAAAGTTTGATAACCACTATTTTTAACAAAAAGTAGTGGTTATTTCATTTAAAATTAATTCAGAAACAAGAAAAAGATATAGCTTTGCATCAGCAAAATTAAGTCAATGATTAATCCATCAGCACACGGCTGGATCGATAAATTCTTTAGTGAACAGAAGTTTTCAGAAGCGATTCCTGTTGAGACTCCAGATTCCTTTTACTATAAAGTAAGAGAAACAGGCTTTATTTACGGACATATCATCGCAATTGATTCACAGGTTCCAATTCCGATTAAGGGCTGGTTTAAAACCGAAATTTCTAAAGTTGCGCTTTTAAACACGCTTTACCACGTTTTTTGTTTGGAAAAAAGAAATTCTGAACCCAAAAATTTTATATCTGAAGTCTTAAAGTTTTACAAAGAAATGAGTCCTGAGGGATTCAACTTGTTTAAAATTTTGCTGCCTAAGGATACTCCTTCGTTATCCTTAGAAAACATTATTGATGAAAGAGTGCAGACCAACGACAGCATCATCAGTAAAAACTTTTCGCATTTAGTTACAAATGCGCTTTTGTTTATTGATGTTCTCGCGTTTAGAAAATACTTAGAACATGGAGAAATTCCAGAAAAATACTTAAAAAGAATCGAAGAAACCGTTCTAGGAATTGTTGGACTGGCATTAAAAACTAAAACCGTTAAGTCGCAACATGACGACTTATTGATTAAACTTTTTGAAGCTTCAATTCGTTACTCTAAATTCTCTAAGGTTACAGTTGAAACGCTCGAAACATTGCAACTGGATTATTTTCAGAACAAACTAGAACAATATTACTTAATCGACATGGCCGGAATGGCTTTATGGAGCGATGGTGTTGTAGAAAATGAAGAATCCTATTTTTTGTATTCCTTAGGATCAACAATGGGAGTATCAGATGATTTTGTTACTAAAAGCATCGATACAACCAATAATTTCATTACCACTCATAAACACAAAATTCCGTATTTTAATTATTCAAATCCGGTAAAGCATTTTTACGACCAAATGACGCACAGCGTTATGAAATTAATTGTAAGAAACAAAAACAGGTTGATTAAGGAAATCGTTCAGAGTAAAGAGTTAATGGTCTTATTGGCCCTTTCTACCACTCGTGATTTGGATCCCAAAGAGAAAAAGAAAGTAAAAAAACAGCTTTTGGATATTTGCAAAACTATTCCGTCACTGACTATATTTTTACTTCCTGGCGGAAGTTTATTGCTGCCTATATTAATCAAGTTTATCCCAACCATGCTTCCGTCAGCATTTAATGAAAACTTAGATGAAAATGAATAATAAAAAAATCGCCTTTTGAAATAGGGCGATTTTTTTATATCTGCAAATCAGATTATTTTAAAGATCCAATTGATAAACTGCATCCAACTCTTCGTTTGAGCTAATAGTTACATTTAAATCTGTTACAAATCCAGAATTTAATCCGTAAACCCATCCGTGAAGCATTAAATCTTGTCCGTTTTTCCATGCGCCTTGCACAATCGAAGTTTTTGCTAAGTTGTAAACCTGTTCTTTAGCATTAATTTCTACAAAAGCATTAAAACGCTCCGTTTCATCTTCAATCGAATTTAGATATTTATCATGCAAACGGTATTCATCTTTAATATGACGCAACCAGTTATCGATAATTCCGACAGACTGGTTTCCCATTGCCGCTTTTACACCACCACAGCCGTAATGTCCGCAAACAATAATATGCTTTATTTTCAGAACATTTACTGCGTAATCTAGTACGCTTAGCATATTCATATCAGAGTGAACAACCATATTTGCAATATTACGGTGCACGAAAACTTCTCCTGGTTTTGCACCTACAATTTCGTTTGCAGGAACACGGCTATCAGAACATCCAATCCATAATAATGGCGGTTGTTGTCCTTTTGCTAAATCGGCAAAATAATTAGGGTCTTTTGCTAATGAATTTTCAACCCACTTTTTATTATTCTCTAATAACTGCTCATAAAATTTTCTCATTTCCTTATTTTTTGTGTGGTAATTTCTAAATGTATAATAGTCTCAAAAAATGAACTTGATGTAAAGTTACCTAAATTTTGAGATTTCTTTTGCTTAAAAAGCATCTTAATTTAATTACTCTTCCTTAATAACTTCTTTGTGAACCACTTCTCTTTTCGCTACATCATAATAATGTTCTATAGTAACATGATTATTGTTTTCTGGCGTATTTTCTAGTTCGTAAGCCTCTTTAAAACCTTTCAGCTTGACTTTGATATTTTCGTCGATTGCTCTGGTTTCTTTGAATTCACGAATCAAATCTAAGACATCATGAGCAATATATTCTGTATCATGAGCATTGATAATGACTTTAGAGTTTTCCGGAATTTCATTTAGAGTCTGCTTTATGGCCGCTTTATTCAAAAATGAAACTTCCTGTGCCAAATCGATATGAATAATGTCGCCATCTTCGTATTCTTCTTTTTTGAAGACATAAGCTCTTTTTAAGTTACCTCTCAAAACAAAAATGATACTGATGATGATTCCCAGTGCAACACCTTTAAGCAAATCGGTGGCAACCACAAAAACCAAAGTTGCAATAAAAGGGACAAACTGATATTTTCCTTTTTTCCAAAAATGTATAAAAGCGGCCGGTTTCGCTAATTTATAACCAACCAAAATCAGCACGGTCGCCAATGTCGCCAATGGAATCTTATTCAAAATAGTCGGAATAGACAATACACTTATCAACAATAAAATACCGTGAATAATCGCAGACAGTTTAGATTTTGCTCCTGCATTATTATTAGCAGATGACCTCACTACAACAGATGTCATTGGAAGGCCTCCTAATAGAGAACTCACGATATTACCAACACCTTGAGCTCTAAGCTCGACGTTTGTGTTCGTATAACGTTTTTGCACATCCATTCTATCGGTAGCTTCAATACACAAAAGCGTTTCGATAGAAGCAACAACTGCAATCGTAGCAGCAACTACCCAAACTTTTGGATTTGCCACAGCGGTAAAATCCGGCAAAATCAGAATTGATTTAAAATCATCGAAAGATTTTGGAACCGGCAAAGAAACCAAGTGTTCTTTTGCAATTGCCAAAGGACTTCCTGTCGAGATGAACACTTCATTTAAGACCACTCCAGCAATAACAGCTATTAAGGCTCCTGGCACTAGTTTTATTCTTTTTAAAAACGAAACTTTATCCCAAGCCAGTAAAATTGCTAATGAAACTACAGATACCACGACAGCTCCCATATGTATGTGGTTTAGAACATCAAACAAAAACGAAAACGAATTGCTTCCATCATTTTGAATAAAAGCTTGATCACCTTCATAATCTGCATCATAACCAAACGCGTGCGGAATTTGTTTTAAAATAATGATAATCCCTATACCCGCTAGCATTCCTTCGATCACATTGGTCGGAAAATAATTTGAGATACTTCCCGCTTTTAAAAATCCTAACGCTAATTGAATTAATCCAGCAATAAAAACAGACATTAAAAATACATCAAAAGCACCTAAATCAGTTATAGCGGTTAAAACAATAGCGGTTAACCCAGCAGCTGGACCTGATACGCTGATATGCGACTGGCTCAAATATCCTACAACGATACCCCCCACGACACCAGCGATAATTCCAGAAAATAATGGTGCTCCAGAAGCCATCGCAATACCTAGACACAATGGAAGAGCCACCAAAAAAACCACTAAACCTGAGGCAAAATCAGATTTAAGGTTGGCAAAAAGATTGATTTTTTTTGTCATAATACAATACTAAAAAATTATTCACTAAAGATTTGCCACATTCATAAAAATGCAGCTAAGGTCAAAATAATTGAAGCATTATACTAAATTGGGAGGTGGAGCAAAGATGCTCGGAGAAATATTGTCTAGTTTTACAATATTTTCAGAAATAATGGTTTTCTTCTCGATGCAAACCGCCATCAGGATTTCGTGTTCTAATATCACGGGATGCACTGCCGCCTTAAGTTCTTTATGCGCTTGTTCTTCTTCGGAAAAACTGAAAGACAAAGCCGTATTATTGCTTTTCTTAATCGCTTGGACAATGGTCGGAGTCGATAAGAAGGCAATAAATATGACTAATAATATGCGCGCAAGTACTTTCATCAAGACAAAAATAACGTTAAACAAATAAAATCAAAGAGATTTTCATAGAAATTTAACAATAATAAAAAAGCAGAATGCAATTTTCATTCCATTCTGCTATTAAATCCTTAAAAAACAAATATTTACAGCGTCTCTTCCAACCAGGCATTCATCATCCAGATTGTTTTTTCCTGCTCTGCAATAAAATCACTCATCATCGAATTGGTTCCTTCGTCGTTGATTTCGCCTGATTTGTTTAATATTTCTCTTTCAATTTTCAGAAGGTCAGACAACGAATTCACGATGAGTTGCACGGCTTTTTCGTCGTTAGAAATATTTTTACCCACCGTCAATTTATTATTCTTTACATAATCTTCAAAAGTATGCAGCGGTGTTCCTCCTATTGTCAAAACTCTTTCGGCTATCAAATCGATTTTTAATTGTGCATCGGTGTATAATTCTTCAAACTTAACATGCAGGTCAAAGAAACGTTTCCCACGGATGTTCCAATGAATTCCTCTCAAATTCTGGTAATACACTTGGAAATTCGACAATAATATATTTAATTCTTGAACCAATAATTCTGATTCTTTTACTGGTAATCCTAAGATATTTGTTTTCATAATGTACTTTTTAATCCTAATTTACTACAAATTTAGAGCTTCTCCTATAGTTTATATATAATAAAAAATTATATTTACTTATTTTTGCATCAAAAATTACTATTAAAATGACTATAACTCAATTGCAATATGTATTAGCTGTTGCCGAACATAAAAACTTCACACTAGCAGCCGAAAAATGTTTTGTAACCCAGCCTACTTTAAGTATGCAGATACAGAAGATTGAAGAAGAACTAAATATTTTGATTTTCGACCGAAGCAAAAAACCGATTCAACTGACCGATATTGGTCAGAAAATTGTCAATCAGGCTAAAAATATTGTTAATGAGGCCGACCGAATTAAAGATATCGTAGAACAACAAAAAGGGTTTATAGGCGGAGAGTTTAGGTTAGGCATAATTCCGACCATCATGCCTACACTGCTGCCGATGTTTCTGAATAACTTTATTAAAAAATATCCAAAGGTTAAACTTCTGATTGAAGAGCTAAATACAGAAGAAATTATTATCAAACTAAAAAACGGGCATCTTGATGCAGCAATTGCCGCAACGCCGCTTGAAGATGAAAAAATAAAAGAAATAGTTTTATACTTTGAACCTTTTGTGGCTTATATACCAGAAAGCCACAGCAGTTTTCAGAAAGATGAAATCGAAGTTTCTGATTTGAACCTGAATGAGATACTTCTTTTACAGGACGGGCATTGCTTTAGAGACGGAATTTTGAATTTATGCAAAAACACCTCTGATATTGACCAAAACAATTTTCAGATTGAAAGTGGCAGCTTTGAGACGTTAATAAAATTAGCCGACGAGGGATTAGGCACTACATTACTTCCGTATCTACATACCTTAGACTTAAAAGATTCTGACAAACTCAAACTCCGAAATTTTAAAGAACCAAAGCCTGCACGCGAAGTAAGTCTGATTTACCCTAAGAGCGAATTAAAAATGCAAATCATTGACGCACTCAGATCCACAATTGCAGGAGTTGTAAAGGGAGCAATTGTTTTTCAGAATGTTCAGATTATTAGTCCGCTGCAAAAGAAAGCGCAATAAAAAAGGAGCCGTTTATTGCACTGCCCCCAAAAAGTTAGACACTATTTGGGGGCATTTTTATGGAAAGAAAAGTAAAATACAGTTATGAATTCAAACTTGAATGTGTAGAATTAGTAGTTCATAAGCATTATTCATGTGAGTCAGTATCTAATGAGAAAAGCACCAGCGAATCTAATATTCGCAAATGGGTTAGTTTTTACAGGGAGTTTGGCAAGGCAGGTTTATTATCACGGAAAAATCAGCTTTATCCGATTGATTTCAAATTAAAAGTTCTCCAATCCATTGAGTCAGATTCGTTATCTTTAAGAGAAGCCCGTCTGCGATTCAATATTCCTTCAGATTCGATTATTATTAAGCGGAAGAAAGATTTTGCTAAATTTGGTTTAGAAGGATTAAAACTAAAACCAAGAGGAAGACCAAAATCTATGAGCAATCCCAAACGTAAAAAGCGTAAAACTGAAAAACCTTTAACAAGAGAGGAAGAGCTTTTGTTGGAGAATGAAACATTACGCTGTGAAATTGATTTTCTAAAAAAGTTACAAGCCTTGATTCAAGCCGAAGAAAAAGCCAAAAATCGCAAGCCATAATGGAATTAAGGCATCGCTACGATTTAGATTTACTTTTAAATTGTAGTAATGTGGCGCGCAGCAGTTTTTATTATTATCAAAAGCAGAGTAAAACAGCCGATAAATACAAAGAAATAAAAGAACAAATAAATGCAATCTATTCCAGACACAAAGGGCGTTATGGCTATAGAAGGATAACTAACGAATTAAGACTGAAAGGGGTGCTCATAAATCATAAAACAGTTCTGAGATTAATGAAATCATTGGGATTAAAAAGTCTTATCAGGGTTAAAAAGTATAAATCATATAAAGGAGAACAAGGCAGGATTGCTCCAAATATTCTGAGCAGAAATTTTAAATCATCAGTACCTAATCAAAAATGGGCAACCGATATAACTGAATTTAACGTATCGGGGAAAAAATTATATTTGTCTCCAATCATTGACTTGTTTAATGGAGAAATAATCAGTTATGAACTGGCTGAAAGACCAGTATTTAATCAAGTAATCATGATGCTTGAAAAAGCATTTAATAAAATACCCGATAATGCAGATTTGACACTGCACTCTGATCAGGGATGGCAGTATCAAATGAAGCAATATCAATATTTGCTAAAGGAAAAAGGAATTAAACAGAGTATGTCCAGGAAAGGAAACTGTCTTGATAATGCAATTATTGAAAACTTCTTTGGAACATTAAAGTCAGAATTGTTTTATCTTAAAAAATACAGTTCCATTAATCAGTTAAAAGAAGATATTATTGAGTATATCGATTATTATAATAATGACAGGATCAAACTTAATCTAAAAGGAATGAGCCCGATAAAATATCGAGCTCATTATTATCAAACTTAATTATAAATTTGTCTAAACTTTTGGGTGCAGTCTATATTAGGCTCCTTTCTTTTTATACTTTAATTAGCTGCAGACTTGGTTTTAATTCTGGTTTTCCGATTACAAAACTTAGCAACCATTCTTGTAATTGTTCCATTTCGTATGGTAACAGTGTTTTGATAGCTTTTTCTAACTCTTTGCAGAAAAGCACCGGATCGAAACTAACTCTTTCAAGTATTGATTTCGTGTAATCAAACATCATTTTTGACATAATAAAATAAGATTTTTGGGGGTTATCTATATTTTTAAACTCGCACCAAATTTAAACAAATAACCTATATAAAATCCTATTTTAACTATTTTTTTTAAAAATTTTAGCAACGAAACCGTTTTCTTAAAACACATAAATCAATATAGAACAATTCTAAATAATTTATTTAAACCTTTTTAACAGCCCTGAACATTTCTCTTTTTCCTGGAGGCCCTGCCAACTTTTCGACTGTAAAACCGACTTCGATCATGTTTCTTTTAACAACTCCTCGAGCTGCATAAGTTACCAAAACGCCACCAGGTTTTAAACTATTGTACATTTTTTCAAAAATTAACGTACTCCAAAGTTCAGGCTGGACACGATATCCAAAGGCATCAAAGTAAATCAAATCAAAAATCTCATGATCGTCAATTTCATGAAAAAATTGTTTTCTTTTGGTTAACGAAAAATCAGAAGTCACTGTATTCTTTACATTCCATTCATATTGGTGCATCTTTTCAAAAACCGATTTGTAATTCTCTGCCTCTAACTCCTCAACATAATTCATTCCGACAACTTCTTCTGGAGCCACAGGAAATGCCTCTACTCCAACATAATCAATACATTGTTTTCTTTTGATTGATTCTAAAAAAGTAATAAAAGCGTTCAAGCCAGTCCCAAAACCGATTTCTAAAATACTGACAGACTTGTCTTTAAACAAGTCGAGACCATTCTTTATAAATACGTGTTTCGCTTCTTGTATGGCGCCGTGTTTAGAATGATAAAATTCATCCCAATCTTTCAAAAATATTGTAGTTGATCCATCGAGGGTCTTAATGATTTCTCTTTTCATTGTTTTAGAAATTTACAATTCGCTCTAAAGGCGTTTTGAGCTATTTATCATTCAAATTTAATCAAAACAAATGCGTAAAGCCCTAAAAATGCGCTTTTTTTTCATAAATTCTTTATAAAATATAGGCAAATATTTGAGTTTATTATAAGATAAACAAATCTCAATTAAATCCCGCAATTAATGCGATTTTACTAAGCAAATTACATATTTTTACTTAATTTTGCATTCGATAAAATCTATTTCACATTAAATCATCACTTTAGATTTATTAATAGTGATGAAAAATTTTATAAAAACCTTATATAATTATGAGTACGACTCAAACCAGCAAAATTGAAATCATCAAATCGCCTACCACAAAAATAAACGAGGTAGACTTTGACAACCTGAGCTTTGGTGCTGTTTTTACAGACCATTTATTTGAATGTGATTTTAAAAACGGGCAATGGCAGAATCCGGTCATTAAGCCTTATGCTCCCATTTTGATGGATCCTTCATCTAAAGTCTTTCACTACGGACAGGCAATTTTTGAAGGAATGAAAGCGTATAAAGATGAGAATAATGATGTTTGGTTGTTTAGGCCAGATGAAAACTACAAGAGATTCAATAATTCTGCGGTGAGAATGGCAATGCCAGAAGTTCCAGAATCTGTTTTTATGGATGGATTAAATGAATTATTAAAATTAGACAAAGACTGGATCCAAAGAGGAAACGGAGCGAGTATGTACATCCGCCCATTTATGATTGCGACGGGTCCTGGAGTTATTGCAAACCCATCTGACGAATATAAATTCATGATATTACTTTCTCCTGCGAAAGCATACTACGGAGGCGAAGTAAAAGTAATCATTGCAGAACATTACAGCCGTGCCGCAAATGGTGGTATCGGAGCCGCAAAAGCTGCAGGAAATTACGCCGCACAGTTTTACCCAACAAACCTTGCCAACAAAGACGGTTTCCAGCAGGTAATCTGGACAGATGACGCGACTCATACAAAACTTGAAGAGGCAGGAACAATGAACGTATTCTTCAGAATCAACGATACCTTATTGACTGCGCCAACCAGTGAAAGAATTTTGGATGGTATTACTAGAAAAAGTTTGATTGAAATGGCTCAAAAAGAAGGTTTAAATGTGGAAGTTCGCCCAGTTATCGTTTCAGAGTTGGTGGAAGCAGCTAAAAACGGATCTCTAAAAGAAATTTTTGGTGCTGGTACAGCTGCCGTAATCAGTGTAATCAAAGGGTTCTCTTATAAAGATGAATATTATGAAATGACGCCAATCGAAAATTCATACGCTTCATTCTTAAAAGAGAAATTAACAAATTTACAGAACAAATTATCTGAAGATACTTTTGGATGGACCGTAAAAGTTCAATAATCAAGAAATAAGCATCAAAAAAGAACCCGATAAATTCATTTTTATCGGGTTTTATATTTAAAAAAGTTTAGAAAAATCAGGCTTAAAATAGTTTGGACCTTTCATCACTTTACCGTCTTCGCGATAAATCGGCTGGCCGTCTTCTCCCAATTTGCTCATGTTGCTGCGCTGAATTTCATCAAATACCGCTTCAATCTTGTCTTGCAGTCCATGCTCGATAATAGTGCCGCATAAAATGTACATCATATCTCCAAGAGCATCTGCGATCTCAACCAAATCATTGTTCTGCACAGCCTCCAGATATTCTTCGTTTTCTTCTTTCATTAAATTATAACGAAGCAACTTTTTCTCTGCGCTTAAGTTTGTTGTTGGAGTCGTACTGTGCCCGATTCTAAAAGCGGTATGGAATTCGGTAACAGCATCGAGTTGTTTTTTCATATTTTTTTGTTTTTTTGAGCCTCTAAAATTACATAATTTACCCAATTCAATAAAAACTAATCAGCGTTTTTATTTCACAACCACCCTTTTGGTAACCGAAGTTTATTTACAATTCTTTAAATTTGCCGAAAATAAAATCGAATTATGTTTAGTCAAGGTCAGTTAATATTTGGTGCGTGCTTTTTTGCAGTTTTTGTAATCATAATGATATTCGCATATCGAAAAGATTTGGCGCTGCACAAAATTTTTTACAAGGGAAATTATAAAGTCTTGATTGTCTTTCTGCTTTTTATCGCCATTTTATTTGCAATCAAAATCTTCTTTAAAAGATAAATTTCATTAAAAAACGTTGTTTTAAAAAAAGAGCACTGTTTAAGAAATAAAACTTATTATATATTTGTTATAAAGGTAAGACTCCCAATAAAATTCATAACTTTACAACAATAAACAAACCTACAATGAAGATTCTTAAATATTTGTTCCTACTCTCATTATTAAGCCTTGTTGCCCTTACAGTTTTTGTTGCTACCCAAAAGGGTGATTTTGACGTAGAAAGAAGCAAGGTCATCAATTCGTCAAGAACATCTGTTTACAGCTATCTTAATGATTTTAGAAATTACGAAGATTTCGAATCTTGGTCTGTTGAAGATCCTTCGATGAAAATGACTTATCCGAATAAAACAAGCGGAAACGGCGCTTCATTTTATTGGGAAGGTGCTGAAGGGAAAGGAAATGCAATCACTTTAAACACAAAAGAAGGAGAAAGCATTGAGCAAAAAATGAAATATGAAGGCACCAATGCAGCTGTAACATGGACACTTAAAGATACCTTAAACGGAAAAACAAAAGTGACTTGGAAAGGTAAGGGAACAATGAGTTTTTTATTTAAGATCTATGCCGCTCTTCATGGCGGTTCAGATAAAGTTATTGGTACAATTTATGAAAAAAGCCTTGTAAACATTGATAAAAATTTAGACTACGAAACCAAAACTTACGCTATAAAAGTAAATGGTCTAGTTAAAAAAACTGAAACTCCCTATATACGACAAACTTTTACAAGCGAAATTTCGAAGATAAACAAGAATGCCCGTATCGTAATTCCGAAACTGATTCATTTTAGCGAAAACAACAGTTTATCTTCAAATGGCAAGCCTTTTATTATTTATCATACTTATGATACAGCAAACGGCCTTGCAAAAATTTCAATCTGCCTTCCGATTAATAAAGAAATTTCGATAAGTGCAGGAAGTGATATTTCGTCTGGAAAACTAGACAGTTTTGAAGCTGTAAAAACCACATTGAAAGGCGATTATTCGCATAGAGATGAAGCAATCAAAAAAAGCACCGCTTTTATTAATAAAGAAAAAATCACTCCAGATTTAAGCTGGTCACATCTGGAAATATTATCAATAAGTAAATTAGACGTTAAAAGTCCGTCTAAATTAATGACTGAAATTTATTTCCCGACCAGACCAAAAATTGTTCCTGTTGTAAAGGCTCCGGTTTATCAGTCAGAAACGCCAGTAGCAGAGCCAGCTCAGCAGACGCAGCCAAAACCTGCGACTCCAAAACCAGCACAAACTACTACTCCTGAAGAGGAACAGTCAGAATTCTAAAAGAGACTCATTAAACCTTTTGTTTGTAAATCAGTCTAACTAAACAGTAAAGGTTTATAAAACAATAGGTTTGATAGACGAGAAGGAATTTATACAACAATTATTAGATCCTAAAACGCAGAATTCCGCGTTTCAAAAGCTCTTGTCAGATTACCAAAAGCCTCTATATTCTCATATACGAAATATAGTTTTGAGCCATGACGATGCCGATGATGTCCTGCAAAACACTTTTGTAAAAGTATTTCAGCATCTTAAAAATTTCAAGGGAGAAAGCAAGCTTTTTTCCTGGATGTATCGCATTGCAACAAACGAAGCTCTTACGTTTTTAAATCAGAAAGCAAAACTGAATGGCATTACCGCCGAAGACTTGCAAAACAAAACCATTGACAATCTAAAGGCGGATGTTTATTTTGATGGTGACGAAATACAGATCAAACTTCAGAAAGCAATCGTGACACTGCCCGAAAAACAGCAGTTGGTTTTTAAAATGAAGTATTTTGAAGAATTAAAATACGAAGAAATAGCAGAAATTTTAGGCACATCTGTAGGTGCATTAAAAGCCTCTTACCATCATGCGGTAAAAAAAATTGAATTATATGTTACATCAAATTAAACCTTTTGTAATAAAATATATCTAACTGGTATTATGAAAACATTTAAACTAGAGAACGAACCGAAAATAAAATCTGGGTTTACCACACCGGAACATTATTTTAATGATTTTTCGGCAAAGATTTTAGAAGAAATAAATCAGACGCAGACTAAGGTAATTCCACTTTACAAACGTAAAAAGGTTTGGACCACCTTTGCTGCCGCAGCAGTTGTTGTGAGTTTGATGATTCCTATTGTCAATCATTACAGATCCGCTTCGAATGATTTGGATGCAGCTACGCTGGAGAACTATATTTCGTATCAGTCCAATATCAATCAATATGATTTAATTCAGAAACTCGATGATAAAGACATACAAAAGCTGAACAGCAACATCGCTCTTGAAGAAGAAACGCTAGAAGATATTTTATCTTCTAATCCTAATATCGAACACTTAATTACTGAATAACAAAACTTAAACGATGAAGATTAAAAATATAATAACCTTACTGCTCTTTCTGATAAGTTTTTCTTTTTTTGCGCAAAACAACAAAACAGATGAGAAGAGAGAAAAAATTAAAGCTTTCAAAGTTTCATTTTTGACAACCGAGTTAGAATTGACGCCAACAGAAGCCGAAAAATTCTGGCCGATTTACAATGCTTATGATGACAGGCAATTCGAATTAAGACAATTAAAGATGAAAACCTATCTGAAAAAGCTGGATGACGACAATCTGAGCTCAATGACAGAAAAAGAATCTGTTGCCCTGCTTTCGCAGATGGAAAGTACCGACAAAGAGCTTTATCAGCTGAAAGAGAAATACATGTCTAATCTTAAAAAAGTACTTTCAGCAAAAAAAATACTGAAGCTAAAAAAATCAGAAGACGATTTTAATCGAAAATTACTGCAGCAATACCGAGATAAAGCAGGAAAAGATTAAACTCATTTACCATACAACAGCGATAAGAACCCTATATAATAATACTTACTTTATTATTTAGGGTTCTTGTTATTTTTAGTTGGCTGTGTACTTATTTAAAACGGAGTTTTGCCAAAATATTATGGCCTGAAGCTATGGCCGTATTCTTATTGATAAAACGGATACTGAAAAATCTTGTAGTTGGAGACAATTGCACCCAGCTTGCTCCACCGTCTGTAGTATAATGAATTCCTGTAGAGCCCACAGATACCAATTCCTGGCCATTTCCGCCTGGAACATACTGTACGCAGGAAGAATATCCAAAACCTTGTCCTTGCCCGATTAATTCCCACGTTTTACCGCCATCTTTTGTAAAAGCTTTATTGTCTGAATTTTTCTCAGGCTCGTCAAAATTTCCTCCAGCAATAAATCCTTGCTTTTCATCATAAAAATCTGCCGTAAAAATACCGGTCATCTGTTGTCCTTGAACAATTGGAGTATCAATCGCTTTCCATGTCTTTCCTTTGTCTGGAGAATAAAACACTCTTGATTTTTTTCCTCCCGAAACAAGCCAAGTATCATTTCCTTTAACAACGACGTTGGTATTACTAGAAGCAAAAGCACCTTCGCCTTGCGCATTAGTAGGAAGCTTATCTGACAAAAGTTTAGTCCAAGTTTCGCCTCCATCTCGGGTAATGATTACAGAAAAAGTATCTTCTGTAGGATCTCCTAAAGCTATTCCTTCTTTATCATTCCAAAACTGCATGCTGTCATAAAAAACTTTTGGATTTACTTCTTTGTAGACTAACTTAACCTTTTGTGTTTTTTTGTCAACTTGGTACAATAAAGCAGGATTACCGATGCTTAACAAAAACACACTTTTTTGAGTTTGAGCAATACTTCTAAACTCCAATTTAAGTGTATCGCGATAGATATGTTCTTCAAATTTCTGGTTTTTATCGAGGTCATAGTAGCCAAAACGAGAATTATCGGCACCATACCATACTCTGTTTTTATCAATTGAAATGGCTCGAATGCTGATTCTGTCCTTAATTAATGTATCAACTTCTACAACGGAAAACCAATTATTGAATTTTACCAAATCTTTATAGACAGGAGATTTAAAAGACATCAACAAAGCAAAAGCGCCAAAACACAGTATTATTTTCTTCATAATAAATAAAAAATTTAGGGTTTTGCTAAAATACAATTATTTACAACATCTAAAATTTATTTTATGTTTTTTTCTGGCACAGTAATTGAATATTCCACAATATTAAATTTTAATATGATTTGCCATGAAAGCCAAATTACTTTTTTTAGCCCTGCTTACTTTAGGTTTTAGCTCATCAAATTTGCACAGCCAAACTACTGTATACGCGAAGAATTCAGATATTAGTGATAATTTAGACTTAAGAGCTGTAGCTTCTATTTTTGGAGAGTCTGCAAATCTTCAGGATTTTGAAAGACGATTGAACGACCCAAAGTATCAGTTATCAAACCTTGACTTAAATGGTGATGATGAAGTCGATTACCTTAGAGTAATCGAAACAGTGGAAGACAGAACACACGTTGTAATTATTCAAGCCGTACTGGATCGTGATGTTTATCAAGACGTTGCCACTATCGATGTTGAGAGAGACAATTACAATAAGGTAAGTGTTCAGGTCGTTGGAAATGCCTATCTGTATGGTGCCAACTACATTTATGAGCCAGTTTATAATGTGGTTCCGGTAATTTACACCTCTTTTTGGGTGACCAATTACAGACCTTATTATTCAACTTGGTACTGGGGTTACTATCCATCTTATTACACTGCTTGGAGACCTTACCCTGTTTATAGATACAGAAATAACGTAAACATCTGCATCAACATAAACAACCATTACAACTATGTTAATGTAAGAAGAAGTTACAGAGCTCCTGTATTATACGAAACAAGACGTTCTTACGGATACGAGAGAATGCGCCCGAACTACAGTTTTGCTCAAAGACATTCTAACATAAACAATAGATATGAGCTGGATCAAAGACGTGTTGCAAACAGAGAAAGCAACAGAAACAGCTATAACACAAACAGAAACAGTTCTTCTAGATCAAATGCTTACGAAAACAGAAACAGCAACAGAAATTATGCTGAAAACAGAAATAATTCGGTAAGAACTTCTGGAGACAGAGGCTATAACTCGAACCGTTCGACTGCCAACACATACAGTACGGAAAAACCAAATAATTCTGTACGCGTTGAAAACAGTCCGAGAACAGAATCAAGAAATGAAAGCAGAACCTACTCTGAAAACAGAACAAATACGCCAAGAGTTGAAAATGCTCCAAGAACAGAATCAAGAAGCAACAACTCCAACGAAAACAGAATGAATTCGCAACGAGTTTCAAACAGTCAAAGATCTGAGTCTTCAAGAGGTTATTCTGAAAACAGGTCTTCTAACGAAAACAGATCTTACTCTGCGAGACCGCAACAACAAACAATGCAGCGTTCTGAAGCTCCAAGAGCAAGCCAAGAATCTAGAGGCGGCGGGCAACCTCAGAGAGAAGCAGGCGGTAATTCTAGAGGTGGCGGCGGCAGAAGAGGTTAACAATAATTAGTAAAATTAAAAGCACAATTTTAAGGATTGTGCTTTTTTTTATCTTTTTAATTATAATTGACGCTAATTTGTTTTAAAACAGTAAATTTGCAACCGTCTTTTATAAAAATATACATGAGCGCATCGCATAAAAACTTACATAGTAAGTTGACTATAGGGGGTTTATTGATTACATTAGGGATTATATATGGAGACATCGGAACTTCTCCATTGTACGTAATGAAGGCCATTCTTGGTGACCACAGCATAAATGCAGATATTGTTTTAGGAGGTATATCATGTGTTTTCTGGACTTTGACTTTACAGACTACGCTAAAATATGTAGTAATTACGTTGAGTGCTGATAATCATGGTGAAGGAGGGATTTTTGCTTTGTATGCATTAGTCAAAAAAACAAAAATACAATGGCTCATCGTCCCGGCGATTATTGGAGGAAGTGCACTTCTCGCAGATGGTATTATTACCCCTCCAATCTCTATTTCTTCTGCAGTTGAAGGAATCAGGGCGTTTTATCCAACCATGAAAACCCAAACAATAGTATATATTGTAATTAGCATTTTATTTGTCTTATTTACCATTCAACAATTTGGAACAAAACTGGTAGGTAAATTTTTTGCTCCAATGATGATGATTTGGTTTGCAATGCTCGGAACCCTTGGCGCGATTCAGGTTATCAACTATCCAGAAGTCATCAAGGCAATAAATCCGTATTACGCTTATCACTTACTTTCTATTCATCCTGATGGTTTCTTTGTTCTTGGATTTGTATTTTTATGTACAACAGGAGCAGAAGCCTTGTATTCTGACATGGGACACTGTGGTAGAAAAAACATCAGAATCAGCTGGATTTTTGTAAAAACAACATTAGTTTTAAACTACTTCGGACAAGCTGCTTATTTAATTCATCACGAAGGAAGTACATTACAGCAATTAGGTGGCGAAAACGGAAATCCGTTTTACTTAATTATGCCGCATTGGTTTTTGCCATTCGGAATCGTAGTGGCTACCTTAGCAGCAGTAATAGCTTCTCAAGCATTGATAAGCGGTTCTTTTACGCTGATCAACGAAGCAATGCGTCTGAATTTCTGGCCGAAGGTAAAAATCAAATATCCTACGGAGGTTAAGGGACAGCTTTATATTCCATCAATCAACTGGCTTCTATTTATTGGCTGTGTTGGGATTGTGCTTCACTTTGAAAAGTCAGGAAATATGGAACATGCTTACGGCTTGGCCATCATTCTCTGTATGATTATGACTACAATCCTTCTAAATTATTATTTGATTATGAAGCGTGTAAAACTGTACTTCATGGTGCCGTTAATCACTATTTACTTATTAATCGAATTTAGTTTCCTTTTCGCCAACATTACCAAATTTGCCGAAGGAGGTTATGTGACATTAATTATTGCCAGCTTACTGATTTCTGTAATGACCATTTGGTATCTGGCCAAGAAAATCAACAAAAACTACACGAAAGTGGTCAAAATTGACGACTACAAACAGGTATTAGTCGAATTGAGCCAAGATTTATCGATTCCGAAATATGCTACGCACCTTGTTTACATGACCAATGCAAATCGTGTTGATGAATTGGAGGAAAAAATCATTTATTCTATCCTTCAAAAACGCCCAAAAAGAGCCGATATTTATTGGTTTGTTCACGTAAACATTTTGACTGAACCTTATAAAACGCAATATAAAGTAACAGAAATCGCCAAAGATGATATTTACAGAATTGACTTTAATTTAGGTTTTAGAGAACCAACCAAAATCAATTTGATGTTTAGAGAAGTTATCAAAGACATGGTAAAGCGAGGCGAAGTAGATATTACAAGCCGTTACGAATCCTTAAACAAAAACAATATTATTGGAGACTTCAAATTTGTATTGTCTGAGAAATTCTTATCTAATGACAATGATTTAAGATGGCACGAAAACATTATTATGAACTCGTACTTCTTCATCAAAAAACTGAGTTTGTCTGAAGAAAGAGCATTTGGATTAGACAGCAGCTCTGTTAAAATAGAGAAATTCCCAATGGTGCTTCATGCTCCAGAGAATATTGGATTAACGCGTATTATTAAATAAAAGCGCTTTTAGATAATTCAAAAAACACTCTCAAACGGAGTGTTTTTTTCTTTTAATTTTAGTCTGGAGAAGATTCAGTATTAAAAATTTAACTTTCAATCAATTAATAGTACCTTTGCACTTCAAATAAATAAAATGAGATTACACAGAAATTTAGTTTATACGACAATCGATTCTTTGAATGCAATTTTCAATGAAGGAGAATATGCAGACAAAGTGGTAGCCAGAGCTTTAAAAAAAGACAAACGCTGGGGAAGTTCTGACCGCAAATTTGTTGCTGAAACCATATACGAAATTGTTCGCTGGAAACGATTATATGCCGAAATTGCTGAAGTAAAAGAACCTTACGACAGAGATAATTTATGGAGGATGTTTGCCGTTTGGGCTGTTCTTCGCGGTTATCCAATTCCCGATTGGAGACAATTGGAAGGAACTCCTGAAAGAAAAATAAAAGGCCGTTTTGACGAATTATCTAAAACTAGAGCCATAAAAGAGTCTATTCCAGACTGGATGGATGAATTGGGCGTGAAAGAATTGGGCGAGAAAGTTTGGGCTAAAGAAATCGCAGCGCAGAATCAACCTGCAAAAGTGATTCTTAGAACCAATACTTTAAAAGGAACCAAAGAAAGCCTTCGAAATACTTTAATGGATTTAAATATCGAAACTGAATATTTAAAAAACCAACCGGAAGCTTTAGTTTTAAAAGAAAGAGCAAATGTGTTTTTGACTGATGCTTTTAAACAAGGTTTATTTGAAGTTCAGGATGCCAACTCACAATTAGTTGCTGAATTCCTAGATGTAAAACCTGGAATGCGCGTTGTGGATACTTGCGCAGGAGCGGGAGGAAAAACATTGCATATGGCATCCTTAATGCAAAACAAAGGACAGCTGATTGCAATGGATTTGTACGAGAGTAAATTGAAACAACTTAAATTGAGAGCGAAAAGAAATGGCGCTTTCAATATTGAGTACCGCATTATCGACAGCACTAAAGTGATTAAAAAATTACACGAAAAGGCAGATCGTGTTTTGATTGACGCTCCTTGTAGCGGATTAGGCGTTTTAAAAAGAAATCCGGATTCTAAATGGAAATTACAGCCTGAATTTATCGATAACATTCGTAAAGTTCAGAGCGAAGTTTTAGAAAGCTATTCTAAAATTGTAAAACCAGGCGGTAAATTGGTTTACGCAACTTGTTCTGTATTGCCGTCAGAAAACCAAGAACAGGTGGAGAAATTCTTAAAAACAGAAATCGGGAAACAATTCAATTTTATTGAAGACCGTAAAATGCTGGCTTCAGAATCTGGCTTTGATGGATTTTATATGGCACTTTTGGAAAGAAAAAAATAAAAATTAAATTCCAAATTCCAATTTGTTTTGGAATATCTAAATACTAAAAATTCCAAATTCCAACTTTTACAATTGGAATTTGGAATTTTTTATTTTTGGAATTTTAATCCTGAAGGGTAGGTTTACGAAGTAGCTTTCCGTTTTCATTTTCTTTAAATTTAGAAACAAAAACTATTTCTTTTGGTTTTTCATATTTTCCCAAAACATCGAAAAAATCGGCTGGAAAATCTTGCTTTTCTCCTTCGATGACCAAAACTAATTTTTCTCCTAAAGTTGTATCAGGAAGTCCCGTAACGAAAAATCGATTAGCAATTTTGCCAGTCAATTTAGCTTCAATCTGTTCCGGAATCAGCTTTACTCCTCCACTATTGATTACATTATCAATTCGTCCAAGAAACACAAACTGATGATCATTTTTTAATTCCACCAAATCATTTGTAACAATTGGCTCGTCTGAAATTGTAGCCACATTAATTACCAAACATTGGCGATCGTCTTGAGAAATTTTCACGTTTGGAAGAATCGAAAAAACAGCATCACCTAAACGTTTAGCCGCAATGTGCGTAATGGTTTCGGTCATTCCGTAAGTTTCGTAAATTTCGGTTTTAAGCGGCAAAAGCCTTTCTTCAAGAGCAGAATCCAGTTTTGCACCGCCGATAATCAATTTTCGTACAGCATCTAATTGATCGATTGAATTCTGAACCTGCAAAGGCACCATAGCCACAAAATCATACATCTTTTTATTGAATTCAAGCGGATGAAGGCTTGGCGAAACAACATCCAACTCTAAACCGAGAATCAGGCTGCGCACCAACATCATTTTTCCCGCAATAAACTGTGTTGGTAGACATAACAACGCCTTATTTCCTGGCTCGAGTCCGAAAAAATCTCCAGTTGCGAGCGCAGAATAAATCATTGCTTTTTTCTCTAAACGAACCAGTTTCGGCAATCCCGTGGTGCCAGAAGTAGTCATTTCGATATACTCTTTTTCATCGAACCAATCAAGAAAAAACTCCCCAATCGACTGTTCGTAGGCATCTCCTTCTTTAATAAAACTATAGCCTACACGACACAAATCTTTCGCATTTAAATGATATCCATTTAGTTTAAAATAATTATGAACGTTTTTATGAGTTAAATTTGACATGATTTCCTGATTTATTAATATTTCCACTTAGTTTTTCTTTCCAATTATTCCAGCCATATTTTCTACTGAAAATAAAAAGCAAAATCGGATAAATAATCACAACCGGAAGAATTACATCCAAGCCGGCCGAGGGTTCTGAACGATCTATAAAAACAGAATTGGTCTGAAAAACAGTCCAATCAGATGTAACTAACAAAGCTCCCACCAGATTATTTGCGGCATGAAATCCTAAAGCTAATTCAATCCCCTCATCCATCAAGGTGATAATCCCCAAAAACAGACCTGTTCCGATATAGTAAATCATTATGATGTTTCCCATTTTTGCAACTTCTGGATTGAAAATATGCATAGAACCGAAAATTATGGAAGTCATGAGAAGCGGAAACCATCTGTTGTACGAAAGATTAGCAAATCCCTGCATTAAATATCCTCTAAAAACATATTCTTCTGTACTGGTCTGAATCGGAATCAAGATTGAAGCAATCAGAATCAGAATCAAAAACGGAATTAAATTAAAATTGAAAACAAAATTCTCGGGAGACCTTAAATACACAAACAGAAAACTTATGCCCGAAAAGAAAGCCCATAAAAAAAAGGAAAACCAAATTCTTTTCCAATCGACTTTTGCTCGCGATGTTGTTATCGACAGCAAGGTCTGATGGTGAATATATTTTACTACGAAATAAATTCCGGCAAAAGCAAAAACAAAAGAAATCATGACCAGAAACAAGGTCATATTAGACTCAAACATCTTCATGACACCTTCGTTTGTTGTGGGGAAAGGCTTATTTTCTGCAAAACATTTGTAAAGCACTGCTGCAGAGAGTGGAATTTGCCCTATAAACGATGCTGCAATGATAAAAACAGAGCCTAAAAGGTATTTCCAAAACCTATTTTCAGGTTTAATTCCTTGTTCTAAAAACATATTTTAAAATTTTAAAGAGGGAGATCCAAATATTATAAGTTAATCTTATTTTTGACAATGCTAAAATACCGCTTTTTTGTCTTAGCGTTTTTACCATTTCTTAAATATAACAAAATGATACAAATTTACCACAATCCTCGTTGCGGAAAATCTAGAAACTGTGTGGCTTTTATTGAAAACACCAATCAGGAATTTGAAATTATTCCGTATCTGACACAGAATCCTTCTTTTGATGAATTAAAAACGCTGTTGCAACAACTTGATTTAAAACCGCTGCAGTTAATTCGCACCAAAGAAAAAATTTGGACAGAAAGCTACAAAGACAAATCACTGACCGATGACGAAATTGTGCAGGCAATGGTTGACAATCCTATTTTGATTGAAAGACCAATTGTTGTAAAAAACGGAAAAGCCATAATTGGAAGAGATTTAGAAGCCGTAGCAAGCTTTTTAGATTAGTTCTAAAATATTCTGTTAACATTTTTTTGTGATTTTCTAAATTAAACCAAAGTCTATTTTTGCGGTCTAAGAAGAAAAGAAACCAAAAAAATGAAACAATTTAAATTTGCTGTACTGCTTGCATTCTTATTTACAAGCATTTACAACTATTCACAAGAAGGCCCGGGTCCGAAAAGCAAAGCCAAGGTTACGGGAAAAGTTTTAGAAAAAGTTACGAAACAACCTCTCGAGTACGCTACAATTTCGATTACGGCACCAAACGACACTAAAGTTATTGCTGGCGGAATCACCAATCCGAAAGGAGAATTTGAGGTAGCGATTGCTCCTGGAACCTACGATATTAAAATTGAATTTATTTCGTTTAAATCAACTGAAATAAAACAAAAAAGCATTCAGGGCGATACCAATTTAGGTACAGTAAATTTATCTGAAGATGCCGCACAGCTGAACGAAGTTGTAGTTCGCGCCGAGAAATCGACAGTAGACATTAAATTGGACAAAAAAGTTTATAACGTTGGGCAGGATATGATTGTAAAGGGCGGAAGCGTAAGCGATGTTCTAGACAACGTACCTTCTGTATCTGTAGATACGGAAGGAAATGTAAGTTTAAGAGGTAGTGACAACATCAGAATTTTGATTGACGGAAGACCTTCGCAAGCTATTAATATGGCAGAAGCTTTAAGACAACTTCCTGCCGATGCGATTGACAAAGTAGAAGTAATCACGAATCCATCTGCGCGTTACGATGCAGAAGGAGGTTCTGGAATTATCAATATCATTCTTAAAAAAGGAAAAAATCAAGGATTCAACGGAACTTTTATTGCTTCTACAGGAATTCCTGAAACTTACGGTTTGAGCGGAAACTTGAACTATAAAACAGAAAAACTAAACTACTTTACTACCGCTGGTTACAACTACAGAACCAACGAAGGACGCGGTTTAACAAATTCGCAATACTTTAACGAAGACGGATCTACAAGAAGTTATCTTGATGAAGATCGTGATACCAAAAGAATACGAAATGGCTTTAATGCAAGAGCTGGCGTAGAATGGACAGTAGCTCCAAATACGTTTTGGACCAATGCAATAAACTATCAAAAAAACAGCGGCGAGGACAGAGACCTTATCAACTACAATAATTTTGATGCTGACCGTAATTTTACAGGAGCAACTTATCGTTTAAATGATGGAGATACAGGAAGTGATAACGTTGAGTTTACGTCTAACTTAATCAAAAATTTCAACGACAAAGGACACAAACTTACCGCAGATTTGTCTATTTCAAGAAATACAGACGACAGCAATAGTGTAATCTCAAACTCACCAAACACAATCGTAAACTCAACTTTGAACGACCAGGTTCAGAAACAAGTTTTGTTTCAAGCAGACTATGTTCTTCCTTTAGGAAAAGGCGGTCAGTTTGAAGCTGGTTATAAAGGAAGCTTCGGAGATCTAAATAACGAATATTTTGTAACTGATTCGCAAGGCGCAAAAGACACAAATCTTTCTAACAATTTAGAATACAAAGAATACATCAATGCTCTCTACACGCAATACGGTTTTAAAGTAAACAAATTTTCGTATTTATTCGGTCTTCGTTGGGAAGACACCAATATAGAAGTTAACCTATTGGATTCTAACGACTTTAATACTAAAAAATACAATAATTTATTTCCAAGCGCTTTCATCAGTTATGAAATCTCTGATCAGAGTAATTTTAACGTAAGCTATAGCAAACGTTTGTCAAGACCAAGAGGACGTTTTATGAATCCTGCGGTCAATTACGCTAGTAACATTAATATTTTTCAAGGAAATCCTGACTTAGATCCATCTTTAACAGACAAATACGACATTGGCTACATCAAAAGATGGACAAAAGTTACTTTTAGCACTTCTGCTTATTTTGAAGACACAAAAGATGTGTTCAGCTTTGTAAGAACTCCAACAGGCGAAGTAGTGGACGGAAATCCGGTTATTTTAAGTCGTCCGATAAACTTAGGAAAAGAGCAAAAGTTTGGTTTTGAATTTACCTTCAACTATACTCCATTTAAATGGTGGAAGTTAAACAGTAATTTTAATTTCTTCAATATAAATTCAACAGGAGAAAATAGTTATACCGATTTTGTAACAGGCGAAGTTATTACACAAAATCTTGACAATAAGGCCAATTCTTGGTTTACAAGAGTTAGCTCAAAAGTAACATTACCTTACAAAATTGACTGGCAATTGACTGCCATGTACAATGGCCAACAAAAAACCGCTCAAGGTAAAAACCTAGGACAATTCGGAATGAATACTTCGTTGAGCAAAGATGTTTTAAAAGACAAAGGAACTATCGCATTCAACATCAGCGACGTTTTCAATTCAAGGATTATGAAATCATACACTTATCTTGAAAACCAAACTTCTTATGGTGAAATGCAATGGCGTAGACGTCAATTCAATTTATCGTTCACCTACCGTTTCAATAAACCAAAAGGTGAAAGAGATAAAAACGCACCAAGAAATGGCGGTGGCGAAGAAGGAGGAGATTTTCCTGGATAAACGCTATTAAAATTTCAATATAGAAATTCCAAATTCCAATCTTTGGACTCAAAAATAAAATCCAAATTCCGACTTAAAAATTGGAATTTGGATTTTTTTCTACCAACGATATATTCCTACGGAATATTAAATATCTAAATCAAAAGAAAACCCGACAGATTTAAAAAAAACTATCCGGTTTTAATATGTTCAATCAATTTGGAATTTAGAATTTCAGATTTTGGAATTTGTTATGGATTCAAAAAAAAGGACTCGTAAAAACGGGTCCTTTCTTTTTTGAAATCAATTAAATTTTAACTGATTGTTCTTCTTGTCTTTTTTTGGCTCTTTTCTCTTTGATCATTTCCCAACTAGCTCCTGTTACCCAATAAGATAAGAAACCAACCAAGAAAAACATTAACCAAAACCCTATAGTTAGTATGGTTAAGAAAAGCAAAAAGCCTAAGTACTGTGAAAATTCAAACATGTTTTCCGGAATTTTGAATGTTACCGCAAATGTAAGCCTTATATTTTTTCTCAGCAATAAAATCTAAATCAATTTTCGTGAAATAACATTTATCCGTATATTTATACTCATTTTAAATAAGCTTTTTTTGAATACAAATCTCTTTTAAATAAAGGCTTTTAAAAGATGTAAATATTTTTGAAGAGCTATTTCCTGCTTTCCGCTGTAATGCCGATAAGCAAAAGCAACGGATAAAAAACCTTGTTTTTCTAGATTGGGAGATTTCGCTTTCATCAGGCTAGGGAATCATTTTCAAAAGAACGACAACAATAAACAACAAACCCTACATATATAATGAAATACAGAATAGAAAAAGACACCATGGGAGAAGTTCAGGTCCCTGCCGATAAATATTGGGGTGCACAGACAGAACGTTCTCGAAATAATTTTAAAATTGGAGCAGCTGGCTCTATGCCGTCAGAAATCATTGAAGGATTTGCCTATCTAAAAAAGGCTGCAGCGTATGCAAACTGTGACCTAGGCGTTCTTTCAACCGAGAAAAGAGATGCTATCGCCGCAGTCTGCGATGAGATATTAGAAGGAAAACTGGACGATCAGTTTCCGCTTGTAATCTGGCAGACTGGTTCTGGGACACAAAGCAATATGAATGTCAATGAAGTAATTGCCAATCGCGCTCAGGTTCTTAAAGGTTTTGAAATCGGCGAAGGCGAACAATTCATAAAAGCCAATGACGACGTCAACAAATCACAATCGTCTAACGATACTTTCCCGACCGGAATGCATATCGCAGCTTACAAGATGGTGGTAGAAACCACAATTCCAGGAGTTGAAAAACTGCACGCAACTTTAGTTTCAAAAGCAAACGAATTTAAAGACGTTGTAAAAATAGGACGTACACACTTAATGGACGCCACTCCCCTCACCCTTGGTCAGGAAATTTCTGGATATGCCGCACAATTGGCTTTTGGACTAAAAGCGCTAAAAAACACTTTAAGCCATTTATCAGAAATTGCTCTTGGAGGAACAGCAGTCGGAACCGGATTGAACACTCCAAAAGGATACGATGTAAAAGTTGCTGAATACATCGCCAAATTTACAAATCACCCGTTTGTAACGGCTGAAAACAAATTTGAGGCACTGGCCGCACACGATGCCATTGTAGAAACGCATGGAGCTTTGAAACAATTAGCGGTTTCATTAAATAAAATTGCAAACGATGTAAGAATGCTAGCTTCCGGGCCTCGTTCCGGAATTGGCGAAATTCATATCCCAGAAAACGAGCCCGGCTCTTCTATTATGCCCGGAAAAGTAAATCCGACACAATGCGAAGCGCTTACCATGGTTTGTGCTCAAGTTATCGGAAATGATATGGCGATTGCTGTTGGAGGCATGCAGGGACATTATGAACTGAATGTTTTTAAACCTATAATGGTTGCCAACTTTTTACAATCGGCACGATTACTTGGTGATGCCTGTGTTTCTTTTGACGAACACTGCGCACAAGGAATCGAACCAAACCACAAAAGAATCAAAGAATTAGTAGACAATTCCTTAATGTTGGTAACAGCTTTAAATACAAAAATTGGATATTATAAAGCGGCAGAAATTGCGCAAACAGCTCATAAAAACGGAACAACTTTGAAAGATGAAGCCGTACGCCTAGGTTATGTAACACCCGAAGATTTTGATGCTTGGGTGAAAGCCGAGGATATGGTTTGATTTGAAGTAATCAGTTATGGGTTAAGAGTTAGAAGTTTATAGATTGACGCTTAATCTTTAACAGTAAAAGCGGTAAAACATAAAATGCTTTACCGCTTTTTATTTTCAAGAACAAAACTCTCAACTTCTAACTCATAACCCTTAACTCTTAACCCATAACCCATAACTTACTTTCCCCCATCAACATAATCCTGCAGATAGCTGAATCTTTCTGTAAGTTTTCCGTTTTCTGTTATTTTGGCTCGTTTTAGAATTCCGTCTTTATCCCCATTGAAGAAGGCCGGAATTACAAATTCCATAAACTGTTCTCCGAAACCTATACTGGAATCTTTCGGTATTTCGCATGGCAGATTATCCACCGCCATTACTGCGACTGCCGCAGGATGAAAAAAATCTACTTCCCTGTCTTCGAAAGGAAAATAACCGTAAAGCGGTTCTTCTATGGTAGAAGAACGTACCGTACAAGCAATTGGTCCGTTAACGTCACACGAAATATCGGCTACCACTTTGAGTTTGCAGTCGCTTGCGTTGAGCATCTCTTTTGTCAAAATCATGGGAGCATTATTGGCGTGAAAATGTCCAGCGAAATAAATATCTGAAACCTTTGTGAATCGTTCAAAATCTGAAACATACTCCTCTGGATGCGCCACAAAGTCTTTGAAATCCAAAACCAGACCGTCTTTTCGTTTATTGTATTCCAAAACATCAAGTTGCACATACACTGCCTGCGCATAAGTTTTGCTTAAGTAATTTTCTATCGTAATTTCTTTAACCTTTATCGCATCCAAAATTTCTTTTGCACCGCTTCCTACCTTCCCGGTTCCCGTTACTACAAATTTCAGAGCCGGCATCGTAATACGTTTTAGATGCTTTATCAAATCTTCTTTCCCCGAAAGCGTTTCGGCTTTTGGAAGCTTAAACAATTCGAATTTAATTCCGAAAGCTCTAATTCCGTTATAAACACCCACCATTCCGGCATATTTTCCAAAACCAATCAAACGACGGTCGTGTTCATCGACAATCGTTTCATGATCGTAAAGATCAATTTTTTTCTCCAAAATGGCCTGAAGCAACTTTCTGTTATGAGGCTGTTTTTTGATGGTATGTGAGAAAAAGAAATACGACTTATTCGGAATCAGATTTTCTACCGGAACTTCTTTTACGCCAAAAAGAACATCACAGTCAGAAACATCATCGGTCACTGTCAGCCCCATGTTTTTATAGTCAGTATCAGAAAAAATTCTGATGTCGGAACTTTCCACTGCAACCGAAACCTCGGGATAAAGCTGTTTAAGTTTTGCGAGTTCGTCTGGCGAAAACACTACTCTTCTGTCGGGCGGATTTTTTCTTTCTTTTAGTATTCCAAATTTCATTTAAACCAGAATTAAAATATTATTTATATAACTTTTTAAGCAATATTTGTTTCAAATATAACAAATTTAGTTAAAATTTTCTTTCACAAAAACAATTTAGAATGTTTAAAAACCGTTAAATACTGATAAACAAACAACTAAAAAAACACGTTGTTAAAAACATGTTAAAACAACCGTTCTAGAACGCTTTAAAATGCGAAAACAACAAAATTGAATTCGATATATTTGTTTTTAAAGAACGATGCAAATGATTTTCCTTAAAAAAACAAATATACCACAAATACTTTTCTCTATCCTAGTTTTAAGTTCTTGTGGAAATGATAAAAAAACACAAACTGCTGAAACACCAGCAATCGAAGATACCTTACCGAAAATGAAACCTTTAGGCGCTGAAAAAAAGATTTCTCAGGCCTTTAAGAACTCTGTAACAGGCAGAATCAATCATTTTTACAATAAAAATTGGCCTAATAACACCATGAATGGCGGCTTTTTGGTAGCCAAAAACGGTCAGATTATTTTTGAAAGATATAACGGATTCGCCGACAAAAATGAGGGAACGAAAATAAATGCCGATACTCCGCTTCATATCGCTTCTGTAAGCAAGGTACTTACAGCTACTGCGATTTTGAAATTGGTAAATGCCGGAAAAATAGAACTTGACCAGAAGGTAAATACTATCCTTAAAACTTTTCCATATCCAGATTGTACCATCAGAATGTTGTTGGATCACCGCAGTGGCATGCGTAATTATGCCTACTTTACAGACCGCGACAAATCGATTTGGGACCGACACAATCAGCTGACGAATAAGGATATTCTCGAAATCATGGCAACCAAAGATATCGGTTTGGAATCTAGAACCGGAACTCGTTTTGCTTACTGCAATACCAACTACGCCATGTTGGCGCTGATCATTGAGAAAATTACCGGCTTAAGCTATAAAGAAGCAATGACCGAAATGATTTTTAAGCCATTGGGAATGAAAAACACTTTTGTTTTTGATTATGAAAAAGACCGCAAAACAATAGTGCCTTCTTATAAAGGATCTGGTGTAGAAATTGGCTTAGATTATATGGATGCCGTTTATGGCGACAAGAATATATTTTCGACGCCTCGTGATTTGCTGAAATTTGACCGAGCAAGAAATTCTCCTGATTTTCTGAAACCTGAATTATTAAAACAGGTCTACGTAGGCTATAGCAATGAACGAAAAGGCACCAAAAATTACGGCCTCGGAATCAGAATGATAAACTGGGAGACGGGACAGAATTTTTACTTTCATAATGGCTGGTGGCACGGTTATACGTCTTCTTACATCACTTTGATGAAAGAACAGGTAACGATAATTGCATTGTCTAACAAAATGACTAGAAACACTTATGCCGTTCGCAAATTGGCTCCTATTTTTGGCGATTATCCTTTTAACTTCAAAGATGAAGAATAACCAAAATTTTCTGAAAATTTTAATATAAACTAATTGCAAAAAGTCTAAATTTGCAAACTCATTTTTGGGGTCGACTGGTTTTGACAGCAAGTCGAGTTGAAAAGTAAGCACGTCGAGCATTGAGACCTTGCTCGTAAATATAAGATCTCACACTTTTAAACGGCGAAAATAATTACGCTTTAGCTGCATAATCTGAATTATAGTACGATTAGCCACGTCTCTACAAGGTAGGGAAGCTGGATTCTCCTAGAAAGCCTTGGTTTGTGGCGTTCTGTCAAGGGGAACCGTAAAAATAAACCTAGATTTTCAAGAGCTTCGGGTGGATTTCGAAAATTAAGAAGATAAGTGTTGGGTGGTTGTTTCTGACCTAGCTCAACATCGAAAACCCAATCAGGAAATAAGCGTGTAGAAAGCTCTTTAGCTGCTTGTTTGGACCCGGGTTCGATTCCCGGCGACTCCACAAAAAAAAGCCTGTAAACTTTTTGTTTATGGGCTTTTTCGTTTTTTGGTTGACAATTTCGTTGATATTTTTATTGTTGATAAATTTAATATTAAACTAAATCAAATCAGGTAGTTTCACTCTAACAAAAAGAGTGGTAAAGTTATATTTTTAGTAATTAAACTAATAACTAACTATCATATGAAACTACAAAAGCTTATCATTAAAAATTTTCGAGGTCTTAAAGGAGAAAACAATACAATTGATTTTTCATCCTCAAACATTATTTTTCTTATCGGACTAAATAATGTTGGTAAATCTTCTTTTCTGCGCGCATATGAATTTTTTATTAATTCCGCTCAAAAAGCAAACACATCTGATTTTTACAACTATGACGTTAATACACCTATTGAAATAGAAGGCGTCTTTTTAAAAGATGAAAATGACGATGATGATGACGAATTAGCTGCAGTAACTAAAGGAAAAGGCAGTGACCCTGATTGGATTAAAAAATGGGTAGATGAAAATAACTTTATTCGAATAAAAAAAATCTGGACAAAACATGAAACTGCAGATAAATATACATTTTCTCCTGAAACTGATGAATGGATACTTAACGGTTTTGGCGGAATGCCTTCATTATTCCAGAAACACTCTCCTACACCAATTCTAATCAGCGCCATGGAGACCGAAAGTAGTCTTGAAGAAAAAGTCAATAAATTAATACAAGATGAAATTCTTAAAAAATTAAAAGACGACTACGGTGAAGACCTAAATCAGTTGATAGACGGCGTTAAGAAACTACAGCAAAAAATAGCTGACTCAGATATTGTTACAAAATATAATGAGGAAATAAATGAATATTTTAAAAAAGTGTTCTCAGACCTTACACTAAAACTTTCACCTAAAGATGATGATAATATAAAACTGGAAGATTCATTTAAAAAAAATCACAGTGTAACAATTAGCAAAGAAGGAATCGATAGAAACGAGGTTTTTACGCAATATGGACATGGTGTGATTCGTCAAGCATTATATAATTTTTTAACTTTCCTAAAAAGATCTCGCGAAGGAAAAAGGAAAGAATATATAATATTATATGAAGAGCCTGAACTATTCTTACATCCAGAAATTACATTTAAACTTAGAACAAGTTTATATGATCTAGCCGAAAATTCTCCATTTCAAGTCATATGTGCAACCCACTCCCCTCTTATGATCGACATTTCCAAACCACATTCATCATTGGTGAGAGTAGTTAAGAAACATGATGAAACCACATTTACATACCAAGTAGGAGATGAAGTTTTTAGAAGCGATGACGAACGAAAACAACGTATCCAAATGATTAATAGATTTAATCCTCATGTATGCGAATCATTTTATGCGAAAATGGTGATTATAGTTGAAGGTGATACTGAAGCTATTGTATTTAGAGATTTGATAAAACGTTTTTATAATGACTATGAAATTTATGTATTAAATTCAGGTTCCAAAAATAACATCCCATTCTTCCAAGAAATTTTTACTGCATTTCACATAGAACATTGTGTTATACATGATTCGGACACAAGATTTAATAAGGATAGTTCAGCGAATAGTGCTTGGTCATTAAATAGTTCAATTTGGGACAAGATTGTTAACGCAAATCAAATTATGAAAGGAATGGCTAGAAGATACGTTCATGTTCAAAACTTTGAAAATGCACATAACATTAATTCAAATGGTAAAGACAAACCCCTCAAAGCATTCGACTTTGTACAGGGTTTGGAATTTGATTCAGACGCACCATGCCTAATGCTCTTGAAAGACCTTTTAGGAGATAAAATTATCCTCCACGATAATATGTATGTTGAGCAATTAAATTAGATCTCTAAACCAAAAAATCCTGTGAAATCAACATTTACAGGATTTTTACTTTTTGATCAACTATAACTACATAGTTGATATTTTAATTGTTAACAAAATGACTTTCATTAATCAATAACTTTTATAAAAACATACAATCTAACTATTATATTGGCATATCGTATAAATAATTCATTAATCAAATATTAATCCCCAAAAAATCTCTTTTTTCATAAATTAGCACTAACCAATTTACCTTTCATCAGATTAACATCATCAATCAAAAAATCAAAATGCTACTAAACACCCTATACCCAAACAGCGAAACCAATAAGGAAATCATCCTAACCTCTTCCCTAACAGGTATGTTATTGTATTTTCTTTTAATCATTTATCAGCCATTTGGAACCAGTCAGTTTGAGCATAGTTATAAATATTTGCTGTTGTTTCCGTACGGAATTATTACCACGTTTTCATTTTGCAGTATCAATTTGTTGCTTTCAAAACAAAATATAAAATGGACAATCGGTTCTGAATTGTTTAAGACGTTCTGGATTTTGTTATTAATTTCTTCTTTGTCTTACTTTTACAACACTTTATTTGTCAGCAAAGTAAGTTTTTCATTTGAAAACTATTTGTATATGTTCGCTTACACAACAGCGCTTGGAGGTCCAGTTGTTATGGCTTATATTCTGGCTCGATATATTTACCTCAACAACAAGGAAAATCATTTAATGAACAAAAATGTATCTTTCGGAAAAACTGTTTTGGAACATGATACTTATTCGAAAACAAATGAAAAAAACACCAAATTGTTTATCACTGCCGATTATTCCAATTATTGTTTAGAACTGCAAGAGAGCGATTTTCTTTTTGCCGAATCTGCTGATAATTATTGCATGCTGTATTTTTATAAGAACGGAATGCTTCAAAAAGAAATGATTCGAATTTCGCTGACCAAATTATTAAGCCAAATTCAGACCGATACCATTAAGCAAATCCATCGCTCCTTTATTGTCAACTTAGAAAAAACTACAAGATTTAAAGGCAATAGTTCGGGTTACAAAATCGCGATACAGGACATCGAAAAAGAATTGACTGTTTCGAGAAAATATCTCGATTCGGCAGTACCGATTTTAAAGAATTTTGTTCTTCGTCCCTAACTTTTGTCAATCGCCACTTTAATTTGATTTGTGGTTTCTGTGTCTTTTACTTTTGCTGCAAACACCTGAAACAACTATGAACAAATTAAAATTTCCGCTGCTTTTCATTTTCGGTTTTGCGATTTATTTCTTAATCGATGCCACTACTTTTTCCTTCCTTCAAAAAGAAATTACAGTAGCAAGCCATTCTAAAATTCTAGGACATGTCCTTGCTTACACCATAACTTTAATCCCTTTAATTATTACGGTGATGTTTTTGCATAAAAGCACTGGTAGCGTTACTGAGAAATTAGGTCTTTCTAAAGGCTTGTTTATCGGTGTTATTTTTGCTTTTGTATCGACACTTCCAATGTTGATTGCTTATTTGGTAAACTTTAGTTTGAATACAAAACTATCTCTAGACACGATTCTCATCAACACCATTTCATCTGCAATTTTTGAAGAAATCATCTATAGAGCATTTCTTTTCGGAATGTTGTACCGATTTACACGATTGGGTTTTATGCCTTCCATTTTTCTGGGTTCGCTTTTGTTTGGAATAGCACATTTATACCAAAGCACCGACCTAAATGAACTTATCGGAATTTTTCTGATTACCTTTTTGGGTTCGGTCATATTCGCATGGATTTACGCTGAATGGAATTTCAATTTGTGGACTGCTGTTTTTTTACATTGTCTGATGAATCTGTATTGGCTTCTTTTTGATGTCAGCAGTAATTCGCTCGGAGATACTTGTGCTAATATTTTCAGATTTTCAACACTATTTATCGCCATTTCTATAACGATTTATTACAAACGAAAAAACAAAATAGCGCTTGAAATCAACAAGAAAACTTGGTGGATGAAGCGGAAAGCTATAATTAGACACAAACAAAAAGCCTGTAAAGATTAATTTTACAGGCTTTTTTCGAAAACTTAAAGAACAGCTTACTTCACAAACTCCTTATCGCTCAATGTTTTCATAAAAGCGATAAGATTTGTTTTTTCTTCTTCTGTGAGCGGAATTCTGTTTCCGTTATTTTTAAAAATCGGATCAAGATTATCGGCTTCTAGAACTCCGTTATCAAAATAATCCAAAACAGATTTTAAGGTCGGAAACTGACCGAAACTTCCATAAGGTGCTGTATATTCAATATTCCGTAAAGTCGGAACACGAAAACTCATAAAATCGGCAGGGAGTCCGGTAACTCTCGCTCTTCCGGCTTCATTAGAATTGGTGTTTACAGGAAAACCGATGTTTCTAAAACTCTGATCCGTAAATAACTCTGTACTGTGACAACTCGCACATTTTTGCTGAAAAGTTTCATAGCCTTTTGCTTCCTCGATTGTAAAACTATCGCCTTCGTTGCGCTTTACTTTGTCGTATTTGCTGTTTGCAGAAATTAAGCTGTACTCAAATTGTGCAATGCTTTTATAAATCCTCTCGGGCGTTATGTTTTCGTCTCCGAATGTTTTCCTGAATAATTCTTTATAAGTAACATCATTTTCTATTTTACCGATGACTTCCAAAATCGACGAATCCATTTCTTCGTGGGTTATAATGGGAACCAAAGGCTGGTTCTCGAGTTGCAGCTTGCTTCCGTCCCAATTGTAAAATTGCATAAAGATTAAATTCTGAATTGATGGCGTATTACGCAGTCCGACCCTGCCATCAATTCCGATTGCCTGCGCATTATGATCTGCAAAAGCATTCGCTTGAATATGGCAACTCGAACACGAAATTGTATTATCTGCACTGAATCTTTTGTCTGAAAAAAGCTTTTCTCCTAACGCTACTCCATATTTTGTGGGTTTGTTTAAACTCACAAAGCTATTCACTTCCGGAAAGTCGGCGGGAATGTTTAAGGCAATTTCCGGATTATCAACAGCAACCATTTCAGCATCATCATTACTACAAGAAATCAGCAACATCAAAGCTATAAAACCAATTATTTTTTTCATTTTAAATGAATTTTTAAAAGAGCTGTCCGAAACCTAAAATTTCAGACAGCTCTGAAATAATTTTAGTTTTCGACAGCCGTAACCGAGAACATTCCGCTAATATCGCTTGTTCCGTTTCCACCCAAATTATCCACAAACTTAACCATCTGTGCAGCCGTGTGAACATTTGGAGTTGCATTATCAGCATCTCCTGTTCCGGTTGAAAGCGTAATCGTATTCGTTTTGCCGCTCAACATTTTATCAAAATCAGCCTTAATTTTAATAACTGGAGCATTACCTCCAACTACTACATTGGTTGTTAGACTTAAAGTGATATCTCGGTAAGCATTTACGCCCTGAGTATAAGTAGACGCATCTCCTTTTTTTCCTTCGACAGTACTTCCGGTATGAATTGACATGGTTTTATTATCAGCACCATAAAAACCTTCAATTTTAGTAAAACGGTAGCCTGATCCCCATTCCCACATCATTGCCGTATCATTTGCTCCAGCTGCAGCATAAAAGTTCGGAAATCTAACCTGGTCTAACGTATTTTGTTCTGGTTTTATTCCCAATCCAAACTTGATTTGTTTGTATGATGAGGCTGGAACATTACTTAAAACATAACTTAACGAAGCTGTTTTAGACTGATCGATAACGGTTGCTCCTTTGTCTAAATCATTTATATTGTACGCAACTTCGCTTCCGTCATCTTTTACCAGACGAATATTGCTGATTACATATTTTAGCTCCGAAAAATGATGTATTTGTCCGGCTGCCGAAGTATTCGTCGTAGCGGAAGTCGAAGCAACATCGCCTAAAATAATCGTCGTGTTTTTAAAAGTGTTATTGAATTCTAGCGTAACATTTCCTGCAGGATTATCACCATCGTTTGAACAAGAAACAAAGGCTAAAGCAGCAACTGCCAATAAAAGGTATTTTTTTAAATTTTGCATTTTTTGATATTTAAATTTTTGTATTTAATAAAGTCCATTAGATTTGCATATTTCATCATTCTAATAATTAAGCATCTAGTTTTGGCAACTATTATGAAGCTTGATTTAACCACAAACTGCACAAATTTTAGCAAACCAATTTGTGGAATCTGCGCAATTATCGGTTAAAGAATTGAGAAAGTTAATCACCCAATAGGCGGCGGTACAAAAATTTCGAGACAAGGTTCTGTTTGACCTATTTCTTTATATATCAATACTTTTCTGGAATTTATTTCCTTTATAATGTTCCAGGCAAATTCAATCTCCGAAATCAAAATCACATCAATCTTCTTTCCTAATCCTGTTAATTCAAGATCACTATTTTTTTCTGATTGCTGCAATTCTTTATTCAAATGGCATTTACCATGACATTGCATTTCGGGTTTGGACTTGTTGACGCAAAACTCCTTTTCGATATTCTTTTGATTGAGTTTATAATGCACAATAAGCAGCGCCTGCTGGAAAGAAACCAGCAGAAACAATATTGTCATTGTGATACTAAAAACTCTTTTCATTTGCTTAGAAACTTACTTTTAATGAAGTAAAAATATTACGCCCCATTCTTGGAATATTGCCCCAATCGGCATAGGTGCTGTAATATTCATTTAATAAATTTTCTGCACCAATCTGAATTGTGCTTCGTAGTTTATTGATTTTAAAAGTATAATCGGCCGAAAGATTCCAAATCGTATAAGCTGGCGTTAAATCTTCTCCATATTCTGGACTGTAGTTGATTTGTTCCAAATCGCCGTTTACAGAAGTCTGGATGCCAAAATTCTTATGCATAAAATGAAGCGACGTCAGATAGCTCAACGGGCGAATAAAAGGCAGATTTCCGTTTTTATCATCAGTTCCACGTGCGTAGGTAAGCGTTCCTTTCCAATGCAAATGTTCCAAAATGTCGTAGCTGACATTCATAGACAGGTTCAAAAGTGTGGCATAATCTAAAGAAGTATAACCTTTGACCCCCACAGATTGATAATTCATCGGACTTCCCATGCTCAAAATCCTTCCGATGATATAATTTTGGATGTAGAAGTAATTTACTTTTCCTTGAATACTGAATCTGTCGTTTTTAAAACCAGCAGATGCATTTCCTTCATACGAAATTTCATTTTTCAAATCCGGATTTCCGATATAATCGTAACGGTCAAAACTATTGTAGATGTAATATCCATAACCCTCAGAAACAGAAGGCGCTCTATGGCCGTAACCTGTCCCGACTGAAAAATTAAACTGCTCGATATTTAGCTGATAGCCGGCATGAAGGCTTGGCAAGAATCGCGTTTTTTCCTGAGAAGCTCCCGGATGAAAAATCCAGTTGAATTCGACATATTTAGAATAATTGTAATTCACGCCCAAAGAACCGCCCATATTTATTTGGCTTTTCTCTGAAATCTCCCATGAATTGTTCATGGCCAATCCGGCAAAACGAGTGGTAACCCAAGGCCAGCTAAAGGCAAACATAGTTCTATTGCTTCTATCCTGCGGATACATTCGCATCTCCGCAATTGATAGATTGTCGTAGGCATTTAATGAAATTTCAGAAGAATAACTGTTTTTCTTCAGATTAGCTTTAGAAACCAATCCGTAAGTAGTGCTCCATCCGGGCATATCCATATGTACGAGATTTTCAGGACGTGTTGTATCATCCATATAATGCTCTATGGCATTGTAATAAATCTTGGTATCGACCACTCTAAACAATCCGTCCTCAAACAATTGCTTGTACGAAGCCGAGGTGATCAAAGCGCGAGAAAGCCACAAATCCATCGGAAGTGCCGGAAACCCGACATCTTTTGCTACATCAAAAATCGCATCTACTCTTACAGATGATAAATCACTGGTTTTATAAGCCAATCCTAACGAAGTGTTGAACTTGTTGTATTGCGAATGTTTGACCTCATCATTATTTCCATCAAAATAATTATCGGCAGTTCGATACGAAATGCTTCCTTCTGCAACAAATTTATTTCTTGAAAATGAAACATTACCGAGATTAAAAAATTGCTTATTATTAAACTCAAAACCCGTTTGATAAGTCCCTTTCCATTTTGGTTCTAGGCTAAAAGCCGTGCTTCTTCTCTTTAAATCAATGCTTCCCGCAACAGTAGCTCCATGAAGGCTTCCCTCCTGCCCCGATTTAATATCGATCGCAGCCAGATTATTGCTTTCTACATAAGAGGTGATCGGATCCATCTTATCGGTGCAAGCTCCAAAAATATGCATACCGTCAATTGTGACCTGAGAACGTTCTGTGCTCATATTGTTTAACAACGGCTCCCAGGCATAAGCCCCTCTTTTTATGAAACTGATATTATCCGACGAAGACAAAAATTCATCAACAGAAACCGCCATTTTCATTTCGGTCTCAATTTTCTTTTTTGCTGCGTTTTGTACTTTTACTTCTTCTAGATTTTTGATACTATCATGATGCGCATGATTGTTTTGAGCCGTTAGCGCTATTCCGCAAAAAAGTGCTATTATAAAATATTTCATGTGCCTAGAATAAAGTATCAATGTATAATTCACTTTTTACTCCTTCGACACCGGGGGTAAAATCAGACGGCACTACAGTTCCTTTAAGAATCAATCCGTTTTGATTCATTAAAATCAGGTTTAGCGTCCAATTTCCCGTCATGGTATAATTGACAACACCGTGATAAAACCCATCGTTTTGCTGTGTCAAATCTCTATTATTAGGAGACGAATGATTTCCCATAGAAGGTTCTGGCATTCTAGGATCCAATTTTAATGTATATCCCATTACCTCAGAATAAGAAAATTGAGAAGGATCGGGAAAAGTTCCAGCCGCCGTAGTTGGTTTGTTGTATTTGTAAATTCCTGCTATCAGCGCATTTTCTGCAACTTTTGGTTTTTGAGGCGCTATTAAGGCAATACAATACTGTTCGCCGTCTTTGCCTGTAAAAGCAGTCATGTTCAAGTTTTTATTGCTTTGTTTCTCTACAGTAACCTGTTTGTTGATTTCATATTTTTGGTTGTCAACCGTAAAAGAAATGTAGAGTTTCCAATTGCCCGAAGCATCACTTTCGCTAGTAAATACAGAATAGCCGCTGTAATAGTTATTTGCAGCGTCATATTCTAAATTGTATTGATGCGGACATGAACTCGGAACATTATCAGAATTCGTCATTATCGGCAAAAAAGTAACTGCAGAAGGATTAACGCGTTGATTGTTCTGTGCATTCAAAACTTTTAAACGAAGCTCGTTGTAACCTTTGTAAAAAGTTCCGTTTAAAGCTTCTATGCTTACTTTATAATTACCAGAAGTAAACGAAACGGCTTCCTTAAATTCAGACAACTCCGGAATTTCTAAGCCAGTTTCAGCTTCGTAATCTGTTTTGTCAAGCGTGCATGAGGCAAGCGCAAAAAATGCGATTACCAAAAAATTAAAAAATTTCATTTTGATATGAAGGGTTAAAGACTGTAAATGCGGCATGCGACAATTTGAGATCATCAAATCGGCGATACCATTTAGTAACCAAGAATAAAGCAAATGAAGGCGTAGAGTAACATTCCTTCAAATACAAAAAGGAATCAGAAAAATCAGTCTTGAAAAAGTTTTATGCAACTTTATCCAATTGCCAAATTGTACATACTAAGATGCAATACCAAGATTTTATTGGATACAACACAAGTGGCAGTAAAAGCCGAATCAATCTTCAAATCGAAAATTGCTTATATAAAACTGAAATTTTTGACCTATACGAAATAGACCGGAGGATGGAAAGTAAGATTTGAAGCTCCCACTGGCTTTTTATCAAATAAAAGGAAATCGTTCTTTTTTGATTCGATTACCGGAATAGCAGCAAACTCTAAAGCTTGGATGTTCTGAATATACACAACCTCTAATTTGTCTTTTAGGATGTTCTGCATTTTTCTTTCGTTGTCAGAATATTTCTTAATGCTTTTTTGAAGTTCGCAACGTCCGTTACAGCTGTTAAAAACTGCTTTTCGTTGCACACAAATGGTTTGCGCTATTTCTTTTTGATTGATTTTAAAAGAAGCATAAATGAACAAGCTCCCAAATGATGGGCATAAAATTAAAAGGGAAAGTACTATGATGAATAACCTTTTCAAGTGCTTGTTAAGTATTTTGACAAAAGTACATCATTTTTATTTTTTATTACAACAAAAGTATAGTTTTATTAAAATTAACTCGTTGGGTGAAATTATTTTCAACACATAGAAACATAGTTTAACTAAACTTAAAAAAGGCGTTTCACTAGTCTAAATGCACATAGTTTAGCTATGTGTGGAAACTTGTTTCTTCCATTTTCTTTTTTCGGCACAAAAAACTATGCTTCTATGTGTTAAAATACTTTTATTTTTTAATTACACCCAACGGGTTAAAATTACTTTAATGCGTTGGGTGAACTTATTATTTTCAATTTTACTTATCAGTTTAGATTTAAATCTGTTTAAAGTCACGTGAAAAAATCGGTACTCAAAAGTAATTCACGCGGATTTTAATGATTTCAGCAGATCAAAATAGATTTTTTGTTGAATGAAACCATTGCATTTTCACAACGTCATTACTCTAAAAAATAACAAAACATATAAATTTAAGCACAATCCTGTTGTATCTTAGTAGATGGAAAATAAGCAACAACAAATGTTAATTTAAGAACGTGATGTGGAATTCAACTAAAATAACACAATTATTCGGCATCGACTATCCCATTTTACAGGGCCCGATGGGAGGCGGATTTTCTACGGCTTCTCTTCTTGCGGCTGTAAGTAATGCGGGCGGTCTTGGCAGTTATGGTGCTTATACACTGAGTCCCGATGAAATCCTGGAAGCTGATAAAGCTATAAAAGCGGTAACTTCTAAACCTTACAACATTAACTTATGGGTAGATGATGTTGATAAAAACCTAATTCATTTTCCGGAGGAAAAACTGGAAAAAATCAAACTGCTTTTTAAGCCTTATTTTGATGAACTCGGAGTTCCGCTTCCTCAACTTTCTACTGATATTCCTTCAAAATTTGAGAAACAGATTGAAGTTCTGTTTCAAATCAAGCCAGCTGTTTTTAGTTTTATTTTCGGAATTCCCTCCAAAGAGATTTTAGCCGAAAGCAGAAGATTGGGAATCACAACTGTTGGCGCTGCCACAACTCTAGAAGAAGCTCTTGCTCTAGAAGAAGCCCAAGTTGACGCCATTGTTGCTGCCGGATTTGAAGCTGGAGGTCACCGTCCTTCTTTTCTGAAACCAGCTCAAGAGTCTTTTACAGGATTGTTCAGCCTTTTGCAGCAATTAAAAGCTAAAATCAAAACACCTATAATCGCGGCAGGCGGTATTACAGATGCTAAAGGAATAGTGGCGGCACTTACTTTGGGAGCCGATGCTGTGCAGTTAGGCACGGCCTTTTTGGCTACAGACGAATCGGCGGCGGCACCGCTTCATAAGGAAATCTTGTTTTCTGATGGTTCGAATGATACTGTAGTTTCAAAATCCTTAACAGGAAGAATGGGAAGAATGATACGCAATAAAATTTCGAATGAAATCGATTTTGAAACTGAAGTTTTGCCTTTTCCGTTGCAAACCAAATTAATCGCTCCTCTAAAAACCGCAGCTCTTGCTCAAGGCCGATCCGATTTGGTTAACTTTTGGTCAGGACAAAATACCGTCAATTTAAAACATCGCAGCGCTTCGCATTTAATGCAGGAATTGATTACCGAAACCAGCAATCTCATTAAATAGATGGTAACAAATTATTTTCAACACATAGAAACATAGTTTAACTAAACTTTAAAAAAGGCGTTTCACTAGTCTAAATGCACATAGTTTAGCTATGTGTGGAAACTTGTTTCTTCCATTTTCTTTTTTCGGCACAAAAAACTATGCTTCTATGTGTTAAAATGCTTTTATTTTTTAATTACACCCAACGGTTAGATAGTAATAAAAAATCTGCCTAATGCGTTTATTTAGGCAGATAAATATAAAATGTAGTTCCTTTTCCAGGCTCGCTGGTAAAATTGATTACGCCATTATGATTTTCGATAATTCTTTTGCAGAGCGCCAGCCCGATTCCGTTACCGCCGTATTGATCTCGATCATGCAGACGCTGAAACATGTCGAATATGCGACCCGAATATTTGCTGTCCATTCCAATTCCGTTATCGGCAATAGTGATTAAATGATAATTTCCTTGAGGTTTATATTGATCGAGTGCTGCAATGCTTTCTTCATCGGCGCTAATGGTTACAATCGGTTCAGCAGCATTAAACTTTAGCGCATTGTTTACTAGATTAAAAAACAATTGGCGCAGTTGCGTACTAAGTCCAGCCACAGTTGGCAGCGGACTTATATTGATAATTGCATTTTTTTCGTCTATTATAAGACTTAAATCGTGTATGGTTTCGCGTAAAATTTCATTTAAATCAACCGGCAATAGCGTGTTTACGTTATTGTCTACTCTCGAATAGTTGAGCACGTCAGAAATCAAGTCCGACATTCGTCCAGCGGCACTATTGATTTTATCAAAATAATATTTGTTTTTCTGTTCTTCGCTCAATCCTTCGCCTGCGCGAGAAAGCATAATTCTGATTTTTCGAAGCGGTTCTTGTAAATCGTGGCTTGCAATATAGGCAAACTGCTGTAGCTCTTTATTTTTGAAGATTAGCTTCGAATTGGCATTTTCCAATTCACGCTGAATCACTTTCAATTCAGAATTATTCTTAAGCGTTTCTTCTACCGTTTTTTGGGCATGAATGTCTACAAAATAAACCAGCCAATTGGTAAATGAACTGTCTTCTGCCTTGTTCGGAATTATGGAAACCAGATGCCATCTGTAAGCATCTCCCTTTTTGATTCGGGTTTCTCCATAATATTCACTGCGATTTTTCTTTATTTTATTCCAATTGTCAATAATGTTTTCCAAATCATCAGGATGAATGAAAGTAGCCAGTTCCTTACGCTCAAAAACAGTAAATGAAGATTTTAGAAATCCCTGAAAAGATTCATTTGTAAGCAGCACATGGTTGCGTTCGTTGATAATGCAAATCAGAATCGGAATTGAATTAGCCAGCTGTCTATACCTGTTTTCACTTTCTCCTAATTTCTCCGAAAGTGCTATAAGTTCTATATTTTTCTTTCGAATCTCGTCATACGGAGAAAGCGGCGATTCGTATTTGAAGTAATCGGCAAGACTTTTAATTTTGGCTTCAGAAAGCAATCCGGGAGAAAGAACCTTCTGGCTGAACTGTGTTACAGAATAATTATCATTATAACTGTATTCTATATTTCCAGAAAGTTTGGCTGCATATTTAAAAGCTTCGGGATTGCATTTTTTCAAATCATTAGAATCGCTGACAATAGCCACGATTTCTTTATGAGTCGTTTTTATGACATTTATTCCGAGCTTCAATATAGAGTTCTCTCCATTTGCGATAGAACATCTTGCAACCTCCGAAACAGCAGTAGCAAATCTAGTCTGAAACGAAGAAGGCATACCGCACATCTCTGCAATTTTCATTGATCTTTTATGGGCCAGAATCAGGTCCATTTCATTATCAAGATTTATACTTACAATCTCTTTCATACCCTAAATTATTTTTCCGACCAGCACTGTTGCATCGTCTGTTCCTCTAATATTGTCTTTGTACAATGAAGCTGCGATGACGCCAGGATCCTGTTTGATGATAGACATCATTTCATTGAGATTCCATCTTGTACGTAATCCGTCGCTATGCATAATAATTATCTGATGCTTTAAATATGGAACGGTGGTGCTTTTCATCGTTCTCGGAATATTAAGTCCAATGATTCCGTTATAAGGCGTATAAGTTTTATTTTCCAAACCTCTATAAATGCGAGTATTAATATTGCCAATACCACATATATTCCATGTTTGTGTCTTATAATCTACGCAAGCAATTGAAGCCACCAAACCTCTTGTTTTTTTTACTCCGTCATGAATCTCTTTTAATATCTCTACCGCATCTTCTGCTTTTGACCTTATGAAAGCCTTTATTGCCATCTCAACGGCCTCATTAGCATATGCGCCATGACCAAGACCATCTCCAACAAATATTTGAAATCCTTTAGAAGTATATTTGATACGATAACCATCGCCACAGACCAATTCTCCGGGATAATTTACATTGATGACAGCGCTATTAAAACCTGGTTTCTCACGAGGGAAAGTGGTATCTGCTTTCTCGCATATTTTCACATATTGGACAGTTCCCCAATCTCTGCGAGAATATATCTGAAAATCGTTGCTTAATCTTTTTATAGAACCGAGTCCATGACCTAGAGTATTTGATGATGAATAACCATCATTCATGATTTTAACGACATTATCAATTCCTTTACCATTATCAAGGCAGTAAATTTCAATTTCATTATGACCATCTACTTCACGACTACGATATAAAAACTCCCCTCCATTTGCGTATTTTATAAGATTTGAAGTCAGTTCTGCCACAATTATATCTGTTTCTGCGGCTCGATGCACGCTAAAACCCGCCTGTAGAGCAAGGTTGTGTATTTCTCGTTTTATAAAAGCTACCAGACTACGATCTTCAATCTTATAGGTGGAAAAAGTATTATCCATTTTTCCATTTTATTATAGTAACAGTCGTTCCAACTCCCATTTCTGTTTTTATATCAAATTCATTAACAAGCCTTTTGGTTCCAGGCAACCCCAGCCCAAGACTTTTTCCTGTACTGTATCCATCTTTCATGGCCAGATCAATATCTGCTATTCCGGGACCATTGTCTATAAAAGTAGCTCGAACGCCTTTGTCACGTCCGTTGTTTACTTCTTCAACCAGAACTTTTCCTCCTCCTCCGTATTTCAAAAGGTTGCGCACGAGTTCGCTTGTGGCAGTAATCAGCTTGGTTTGGTTTAAAATACTCATTCCTGCTTTTACGCCATAATCTTTCACGCGGTTACGCAACGGCACCACATCTTGTTCTCGTACGATTGCAATTTCTACTTTATTGGTCGCTGTTATCATCATCGATCTGTTCTTCGTTATCGCCATTATACATTTTTGCGCGAAGCAGATCCATGCCTTTTTCCACATTCAGAGCACTAATTACACCATTTAGTGACAATCCGAGTTCTACTAATGTAATTGCAACAGCTGGCTGCATTCCTACAACTACTGTCTGTGCATCTAATATTTTGGCCATTACCGCTATATTCCCTAGGATGCGTCCCATGAATGAGTCAATTATGGAAACAGCCGATATATCAATTAAAACACCTTTAGAATTATGTTTATTGATTGTATTTATTAAGTCAGATTCAAGGTTTTCTGCTAACTGATCGTACAAATCGACTTGTATGGTCACCAGAAGAAAATCTCCCATCTTTAGTATAGGAATTCTTTCCATATCATTCAAAAAATCTAAATAGACTATTTTCTTTTCACCACCGTAAGCTGCAGCATTTCAAATGCTGTTTGAAGCGCGCTCGCAAGAGTTGCTTTTGTAACAATTCCTGTAAGATCTATACCCAAATGTACCACTGTCTGAGCAATTTCTGGACGAATACCGCTGATGATGCATTCTGCTCCCATTAAACGCGTTGCGCTAACTGTTTTAATCAAATGCTGCGCTACAAGAGAATCTACAGCTGGCACTCCAGAAATATCGAGAATAGCAATAGAACTTCCAGTGTCTACGATTTGCTGCAATAGGTTTTCCATTACAATCTGTGTACGGGAACTGTCTAAAGTTCCGATAATAGGCAAGGCTACAACACCTTCCCAAACACGGATAACCGGAGTTGAGATTTCGCTGATTTCTTCTGTCTGTCTCGCAATTACATCTTCGCGTCCTTTTAGGAAAGACTCAAAAGTCATAATTGTAAGATTGTCTACTATAGTGCTCAATTCGAGATTTGCAGCATAAAGTGCGGCTGGCTCACTTTCGATTTCTGATAAAATCTTTGAAGCGGCCTCCTTGAAAGAAATGATATACTGTCCTGTTTCGCGCGGCGAGAAACCACGTTTTGCTCTTGAGATTGAAATTCCTGTCAGTAAATCATAAAGTTTGTCAAATTCCTGGGAATTTAAATCTGTGCTATTGCCACCTAGTTTTATAGCTTCTAAGAAAAGCGATGTAAATTCTTTCGATTCTTCTTCTTCAGTAGCTCCATCAGTCGATCCTCTTTCCAAAAGAAGTTGTGTCCAGATAGTATTTAATTTGCTTTCGTACTCTTTTAAGCCTCCTAAAACGTTTTTTTGCATTTGTTGTGATATTTGGGTTTCTCTAACAAATATAATAATAAAAAAAGGCTAAAATTTCAAATGAATAGAAAAATTCTTAAAAATAAAATCTTGTCGGGAGAAGCATTCATTTCACTCCCCGTATTATCTGAAATAAGGCTGTTTTTTTATTTCTATTACGTGTCTTGAATTCCTGATTTTTTAATAATTGAAGAACGCTTTTAATAAATTAACGATATATCGTAAATAAATAAAACGGCACAAATCTGCAAACCGTTGAAAACAAAGGATATTTTGTTTTAGGCATATAATTTGGCTACTGTTTGGCATCCAATATTTATTAAAAAATCCAAACGTGAAAAGACTGATAAAAAAACCTCAAAAAATTCCGATTCAATTTCAAAATCAAATTAAAATACTATAAGACAAATAGTTACAAAAGTAAATTTCATTTCTTAATCTAGATTAATCAACAACTTTCTGTACCCGTTCTAAGTTTGCAGAAGAAATTTTCACAGAAAAAAAATCATATCAGAAAGCTTTGACCGCAAGTCTAAATTTTGATTGATCAAAACATTTAATAATCTAAAACCATAAAAAAAATGAGCACTATTACAGTAAAAGACGGAACACAAATTTATTACAAAGACTGGGGAAAAGGACAACCAATCGTTTTTCACCACGGATGGCCTTTATCAGGCGATGATTGGGACACACAAATGATGTTTTTCCTAAAACAAGGCTACAGAGTTATCGCACATGATCGCCGCGGGCATGGGCGTTCGGGACAGAGTTCAGAAGGCAACAACATGGATACTTACGCAGCAGACATCGCCGAACTGACTGAAGCTTTAGACCTTAAAGATGCTATACACATTGGCCACTCAACCGGAGGAGGAGAAGTTATACGATATGCCGCTAAACACGGAAAAGGAAGAATTGCAAAAGCAGTGATTATTAGCGCCATTACTCCGATTATGATTCAGAGCGAAACAAATCCTGAAGGAGTGCCATTAGCCATTTTTGATGAAATCAGAAAAGGAACCGGATTTAACAGAGCGCAATACTACCACGATTTCCCGATTGCTTTCTACGGATGGAATCGTGAAGGAACAACTGTTCAAGAAGGAATCAAACAAAACTGGTGGCGTCAGGGAATGATGGGTTCTGTTCTGGCTCATTACGAAGGCATCAAAGCTTTTTCTGAATCTGATTTTACAGAAGATCTTAAGAGTTTAGACATTCCTGTTCTGGTACTGCATGGAGAAGACGATCAGATTGTTCCTTACCATCAGGCACCAAAAGCGGCGGCACTTTTGAAAAACGGAAAACTAATCGGATATCCTGGATTTTCTCACGGAATGCCAACCCTTAATGCCGAAACAATCAACAACGATATTTTAGATTTTATTAAAGCATAAGCTGTTTTATTAATTAAAACTGTCTGCGTTTTCATTTATCCGCAGACAGTTTAAAACTTCTAACGTATGAATGCATTTCAACCACCCGCTTTTGACACGGTTACCGAAGCTTTGCAATGGCTCAACAATCAAGGTTTTACGCAAAACTTTAATCTTGATGTCAATTGTATCCGTTTCAACAACAATTCGCAATCTATGTCTCCTAACGAATTTAAGATTGAATATCTTTTTCGTTTTGAGGGAGATACCGATCCCGGAGACGAAGATATAGTGTACGGAATTGTATCTGAGGTTTACAATATAAAAGGTGTTTTAACAAGCGCCTTCGGAATCTATGCCGATTCTGTGTCGGCTGAAATGATCAGAAAACTTTCGACACATTAATAAAAATTTCAAATTATCGTAAGCAAAAAAAATAGGCTTTTTTCTAAAACCTATTGCATCATAACAAATAAAAAAATGGCTAAAAACAGCCTAATACTAAAAAATAACTTTAAAAATAAATAACTATGAAACCATCAGTAAACTTATTATCACCAGACAACCACGCGTTAGTATTAATCGATTTTGAAGGACAAATGGCATTTGCTACAAGCAATCTTCCTTTGAGCGAATTGCGTACCAATGTAGCAATCGTATCGGGAGCATCAAGAATCTTTAATGTACCGACTGTAGTAACAACGGTAGCAGAAGAGAGTTTCTCTGGTCCTGTTTTTCCAGAAGTAGAAGAATTTTATCCAATCGCCACTTCAGGATATATTGACCGTACCACGATGAATACTTGGGAAGACGAAAACGCTTATAAGGCAATCGTTGCAAAAAACAAGAAAAAAATCGTTTTAGCTGGTTTATGGACAAGTGTTTGTATTGTTGGCCCAGCGTTATCGGCTATCGACGAAGGTTACGAAGTTTACATCATTACAGATGCTTGCGGCGATGTTAGTAATGAAGCTCATGAACGTGCGGTACAAAGAATGGTTCAAGCTGGTGCAATACCTGTAACTTCAATTCAGTATTTATTAGAACTTCAAAGAGATTGGGCTCGTGAGGAAACGTATGCTCCGGTAACGAACTTAATGAAAAAACATGGCGGTTCTTATGGTTTAGGTATTCACTATGCTCACAACATGTTGAAACACTAATTCATTTTTCATCATTTCAACTTCAAACTTGAAATCTGAAACCTGAAACTTGAAACTTGAAACCTGAAACAAAAACAAATAAAATCTCTAAGCCTTCATTATTTTGGAATCAGCAAAATCCATATCAAAAATCGTCAAGTCACTTTTTCTTTTTCTCTTTTTAGGAAACATTGCATCGGCACAAAATTTTAAACTTTTGCGTTACGATGAAAATTATGAATACCTCAAAGATTCTGCCCGAAACTTTTATGAGAATTTAAAATTTGTTCCTTTAAATCAAGAGAAAGATTTTCACCTGTCTTTTGGAGGCGAAGCACGATATGAATATGTTGATTTCAATAATGAAGATTGGGGACGACTTAATATTGGGCATAACAATTTTCTTTTGCAACGCTATGATCTTCATGCAGATATTCATCTTGGAAAAAACTTTAGAGTATTTGCACAGTTAAGAAGCGCTCTGCAGGATGGAAGAATTAACGGCCCGAGAGGAATTGACGAAGATCAGCTAAATGTTCAGAATCTTTTTTTGGATGTAACGCTATGGCAGGAAAAAGATAAAAAAGTACTTGTTCGCGCCGGAAGACAGGAACTCGACTACGGCTCGGGAAGGTTAATTTCGGTACGAGAGGGACCAAATGCCAGACTTTACTTTACAGGAGGAAAGATCATGTACGTTTCGTCTCGTTTTTCGATTGACGGATTTGCGATGATGGCCAATACCATTTATACAGGTGTTTTTGATAATAAAATGTCAAAACAGCTCAATCTTTGGGGAGCTTACTCTAAAATCATATTCCCGAAGGCAGGAAATCTGGATTTGTATTATCTCGGAATAAAAAGAAACGAATCGCTCTTTGAACAAGGAATCGCTCCTGAAAAAAGACACACCGTAGGAACCAGATTCTGGAAATACGGAGGCGGTTTTATCTACAATCTAGAAGCCGCTTACCAATTCGGAAGTTTTGGTTCTGGAAACATAAATGCCTGGACAGCATCGGCAGATATAGGATATTCTTTTGAAAAAATCAGACTCAAACCGACCATCAATCTCCGAAATGATTATATCTCAGGGGATTTGAATAAAGGGAATGAAAATCTGCAGACTTTCAATCCGCTGTATCCAAAAGGAGGCTATTTTGGTTTTAGTCCGCAGGTTGGTCCTGTCAACCTCATCGATATTCATCCTTATGCTACAGTCGATTTGCTTCCGGAACTAAAGATGCAGGTCGATGTGGTTTTTAATTGGAGATATTCGACCCAGGACGGCGTTTACAGACCAAGCGGTACTTTAAATCTGCCCGGAAGCGCATCAGACGAACGTTATATCGGAACGGCTTATCTGGCCAATTTCACCTATAGCGTCAACAAATATATTTCAGTCGTGAGCGGTATTCAGTACTTTAAAACTGGTGCTTTTATCAATGATATTATTCCAAATTCGAAAGACGGTGTTTTCTTTAATGCCAGACTCGGATTCAAATTTTAAAAACATAAAAACAATAGCACACAGATAAAACTGATTCGCTATTGGAAACGCTGAAAAAACAGATTTTTTAACTAAAAAGCTACAAACAGAATCTGCGCAAATCCGCTTCATACGCGTCAAATTCTACGTTATAAAAAACATCAACTAAATTTCTAAATATGGAAAAAGCAGCCATTTTCAAAAAACATCCAATTAGAAAGCTTATTCTAATTCTTCTAATATTTGCAGGTTCAACTAGTTCTGCTGTTGCGCAAAATGCAGCAATCGGCTCGACTACAACTTGGGGTAAAGTAGACGGCGTTGCTGTAAACGGATTGGTTCAAGGGCCGTCTGCTGCAGTCGCAGAATTACAGGTTGCCTGCGTTTTTGAATATACAGAAGGCGACATCTTTAATCCGCCAGCACTTCCAGCAAACCTAAACGGAATGGTACATTTGGACGACGCCTTAAAAGGGATTATAACCGAATTACGCAAAAGCGGAAAATTTACTGGTCACTCGCTTGAAACATTGCTAATTACGGCTCCTAAAGGCGCTTTGGCTTCAAAAAAATTATTATTAATTGGCTTAGGCGACCGCAATAAATTTACACCCGATTTAATGATCAGTGTTGGAAGCGTGGCTATGCGTGAGGCGCTTCGTATGGGCGTAACCGATTTTTCTTTTGCAAGCGATATCAAAGATGCCGGAATCGATTCTCCCACAGCTTTAGTAGCAGAAAATGTGGTTTTAGGCTCTTTTGAAGCTTATAGAACACAGCTGTATTTAAAGGACAAAAAAATGTCTGATCATAAACCTTTAAGCAAAATTATTCTTCTTGCCGGACCGGCGTTTTACACGGTTGCAGGAGAAGGAATCAAGAATGCGATTGCAAAACTTAACGCTAAATCCTAAATTATGAAAGCAGATTTAATTTTATTTAATGGCAAAATTCATAGTTTCAATACCGAAACTCCAAATGTAACAGCGGTTGCAATTAAAGATGGAAAATTTATAGCAGTCGGAAACGACAGCAGCGTGATGGAATTTGCTTCTGAAGAAACTAAAATCATAGATCTCTTGAACCGCAGAGTGGTTCCCGGAATCAACGATTCGCATATTCATCTTATTCGCGGAGGGTTAAATTACAACTTAGAATTGCGCTGGGATGGTGTTCCTTCGCTTGCCGATGCTCTTAGAATGCTAAAAGAGCAAGTAGACCGTACGCCGAATCCGCAATGGGTTCGTGTTGTGGGAGGATGGACTGAGTTTCAGTTTGCAGAACGCAGAATGCCGACTTTAGAAGAAATCAATGCCATCGCACCAGAAACACCAGTTTTTATTCTTCATCTGTACGACAGAGCGATTATGAACAGAGCGGCATTAAAAGCTGTCGGCTATAATAAAAATACTCCCGCACCTCCTGGAGGGCATATCGAAAGAGATGCTAACGGAGAACCGACCGGACTTATAATCGCGACTCCAAATGCAATGATTTTGTATTCTACATTGGCTAAAGGACCTACTCTTTCCTACGAACATCAGCTCAACTCGACTCGTCATTTTATGAAAGAACTCAACCGATTCGGAATTACAAGTGTTATTGATGCCGGAGGTGGATTTCAGAACTTTCCCGACGACTATAAAGTGGTAAATGAATTGAATGAAAAAAATCAATTGACGGTCAGAATCGCTTATAACCTTTTCACTCAGAAACCAAAACACGAATTTGAAGATTTTTCGGATTGGATTGATACCGTAAAATTATACCAAGGAAACGATATGTACCGCCACAATGGCGCTGGTGAAATGTTGGTTTTTTCTGCAGCAGATTTTGAAGATTTCTTGCAACCAAGACCTGATCTTCCTGAAAATATGGAAGCTGAATTGGAAAAAGTAGTTCGCCTTTTGGTAGAAAACCGCTGGCCATTTAGGCTTCATGCTACCTACAACGAAAGCATTACAAGATTTTTGAATGTCTTCGAAAAAATAAACCGTGAAATTCCGTTTAACGGACTTCCTTGGATTTTCGATCATGCCGAAACAATCGATGAGCGCAATATTGAACGTGTAAAAGCTCTTGGCGGCGGCATCGCGGTTCAAAGCCGAATGGCCTATCAAGGAGAATATTTCACCGATCGTTACGGAGCAAAAGCTGCCGAAAACACACCGCCAATCAAAAAAATGCTTGAAATGGAAGTTCCAGTTGGTGCGGGTTCAGATGCTACACGTGTCAGCAGCTACAATCCTTGGGTTTCTATGTATTGGATGACGGCCGGAAAAACGGTTGGAGGTTTGCAACTGTACAACGAAACTCGATTAAACCGACAAACTGCTTTGGAATTGTACACAAGAGGAAGCGCTTGGTTTTCTCAGGAACAAACCAAAAAAGGCGACATTAAAGTTGGAATGTTTGCCGATCTAGTGGTTTTAGACCGCGATTATTTCACAATCGATGATGAAGAAATCAAAAAAATCGAAGCTGATCTGACTATGGTCGACGGAAAAATTGTGTATGCCAATGGAGATTTTTCTTCGTTTTCGCCGCCTCATATTCCGATTCTGCCAGACTGGTCGCCAACTAATATTTACAACGGTTATCCTGTAAGAAGTGGTTTGCAGAGTGCTATTGAAAAAAACACAAAAGCAGACGCTAAACCAAAACTGACTGCACAGATTCACAGTTGCAGCGGCAGTTGCGATGTTCATGCACACAACCATGACGCGGCAAGATTGAGCAATGTACCGGTAAACAATTATAATGCATTTTGGGGCGCTTTGGGCTGTTCCTGCTTCGCTTTTTAAATTCAAAAAAAAATGACTGATTTTATAAAACAAATTTTGTACTCCGATTTAGGAACATCGTTCAACAATATGGCCTTTTTAGTCTTTAGAGTTCTGCTCGCTGTTGAGCTATTTCGAGTACACGGCATGAAGAAATTCCGTCTGGAAAACGGTCAAAAAGAACAAGTTCCGAATCCGCTGCATCTTCCAGAAAAACTGAATGGATTCGTCGCCACTTTTTCTGATACCGCTGTACCGCTTTTTATTATTCTCGGCCTCGGCACCAGGCTGGCCGTACTGCCGACAATTGGAGTTACAGCCGTAGGATATTTTGTCGTTCACCGAAAAGATTCCCTTGAAGTACGAGATGTTCCGTACATGTACACTTTATCCTTATTATTAATTCTTGCATTTGGAGCAGGAAAATATTCACTTGATTATTACTTATTAAACCTTATTTAAAATGAAAGCAAACATCGGAATCAAACAAGAAAACATCTCAAAAGTCGTAGATGTCTTAACCAAAATTCTTGCGGATGAATTTGTATTATATACTAAAACGAAAAGAGCTCACTGGAATGTTGAGGGTCCAGATTTCTACAACAAACATCTTTTTTTCGAACAACAATACGATTCAATTGATGAGATTGTCGACACGGTTGCCGAAAGAATCAGGTCTTTAGGACATTACACACCTGCATCTCTAAAAGATTTTCTGGCGCTCACTCATTTGTCAGAAGAATTAAAAGAAAAAAACGACAGCAATGGTTTTATCAAGGAGTTACTTCTGGATCACGAAAGCATTATCATTTACTTGCGTGAAAACATCAACAGCATTGCCGGAGAACTTCAAGATGCAGGAACAAGTGATTTTATTACTGGTCTTGTAGAAAATCATGAAAAAATGGCTTGGATGCTTCGTGCTCATTTAAATTAATAGTATGGAAGGACAAAAAAATATTTGGTACGTAACCCTGCTGCTCACTATGATAGCAGGGTATTGCGATACCGTAACATTTGTTGCCGCAGATTCTATATTTTCTGCACATGTTACGGGCAACTTTATTGTTTTTGCTTATCAAATCGTAAAAGGTTCAGATGTGCATGCTTGGATTAAATTATTAACATTTCCAATCTTTGTAATTGCTGTAATTGCTGGAGGAAGAATTGTTTTGAAAAGCGTTAACCGCTATACGATTTTGTTTTGGGAAGGAATTATATTGCTCTTAAGCGGTATTGCTTCGTACATTTTTGGCTATTTGGAAATATTTTCAGAATGGGCAATGTACGGCGTAGCGATGACAACCGTTTTTGCCATGGGATTACAGAATGCTTTTGGAAAATTATATGCCAAAGAAACACACGGACCCACTACGATGATGACAGGAAATGTAACGCAAGCGTCTCTTGATTTAGGAAATCTTATTAAAAATGGCGTTTCAGATTCTGATTCCTTCTTGAGTTTTAAGAAACAGCTGGTTACCATTACCGGTTTCTTAGCAGGTTGCTTTTTAGGTGCCGTTGCCGGAAAATTTTTCGGTTTGGGAACTTTGATCCTCCCTGGAATCGCGATGATTATCTGTTATTGGTACCACCGAAATAACTAACCTAGACTGTTTGCCAATTTGCAGATTTCTGATAATAGATTATCTTTAAAAAATGAATTTTAGCCCCATAAATGCTGTCAAAAAACAAATAATAATTACAAGCTTTGCAGTTGTTTTATTTTTTACACCTCTAGTAGGAAATGCACAACAGACAGAAAATCCAAATGTGTTAAAAAGCAAAATAGCAGCTTCTAAAAACAATTCGGAAAAAGCAATATTGCTTCTAGATTTAAGCAGCTATTATCTCAAAAAGCCTGGCGAATTTAAGACTGATCTCGAAAACGCACGCATGATAAATGCTCAGGCTAAATTATTGTCTGACCGTTTGGGATATAAAATAGGCAAAGCAAGAAGCATACTGCTTGATGCGCAGATTTTTAGAGAGAAAGGAGACACCAGTAATGCTTTTAAAAAAGCAAAGGAAGCTGTTTCTTACTCTAAAAATCATAATCTGACCGAATTGCAGGCAGAAAGTTATGCCGAGCTTTCTATTTACGACGCTTCGCTGGAACAAAAAGCAAAATATAAGGAAACGGCAATTGAGCTTTTTAAGAAATCGGGTGCTAAGGAAAAACAAGCCGAAAACCTAAAAGGACTAGGAGAATTATACAGCATCAATGAGAATCCAGAGAAGGCTGAACCGCTTTTAAAAGAATCTCTAGCTCTTTATAAAGCTATCAAATATCAGAAACTGCAAGGGGTTTACAATCTGCTGTCTGAAGTTAATACGCAAAAAGGAAATTATCCCGAATCTTTGAAATATGCTCTTTTAGCAGAAAAAACGGCTATTGCGCTAAACGATAATTCGCTTCAGTTAAGCTCAATTTACAATCATGTCGGATTGGTTTATTATTACCTGCGTCAAAATAACGATGCCGAGGAATATTGGTATAAAGCATTAGAAATTGCGAAATATCATAAGGATACAGAATATGTGCGCACAATTGGAGAAAACCTATGTTCGCTCCTTATTCGCCAGAAAAAAGAAAACGAAGCTCTGAAACTTATAAAAGAAATGCAGCTTCATTTTCCGACCTCAAACATAGAAAGGCAGATGAAAGAAAACTATCTGCTTTTTAATATTTACAGAATTCTGAAAAACAATAGTACTGCCACGGTTTATTATAAAAAACTGGCAGACTACTATGGCGAAAATGCAGATAGAAACGGCAACAGTATTGCGATTTTAAGAAGTTTTGCTTCTTATCATTATCAAATAAAAAAGTTCGACGATTTCTACCGAACAATTAAGCGCCTGGACACCCTCGCTGCAGGAGCGGGAAACAATCTCATAAGATCTGAAAGTTATCTGATTTGGTTTAAGGCAGATTCTTCGAGGGGGAATTACATCGAAGCAATCAAACATTATCAGTTGTATAAAAGTCTGTCGGATTCTGTTTTCAAAGGCGAAAAAAGCAAACAAATCAGCAGCCTTCAAATTGAGTTTGAAAGTGAAAAAAAAGATAAAAATATCGATTTGCTGCAGCAAAAGGCAAAACTTCAAGAAATAAAGATTCACAACGACACTATAGTGAGATATCTGTTTATTATAATTGTCGTTATCTTGAGTGCACTAGTCGTGCTTTTGTACAACCGATTCAGGCTGAAAAAGAAGACGAACGAGCAACTCGAAATCAAACAACAGAAAATCACCGAGCAAAACGAACTGAACAAAAAAATGCTTTTGGAGAAAGAATGGCTTTTAAAAGAAATTCATCACCGAGTTAAGAACAACCTTCAGATTGTCATTAGTTTATTAAATACGCAATCGGCTTATCTGGACAATGAAGATGCACTTATGGCGATACAAAACAGCAAGCACAGAATGCATGCCATGTCGCTTATTCATCAAAAATTATATCAGTCTGATAATCTCGCTAATATTGATATGTCGTGGTACATCTACGAATTGATTAGCAATATGAAAGAATGTTTTAATACTGATGACAAAATCAATTTTGTTTTAAACACAGAAAAAGTTTATCTTGATGTTGCACAAGCAGTTCCTCTGGGATTAATCATCAACGAAGCGATCAACAATGCCATAAAATACGCTTTTCCCGCAGACAGAAAAGGCGAAGTAAAAATAGTCCTTAAAAATATCGGCTATAATAATTATGAGCTGTTGATTATGGACAACGGAATCGGTCTTCCAGATGGTTTTGACGAAATAGAAAGAGATTCACTTGGAATGAATTTAATGATGGGACTGACCGATCAGATTGACGGGATTTTTGAAATGAAAAGCGATAATGGACTTAAACTCAAAATTACATTTACAAGAAATACTGAATTTGAAGCATCAACCGAAAATGCTGAAATCATATAACTTTTAGGCAATGAAAGAAAAAATTCTAATTGTAGAAGACGAATTTATTGTAGCAAATGATTTAAAAATTATGCTCATGAAAGCGGGTTACCAGATTACGGGCATTGCCTCTTCTGTAGTTCAGGCGCGCAAACTCATAGAAGCTAAAAGACCAGACTGGGTATTATTGGATATTATGCTTAAAGACAATCTTACGGGGATAGATCTGGCATGGGAACTACGAGAAATGCAACTGCCGTTTTTGTACATTTCTGCCAATACCAACCAATCTACGCTCGAAGCGGTCAAAGAAACACATCCGTACGGATTTATGGTAAAACCTTTTAGAGAGCGAGATCTTTTGGTAATGCTGGATATTGCCAAATACAGATACAATGAGGAACGAGGTGCATTTACAGAAATTCCGCAAACTGTAGAAAACACAGCAATAGAAGGAATAATTGGAAACAGTCCGCTTTTAAATGAAGTTATAGAAAAAATAAGAATAGTGGCACCAGCAGAAACTTCAGTTTTGATTCTTGGCGAAAGCGGTACGGGAAAAGAAAGAGTCGCCCATGCCCTACACGATCTTTCGGCACATAAATCAAATGCTATTGTGGTTGTTAATTGTGCGGCCCTTCCTCAGTCATTGGTTGAATCTGAGTTGTTTGGACACGAAAAAGGATCTTTTACAGGAGCCAACTCACAAAGAATCGGTAAATTTGAGCAAGCCCACAACGGAACCATCTTTTTGGATGAAATTGGAGAGCTGCCTCTAGATTCGCAGGTAAAATTATTGCGTGTGCTTCAGGAAAAAGAAATCCAGAGACTGGGCGGCAGTTCAACGATTAAGATTAATGTACGTGTAATCGCTGCAACTAATAGATCGCTGGAAAAAGAAGTCGCAGAAGGTCGTTTCAGGCTCGACTTATATTATAGATTAAATGTTTTCCCGATTGAGCTTCCGCCGTTAAAGGAACGCAAAGAAGATATTGAAGCTTTGGCTGCGTATTTCGTGAAAAAATATGCAGCAAAATCGAGAAAAAATGTTTCACACATCAACCCATCCGCTCTAGCACAATTAATGAATTATGACTGGCCCGGAAACATACGTGAACTCGAACACCTTATAGAACGTAATGTATTGTTAGCGAAAACAAGCGAAATCGAAAAGTTCGATCTTCCTTCAAATACACTAATTCATTTGCAGCAAAACAACGGCAAAATGAAAACAATGGAAGAAATGGAAAAAGAACACATTATGACCGCTCTTCAAAATTGCGGTGGCAAAGTTTCGGGTCCCGGCGGTGCCGCAGAACTGCTGCAAATGCAACCACAAACCTTGTATTCTAAAATGAAGAAACTAGGAATCAAGCAGGGATATTATTAATCTACATTAAGCTGACTTGACTCCAATCTTAGCGAATTTTGTGGTTATAAACCAACATATAAAACAAAAAATTATGGAAACAATAAAATTAGAATTAGACGAAAAAAAACACGGCAATTTTAATCTTTATGTCGATGAAAAAAAATTGGGCGAAATGACAGTTAGCCTAAAAGAAGATGTATTGACTGTCTACCACACAGGAGTTGAGCCAGAAGCCGAAGGAAAAGGTTACGCAAAAAAACTTCTCGAAGAAATGGTTTCGTATGTACGCACCAATAAAATGATGGTTAAGGCGCTTTGCCCGTACGTACACGCTCAATTCACAAAACATCCTGAAGAATACAAAGACATCTGGAAAAAATAACTTAAATAAAGCCGTTGGGTGAAATAGAATAAAATAGATACATTCAATAATTAAAATCTAATTTGATCTGCTAAAATCTGCGTGAAATCTTACTTATAAATTTTTCACGCAGATTCAAACAGATTAAAGCTGATTTAATAGAATTGAAAAATAATTTCACTCCACGGGTTAACTTAAATAAGAGCATTATGAATTTAGACACACTTACAGCAGGAATAAACTTAAATGAAGCAAAAAAAGCTTTAATAATGATTCACGGAAGAGGAGCAGAAGCTCATGACATTCTTTCTATTGCAAAATATCTGGATGTGGCAGATTTTGCTTTGGTCGCGCCTCAGGCCGACAACAGAACTTGGTATCCGTATTCTTTTTTGGTTCCTATTGCCGAAAATGAACCTTCATTCTCAAATTCGCTTCATGCACTTTCGCAGGTTTTAGTTGCCGTACAGCAAAACGGAATCGAAAAAGAAAATATTTATTTCTTAGGATTTTCGCAAGGAGCCTGTCTTGCTTTGGAATTTACAGCTAGAAATGCTGCTAGGTATGGCGGCGTGGTTGCTTTTACAGGCGGACTTATAGGCGATAAGGTTTACGAAGAGCATTACCGCGGAAACTTTGAAGGTACACCAATTTTTATCGGAACCAGTGATCCCGATTTTCATGTTCCTGTGGAAAGAGTCGACCAAACAGCGGTACTTCTTGAAAAAATGGGAGCAAACGTTACCAAAAAAATCTATGACAATATGGGACACACTATTAGCCAGAACGAAATTGATTTGGCAAACCAGCTTATTTTTTCTAAAAAGCAATGATTACAATAACCCGAATTTACAGCGACCTTGATGGTGAAAGCCATTTTGAAGATTTTGAAGTTCCATTGAAAAACAATGGCGACATCGGATTTTTATCTGATGACGAACCTGTACAATCAATCGTATTTAGAGAAGTGAGTCCGTCGTATGATTACGATTTTCATAATGCGCCAGACCGTCAGTACATAGTTTTGCTGGAAGGCGGCGTTGAAATCGAAACTTCGCTTGGCGAAAAAAGAACCTTTAATACCGGTTCTATTTTATTAGTGGAAGATACAACCGGCAAAGGGCATAAAACCAAAAATATTGAGCCAAAACTCAGAAAATCGATATTTATAAAATTATAAAAATGGAAAAAGAAACCTCCAGAATAGAAGGCTTCAGCGACGGTGTCTTTGCTATTGCCATTACGCTTTTAGTCTTGGATCTTCATGCTCCGGAAACGTCTGCAATAAAAAACGGAACAGAATTGCTTCGTTTTTTAACAGAAGAATGGACAACTTATCTCGCTTTCAGCCTTTCGTTTTTCAGCATTTTTATCATGTGGGTCAATCATCACAAGATTTTCAAACAAATCTACAGCCGCAATACTGCCATCATGTTTTCCAACGGATTTATTCTTTTTCTAGTCACGGCGGTTTCGTATCCAACGGCGCTTCTGGCACGTTTTTTTGATGGAGAAGCATCTGGTATCGCCGTTGCGATTTACACCGGAATGTTTGTATTGATCAATTTTGCATACAATCTTTTATGGTTTGTCGCCGCTCAAGACAAAAAACTTTTGCGTCCCGGAATTACTGCTGTCGCCATCCAAAAAATCAGAAATAATTACCTGTACGGATTTCCAACCTATTTGATTGCTTTTGGGCTTTCGTTTCGGTTTCCTGCAATTGCTTTGGCAATCAATATGCTTTTATTGGTTTTCTGGGCATTTTCGTCAGGAAAAATAAAAATGCAGGAATAAGTCAGCTTAAGAAATGTTCTTTTTTGATTCCGAGTTTCTGCATTTTCGAAATTAAAGTCGTTCCCGGAAGACCTAATAAAACGGCTGCACCTTGAGGCCCCGAAATTCTTCCGCCGCATTTTTTAACCACTTTCAGGATATGCTCCTTCTCTACTTCCTGCAACTTTTTGGTATAAAATTCGTCTGCCGTCTCTGGCGATGTGGCAATAAAAATTTCCGGAAATGGCATTTCTTTTATGATTTCCTCCTTAGCATATAAAATACTCCGTTCTACCATATTTTCCAATTCACGAACATTTCCTGGCCACGGATTTGAAATCATGCTTTTCAATACTTTTCTAGAAAAACCTTTTATCTTTTTGCCTATTTTGTGAGAATGTCTCGCCAGAAAGAAATCTGCCAAATCCTCAATATCTTCAACTCGATCGCGCAACGCTGGGAGCGCTATCGGAAAAACATTCAGCCGATAAAACAAATCGCTTCTAAAATGCCCCTTTGCCACTTCTTTTTCCAATAATCTGTTGGTTGCGGCTATTACACGTACATTTATTTTGATTGTTTTCCTTCCCCCGATTCTTTCTATTTCTTTTTCCTGCAGTACACGAAGCAACTTGCCTTGAAGTTCCAACGGCAATTCTCCTATTTCGTCCAGAAAAATAGTTCCGTTATGCGCCTGCTCAAACTTGCCAATTCTTAAATCTGTCGCACCAGTAAATGCGCCTTTTTCATGACCGAACAATTCGCTTTCAATCAAATGTTCGGGAATCGAAGCGCAATTCACTTTTATGATTTTTTCGTTTGAAACCAATGACAAATTATGAATTGCATTTGCAATAAGCTCTTTTCCGGTTCCTGTTTCTCCAAAAATCAAAACAGTAGATTCAGAAGGCGCCACTTGCGCTATCAATTCGTACACCTTTTTCATGACGGCGCTGTTTCCGACAAGACCATGAAAATTTTCAGTTTCGGTTTTAATTTCCAGTTTTCTTTCGCCCAAATTCTTTTTCAAAATTTCAAGTTCAGCAAGAGCTTTTTCATACGCCGAAGCCATTTTGATGTTTCTCACCGTAATAGAAAGCTGTTGCGCAATACTTCTAAGCATTCTGCTGGTTTCTCTTGTAAAAACTGTTGCATTTTTAAAGAAAAGAAAAAGCACATTCCGATTGCCTTTTATAGCAGGAAGACAAATTCCGATTCCGTTTTTAAAATTTTTATTTTTTACTGAATGAAGATAATTAGGAAGTGCGCCAGTACTTTCAAAATCTTTTAAATCAAAAACAACAATATCTGCCGATTCGAGACACAAATCAAAAAAGCCATCTTTTAGAATGTAAGATTGTGTTTGAATTTCTGGATTGGTAAACTGATATAAAATTTGATATTCGGTTTCTCCTTCGTTTGATGATGCCAGAATAAAATCTTCAAAAGAAAAATAATCTTTAAGCAAATGACTTGCAAGAGTATGGAATTCATTTTTCGTCGAAGCTTCAGAAAGTGCCTTACAGATTGCCAACGTCAGCATTTGTTCTTTTTCTCTTTCCTGCAGCCTGTTCATAATAACTGCGGTCTGATCTTGCGGCTTTTCCATAATGTCTTGGGTGTGGTATTAATGGGTAAAAGGTAAATTTAAGAAATCGCCCTATTTTACAACCATTGATTTTCGAAATAAAACACACATAATTCATAAAATTACGAAATATCGTATTCCAAAAGGCTGTAATTCAATTTTAAATTACTAATTTACAATACATTACAACAAAAGGAATGTTATTTGGTTACTAAATGAACGACAGAAAAAATGTTCATTTTTATTTCTTAATCTAGGTTAATCGATTCAGAGCCGCAACGGAAGTAAATTTGTAAAAGAAAAATCAATAACAAATTAATACTATAAAACCATGGAAAATAAAATTTTAGGCTTACACCATATTACTGCAATTGCAGGCGACGCTAAACGCAACTTTGAATTTTATACTAAAATACTAGGCTTACGTTTCATCAAAAAAACGGTAAATTTTGACGACCCTGGAACCTATCATTTTTACTTTGGCGACGAAATAGGAAGCGCTGGAACTATCTTAACTTTTTTCCCTTGGGGAGAAGGAATCCAACAAGGTAGAAAAGGCTCTGGAATGGCAACAGAAATTGGTTATTCTGTACCAAAAGGAAGTTTAGATTTCTGGCAGAAACGTTTTGAGCAATACAATGTCATCTATAATAAACCAGCAGAGAAATTCGGAGAAAAATACCTGACTTTCCTTGATCCTGATGGTTTGAAGTTAGAATTAATCGAATCTAAAACAGAAGACAACAGAAAACCTTGGGAAACCGACGAAGTAACAGCTGCTGTTGCGACTAGAGGTTTTCATAACATTACTTTAACCTTAAACAACATAAAACCGACCGCTGCAGTCTTGACAGAAATATTCGGTTACAAACTAATCGATCAAGATATAAACCGTTACCGCTATGCCACCGATGCCGTAGAAAATGCCGCTATAGTTGACTTAGTAGAACTAGCAGATGAAAAACGTGGCTTAAATGCAAACGGAACTGTTCACCATGTTGCTTTTAGAGTAAAAAATGACGAAATCTTAATGCACTTCCGTGAAAAAGTCGAAGCATTTGGTTTGTCTATTACGCCACAGATTGACAGAAATTATTTCCACTCTCTTTATTTCAGAGAACCGGGAGGTGTTTTATTCGAAATCGCAACAGACAATCCTGGATTTACCGTAGATGAAAGTTTGGAAGAATTAGGACAAAACTTAAAACTTCCGGCACAATACGAATCAGACAGAGCCGCTATTGAAGCGCACTTGGTTAAAATCAATTAATTTTTTAAACGCAAGAACCGCAAAGAAAAAACTTAAGATAGCAATATATAAAGTGTTGCTGTATTTAAGCCAATCTTTGCGGATTTTGCGGTTAAATCTCCAGACAATAAATTATAAACACATTATATCATGGCAAAAATAGCATTATACGGATTTGGTCGAATTGGAAGACAGTTTCTTCGAGTGACCTTAAAAAACAATCTTTTAGTTCCTGAAGTTATCGCAGATATTCAGGATGTAGAATTGTTGGGAGCATTATTCAGCGTTGACAGCAATTACGGCAGATGGCATGAAGAAGTAAAAACTTCTGGTGAAAATTTTATAATTGGAGACAGACAGATTCCGTACAAAAATTCAAGCAAGGAAATTCCCGATTGGAAATCTCTCGGTATCGATTTGGTTGTAGATTGCACGGGACGCGCCACTACAAGAGAAAATGCACAAAAACATATAGACAATGGCGCCAAATATGTCTTGGTAAGCGCGCCAAGTAAATCTTTGGCTGATTGTGATGCTGTGCTTCTAAAGGGAATCAATCTAGATGAATTTGATGCCGCAAACCATAGAATAATCAGTATGGGGAGTTGCACAACAAATGCGCTGGCAGCAGTTGTAAAAGTCATCAAAGAAAATTTCGGTATAGAATACGGACTTTTTTCTACGGTTCACTCCTACACCAACACACAATCGTTAACCGATCAGCCAATGAAGGACAGACGTGATTCTTGGGCTGCGGCAGAAAATATAATTCCGTCCTCGTCGGGAGCTGCAAAAGCGCTGCAATTTATATGGAACGATCTTAAAATTACCGGAAAAGCCTATCGTGTTCCGACCAAAACGGGAAGTATCGCCGAGTTAAATCTAGTTACAACAAAAGATTGTTCTGTTGAAGAAGTAAATGACGCTTTTAGGAAAGCAGCAAAAGAAGGCGAACTAAAAGGTGTTTTAGACGTTTTGGAAGAACAATGGAGTTCTGCAAGAATTGTTGCCGATCCGCATTCTTCAATCATCGATTTGCCGCTTACCGCAAAACAAGGAAATCTTCTTTCTGTTGCCGCATGGTACGACAACGAATGGGGTTTTGCCAACAGATTGGCAGAAGTTGCAAAATACATCGCTGAAAAAATTTAATTTCAGACAAAATATAAATATCAAAAAAGCCGCAGAAAAATATTCTTACGGCTTTTTTTACTTAAAACTATTTCTTTTTTACATTGAGGTGATTAAAAACTCACTTCTTCTGTTTACCAGATGCTGTTCTTCAGAACATTTTACTCCGTCTTTACATTTATTAAGAAGTTTGCTTTCACCATATCCTTTTCCTTTCAGACGATTGGCATCGATGCCTTTCTGTATAAGCCAAGCCATGATTGATTTGGCTCTTTTATCAGATAAAACCATATTTGATTTTGCTGATGAACGGCTGTCGGTATGCGAACGGATATCAATTTTCATGTTTGGATATTCCTGCATTACGGCAAAGATTTTTTCAAGTTCAACCGCCGCAGATTCTGTTATATCTGCTTTTCCTAGATCAAAATAAATCATCGAAATATTTAGCGTTTTTCCTAAGTCTGTTCCAATTTTGATTTTCTTGACTACTGGAAGTGGCAATGCAATTGCGGCAACTTTTTCTTTTTCTAATACAAAATCCAATTTATTGTCTAGTCCGTATGCAATTGCAATTGGATTTTCTTTTACGGGATATTGCTTTCTTTCTACTCTAATAAGATAATTTTTACTGCAGTTTACCGTAAAAGAATACGTTCCGTCTGCAGCTGTTGTGATTTCTCCTATAACCTGATTCTTATCGTCAAGCAATTTGACTTTTGCTCCTTCTATAGGTTCATTTGCTTTATTGTCTGAGATGGTTCCGGTCAAAGTTCTTTCGCAGACCATTTTTTTGGTTTCGGTAAATTTGTAAATATCGTCATTTCCGATACCGCCTTTTTTGTTTGAAGAATAATATCCTTTTCGGGTATTGCTGTCAATTATAAAAGCAAAATCATCAAAACTGGTGTTTATTGGTTCACCAATATTCTGAACACGGTCAAAAGTTCCGTTTTCAAGAATTTTCGAAACAAAAATATCCAATCCACCAAGTCCAGGACGACCGTCGGTTGCAAAGTACAATTCGTTATCGCCCGAAATAAATGGGAAAGTTTCTCTTCCTTCCGTATTGATGCCTTTTCCTAAATTTTCAGGTTTTCCGAAAGTTCCATCAGTATTAATCGTCACACTGAACAAATCTGACTGACCTAAAGTTCCCGGCATATCAGAAGCAAAATACAATTTCTTTTCGTCTAAACTCAAAGCTGGATGTGCCGTACTGTATTTATCACTGTTAAAAGGAAGTTCTTTTATATTCGTCCATTTTCCGTCTACAAAATCGGCTTTGTATAATTTCAGCAAAGTGATATTCTTATCATCTTTTCCACGTTTTCCATCCAGATAATTGTTTCTGGTAAAATACATTGTTTTTCCGTCCTTGGTAAAAACTGGAGTCGACTCGTTAAATTTTGAATTAATTTCATCATTCAAAAGAACCGCTTTGTTAAGATTTCCGTCGGCTTTAATTGTGGCAACATATAAATTGGTAAACGATTTGTTAGTCCATTTAAAAGTTTTGCCTTCCTTTTTTCCAATAGGTCTCGCGGAGCTGAAAACTAGACTATTATTTAAAAAAGCACTTCCAAAATCAGAATGCTCCGAATTGATATTGGCAGGAGAAATTTCAAAACGGCCTGAATTCAGTTTAATCTGTTCAAGGTAATTTTTATTGTTTTCGAATAAAATGCCGCGACTGTCAGTGTTGGTTATTTTATTGAATTCGTTCAGCATCTTATCCGCCCTAGCGTAATCTCCCTTCGTTTTAAGCGATTGCGCATAGCGGTAGAAATATTCGGGCTCCTGTTTTGCATTTAAGGCAAAAAGTTTTTCGTACCATCCAGCAGCTTTTGCCAGGTCGGCATTAAAATAATAAGCATTTCCTAAGCGCTGAAACATCTTTTCGTCCTGATATCCGCTGGCAGCAGCTTTTTCGTACATAGAAATAGCATCCGCGAAGGCGTAATCATTATATTCTTTTTCTGCTTTGCTTAGAAGAGCTTTCTGCGCATTCCCGTTCAAAAAGAATAAAGAAAGAAAAATGACAGCTAGTATTTTTTTCAGTTTCATAATTAGAAGAATCTTGGTGATGTTATTCGGCTGTACTTATTCATAAACTCAAAACGCAGGAATATCTCGTGAGAGCCCGAATTGTAATTGTTCAGCTTAGTTGTTTCACGATCGTACGCATAACCAATGTACATGCTTTTGTTAACCTGAAAACCTGCCATGGCGCTCAAAGCCGCACTCCATCTGTACGATACCCCCGCAACGAATTTTTCGTTAAACATAAAATTTGCAGAAACATCTACCTGAAGCGGAGAACCGTGTACCATTTTGGCCAAAACTGCAGGTTTAAACTGGACCATCTCATAACGATCCAGATTAAACACATAACCAGCAATTAAATAGTAATTGATAAGTTCTTTAAAAATGGCAGTTTCGTTATCGTCATAACGTCTTGTTTCTATAAAGTTCGGCACAGACAAACCTACATACCCTTTGTCTGAATGGTAGTAAACCCCTGCTCCTATGTTTGGCGTAAATTTATTCTTAAAATCGGCAAACTGAGGATCTCCTTGATGTTCTGGCGTGAGTTTATTAGGATCAAGATTAAAAATGTTTCCCGATCCTTTGATACCAAAAGACAATTTAGCCTCTGCCGATGTCTGAATAGAGTATGATAAATCTACAGCAATATTATTCTCAGTTGTAGGACCTATTCGATCATTTACCAACGAAACACCCAATCCTAAATTACTGTTGTTTAATGGCGTGTTTACCGATAATGTACCCGTTTTCGGTGCACCATCGAGTCCAACCCATTGTGTACGGTACAATCCAAAAACGCTCATCACTCCTCTTGACCCAGCATAGGCAGGATTTATGTTAATGGTATTGTGCATATATTGTGTAAACTGCGCATCCTGCTGACCAAAACCTACAGCAGAACAAAACAATAAAACTAAAGCTATTTTTTTCATTTATATATTTTTAAAATAATGGCTTAACCTTGGCTAAGCCATTGTATTAATAAGGAAATATTATTTAGTAAGATATAAGTAACCGGCTTGCTGTCTAGGCTTAGACTGGTTGTCTTTGTATCTTAAAACGTAATAATATGTTCCCTCTGGCAATCCGTTTGATTCTTTTACGGTTGTTCTTCCTTCTGAGAAACCTTTAAAGACTACATCATTGTTGTTGTAATGATCTCTCTCGAAAACCAAAACTCCCCAACGGTTAAAAATCTGAACCGTATTTTCTGGATAACACTCAATACCTCTGATGTAAAATCTTTCGTTTTTATTGTCGCCATTCATAGAAACCGCATTAAAGACTTTGATGTTACAGCCGTTTAATTCGATCACAGTTGGATTATCTCCACCTGCATTTTCGAAATCAGATTTATCCAGAACGATGATGCCGCTTTGAGAAATTCCCGAAACTGTCGCCTGATTGCTTAATACACCCGCATTAATATCGGCCTGAGTTAATGTATAAGTTGCAGTAAACGTTGTACTGTCGCTTTGGCCTACAGCCAAATTAATCGAACTTCCGCTCAAGATAACTCCTGGTAAAAGATTAGAGATTATGATGTCTTGCAACGCTACATTTCCAGTATTTGCGATAGTAAAAGTGTAGGTTACCGTTTCCCCAGCCTCAATATTTCCATTTCCGTTTTCATCATTCAATGCTGCTTCCATAATCAATGAAATAGAAGGCACTTCAACAAAAATATGGATGGTCGCCGTGCTGCAGTTATTATTGTTTGCTTTTTCGCAAATCTGGTAAGTCAACGTATGGCTTCCTCCCTGAGTTCCAGGCGCAACATCAATTGTACCGTCTTCGTTTAAAGTTATTCCTGTTGGGAAATTGTTTCCTGTAAGGATAACATCTTCAGGTCTGACAGGTACACCGTTTAATTTATCATTATCTAATACATTTATTATTTCTAATGAACCATTGATACCGTCTGCAATTGCAGTGTCGTCGTCATTTCCTGCTTCAATTCCGAATTGAGGCTTAGCATTACATCCAGATGAAGCAGCAGGATAATTCACCGTTACCGATTGTGTTGGATTTAATACAAACTGCATTGTTACCGCAGGTCTTGTCAATTCGAATCCGTCATTACCTTCCAACCATTGTCCGTTTACCAATACCCATCCTGGCCAGTCGGTCGGAATGTTATTTGCATTAAGCACTGTCCCAGGCCACAATACATTTCCTGCCAAAGGCATATTGGTTTGTGTTGCCACAATATGATTTGCGCTATCAATCCAATTAATAGTTACCAAATCTTTTGGTGTAAAATTATCAGCTGTGACTGCATATCTCACAAATGCTGCATTGTTTGAGCAGTAACTTTCTGCTGTTACAGTCATTGAAGGAGCAACTACAGTAACGGTTACCGTTGCCGATGTACAGTTGGCTGTATTCGCTTTTTCGCAGATTTCGTATGTTAACGTATAAGTTCCCGGTGGAGCATTTGGAATCAATTCAACGGTTCCGTCTGGACCTAATGTCAGTACATTATTCGGATCAGGAGTTAATACATTTAGATTGATATCTGAGATTAATAATGGACTATTGTCTAAAGTATCGTTGTCTAAAACATTTACTATTTTAACTACTTCGTTGATTCCAACAACTGAACCTACAGGATCCGCCACGGCAACAAGTACTCTTTTATCAACCGGAATTGTAATCACGGCAGGTGTTGCGTCTACAGCTCCATTATTATCTGTTGCTGTAAAAGTAAATGAGTCATTTCCTGAAAATGCGCCACTTGGAGTGTACGTCAGCATTCCAGCTTCCAGCGGTGTCAATATCTGATTTACTGTAAGCGGTGTACCAGCAATAGCTAGTGTTCCGTGAGTAGGCAAAGTCACAATAATGTAATTTGCAATTGTACCGTCGGTGTCTGATGCAGTTAAAGCTTTAATAGCAGTTGCCCCAGCATTTGAAGGCATATTTGAATTAGTATCGTTATTTGCTACTGGAGCATTGTTTCCGACAGGAATAGTAATTACTGCTGGTGCCGAATCAGCTCCTAAATCATCTGTCACAATAAAAGTGAACGAATCATTACCATTAAATGAACCGCTTGGTTGATAAGTAAGATTAGCCGCTTCTGTTGGTGTCAATAACTGATTCGATGTTATAACTGTTCCATTTAGAGCCAAAACCCCATGTAATGGTAAAGTCCTAACAGTATAGCTCACAATAGTTCCGTCTACATCTGTTCCAGAAAGAGCATTAATTGCAGTTGCGCCAGCTGTTGATGGGATCACTGTATTGGTATCGTTGTTTGCAACTGGTGCGTCGTTTACTGGAGTAACCGTAATCGACACAGTTGCGATGTTGCTGTTCAGCGAGCCGTCATTGGCTTTATAAGTGAAACTGTCTGAAAGAGTTTCGCTTCCGTCATGCACGTAGGTGAACGAGCCGTCTGCGTTCAACGTCAATGTTCCGTGCGAAGGGTTCGTTACCACGATGGCAGTAAGCGCGTCTCCCTCGGCATCCGTGTCGTTTCCTAAAACTCCCGGAGCAGAAATGTTCAGTGTTCCGCCTTCGGCAACCGTGTAATTGCTGTCGTTTAGGGCAACCGGAGCATCGTTTACCGGAGTAACCGTAATTGTAACAGTTGCAGTGTTTCCGTCAACTGTCCCGTCATTAGCTTTATAAGTGAAACTGTCTGAAAGAGTTTCGCTTCCGTCATGCACGTAGGTGAAAGAGCCGTCTGCATTCAACGTCAATGTTCCGTGCGTAGGGTTCGTTACCACGATGGCAGTAAGCGCGTCTCCCTCGGCATCCATGTCGTTTCCTAAAACTCCTGGAGCAGAAATGTTAAGCGTTCCGCCTTCGGCAACCGTGTAATTGCTGTCGTTTAGGACAACAGGTGCGTCGTTTACCGGAGTCACCGTAATCGACACCGTTGCGATGTTGCTGCTCAGAGAGCTGTCATTGGCTCTGTAGGTGAAGCTGTCGCTTGTCGTCTCGCTTCCGTCATGAACGTATGTGAAGGTTCCGTTAGCATTAAGCGTAAGTGTTCCGTGCGATGGGCCCGAAACCAGTACCGCCGTAAGGGCGTCTCCCTCGGCATCCGTATCGTTCAGCAGTATGCTGTTGGTTGCAGTGGCCGTAAGCGTTCCACCTTCGGCAACCGTATAATTGCTGTCGTTAAGGGCAACCGGAGCATCGTTTACTGGAGTAACCGTAATTGTAACAGTTGCAGTGTTTCCGTCAACTGTCCCGTCATTAGCTTTATAAGTGAAACTGTCTGAAAGAGTTTCGCTTCCGTCATGTACGTAGGCGAAAGACCCGTCTGCGTTCAACGTCAATGTTCCGTGCGAAGGATTCGTTACCACAATGGCAGTAAGCGCGTCTCCCTCGGCATCCGTGTCGTTTCCTAAAACTCCCGGAGCAGAAATGTTCAGCGTTCCGCCTTCGGCAACCGTGTAATTGCTGTCGTTAAGGGCAACCGGAGCGTCGTTTACTGGAGTGACCGTAATTGTAACAGTTGCAGTGTTTCCGTCAACTGTTCCGTCATTAGCTTTATAAGTGAAACTGTCTGAAAGAGTTTCGCTTCCGTCATGCACGTAGGTGAACGAGCCGTCTGCGTTCAACGTCAATGTTCCGTGCGAAGGGTTCGTTACCACGATGGCAGTAAGCGCGTCTCCCTCGGCATCCGTGTCGTTTCCTAAAACTCCCGGAGCAGAAATGTTCAGTGTTCCGCCTTCTGCAACCGTATAATTGCTGTCGTTAAGGGCAACCGGTGCGTCGTTTACTGGAGTGACCGTAATTGTAACAGTTGCAGTGTTTCCGTCAACTGTTCCGTCATTAGCTTTATAAGTGAAACTGTCTGAAAGAGTTTCGCTTCCGTCATGAACGTAGGTGAAAGAGCCGTCTGCGTTCAACGTCAATGTTCCGTGCGTAGGATTCGTTACCACGATGGCAGTAAGCGTGTCTCCCTCCGCATCCGTGTCGTTTCCTAAAACTCCCGGAGCAGAAATGTTAAGCGTTCCGCCTTCGGCAACCGTGTAATTGTTGTCGTTAAGGGCAACCGGTGCATCGTTTACTGGAGTGACCGTAATTGTAACAGTTGCAGTGTTTCCGTCAACTGTTCCGTCATTAGCTTTATAAGTGAAACTGTCTGAAAGAGTTTCGCTTCCGTCATGCACGTAGGTGAACGAGCCGTCTGCGTTCAACGTCAATGTTCCGTGCGAAGGGTTCGTTACCACGATGGCAGTAAGCGCGTCTCCCTCGGCATCCGTGTCGTTTCCTAAAACTCCCGGAGCAGAAATGTTCAGCGTTCCGCCTTCTGCAACCGTGTAATTGCTGTCGTTAAGCGCAACCGGAGCATCGTTTACTGGAGTCACCGTAATCGATACCGTTGCGATGTTGCTGCTCAGAGAGCCGTCATTGGCTCTGTAGGTGAAGCTGTCGCTTGTCGTCTCGCTTCCGTCATGAACGTATATGAAGGTTCCGTTAGCGTTAAGCGTAAGCGTTCCGTGCGATGGGCCCGAAACCAGTACCGCCGTAAGGGCGTCTCCCTCGGCATCCGTATCGTTCAGCAGTATGCTGTTCGCTGCGGTGGCCGTAAGCGTTCCGCCTTCGGCAACCGTGTAATTGCTGTCGTTTAGGGCAACAGGAGCATCGTTTACTGGAGTAACCGCAATCGACACCGTTGCGATGTTGCTGTTCAGAGAGCCGTCGTTAGCTCTGTAGGTGAAGCTGTCGCTTGTCGTCTCGCTTCCGTCATGAACGTATGTGAAGGTTCCGTTAGCATTAAGCGTAAGCGTTCCGTGCGATGGGCCTGAAACCAGTACCGCCGTAAGGGCGTCTCCCTCAGCATCCGTATCGTTCAGCAGTATGCTGTTCGCTGCAGTGGCCGTAAGCGTTCCGCCTTCGGCAACCGTGTAATTGCTGTCGTTTAGGGCAACCGGTGCGTCGTTTACTGGAGTGACCGTAATTGTAACAGTTGCAGTGTTTCCGTCAACTGTTCCGTCATTAGCTTTATAAGTGAAACTGTCTGAAAGAGTTTCGCTTCCGTCATGCACGTAGGTGAAAGAGCCGTCTGCATTCAATGTCAATGTTCCGTGCGAAGGATTCGTTACCACGATGGCAGTAAGCGTGTCTCCCTCGGCATCCGTATCATTTCCTAAAACTCCCGGAGCAGAAATGTTCAGCGTTCCGCCTTCGGCAACCGTGTAATTGCTGTCGTTTAGGGCAACAGGAGCATCGTTTACTGGAGTGACCGTAATCGATACCGTTGCGATGTTGCTGTTCAGAGAGCCGTCATTGGCTCTGTAGGTGAAGCTGTCGCTTGTCGTCTCGCTTCCGTCATGAACGTAGGTGAAAGAGCCGTCTGCATTCAACGTCAATGTTCCGTGCGAAGGATTCGTTACCACGATGGCAGTAAGCGTGTCTCCCTCGGCATCCGTGTCGTTTCCTAAAACTCCCGGAGCAGAAATGTTAAGCGTTCCGCCTTCGGCAACCGTGTAATTGCTGTCGTTAAATGCAACCGGTGCGTCGTTTACTGGAGTAACCGTAATCGATACCGTTGCGATGTTGCTGCTCAGAGAGCCGTCATTGGCTCTGTAGGTGAAGCTGTCGCTTGTCGTCTCGCTTCCGTCATGAACGTATATGAAGGTTCCGTTAGCATTAAGCGTCAGTGTTCCGTGCGATGGGCCTGAAACCAGTACCGCCGTAAGGGCGTCTCCCTCAGCATCCGTATCGTTCAGCAGTATGCTGTTCGCTGCAGTGGCCGTAAGCGTTCCGCCTTCGGCAACCGTGTAATTGCTGTCGTTTAGGGCAACCGGTGCGTCGTTTACTGGAGTGACCGTAATTGTAACAGTTGCAGTGTTTCCGTCAACTGTTCCGTCATTAGCTTTATAAGTGAAACTGTCTGAAAGAGTTTCGCTTCCGTCATGCACGTAGGTGAAAGAGCCGTCTGCATTCAATGTCAATGTTCCGTGCGATGGGCCCGAAACCAGTACCGCCGTAAGGGCGTCTCCCTCGGCATCCGTATCGTTCAGCAGTATGCTGTTCGCTGCAGTGGCCGTAAGAGTTCCGCCCTCGGCAACCGTGTAATTGCTGTCGTTTAGGGCAACCGGTGCGTCGTTTACTGGAGTCACCGCAATCGACACCGTTGCGATGTTGCTGCTCAGAGAGCCGTCATTGGCTCTGTAGGTGAAGCTGTCGCTTGTCGTCTCGCTTCCGTCATGAACGTATATGAAGGTTCCGTTAGCGTTAAGCGTAAGCGTTCCGTGCGATGGGCCCGAAACCAGTACCGCCGTAAGGGCGTCTCCCTCGGCATCCGTATCGTTCAGCAGTATGCTGTTCGCTGCAGTGGCCGTAAGAGTTCCGCCCTCGGCAACCGTGTAATTGCTGTCGTTTAGGGCAACCGGTGCGTCGTTTACTGGAGTGACCGTAATCGATACCGTTGCGATGTTGCTGTTCAGCGAGCCGTCGTTGGCTCTGTAGGTGAAGCTGTCGCTTGTCGTCTCGCTTCCGTCATGAACGTAGGTGAAGGTTCCGTTCGCGTTAAGCGTCAGTGTTCCGTGCGATGGGCCCGAAACCAGTACCGCCGTAAGGGCGTCTCCCTCGGCATCCGTATCGTTCAGCAGTATGCTGTTCGCTGCAGTGGCCGTAAGCGTTCCGCCTTCGGCAACCGTGTAATTGCTGTCGTTAAGGGCAACAGGAGCATCGTTTACAGGAGTGACCGTAATCGATACCGTTGCGATGTTGCTGTTCAGAGAGCCGTCGTTGGCTCTGTAGGTGAAGCTGTCGCTTGTCGTCTCGCTTCCGTCATGAACGTAGGTGAAGGTTCCGTTCGCGTTAAGCGTCAGTGTTCCGTGCGATGGGCCCGAAACCAGTACCGCCGTAAGGGCGTCTCCCTCGGCATCCGTATCGTTCAGCAGTATGCTGTTCGCTGCAGTGGCCGTAAGCGTTCCGCCTTCGGCAACCGTGTAATTGCTGTCGTTAAGGGCAACCGGAGCATCGTTTATAGGATTAATTGTGATGTTAACCGTTACTGTCGAGCTATCATCATATCCATCATTAGCCTTATAAGTGAAACTGTCTGAAAGAGTTTCGCTTCCATCGTGGATGTAAGTGAATGAACCGTTTGAATTTAATGTCAATGTTCCGTTAGTCGGATTAGAAACTAAAATAGCTGTCAACGCATCACCATCTGCATCGGTATCATTTGCTAGAACTCCCGAAGCAGCCGTAGTCGTCAAAGTTCCTCCTTCATTTACACTGTAGCTATTACCTGTGGCTACTGGAGCTCTGTTAACAATATTCAAAACAGCTGTATTCGAATTAGGCTGCGCACAAACATTTGAAGTACTTGTTACATCTAATCTGTACATATAGCCATTGAATGAATGTGGAATATTTGTCAAAGTCAACGAGTTCGTAGTTGCATTCGAAAACACTGGACTAGTACCACCATTGGTAACAGTTGTCCATGTCGCACCTGCATTAGTACTTTGTTTCCAAGTATAAACAAGATTAGCACCAGACACCAATGTGCTAAATGTAGCATTTCCGCCTACATTTGCGCTTCTATTGGCCGGATTGGTGATAATAGTTACAATATTCGCAACTAAATAATTTGGTTTAGAAGTTCCTGTAGTATTAACAGGAGTAGCATAAGAAGCCCCCACAACTGTACCATTCGCATTTGTTGCAGGTGGCAATCCCGTACCATAAAACCCATTATTATCTGGGTCGACCCCCGTATTTCCGTATGCTTCAACCGAATCTGGACAACCGTCATTATCAGAATCTAAATCCAGCTGATCAATCATTCCATCTAAATCATTATCATATCTGTCGTCAACAGTATCTTTGTTACTATCGATAAAACCAGGTGCATTCGAGTTAAGGAAGTTTGGTTTTGTCGCGCCTGGCTGATACGCAAAAGGATCTGGCAAACCTGCAGCTCGTTCTACAGTATCGAAAATTCCGTCATTATCATCGTCTAAATCACATTCTATCGAAAGTCCGTCTTCGTCATCAATTCCGACATAATTAGGATTTTCTACTGGAACATATAACGAAACGCTTCCACCAGCAGAACCGTTCTGAGATCCGTTACGATTTCCTCCTGTGTGCTGTCCTCCTTCACCTCCACTAGAAATAAGCGTTACATTTGGGGGTAATACGGCAAGTGAATACAACAAAGCTCCACCACCGCCTCCACCGCCGGGACCATGCAATACAGTAGTATTTAAATCCTGACCGTCACCTCCTTTGGCAGAAACAGTTAAATTTCCAGTAAAAAGAGGGCTTTTCAAGACTACCGTTCCGCCGGCACCTCCTCCTCCTCCTCCGTCTGGATCACCAGAAACATTTACCGGTTGTGGAGAAAAACCATCTGCAATAATAGAATGTCCGTTTCCGACAATCTCACTGGCAAAAATAATTACAATACCACCTCCGTCAGCGGCTGACGAAGGATTGTTTGTCGTAACATATCCCGAACCTCCGGCTCCTCCAAGAAATACTTTATCTTGTGCAAAAAACGAAGATAAGGAAACACCTCCTAAACCTCCAGCACTATCCGCAGTGTTACACCAGCGTCTTCCACCTTCGCCTCCGGCACCATAGTTAGATCCACCACCTCCGCCTGAATCTCCTGCAATACCTGATCCACCACCATTTGCTCTTGGGGCACGACCGCGGTTAGTATTACTATCATCAATTACAATACCATCTCCTTTCGTATACGAAGAAGTGGCTGTACTGCTTAAAACATATTGTGTTGTTGGATTAGAATTACAGTTGTTATCTGGACCGTTTTGACTCATCCTGATTCCTTCATAACCTTGTCCTGCTACATCAATATCTGCATTAAATATTAATTTTCCATTTGTTTCTATAGCCAAAACACCACCATTCCTTTCTGCAGTGGTCCATTCTTTTGCTGTTAATCTGCCAGCGATAGTTACATCACCCGTATACCTCGGAACCCTTACAACTTGAACCATACCGGTACTGGTATTGTAATTTTTTATTAAAGGGAACATAGGAGTCACCACATTTCCTACAATACTTTTTATTTCAAAAAATTCGTAGTTACCTGTGTTATTTATTGCCGTCACCCTACCAGCAGTAGCTGTATTAGTAGTTTCGATTGTTGCTCCTTTCATCTGAATAATCAGAGCTTTATCTCCTGCTACAAGTCCAGTCGCATTACTCACCGTAATGGTATGAATACAGCTTGCCACACAAGGGTCACAACTTGGCTGATTGATACCTGTAACCGAAAAATAGCTGTTTACTATTCCTGAAATACTTGTCTGTGAAAAACCACTAAGGCTGCACAAAAACAAAAAACCGACTAAAAACTGTTTTAGTGTCCGTTCTTTGTTAAATGTTAAAATTTTTAGATAAGTAAAGTTCACCATATATTAAAACAATTTAAAATTCCGAATAAGCATAACAAAGCCTGTACGCTCAAGTCTCTTTTTTAAAACCTGGCGTAAATGGGTTGTTAATAAATTTTCATAATCGCTGAAAATCAGCAGAGATAAAACAATCAACCAGAACTACTGATTCTGAAAAGGTTAATCATTTCTTTCGGCGCCAAATGTAAACGAAAAATAAAGCTATGAATAGTCAATTCGGACATATTTTCGTTTTAAAAAAGACGATTGATTGTTGAAAGAAAATTAGTATATTGCTTAAAATACAAGGATATTTAAGAAACTAAAAATAAAAGAGTTACCTGAAATCAGGTATATTGCTCGGAAAAGTTTAAAATAGTCCTAACCGTTTTATTTTATGGAAAAAAGTTATTTTATACTTCCAAAAAACGTTCTTCTGAAGGCAGTTTTCCAAATCTCTTTTTATAACTTGAAGCAAATCTCCCTGCCGAGTCATGCCCCGTAATCACTGCAATTTCCTGAATAGTGAAATCTGATTTCTGAACAAGTTGCATCGCTAGAACCAAATTTTTTTCTTTATGATATTGCAGCATTGAAAAACCATAAACGGCCTTAAAATTTGATTTTAACTTTGTCGGAGAAGTATTGACTTCTTTTGCAATATGCTCGATACCAATAAATGGAAGATGCAGATGCTGCAGGATAATTCTTTCTGCCCTAGAAACATTCAGATAATCCAGATTGCTAAGCGAAATATTATCTTCTATTCTTGTGTCAGCAAAAGCATTGTCAAAAAATTCGGTAATTAATTTCATCGACTTCTTTTTCAGTTTCAGATTGTCTGATTCTGAATTGGTTTCTCTTTCCAGAATTTCAGAAATTTCTGCACCAACTTGATGTGCTTTTTCAGAAATGTCTAACCAAGTATAAGAGCCTCTTTTTCCATTAAAAAAGTTTAGTATTGTTTTTCGATCCTTAAATTTTTTGGAAGAAAAATTCTTCTTCACCCAGCTTTTGGTCATGGCAATGCTAAAAAATTTTCCGTCTGCTTCTTTGTAGAAATAACTGGAAATTTCGGTGCCAGGTTTACTGATGGTCCAACAAGTACTCAAAAGTGTTAAGGATGTTCCGTCTTTTAAGGGGAATTGATATTCAAAAACAGAAAAAGTCAAAAGATAGTACTCACTGCTTTTGTTTGTATCATAACCCGACAAAGCCATGATATTTTCTTTAAGCGTCATATAAAAAGTCAGCAGCCAGAATCCTTCTTCAAATTCTTTATAATACATTTTTGCCTTGCAAAGCGGTGTATTGAAGGTAATAAGGCTTTTTAACGGAAAGTGTCTTGTTATAGGCAATTTCAGTATACTTTCCAACATTATCTGCGGTGTATTGAACAAGTACGGAAATTGAAAAAAACCATCTTTTAGCAGAAAGAGATACTTCTGGATATGTTTGGGCCAATTATCTAAGGTCATTTAAATTAAGCAGTTTGGGGCGATAAATAAATTATGTTTTTGTGCATATAGGTTGAAAGCAAAAATAAAAACATAGCCTTAAATAACAGCAAGTAAATCTACGTATATTGCGTTTTTCTCGTTCAACTGCAACATTTTTAAAAATACTACAGGTTATTCCTATAATTCAGTCAATTTGGTTTTGTCAATACTAATTAAATCTCTCGTTGCTTTACAAACTGTTTGCATTGCTATTGAATTGCAAAAAATGGGCAATACAACTCCTAGAGCCTATTGACAACAATATATTGAATTAGAAAAAATGTAGGGATAAAAAATACAAACTGCGAAAAAGGAATTTAGCTATATATAGGAATGAAGTAGCGCTAAAATTTTCACTCAAGATAAAAGATGTGCTTTGACCCTCCAGAGTGAAGATTGATGATGACTTCTTTAAGTTTTTCGTCGAGGTTTGCGGTAATTGAGCGGAGTATGTTTTTTAAATCCTTGAAATTATTTGGCTTTACAAAATAACAAATCGCTCCTAAGGCCGCCGCCGCATCCATATCATTTTTATGCGAAGAGGTAGAAATCATGATAACGGGAATTTGTTGATACTTTTGTTGTTCCTTTAACACTCTAAGGCAGTCCAAGCCGCTGAGTAAAGGCATATTCAAATCAAGAAAAATCAGTTCAGGGACACGTTCTAAACTGTAGAGTTGCTCCATCATTTCATTGCCATTTACAGAACAATAACATTTGATAGACTGGTCGATGTCTTGCAGTGCTTCACAGAACATTTCAGTATCGTCTATGTCGTCGTCTGCCAATAAAATTACTTTTTCCATCTTAAATATCCTTTTGTATTTGCTTTAAAGGTAGTGTAATAATAAAGGCAGCACCGTTTCCAGAAGTTCCAGATGCGGTTATATTTCCTTCATGACGCTCAGCAATTTTTTTACAAAGCGACAATCCTAGACCTGTGCCTTCATATCGGTCTTTAGAATTCAGGCGCGTAAATGTTTCAAATATTCTTTCGGCTTGGGTAGCATCAAAACCTATTCCGTTATCTTCAACCTTAATTACAGCCTTGTTGTCTATTATCTTAGATGATATTGTGATTTGAGGCGGTACATCGTCTTTAGCAAATTTAATTGAATTATTAACTAAGTTGTAAAAAAGCTGATACAATAACACCAAAGCACCTTCTACTTTTGGTAAATTATCGTAGTGTATTTTTGCTTCTGATTTTTGAAGAGAAACTTCTAAATCTGTCTCAATATTTTTCAGAACTTCGTTTAAATCGACAAGTGTGGGTTTCTGCAGGTATGCATTAATTTTAGAATAGGCCAAAACCCCGTCAATCATATTAAACATTCGGTCTGCTGCAACGTGAATACGATCTATATATTTCGCTGAAGTTGTATCCAATCCGTCTTGAAGATGGTCTTCAAGACGACTGGTGAACGTTTTTATTTTTCGTACCGGCTCTTTTAAGTCGTGCGACGCCACATGCGCAAATTGTTGTAAATCTGCATTGGAGCGCTGCAATTCTTTAGTCCGCTCGTTAACCAATATTTCAAGTTTTTCGGTAATTGATTTTTGTTCATGAATATCTGTACAGGTTCCGAACCACTTCGAAATTACACCACTTTTATCTGTAATCGGAACGGCTTTGCTTAAAAACCAGCGATATCCGCCAGTTTTTCCATTTTTTAACCTAAATTCAAGCTGGTAAGGAATCCCTTTTTTAATGCTATTGTACCAATTCTCTACGACAAAAGTGGCATCATCTGGATGCAGTAACGGAATCCAGCTGATATCACCCGTCTGGTTTTCTTCAACACAAGTGTATTCATACCATCTTTTATTATAATAATCTACAAAACCGTCGGGTTCGCTGGTCCAGATAATCTGAGGAACGAGGTCGGCAAGTTGCCTGAATTTCTCTTCGCTTTCCCTAATAACTTCCTGAACTTCTCTTTCTGAAGTAACATCATTAGAAGCTCCAAACCATTCTATAATATTTCCGTCTTGATCGAGTATGGGCACAGCACGCGAGAAAGTCCAACGGAAGCTCCCATCAGCATTGGGAACCTTATGTTCTAATTCGAATATGCTTTTATCTGCTACAGACTGCGCAATAAGTTCCAAAACCTTTTCGTGATTGTTTGGACTAATATATTTCTCCAGCCAATTGACAATGTTATTTTCAGAGTTAAAAAATCCTCCGTCAAGACTTCGCATAATGGTCCAATCGGCATTCATGCGGTAAACCACGTCTGAGGAAGCATTTACTAAAGCCCTAAAACGGCTTTCGCTTTCTTCTAGTCTTTTTCTAGCCAGCACTTGTTCTGTGACTTCTACCGCAACCTGTATCATACCAGTAATCTTTCCGTCTTCGATTAAAGGGCGATACGCCAAGTTATAATAATAATCTTGCATCTCGCCTGTGCGGTTATGAGGCACAAGGACTTCGCTCTGATCAAAAGGAATTCCTTTATTGTAGACATTCTGAACCTGTGTCCATACATACTGACCTTCAAGTTCAGGAAGAACTTCGATTAAAGGCATCCCGATAATTTCTTCACCACGGCCGATCATTTGCAGCATATGCTTATTGATCTGTTCAATCACCAAATCATCTCCTTTTAAAACAAGCGTAGGCGCAGGTGTTTGGTCGATCATCGACTTTAGCCTGCTTTCACTAATCTGAAGCTTTCCTTCTGCCTGCTTTATTTCGGTTATATCACGAGTTGTTCCTGCAATAGCTTCTACTTCGCCTTCTTCATTAATTACTGGAGCAAAAATATAATCGTAAATTCGCCTTCCTAATTCTGCATGCGGAAAAGACACGGTTCCTCTAATTGATTTTTTAGTTGCGACCACTTGATCAATTTCTCGTTCATGCATCAAAGCATGCCATTCTTCGTATCCGTTTTCTCTTAATCCGTAACCAATAGAATCTTCTGCTGTTTTTCCCCACATGGTCAATAAGGCCTTATTGGCATAAGTAAATCTGTAATCTAAATCAAACACATACACCAGATCGGGCGTGTTGTTTATAATAGAATCGTAAAGTCTTTTTTGTTTTTCGGCAGCGACAAGCGCATCTTCCAAAGTACGTTCAGATATTTTTTTTTCTGTTACATCTTCTGCCGTAACGACCAATAAATCTTCCTGCTTGACAGCCGTAAATCGAAAGCAATATTTTACTCCTTTAACAACATACCATTCCTCAAAATTTGCCGTGGTGCCGGTTTTGGCCGTTTCAATAAATTTTTCTAGAATTCCGTTTTCTTTTACAGACGGAAAAATTTCACTGAACAATTTCCCCTTGTAATCTACATCGCCAATCCATTTAAATGAATAGTCATTAAACAATAATAACAAAAAATCTTCTATGACTTTTTCTTTATTATAAACTGCCCTCATAACACCAATCCCGCTCGAGGCTGCATTAAAAATAGTCTGAAAAAGGTCTTTATTATCCGTTAATTCCATGATGCACTTACTATTGAAAAAAGCGTGACAGCTTGTACTTTAAAATTATTGTTTTTAGTTTTTGATGCACAGCAGTTACTTTTCATAGGTTGTGTGACCTTACCACCATTTTGCAAGGCTAATATAATACTAATTTATTACAAGAAATAATATTAATTCTGACGGTCTTTTCATATTTTCCATGTCCGATTTTTTAATTAAAATTGTATTTTCATTTAATTTAATCTGATTTGAAAATCCTTTAATTCCGAGCTATCGGGAGTATGAAATCCTTTTGCTCATAAATTTTTCACTCATATTCATACAGATTAAAGCAGGCTTATCTAAGCTGATTTAATAGAATTGAAAAAAAATAATTTCACCCAACGTGTTTTATTTAGTATCTTGTAAAGATATCAGCCTTAAAATTTACATTTATGAAAAAATGGTCAATAGACAAACTGCAAAATACTTGGCATTTGGTTTCAAAACTGCATCAGGGACAAAAATATGGTGCAAATGAAGAAGGACTACATATAGAATACATCAACCACATCGGAAGCGTGGTTTTTGAAGTCATACAATCACTCGATCACGAAGACAGCCTTGACGGCGACTTGGCCGTAACCTGCGCACTACTGCACGATACCATAGAAGACACTGAAACTACATTTGAAAAAATCAAAAGCTTATTTGGCGAACAGATTGCAAATGGCGTAAGCGCTTTGACAAAAAATACGGCTATGGAAAGCAAAGAAGACCAAATGAAAGACAGCCTGACAAGAATCATACAACAACCAAAAGAGGTATGGTCTGTAAAAATGGCCGACCGAATCTGCAATCTTTATTCTCCGCCTTATTATTGGGATGCCGAAAAGAAAAAACAATATTATGCAGAATCGGTTTTAATTTATGATACCTTAAAAGATGGAAACGCTTATCTGGCTGCCAGATTAAAAGAAAAAATTGAAAATTATAAAATACATTTTTAAGAATAGTGAAACGCCTTTTTTAGCACCTGTAAATCTAGATTTCTATGTACTTAAATTAATTTTATCCAACGCGTTATATTATTTTCTGAATTCATTGTATTAATTTTCTTAATTTAACATCCGATTAAATTTCTCTAAAACGAAAAAATAATTGCGCCAAAAAAGCAATTCTACGGATGGAACAATTAAAGACAGGACAGTTTTTTGGGCAAACCAGCAGACATATACAGCTGGGCGGTCTTACCATTACAGACACGCAGTATACGCATGAAAAAGTGGACTGGCACTATCATGAAAAACCGTATTTTACTTTTATACTGCAAGGAAAAGTCCTAGAAGGCAATAAAAAAGAAATTTACCAATGTTCTGCCGGTTCACTGCTGTTTCATAATTGGGATGATTCTCATTACAACATCAAACCTCCGGGTTTTACACGCGGTTTTCATATCGAAATCGAACAAAACTGGCTCGATCAGTTTGATTTTTCTTTAGATGACTTAAAAGGAAGCCTTTTGGTAGAGAATCCCGAAGTTAAATTATTGTTCTACAAACTCTTTGCAGAAAGCTGCATTAATGACGATTACAGTAATTTGTCTGTTGACGCTCTGCTATTGAATTCACTAAAAAATATAAAAAAAACGGATTCGCTTCACAGCAATTCTATTCCGAAATGGGCAAAGACTTTAAAGGAATTTCTTCACGAAAACTTCTCTGACGAGCATTCGCTGACTGCTCTTTCTAAAATTCTGAACGTGCATCCAGTTCACCTTTCACGCAGTTTTCCAAAATATTTTGGTTGCACTTTTGGCGAATACATTCGCAAAATCAGAATTGAAAAATCGCTTGCATTGTTAACAGACAAAGAAAATTCGCTTGTCGAAATTTCGTGTGTAACAAATTTTTCAGATCAGAGTCATTATATACGATGTTTTAAGGAACAAATTGGATTGACGCCTTCAAATTATCGCAAGCTATTAATTTAATCTTTGCTAAAAAAAGATACCGAATGTTAATTTCATTCTATCTCAGCGCAATACGACGTTCTATATTTGTCTTATTTAACTTAAAATACATTAGAATGAGAACAACATTTTGGTTTATCAGCTGCATTTTTTTAGTATGGTTCTCGAGCAGGGCGCAAAATATTGTAACGCCCGAAACGGTGACCAATCCGATTCAGTCTAAAAACACAGGAAAAATCATTTTCCTTGCAAAACCAGTAAAAACAGAAGACTTAAAAGAAACAGATTTTTTAGAATGCATTACATTTAGAAAAGACGAAAATCTGTATCTGAGAATTTTTACAGCCAATACGCTTACTAATTTTTTACATGAACTTAGTCCTGAATCAACCTCAGAAGAACTCCTTAAAAACGGCAACTTTCAGTTTAGTTTTTATGTAGACGATAAACTTATCTACTCCGAAAATCTAAATGCAAGAGCCGGAACTGTTGAAAACAAAAACAAAGCAACGACTTTGCAGATTCCGCTTTTCAGTACTGCTCAAGAAGATTCTTGGGGACGTTATCTTTGGTCGCGTTTTTATTTTGCAAACGGTGGCGAAGACGCTCTTTTTTCTGGAAAACATTTGCTTAAAATTGAAATCAGACCTTATCTGAAATCAGGAGGAACAGTAAAGACAGGAAACTTAATTGCGCAAGGAACGATTAAGACTGATGCTGTTCCGGTTACAATCGACGAAACTCAAATTGCTGTCCAGAAAATAAAACCGGTGCAGGAATGGAAAATTTCGTCGTCAAAATTTGATACCCTTCTTATTCGAAACCTAAATCAGCGCATACTCGAAAAAAGATTTAAGGAAATCAGCAGCATTGCCGTAATCAAAAAAGGCGAATTGCTGTTGGAAGAATATTTTAACGGCGCCGACCGAAACAAACTTCATGACACGCGTTCTGTGGGAAAATCATTTGCGTCGACGGTTATGGGAATTGCCATAAAAGACGGATTCATCAGAAATGAAAATGAGACATTGAGTCAGTTTTATGACTTGAAAAAATTCGCTAACTACTCCGCTGAAAAAGAAAAAGTGACGATTAAAAGCCTCTTGACAATGAGCTCTGGTTTTGACGGTTCGGATCAGGATGAAAATTCTCCGGGAAATGAAGAAAACATGTATCCGACAGACAATTGGGTGAAGTTTGGCTTAGATCTTCCGATGGATTCAAAAAAACAAATAGGCAAAAATTGGGATTATTTTACCGCCGGAGTTGTAATGCTTGGTGATATTCTAAATCAACGCGTACCAAACGGTTTGGAAAATTATGCTGAGAAAAAACTGTTCGGGCCACTCGGAATAAAAGAGTACAAATGGCAGTACACGCCTCAAAAGGTGGCCAATACTGCGGGTGGTCTTGGTTTACGAACACTTGACTTGGCAAAATACGGACAGCTTTATCAAAATAAAGGTTTATGGAACGGAAAACAACTGCTCTCAAAAGAATGGATCCAAAAAAGCTTTACCAATTATTTTCCGAATGATGAAAATGTACCCGGCTATGGATTTTTGTTTTGGAAAGAAATTTTTACGGTAAACGGAAAAACGTATGAAACTTTTGGCTGCAGCGGCAATGGCGGCAACAAAGTGTATATTTTTAAGGATATTCCTCTTGTTGTAGTTGTAACTGCAACAGCTTACAACAAATCTTATGCGCATCCGCAGGTAAAAAGAATCATGCAGGAATTTCTTCTTCCGGCTGTCATTACGGACTAATCGCTAATCTTTAAAAATGAAAAAAAACGCCCTAATCGTATTAAGTTTATTTGCAGTGGTTCTTCAGGCACAAAAAAGACCAAATGTTATTAAAGCTTCTAATGCTTCTGCTTTTATTCAGGAAGAAAATCAGGAAAAAAAATCGTGGCATCTTGATCCGAAAACAAAACCCGATGTTTATACCTCAAATAAAAGTGCTAAACCAAAATGGGTAAAACTCTACACAGACATTGATTCGCTCAAAATAAAATTAAAACCCGGAGAAAAACACGACTTTGTTGTACTCTTAAACCAAAAAGATTCATGTTTTACGCGTTTTCAGAGTCCGCCAGTAAAAGATTTTTCTACGATAAAACCAGAAATTCACGATACAATTCCGTTTGTACTTTCGGCTTTCAACAATATTATTTTTAAAGTAAGACTAAACCAAAAAGATACTATTGATTTAAAGTTTGATTCAGGTACCACCGATTTTCTGCTGACGAATGAGGGAATCAAAAGATTGAATCTTGAAAACCTCAACGGACACAGCTTTCAGATTGGAAACCAGATTTTTGACAATCAACACATTTATCCTGTAGAAGTTTCAGGACAGGGAACCATCGGACGTTTTGGATGGAACTTGTTTGATGGAAAAATCGTAGAAATAGATTACGACAAGAATGTGTTTATTGTTCATTCTAAATTATCTAAAATTTCTAAAAAATATCAAAAGCTCGATATCGAATATACCCACACATTGTTCTGCATAAACGGAGAACTGCAGGTTAAGCAAAATAAATACATTGGGCGTTTTTTGTTTGACAACGGCTATCAAAGAACTATTATGCTGGATGATGAGTGGATGAAAGAACAAAAATACCCTAAAGATCAACTGACCGTTATCAAAAAAGTTATAATGAAAAACGGGGCAGGAAAAGAAATTCCCGTACTTACCGTGCTTAACGACTTTTTGAAATTGGGACAATACTCTTTAGCAGCTATTCCCGTGCAGCTGCTTTCGGGAAATAATCCTGCGCGTTTTAAAACCCATATTCTTGGCAATGAGGTCCTGAAAAGATTCAACACAATCCTTGATTTTCAGCATAATGCTGTATACCTAAAACCCAACCATTTATGGAACGAACCTTATACAGACAGCGTTTTATGAAATTGATAAGCCAAATTCTTTTTTCAGTGCTGGTTTTTTATAAAGCAAATGCGCAAAATCTGCCAAGCCTTTTATTGGAAAAAAATATAAATGCCACTTTTTCAATCACTGCCTATGATGAAGAAGCTCAAGAATGGGGAATTGCAGTGGCCACCAACAATATTTATGTGGGCAATTCGACGGTTTATATAGAACCCGGAGTGGGTGCTTTTTCGGTCATTGCCGATACTGAACCTGCTTACGCCTTAAACGGTTTTAAAAATCTAAAAGACGGAATGTCTATTAAAGACGCTATCGAATTGACCAAAAACAAAGATGAAGAATGGTTTTATCGCCAGGTTGCGGGTTTGGATAAAAACGGAAACGCTTTTGCTTTTACTGGTCAGGCATTAGAATATTGGCAAGGAAAATCAGCACATCTTGTGGGAAAATCTTTTGTGGTGATGGGAAATCAACTCGCAGACGGAGTTCTTGAAGCTATGGCAAAAACATTTACTGAAAGTACTGGAACTCTGGCCGAACGTTTAGTGAAAAGCATCACTGCAGGACAAAATGCTGGAGGGCAGATTCAGGGAAAACAATCTGCAGCTCTAGCTGTAAAAGGAACGCAAAACGAATGGTACAACCAGATTGACCTTCGTGTAGACGATTCTAAAACTCCTTTTGAAGATTTACAAAAATTACTGAATTATCATTATGGTAGAATCCGCCTTAATCAGGCTGTCAGTGCTATTAGGAAAAAGAATATAGAGAAAGGCACTATATTATTAGCCGAAGCACAAAAAATGCTCGAAGGATGGAACGGAATCTATCCTAAAATTTCTATCGCTTTTCTTATGTTGAACGACGAAAAAAACGCTATAGCTTATATCAAAAAAGGATTAAAGGAAAATCCGAATTGGAAAGAATATTTGCCTGTTTTTTATTGTTTAAAAAATCAACCTGAAATTGCAGCCTTACTAAACGAAAAACAGTTTACAGACAAAGACTGGACAAGCGCTACTGCTACCCTGCTCACGCTTGGCCGTGAAAAAGAAGCGTTAGAAATTCTCAGTAAAAAGCCAAGTTCACCATTGTATCTTGTTTTTGCAAAAGCCTATCAAAAACAAGAAAAAAATAATCTTGCAAAAGAATATGCCAGTAAAGCTGTTAAACTTGATACAGCAAACGCAGAAGCAAAATTGATTCTACAGCAATAATTTGAATGGAAATATTATAATTCGGATTAGAAAATTTATAAGTGCGTATTTCATAACTAGCTTAAATTCAATCTTATTAATCTAACTCGAATTAAAATGATTGACATTATTCTACAGATTTTTGCTGCCGCGTTTGCGGCTACTACTGTTATGACTATGTTTAGTTATGCTGTTTCTAAAAGTGCGAGAGAAATCTACAAAGAACCAGTTCTTTTAGCTTATGTATTAAAATCAGTGCAATTAAAATCGGCCACAATGGTTCATTTTATTATGGGCTGGATACTGCATTACCTAATCGGACTCGGCTTTGTAGTGGCTTATCATATTTTATGGCAACATAATATTGTAGCATTCAACTGGATTGGAGCATATTTGTTAGGAGCTATCAGTGGCGTAATCGGAATTATAGGATGGGTTATTCTTTTTTCACTTCAAAAGCAGCAACCCAATATCGATTTTAAAGGATATTATATACAATTATTTTTTGCTCATGTGATTTTCGGAGCAACTGCTTTTATCGTTTACAAACAATTTATATAAGCTTAACCCGTTGGGTATTATTAAAAAATAAAAGCATTTTAACACATAGAAGCATAGTTTTTTGTGCCGAAAAAAGAAAATGGAAGAAACAAGTTTCCAAACATAGCTAAACTATGTGCATTTAAACTAGTGAAACGCCTTTTTTAAGTTTAGTTAAACTATGTTTCTATGTGTTGAAAATAATTTCACCCAACGAGTTAAGCTTAAGAATTGCAAGCAAGTCATTAAATGGCAATAATATAATTGACAAAAATTATTTTATAAATATCACTTCAACTAGCGTAGTAGATTTGCAATATAAGTTTATAAGAATTTGATTTTCAAAAACTTGAAAACATCTTTAACCATTAAACTTTTATAATTATTAATTTAAAAACAAAACTGCTATGGCACTAGAAAACAATCGAAATTATGGTCGAGACGATCGTAATTTTAACTCAGGAGACCCAATCATTTCAGAAACAATGGAAACCCAAGATCCGGCAATCAATCAACACAAAAGCACTGGTAGAAGTTATGATTCAGACCTAAACGAAAGAGATCGCGAAAACCACGACGAAAACGATACTTCTGATCCTCACTTCCAGAAAAATGCTGAAATTGCTCAGGATTTAGATACAAATAATTCATTGGATACTGACCCAGACCGAAGAACTCTTGACGAATACGACGCAAACAGCGACACTCCAGAAGAAGATGATGAAGACGAATTTGATGATACCGATGACGACCTAGAAGATGAAGACTTTGACGACGACGAAGACGATGAAGAGGAAGACATTCGATAACTGAAAAGATTTTAAGCAAAAAAAAGAATTTATTAATAACAGGTTATTAGTAAATTCTTTTTTTTATTGAGTGTTGTTACTTTATATTCATCAAGTCAATCTGCTTTGTATTTGTTGTTCCAATACAACATTAAGAGCAGCGTAACGATAATACAAGATGCTGTCCCTTCAAAAAACAAGCAGATTGTATACGTTGCTACAGAAGGTTCTCCGCCAAACATAAATGCCTGAGATAGCGTTTTTACATACGCATCTCCACCTTTAGCATAACTGTAAATCAGCAATGCGACTATGCTTAGAACTACTCCCGTAAAAGAAGTTAGCATAGCAGAAACCGCATTCGGAACAAAACTATTATTTCCTTCGGCAATATTCGCTTTTAAGGTTCTGTTTACTCCATAAAAAATAAAAAGAACATTAAGCAATCTCAAATAAAATACATGCGAAAGGTTTAAGACCTCCATTAATAGAAAAAAAGCTGCCACGCCCAGAAATATATAAAAACCGTTTAGTATTTCTCTAGATATCTTCATAATCGTAGTTTTTTAATTAATATTCATCCAAAAAAAGTAAAAAACCTTTAGTCCAATTTTAAAAAATCGGACTAGAGGTTTTCTGTAATTGCATTAGAAGATTACTCTTCATCTTCTTCAGAAGCATCAAAATTGATAGTGTTGTAAGCCGCTTCGGTTAAAACAGTATCTGCTTCTTTTTCTTCTTCTAAGGTTTGCTGTAACAATGCCGCCGCATCTTCTTCTTCAAGCGTAAGCGCAAAGGCTGCTAATGTTCCGTAAGAGGCAATCTCATAATGCTCGATTTTTTGAGAAGCACTAATAATTCCGGCATCACGAACAGGTCCTTGTTGTGTTTCTTCCATGATGCTTTCTCCTTCTTTAATTAGTCCTTCCATAGCATCGCATTTTTTTGCTGTTGCTTTTTCTCCTAGCAATTCAAAAACTTGTTCAAGTCTTTCTACTTGTCCTTGAGTCACAGTCAAATGTTCGTTGATGGCAGTAATAAGATTTTCTGAAGTGGCATTTTTAGCCATTTTTGGAAGCGCTTTGGTTAATGCTTTTTCTGCCCAATAAATGTCTTTTAAAGAATCAACAAATAATTCTCTTAATCCTTCAGCAGCAGATGATTTTGCTTTTACAGCGCCACTATTTGATTTAGATGCAGTTTTTGATGTTGACTTACTAGAAGTTGCTTTACTATTAGATGCTGCAGTTGTTTTTTTTGCAGCTGGCTTTTTTGTCTCTGTAGTTTTCATAACAAATGTTTTTAAATAATTAATAACTCAAAAGTAGGTCTCCTATTTATTGATTTTTTACAGGATTTTGTGTCCGTATTTATATGATTACAATTAGGTTAATTAATTGATTTAACAACAGATAGCTATTCTGTAATTTCTGAATTTTATTGTATAAATAAAATCTGTTCTTCATTTTTAAATTTGAGCGTTATAGATTAAAATCCGCCTGATTATGATACAAAAAATAGACTCTCCAGAAAATGTAGCCGCTTTTAGAGCTACTGGCGAAATAACTGCAGAAGATTACCAAACTGCTCTTGTGCCTGTAGTTGTGGAACTGGCCAAAAAACGAAATGAAATAAACTTTCTGATTTTGATTGATACAGATATAAAGAATCTTAAAATTGCATCTTGGATGGAAGATGCCTTATTGGGATTGCGAAATTTAGGAAAATGGAATCGTGCCGCGATAATTACAGACTCTGAAAGAGCGATCAGGTTTACGAATAGTTTCAATTATTTTGTATCGGGAGAGTTTCGCGGTTTTAAAAAGAATGATTTTAATAAAGCCCTCCATTGGGTCGAAGGCGCCAATTAAGATGAATTCGATAAATCAAATATTGGCTCATACGCAACAGAGAAAATATCCCTTGCCTCTTGAAAAATGGAAGTACTATCAGGAATGGCATCAAACCCTATTTTTTCATTGGGAGGTTCCTGCGTATTTTATAGAAAGCTATATTCCAGCAGGAGTACAGCTCGACACACACAACAATAATACTTGGGTGTCGCTTGTGGCATTTGAAGTCAAGAATATGAGACTGCGAAATTTACCTTCCTTGCCTTATATTTCTAATTTTAGGGAAATTAATGTCCGCACCTATGTCATAAAAGACGGAATTCCGGGAATTTACCTTTTTTCTATCGAAACCGATAAATTAATACAAGTCATTTTATCTCGCATCCTAATAAACCTTCCTTATCAAAAATCGGAAATTCATTATCATGGCACTAAACTTTCATCTAAAAATGAAAGCCTAAAACATTTTCTTGATATTTCTATGGGAGAGCAAAAAGAACTTGAAAAAACAGATTTGGATGTATGGTTAACCGAAAGACATGCATTGTACGAATATTGTGGTCGAGATTTGTGCCGCTTTGATATTCACCATAAGGAATGGAATCTGAAAGGTCTCGAAGTAGAAATTAAGGAAATCTTCTATCAGGCAGGAAAATTTATTGTTTCGACCTATCCTGATAAAGTTCAATATGCCAATAAGCTTGAAGTGCTTTTATGGGGAAAAAGGATAGTTTAAACTCACAAACCGACTGTAAATTATACAATCACAAAGCTTTGAACTGTAAAATAAAAATTAAAGTTCTACTTATTTTTAAATCATAAACATTATAGAATTCGAATTATAAACAACCTTAAATTATTTGCTATGTACTACGACGAAAGAGAAGATTACGGACACGAAAACCAAGATTTTCAATACGATAATTATAGAGAAACAGAAGAAAAACACTTTTTTTCACCAGATCATTCTATATCTGACAACGCTGAGCCCGACTACGGAAATGATTTTGACAGCCAAGAATTCAACAACGAAACTTATGATAACGAAAATCTTGGCAGCGATGCGCTTGAAGACGAAAATGAAGAATTTGACAACGAAAACTTCAATGAAGACGATGAAGAGGGTACAGACCCCAATCGCAACTCATAATTTGCTTACCCAAAAAAGCCTGTAATGAAAAATCATTACAGGCTTTTTAAATATTGAAGCTAAAAATTATTGCACAGAATCGTTAAGATTTGTGTTTCCTTTTTGAGTAGACCCGTCAGTTCCAGAACCCGTAGAACCATTGCCCGTTGCGCCAGTAGTTCCGTTTGTACCAGTGGCAGTTGTATCTGTAGACGGAGCAATCGTATCAACTGCAGTTTCGGTAGAGTCGACTGTGTAAGTCTCATTATCCATTGTATTTTCATTTTTTTTGCACGAAAATGCCAATCCAGCCACTAGAATCAGTAAGGCTATATTGGTTTTTAAAAGCTTTTTCATAATTATCATTTTTTAGTTTGTAATGTTTCAAAAATAGAATAGCAATTCATAGCCCATTTACATAATTACATTTGATATTTACAGGAATCAAATAAACAAGCCGAAATTTCAAAATTCTGATTTACAATGAAGAAAGTATAAAATAGAAACTAAATCTTGTAAAAAACATTTGGCTGCTATTTAGAAATTTGATAGAAAAGTTATGAGATATGAAAATATTTTTTAGAAATAATGGCTTATGCATTTGCTTCTTTTTGCTATTTGCCATTTCACTCACCGGACAGATTTTTTTAGGTTTTAAAGAGCATAATAAAGAACTTGTCGAAGAAGGAGGACAAATCATTCCTATGAGTTCTTATTTACTATCAGGTCATTTTTTTCAGTCTACTTTTGAAAACTGGGAAAGTGAATTTCTACAAATGGCTCTGTTTGTTGTGCTGACTATTTTTTTAAAACAGAAAGGATCATCAGAATCTAAAAAACTCGATGAGCCAGAAGAAGTTGACAAAGAGCCGGATCCATCAAAAAAAGAGGCTCCGTGGCCCGTTAAAAAAGGAGGCTTTATTTTAAAACTCTACAAACATTCGCTCACAATTATCTTGCTCTTGCTATTTGTGATATCTTTCATTATTCATTTTTATGGAAGCCTTAAAGATGAAAACGAACAGTTGAGCAAAAAAGGCGAAGCTCTTGAAACAGTTTCCTCTTATCTAGGCAATTCTAGATTTTGGTTTGAATCTTTTCAAAACTGGCAGAGCGAATTTTTATCTGTTTTTGCCATCGTAATGCTTTCGATTTATTTCAGGCAGATCGGTTCTTCCCAATCAAAACCTGTAGACGCGCCAAACATGGAAACTGGCAGTTAATTTATTTTTCAGAATACTTACCAAGTTTCATTATGAAATAAAGATGAAATTCTAACATCAGAATATTAGAATTTCATCTTTACTTTTTATTTCCAAGGATCCAAAACAACCTTTACGCACCCGTCTTCTCTCTTTTTAAAAATATCATACGCATGTGAGATTTCAGACAAAGGAAGCCTGTGCGTAATAATATCATCGAGCTTAACTTTTCCCTGAACAACATACTCCAATAATTTATCAATATGTTTGTGTGCAGGTGCCTGTCCTCCCTTTAAGATAATTCCTTTGTCAAAAAATTGTCCCAATGGAAAATTATCATAATTAACAGGATAAACTCCAAGAACCGAAACAATACCGCTTCTTCTTACGGTGCTCATACAGGCCTCCAAAACCTTAATCGAACCTTTTTCAAAGTTGATTGTCGCTTTAATTCGGTCAGCCAAATTTCGGTCAGGCTCAAATCCGACCGCATCAATGCAGACATCGGCACCGCGTCCGTTGGTCATGGCACGAATTTGCTCAATAACATCTTTTGGTCCATCTTCCCAAAGCAAAGTCACAGCATCTGCCGCAGCTTTGGCTTTATCAAGACGGTACTGCAGCGTATCTACAATAATTACTTGTCCCGCACCACGCAGCCAGGCACTTTTTGCTGCCATGATTCCAACCGGTCCTGCTCCAAAAATAGCAACCGTTTCTCCTCCTTTTACTTCGCCCCAATCAACTCCAGTATAACCTGTCGGAAAAATATCGGTTAAAAATAAAACCTGCTCGTCCGACAAATCTTCGGGAACAACTCGTGGGCCATAATTGGCATACGGAACACGAACATACTGCGCCTGTCCTCCATCATAACCGCCATAAAGATCAGTGTAGCCAAACAACGCTCCTCCCTTTTCTGTCATAATACCACCTTCTGGACCATAATGCTCGGGATTGCTATGTTCACAATTTCCAGGAACATCATGATTACAGAAAAAACAATTACCGCATGCAATCGGGAAAGGAACTACTACCCTGTCGCCTCTTTTTAAATGGGTTACCGCTGAGCCTGTATCTTCAACGATTCCCATAAACTCATGCCCCAAAACCATTGGTCTAAGCTGCGGAAGACCGCCTGAATAAATATGAAGATCTGATCCGCAGATTGCCGTGGAGGTTACTTTTAGAATTATATCATCTTTTTCTTTTAAAATTGGATCATCTACTGTATCATATTTGACAGAGCCCGGTCCGTGTATAACTGCTGCTTTCATAATGTGAAATTTTAAAATTAACAGAAGCTAAATAACTATTAATAAAACACTTAAGATTACACTATTAATTCAAATTCTTACATAAAAAACAACTGGCAATCCTATAAAAACAATATAAAAAAGTTGTAAGCCACACCAATGTAATGTTAGTAGTTTTGATAGTGAACAGATTATGAACAGTACAATTAACTCTTTATATTATGGATAATTCTGATTTTTTAAATGAAGGCAGCATTACTTCTGGCGATAATGTCTCTTTTTGGATTGATACCACTCCTATTATTTCTTTTGAAAAACCTCAAGAAGATGTAAATACTGAAGTGCTTATAATTGGAGGCGGAATAGCTGGCCTCACAACCGCTTACAGACTTTTGAAAGCTGGTAAAAAAATAGTTCTTGTTGAAGACGGTTTTATTGGAAGTGGCGAAACAGGAAGAACTACCGCTCATCTAAGCAATGCCCTCGACGACAGATATTATTACTTAGCCAATATATTTGGAGAAGAAACTGCAAAACTTGCCGCAGAAAGCCATACAGCTGCCATCGATGAAATAGAGAAAATTGTCGATACCTTAAATATTGATTGTTCTTTTAAAAGAGCGAGCGGTTATTTGTTTCTGCATCCGAGCGACAAGGAAAAAAACTTGGATAAAGAATATGAAGCAACTCAAAATGCAGGTTTAGAAACCGTTTTACTAGAAAGCACGCCCTCTATTGCCGGAGGAGAAAGCGAAAGATGCATCGAATTTAAAAATCAGGCGCAATTTCATATTTTGCATTATTTGAAAGGCTTGGCAGAAGCGGTTGTTTCCTTGGGCGGCGTAATTTATACTGAAGCCCACGCAGAAAATATCAGCAAGGAAGGCGCAACTGTAAATGGTTTTAAATTTACATCTTCTCATATTGTGGTGGCTACGAATTCGCCTATTAACGATATTGTTACCATGCACACCAAACAGCACGCCTATAGAAGTTATGTTATTGGTGGAAAAATTCCGAAAGGCAGTCTGCCATATTCTTTATGGTGGGATACGGGAGATATGGACTCCAAATGGGTTTCGCAACCTTACCATTATTTGCGCCTAGAAAATTTTGATGATGAATATGATTTGCTTATCGCAGGAGGAGAAGATCATAAAACCGGTCAAGCCGAGGAAGAAGATATTTCGGAAATGTCGAGATATGAAAAACTCGAAATGTGGACAAGAAAATATTTTCCGATACTTGATGAAATAACTTATAGATGGTCGGGACAAGTTATTGAACCCGTAGATTCTTTGGCATTTTTGGGAAAAAATCCTGGAAGCGACAATATTTATATTATCACTGGTGATTCTGGAAACGGAATGACTCATGCGACAATTGGAGCTATGATCATCACTGATCAGATCTTAGGTATCCAAAATAAATGGGAAGAGATATATGATCCTTCTCGAGTGACTTTAAGAACTGCAGGAGATTTTTTAAAAGAAGCCGGAAACATGGCATCGCAATATCTAGACTGGATTGCCGCATCTGACCTAAAAAATACAGCCGATTTACAAGCAGGTGATGGTGGAATTCTGTCGTCTGGACTGAGAAAAATTGCAGTTTACCGCGATTACGACAATACATTGCAAGCCTTCTCTGCTGTATGCCCCCATCTAGGCTGTGTCGTACATTGGAATCCTGATGAAAAATCATTTGATTGTCCGTGCCACGGCTCTCGATTTGCTACAGACGGAACTGTAATTAACGGTCCTGCAAAAACAGATTTAGATAAAATCCACATAAAGTAAAAACATGAAAGCGATTATACTATTGGCAACCTTAAAAAACAAAGGACGCTCAAATACGGAAACCCTCGTGGATTTTTTTGGAAAATATCTTTCTAAACGAAATATTGATTTTGAAGTAATTAAACTTGCCAATCATCATATTGTTCCTGGTACGTACACCAAAATGGAAACCATAGATGACTGGCCAGCCATTTATCAAAAAATTATTGATGCCGAAATTCTTTTGTTTGCCACGCCCATTTGGTGGAACAATCATTCTTCTGAACTGCAACGTTGTATTGAACGTCTCGACGAAGTCTACGATATTATTCTTGAAGGTAAAGATTCTCCGCTTGAAGGAAAAATTGGCGGCGTCATTGTGACGGGCGATTCAGACGGAGTGGAACATGTCACAGGAAATATTGCCAACTTTTTTTGCTCAATTGGTATTACGGTTCCGCCCTACACTTCTCTTGGAGTTATTTGGGAAGGGCATTCGAAAAACGCAAAAAAGACAAAAGCGCAATTACTGGAGTATTATCAAAACAATTATGGAGAAGATGCTCAGGCAATGGCAGAATCTTTGTCTAAAGCAGCAGAAAAATAAAGCTGATTTAATAGAATTGAAAAAAAATTCCACCCGAGTTAAAATATATATAATTTAAAACTTAGAAACATGAAAAATTTATCCGATTTATTCGAACAAAATATAAAGCAAAAACGAATAGTAATCACAGGCGGCACCACCGGAATAGGAAAAGCCATAGCCGATTTAATGATTTCGCTTGGCGGTAGAGTACTCATTTTTGGAAGGGACCATGAAGATTTTAATAATGCTGTAGCCGATATAAAATCAAACTTTCCAGATGCTGCAATCTACGGTACTCCTGCAGATATTACGCATAATGACGATGTTGAAAAAATATGGGAATTGGTCGACCAGAATCTTGGAGGTATTGACATTCTCATAAACAATGCCGCTCTGGCCGCCGACGGAATAACCGAATGTGACTGGAAAGAATGGAAATACATTGTAGACACTAATGTTTCCGGTTACATCACTTTTGCGCAACAAGCTGTTTTGAGAATGACCCCACAAAAATCTGGACACATCATCAACATTGGATCCATGAGTGCTGAAACAAACAGTCCAGAAAGTACTGTTTATGTAGCCACCAAAGCTGCGTTGAGAGGTTTTAGTACTGCGCTTCGCAGAGAAATCAATTCGAAAGGAATAAAAGTTTCACTTATAGAACCGGGAGCTGTCACAAGCGATATGCAGCCGGGAACTAAGGAAGAGCATCAGCAAAAAATAGAAAAACTAGAAATGCTCGAAGCAGAAGATATTGCCATGAGCGTGTTGTTCTGTCTTGCACAGCCCAAAAGATGTGACATCGTAACTATGCAAATACGTCCGCATCTACAGACTATTTAATCAAATCGAGGAATCAGGGCTTTTTGGTGAATCCTTTTCGGGTCATTTCGCCCCAGCCTTTGGTTCCTTTTATTTTTTCCTTGTATCCCAACAAAGCAGCATAAACAGTAAGCGGATGAAAATAAACAGGTTCGATAAAAGCTGCCAAAAGCAGTTTAAAAAAATCGGCCTGTTTTGGATATTTATGGTATGTACGCTCTTCGCTGAAAAGCGCAATAACAGAAAACATAACGGCAAAAGTATATACAAACAATACCAACAGCAAGAAAAAATGCCAATTCAATAGGCCAAAAATTATAAAGAAAACGGTAATTAAGAGACCAATAAACTCAATTCCCGGAGCCAAAAATTCAAACAATGTCCAATACGGCACACTCAACATTCCGAGAAGTTTGTATTTCGGGTTTAAGAACATTTTTTTATGAAAACTTAATGTTTCTATGGTTCCTCTCATCCAGCGGCTGCGTTGTTTTTTGAATATTTTAAAATCTTCGGGCGCCTCTGTCCAGCAAAGCGGATCCGGAATATAACAAACAGTATAAGGCAATGTGTTTTCGAGCATATAGCGACGCATTCTTACCACCAATTCCATATCCTCTCCAACAGTTTTAGTATCGTACCCCCCTGCAAGAAGTGCAATTTCCTTGTCAAATGCGCCAAATGCACCACTGATCAGCAAAAGTCCATCTAGTTTTCCCCAAGCCATACGGCCTAGAAGAAAAGCCCTTAGATATTCTAACACCTGAATCCGGGACAGCATCACGTCTGGAATATTTACCTCAACCAAACGTCCGTTTTTAATGACACACTGGTTGGCAATTCTCACCACACCTCCAGTTGCAATTATTCGTTTTCCTGAAGATTCTAAAAAAGGTTTCGCTAGTTTTAAAAGTGAGTCCTTATCTAAAATGCAATCGACATCTATACAAACCACATACGGATTGTTTGCAATATTAAGTCCCGCATTTAGAGCATCTGCCTTGCCGCCATTTTCTTTGTCGATAACGACAAGCTTTTTAAAAGCAGCATTTCGGGAAATATAAAGCCCTCTTATTTTTTTAGTTTCAATCTGTGGATGAAAATCGCGTTCTGCCAAAATAAGATCATAAGTCTTGATCAAAATTTCCATTGAATTGTCCTTGCTCCCGTCATTTACAACTATAACTTCGTAATTATTGTAATTTAATGAAAGAAGCGATTTTACGTTTTCTTCAATAGTAAAACTTTCGTTATAAGCAGGAGCAATAAGTGAAAGCTTTGGAGCAAATTCGCTTGTAAGAAGCACTTCGTAATCTACAAAACTGTTTTTCTTAAGGTAGCTGCGCAATGCTTTGGTCGACAAATAAGCCAATACTAAATAAGAAGACATAATGAGGATTGCATAACCCAAAACAAGGAGTATATACATATCCAGAAACCATTCTAAATCCTTAATTAAAAAATCCATTTGTATGCTTTTAAAGTGTCAGCGTCTGTAAAACGTTTTGTGCCTCGTATTTTATTAAATTATTATTTGTTCGTGCTGCTAGTTCGGCGACATAAGGAACTTTCTGAGTCAGTTTTAGTTCTTTGATAAGTTTTAATCCGAGTGCTACGACAGTGGTGTTTTGCGATTCTAATAAAAGCTCAACTCCCTTTGTGTCTCCAATATCATGTTTTTTGAAAGCACTGATGATATTTACCTGCGTCCAGTCGTCTATCGGATCAGCGTGTTCTGTAAGATGCACGATTCCGTTAGTTCCGGCAAGTTTTATGCAAGCATTTATTGCCGTAATCTTCAACGTCTTGTTTCGGGCTTTAGAAAAGGCAACAATAGTGTCAAAAGCGTCATACACATTAAGTTCTGCAAGTTCTGTAATTCCTTTGCACTTAATTTCCCATCTAAGGCTTTTTAGTTTTCTAAACGAATCTTTTATCAATCCTGAATCTTTGTAGAATTGTTCGAGTTTTAGTGCATAAATCCCTTCGTAGTTTTTATGAAGATTGATAAGGGTTTCTACAACATTTTCTCTGAAAAAAGAAGTGTCAAAAAGCACCATAAGATTTTTATCTTCCTTTAACGCTGCAAAAGAGACATCTTCAAAAATTACAGAAGACATCAATTTTTCGATTAAAATGCTGTATTCGTTTCGTAGTCGCTCTTTTTTGATATTTCTGTTGCGGCTTTCAATGATCAGTAGATACAGAAAAAGAGATGTTGCAACAAATAAGCAGATTGAAAAGATGAGAAACGGTACTTCCCATTGGCCGTTTTTATAAAATTCCCAAATCTTTTCCATGGCTAAAAACGTTTCGTAACAATTAACTGCACATTAAACCTGTTTCGATATTCTGCCGGAATATATTCTTCATACTCATAAAGAAAAATCGGGCGCACAAAAAAGGAATCTCCCAAGCGATGCTGATACTGAATACCTGCCCTATAGGCTTTAAGTGGTGCCGTAAAACCGTTGTAAAGATAGAGATAAGGAACATTTCCGTACTGAAGTTCGAGTCTGATTACGCTTTCCTTTTCCTCGTTTGTTTTCTGCAAGCTCAGAACGTGCGAAAACAATTCGTTTTCAGTATCGTAATATGGACGATATGCAATGCTGTACGCACCTGTATTATAAGCCAACTGTCCTGTTAGCAACGTGATGTCGCTGGCATCAAAATGCATGAAACGAGCACCTAGCGAGAAATCAATTTTTTTATACGGAGCAAAATAGTATTCTAAACCCGCTTTTGCGATTGGAAAAACGGTTTCTCCAGTCGAAATTCCGGCATTGGTGTACAAATAGCTTTTGTTTTTAAAAGTCTGATAGTAATCGGTTTCAAAAAGCATCTGGGTTTCGTTATTGACGTGACCGATATTTGCTCTTCCGACAATTGCAGCTTTTGAAAATTTATGAGAGTATTCGGCATATCCATAGTGAAAAGGAGCTTGTCCCGGATTGGAAGTAGAAACATTTAGATACGAAACAGAAACTGCATTTTTTGCTTTTTTTCCGATAAGTGTACGGATTCCTCTAAAAGCCTGTGTACTATTTTCAGTAACCGGCAAACCATCAATAATTTCTAAAGCTTCTTGGTCTCGATTGAGTTTCTCTAGACAATTTATTTTGATTTTCAAAACATCGGCATCATTAGGGTTTAATGCTAAATAGTGATTGCAGTATTGAATACAAGTTTCCCATTGCTCCGACCAGTAATAAATATTAATGACAGCCAACAGAGCATCTGGATTTGGATTGTTGCGGTCTGCCATTGGCTTTATGACTTTTAAAGCGGTCTGATAGTCTTTTTTCCAACTGTAAATTCGTCCCGTATACACCTGAATGTCTTCGTCTTGCGGAAATTTAGAGCGTAGTGGCTCAATCAGAGACAAAGCATTATCAAAGTTTCCCTTCTCGACCTCACTTTTTACTTTCTGCATAACAGCTTCTGGAGCAATTTCCTGGGCGAAGACAAAGATTGAAAAAAACAAGAATAGTATGGAGTGATACAGCTTTTTCATTACACACGCGTATTTAGCAATTTATTAATTCGTACCAAAAGAACCGCAGGACTAACGGGTTTGGCAATAAATTCGTTTGCGCCTATATCAAAAGAATCCAATTCGGTTTGTTCTACTCCAGAAGAAGTCAGTATAATAATCGGAACATTCGAATTAATGTTTTGTCTTACATATTGGGTAATTTCCATTCCGCTGATTCCAGGCATATTGATGTCTGTCAGGATAAGATCGTAATGGTTGGCTTCGATGGCATCCAATGCATCTTTTCCATCAGAAAACTGATCAACGGTAAATCCTTTGGATTCTAAGAAAAATGATAATGATTTGCGTAGGATATCATTATCTTCGGCTAAAATAATTTTCATTGGTTTAAATATTTGGGGCTTTAATCCGCTATATTATCTAAGTATTGTAAAGCTAGGTTATATTTATGTCTTATCATAGTTCCTTCAAAATTTTAACTGCATCTTCAATACCGCAATGCAGTAAATCGATTTTATCTTTGATTTCGCTTGTTAACCTTCCTAACGAAGCCTCTTCTTCTATTGTCGAAACGTAGCTGCTTAAATCTGTAAGCATAAAAATATCCAAACTAGACTTCATATTATGAGCGAGTCTCTTCACGGCATCTGCATCATCCTGATTAAATACGGTTTGAAGCTGCGTTACTTGTTCCGGAATTCTGTCGACAAAAATCTGAATCATTTCTTTTTTGAAATCTTCGTCACCGCATGACATTTCTTCCAAAAAAGACAAATCAAGACGTCTGCCAGATTTAGGCTCATTCTCTTTATTCATAGCCGTTTTTATTGCCTTCAAAAGAGTGGCTTGTTTAAAGGGCTTTGGCACATAAGCGTCCATACCAACACTAAAGCAGCGTTCCTGCTCACCCACAAGAGAGTGTGCGGTCATGGCTACAATCGGAATATTCATCTTCATTTCGTTTCGGATATATTCTGTAGTCTGATATCCGTCTTTAATTGGCATCTGCAAATCCATCAATACAAGATCATACTTGTTTTCAGTCAAAAGTTCAATTCCTTCTTCACCGTTGTTTGCAATATCCAATTCAAAACCAAAATTATTGATTACGCTTTTGGCAAGTTTTTGGTTTAAGATATTATCCTCGCAAAGCAATATTTTTAGTTCTCCAAGATTATTTGAAGAAGATGTTTTTGCCGCAATTTGGCTGCTATCTGCTTTTTTATAAGTCAGTGTAAAGAAAAACTCAGAACCTCTTCCCTGCTGGCTCTTGACATGGATTTCAGCATTATGCAGATCAATTAGCTGTTTTACTATATTCAACCCTAAACCTGTGCCTCCAAATCTGCGGGTTGTAGACTCTTCTGCTTGTGTAAATCGGTCAAAAATGGTTTTCAGTTTGTTTTTCTCAATTCCGATACCGGAATCTTTTACCGAAAAACGGAGCGAGTAATCCTCATCTGTTTCATCCGTTTTTTTGACAGAAACAGTCACTTCTCCTTCTGTCGTAAACTTTAGCGCATTCCCTACCAGATTTACCAAGATCTGATTTAATCTTCCTTGATCTCCCATAACCATATCTGGCATATCGGCATCGAGGTAAAGGTTGAACTCTACATCATTTAACACTTTTACCTTTAAGAGATTGTAAACGTGCTTAAGGGTTTTTCGTAAATTAAAGGGTTCTGAATCTATAGTCAGATTGCCTGATTCGATTTTAGAAAGATCAAGGATATCATTAATAATCAAAAGAAGATTTTCACCAGCAATTTGGACATTATCAATATATTCGCTCTGAATTTCATCTAAATGGGTCTGAGCCAAAAGATCTGTAAAACCGATTATAGCATTTAAAGGCGTTCTGATTTCGTGACTCATATTGGCTAAAAAGCGATCTTTTGCCAGTACTGCACGTTCTGCTATTTTTTTCTGAGCGTCTAGTTCGATATTTTTTGTTCCCAATTCGAGCTGTGCCATCACGTGTTTTGCCACAATCGACAAAGCATTTCTTTGATTTTCATCTAGCTTTTTAGCAACATGGTCTACTGCGCAAATGGTTCCGATATTGTAGCCGTCGGGAGTAGTAAGAGGTACCCCTGCGTAAAACCTTACGTTAAAGCCGCCGGTTACATTGGGATCGTCTTTAAAACGTTCATTTAAAAAGGTATCGTTTATCTCGACCATTGCAGATTCTAAAATAGTATATCGGCAGAAAGTAATTTCGCGAGGCACTTCAGAAATGCCAATACCAATTTCAGATTTAAACCATTGTCTATTTTCGTCAATAAACGAAATATGAGCAATCGGCACACCGCAGATATACGAAACAAGCTTTGTGGCATCATCAAACGCAGTATCCGGCAAAGTGTCAAGAATATTATAACGCCTTAAGGCGGCCAAACGTTCTACTTCATTTTCTGGTATAGGAAATTTATCATTCATTTGTCAGCGGGTAGTGTCTGCAAAGGTAAGCTAATTTGAGCTAAAACACTACACTACTTATGTTTTCGGCATTGGCAATTGATCAAACAAAAAATAAATTTATAATTCTTCATCTGCAAAAAGTTCAATTTTTGCTACAATTACAGCAAGCATGTCTTCTAAAGTAACTTTTTTGTCCCTCCATTCTTTTTGTAATAAGCCGTTGGTTATTCGCAAAACAAATTCTCCTGAATTGATATAATGCGAGGCATCCTCGTCAATTTTCGGCGGAATCCTTTTCATAGCCTCACGAAGCGTTATAGTGACAGCCTGATTATTGATAATTACTAAGCCCGAACCACTTTCACCCAATTCAAAGTGATGTCCTCTGTAAACCAACAGTTTTATCAAGGCATCCATAAAACACAGCGCTCGAACTAATTTTGCATTCGAAACATTCAAAAAAAGAACTCCCTCAGAACGGGCAAAAACTTCTGTTGAGATTTCTTTATCTGTCCAAAAAAGCTTCGTTCTTGCGATTATCTGTTCTGGATTTTTTAAGGAACGTGAAACTTTTAAAGGTGCTTTTGCATCGTTTCTAATCTCTTTGACCAGATCTAGCAGTGGTGTTGATTTTGAAGTTTTTCGAAGCTGTAATTCATAACCCTTTTTTACAATTTCGACATGACTGTTTCCAAAATAGATTGGAGAAAGCTCAGGTTTTGGAGCTTTCAGATAGGGCGATTTTGTCCAATAAGTGCTTCCCGGAAGCGGTACCTCCATTTTCAGGCAAGCCTCTTTTATTCGCACTCTAGGAATATTGTATTGTCTGACGATATGATTCATCGGTAATTTCCAAACCAAATCGTACAATTCTAAACGGCTGAATCGAACTTTCTCCATATTTCAATGGCTTAAAAGCATAAAAAAAGCAAATACTCCGTTGTTAAAACGAAGTATCTGCTTGTGAATTAATTTAATTTACCCCTCCGCCCAAAGCCCGGTAGAGCTCAGTTGCGGCATTTAATTTTTCTAATTTGATGCTGATTAATTCCAAATCATTCTGCAACGCGCTGTTTTGTGCCGCAATTACTTCCAGATAAGTAGCCATGGCACTTTTGTACAGCAGCGAGGCATCTGTAGTTGCTTTTTCTAATGCAACTGCTTTTTCAGAAGCTTTCTCAATGCGCTCGTCGGCATATTTTAGTTTTGCAAGCGCATTAGAAACCTCTCCAACAGCAGTAATAAAAGTCTGTTTGAACTGAATTACCGATTTTTCTTGTTCCAAGGCCGCAATTTCGTAAGCCGTTCGAAGTGCTTTTTTTCTAAAAATCGGCTGCGCAAGATTAACTGCCAACGTTTTAGTGATTGATCCTGGAAAATTGAACCAGTTATCAAACTCAAATGAATTGGCTCCTATGGAAGGATTTATGCTCAAAGTCGGATACATATTCGCTTTTGCTAATCCGGTTTTGGCTGTAGCCGACATCACTGCAAATTCGCTTGCCTTAACATCGGGTCTACGGCTTAAGAGCAAAGCAGGAACTCCTGTAGCTATACTGGCATCAATTGCGGTGGCATCAAGATTTCCTGCACGACTTATACTGTTCGGATATTCACCGCATAAAATCTGCAACGCATTTTCCTGAACCGCAATATTTGCTTTTGCCATCGGAACCAAGAGTTCTGCCGTTTTTTTCTGTGCTTCGGTCTGATTTACAGCCAAAGAACTAATGCTTCCTGATTTATACTGAAGCTGCATCATCTCTAATGTACTGGTGCTTAATTCTATATTTTTCTCGGCAATTTTCAACTGTTCGTCTAATCCTAGAAGGTTATAGTAGGCCTGAGCCACCTGTACAATGATTTGGGTTTTTAGAGCCGAAAGATTTTCTCTTTGAGCAAAATAAGCCGCTTTGGCATCACGTTTCTGCAATGCCGCTTTTCCCCAGATATCTGCTTCCCAAGAAAGTCTAAATACCGCATTATAATCATCCATATAATTTTTGCTCGTAAACTGCGAACTTAAAGAGCCGTTCAACGAGTTTTTAGACATATAATTTCGGCTTGCACCAGCTTCAAAATCAAGAGTTGGCAATAGAGATAATTTTGCTTGCTTGTAACTCAAATCCAGCTGTTCCATACTTTTCATTGCGATAAGCACCTCGTTATTTTTAACGAGGGCTTTCGCTATCAAGTCAACCAGCAAAGGATCCTTATAATAATTTTTCCACGGAAGAAGCACAGTATCTCCCGTAACCGAAGTTGCTGCATTATACTGCTCCGGCGTCTTTAAATCGGTTCTCGCATATTTCTTTCCGACCACGCATGATGTGAGCAGCAATGCAATGCCTAGAGAACTTATTATTTTATATCGTATTTTCATTTATTCGTTCTTAACTGTTTGAATTATTTTTTTGCTTGAAACTTTTTCCTGCAGATACTGAAAGACGATGAACAGAAGCGGAATCACAAAAACTCCCAACACTACTCCACTCAGCATTCCGATTGCGGCACTAATACTGATTGATCTGTTTCCTACAGCAGTTCCTCCAGCGGCAAACATCAGCGGAATCATACCTACAATAAAAGCCAGCGAAGTCATGATAATAGGTCGCAACCTAGATTTTGCACCTTCAATAGCCGCTTCGGTAATCGAGAGTCCGGCCATTCTTCGCTGCAAAGCAAATTCTACAATCAAAATCGCGTTTTTGGCTAGAAGTCCAACCAACATAATCAAACCAATCTGAACATAAATATTGTTGTCTAGACCAACGGCTTTTATTCCTGCAAAAGCTCCTAAAATTCCGGTCGGGATAGAAAGCAATACCGCAAGTGGCAATAAATAACTTTCGTATTGTCCTGCTAATAAAAAGAATACAAAAAGCAAACAAAGTCCGAAAATGGCAACAGTTTGGTTTCCTCCTGCTTTTTCTTCCAAACTTAAGCCTGTCCATTCATAACTGTAATCAGATGGAAGTTTATCCAGCACTGTTTCAAGATTTCCCATAATTTGTCCGTTACTGAATCCTGGCAATGCCACCGCAGTAATATTTACCGAATTGTAGAGATTATAACGGTTTACAGATTCTGGACCGTAAACCTTTCGCAGTTTTACCATCGATTTTACAGGAACCATTTCGTTATTATCGTTTCTCACAAAAATCTCATTAAAAGCTTCTTGATCGGTTCTGAAAATTCCACCCGCTTTTACGTTCACTCGGTAAAACTTACCAAATCTTGAAAAATCGGCAGATTGATCTCCTGCAAAATAAATCTGGATATTTCCTAGAAGTTCCCGCACATTTACACCCATTTGACGGGCTTTGTCTTCGTCAACTTCCAATTCCAGCTGCGGATAATCGGCTCTGAAGGTAGTATAAGCATACTGCACACCAGGTTGCTGCATAATTTGTCCGATTACCTTATCTGCCATTGCTTTTAAGACTGCCGGATCACGAGCCGTTCTATCTTGCAATACAATTTCTGCACCGCTTGTCACACCAAAACCTTCAACTGGAGGCATACGAAGCGCCATGACAGAACCTTCCTTAATTGTCGACAATTTGCCGCTCACCTGATTTAAAACCTCATCAATATCTTTTACCTCTCCTCTTTCCTTTTTAGGTTTTAATTTAACAAATCCAAGTCCGTAAGCCGAACTCGCACTATTACTCAAAATATTAAATCCGGTAATACTGGTGTGGTTATCAATTGCCGGAACAGTTGCCAATTCTTTTTCGATTTTAGTCACCACTTCTGTTGTACGGTCAAGCGCTGTTCCAGGAGGCATAGACAAACTGTACAAGATAAAACCGTCATCTTCTAGAGGAACAAAACTTTTAGGAGTCGAATTCATCATAAAAACGGCCAAAGCTGTGATTACAGTTACAAATCCAGCTGCAATCCATTTTCTGTTGATTAAAAACTGAACCCCTTTGATATATCGATTAGTCAGATTATTAAAGCTGCTGTTGAAACCTGTAAAAAAGCGGTCTTTAAAACTTGTTTTGTGATGACTCTCTCCGTGTTTGTTATGGTCATTTTTCAGCAACAACGCGCACAAAGCCGGAGTCAGCGTAAGCGCATTTACTGCCGAAATGATAATTGCAATGGCCAATGTATAGGCAAATTGTTTATAGAAAATTCCCGAAGAGCCCGTCATAAATCCGATCGGAATAAATACCGCCGACATCACCAGCGTAATCGAAATAACAGCGCCCGTAATTTCAGACATTGCGCTATGAGTGGCTTCTTTTGCTGTAATTTCGGCGTCTTCTTCCATTTTACTGTGAACGGCTTCGACCACCACAATAGCATCATCTACCACAATTCCGATTGCAAGCACCAAGGCAAAAAGCGTCAGGATGTTTATGGTAAAACCTAAAACCAACAAAAAAAAGAATGTTCCTACAATGGCAACCGGTACCGCAATAGCCGGAATAATCGTTGAGCGTATGTCTTGAAGGAAAATAAAAACCACAATAAAAACCAGCACAAAAGCTTCAAACAAAGTAGATTTTACTTGTCCTGTAGCCTCATCGAGCCTTTCTTTGGTACTCATTACGTTAACATATTTGATTCCCGGAGGAAAAGACTTCGATAAACGGTCAATTTCTTTATTGATTCCAATTTCAATATCGTTGGCGTTGGAACCAGAAGTTTGCAAAATTGCCATTGTAACGGCATTTTTGCCATTCGATTTGTTGTCGCCGCTGTACGAGATAGAACCAAATTCGACTTTTGCAATATCTTTGAGTCTTAAAAGACTTCCGCCGTTATTTTTAACCACAATATCTTCATATTGTTCTGGTTTATTTTTCTTTCCCTTGTAACGAATAACATATTCTAATGCAGCCTTGGACTCTTCTCCCAGTTTTCCAGGAGCCGATTCCAAACTCTGATCTGCAATAGCCTGAGTCACATCTGAAGGAACAAGTCCTGCATTTGCCATTTTTCTTGGATCGAGCCATACGCGCATCGAATAATCTTTCTGCCCAAAAATCTGAACTTGTCCCACACCTGGAACACGTTTCATTTGCGGCACTAGATTAATGTTGGCATAATTTTGCAGAAACAGCTCGTCGTATTTAGCGTTATCGTCTGTATAAAGGTTGAAGATAACAATCATACTGTTTTGCTGCTTCGAAGTCGTTAGTCCCATTCTGATTACTTCCTGAGGCAGTTTTGGCGTTGCTTGCTGTACTCTGTTCTGAACGTTTACCGCAGCTTGATCTGGATCTACACCCTGCTTAAAGATTACGCTTATCGAAAAACTTCCGTCGTTACTGGCCGTCGACTTAATATATTGCATGTTCTCAACCCCATTAATCTGCTCTTCTAATGGTGTTACCACAGAACGAATTACCGTTTCGCTGTTTCCTCCCGGATACGTTCCGCTTACCATAACGGTTGGAGGCGAAATGTCGGGAAATCTTGTCACCGACAATCTCGTGAGACCTATAATACCCAGTATCACCAGTACAATAGAAATTACTGTTGCCAGTACAGGTCTGTCGATTATTTTTTTTAACATGGAAATGTTATTTAAATTTAAAAATCAATTATTTTTTGATGCTGTTTTTTGGGGCATTCTTTGGAATCACTTCCATGTTGTCATTTAAGGCATCAATAGAATTCAGAGCGACTTTGTCTCCGCTTTTTACGCCGCTTTTTACGAAATAATTATTTCCAGCGCTTCCTGCTATTTCTATCGGAACCATCGCTACTTTGCTGCTGTCTTTTAATACAAAAACAAAGAATTTATCCTGAATATCCTTGACGCTCGCCATTGGAACCGAAACAACCGAAGACAAACTGTTTTGGAGCACGATTCTTGCCGAACCGCCTGATCGCAATAGTTTTTTAGGATTTGGAAAAACGGCTTTCATAGTAATCGATCCTGTAGTACGGTCAACATTGCCGCTGGCGGTTTCTAAAGTTCCCTTATTTTCGTAAACCGAATCGTCTGCCATAATAAGGCTGACCGATTTTTTTGAGTTTGGGTCTTTCATAAAAGAAAGATAATCGGCTTCACTCATCGAAAAATAAACAAATACCGTATTGATTTCGGATAAAACTGTCAAAGGCACAGTGTCTGCTGGCGTAACCAAATTACCGATACGATTCGGAATCCTGCTGATGTAGCCGCTTACCGGAGCCTTGATCAAAGAAAAAGCCGCATTTATCTGAGAAGAACCTAAAGCCGCTTTTGCCTGTGCGGCCTGCGCAGTTGCTGCGTCAAGATTAGCTTGGGCAGTTTTAAGCTGCATTTCGGTATATACTTTTCCTTCTACAAGCGGTTTTATTTTTTCTACTTCGAGTTTTGCATTCGCTACAGCGGCTAAAGCACTTTTATACGAAGCTCGACTGCTGTTTACCTGTTCTGCAAACACATCTCCCTTAATTTTAAAAAGCGATTGTCCTTTGGTTACATAATCGCCTTCTTTTACGTAAATAGCTTCTAGATAACCAGAAACCTGTGCTTTAATGTCGACATTTACGCTTCCTTCAATAAGTCCGGGATATTTTTTATCTACTTCTCCGGTTAAGGATTCAGCCTGAAAAAAGTCGACTTCGGGTTTTGGAACAGCAAATTCGCCGCCATTTTCGCCTCCTTTACCACAAGAATAAAGGCTGGCAAAAAGTAATAAAACTGCCAACTTTTTTAGTGGCATATAATTCAGAAAAAATTGTTTTGTCATTTTTATATCATTTAACGAGTATAGAATTCAATGACAAAGAAACGTTTCAAAACAGCCTTAATTCTGGAGAATTTTACTCAAACGTCGTTTTTTAATACTGAAACGATTAATGGATAATCTGAGAAATCAAGCTATGAAGTGGGTGGGAAAACAATGATTTAAAATGCAAAAAAACAATCTCAGACTAAGCGAAAATCAAAGAATTAAGCTGTGATTTGCAATCAAAAAAAAACTGAGAGGTGAAAAACAATTGTATTTAGCTTTTAAACTTCATTTAAGATAAAAGACTAACGATCCATCCATTGTTTAAAAAAAGGAGCTTTTTCTCTGCTTATGATCACTTCATGATCTGCAGTTCTTTTGAGCTGGATTTTGAGTTTAGAATTGAAGTAATTCGAAATGGATTTGATGCTTTCTGCACGAATAAAAAACTGTCTGTTGGCACGAAAAAAAAGATCAGGATCGAGTTCTTCTTCGAGTTCTTCCATGGTTTGTGCAATAGGAACTACAGTCATGTCTTTCAGAAAAAGGTGCGAGGTTTTAAATTCAGAGTAAATAAAATCGATATCCGAAACGTTGACGCTTTTATAACCGTCGCGAAAGTTTACTAAAAACCGAAGACGAAATGCAGGTTTGGTTACGAAGTCTTTAATTATTGCCGTTATATCGTTATTTCGTTGCGATGCAGTAAGCGATTTAAATTTTTGCAACGCTTGTTCGAGCTCGCTTTTCTCAATTGGTTTCATGAGATAATCGATGCTGTTCACCTTAAATGCGCGAATCGCATATTCATCATAAGCTGTGGTAAAAATAACAGGACAGTTGATCTTTACTCTTTCAAAAATAGTAAAACTTAAACCGTCGGCCAGACGAATATCCATCGTAATCAAATCCGGCATAGCATTGTTTTTGAACCATTCTACCGCGCCTTCAACAGTATCCAGAATATCTAGAATCTGGCAATCGGGTTCTAACTCCTGCAACAGTCTTTTTAAACGGCTGGCATTAATACTTTCATCTTCTACTATTAAAATTCTCATCATTCTTATATTAAAGGCAGTCGCACAAAATAAAACCCATCTGATTCTGAAAATTCAGGTTGTCTGTCAAATAGGATTTTATATCTAAATTTAATGTTTTTATTGCCAATTCCGGTAGAAATCAAAGTTTTTCCAGTGGTGGCCTGCATATTATTTTTTACGATAATATCTCCGTTATCAGAATAAATAGTAATCAAAAGCGGACTAGAGGTTGTCGCGCTATTGTGCTTTACGGCATTTTCAACCAAAAGCTGCAACGTAAGAGGTGGGAGTTGCTGTTTTAAATGATTTTCGTCAAGCGAAATAGTGAGCTGCACTTTTTCGCCCATTCGTTTCTTGAGCAGGTAGAAATAAGCATTTAGAAATTCAATTTCTTCTTTTACCGTGATGGTGTCCTTGTCTAAATTTGAAATCATATAACGGTACACTCGCGAGATATTTTCTAAGAACGAAGCCGCCGATTCTTGATCTTCATGAATCAGCTCAGTGAGTGTACTGAAATTATTGAACATAAAATGCGGGTCGAGCTGCAACTTTAGCGATTCCAGTTCAGAACGCGTTACTGCTTCCTGCAACTTCGATGCCTTTATTTTTAATTCTGCCGCTTCTTCTGAAGTGACACGCCAGCGATTGAGCAGAAAAATTCCGGTATGTATGAAACTGATAAATAATGATAAAATTGCGGCAATGATATTGGACTGCCAAATCATTAAAAGTTCGTTAGCATTAAGTTCTTCTGGATACAAAAACGACCAAAGAAACGAAAAAAGGTAATTTAAAAGACTGGTTCCGATAATGATAAACAAAAACTGCGCTACGGCCCTTATAATGGGTTTTTGCTCCCAACTGATCCAGTAATTGAGGCTTCTCCCAACAAAAAGGCTCAGCTCTGTTAAGATGCCGCAATAAATCAAAATAATCAGAATGTCTTTTGTCCAGCCAATTACAATTAAGGTATTGATGGTTCTTTCGTACGGATTCAGTAGAAAATACGACGATAAATAAACAAGAAATACAGCAGGAATTACGATCACCCTGTAGTATTTGTAGAAAAAAAGCTTTCCTTTTGTATTATTTATAGCGTTAAATTCCATATTTAAGTTTAAAAAATCACTGCTTACACTCAACTATTCGAGTCAAAAATGCAAAGCAGTGATTTCGGATTTTTTTTAGCTTATGATAAGCATTCTATTGCTTCTGTTTTTTCAGATTTCTGAGTAACGATGCTGCGTTCTCTCATGGTTCCCCATTTCAAACAGGTAGCGCCCCATGAAAAACCGGCGCCAAAAGTAGTAATCAGTATATTTTGTCCCGTTTTAAAATCGTCCTTAAAATCCCAAAGACAAAGCGGAATCGTAGCCGATGTGGTATTACCGTATCTTTCAATATTAACTTTTACCTTTTCCATCGAGATATCAAGGGCATTGCTTACTGCATTGATGATTCTTAAATTGGCCTGATGTGGCACTACCCAGTCTACCTCTTCCTTATCGATGCTGTTAAGTTCCAAAGCTTGAGCACAAGCCGAACTCATAGCTTCTACAGCTTTTTTAAAGACAAAAGATCCGTCCTGTTTCAGGTAATGTTGTCTATGAAGGATTGAGCTCATACTCGCAGGCACGGCAGAACCTCCTGCAGGAACAAAGAGTGACGAAGTTCCAGTCCCGTCTGTTCTCAAAACGCTTTTCTGCAATCCGTAACCCGATTCTGTATTTTCAAGCAGAACCGCACCTGCTCCATCGCCAAAAAGAATACAAGTGGTACGGTCGTCATAATCTACAATAGAACTCATTTTATCTGCACCCACAACCATTATTTTTTGGTAACGTCCGCTTTCGATCATTGCAGAAGCTGTTTCCAAAGCAAATAAAAATCCACTACAAGCGGCGTTTAAATCCTGTCCGAAAGCATTTAAAAGACCGCTTTTTTCGCATACTTTAGATGCCGTTGGCGTAAGAATATGATCTGGAGTTGCGGTTGCGAGAATCAAAACCTCAACTTCCAGCGGATTAACTTTATAATTTTCAAGAAGATTCTTAACTGCTTCGGCCGCAAGATCAGAAACTGCCTGATTTTCGCGGTCTGCAATTCTTCTTTCTTTTATTCCTGTTCTTTTTTCAATCCATTCTTCGGTGGTTTCTACCCTTTCTGAAATTGTTTTGTTATTTAAAATAGAAGACGGAACAAAGCCGCCTACTGCTGTAATCGCTGCTTTCATTTTTTTGTTTTTAGAAATAAATGCTTTTAATTTTCCTTTTACAAGGTTGTACAAAATAACGATGAAAATTGAAAAATACAATACCAAAAAGCAGAATAGGAAAAACAATGCTGATACAGCCTGCTAAAACAATGATTCCGGATGAAAACAATTCGAAAAATGAAATCTGTTTGCCCTGGTTTATGTAAATTGCGTACAAAACAAAAGCAATCATCACAATCGAAGAAGCCAAAAGCTGACGAAAAATTGCAGTACCCGAATCCAATAAAACTGTACTTAACATTTTTTCTTCCTTAAGCTTATAAATAACCATTTCTGTAAATGCAAAAGCTCCCAAAGCCGTAACAACCATATTTCCTAAAAACACTATTTCGATCAATTGACTAGACCTCCAATTTAAAAAAGCACATAAAATGGTCAGAAATATAAAATTCGAAACAATCATCAATGCTGGAATCAGCGCCAGCATATAGCTTCTGTATCGAAAAACTAAAGCAAAAAAGTATACTAGAAAAGAAGTCATTAGAACTCTGTCATCAGCATCTGCGATAAGAAACAATAAATCTGACTCTACTATCAAAATACTGCTTATTACTACTGCTAAAACCGTAAAAACAAGTAGTGCCATTTTTTTGTTACAAATAAGCGGACTTACAATCCAAACGATTCTTTTTGCTGCACCATCCATTTTCACATTAATCTTCATCAACAATTTCTCTGAAAATGACGGCTTTAAATCGTCTTGCTGTCTTTCTTGATTAATGTGAGGCAATAGTTTTACGCTCAAAACAGGAAGCAACAATAAGCTGTTTACAATCAAAACCAAACTTCCTGCAGAGATAATCCATTTAATATCATTTCCGTGGTTCGAGAGCAAATCAGAAAAAGAAAACAAGACCAACAACAGCAAAACAGGTAAAACAGCCGGAAAAATAACACTCATTGTTTTATTTACTGCTGCGAGAGCGTCTAGTTCTGAAGATTTTTTATTTTGATGAATGAATAGCAACAGAAAAGTATTCGTTAGAACTGCAACACCCAGCAGTACAATAAATATCGGAAGTACAGAATTATCAAGACAGACATCGAAAAAATCCATTAAAAAGACTGTCCCTAATAGAGTATTCGCCGAAACGAACATGCTGATGAATACCGAAACCAGATCTTTTAAAAACAAATAACTTGTGATGGTCGTAAGCAAAAACAAAATCATTAGACTGTTTTGGTCTAATGAAAATGGATTTCCGTTTTTTAGTACTGAAATACATCCGGAAACAAAAAGCAAAACCGGAAGAAGAGTAATTACAACAATATTATTAGCGTAATTTATTTTCATGATAAACAAATATTTACATCGGATAAGACAATAACGGGATATCCAGACCAGCAGCCATTATTCTTGTTTTGCTTCTGTGTACTAGAGAATCCCAAAAACCATATTTTTGAGGCACCATTACCAAAATATCAGCTCCATAAGCTTTAATCTCTTTGTAGATTTCGTCGATTACCGCATTAGAGCGTACACTTTTGTAAATGTACTTCACTTTTTCAATATCAAAATCAGATTCTGGACTCCAAATAAGTTCTGTCTGCTCTGATTTTAAGACATCGATTCTTTCATCAACACTGAAAAATTCGATTTCAAGACCAATTGTACCCACAACTTTTCGCAACCAGCTGAATCTTTTTATAGAGGACAAACTTAGTGAATCGCTGGCATAAAGTATCTTTTTTGTATCAATAAAATGTGCATTTAACGGAACTGCAAGAACTGGTATATTAATATTTTTTATAACTGAAGTTGTGGTATTGCCTAGCAGATCTTGCTCAAAAGAACGTTCTGCCATTCCCATAACAACCAGTTCTGCTTTTGATTCTTCTATTAAAACCTGAAGTTGATCTTCTACAAACGAATATGTACAGGAAGTTTTCACCTCAATATCAAAAAGCTTAGACAGTTCTTCTCCTAAGGCCTCCAATCTTTTGGTCTGTTTTCCGATTTGTTGCTGCATTGCCTCAGCCGAAATAAGCGAATTGGCACTGTGGACACTTAAAGAAAATGAATTGAATAAAATAAGTTTTGCTCCGGCTGATTTTGCAAGTCCGGCCGCATATGTAACGGCATTATTGGCGGTTTCAGAAAAATTGGTAGCGGCGATTATAGTAAGTTCTGATGAAGACATAAAACAGTTTGTTAGTTTTTACTATTACAAAATTGTTTTATAAAACTTCTTATTTCTGTAAAAACTAACCGTAACGTTATATTTTAAGCCTCAAACGTAAATTTTGCCCGCCGAGCTGATGCTGATTTAAAATAAAAATTCGTTTTTTAAGAACCGTAAGTGTTAAAAAAACAAATTTTTAAACAAAAAAAGGTATTCAAAAAACTGAATACCTTTAGCCTATTTACATTTTATTTTTCGTTAGAAACTCGCAAATTTCACCCCCAAACTAAACCATCTTGAAGGCAATGGCACCGCACCAACTTCAAAATAAGTAGTATTGAATATGTTTTGAGCATCTGCAAAGACTGTAAACTTTTTTATAGACTGGCTTATCCTGAAATCATTTATCCAGTAAGAAGGTCCTGTGACTCTTTCGTTAAAACGGGTTGCAAACAATACAGAGAATTTTTTGTATTGGTAATCGATTGTATTGGTCAATTGATGTTTTAATGACGAAATCAGGTATTTTGAATACGTTTCAGTTCTTGAATTTTTAAACTCGGCATCAAGATAAGAATAACCTAAAACAATATTCAGTCGGGAATCTGCAGCGAAATCAATTCGGTAAGTGCTTCGAAGATTTAAGCCGTTTGTACTTAAATCTCCTGTGTTCTGACTCTGCCACGGCACTGTCGTAACCATTCTCGTCCAGTCGATGTAGTTGGTTATTTTTCTGTAGAAATAATTGGCATTGAAAGTTAATTTTCTTTTGTTGAATTTAAATCCAATTTCACTCTGAAAGGCATTTTCAGAATCTAAATCGGGATTACCGATATTTCCGGTCTGTCTTAAATACAAATCTGTAAACGACGGAATTCGCTGGCTTGTACCCACGTTTCCAACAATTTTAAATTCATCGGTAATGACATAACTCGCATCAATTCCCGGATAAATCTGCCATTTATAATCTGAATTGTAATTAAGATAAGTCCCTAAATTCACGCTCAATCTTTCGAAGAAATTTGTTCGGTATTCTGCATAAATTCCGACGTTGTTGCGATCGTGATCACCAATGTTTGAAGAATGGATATCCTCATTTCTAAATTCGGCTCCAAAACCAATTTCGCCTTTAGAAAGTTTGACCGTCGAATTCAGTTCTGCTGCAATAGAATTGGTGTAATGCTGACTTCTGCCGGCATTTAAATTTGCGATTCCGTAATAGCGATAATCGTCATAATTGTATCGGTAACTTACTCTAGGCATGATTTTCCAGTTCTCGGTAATCGCATGTCTAGACTGAAGATTGGCAAAAGTGGTCTGGATCACCTCGCTCGAGTTTATATCTCCTGGAGCGGCATAAAATCCGTTTGCTCCAAAACCATTGTTGATATAACCAAAAGAACTTAAAATTTCGTTAGAATTGTTAAGCTGCACATTTCCCTGATAGAAAATCTTATTATTCTCGAACGCCGTATTGTAGCGATATCCGTTGCTTTTATCGTGCGAAGCGAAAATTGAATGCTGGTGTTTTTCTTTGCTTAAAACAGCTCCAAGCTGAATCCCGGTTCCAAAAAAAGTATCTCCTGTATCTTGCGAATCTTTCTCAAAATTCGAACCAGCGTACGAACTTACCAAAACACCCGATTCTGTTGGCTTTTTAGTTATAATATTGATAGCTCCCGTAAGACTGTTTACGCCATAAATAAAAGCGGCCGGCCCACGGATAATTTCAATTCGTTCTATTACCTCGACCGGAATCGGGATATTGAGCATGTTATGAGCCGTCTGCGGATCGATGATTTTGGTTCCGTTGAGAAGAACAACTGTCTGTTCAAAACTGCCGCCGTCTATGCTCACATCTGCCTGAGTGCCAAACGGTCCCCTTTGACGGATGTCTACTCCATTGGCATATTGCAGCACCTCTTGAATAGAACGTCCCGGAAGTTTTTCGATTACGGTTTTATCAATAACGTATATATTTCGGTTTTTCTTTGAAATCGGAGTACTGAAACGATTATCCTGAATAATAACTTCGTTAATATTGATGATAGAATCATTTTGTGCCTGAGCGTTTAAAGCCGCGCTGATCAGACCCAGTACAGCAAGATAAACTTTTGTCATTTTTTTTAATTTTTTGCCAAAAGTAGTGTACATATTCAATAAAGCAATAAATTCGGTTGGAGTAAGTCAAATAAATTTCATCTTATGAAGAGTAAACAATTCATAAATAATCAATTAGCTCACCACATTCAAAACCGATAATTAACGATTACTCCCACATTTGGTTGTTCGCTTCGCTTCTTGCTCTTCAGTATTTGTACATTGGCATTTTATAAAATTGAGCCAGTTGATTGTAAATCAAATTCAAACATAAAAGTTAATTTAAGGCTCTATTATAAAAATATTTAATTATGAGAGCAATCTGGACAGGATCAATAAGTTTTGGCCTTATCAACATTCCGGTAAAACTGTTTTCTGCGGTTCAGGACAGCAGTTTAGATATGGATATGCTGGATAAAAAAGATCATTCGAACATAAAATTTAAACGCGTAAACGAAAGCACCGGAAAAGAAGTCGCTTACGGCGATATCGTAAAGGGCTACAGAATTGAAGACAAATATGTAATTCTAGAAGACGAAGATTTTGAAGCTGCCGATGCAGAAAAAACAAAGACAATTGATATTCAGAATTTTACTTTCGAAAAAGAAATCGACTCCTTATACTATGAGCAACCTTACTATCTGGAACCCGATAAAGGCGCCGCAAATGCTTATGCTCTTTTGAGAGATGCAATGGCCTCTGCAGAAAAAGTCGGAATTACAAGTTTTGTTTTACGAAATAAAGAAGCATTGGCTATTCTTAAACCTTACAAGAATGTCATTGTTCTAAACCGTATTCGTTTTGAAGAAGAAATCAGAGATACATCTGAACTCAAACTTCCGGCAGTTTCTAAAACGAAAGCCAAGGAAATGGAAATGGCCGACAAACTAATTGACCAGCTTACAGAGCCTTTTGACATTTCTAATTATAAAGATGAATACACTGCTAAATTATTGAAAATCATAAAAGACAAGGCCAAAGGCAAAAAGGTGGCCAAGCCGAAAATGAAAGTTGTACACAAACAAAACGATGACTTGATGTCGATGCTAAAAGCCAGCCTTGAAAACAAGAAAAAGAAATCTTCTTAATATGTTGATGTTGAAATTATATAACAACCGCACTTTATTATGTAAAAACCGCATGCTGTCTGACAATATATTTACTCATAAATAACTTTAACCCCAGACAATTCATGAAAAAAGTTCTTAAAATTTTTCCATTAATAGTATTAACTATTACGCTAACCACTTCTTGTTCTGAACATTGTGATGATGAAGATTACAGATTGAAAGAGCAGGAAAAAGCAAATAAAGCGGCCTTAATTGCCGCTAAAGAAAAAAAGATTTGATTTGGTACGTTAAAAGTAAAGGCGTGCTGTTTATAAATAGACAGCACGCTTTTATTATGATTTGTGTTTCTTAAACCAAAATCAATTAATGTGCAGTTCTGCTTTTAGAATCTGTTGATTTTGCATTATCGCTTTTTCCTCGAGAACCAGATGTTGATTTTTGAGTTTTTCCAGAATCTTTCATTCCAGATTTCGAATCTTTTCTTGAAGTTTCCATAATGTTTTTTATTTAAAATTAACATTGTAAAGTTGTGATTTTCAACTTATAAATCATTACAATATTCTCTTTCAATATTATAAGATTTTATTGCAGATTCTGTATGATGTTATAATAATGTAAGAAATGACGCAAATCGTATAACCCAATTAAATATAAAAGATGCAATTTTTGTATGGTTAATCCATACACCTGAATAATTAACTTGTTTAATCAAAATTTTTACTAAAAATGGCTGATAATATTATACAAATTCTTTTAGCTGATGATGATCCAGATGACCGTTTGTTTTTTTCTGAAGCATTTGAAAGCACTTCACTGCGGTATAAATTAAAAATGCTTAATGATGGTCAGGAATTAATGGATTATCTTCACAGTCCTGACACTACGCTTCCTTCAATTGTCTTTTTAGATTTAAATATGCCTAGAAAAAATGGAATAGACTGTTTGAAAGAAATTCGCGCCGATGAAAAACTTAAAAACTTATCTGTCGCGATTTACTCTACCTCGTCGAGCACAGAAGATATTGACAACGCCTTTATTCTCGGAGCCAACATTTACATCAAAAAGCCTAACAATTTTAACGAATTAAAAAGGGTGTTGCAAAAAGTAGTTACGGTAAATTGGCAATTTCATACGGCCAACCTTAATAAAGAAACTTTTATGCTTACCGTTTAAGATAAATGAGCAAAAATCTGATTTTTAAAATATTATAAGTTTTAAATTGAATTCTGTAAAATATTCTACTCGAGATTGACAAATTTTGTATGACATCATTTAACTTAAAACTTTTGAGCTATGAAAAAAGATTTGATGAACGATTTCAGAGAAAATGATATCAATTACCAGTGTACTCCTGACCATATAGATACAGCACACGAAAATGAGGCTTTGGACCAGGAATTTACATCAGGAGACAATCCTGATACAAATTACAGGAATGCCGTCGAAAGCGAATTTGATGAAGAAATTATTGAAAGCGGCTTGAATCTGGCCGAAGACAATACGCCCTATTCGACACACGACGATCATAATCCTTACGACAGTTATAACTTGGATAATGAGGAGGAAAAACCTTTTTACAAAGACGATAAGAAAACTGCAGATCCTGAATTTGTAGTGGATTAATTATTACTAATTTAAATTTTAAAATCATGAGAAGTACAGAAACAATATGTGCCCTTTTAGGAGGATTTGCAATAGGAGCCGCTCTTGGAGTATTATATGCACCAGAAAAAGGTGAAGATTTAAGAAACAAAATCGCTGATATGAAATCAGACTGTATCAATAAATTAAAAGACAAGCTTTCGGACTTGACTTCAAAAACAGCTGACAACGCTAATGATGCAGCTACGGCTTAAGAAACTTTTACCCGAAAAAAATCCACTGAAAATTATGCTTTCAGTGGATTTTTTTTCATTACTACCTAAAAATCAATTAAATGAAACCGAACAACGACGAAGAAATCATGAACGAATTATTATCTAACGAAAGAACGCTTCTTTCTTGGATAAGAACCGGCATCGGTATCATGGTTTTTGGCTTTGTTGCAGTAAAATTTTCATTATTCATAAAACAGCTTCCAGCAAAATACATAGCCGAAACAGTTGCACCGGATAGCAACTTTACCGTTTATCTCGGAATTGGCTTGCTTATTACTGGAGCCTTAACTATTCTGCTGTCTTTTTTAAGATACCGCAAAACCGTACAGCTTTTAAAAGAAGGACGTTATCAGTATTCGACTGCAATGCTGACTTTTATTACCATGATGATTTTCATGATCAGTATCTTACTGATTGCTTACTTAGTAGCCGCGGCAGTCAAATAAAATCCATAATAAACTGATAATCAAAATAATTATCTGTAAATTATGCAATCCTATTTTTTTATCCTGTAATAATCGGATAAATATTGAAAGTAAATTTACAGTGATAGAATCATTCAAAAGAAAAATTCTATTGAGAAATTAATTTGAAAACATATCAGTTATGGCGCTTTCTAAATACAATCAGAAAAGAGACTTTAAGCAAACCAAAGAACCAAAAGGAAAGCTTGGAAAATCTAAAGACAAATTGATTTTTGTGGTGCAGAAGCATGCCGCATCACATCTTCATTATGATTTTAGGCTTGAATTAGATGGTGTTTTAAAGAGCTGGGCCGTTCCCAAAGGACCATCAATGAATCCAGATGATAAACGTTTGGCTATGATGGTCGAAGATCATCCCTATGATTATAAAGATTTTGAAGGCTCAATTCCAAAAGGAAATTATGGTGCTGGAAATGTCATCGTTTGGGATAACGGCACTTATCAATCTACTGATGAAAATGCAAACCCTGAAAAAACCCTGAAAAGCGAACTTGAAAAAGGACGAATGAGTTTTGTGCTAAACGGCCAGAAACTTAAAGGAGAATTTTCGCTTGTGAAACTAAAAGGCAAACAGGAAAATGCGTGGTTGCTGATTAAAAAAAACGACAAATTTGCCTCTGAAACCGATATTCTGAAAAAAAACAAATCGGTTATTTCGAATGTCACTCTAGAATCGATGGAGAAAAAAGCAGAAGCTTTGGAAAAAGAACTACTCAAAAAAGATTCAAAACTTTCGCAACCAAAAGCAAAACAGAAAAAAGGTACAGATGAAAATTCCTCTGCTCAAAAAGCCATTTTTATAAAACCTATGCTGGCCGATACCACCACCAAGCCCTTTGATGACCCTGAATGGATTTTCGAGAATAAATTTGACGGATACCGCGCCATTGCTGTCATTAATCCAGAAAATACAGAACTCTGGAGCAGAAATAAAATTTCATTCAACAAAAGCTTTGGCCCAATAGCTAGCGAATTGGAGAAAATAAATCATACAGCAGTTTTAGACGGCGAAGTTGTTGTAGAAGATTCCAAAGGAAAAACAAATTTTCAATTATTGCAGAATTATCTCAAAACTGGCAAAGGAACTTTAAAATACTACGTTTTTGACCTTTTGTATCTGGACGGAAACAGCACCATGAGCTTATCATTGCTCGAACGAAAAGAACTGCTGCAAATGTTATTGCAAAAACAAGAACTGACGAATGTTTATTTCTCCGAACATTGGGCAGAAAAAGGATTGGATTTGTATAAAAAGGCAGGAGAAAAACAAAATGAAGGCATAATTGCAAAAAAAGCGACTGCGGTTTACCATGCTGGAAAACGAAGCTCTGATTGGCTTAAAATCAAGATAAACCAACAGGAAGAAGCAATTATAATCGGCATTACTGAGCCTAAAAAATCACGCAACTATTTTGGTGCAATTCTATTGGGACAATACGATAATAAAAAATTAAAATTTATTGGAAAATGCGGTACAGGTTTTAATGAAGAAACCTTAAAAGAACTTTACCAAAAACTCGAACCGCAATTTACAGATGCAAGTCCGCTCTCAGAGAAAACAGGACTGCGAGATGTTATTCAATGGGTAAAACCAAAACTGGTCTGCCAAGTCAAATTTTCTGAGTGGACACAAGACCATCACCTGCGACATCCCGTTTATCTGGGTCTACGAATCGATAAAAAACCAACCGAAGTTAAATTTCCGAATATGAAAACAGAAGAGAAAAAAGAAAAGAAAGTTTCGACCGCAAAAAAAACAAAAGCGGAAAGTGATTTCGATTTAAAAATCGGAAAAACGACCTTGCATCTTACCAATCAGAACAAGATTTATTTTCCTGAAAGCGGCATTACAAAAGGTGAAATTATTGAGTATTACGATGCTGTTTCAGAACTTATTCTTCCTTACCTCAAAAACCGTCCGCAATCGCTGAATCGTTTTCCGAACGGAATTAACGGCCAGAGCTTTTACCAAAAAGATATAGCACTCGAAAAAGTTCCTTCGTGGCTCAAAACAGAAAAAGTGTATTCAGACTCGAATCAGGAATATCTAAATTACCTGATCTGCAATAACAAACAGACCCTTTTGTACATGGCAAACTTGGGATGCATTGAAATGAATCCGTGGAATTCGACTATCAAACATTTAGAAAATCCAGATTGGCTGGTTTTAGACTTAGATCCGGCAAATAATAATTTTGAAGAAGTGGTGGAAACTGCGCTCACTGTAAAAAACGTGATGGATGAGCTCGAAACTGCCTGCTATTGTAAAACCTCAGGGGCAACGGGCCTACATGTATATATTCCGCTCGGCGCTGCATATGATTATGATTCTGTAAAAATCCTCGGCGAACTGATCGCCAGAGAAGTACAGTCAAGACTTCCTGACACGACTACTCTGGAACGTTCCATCAAAAAAAGAAACAACAAATTATACATAGATTATCTTCAAAACAGACGAGGTCAGACCTTGGCATCGCCCTATTCTGTAAGACCTGTGCCTGGTGCAAGTGTCTCTACTCCGCTTGAATGGGACGAAGTAAACAAAAAACTGCATCCGTCGCAATTTACCATCAAAAATGTATTAAAACGTTTTGAAGAAAAGGGCGATTTATGGAAACCAGTTTTAGGAAAAGGCGCCAATATTAAAAGCATTATCCATAAACTGGAAAATCATACAATCAAAACATAAGAGTCGCAAATCTGTTAAGTTCTATATTCTATATTCCACTATCTAAAAAACCGTAAATTTGACTTACAGTAATAGAAAAGAATTCGAATGTTACGACCTTGGCCACTAGAAATTCAGTTAGACAAAAAATCAGATAAAGCATTGTACCTTCAAATTGCTGATGCCGTTATCGACGCTATAAAAATCGGAAAACTCGCTGGCGGAAACGCACTTCCAGGAAGCAGGCAGCTAGCGGGATTATTGAATGTAAACCGCAATACGATTATAGAAGCGCTCGATGTACTGACCGCAGAAGGATGGCTGCTTACGATTGACCGAAAAGGAACTTTTGTAACAGATACTGTTCCCGAAATTATTCCTAAAAAAATAAAAAAGGAACTAGCAGAAAATACCACGGAAATATCAGTTCCGCATTTGGTTTTTGATGACGGATTTCCCGACAGCCGCCTTGCTCCTATGGGCGATCTGGCAAGAGCTTATAGAGAAATTTTCAGCCGAAAATCGCGCTGGCAGATTATGGGATACAGCAGCGAACTCGGCAACGCAGAATTCAGAAAATCTATTGCTCAGATGCTTAACTTTAAACGAGGTATGAGTATTTCGCAAAACCAGATTTGCATCACGCGAGGCAGCCAAATGGCAATGTATCTGGCCGCGCATTGTGTGCTAAAAACTGGAGACGCGGTTTTGATTGAAAATCCAGGATACAAGCCCGCCTGGGAAGCTTTTGAAAATGCTGGAGCCGAATTACTTCCTGTCGATGTTCAATCTGACGGCTTGGATATTACTCAAATCGAAGAATACCTTCAAAAGCATCACAACATAAAAGCCGTTTATGTTACCCCGCACCATCAGTTTCCGACTACGGTTACTTTGTCTTTGAAAAAAAGAATCAGGCTTATTGAACTTTCCAATCATTTCGGATTTACCATAATTGAAGACGATTACGACAACGAATTTCATTTCGGACAACGTCCTGTACTGCCAGTTTCTAGCTTTTCAGGACTTCAAAATTATATTTACATCGGAACCTTTAGTAAAATTGTGGCACCTGCATTAAGAATCGGTTATTTGGCAACTTCTTCAGAAAACATTCAGAAAATAGCGCAACACCGAAAAATAATTGATGTTCAGGGAGACAATATTATGGAAGAAGCGGTCTTAAACCTCATCAATGAAGGAAAAATCAAACGTCATCTCAAAAAAGCCAACTTGATTTATAAAAGCAAAAGAGACCATTTCGAAAACCTTTTAAATCAGTACCTTCACGACAAAATCACGTTCACAAAACCCGAAGGCGGACTAGCTTTTTGGATTGTTCCCAATTCTGAAGTCAATGTTTTGCAAATTCATGAAAAACTGAAATCTCAGGGAATTCAGCTTATAAGTCCTGAGAAATTCAGTTATAACAAAACCGTCCAAGGTTTTCGTCTAGGTTATGCTTCTCTTTCAGAAAAACAGATGGAAGACGGCATTAAAGCGCTTTCTAAACTTTTGTAAAGTTCTAAATTTACAAGCAGTATAAACGATTTGCTTTCGCAAAAAACGTTGTTTTAAAATAAGTTTTAACTCGTTGGGTGAAATTATTTTCAACACATAGAAACATAGTTTAACTAAACTTAAAAAAGGCGTTTCACTAGTGTAAATGCACATAGTTTAGCTATTTGTGGAAACTTGTTTGTTCCATTTTCTTTTTTCGGCACAAAAAACTATGCTTCTATGTGTTAAAATGCTTTTATTTTTTTATTACACCCAACGGGTTAAGTTTTATCCGTCTCTATGCGAAAGCAAATCTATTTCATCCGCGTTCCATCAGTTACAATTTTCCATTTCAATTATAGAAAATCCATTTTCTCGAATCTGGTTTTCAACCTCAATCGGCGCTTTGTCAATATGACAAAAACGGCATTCTTTAGAAGACAAAGCCTGTCCTTCCTGCGCAACGCTTTTTAGGTATTTTTTACCATACTCATACACTTGTTCGGCATCATTCAAATTTTCATCAACCAAAATATCAAAGTGCATTATTTTTCCGTCTTTGCGGGTTACATAAGTATCCCAAACTGCTATTTTCATCTTCTTTTAGTTTCTAAGTTTCTAAGTCACTGAGTGACTAAGTTTTATTGTTTTACACTACAAATTTACATCGGATTTAAAAATTGAAAATCATCCAGTTTCTGCATTTTTTAGAAAATACTGGTCCACCAAAAGTCTGGTATTTATGATAATCATTTGGAGCTGTTTCCAGCCATCCACTATATCTTTTTCTGCCTAAAGAAGGCAGAAAAAGGATGCCGTTCCTGTCTGGGCTATTTTAGAAAGACCCGTTTTTCAAAAGAACAACTGGACTACTTCAAATAGAACAAACTGGATTAAAACTACAATCCAGATTAAGCTTAAATTTGCGATATGAAAAATGAAATCATTTTTAATTTACTAAAGGTGCATCAGCGGATCGAAAATGCCTGCAAAGCTTCGGGGCGAAATCCTGACGATGTGCAGCTTTTATTGGCTACGAAAACCGTTCCGGCAGCTAAAATTAGAATCGCGATTGAAGCCGGGGAAACATTAATCGGCGAAAACAAAATGCAGGAATTGCGAGATAAAAACGATATTTTAGGACGATTGCCAATTGAACGACATTTTATAGGGCATCTTCAAACTAATAAGGTAAAAGACGTCCTGAAGTATGCGAGCTGCATACAGTCGTTGGACAGGTTAAGCCTTGCCGATGAATTGCATAAACAACTTGTACACCAAAAGAGAAAGCTGGATGTTTTTGTACAGGTCAATACTTCGTATGAAGAAAGCAAATTCGGATTGGCACCAGAAAACGTTTTGAATTTCATTCATACCCTAAAAGACTATGAAACTTTAAACATTAAAGGCTTAATGACGATTGGACTTTTAGATGTCGAAAAAGAAAAGATGCGTCCGTCTTTACGGCTTCTTAAAACAATTCGCGATGAAATCTATGCCGCCAAGATCGATTCTGTTACCGATTTAAAACTTTCGATGGGAATGTCGCAGGATCTCGAAATGGCTATTGAAGAAGGTTCTAATATGGTCCGAATCGGAACTTCAATCTTCGGAAATCGTTTTTTGGGAAAAGAAATCTGGAATGAAAATCTGGCAGAATAATCAATTACTGAGTTCCAAACCAAAATATATTGAATAAAGCCTATTTTTGCATCAAAAATCAAGAAATGAACTTACATGATCTTACCTTAATCGATACAGAAAAAATTGCCTTGGAAGATTTATTTTTCAGTGATGAAAACAAAAATGCTCTGGTGCAAATCATTAAGGAACATCAATACATTCATGAACTTCAAAAATACAATCTGAAAGCCGACAACAAGATTTTACTCCACGGAAGTTCTGGCTGTGGCAAAACGACCACTGCAAAAGCGATTGCACAGAAACTTCAGAAAAAAATCGTAATTGTCAACCTCAGCACTATTATCGATGCTCGAATTGGCGAAACATCCAAAAACTTAAAAGCCGTCTTCGACAAAGCAATTCGGGAGAAAGCGGTTTTATTTCTGGACGAATTTGACCAAATCGGAAAAAGCCGTGACAGTGAAGACAAAGATGTAGCCGAAATGCGTCGTCTAGTCAACACGATTATCCAATTGTTTGACTATTTTCCTTCAGACAGCTTGTTGATTTGTTCTACGAATCATTACGAAATAATCGACAGCGCACTTCTTAGAAGATTCCAGCTTCGCTTAAAATACGATTTGCCTTCATCAGAACAGCTTGACGTTTATTACGACAAAATTTTAGGGCAGTTTCCGATGCATTTTCAAAATATAGAACGCCGTTATGGAATTTCGTATGCCGAAGTGTTAGATTACATTCATACCACAATGAAAAAACAGATTATTGCAAAACTTGAATCTGAATAACTGTTAGAAAAAATTGAAGGAAATTTTTTTTTTCAATCTATCACATTCACCAAGGAGTTACTAAAAAACAAAAACAGCTGCAAAAATTATTTGCAGCTGTTCTTCTTAAAAAAAGAAAGATATTCACTCGGGGAAGGAATATATTTTAATATTCCGTTATATTTAAAGACCTCTAGTAAGCCATCCTCTTTTGCTTGCCGTTGCTATTGCATACGGTGCAATCCAGAATAAACTGAAGGTATAAAAAACACTGTAAGAGTATGCCCAGAAAGATTCTGATAGGTTGTATCTTTTAGCATAAAATACCATAGAAAAGGTCGAGAGAATCAAAATTCCTAAAAATGTTGAGCTCAAAAATAAAGCAGGATGCACTGCAATAAAAAAGAACATAAACAACAGGAACGGATACGTCATTGCAATCTTGAAAAACTGATTTAAAAACAACAGTCTAGCTCCTAATTTTGACTCTTTTCTAAAGTTTTTGAAAACAAACTTAGCCATAGCTAGATTTTCACGCACATTACTTCTGCTCCATCTGATAAACATTTTATAAAGCCCTTTATAATCTTCAGGAACATTGGTCAATACTACCGCATTACGCTGAAACAATACATGCAATCCTTGTTTTAAAATCATGTTGGTCATGGCGCGGTCTTCTCCAATATCTGACGGTTGCCCCATAAAAGTCTGATTGATCCACTCTGGAAGACAGTTAAACACCGCATCTTTTCTGTATGCTGCCAAAGCACCAGGCGTACATAAAACAGAACCTACTCTACTTTCAGCAGAACGCATGAACTCAAAACTCATTACAAAACTTACGTTCAGCATTTTTGGCAAAATTGCTTTTTCATTGTTCAGCACCTGTACGTTTCCGGCCACGGCACCACATTTTTCATTTACCACAAACGGACTCACCAAGTTTCTCAATGTATCTTTTTTCACAATAGAATCACTGTCTACTGTTACAAAGATGTCTCCCGTTCCTAGGTTAAAGCCGCGGTACAATGCATGACGTTTTCCTTGATTTTTAGGCTGTTGAAAGATGGTTACTCGATCTCCTAATTTCTTTTTTGCTTCCTGCATCCAGTACCAAGTATCATCTTTACTTCCGTCATCAATAGCCAAAAGCTGAATTTTATGAGCAGGATAATCACTTTCTGCAAGACTCAATAAAGTATTGTACACTAATTTTCCTTCGTTATAAGCGGGAACAATTACGGTACAAGTTGGCAGCAAATCGTCTGAAACCGACGGAATCGCTTTATAACCAAGAAAAAGATAAGAATTATATAAAAACACCGCTGTCTGATAAAAAAACAAAAGCGTGGCAATTATTAAAAACGGAAACCCCCATGAAGAATTGATTCTTTCGAGTTGAAAGGCTTCAAAATCTTCCTGCAAATGATATACAGAAAAAGCTCCTGCTATCATTAAGACAAATGTTCCTATCACGATAGAAAGCCCAAGTGTGCTGGCTGGTCTATGTACAAATGTCGAATATGAGTTACTCTGAGAATTAAAAATTTTATTGGTTAAAGAATCTGTGCGAACGGCACTTTTTGCTGTATAAAATTGGTCTGAGATAATTGTTTCGCTTTCCATGCTTGTATGTCTGTTAGTTTGTACTATGGCTTTTAAAATTCTCGTTTTCTGGATTTATTGATTAGGGAAATCCGAAAAACAAATTGATGTAATGCCAATAAACAAGCGATGTGCCATTATCACTTTTTCCTGATTTTTAGGCTTTTAACCCAAAAACAGATAAATCAAGGTGTGTAATTTTTTTACACTTGTACCCCGAGGTAAACAGAAAATGTGTTTTTTTTGATGTCGTAAGTATGAAAAAGAGAACTAACTTTTTCTTGACAAAAGAGATAATTTTTAAAGCTTGTGGAAGCTTTTTATTATAACGCAGCATCCTGAAAAAAATTGTAATAAGAGCGTTATAAAAAGTGCTTTTTGAATAGAAATTAAATTTTTAAAAACAAAAAAACTAATTTTGTAAAAAAAGTACTAATATTAAAGGTACAGTCTAAATTATTAGTCATACAAGTGATTAAAACTGTTAAAATTAGTGTTATCTTAGCATACATAAAAAAAATAAAATATATTATCTAACCAATGAACCAATTCACTTTCAACATATTATTAGCCGATGATGATGTAGACGATTGCGATTTTTTCAAAGAAGCTCTCGAAGAAACATCTGTACAAGCCAGACTTTTTATGGTTCATGACGGTGTCCAGCTGATGAATTATCTAGAAAAAAATGCGCCAGACAACCTTCCCGATGTTCTTTTCTTAGATTTGAATATGCCACGCAAGAACGGCTTGGAATGTATCTCTGAAATCAAACAAAATAAAGGACTGGCCGAAGTTCCCATAATCATCTTTTCTACTTCGCTTGATAGCGAAATTGTGGAAACATTATTTAAAAAGGGTGCCTCTTATTATATACGAAAACCAGGCGATTTTTCTAAACTGAAAAAAGTGATAGAAAATGCCTTAACTACAGCATCTGCAGAAAACTTTAAACAGCCTGCAAGAGCTTCTTTTGTACTGCAATCCTAAATTTATTTTAAATGAACCACAATAAAAAGGAACATTATTTTCTAGCTGATGGCGGAAAAATGGGTGAGTTGTTCCGTTTAAAAGACTGGAGCAGAACTCCCTTGGGTGATCCTGAAAATTGGCCGGCGAGTTTAAAAACAATGACTGCAATGATGCTTAGCAATAGGTCTGCTACGTATATTGCATGGGGCGAAAAATATACATTGCTCTACAATGATCCTCTTTTATCAATCCTTGAAGAATCTAAACATCCAGATGCTTTGGGAGCTGATACCGGAATCGCATTTTCTGAAATCTGGGATACACTAAAACCCATGTTTGACGAAGTAATGCGCGGCCAAGCATCAACTTTAAAAGATTACAGAATAACATTAAACAGAAACGGAATATGCGAAGAATGTTATTTTGACTTTTCGTACAACCCTATAAAAAAAGAAGACGGCACAGTTGGCGGAATTTTAGCTACTGCTGTAGAAACAACTCAAAAGAAAATAGCCGCGAAACTAGAAGAAAGCGAACAAAAAATAAGACAACTGGTAGAAAATGCCCCATTTCCGATTGCAGTGTATGCCGGAAAAGAAATGCGCATTGAACTTGCCAACGAATCGATTATAAAAGTCTGGGGAAAAGGCCCAGACGTAATCGGAAAAACATACAAGGAAATACTACCAGAACTAATAGACCAATCTGTTTTTGAACAAGTTGCTACAGTTTTTGAAACTGGACAATCTTTTCACACCCAAAATACTCCTCTTGATTTAGTTGTAAACAACCAACTGCAGACTTTTTACTTTAACTACAGTTTTACGCCTCTCTATGATACAAACGGAAAAATATACGGGGTAATGAATACCGGTGTAGATTTGACCGACCTCAATATTGCCAAGAAAAAAATTGAAGAAAGCGACAAACGTTTCCGTAATACTGTAAAACAAGCTCCCGTAGGCATTACGATACTTCGCGGCCCAGAGTATGTGGTCGAAATGGCAAACGAAAACTATCTTAAAATTGTAGATAAAGAAGAACATTCTTTTGTGGGTCGTCCGCTTTTCGAAACACTTCCTGAGGTCGAAGAAACTGTTAGTGAACTGCTTAAAAATGTTCTTAGCACTGGTGTCCCTTATCTGGGCAATGAAGTTCCGGTTCCGTTAAATCGTTACGGCAAACAGGAAATCTCTTATTTTGATTTCGTGTACCAGCCATTCAAAGAAGAAAACGGAAGCATTTCGGGAATTTTGGTTACGGTTACCGATGTCAGTGAAAAAGTACTAAGCCGCAAGAAAATAGAGCAAAACGAAGACCGACTTAAAATTGTCCTCGAAGCCAGCGAACTAGGCACATGGGAATTGGATGTAAAAACAAGAAAACCAAGCTATTCGCAACGATATTTAGAAATCATCGGAGGTTATACTGAAAATATTGAGCTTACCCATGATGAACTGCTAAAACACCTTCATCCTGACGATATGCATATCAGAAATAAAGCTTTTAAAGATGCTTTAAGTACCGGCGTTCTCAATTATGAAGCTCGCGTAATCTGGAACGACGGCTCTATTCATTGGATGGAAGGAAAAGGAAAAGTATTTTATGATGAAGATAATGAGCCTGAAAGATTAATCGGTACCATCAGAGATATTACTGCAGAAAAATTTCATCAACAACAAATCGAGGAAAGCGAGAAAAAACTGCGAGATCTTATTATGAAATCTCCGGTTCCGAATGCAATTCTGCGAGGAAAAGATTTTGTAATAGAAATGGCCAATTTGGCTTTGTTGCGTAATATTTGGAAGAAAAGCGAAAATGAAGTTCAAGGAAAAAAGATATTTGATTTGTTTCCCGAACTCAAGCAACAAAAATATGCCAGCCTATTAACGAAAGTTTACAATTCTGGAGAAACGTATTCTGAATCTGAATCACTTCTCCATATCGGGCCTTACGAAGCTGGTCATAATGTTTTTGTTGATTTTGAATATGCACCGATTTACGAAAGCGACAACTCTATTTCGGGCATCAAAATGACGCTTATTGACGTTACTGAAAAAGTAGAAGCGAGAAAACAAATAGAAGAAAGCGAGAAAAAATTCCGTTCCCTGACAGAAAGCCTACCACAGCTGATTTGGGAGACCGATGAAAAAGGGAATGCATTATTTACGTCGGGAAAATGGTTTGAATACACCGGAATTGAACCCGGCACAGAAGATGCGTGGATAAAAATGATTCACCCTGACGACCTAGATGAAAACACAAAAGTCTGGGAACACAGTTTAGCCACAGGCGAAATTTACCGATCAGACGTAAGATTCAGAAGAAAAGATGGTGTTTACAGATGGCATACTGTTATTGGAGAACCCGTTTATGATGTCGAAAATAAGATTGTAAAATGGGTAGGTGCTTTTACAGACATTCATACTGAAAAAGCCTTTACCCATGAACTAGAACAACAGGTAAGTGCAAGAACACGAGAATTGATCAGTATAAACGAATCACTTCGTAAAAGCGAGGAACGCTATCATCTCATGGTCGAGGAAATTCAGGAATATGCTATCTTGTACCTCAACCATGACGGAATAATCGAAAATTGGAATGTAGGGGCTGAGAAAATAAAAGGTTATAAAACAGATGAAATTGTCGGCAAATATTTTTCGATTTTTTATTCTGAGGAGGACAAAAAAAACAACCTGCCGCAAAAATTGCTTCAATTGGCCCGCGAAAAAGGAAAGACTGTTCATCAGGGCTGGCGTGTTCGCAAAGATGGAACGCATTTTTGGGCCAGCGTCGTCATTACGGCAATTCATAACAAGCAAAATGAAGTTATTGGCTTTTCTAAAGTGACACACGATCTAACCGAAAAAAAGAAAGCAGACGATAAATTACAACTCAATTCGCTTGAGCTCGAGCAAAAAAACAATGAGCTTGAAGAAATGAACAAAGAGCTGCAGTCGTTTGCCTATATCTCAAGTCATGATTTACAGGAACCTTTGCGAAAAATCCAAACATTTGCTTCGCAGATTATCGAAAAAGAATGGGAAAATCTTTCGGATAACGGAAAAGATAAATTCAGACGCATGCAGAATGCCGCCCAGAGAATGCAGACGCTGATTAATGATCTTCTTTCGTATTCTAGAACCAATAGTAAGGAACGTGTTTTTGAGAAAACAGATTTCTCTAGAATCGTCGATGAAGTAAAAGAAGATCTTAAAGAAGAATTAGAACAAAAACATGCCGTCATAGAAAGTTCTCAGAGTAGCGAAATAAATATTATTCCGTTTCAGTTCAGACAGTTGCTTTACAATTTAGTGAGTAATTCGCTTAAATTTTCGAAACCAGATGTCCCAGCCGTAATTAAAATTACGTGTGAAATCGAGAAAGGTTCATCCTTAAAAAATGAAAAGCTGAATGTTCTTAAAAATTACTGTCATATTACAGTTACCGATAACGGAATAGGTTTTGAACCGCATTACAGCAAAAAAATATTCGATGTTTTTCAGCGACTGCATGGAAGAGATCAATATAAAGGCACCGGAATCGGATTGGCCATAGTAAAAAAAATTGTAGAAAACCATAACGGAATCATAACCGCAAAAGGCGAGCTCAACGAAGGCGCCTCTTTTGATATTTACATTCCGGCTTAAAAAATAAGCGCAAAAAAAAAACGGTGTCAAATTTAACTGACACCGTTTTTTGTTTTGATTAAACGATAAACTATCTGCTGTAAACAGTGATTACACCTGTTACTTTATTTTTAATCTTCAATTCCTTGTTTGTAAGGTTCATGATATCACTTGTAGTACTAACGTTACCAACTGTAATCGTTAAATCATTATGAGATCTAACATAAGTACCAGTAGTTTCTGTTAAAGTACATTGAGTACCTTGATAATCACCCATAACTGCTGTATTGCTCAATCTTAAATCCAGATAATCTCCAGGACATCCTTCTTGGTTTTGTGGTGCATTAACTAATTCTTCTTGTCCATTTATAGGATTGATTATTCCTGTCTGACGAAGATTGTATTTTCCTTGGATAGGAACAATTGTTTCTCCTTCATTATCGTCATTACTGCATGATGTTGCAAATACTCCCAAGCTTAAGGCTAATACTAATAATATCTTTCTAGTTTTCATGTCTATTTGTTTTAAATTTGTATTATTTTAATACTGCTAAATTATCCAGTATATACCTACAAACCCTTTCATGATTTCAAAAATGATTTATATAAATTTCATCAATATATTATGTAAAACTTAAGCCTTTATTTGTAACATCGAAGTTTCTCCATTGTAAAAACTTTTTTTACATTATTAATGTAGCAATTGAAATAACTCGAGAATCAAAATCTTCGAGAACTAAAAATAATAAGGTAGTGAAGCAAAAAAGGGAAATGATACAAGATCATTTCCCTTTTTTTGCTAATCGATTAATTGATTTATTTCATGTCTTCTTTTATTACATATTTATCTAAAATATATTTTGTGACGGGGCGAAGCGGACTATTTGTCTCTGGATGTCGTCCATGACCATTGAAAAAGTCTATTCCGTTTGCTGTTTTAGCGTACCAAACAATTGCGTTCCCATTTTTATCAAAACAATTCGTTGTATCACAAACTTTGATTTTCTTAAGATTTATGAGACTTTGGTCTAGTACTTCAACTGGATTTGAAACTATTAAACCTTCAATTTTTAAATCACAATCTACCTTTTCGTAATGATCTGCAGACCATTGCATGCATTGTTTTTGTGGGTAAAAAAAATAAATTATCAAACTCATAAAACATATAACCAATGTAAGTTTAATGTATAACCGTTTTTTGGATGTTTTATCTTGTTCTTTAATTCGTTGCTGACCTTCCCTATTGTCTATATTTTTATCTGCACTGGATTCCAAAAAAGTATTTATTGGGATTGCAACTTCTTCATTATTATTATCACATACATCAATCTTCAACTCATCATTAAAATCTTCTTTATTACAATCATCACCATTCATAAATTGCATAAAAGGTCTAGGTCGAAAATCTACTAAAATTGCAGAAAATTCGACGGTATTTTCGGAAGGTTTGTCTGTTATCCCTAAAAAAAATCTATTTACGGCTATTAATTTATTGAGTTCCAAATTTCCATATAGGTTTTTGTTATCCTTATCAAATGGAAAATCAAAAAAATGGTTAAAAATAGATAGGTCCTTATCCTTGGTGGTTTCATTAAATCTTTTTTGACACAAATTTCTAAGATTGGCTGGAGTTGGAGAACTCAAATTATTTGAATATTCACCTTTTTTTTCTTCCTCATATTTTGCCTTAACAGCATTTTTATAATCTTCAAAAGTATAGTTTGGCATAGGCATTTCGGACTTTTTAAAACTTTTTACAAAGTACTTTATTCGACTTTTAATTACTTCTCATTACTTATTCCGACTTTACAAAAACATATTCGACTTTCCCGACTTTCATCTCGATGCAGGCTTAAATCGGATCTAAGTTTGCATCAACAAAATTAGTTAGCGCTTTGATCTGCAGGTCAATAACAAATGTACAAAACTAGTCTGTTTAAAAAGTATGGAAAACCGTAAGACAGAGTTTATCTGGGAAGTATAAACAAAAATCTTACTGTTTGACATACTTCACTTCCCGCCAAAAATGGCATTGCAAAAACACGATTCAGAATAGTTCTGGACAGGCATGCCTTTAAACAATCTAAAAAATTTCAACATGAAAAAGATATTTTTTTGGGGAGCTTGTACCCTATTGACAACTATGTTATTCTCTTGCAGCGCTGACGAAGATGATTCGACAGCAAAAATTAAAAAAGAAGCAGTACCAAATTATGCAGACGGTCCTGGAGATGGAACTGTTCCACCACCGCCACCGCCTCCAGAAGATGAATAAATAAAATAAAACGATAATATATAAATTATCATTAATTTCGGGGAAAGTAAGTTTTATGTTACGATCCCCGATTTTTTATTTTATAATTTTCATTTTTCTTCTTTCTTGTGAGGAGAAAAAAACCATTGTTACCAAAATACCTCCCAGTAAAAAAGATGCTATTAATTTCCGCCAAAAAGGAATTGAAAACTTTGATAAGAAAAACTTCAATGTCTCTTTCTATAATTTCAATAAAGCAAAAATAGCCTACGAAACGTTAAAAGACAGTGCCAATATTGTCTTCTGCCTCACAAAAATGGCTTCTATACAGCAAATCAACGGAGACTACTACGGAAGCAAGGAAACACTTACCGAAACATTACCCTACATTAAGAAAAGAGATATTTATACTGTCTCGATAAATACTTTTTTTGGCATTGCCGATAAAGAACTTGCACTTTACAATGACGCCATTTACTATTATAAGGAAGCAATGAAGGATTGTACCGACTCGATAACAAAACAAATACCTTTTAGTAATATTGCAGTTGTTTACATTCAACAAAAAAAATATGATGATGCAATTACTATTTTAGAAGCTATTTTAAACAAAGTGCAAGATAGTAATTCGGCTATACTAAGTAAAGCAAGAATTAAAGATAATCTAGGCTACGCATATTTTAAAAAAGGACTAAATGACAAAGGTTTTTCATTAATGAATGAAGGACTTGAAATGCGAAAAAAAGATGATGATATTTATGGAAGCATTGAAAGCAATCTTCACTTAGCAGAATATTTTAGTAAAATAGATTCTAAAAAGGCCAATCAACACGCTTTAGAAGCTTATAAAACCGCCACAAAACTAAACAGTATTGACGAGAGATTAAGAGGACTTCAATTTTTAATCTTGAATAATTCGGGTACTGAAAGCAATCACTATGCACAAAAATACATTACGCTAAACGACAGCATTATCAAAATCAGAAACAACTTTAAAAACAAATTTGCCAAAATAAAATACGACTCGAAAAAAGAAAAAGATGAAAATCAGAAACTGCGTTTAGAAAAAGCAGAAAACCAATTGTCTCTTGAAAGAGCTCAATTCAAACAATTTTTATTTATCGTTATTTTTTGCTTTTTAGGCATCTTAATATTTTATCTTAGAAAATACTATCGCAAAATAAATAGGATCGAGAAAATCAAAACGGCTTATGATACCGAAACCAGAATTGCTAAAGATATTCATGACGAATTAGCCAATGATGTTTTCAATACCATTACCTATACACAGACGCAACCTTTGGTAAATGAAGACAATAAAGAAATGTTACTGCAAAAACTCGATCATATCTACAGTCGTGTACGGGGTATTTCTCGCGAAAACAATGATGTAGACACCGGACCAAATTATGCCGCTAATTTAAAAGAGATGCTTTCTACCTATAATAGCAATCAAACGAATGTTATTATCAAGGACATAGAAAGAATAGATTGGAACTCTATTGAAGATTTTAAAAAGATCGCCATACAGCGTGTTTTGCATGAATTGATGGTGAACATGAAAAAGCATAGTGAAGCAACTGTAGTTGTCGTAAAGTTTGAAAATAATTCAAACAACTTGTCAATAGATTATTCGGATAACGGAAAAGGCTGCGAAAAAGCAAAAATTATAAAAAATGGTTTACAAAATATGGAAAACCGTATTTTGGCTACCAACGGAACTATTACTTTTGACACTGAACCTGATAAAGGTTTTAAAGTAAAAATAACAATGACTAAATAAAAGCCTATGTTCAAAAAAGTAATTTTAGCAGAAGATTTTGAAGAATTCAATTTAGCGGTCAAACAAACTTTAGATGATTTTAATATTGTTGATTTTCAGCATGCAAAATATTGTGATGATGCTCTAACCAAAATAAGAATAGCTATTCAAGACAATAAACCTTATGATTTATTGATTAGCGATCTTTCGTTTAAAAAAGATCATCGTGAAGTAAAACTCGGAAGCGGAGACGAATTAATCCAGAAAGTTCGTGAGCTACAACCCAATTTAAAAATCATTGCCTACTCTATCGAAGATAAAAATCCTCGTATTAAGTCACTTTTCGAAAATTCTGAAATTGATGCTTTTGTCCTAAAAGGCAGAAACAGTATCACAGATTTGAAAAAGGCTATTCAGATACTTTCTAGTTCAGACGAGAAATTTATTTCACCCGAAATAGCTTCTGCATTAAACCAAAAAAACAATTACGAAATTGATGACACAGATATCAAAATTCTAAAATATTTAGCTTCTGGAACTTCACAAGATGAAATAATAGAAATCTTTAAAAGCACCGATACAAAACCCCACAGCAAAAGTGCAGTCGAAAAAAGACTTTCTAAACTGAAAGACTTTTTTAAGGCCAATAATACCGTGCATTTGGTTTCGATTGTCAAAGACATGGGAATTATCTAAACTTTTGATTCTCAATACTAAAAGCTCCTTCGGGAGCTTTTTTTATTTCTTTATTTTAATTTTTTCCGATTATGGTTTTCCGTAATATACTGGTTTTGATTGGGGTTACTTTTGGATTGTTAAAATTAAAAACAATGAAAACCAAACAACTATATATAGGGCACATCTTTACATTACTTATTGGAAGCCTGATATACATTTTGTTCAGAACTTCAGACCTAAAAATGTTTGTTTGGTTCAAAAAATTAAATCTATTAAATACAATAAACAGACTTAGAAGTTTCACATTTCATCATTCAAAGAGCTTACCTGACATCATTTTATACTCGCTTCCTGATGGATTATGGTTGTTTTCATATATGAGTTTCATTTTGTTGCTATGGAATAATGAAATAAAAAAGGAAAATCTATTTTGGATTTTTATTATTCCAACAATCTCTATATCATCTGAATTAGCCCAAATTCTAAAACTTGTTCCAGGAACTTTCGATTTGTCAGATCTCCTACTTTATATAATTGCGACACTATTACCTTTTGTCTTTTATCGAAAATCAATAACTATAAATTTAATATAACAATGAAAAGAAAAGTACAACACTTATTCTCTGCATTAATCCTTGCAGGATTTATCATGATTGCATTTGGAAGTGGAGATGATGAAACAAAATCAGAAAGTTCTACAGATACATTGACTTCAACTCCTTCAGCTGCGGAAAAAGAAAAAGACATACCAAGTCAGATTGCTCAATTAAAAAGAGAACTGGCTTCTATAGAAAAAGGAGTTGATTTTTCAACTTATAGGAATACAGTTGAAGCTGCTCAAATGGAATTAGTTCTTTTTGCTGCATGGGCAAAAACTATTAATGAAGCATTAGTCTCAGAAAACAGTGAAGTTCAAGCTCTAGGGAAAGAACTAGAAAAAAAAGTAAAAAACATTCAAATAAGAGAATTTCCAATTTTAAGAAAAGCCTATACTAAAGCTATTTACCAAAAATTGTGGAAAGAAAATATTGAAACAGAAATTTTAGGTAAAAAGAATAAAACTATCCAATTCACAGGAGGGTATTTTGCTGATAATGGCAATAAAGCACAAACTCAAGAAACACTTCAGGAAGCATTAAAAATGTTTCGATTTACTAGAGTCAATTACAAATGGTACAAGTACGACAACGACTATACTTATTATGAAATTGATTCTCCAATTGACTCAGAATTAATGACTTTTAATTAAATCAGGTATAAACACGTATTTTAAAATTACTAATTCTAATTAGATTTAACACTACCAAAAACAATGAACAATCAAATTATTAAAGCAATTAAAAATCAGAATGTAATTGAATTTTATTACGATGGAAAATTGAGAGTTGTAGAACCACATTGTTATGGACTTACAACTGCTGGAAATGAAGCTATAAGAGCTTACCAAATTGATGGTTATTCTTCTTCACGAAAAATGGGATGGAAAATGTACGATCTTGAAAAAGCTGACAATATTGAGGTTTCTGAGGAAACTTTTAACCCTCAAAGCGATTATAAGCGCGGAGATAAAGGAATGTCTAAAATTTATCACGAAATATGATTATGGAAAGATATGCAAATAGAAGTGGAGGCTCCGGAGTTTATGCTTACTCAATTGGATTGGACTGCATACACGTAAAATTCAGTGGTAATGCAAAAATATATCAATATAGCTATACTGGAAAAGCCGGACAAAAACATGTTGATAATATGAAATTACTTGCTCAAAAAGGTTCTGGCCTCAATACCTATATTAATTTACATGTAAAATATAAATATGACTAATAATTAATGCCAGTTTTTGATATTTAATTTGAATGGTTTAATGGTATTGTTTATATAATAATTTTACCGTTAAACATTGATTTGAACGTATTTTATTTTTATCCAAAAAGTTACAAATTCTTAAACATATCGCCTATGCCCAAAAATTACTCCCTTTTATTTTTTTTCTTCCTCTTCATTTCCTGCAAAAAAGCTGATGCTCCTCCTCCAACCTTACAGGTCAATTCGTTTTACAGACCTGTAATAACTGCAGACGATCGCAAAACAATCACGCCGGAAGAAGCCAAAACATATCATGTAAACACTACTTACAAATACGAATACAGAACCGGAAATCCTGGGCATTACAAATACAATTACGATGTAAAAGGAATTAACCTCAGAGGTGATTCTGTTTTTGGAAATATTAATACTGAAGGAAAATACGGAGCTGGAATTTTAATTGGTGATACGGTTGCTGAAATCGAAATCAATACCGAATGGGTTTCGCACGGAAAGCTTAAAGCACTTGACAAACAAGGAAACGAATACAATTTAGTCGTAAAATAAAAATCAATAACATGAAACATACGCTTATTCTGCTAATTTTATTTTTTTTAACTTCATTTAGACCACAGGAGAAAAAGGTTTACCTGTGCGGTTCTTCTGGAGCGAAAAAATACCATCTTAAAGAAACTTGCCGAGGCTTAAGTTCCTGCCGAAGCGAAATTGTAAAAACATCGCTCAAACAAGCTCAAGGTTACGGCCTAACACTTTGCGCCTGGGAAGATTGAATCTTCCCTTTATTTTTTTTAATCGTTTGATAATAATGACTTTACAATTATTTCACATTAGTTTTATTAATTTGAATAAAAACTAATCGTTATGAAATTCTTTAACCTAAAATTCCTAATCTCTTTCAAAGAATGGCTTTTTTTAAGAGCTATGCAATCTTCTTTCCTTCACTAATAACCACGCACAACAAAAGGAAATTACGATTGAATGAATAAAATTGAAAGCTCATTTTTGAACAAAAACCAATTTGGTGAAGATTTCTTGTGGGGTGTTTCTACCGCCGCTTTCCAAATTGAAGGAGCGCATGATTCTGATGGAAAAGGTTCGTCTATTTGGGATGTTTTTACTTCTCAAAAAGGAAAAATCAAAAACGGACATCATGCTCTGACTGCCTGCGATTTCTACAACTGCTACCAGAACGATATTGATTTAATTAAGGAATTAAACATTCCGAATTTTAGGTTTTCTATCAGCTGGCCTCGTATTATGCCTACTGGCGTTCATCCTGTAAATCAGGCAGGAATCGATTATTACAACAATGTCATAGATGCATTGATAGCTGCTGGAATCGAACCTTGGATTACGCTTTATCATTGGGATCTGCCGCATGCGCTTGAAATAAAAGGCGGCTGGACAAACCGCGAATCTGTTTCTTGGTTTAAGGAATATGTCGAGGTTTGCGTACAGCATTTTGGAGATCGAATAAAAAACTGGATGGTAATAAACGAACCCTCGGTATTTACAGGAGCTGGTTATTTTCTCGGTATTCATGCACCGGGAAAAAAAGGAATCACCAATTACCTAAAAGCCATGCACCATGTTACGCTGGCAACTACCGCAGGCGCAAAAATAATCCGAAACAGGATTCCGCATGCCAATATCGGAACCACATTTTCTTGTACTCATATCGAGCCGGCGACAGAAAGCCAAAAAGATATCGATGCCGCAAAACGTGTAGATACTTTATTGAACAGAACTTTTATAGAGCCAATTTTAGGATTGGGATATCCGCAAAATGATCTTCCGGTTCTAAAAAAACTGCATAAATACATTTTAGAAGACGACTTAAACAATCTCGCCTTCGATTTTGATTTTATAGGCCTTCAGTGTTACACGCGCGAAGTTGTAAAATATTCTCTTCTTACTCCATACATTGGTGCCGAACTGGTAAGCGCCGAGAAAAGAAATGTGATTTCAACCGAAATGGGCTGGGAAGTCTACCCGCCGGCGTTGTATCATATTTTGAAAAAATTCAATAATTATGACGGAATCCGAAAAATCATTATCACAGAAAATGGAGCCGCTTTTCCTGATGTAGTTACCAATGGAAAAGTATACGATATAAAACGAACCCATTTTATTCAGGATAATTTGGAGCAGATTCTAAAAGCAAAAAAAGAAGGTTTAAATGTAGAAGGCTATTTTGTTTGGAGCCTTACGGATAATTTTGAATGGGCCGAAGGTTATAACGCTCGTTTCGGTCTGATTCACGTTGATTTTGAAACCCAGAAAAGAACCATTAAAAACTCTGGATTGTGGTTTAAGGATTTTCTTTCTTAAATCATTTAAACATAATACGGAGTTCGCAAAACCTAAGTGGATTTGCGAACTTCTGCTTTTTAATCCGTTGGTAAAATTAGCAAACCTATGTATATTTTTTTGAGCTAAACAAAAATATGAATTACAACAATGGGTGATTATTAAACATTTTGTTAGTGAAATGTAAATTGGTATGCCTGCTTTAAAATCCCGATATGTATCTTTCCATTCTGTTTTAAATGCGCCGTAACCATGATAAACTTTTCTTCTGGATAATTTATGTGATAGCTAAAGGTCGTATCTTTTGCTTTAATCTGAAGCAGATGTTTTCCCTCGTCTGATATTGCAAGTTCTGCTGTTTGGTAAGTAGGAAGTGCATTGGTTGCTTTTAGGTTGATTTCCTGAACTTTACTTTTATCCAGAAGTATTTCAAGCTTTAAATTGTCAAGTTTGTTGTTCGTTGGCTGTTCGAATGCTACCACATATTTTTTACAACCAAAAAAGCATAATACCATTAAGAGCAAAAAGAACTTTTTCATAAGACATATTTTTTAAACTGATTAAGATAGAAAACTAAAAATCTATTGGAATGTTTTATAAATGTAAGCAATTTTATCGCAGTTAAAACCATTCGAAAACGTAGTTTAGCGGTTTCCCAAAAAAATAGAAATTGATTCATTTTTCAATTAAAAAAAAACTCGAAAAAAAAGCATAAAATTTCAGTCATTTCAGTGATTTTCAACACCTTTTTAGTAGGTTTTTCAAAAAATTATTCTTATATTTATAGTGTAAATAACAGTAAATATATGCCGAAAAACAACTTCTTTAAGTATTTAAATTACAACCTAAAAAGCCATTCTTTTTTCTTCAAAATGCATTTTAATTTTAAAGATGCTTTCCAATTTCATTTAGAAATTATTCTTCCTCTTTTTTCTGCACAAAATACAAACAGACAGAAGACACTACCGCGGCCGCTCCTACTGCAATCGTAACTACTTTTTTGGGATAGATTTTCTGATTTATTGTTTTAGAAAATATGTCTTTAAAATTAAGCAAAAGATTTCCTAGTACGGGCGATTCTTTAGACTCTTTATTTTCATTAACCAAATTTTCTTTTTCTATGCTTTCATTCTTTAGCTCAGCTTCTGCTATTGGCCCAACTGCAAATTCCTTTTCATTTGCTTCCATGATTCTGCATTTTTCTACAAATTTTTTGAAAGGCCGCGGTTGAAAATCAACCAGTACTGCGGCAAGGTTTATGGCATCTATATTTGAGGGGTCGGTTTCGCCCTTAAAGAAAGTTTCGATGGGTCTGAATTTGTCTTTCTGTTCCTTAAACTTATTCTTTTGAGTATAATCAAAATCAAGGCAGAATAAATTTCTAAAAATATTCAGATCATCCCGACTCGGATTATTTTCAAAAATCAGCCAGCACAAATCGCGGAGTTTTCCTCGAGAAGGGCTGTATAGAAAATCAAAATATTCGCCCTCTTTTTCAAGCTCGTATTTAGTTTTAATTGCTTTTTTATATTCTTCTAATGTATTATTCATCTTGCCATTTTTAGGAACTTGTTTTGACTCTGTAATTTTATTTTTCACCAAAATATTTTTTTCTATGCCTTTCTTTTTGACTTCTACAATTAAATCCGTAGCTGTACTTTCAATTTTTATTCCAATTCTATATTTTTTCTATATTTTTTTAACAGTTCCCAGCCAACTTTTGCCAGACTTACTGCATCTATTAAAACATAGATTGTTTTCAGCTTTAAATATCTTTTTCGTGTCTTAAACTTAATCTTTTTTAGTATGATGAAAACCCAACTTCAACAAACTTTTAAACATTTTAAAATCATTTTTTGGATACGCAAATCTTTGTGTCCAATTTAATTTTCAGGAATTCTTAGGAATCTTGGGAAAACGCGGGAATTCTGGGAATTTCTTATCTACAATAGCCTAAAAGCGTCTTTCCTTTGCACAAGAAATTAGTTCAAGTTTTGTCTGCAGACTAAAACAAAAACCAAAAACTAGTTCAATTATCCATGTAGAAATCCGTAAGACCGAGTTTATTCGGGAAGTATAAATTACGTCTTACAGTTCTACACGATCTACTTCCCTAAATCAATTGGTATTGCCGCCAATAACAATTCTGGATCCGATCCGGACAGCAATACCTATGTCTAATTTCTAAATAATATCAAAATGAAAAAATTATTACTTATAAGCGCTTTTGCGTTATTGTTTACCATATTTTCTTGTACACCAGATGAGTATGAGACTCCTGTAAAAAAGGAAACTAAAAAGGATATTAAGCCTTCAAAATCAGGATATGCTGATGGTGGTCCGGGTGATGGGGTTCCACCACCTCCACCTCCAGAAGATAAATAAAAATTCTATTTTAGTATCTAATAAATTACTATTTTCGGGGAAAGCAAATTTATATGTTTCGTTCCCCGTTTTTTCTTTTTATTATTTTTCTTTCTCTTCTTTCCTGTGAAGAAAAAAAGATTACAAATACGCATACGGAACCTTTAACAAAGGAAGCACTTGATTTACGCAATCAAGCAATAGAAAATCACAAAAAACAAAACTTCAGCACGGCTTTTGATCAGTTTAACAAAGCTAAAAAGTTGTATGAAGTCTTAAAAGACAGTGCCAATATAGGTTATATACTCATTGAAATAGCAGATATTCAGCAGGTGAACGGAGATTATTACGGTAGCAAGGAAACTGTAACAGAAGCCATACCATTTGTCAAAAAAAATAGTGTATATACCGCTTCAATAAATACTATCATGGGTATTGCAGATAAAGAACTTGCTCTTTATGATGATGCTATATTTTATTATAAGGAAGCAATAAAAGAGTATTCAAATCTTTCTGATAAATATGGTCCTATGAGTAATATTGCTGCTGTTTATATTCAGCAGAAAAAGTACAATAAAAGCATTGAAATTCTAGAAGCTATCTTAAGCCAAAAAATATTAGACGATGATTCACTCGCCAAAGACAAATCTAGAATTACAGACAACCTAGGTTATGCTTATTTTAAAAAAGGAGATGAAGAAAAAGGATTCCGTTTAATGAATGAAGCATTGCAAGTAAGGAAAGAAATCAAAGATACTTACGGAAGCATCGAAAGTCATTTGCATTTAGCCGATTATTATGCAAAAAAAGACCCTCGAAAATCTGATGAGAATGCAACGGAAGCTTACAAAATTGCAACAAAATTAAATAGTATTGATGAAAGATTAGAAGCGCTTCAGATTTTAATTTCAAACGACAATACCAATCAAACCCCTAAATACACACAACAATATTTCACATTAAATGACAGCATAATCAAGGTTCGAAATAACTTTAAAAATAAGTCGGCCAAAATAAAATATGATGCCCAAAAAGAAAAACAGGAAAATGAAACACTACGTCTAGAAAAAGCCGAGAACTTATTGTCGTTGCAAAAAGCAAAATACCAAAGAATTGTATTTGCAATTGTTTTTGTTTTCTTGGTCATTTTGATTGCTATTTTAATCCGTTATTTTAGAAATAAAAACAAGGCTATCAAGGTCAAAACTTCTTACGAAACCGAAACTCGGATTGCCAAAAAAATTCACGACGAATTGGCAAACGATGTTTATAACGTAATTGCTTTTGCTGAATCTCAGCCATTGGCTAAAGAAAATACAAAAGAAAACCTGTTGCAGAAATTGGATGATATTTATTCTCGTGTGAGAGGAATTTCTAAAGAAAACGACAGCATTGAAACCGGGGCAGATTTTACCAAAAGCATAAAAGAAATGCTTTCAGCTTACAGTACCAATCAGCAAAACGTCTTGATTAGCAATCTGGAAAGTATTGATTGGGAAACTCTTGATGACATTAAAAAAATTACCATTAGTCGAATTTTACAGGAACTCATGGTCAACATGAAAAAACATAGTAATGCAAGTCTTGTAGTTATAAAATTTGAGAGTACTCCAAATGTCGTTTTAATAAATTATACTGATAATGGCAAAGGTTGCGAAAAAAGCAATCTTGTAAAAAGCGGTCTTAAAAACATGGAAAGCCGCTTACAGGCCGTTAATGGAAGTATTGAATTTGAAACCGAACCTGATAAAGGATTCAAGGCTAAAATAATACTGCCAAACTAGAACCAAAAAAAGCCTTTCAAGATTTACTCTCAAAAGGCTTTCTCTCTACAAATTAACAGGTAAAACTATTTCCACCCGCTTCCGCAATAATCTTTTTGCGTGGTAAGTTTTTTTTACTTTTTTTATAAAATAAACTAAACTTGACCAGCTGATTACCCCATGAAAGGATTCGTGCGAGCGCTGGGAATTTTGCTCTCTCTTAATTTTAACAAACTTATTGCATTTGTGAAATATCTAAAATCAACAAACAGAAAAGACGACCGTGTGGTCATCTTTCTTCTTTTAATATTTTTTTAGATTCTTATAATTATCTAACTGCGGCATACCATACTAGTGGTTCTATGTAATAAACCCCATCCTTAATGCGTAAAACTTTTTGATTTTCAAACAATTGTTTTAGGAGATAATATGATTCATGAATTTTGAAATTACACTTAGAAGGCAACTCAATATATATTGGGTAGTAAAACTGAATATTTTTATTGTTTTTTATAATGGATTCGCTGAAAACCCAGTTATTCTCGGTAAGGCTAATCCTCGCTTCAACAGCTTTAATTAATGTTTCGGGTAGATTTCCTTCAACAATTATTGGTCCAATTTTCCCGTTTGGAGTTATCTGAAATTTTATTATTCCCGAAATCGATGTACAGTCTTCGGAAATTATTTCATCCAATTTAAAATTGCCAAGGAAACTATTTAGAACGGCATAGTTATTTTTGCCTTTAAAGCTAAATGTAACATCCTTGTCTATCTTATGCTGAGCTGCAGTATAATTTCTAATAAATGCGAATAATAGTATCACTATAATTCTAATTTGTGCATTGAGTTCCATAATTTCCCTGTGTTGAATTGTTTGTATTTTTATAGTTTACCCCTTTCGGTTAACAGGATTGCACTGTTTAATGCCTAGAATCTAGATTAATAATTAGGAACAACCATTTCTATATCTTTAATGATGTGTTGTCCATAGTATTCTTTTTCTTCCTCTGTCCAACGCCCATCATTTTTGCGAAGCAATTCAACTACTTTTTGTTGAGGTATTTCAACTTCCCAATAAATAATTAAAACAAGAGGATTCTTTTTTTCTTTTATTTTATTTTTCTTTTGTAGCTTACTATAAAAATTTAATGATATACTTTTATTAAAATTTATATTCCAGCCGGATGATCCTGAATAAGCTTTTACATCGATTTCTAAATCGTTTAATAAAACACTAAGAGGCTTGCCTTTATAAAAATCTTTATTTGTCAATAAAAAATTGGTTTGTAAGTATTTTAGCGTATCTCCTTCAAATTTATGCAAAGGCTCATAATTTGGATTATTATATTTCGAGCTCTTAGTTTTTTCTTGTTGAGCGCTAAGAATCTCTTGCTTTGATTTACAGGAAACCAAAACAATTAGTACTATAAAAAATATTTTTTTCATTTTCATTTTTTATTTAATTGCAGTCGTTTATTATAATAATAGTATTTCCATTAATATCATTGCCAACTACTTTGATGTCGATTTTTTTAAAATTAATTGTTGTAGCATCTGTTTTTAATAGCGATACCCCAGCATCCTGCAATATCAGGGTAGTTGCTCTAGTGTAGGCTTCTTGTGGTGTATATCCTTGTCTTTGCAGATCAAAATTTACATCTCTAAAATAATCTCCAACAGTTGTTCCCTCTTTAAAATTATTATCACTTCCAACACATCCTGGATTGTTATTAAAAAAATCGTTTAACTTACTTGGATCATCAATATACAAGGCATATATGTTTCCATCAAAAGATGATACATAAGAAGTTGTAAAACCACTCATAAGATTTCTTCTAGTATTTAGAGCAAACAAATCTTGCGCCGAAGGAGCAAAAGTACCAGGAGCAGGATGATCGTGCAAATCAGCTACTACGTTAATCGTATAATCAGCGGCGGGCAAGCCTGTAGCGGTTCCCTCTCTTATTGGAGTTGTACTAATCACCCCGTTTACATTCTTAATATTAAAACCGTGTTCCAACTGTTGAGAATAAGGTGGCTCATTACTTGGAAACAATACTGGCATTTGTGACATAGTTGTCGTTACTGCATTGTTATTGAACAAGTTGGTCGCTGCCACTCCAGCGGCTATCGAAGCAGCTGGACAAGGATCTGGATCTGGATTTGGATTAGTTGGAGGGTCTGGATTTCCGTAACATTGCTGAGGAAAATAATAACAATAATTGTTATCAACCCCATAACATACATCATAATTGTAAGCTTGACTACTGTAGTCACAAGGGTCGTTAGAATCACAACTCTGGGGATTACATACACAAGGATTATAACTGTTACTAAACAGGTCACAAGGGTCGTTAGAATCACAACTCTGAGGATTACATACACAGGGATCATAACTGCTACTGAGCGGGTCGCAAGGATTATAAGAATCAGGTTCGTCATCACAATTTATACAAACCTCGTCTAAATCTCCACCATTTATCTGACCATACATACTTGATGCCCCAATAAACAAAAATAAGAACGTCAAAGCTAAGATATAATTTTTTTTCATAGTTCTTATTTTTTTATTAATAGTAGCTTTTTGACTTCTTTACCATAAATGAGATGCAATATATAGTATCCTACAGGTGCATTTAATGCCAATGTTTTGATTTGGTGGCCTTCATTCAGATTTTTCCACTCCTGACTGTAGAGCTTTGTGCCATTTATATAATAAATAGTCAGATCTACGTCAGCAGATTTTGCAAGATCAAAACTCAGGTTAAATTCCGTTAGAACAGGATTTGGATAAACAACAGTCGAAGAAATTATTTGATTAGATTGCAATTCCTCGGTTTGTTTTCTCTCTAAAATTAAATACATTGGTTTTTCGTTTTCTCGTTCTCTTATGTTGTATAGCTGCAGATTGCCTGCCATAAACAATAATCCCTCTATCTGCAACAACTGAAGTTTTGCTACCTTAAATTCATAGGTATTGAGCCTTCCCTTGTAAAAATGCTCTGTTCTATCAATTTTAGAATTATGAAAAACAACGGCATCATCTTGAATTTCCGCACTAATGACCGCTGTATCACCAGCAGTTTCCCTCCACTCCCCAACGAGTTTCTTCCCATCCTGCTTTAGAATTAGATCTAAGGGTGTCCTGCTTAAGACGTTTTGCCCACTCCAATCGTAACGCAATAAATAACCTGAATAATGGCCACTTATATTTTCCTTAATAGGCTGTTGTTTTACTTTCACGAAAGTTCCAGGCTCATCAGTCCCATTAATAGTTATTATTTCTGAGATAGGCGCTGATACGGTTTTTGTCTGATTAGGTTTTACATTTTCGGCTTCAGGGTCATCGAGTTCCATTTGAGATGGTTTTACGCCCATTGCTGCAGATTTCTTAAGGTAGTTTTTTGCTTTTTCTAAGTCTATGCTGACCCCATATCCATTACGGTAGCATAAACCGAGCATATACATTGCCCAAGGGTCATTTTTTTTTGCGGCTAATTCAAATTGCTGAACTGCTAAATTATAGTCCTGCGTAAAACCAAAACCTTTGTAGTACATGTATCCTAAGTTATAAAGGCAGTGTGCGCTTCCTTTTTCAGCACCTTTACTGAAAATACTACTTGCTAAAGGGTAATTTTGAGAAACCCCATTTCCTTTCATAATCATACTTCCCCAAGAATTATAAGCATTGATATAGCCGGCGTTTGCTGCTTTTTCAAAACAGGCTACCGCTTTTGAAGCATTTTCGTTGTTACCTATTTCTTTATATAGTATCCCTAAGTTATACCAGGCTTTGGAATAACCATTTGCAGCTGCTTTTTCTAGCCATTTAATACTTTCCTGTTCGTCTGAAGCAACAGCTATTCCCTTGAGATAGAGCACTCCTAATCCGTTCATAGCTTCAGCGTTTCCCTGAGAAGCGAGTTCCTGATAAACTGCTAAACCTGCCTTGGGATTGTAGGTTTTGCTGCCCTCCGTAAGCTGCCGTCTTGCTGAGGCGAATGTTTTCTTAAGATCTTGATTTTCCTGCGAATAGGCCAGCATACTGCCTAGAAGCAACAGTGCGCACACTCTTTTTTTTGTAGTTTTTTTCATTGATTGGTTTATATTAGGTGTTAGTAATTATTCCAAGTTTTTATTAGTTTAGAAAAGTGATCTTTAAGCATCTTAACACTCAATTCCTTTTTATTTTTGTTCTCTGAAAGAGACTTTGTGTTTACCACGTCAAAGAATTTTTAATTTTGTTTTTTTTAAGTCGACTGCTGTTTATATCATCAAGTTTCTGCAGTAGTTCGGGCTTTTTTTTCTCTATATCACGACTTCTAAAAATGTTTTCAGGAGTGTGATACATTTTTGCTATTTCTTTGGATACCAATACTTTTAGATGATAGTTAGAAAATTGATTAACAGTGTCTTTCTTGTCTAAATCTTTTATTAATCCTTCAGCTTCTAATTGCGCCCAATTTCTTATGGCTTCTTTCCTTGCTTCACTTATATTTTTATTCATCAGCCATTTATCAACCTGTTCTGGTGTCAAAATTTGGGTTATATCACTGTATTCTGAAGGAACCATTTTTGGGATAGCAGTAGTTTCTGAATTCTCAAATCGAATTAGCTCGTATTGTTTATATTTAAATAAAAGAGAGTCTATTTGTTTTTTATCGAGTTCCATTATTTTAGCATATTTTATCACAGACGCATATTTGTTATTCTTGTAAGTGCCATCAGAAAGTATATTTACATGTGTCAATACAGATGGTTCATTAAGCGCTATTTTTTTTCCAAAAAAGTCACCTTTTTTTTTGTCATACAATTCTGCTTTTTTATCCAAAAAACTGTTTCTCGACAAGTAATAATTAAAAATTTTAGTAAATTCAGTTTTGTCATTTTTATCTTCAACCAGTTTATACTGTTTTATTTTTACCCAATCTTTTTTTGCGTCTTCTGTTGATTGTTCCTGATAGATAATTTTAATCAGCGACACATATTGTTCTTTTGCTAGAATGCTATTTAGTCTTTTATTATAAAGCTGAATGGTTTCTTTCAACGGCAGTTGTTCAATGGCAGACAAAGAGTCATTTTGTTTTCGTATTGCAATAATCTGTGAAGGCGCCAGATTTAATTCCATTGCAAACTGCAGTGCTACTAAATAACGATTGTCTTTATTTAAAGCGTAGCCATAGCGATCTAATTCTTCTGGGGATAAAATTGGTTTTAAAAAATCAGTATCAATGGTATAATAAGATCTTAAATTAATAAGATTCAGGTTTTTGGTAAGATTAATATTGGCAAGGCTATCTGCAATCAATAGTTTTTGACCAATTTTGAACTGTTGGTCTTCAGATAAATTCACTTTTGAATTCACTTCATCAATCTTTAAAATAATATGAGCTTTAAAATATTTACTTAGATTTTGGCTTAGCTGTGCCTGGGATAATAAAGGCATAAGTAGTAATAGAAATAGTTTTTTCATTTTCAAAAATTAAGATTGTTGTTAAATTGCCTCCAAAATTTTAATACCAGGTTCTTTCTCCATTATCATCGACAGTAAAAGGACGTTCTAATTTTTTTTTGGAATCACCTGCAAGAAAAAGAAGCAGAGAATTTTTAGGCACTTTTGTAAAAAGCATTGATGCAGTAGGTAATTTCACTTCTCTCGCATCAACAAGTTTCCAGCCGTTGTTCCAATAAAAGAGTTTGTAGGTTACTCCAATTTTAAATTTGAGGTATCTGTCCGCTTCTTTAATTATTACATCTCTATTATTTTCCAAATCAGGAACCAATACTCTTGAGCCTTTATCTCGAACTAACACGGGTGCCCCGGCGGGAATCAGTTTTCCATTACTATAATAGTGAGGAATTAAAACGGTATTTTTGCAAATTGAGCTAAAAGTTGTTTGCCCATTTTCAACCTTTCCCCACCAAAAAGGTCTCCACTTCAGACCGTTAAATGTAGTGGCATAAACAATTTTATGATCAGTTGCAGAAGAATACAAAGGGCAGTTGACATTAGAAGTTTCCCAGTATTCATTGGTTACGTCAATATAATTTTGTTGTTGCAGAATACCTTCGGGAATATTGTTAACATCTTCAAAACTCGCTAATGTTTCAGATCTTTTTGAATAAGTTAAACGAAGGACTTTAGCAGGTTCTCTTTGTAAATTTTCTCCAAAATTTTTAGAACCAAAATCGCAATTATAAGCTTTCATTGTATTGTCAAAAATGGTATTCATAAAATGTCCTCCCGTTGATGTCGCCCAAAAGGGAATTACATTGACGGACGCAGGAATTCCTTGAGAGCGCATTGTAAGAACACTTAAATCAGCAATATCAGTACATGGACCTGCTTTTCTGAATAATAGCTGCAGACCTCCTAATCTGGGCAGAGGCTCTTTTCGCTGCTCTCCCCAGGTGTTAGTAAACCAGATATCGTAATCATCTTTTACATAATATAAAGTTGATTTGAAGTCTTGTTTTGTAATCTGATCATTAATCCACCCAAACTTTTCTGAATAATCAGTACGCCAGTCTTGAACAGGTTCCACACTAACTCTATAGGGCAGAATGTATTCGCAAAAATCATCAAAGGAAGCTTTTTTTATTGCCGAAGAGTTCCATGCTTTAAAAGCATTTTCTAAATTTCGAATTAAATAATCACCTTTGATGGTTTCGATATCTTTGTAAATAATTGCTTTAGTTCTGCATCCCGGATTTTGCTGTTTAATTATATCTAGTGCTTTTTGTGCTTGAGCGTAATCAGGATAATCTAGTTCATTGTAAGCTATTTTTCTTCCCTGAGCATCTTCCCAATAGAAATCAGATGAAAAATGGATATCCATATTGGCAATCAAAAACTGCATGGCTTTTGCTTTTAGCGGATCGCCGGTATTTTTACTGTATTCCAACGCTTTTTCCAATTCCTGTCTGTTGCTTCCTGCTTTTTTTAAAACGCTTTCAACATCATAAGCAGAATATTGTGCCTTAGCTAAAAAAGGAATAAGAAAGAATGTTGCAAGGACTTTAGAGATTCGAATGATAGAACATTGGAACTTACTTGTTTTTTGTCGTTTTTTAATCATACATCTTATTGATTATAAATTTATAATTTGATTTGTTCTCAGTGTTTTGTTTAGTCAGCCGTTGGTTTTTGGATGGAATTTGTTTTTTCTAGATTGTTTAACAAAATCCGACATATCTTTTTATATCGATTCGCTTTTTCGGATGGGATTTTTGGCTGGAGCTGAATAATTTCATTTGCAAGGATGGTCGCTTTAGAAGTTTCATTATTTTTTAAATAAGCTCTTAGAAGTTTCATTCGATAAGAAAACTTTAATGGGTGTAAGGACGTAAGGGTTTCATAGTGCTGGACTGCTTTTGGATATTGCTTTAATCTTTCATAGCAGACTCCAATTCCATAATAAACATCGGGCAAGGTGCTTCGCATCTGCGCTTTTTTGAAGCAGTCTAATGATTTTATGTATAAATGCTTTTGAAAATAAATATCTCCGTAGTTTTTCCAATAATTTGGATCTTCTTTTAAAAAAGGTTCTAAAGAGGACATAATTAGCAAAGCTTGATCATACTGTCCTGCTTCTTTTAGTAATTGTGCTTTTTTGTTTTGCCTGTCCGCATAAGCCATTCCACAAACCAAAGAGAATAAATACAAATTGGCAATAAAAATTACTGCCTTTGAAAATATTGAAAAAGCTTTTTTATTTTGAATTAAATCTAGATTTACAAAAAAATCCATTTTTTTAGAACTGCTACAAATGATGGCAGTATAAATGACGCACAAACACATTGCAGGTACAATCTGTATAGTTGAGTTAACCATCGACATCGCGATAAAAGATACAATTCCGGCATAAGCTAAAATAAAATTGCTGTTTTGTAAATGAGAATCGGTGTTGGGATTCAAATCATTTTGATTTACTTTGCTTCTCCGTAATGTTAAAAGAATGGAACCGAAAAACAGCAAAATCAGTAATAAGCCTATCATGCCTCCTTCAACAGCATTGTGCAATATTTCGTTATGTGGCATAATTACAGAACCAGCATTAGCTATTTCTTCTGCTGTAGCTTTTCCCTGCTTAATATAATTAGACTGATGTAAGTTGTATTCTTTCTCAAAAAAACCATAGCCATGGCCAGCCAATGGTTTCTCCAACGCCATTACAGCAGAAACCTTCCATATAAATTTCCGCCCATCTGCCGAAGCCTTTTTGGCGTTATACAATTGAGAGCTTAAAGGAATAATAATCAGCACCCCCAGAATTGATAAGGCTTTAGTAGCAGTGCGATTTTTGGGGTTTCTTATCCAATTGATAAATTGGTATTCTAAACTATAAAAAACAATTGCTGAAAAAATTATACCGATAAAGGCTGTCCTGCATTTGAGCAGCAACAATGCAATGAGCAATGATAAAAAGCCTGTGAGAATGATTTTCTTATATTGGGTCTTAAATAAATACAGGAATATAGGAAAGGTAAGTGCTAAAAAAATCGCCGTTATATTGGGATTGTTCCAGCTGCCTGTAACGTTGTAAAATTTATTTCCGCTTTTAAATACTCCATAAAACTGTAAAATACAATAAATTGATTCTATAGTTGCAATTGTTGCAATTCCAATAAAAAATGATTTGAATTTAAAGCTTGACGTACTAAAAACTGTGGTTGATCTAATAAGTAAAAAATATAGTGTAATACTGTAAATTGTAAAAATGAGTGTCGCTCTATTTATCAGATAATTAGAAAAAACATATAAACACCAAAAGGCAAATATGAGTATTGGCATTTTTAGGATAAATTGTTTGTTGGTGGTTAAAGGACAAATAGAAATAACTGTAAAAACAAAAACAGTTAAACAGAATCCATAATATGCGGTAGCTGTTGAGAGATAATAATAATTGGTATTGAGAAGCGTGAAAGCTATCATAACAAGAAGCAGTATGTGCAGTATTCTATCAGAAATAAATAATAATTTCATTTTCATAAATATGTAGGAAATAAGCATTTATATTATTTTAAGTAATCCATTTCTTTGTTGAAACAAATCAAGGTCATATTAGAATGCAGAATAGACCACAATTAACTTAGGACAAAAGAGAAGTATTTTACTTTCTATTTTTAATCCAAGTATGGACTGCAATTTATTTAAATTATCAATTTATATAACAAGAATAAACTTTCATAATTAAAATAAAACATAATATTATTTCCTACAAATTTAACAATAGATTATGCAATATATACATTTTTGTAAATAAAATAACACAAGGGGTTAATTATAAAAAATATAAAAATATTTTAACAATAATAAATAAGTAAGAAAGTCTTAACTATTAGAAAACTCAAATAGTTACTATAATTACTACATTTTTATAAAAATAAAATTTAAGTTTTTAAATGCTAGCAGTATTGAAACGTAAATAAATAACGATTAAATTAATTAAAAATTAACATTTATAAAACAAGAATAATCTCACTTATAAATGTATTATAGAAGTCACTATCTTCGTACAACAGAATCCAAATGAAAACAAAAAGGCATTTAGATAATCCTAATCACTTTTGTGCAAATTGGACATTATTAACAAATAAACCATTCACATGAAGTAGATAGACATTCCCAAATTCATAAAGCAAATGAAAGACAGACACTATATAGTGTAAGCTAACTTTAAAATAAGAATAAGAGAAAGAAGTAATAGCAATATAATATTGTTGTAAAAACACTAGCAATTATTGGTTTTTCATTTTTTCCAATGTTTCTGCATTATCGGTTCTCTAGGTGTGAAATAAAATGTTATTGGAATTCTGTCTTTTGTAATGAGTGGCTGGACTTTGAATCCGTAAAAATAGTTTCACATACTAGCTGTATTTATTCTCCTTTTTTCTCTTAAGAATTTTGCAGTTGGCTATGCGTATAGTATTGCGTACTGCAACTGTAAATAAATCAGTTATCCATTCCATTTCAAAGCAAAAATCTTTAAAATAAGAACTTATAATCTCAAACAACTCATAAATCCAACTTCTAATCTTACGTAATTACAAAGCATATGTGCTGCTTATTAGTTTACAAAACAAATTTACTTAACCTCTGTTTTTTTTTATGCTATACCAACTAGCATCTTAAATTAATTACAATTGTTTTAAATCTATATTTAGTAAAACAATCCAAGAGACATTAAAAGCTACATTTATAACAGAATAAGTTTTTGTCAATTAAAAATTGAGATGAATTGATAACTTTACTAGAACACAAAAAAGCCTTTCAAGATTTACTCTCAAAAGGCTTTCTCTCTACAAATTAACAGGCAAAACTATTTCCATCCGCCGCCAAGGTCTCTGTATACGTGAACCGCAGCGTTTAATTGTTCTTTTTTCGTATCTATTAATTCTAATTTTGCTTCTAGAGCATCTCTTTGCGTCATTAAAACTTCGAAGTAATCTACTCTAGCCGATTTAAACAAATCGTTAGACACATCGATTGATGTATTTAAGGCTGCAACCTGTTGTGATTTTAGATCGTATCCTTTTTGCAGGTTTTCGATTTTAGAAAGCTGGGTCGAAACTTCTAAGTAGGCATTTAAAATCGTTTTGTCATAATTGTACAAAGCCTGAAGCTGTCTTGCATTGGCACTTGAAAATTCTGCCTTAATCGCGTTTCTGTTAATTAAAGGCGCAACTAAATCTCCCGCTAACGAATACAATAGTGATTCTGGCATCGTCAATAAATAAGATGGCTTAAAAGCTTGCACACCAATCGCTGCCGAAATATCCAATGAAGGATAAAATTCGGCACGAGCTGCTTTTACGTCTAATTTAGCGGCAGCCAATTCTAATTCGGCTTGTTTTAGATCTGGACGGTTCAACAATAATTGAGATGGAATCCCCGATTTAACTTCTGCTGGAAGCATGGCTAAAAAGTCAGTATGATTTCTTTTGATTTCCTGTGGATATCTTCCTAACAAAAAGTTGATTTTATTTTCGTTTTCTTTGATTTTTTGTAAAATATCAAACTCTAAACTTTTGGAAGTCAAAACCTCAGCCTGAAATTTCTGAACACCAAGTTCTGTTGCTCTTGCTGCCTGTTTTTGAACTTTTACGATTTCAAGTGCATTAGACTGCAACTGAATAGTCTGTTTTACAATATCAAGCTGACTGTCTAAAGCCAGTAATTCGTAATACGAGTCGGCAATCTCTGCAATCAGGTTTGTTACTACAAAATTCTTACCTTCAATAGTTGCCAAATAGCGGTCTATTGCAGCTTTTTTAGAATTGCGCAGTTTTTTCCATATGTCTACTTCCCAATTCGCATAAGCGGCAACCGTAAAATCAGGTAGCGGATCTGGAGTTTCTACCCCCGGCTTAATTTCGGTAGTGGCATCGCCCGCACCTTGGCTGGTATAACGCCCAACTTTTTCTATTCCTGCACCCGCACGAATACCTGCAGTTGGAAGCAAAAGCCCTTTTCTAACTCGGATGTCATTTTTTGCAATTTCGATTTCCTGCAACGTCATATTTAGCTCTTGATTGTTTTTAAGCGCAATATCAATGAGTTCATTCAAATTTTGGTCTTTAAAAAAATCTTTCCACTTAATGGATGCTGTAGTGACTGTATCCTGATTTTTTGTATTTCCGAAGGACTCAGGAACCGGTGCGCTTGCAACACTTGTCTCCGCCGCAGGGGTTTTGCAACCCACCACAGCAAGACAAAGCCCCAAAGCAATACTGTATTGATATAATTTTATTTTATACATGATTATTATCTATTTCTTCTGTTAATGGATTTTCTTCTTCATGTTTTACCAATTTGTGTTTTTCGGCAATTTTGGCAAAAATGTAATACAAGCCCGGAATAACAAATACACCGCAGATAGTTCCTATAAGCATACCTCCCGCAGCAGCGGTTCCGATTGTTCTGTTACCGATTTTACCCGGACCAGTAGCAAAAGCAAGAGGCAATAATCCGGCAATAAAAGCAAAAGAAGTCATCAAAATTGGACGGAAACGTTCTTTTGCTCCCTCCATCGCACCTTCTAAAACAGTTTTTCCTGCGGCATGTCTCTGAATCGCAAACTCCACAATAAGCACGGCATTTTTACCTAATAGTCCGATAAGCATTACCATGGCAACCTGTGCATAAATATTGTTTTCTAATCCGGTCAGCTTTAATAAAAGGAAAGCGCCAAAAATACCAGCCGGCAGCGAAAGAATAACAGATAATGGAAGAATAAAACTTTCGTATTGCGCCGCCAAAACCAGATAAACGAATCCTAAACAAATCAGGAATACCCAGATTGCCTGATTTCCCTGCGCTACCTCATCGGCAGAAATACCAGCCCAATCAATGTCATATCCTCTTGGCAGTTTTTTTTCTGCCACTTCCTGAATCACCTTAATTGCAGTACCAGAACTATATCCCGGAGCCGGAGATCCACTGATTTGTGTAGAAGTGTACATATTATGACGTGTGATTTCTGAAAGCCCGTATACTTTTTCTAATCTCATAAAAGCAGAATACGGTACCATTTCGTCGCGATTGTTTTTTACGTATAATTTTAAGATGTCGTCTGGTTGTGCACGATATTCTGGTGCCGCCTGAACGATAACTTTATAATTGATTCCGAACTTGATAAAACTGATTTCGTAATTACTACCCACAAGTGTCGACAGCGTATTCATGGCATTTTCGATAGAAACACCTTTTTGCTGCGCCAGATCATTGTCTACTTTCATCATGTATTGTGGGAAACTTGAACTGTAAAAACTAAATACGTTCGACAATTCTGGTTGTTTGTTCAATTCGGCAACAAAATCATTGTTTACCTGCTCCATTCTTTTATAATCTCCAGAACCTGTCTTGTCCAACAAACGAAGCTCAAATCCCCCAGCAGCACCGTAACCCGGCACAGCAGGCGGTTGGAAAAATTCGATATTGGCACCCGGAATGTCTTTACATTTTTCCTCCATTTCGTGCATAATCTCCAAAACAGATTCTTTACGTTCGCTCCAGTCTTTAAGGTTCACCAAACACGTTCCTGAATTAGCTCCTGTACCTTCAGAAAGAATCTCATAACCCGCTAATGAGGAAACCGATTTTACTCCATCAATATCCTCAGCGATTTTTTGAACTCTCTCTGCAATATTATTTGTTCTTTCTAATGATGAACCTGGAGGAGTCTGGATCACGGCATAAAACATTCCCTGATCCTCGTTAGGAATAAATCCTGAAGGAACTGTACTGCTTATCAACCATGTTCCGGCACAAAATCCAAGAAGCGCGATAAGCGTAACCGCTCTTCTATTGACGATTTTCCCCAAAAGATTTTGATATTTTCCTTGCGCTAAATTGAATTTTTCGTTGAAAGCATCAATAAATCTATTAATCGGCGTTTTCTTTTTAGGTTTGCCGTGATTGTTTTTCAACATCATAGCGCAAAGCGCCGGCGTAAGCGTCAAGGCCACAATACCCGAAAGAATAATAGCAGTGGCCATTGTAACAGAAAATTGTCTGTAGAACACACCTACAGGCCCAGACATAAAGGCTACCGGAATAAATACTGCCGCCATAAGAAATGTAATGGCGACAATTGCCCCCGCAATTTCATGCATTGCTTTTTTAGTTGCCTTATAGGGAGAAAGATGTTCTTCTTCCATTTTGGCGTGAACGGCTTCGATAACCACGATTGCATCATCGACCACGACCCCGATGGCCAGCACCAAAGCAAACAATGTGATTAAGTTTAGCGAAATATCAAAGAAGGTCATGAATATAAATGTTCCAACCAGCGAAACCGGAACAGCAATGGCCGGAATAACCGTTGAGCGCCAGTCTCCTAAGAAAAGAAACACTACCAAACCTACCAGAATAAAAGCCTCGACCAAAGTGTGAACCACTTTTTCGATAGAAGCATCAAGAAATTTAGAAACGTCGTACGAAATCTCATAATCCATTCCTTTTGGAAACTTCTGTTTTATTTTTTCGAGTTTTGCTTTTACTTCCTCGATAACCTGATTGGCATTACTTCCAAAAGATTGTTTTAATACAATGGCTGCAGAAGGTCTTCCATTCAAATTAGAATAGATATCATACATCGAGCTTCCAAATTCTATTTTAGCAATATCTTTCAATCGTAAAAGCTCTCCATTCGGATTTGCCTTTATCACAATATTCTCGTATTGCTCTTTGGTAGTAAAACGTCCGGAGTATTTCAGTACATATTCAAATGCCTGAGAACGTTTACCGGAACTTTCTCCCGTTTTACCTGGCGAAGCTTCTAAACTCTGGCTTGATAAAGCTTCCATAACCTCATCAGCAGAAACTTTGTATGCAAGCATGCGGTCCGGCTTAAGCCAGATACGCATAGCATATTCACGAGTTCCCAAGATATCTCCAGAACCAATACCGTTTACCCTCTTTAACTCAGAAAGCACATTGATATCGGCATAGTTGTAAAGGAACTTCATGTCGGTATTTTTGTCTGTACTGTAAAGGTTGACATACATCAACATACTTGGTACTTCACGCGTAATTTTAATACCTTCTCTAATTACCAAAGGCGGCAGTTTGTTGGTAACAGATGCCACACGGTTCTGCACGTTAATTGCTGCCTGATTCGGATCTGTTCCTAAGTTAAAAACTACTTTTATGGTAGCTTCTCCATCGTTTCCTGCGTCAGAAGCCATATATTTCATTCCGGGAACACCATTTAGAGCTCGCTCTAAAGGAATAATAACCGATTTGATCATCAGCTCACCGTTAGATCCCGGATAATCGGCTGTAACGTTGACCATTGGCGGTGAAATGGTAGGGAATTGAGTAATTGGCAAATTCAGTACCGAAAGAACTCCCAAAAAGACAATAATCAGCGATATTACTATCGACAAGACAGGTCTTTGAATAAATTTATTAAACATTTTATATTTTTTAAATGATTAAACTTATTTGAAGTTTATAAGTGTTTTCAAGTTTCAAGTTTCAGGTTTCTTACATAACTTGAAACCTGAAACTTGAAACTATTGAAACAAATAACTATTCTGCTTTCAAACGTAAATGATTCATTACTTCTTTAGGAGATTCGTAATCAAACTTTATCTTGTCGTTTTCTTTTACTTTCTGAACGCCTTCAAGCAAAATTTTATCATTTTCTGTAATACCGCTTTTTATCACGTATAAATCAGGGATTTCGCCGGTAATCGTGATTTCTCTTGAACTTACTTTATTGTTTTTATCTACCACAAAAACATATTTCTTGTCCTGAATTTCGTAGGTCGCTTTTTGCGGAATCAGAATAGCGTTTTTAAGAGGAACAATCATCTGAACTTGTCCTGTTTCGCCATTTCTTAAAAGTTTTCCTGAATTGGGAAATCGAGCTCTAAAAGCGATATTTCCAGTTTCGTTATTAAATTCACTTTCTATAACTTCCACATTACCTTTTTCCTTAAAAATAGCTCCATTAGCCAAAACTAAAGACACTTTGTTATCAGCGCGATCTTTGATGTTGGTTTCGTATTGAAGATATTCAGGTTCAGAAACATTGAAGTAAGCAAACATCTGACTGTTGTCTGAAAGGCTCGTCAGTAGCTCGCCTTCATCTATAAGACTTCCCAGTTTTAATGGAATACGGTCGATTGTTCCATCAAACGGAGCTCTGATTTCTGTAAATGATAAATGTAGTTTTGCTAATGAAACTTCTGCTTTAGCCGACTGCAGTTTTGCCTGAGCAACACTCAGTTCGTTTTTAGAAACGATATTTTTATCGGCCAACAGTTTGGCATTTTGTAATTCGATTTCAGACGATTTTTGTTCTGCTTGAGCTTTTAGGAGTTCTGCCTGATACATGTTTGGCATAATTCTGAACAATAATTGCCCAGCTTTTACAAACTGTCCTTCATCGACGTAAATATTTTGCAGAAAACCTTTTTCCTGCGCACGAAGTTCGATATTTCGAACCGATTTTATTTGTGAAACATACTCTTTGGTAAACGAAGTGTCAATTTTTACCGGATTGGTAACTGTAAATTTTTCAACTTCTTCTTTCTCTTCTTTTTTTGATGTACAACTGGTTAAGCACACCAAGGCCATAAAGCCTGTGAACAAGACAATTCTTTTCATGATTTTTAATGGAAATTAAGCGATTGAATGCTGGAATACAAAGATTCCTTTTAGATGGTTTTAGACATCAGTGCCTTAGTCAGACCTTAATTTTCATATAAGGAGAAGTAAAAAAAGTATACATCACAAGATATGCTGGATCGCAACTAGGCAGCCAATGTATACTTGTAAATCAAATTCTTAATACTCGTTGCGTAATGTATAAAGGATTTGAATGCCCAAAGACAGGCGTAGAAAATTTAAAACGATTCGACTCTTTCGCCACAGACTGATCTGAAAGAGCTAGATACAAGGTATCTATCAAACTATACGAAGCCGCAAAAAACTTATTCGTAAGTCCATCAACATCATCACCTCCAAGAAGATCTTCTTCGATATCAACATCGGCATCTTCAATGATTGAAGAACCACGGTCCTGACTTGTAAATTTAACCCGATGTTTTTTCTCGATTTGATGATGAGAGCCGCCAAAAGTATTTGCATTAAGATATTGGCCTCCGCCTGACAGAAGCAAATTCATGAATACTAAAAATACTATTAACTTTCTCATTTGGGTGCGAAAGTACTAAAAGATCGGAATAAAAAAAATAAAATAAGAAATCCTTAACAACTAAAAATAGGCGAAAACGTTTTCATCTTAATTTTAATTTAAAACAGCAGCATCAGATTTTCAAAAAAAAACAGTAATTAATTACAAATCAATTACATATAAAACAATTTCCATTACAGTGAATTCCTGTCCTGCTTTTTCAAAAACCTGATTTGTATCTTGCATCCCGAACTTTTCGTAGAATGATTTTTTATTTGTCCTTGCGTTGCACCACACTTTTTTAATATTGTTGCTTTTTGCGAATTCTAAAATATAATTCATTAATTCTGAAGCAATTCCCTGCCCTTGATAAGAAACCAAAGTAGCCAGTTTTCTAAACTGCATTTCAGTACCATTGATGAAGCAGGATACAATTGCCACTAATTTGTCTTCTATAAAAACCCCAAAATGCTCACCCAAATTGTCTTCTTCTAACTGAACAAATTCAAAAGGCTGTTCTGGCCACATGACTTCGTGACGAATCTGCCAAGTATCTGAAGCGTTAATTTTTTTAATTTTCATGGATTATTATTTACTCCTCAAAATTAATTCAATTAAAAATATTAGATTCCATAGCGCATAAAAAAAGGGAATCTTTTTAGAATTCCCTTTGTATTTTTAGATTCTCACATAATACCGTTCCAAATTATCGGTATTTATTTTCTGAATTCCGTTTTCCGTTTTAACAGCTATATTGATTACATGAAGCACATTTGATTTTTCGTTAATCTGGCAGTTCCAGATTGTGCCGTCTGAGAGGATTATTTCTGAAAACAACGATACTAGACTGTTTTCATCATTGTAAATCAAATTCTCTTTTTTAATCAGGGTTTTTGCTTTTGTTTTTTTGTCTACTTCATAAAATAGAATTTCATCTTTGCTGATTTCGATAATCTCGTCGACTCCAGAGGTATTATCTACATTAGTTGATGCCCATACTGGGTGGTCTCCCGATTTTTTCCAAGAACCGATTGCTTGGTCAAGAATGTTTTTTCTTAAGATCTCTCTTAAAGTATCCACTTTTTTAACAGCTTCCTGAGCAATCTGATTTTCAGGTTTAATTTTTGCTGCCAATGAAAATAAGTCAATAGCTTTTACATAGTCAGCTTTTTTGTAGTACGAAATTGCTGCTTCGTATTTACCTTTCTGAAATGCGGTTTTGGGGTCGTTCTGCGCAAAAATCTGAGAAGTAAATAAGAGAACAATCAAAAGTAATTTGTTTCTCATTAAATAGTAGGTTTATTTGTTTTTTTGCAAACCTACATTTTTTATTGACAAATTCTTACTTTTATTGGATAAATATGAATTGATATAAACAAAAAAACACCTTTTAAGTCAAAAAGGTGATTTTTTTCTCTCAAATTAGAAAATCTTATTTCAGTTGCCAGCTGTTATTTTTTGGAGTGGCATCCATAAAAATACCGCCGTCAAGTTCTACTTGTTTAATCTTCTTTCCGCTTTTTAAAACAATCTTAGCTGTCTTTTGATTCTTTTCCCAAACTGACGGAGTCTGATGCAAGGTTTCTTTTGAATTATCTGTATAAGTAACAACAACGTCAAACGGAATTGCAAATCCACCAATATTTTCGACAGTGATTATTTTATTATCTGAAGAAACGCTTTTTACTGCTATATCTAGATAACTGTTGGTGAAAAACCAGTTATTAAAAAACCAATTCAGATTTTTACCAGATGCTGTATTGAATGAGTTGAAATAATCCCACGGAATTGGGTGTTTGCCATTCCATGTATCCATGTAAAAGTGCAATGATTTTTTGAACAAATCGTCGCCCAGCAAATCTTTTAGCGCCAGATAAGACAATGAAGCTTTTCCGTACGAGTTGTTTCCATAACCCGCACCCGATACCTGAGTTGACATTGTGATAATCGGCTGGTCTTGTTCTCCCGAAGGATCATTGATATAGCTTTTTACTCTGAAATTTTTATAAAACTTGTCGGCAGCTTCTTTTCCATGTTCAGCAATTCCAATCAAATATTCAAAAGTAGTTGCCCATCCTTCATCCATAAAAGCGTAACGGGTTTCATTAATTCCCATATAAAAAGGAAAATAAGTATGTGCTACTTCGTGATCTTGTACCAATTGTGCAAATTTTGCATCTCCCATCTGCGAATCGTTGCACATCATTGGATATTCCATATCTGCAAAACCTTGAAAAGCAGTCATTTTAGAAAACGGGTACGGAACTCCTGGCCAGTTATTAGAAAACCAATCTAACGCATACTGATTGTTTTTAACCGAGTTTACAAAATCGGTGCCTTTTACGTCATAAGCAGCCTGAACACTGGCGCGACGGTTTGTTTTCTTGTCTACCACAACACTGCTGGCATCCCATAAATAGTGATCGCTCAAACCAAAGCAGACGTCGGTAATGTTTTTTGCTTCAAATTTCCAGACATTCCAATCGTATTGCTTGGTTACAATACCGCTTTTTATTTCTTGTTCGTTGGCTATATGAAGAATCTCATCTGTCGTGTACGATTTCTTTAAACGAGTTGCAAAATCAGGTTGCAAAACCTCATCGGGATTTAGCAAATCTCCCGTTGCATACACCACATAATTTTTGGGTACTTTTACAGAATATACATAATCATTGAAATCATTATAAAATTCCTGACGATCGGTATGAGGTAGTTTATCCCAGCCGTTATAATCATCATAAACCGAAACTCGAGGATAACTGTAAGCCACAAAAAATGTCGTTTCGTCTATTTGTCCTTCCCTTCCGCTTTCTTTAGATAATGGATAATTCCAATCGATGTTAAGAGTGGTTTTCGAGTGAGGCAAAATTGGTTTTTTAAGTTTCACCGTTCCTACGGTTCCCCAGTTTTTTGCATCTTCTTTATAAATTTCATTATCAATTTTTAATGAAGTTAGGGTAAGTCCTTCGCTCAAAAAATCATCACTGACATTACCCCCTCGCGGAGAAGAAGGTTTGTGGAGGTTGTTTACAAATCGTATGACAATAGTTTTTAAGGTATCATTGCTGTTATTGTGGTAAATAATACTTTCTGAACCGGTTACCATTCTTGTCTTAGGCTCCACGGTAATTTCCATATTATATTTTCCGTGATTTTGCCAATAATTTCGCCCTGGTTTCCCGTCTTTAGAACGTGTTTCGTTTGCATATGCCGCTTTTATATTTCTGGGCATATAAAGTTCTTGGGCAAAGTTATTTTGGGCTGAAAGAACAAATGCTATTACTACAAATTGCAAAAATCTCTTTTTCATAAATGATTTTAAGTTTTTTAAATTGTTTACTGAAATAAGACTGCTGTTTTAAAGCAATGTTACAAATTTAATTATTAATTGTGAATTGCCAGATTTATTGTTTATTGTTATAGTTTAGTTTGCCATTTGTTAAAAATCAAAATCAGAATCTAAGCATCTAAGTACTTCAGTCCTCAGCACCTCAGTACCTTCAGCACCTTAGCAAAAAAAATCCGCCTGAATCAAAGAAACAGACGGAATCTACAATATTATATAGTTTTGATTTCTATAAAATGTAATCGGTATTAATAAAATTTGATTCTTTGCTGTTAAGCAGTTCCTGCAGAATTTCATTATTATAATCGATATCTTTTGAAGCCACGAAAGTACGAATTGAGAATGATCGCAAAGCGTCAGGAATGCTCAAAGTTCCTACTGCCGAATCTTTTCTTCCTGTAAACGGGAAAGCATCCGGACCTCTTTGGCAAGAACTGTTGAGGTTTACGCGACATACTAAGTTTACCAATGCATCGATAAGCGGAGCTAGGGTTTTAATGTCTTTACCAAACAAACTAACTTGCTGCCCATAGTTTGATTCGGCCATATCGTTTAAAGGCTCTTTAATATCCTGAAAAGAAATGATCGGAACCACAGGTCCAAATTGCTCTTCGTGATACACTCGCATTTCCTGATTTACGGGATACAAAACTGCCGGAAAAATATAATTATCAGTATGCTTTCCTCCTTTTTCGTTTAGGATTTCTGCTCCTTTTGAAGTGGCATCATCAATTAATCCCTGAATGTATTTCGGTTTGTCTGATTCTGGAAGTGGGGTTAAAGAAACTCCTTTTTCCCAAGGATTTCCAAATTGCAGCGAATCTACTTTTTCAGAAAAACGTCTGTTGAATTCTTCTCTGATAGACTCATGAACATACAATACTTTTAACGCAGTACATCTTTGACCATTAAAAGACAAACTTCCTGTAATGCATTCCTGAATAGCCAGGTCTAAATCGGCATCCGGAAGAATGATGGCTGGATTTTTAGCTTCTAAACCTAAAATCAGACGTAATCTGTTTTTGTTTGGATGCTGGTCCTGAAGTGCGATAGCCGATTTGCTGTTTCCAATTAAAGCCAAAACATCAATTTTTCCAGACTTCATAATTGGCGAAGCTACTTCTCGGCCTCTTCCGTAAACAATATTGATCACCCCTTTCGGAAAACTGCTTCTGAAAGCTTCTAATAATGGCGAAATACATAAAACACCGTGTTTAGCAGGTTTGAAAATCACAGCATTACCCATAATTAGCGCCGGAATCAAAAGCGAAAAAGTTTCGTTTAGCGGATAATTATATGGTCCTAGGCACAGTACAACTCCAAGAGGACCACGACGAATCATGGCGTTGACGCCTTGCACTTTTGAAAAGTGAGAGCTGCGGCCGTTCAATTCTTTGTAGCTGTCAATTGTATCGTAAATATATTCTACGGTTCTGTCAAATTCTTTTTGAGAATCCCCCAATGATTTTCCGATTTCCCACATTAGGTATTTTACCACCTCTTCGCGGGTTTCTTTCATTTGGGTAACGAATTTCTCCATGCATTTAATACGGTCAACGACTTTCATGGTTGGCCATAATCCTTGTCCCATGTCGTAGGCGGCTGTCGCGGCTTCAACAACTTCAGCTGCTTCCTTTTCTCCCATAAAAGGAATTGATCCTAATAAGGTCGGCGAATATTTTTCTGTTGAGGAAATAGTAGAAAAAACAGGCGTGGTCTGTCCTGTCCATTGTTTCAATTCTCCATTTACAAGATAAGTATCTTGGTTTATCAGCGTATTAATCTGATATTCTTCTGGTATAAAACTCATAATTTGGTTGTTTAATAGGTCTGGTAATTCTATTTTCAAAAGAAAAAAGAGGCTTTTTTCTGCCTCTTTTTTATGTTTTTATGGTTGTACGGTTTCTCCTTCCCAATCCAGGATTCCACCAAGCAGATTATAGGCATTTTCTATACCTAATTCGTTCATAATCTGGCAGGCTTTGGCGCTTCTGGCTCCAGAACGGCAGTAAACGTAGTAGTTTTTATTTTTGTCTAGTTCTTCGATTTCATAAATAAAACCCTGTCCTTTATGAATATCAATATTTATGGCATTCTCAATGTAGCCGTCATTAAATTCGTCTGCAGTTCTTACATCAAGTATAACTGCATTTTGGTCAGCATTAAGCTGCGCTACCCAATCTTCTTGTGATAAATTCATAATAAATGTCTTTTTGTAAAATTACGACGTTTCTATATACAAAAAACGTCTCAAATGCGATTTCGATTATTATTCTCAGAAAACGTTTTAGAGAAAGCATTATAATCAGTGAATTACAAATTTAGTTACTATTTTTAAAAATATAGTCTATAAATTCGATAGAAAATAGGATTTTTTCATTTACATAAAATTAATCTAAAATATATTTTTTTGACAATTAATAGCATTTCAAACTACTATCTTTGCAAACAATCACGACATTCAATTCGATTTTGACAAAAACACCAGCTTAGAATTGCAAAAATCCGCACTCATCAATGTGCGGAAATCAGTAGAATTCGAAGCAAAAAAAATCCATAAAATGCAGCATTCAATAAAATCCATTTTTCCTAATTTCTCTAACGAACTTATCGCTGCTATAGAAAAAAATGGAGCCTTGCAGGATTTTAAGGCTGGAACAATTTTAATGCGTACCGGACAATACATCAAAAACACAGTTCTGATTACAAAAGGCAAAATCAAGATTTATCGTGAGGGAGAAGACGGTGGAGAATTTCTGATGTATTATCTGCAACCTGGTCAAGCCTGCGCTATTTCGATGATTTGCACCGCAAAAAGTGAAAAAAGCCAAATTATGGCAAAAGTGGTCGAAGATGTCTCGGTGATGATGATTCCGCTCCAGATGATGGACAAATGGATGATGGAACACCGTTCTTGGTACGAATTTGTCATAGAAACTTACCGAAACCGTTTTGAAGAAGTTTTAGAAGTCGTCGACAATATTGCTTTTCGCTCGATGGATGAGCGATTGGAGTTTTACTTAAAAAGACATTCTGATGCCTGTGGCTGTTCTGAAGTGAATCTATCCCATCAGGAAATTGCGGCCGAACTGAATACTTCACGCGAAGTGGTCTCCCGCTTGCTCAAAAAAATGGAACAACGAGGCCTCGTGAAACTCAACCGCAACCAGATTGAGTTATTAAAATAAGTTTTTGCCACAAACTACACGAATAACACTAATTCTCTCTATGTGAAAATAATTTGTGCGAATTTGTGTAATTCGTGGCGAAAAAAAAGCTTCTGTGATAAATGTTACTGTAGGTTTGTAATTTCCGAAGCACCTTTGCAGAAAAGATTACAAATGGAAATTGCAGGTTATTTAGCATCTATCATTATCGGGATTACGCTTGGGCTTATTGGCGGTGGCGGGTCGATTTTGACGATTCCCATTCTGGTCTATCTATTCAAAGTAAATCCGGATCAAGCTACGTCGTATTCGTTGTTTATTGTGGGCATAACCGCCATGTCTGGAAGCTACAGCCATTACAAAATGGGGAATTTAAAACTAAAATCTGCCTTGTATTTTGCTGTTCCGTCTGTGATTTCGATTTTGATAATCCGCGAAGTCATTTTTCCTAAAATTGCCGCAACCTTGTTTTCTATAGCTTCTTATACTGTATCTAAAGATTTTTTGATTATGATTATCTTTTCGGTATTAATGATAACGGCAGCGCTTTCGATGATACGAAAAAACCAATCGGAAATAAAATCGTCTCAAACCAATTATGCGCAGCTTAGTTTTATTGGCTTTTTGGTCGGAATTGTAACGGGATTTCTTGGTGCTGGAGGAGGTTTTTTAATTATTCCCGCTTTGTTATTCTTCGCAAATCTGCCAATGAAGCAGGCAGTCGGAACTTCACTATTAATCATCACTATTAATTCAGCTATAGGTTTTGCCGGAGATTTGTATATCGGCACACCCATAAACTACACTTTTTTACTAAGCGTTTCCATAATGGCCCTAATCGGAATGTTTATTGGAAGCCAGCTTTCAAAAAAAATAGACGGTACAAAACTAAAACCACTTTTTGGCTGGTTTGTACTCGTTATGGGATTTTACATTATTGCAAAAGAAGTTTTGCTTTAGAATTTAATGTTCTCACTGTTAGCGCATCAGTGCAGATTTTTAAATATTTTTTGAATTTAGTTTTACTTGTAGAGTAATCTTTGTCAAAGTTTTAGGCTTTGACAAAGATGAAACTAAAAATCGAGCTTTACTCTACAGTTCCCCAAACCTGTCTTTATAACGACCAAGCTCGATTTCAGTCTGATTCAGAAGTTTTTCTAATAATTGAATTTTGTCTTCATATAATTCTTTTAAAATAGAAGTATTTTCTGTATTTATCAAAATACTTCCGTTGTTGTTTCCAGTAACTCTATTGAAGTTGTTGAAATACCTATGGTAGTCGAAACTTATGATATCTTCTACACTGACATCTAGAATTTTTCCAATTTCAACCAATTTTTCATAACTCAAGGAAGTTTTTCCTTTTTCAATCTTACTGTAACCCGCCTGAGTTACACCTAATTTTTCTGCCATATATTCCTGAGTATAATTTTTTAACTCTCTAATGCTTTTAATTTTGTTTTTAATTGTTGCGGCCATATAATTTCTGATTTGGGGGTCATGTATAGTCAAAACAGCCCGCTGTTAAACCTTTTAACAGCATAACTATACTTATTTTTGGGAACTTTAAAGTTACTTTATCGCGATGAATAAAGTAAAAAATTATTGCTTTTTTCGCATGGTAATAATAAAACCATATACAAACGCTGTCATCATCAAAATGTAGTCGCAGCGCGGGATTCCAGATGTAAACATTATTATTATTTCCTTAAATCTATGCAGTTTTCCTAATGTTCTGATTGAACTGAAGTTCGAGAAAGGAATCAATTTGTTTACCAACCAAGAAACGGTCTTTTGATGCAATTTTTACTCTTTTCTCGTTATCATAAACATCTCTAATCATAACCAGATATACAAATTCTTCGGTATTGTAAAATCTGCTGCTAACTAGAATTGTGTACCCTAAAATTGCCGGAATTAGATAATACAAATCGTTGACATCGGTAAAAATCATAAAGTAATAAGTAATCGCTGTAACAGCGGCAAAAGTGGCATTGTGTAGATAAAACATTTTTTTTCTCCGAACCAATCCAAGTTCTTTGATTTCATCAAAATGATAATGCCATTGCTTCGATTTGAAGCGAAATTCAATCTTTTCGGAAGTGAGTGTAATGAACATAAATAATCTGCGGATAATACTAAATTTTACGGGTTTTATGTGAGAAATCTTTTCCTTTAATCTCTTAGGTCCGCAATATTAGGTAATATGTTCTTTTTTTTCCTACAATTGAAATTATAGAATATAACTGTGAGTTGTAATTAAATCTTTACATAAAATAAATTGGCTTTAAAGCTTTTTACTTTTCGATATATGATTTAGGGGTGATGAAATACCTGCATAAAAAAACCTCCAGCAAAAACTAGAGGCGTTGATATAATTTTTATACAGATATTGATTTCGTGAAATTTGTGTAATTGGTGGCCAAACAAAATCAATGTTCCCCATACCCAATATCATCCATTTTTCCGCTGAAAACTCTATACTGAACAATAAAATACACTATTACTAAAGCCAATGCAATAAAAAACCAGCTCATTCCGGCAGATAAACCGTATTCGTGGGCGGCAGTATTATAAATCGTCAAGGACGGATTTACCTTATTGGTTGAAGGCAGTACATTCGGAAAAATCGAAACGGCAGTTGAGGCAAATCCACCAACTAAAAAGAACGTCGAGAATACAAATCCATGACCGTCTTTTTTGAAGGAACGAACTTTGAACAATCCTAAAATCCCAACAAAGGTCAGTAAAGGAAAAAACCAAAGAATCGGATTTTCTACAAAATTATGAAATGGTTTAGGCTCAATAAAGTGCCAGATTTGTAATGAAATACAAACTAAAACCAGCAAAACAATGTTTAGAGCAAAAACCACTTTTTTCAATTTCGGATTTAAAGCAGAATTTGTTTTATAAATAATCCAGTTAGCGCCATGAATCGTTAAAGCCACAACACTCACAATTCCTAGGAAAAGCGTAAACCAATCGATGATTCCTAATTCATTTGCCTGTGGACTAAAGGTTGGATTCCATAACGGAAGAAAGAAGTAATGCGCCTCTTGTGTTGAAACTCCGTTTTGTACCATTCCGAGATTGACGCCGCGAACGATATTTCCTAAGGCAATTCCAAAGAATAAAGCCAAAAGCAAACTTGCGATTCCGAAAGCTTTATCCCAAATACTTTCCCACATATGATTATGTATTTGACCGCGCATTTCGAGTCCGATTGCACGGAAAATCAAAAGCCATAAAATCATAATCAAAGGCAGATAAAATCCGCTGAAAGAAGAAGCGTATAAAGTCGGAAATGCAAAAAACAAAACACCTCCCGCTGCAATTAACCAAACTTCGTTGGCGTCCCAAAACGGACCAATTGAATTGGTGATTGCTTTTTTGTCTTTTTCTGTATCGGCAAAAAACAAATGAATAATTCCTGCTCCAAAATCATAGCCGTCTAAAACCAGATAAACGGCCAAAATTCCCATTAAAACTACGTACCAAAAAAATTCCATACTTATATTTTTTCTGTTGAAAGTTCCACATGATGAGGTCCTTTATTGATAATTTTTCCAACTAAAAGCAAAAACAGCATTCCGAGCAGAAGGTATAAACCAATAAAACCGAGTAACGTAAACAAGGTATTTCCTGACGAAACAGTTGGCGATGCTCCAGATGCTGTACGCATTAAATTATAAACCAGCCAAGGCTGTCTTCCTAACTCGGCCGTGTACCAGCCTGTTGTATTGGCGATATACGGAAACGGCATCATAAACATGAGCGACCACAAAAGCCATTTGGTATGAAACAACTTCCCTCTTATCAATTGAAAAAGAGAAAGAACCATCAAACCAATAAAAACAGTTCCCAATCCGACCATTATATGATAAGCGTAGTACAATCCCGAAATGTTTGTTGGATGCAAATCTTCTTCAAACTGGTCTAAACCTTTTATTTCCTGATCCCAATTTCCGTAAGTCAAGAAACTTAGAATATTTGGAACTGCGATTTTATTATCCAGTTTTTTGTCTTTTACGTCGGGCTGACCGATTAAGACAATTTCAGAACCTTTCTTTTCGGTATGAAAAATTCCCTCCATTGCTGCAAAAGTTACTGGCTGATATTTTACAACATTTTTTGCCGCTAAATCTCCTGTCGGCACCGCTACAACAATACTCGAAATCAATCCGAAAACAACTCCAGTTTTTAGGAACAATTTTCCGAAAGAAACATTCTTTTTACTTAAAATATAAAAAGCTCCAATTCCAGCCACAACAAAAGAACTTGTCACTAAAGAAGCCGCCTGATTGTGCAAATAAGAAGGCCAAAGCCACGGATTTAAAAATAAAGCCTGAAAATTATTCAATACAAATTTTCCGTTTTCTAAAATTTCGTAACCTACAGGATTTTGCATCCACGAATGAGTGGCAATAATTAAAAATCCGCTTGCCCATGAACCAATCATGATTAATAATCCGGTTACAAAATGCCATTTATGTCCGAGGAGTTTTTCTCCAAATAAAAACAAACCTAAAAATGACGATTCGAGAAAGAAAGAAAACATTCCTTCCATTGCCAATGTTTGCCCGATGATTCCTCCCGTTAATTCGGAAAATTTTGCCCAATTGGTTCCGAACTGAAACTCCATCGGAATTCCGGTTACAACACCCATCGCAAAATTGAGGGCAAAGATTTTCATCCAGAAATGGGTGGCGTGATTGTAATGTTCGTCTTTAGTTTTTAGATACTTCCATTTGAAGTAAACAATGATGAGCGAAAGACCCATTGTAAGCTGCGGAAAAAGGTAATGAAAAGTAATGGTGAAGGCAAATTGCATTCGGTCATAAAAGAGCATTTCTTCCATAAGTGGTAATTTGTTTATGAAGTTCTACAAATTTAACCATTACAACCCGAATAGCCTCTTTAAAATACTAGTTTCTTTTAAAATTTTGAACCATATAAGTGATATAAGTATATAATAGCATCAGACGTCCAAATGAGCTTATTTAAGATTAACTCCTGCAAGGTTTCCAAAACCTTGTAGGTGTTTTCTCTTAAGTCTTAATACCTACAAGGTTTTGAAAACCTTGCAGGAAATAAATGAACTTATATGACTTATATGGTGAAATATTATTTCTTCAAAATCCCTTTTTCAACACTTTCATTAATCAAACCTTCTGCATAATTCCATAAAGTTGCTGAGCCGTGTTTTATGACGCTTTTCTTTTCATAGACTTTATCGTATTTTACTCCAAACTCTTTCCAGGTGCCGCCGTTGTTAGAAGTATTTTGCAATAATGGCTCCAATCTGTCCATTGACTTGGCAAATTTCGCTTCGTTGGTTTCGCCAGCTTCAAATTCTTCCCAAATGCTGATAAATTCTTCTTTTTGTTTTTCAGGAAGCAAACCAAAAATCCTATTGGCTGCTAAACGCTCTTGATCGGTATTGCAATGATTTTTTACAGTATCATAAATAAAAACATCTCCAGCATCAATTTCTACGATATCATGAATCAAAACCATTTTTACGACCTTCAAAACATCAATCGGTTCATTCGAATGTGCTGCCAGAACAATTGCCATTAATGCCAAATGCCAACTGTGTTCTGCATCATTTTCGCATCGGTCGCTGTTGAATAATTTTGTCTTGCGCTGAATGTATTTTACCTTATCAATTTCTTTTATAAAAGCAATTTGATCCGCTAAATCTTTTGTGTTCATTTTCTTTTTTATTTTGAAATGACATTCGTCATATGCAAAATTAAAGCTTAAACCGTAATTGTGCGGCTTAAAATTCATTTATCTCAAATCCTATGACAAACTCCACATTTTTTTACACAAAAACCTAATTTCTGTAACATTAGTCACCTATTTTTTTAAAAAACAAAGCTACCTTTGTATCCCATCATTTTTATAATACCTATCATGAAAATAGAACAAATTTACACCGGATGCCTTGCGCAAGGTGCATATTATATCACCTCAAATGGCGAAGCGGCCATTATTGACCCGCTTAGAGAAACACAGCCCTACTTAGATCGTTTGGAACGTGACGGGGTTAAACTCAAATATATTTTTGAAACCCATTTTCACGCTGATTTTGTTTCGGGACATGTAGATTTGAGCAAAGAAACCGGCGCACCAATTGTTTACGGACCAAATGCTGCGTGTGCGTTTGATTGCATTTCTGCTAAAGACGGACAAGAATTTAAGCTTGGAAAAGTTACCATTAAAGTTTTGCACACTCCAGGACATACCATGGAAAGCACAACTTTTTTATTAATTGACGAAAACGGAAAAGATCATGCGATTTTCTCTGGAGACACCTTATTTATTGGCGATGTAGGCCGTCCTGATTTAGCACAGAAAGCATCTGGAATGACTCAAGACCAACTGGCTGGAATTTTGTATCATTCGCTAAGAAATAAAATTATGACTTTGGCTGATGATGTAATTGTTTATCCTGCGCACGGTGCGGGAAGCGCTTGCGGAAAAAACATGAGCAAAGAAACGGTTTCTACTATCGGAAATCAAAAAGCGACAAATTATGCTTTGCGTGCTGATATGACCGAAGCCGAATTCATCAAAGAAGTGACTGACGGATTATTGCCTCCCCCAGCCTATTTTAGCATGAATGTAGCCATGAACAAACAAGGTTACGAAAGTTTTGAAACGGTTTTGCATAACGGAATGAAAGCAATAAATGTAAAAGATTTTGAAGCTGTTGCTGAAGAAACTGATGCATTGATTTTGGATACAAGAAGCGCAGCCGATTTCAGCAAAGGATTTATTCCGCAGTCTATCAATATCGGAATCAATGGCGATTTTGCTCCTTGGGTCGGTACTTTGATTGCGAATGTAAAACAGCCAATTATTTTGGTTACTGCTATCGGCATGGAAGAAGAAGCGGTTACTCGTTTGAGCCGCGTTGGTTTTGATACCATCATCGGACATCTGGAAGGCGGTTTTGAAGCTTGGCAAAATGCTGGTTTTGAAATTGATACCGTAAACCGAATTACAGCAGAACAATTTGCTAACGAATTTAAATTTGGTGAAGACAAAGTCGTAGACATTCGCAAAGAAACAGAATACGAAGCTGAACATATTGACGAAGCTTACAGCAAACCCTTGGCTTATATTAACGACTGGGTAAAAGACATTAACCCAAACGAGCATTTTTATTTGCACTGTGCAGGAGGGTACAGAAGTATGATTGCCGCTTCTATCTTGCAAGCAAGAGGTTTCAGAAATTTCTCTGAAGTCGAAGGCGGTTTCGGAGCAATCTCGAAAACCGAAGTTCCAAAATCAGATTTTGTGTGCCAAAGTAAAGTTTTGAAAGCATAAACATTGACATAAATTTTTAACCATATAAGTGATATAAGTTCTTTTTAGGTTGTACGCAATTTAAACTCTTATATTTACTTTCACTATCTAAGTTATATAAGCAAAAACGTTCCAGCTTATAATTCCTTATATCACTTATATGGTTAAAAATAAAAAGCACTTAATTTTAAAGTATGAGTATAATTGAAATTATAAGAGAACCTTGGCCTTGGTATGTTGCAGGCCCACTGATTGGATTAACTGTTCCAATTTTGTTAATTATCGGAAACAAATCTTTCGGGATTAGTTCGTCCTTACGTCATATTTGTGCCGCTTGTATTCCTGCCAATATTTCGTTTTTTAAATACGATTGGAAGAAAGAAAGCTGGAATTTATTCTTTGTTCTTGGAATATTTTTCGGAGGCGTTATTGGCGCTTATTTCTTGTCAAATCCAAATCCGGTAGAAATTGCTCCAGAATTATCAGAGAAATTGGCAACTTATGGAATCACAGACCACAGCGGTCTAGTGCCTGCGCAATTATTTTCTTGGGAAAGCTTACTAACGATTCGCGGTTTTATTATGATTGTCGTGGGCGGATTCTTGGTTGGTTTCGGAACACGTTACGCTGGCGGATGCACAAGCGGACACGCCATTATGGGACTTTCAAATCTGCAATGGCCTTCACTAATAGCTACCATCTGTTTTATGATTGGCGGTTTTGTAATGTCCCTTTTTATTTTGCCTTATATTCTTTCACTTTAAAATTTCAAAAATGAGTTTAGAAAATAAAAACATCGACGGAGAAGGAATCAATGCAAGCCAGAAAAAAGAAACTGGATTTGCAAATCTTAAATATTTAATTGTTGGAATCTTTTTCGGAATTGTATTCGTAAAAGCGGAAATCATCAGCTGGTTTAGAATACAAGAAATGTTTCATCTTGAGTCATTCCACATGTACGGCGTAATTGGTTGCGCTGTTGCTGTTGGATTAATTTCAGTACAATTGATTAAAAAATTTAATATCAAAACCCTTGATGGCGAAAAAATCGAAATCCAGCCCAAGACTTTCAGCAAAGGACAAATCTATGGCGGACTTCTGTTCGGTTTCGGATGGGCAATTACGGGCGCATGTCCTGGTCCGCTTTTTGCGCAGATTGGTACAGGAGCGACGGTAATCGTAGTAACTTTAGTAAGTGCTATTTTCGGCACTTGGGTTTATGGTTTGATTAAAGATAAACTGCCACACTAAAAATTTGTTTCAAGTTTTCTTTGTTTCAGGTTTCAAGTTGATTTAACCGCAAAGTTCGCAAAGTTTATTTACATAGCTTTGCGAACTTTGCGCTTTATACGACCTTATTAGGAAAGCATCTTGCGTGCTTTGCGGTTAAATATTTTTCATCAATTTTAATTTCCTTTTGTTAAGTTTGTTTAAAACAAATAAGTCCCATAAAAGCAACGCAAAATATGAACCGTTCAGAACAGTTATCCAGATTACAGAATGCCGAAAATTGGGACATAATAATTATTGGCGGTGGAGCAAGCGGACTCGGAACAGCAATTGACGCTGCAAGTCGTGGTTACAAAACCATCTTATTTGAAGCCGTAGATTTTGCAAAAGGAACTTCCAGCCGAAGCACTAAATTGGTTCATGGTGGTGTGCGTTATCTGGAACAGGGAAATGTACATTTGGTTCGAGAAGCATTAAAAGAAAGAGGTTTGTTGGCTCAAAATGCAAATCATTTGGTAAAAAACCAGTCATTTGTTATTCCGAATTATCATTGGCTAAGCGGTTATATCTATACTATCGGACTAAAGATTTACGATTTATTGTCTGGCTGCCTAAGTTTAGGGAGTTCCAAATATCTTTCGAAAAAGAAAACTATAGAAATGCTTCCAAACGTTGAGAAAAACGGATTGGTAAATGGCGTCGTTTATCACGACGGGCAATTTGATGATTCTCGTCTAGCCATAAATTTAGCGCAGACTGCTGCGGAAAATGGTGCCTGTCTCTTAAATTATGTAAAAGTCGTCAGTTTATTAAAAGACGACAGGAATCAAATTACTGGCGTTACAGCAATTGATCAGGAAACTGGAAAATCTTACAACGTTCAAAGCAATGTTGTTGTAAATGCAACTGGCGTTTTTACCAACGCCATTATGAAACTTAATGATAAAGTTTATAAAAAATACATTGTTCCGAGTCAGGGAATTCATTTGGTTTTTGACAAATCTTTTCTCCCTAGCGAAAATGCCTTAATGATTCCGAAGACAAAAGACGGAAGAGTTTTGTTTGCTGTTCCGTGGCACAACCGTGTTGTAGTAGGAACTACCGATACATTAATAAAGAAACAAAGCCTGGAACCTATTGCATTGGAAAGCGAAATCGAATTTGTCTTGGAAACAGCCCAGCGATTCTTAGCAAAAAAACCAACAAGAGCCGATGTACTTTCTGTTTTTGCTGGATTACGTCCATTGGCAGCGCCGAAAGAAGAAGGCAAAAGCACCAAAGAAGTTTCGAGAAGCCATAAAATCATAGTATCAGAAACGGGACTCATTACGATTACTGGAGGAAAATGGACCACTTATCGAAAAATTGCCCAAGACATTATCGACAAAGCAATCAAAACTGGAAAATTGCCTAAAAAAGAATGCCGTACAGAACATCTCTCCATCCATGGAAATAAAACAACTACTTCTCAAGACAGAGAAAATCACCTTTATATATATGGTTCTGATATTCCGAAAATAATCGAACTGCAACAAAACGAACCCGAATTAAAAGAAAAGCTTCATCCTGCTTACGAATTTACTATGGCAGAAGTCATTTGGGCTATTCGTTATGAAATGGCTAGAACTATTGATGATATTTTAGCAAGACGTGTTCGCTTATTATTTTTAGATGCCAGAGCAGCTTTAGCCGTTTCAGAAAAAATAGCAAAAGTTATTGCCATAGAATTAGGTCATGATGAAAATTGGATACGAAAAGAAATTGCCAACTTTAAAGAGATTTCTAAAGGATTTTTTCTCTCAGAGTTTAGAGAAATTTCATAATCGACTTAAAAACAGACTCCAAATTAATTATTTTCTTAGGAAACTTAAAAATTCACCTTACAAAAACTCTAATCCAAAAAGAAACAACAAAATCTACTTTCTCAATTTTAATTCTACGTTAAATCACAATATATCAATAATTTAAAAAATAAAATTGAGTAACTTTATATCGACACAAAAAATCCTCCCTAATAAGATCTTTACATATTAACAAAAATTTAACATGACATTTGTATATACAACTATTAATTATTCTACATTTGTATATACAAATTATACACTTACGACTATGACAATTGAAGAAGTTATTAAGAGTACGGTTAAGATGGATAATGCGAAAAAAGTTATTCTGAATATCATGTACACACAGAATGTGATTCAGGATCATTTCAACGAGTTAATCAAACCGTATGATCTGTCTGGAGAGCAATATAACGTGTTGCGTATATTAAGAGGGCAAAAAGGAAATCCGGCCAATATGTGCGTGATACAGGAAAGGATGCTGGCAAAAACAAGCAATACGACAAGACTGGTAGACAAATTATTATTAAAGGATTTTGTAACAAGAAACGTTTGTCCAGACAACCGAAGAAAAATCGAAGTCTTGATTACCCAGAAAGGATTGGATGTTTTAGAAGAATTAGATCCAAAAGTAGATGAGCACGAACGCGCATTTGCTAATAATCTAAAACCCGATGAATTAGTTTTTTTAAACCAGTTATTAGAAAAATACAGAACCAATAAATAAAACAATATAGACTATGAGCAATTTCTTAGAAAATCAAAATTGGAGATATGCAACCAAACAATTTGATGCTTCAAAAAAGATATCAGACACAGATTTAAATACATTAAAAGAAGCCGTTAGATTAAGCGCTTCTTCATACGGATTGCAACCTTATAAAGTAATCATTGTTGAAAATCCAGAATTACGAGAAAAATTAAAAGGAGCCGCTTGGGGACAATCTCAAATTACAGATGCTTCTCACCTATTCATTTTCGCAAACGACTTAAACCTTGACGCTGGTTCTGTTGACAAATACATCACCAATATCAGTGAAGTAAGAGGCGTTCCTGCAGAAGCTTTGGGCGGATTTAGCGATATGATGAAAAATGTAATCGCAAATTTGACTGAAGATGCAAAACACATCTGGACAGCCAAACAAACTTATCTAGCATTAGGAAACTTATTGAATGCAGCGGCAGAGTTAAAAATTGACGCTACTCCAATGGAAGGTTATAATGCAGCATCTTTCAACGAAATTTTAGGTTTTGACAAATTAGGCTTAAATGCTTCAGTAATTGCAACAGTAGGCTACAGACACGACGAAGACAAGTCACAACACCTGAAAAAAGTTAGAAAATCAAACGAAGAATTATTTATCACTCTATAATTATTATTAATCCAAAATCAATTTTAACAAAATGAAAAATTTTAAAACATTTGCAATAGCATTATTCGTAGCAGTGGCTAGCGTTTCAGTAAACGCACAAACTAAAAAAATCGACGTAAAAGCGTCTACTATCAAATGGGTAGGTAAAAAAGTAACAGGAGAGCACTCTGGAACTGTAAACTTTAAAGACGGAGCTGTAGTTTTTAAAGGAAAAAAATTAACTGGAGGAAGCTTTACAGTAGACATGACATCTTTGACTGCAACAGATTTAACTGGAGAATATCAAGGAAAATTGAACGGGCACTTAAAAGCTGACGATTTCTTCGGAACTGATAAATACCCAACTTCAAAACTAGTTTTCAAAACTATCAGCGCAAAATCTGCTGATGTTTACAGTGTAACTGCTGACTTAACTATCAAAGGAATCACTAAACCGGTATCTTTTGACATCACAGTAAAAGGAAACACTGCTACAACTGCTTTCAAAGTTGACAGAACTAAATACGACATTAAATACGGTTCAGGAAGTTTCTTTGATGGTTTAGGAGACAAAACTATCAATGACGAATTCGAATTAGCTGTATCTTTAAAATTCTAATATTAGAAGCTTACTAGTTCATAAATTTAAGAAACCCCAATAGTTTTGGCTATTGGGGTTTCTTTTTTGCAAAGTTTTCAAAATAATAACATTCTTAATACTCACATAACATATTGGTAATAATCAGCAGGAGTTTGATTAACATAAGCGGTCTAATTTTGGGTCAATTAAAAAATCAAAAACTAGAAATTAAAAATCATAGTTATGAAAAAAAAAGTACAAGTTATTCTTATTATCCTAATTAACAGTCTGTTTCTACACGCCCAACAACAGCCAAAAGGAATTATTGGAACCAGCAACTGGCTGAACAATTGGACCAATTTTAAACCTGCCGCTAACGAATATAACGAAGCCACCAACATAATTGCCGGAACTATTGAGAAAGATACCAAACTGGTTAAACGCAATACTTACCAGCTGGTTGGTGTAGTGTATGTTACCAATAATGCCACTTTAACTATCGAGCCCGGAACTGTCATTCGCGGAGACGACAAAACTTGCGGCACACTTGTGATTACAAACGGTTCTAAAATTATTGCCGAAGGATTGGAAACAGATCCTATTATTTTTACCTCCAACAAAGAAAAAACAGAAAGAAAACCAGGCGACTGGGGCGGCATTATTGTTATGGGTAAGGCTCCAATCAATACTTTGGGAGGCTTACAAACACTTCCGTTTGACTTAGAACCGACCTTAAACCATTACGGAGGTCAAGATGCTGAAGATTATTCAGGAATCTTAAAATATATCAGAATTGAATATGCTGGAAGAAAATTGAGCGCACAAAAAGAGTTAAACGGTCTTTCTCTTGCAGGTGTAGGCAAAAAGACATTAGTAAGCCACATACAAATCAGTTTTTCGAATGACGATTCTTTTGAATGTTACGGCGGTAATCTAAATATGAATAATTTAATTTCGTATAGAACTACAGACGACGACTTCGATTTTACGCAAGGTGCGCAAATCAACATTACGAATAGTATTGCCATTCGTCATCCTTTCTCTTCGGATATTTCGGGCTCAAGATGTTTCGAGGTAGATTCGTATGAGAAAGTAGCCAATACCGATATGACCAAACCAATGACCCAAATAAATGCTTCCAACATTACGCTGATCAATTTGGAAGAAAATAATCAAGGATTGGTAAGAGAGTCTGTTTATGTAAAAGAAAACACGCTTTTTAATCTTTCAAACAGTGTGGTTTCCGGTTTTACTCCTTTCATTCTGCTAGAAGGAAGCATCGGAAACGGAGAAGCAAATCTTTCTAAGATTGCTTTGAAAAATGTAGTTGCCAATAATTGCACAGGCGAAATAAGCAGCGAATCGGCAAGCAACAATCCAGGACTAAAAAGCTATTACAGCAATCCAGATTTTGGAGTACAATTCACAAAAATGAAAAATAACGAGCTTTTTGCATTGCCAAATATCAAAGGAAATCCAGATTTTAGATTGAATGTAAACAATACAATAGCTATTGGTAATTAAGCTGTTGAAGCTAAACTAATCTATAAAATTTAACAAATTTCAAAAATTCGAATAGATTTTTTTCAAAATTTATATACGCTATTTAAAATTACATTTATATCTTTGCTTCAACAAAAAAAAAAAAAATGAGAACAATTTTAAACAATACTTGGTGGTGGAGTAATTTACGTCAGACGTCGTGAACGAAGCTTCCTATGGTATTGTAAAAACTATAAATATAAAAGGCTTGTCATCACGACAAGCCTTTTTTTTTGGATTAAAATTGAAACACCTAAACAGTAGAAAAAAAATAAAATCTATATACTTTGAAACCTTTTATACTCAACACACACTACAAACAAATTCTGGCAGACACCATTACGCCAGTAAGTATTTATTTTAAGATAAGAGATAAATTCCCAAACAGCTTATTGTTGGAAAGTAGTGACTATCACGGAAATGACAACAGTTTTTCTTATATCTGCTGCAATCCGATTGCTACTATCAAAATCGAAAACGAAGTAATCTCAAAAACATTTCCGGACGGAAGTTCAGAAACTATTTCAATCGATGCTTCCACAAATATTCCTGAAGTAATCCAGCAGTTTTCGGCTAAATTTCAATCAGAGAAAAACGATTTCAAATTCATAAACAACGGATTATTTGGCTACATTTCTTATGATGCCGTTCGTTATTTTGAAAAAGTTTCGATTGCAAAAAAAGACAATGCGACTTCAATTCCAGATGTGTTTTATGCGGTGTATCAAAACATCATTGCCATCAACCACTTTAAGAATGAAGCGTACATTTTCTGCCACAGCGTAGACGGAAAAAATAATATTGCCGAAATCGAGCAATTACTGCAATCCAGAAATATCGCTTCTTATAAATTTACCAAAGAAGGCGAAGGTTTTTCAAATTTAACCGACGAAGAATTCAAGCATAATGTGGCTTTAGCCAAAAAACATTGTTTCCGTGGCGACGTTTTTCAATTGGTCTTATCACGCCGCTTTACCCAAGGTTTCAAAGGAGACGAATTCAACGTTTATAGAGCTTTAAGAAGTATTAATCCATCTCCGTATTTATTCTTCTTTGATTATGGAGATTTCAAAATATTCGGTTCTTCTCCAGAAGCGCAAATCATTGTAAAAAACAGAAAAGCCGAAATTCATCCAATCGCTGGAACTTTCAAAAGAACGGGAAATGACGAACGCGATGCGCTTTTGGCCAAAGAGCTTTCTGAAGACAAAAAAGAAAACAGCGAACATGTAATGCTGGTCGATTTGGCCAGAAACGATTTAAGTCGCAACGGACATGATGTAAATGTGGAAAAATACAGAGAAGTGCAGTTTTTCTCTCATGTAATTCATCTAGTCTCAAAAGTTACAGGCCATTTGCACGAAAAAGCGACAACCATGCAGGTCGTTGCCGATACTTTTCCGGCCGGAACCTTAAGCGGTGCGCCTAAACACAGAGCGATGCAGTTAATTGAAGATTATGAAAAAACAAATCGTAATTTCTACGGAGGCGCAATTGGCTTTATGGATTTTGAGGGGAATTTTAACCACGCAATCATGATCCGAACTTTCCTTTCTAAAAACCACCAATTGCATTGTCAGGCTGGCGCCGGAATCGTAGCAAGTTCTGATGAAGAAAGCGAAATGCAGGAAGTCTACAATAAATTAAGAGCTTTGAATACAGCGCTGGAGATGGCAGAGAAAATTTAGTAATCAGTGTTCTGTTTTTTTAGTGTTCAGTCAAATTATCAGTCGCAGTTACTATATCACTCCATGATAAGCAATATGTCCTTGAGGTTGAAACGAGCTATGTTTGAAAAGCAGATTATAAGGAATAATTTAGAAATATAGCCAACGGTTTCCAACCGTTGGAGACAAAGATTGACAAAACCTGAAACCTGAAACTTGAAACAACTAACAAACAAACCAAAAACCATGAAAAAAGCAATTTCAGTTTTAATTTTAATTAGTACAATTTCAGCTTGTAATTCTGAGAAGAAAAATCCAATTATCGGGACTTGGCGTCTAGTATCAGCTGAAACGACAGATAAGGATTCGACTTTTTCGACTTTTAATGCAAACACCAAAATGATTAAGATTATAAATGAAACACATTTTGCTTTTTTGAATCATGATTTAAAAAACGGAAAAGATTCCACCACAGCATTGTACTTCGCAGGAGGCGGAAAATATACTTTGAAAGACAGCATTTACACCGAAAATCTGGAATATTTCAACAACCGCGACTGGGAAAACAACAAATTCGAATTTATAGTGAAAGTCCAAAACGACACTCTAATTCAAAAAGGAATAGAAAAAGTAGAAAAATTAGGCGTAGATCATATTATAATTGAGAAATACGTTCGAGAAAAATAAAATTTAGTTGCCAGTCTCAGTCTCAGTTTTCAGTAAAAAACTTAGTGTCTCAGAACCTTAGCAACTTAGAAACTTAAAAAAAATGAAAAAGATTTTAGTTATAGACAATTACGATAGCTTCACTTACAATTTAGTGCACTATCTAGAAGATTTGAACTGCGAAGTAACCGTTTACAGAAACGACGAATTCGAAATTGATGAAATCGCTTCTTTCGAAAAAATATTGCTTTCTCCTGGACCTGGAATTCCAGACGAAGCGGGTTTATTAAAAGCAGTAATCGAAAAATACAGTCCAACAAAAAGCATTTTGGGCGTTTGTTTAGGACAGCAAGCAATTGGTGAAGTTTTCGGCGGAACACTATCGAACCTTGATAAAGTGTATCACGGCGTTTCGACAAATGTAAAAACAGTAGTTTCAGACGAAATTTTATTTGAAGGATTAGGAACCGAATTCGAAGTAGGAAGATACCACTCTTGGGTTGTCGATTCCAATTTACCACAAGATTTAGAAGCAACTTCTGTTGACGAAAATGGACAAATCATGTCTTTGCGTCACAAAAATTATGATGTAAGAGGTGTTCAGTTTCACCCAGAAAGCGTTTTAACCCCAAACGGAAAAAGGATCTTAGAGAATTGGATTAAGAGTTAATTTTTTTTGTTTCAAGTTTCAGGTTCTTGGAACGTGAAACCTGAAACCTGAAACTTGAAACCTGAAACAAATCTTAGCATCTCAGAACCTTAGCAACTTAGAATCTTAAAAAAAAATGAAAACTATATTAAACAAATTAATCAATCACGAAGTACTTTCTAAAGAAGAGGCAAAAAACGTTTTGATTAATATTTCAAGCGGTCAATACAATCCAAGCCAGATCTCGGCATTTTTGACCGTTTTTATGATGCGAAGCATAACAATCGATGAACTTTCAGGATTTCGTGAAGCTTTATTAGAATTATGCATTCGTGTTGATTTATCAGCATACAACACAATCGATTTATGCGGAACGGGCGGTGACGGCAAAGATACTTTCAATATTTCGACTTTAGCTTCTTTTGTCTCGGCTGGAGCCGGAATAAAAGTGGCAAAACACGGAAACTACGGAGTTTCATCGATTTCTGGATCAAGCAACGTAATGGAAAAAATGGGAATAAAATTCAGTAACGATCCCGATTTCTTAGAAAAATGTATCGATCAGGCCGGAATCTGCGTTTTGCACGCTCCCCTATTTCACCCAGCTATGAAAAATGTCGGACCAATCCGAAAAGAATTGGCGGTAAAAACCTTCTTTAATATGTTGGGACCAATGGTAAATCCGGCGTTTCCACAAAATCAATTGGTTGGAGTTTTCAATCTAGAGTTGGCTAGAATGTACGCATACTTGTATCAAAATACAGATACGAACTTTACCATTCTTCATTCGCTTGACGGATATGACGAAATTTCGTTGACAGGTCCGACAAAAATCATCACCAGCAATATGGAAGGCATGATAAAACCAGAAGATTTTGGCGTACGCCTTTTATCTCAAACCGAAATTGAAGGCGGAAAAACAATTGAAGAATCGGCAGAAATTTTTACGAATATTATTTCAGGAAAAGGAAACGATGCACAGAATAATGTGGTTTGTGCCAATGCAGCAATGGCGATTGCAACGGTTAACAAATGTTCTCCGCAAGAAGGATTTGAATTGGCAAAAGAAAGTTTATTTTCTGGAAAAGGATTAAAAGCTTTACAGAAACTACAAGAATTAAGTAAATAAAAAACAAACACAAATTTCACGAATTAGCACAAATTAATTTGCGTCTTTGTGACTTCGTGGCAAAACAACAACAATGAACATTTTAGATAAAATAATAATCGATAAAAAAAGAGAAGTTGTTCTGAAGAAATCAATTATTCCGGTTTCTCAATTGGAAGCTTCAGTATTTTTTGGAAAACAAACCATTTCTCTTAGTCAGAAATTAAAAGAAAGCAATTCCGGAATTATTGCAGAACACAAACGTCGTTCGCCTTCAAAATCAATCATCAACAATAATTTTACGGTTGAAGAAGTGGTAAAAGGGTATGAAGATGCCGGTGCTTGTGGCATTTCTGTTTTAACCGATGGAAAATATTTCGGCGGGTCTTTAGACGATTTGCTTTTGACCAGAGCTTCAGTAAATATTCCGCTTTTGCGAAAAGAATTTATTGTAGACGAATACCAGATTTTAGAAGCAAAAGCACACGGAGCTGATTTGATTTTGTTAATCGCAGCGGTTTTAACCCGCGATGAAATCAAATCTTTATCAGAATTTGCGAAGAAATTAGGTTTAGAAGTTTTGCTGGAAGTTCACAATCAAGAAGAACTTGAAAAGTCAATTATGCCGACTTTAGACATGATTGGAGTGAATAACAGAAACCTAAAAACGTTTGAAGTAAGCTTAGATTTCAGCAAAGAATTGGCATCGCAGATTCCGAATGATTTTGTAAAAGTTTCCGAGAGCGGTATTTCATCAATCGAAGCCATTCAAGAATTAAAACCTTATGGTTATAAAGGTTTTTTAATTGGAGAAAACTTCATGAAAACCGACAACGCAGGACAAGCCGCAACGGATTTTATTAAACAGCTTTAAATTTAGTTTGCCACGAATTTCACAAATTACGCTAATTCAATTCGTGGAGATTAGTGTAATTCGTGGCAAAAAAATAAAAAAACTTTGTGCCTTTGTGTCTTTGCGGCAAAAAGAAAAAAAACTCAGTGTCTTTAGCGCCTTCGTGGCAAAAAACAAATAAAAAATGAAACTTAAAATATGCGGTATGAAATATCCAGAAAACATCCTCGAAGTAGGCTCGCTCCTGCCCGACTATATGGGATTTATTTTCTGGGAAAAGTCCGCTAGATATTGCAACGGGAATGTTCCCGAATTGATAAAAACAATCAAAAAAACTGGAGTTTTTGTCAATCAAAGTCAGGAAGAAATTCTAGAGAAAGTCGAAAAATACAATTTACAAGCCGTTCAGCTTCATGGAGAAGAATCAGTTGAATTTTGTTCAGAATTAAAAGCAAAACTTCCTAAGAAAATCGAGATTATTAAAGTATTTTCGGCTGATGAAACTTTTGATTTCGAAACAATAAAACCGTTTGAAAATGTCTGTGATTATTTTCTATTTGACACCAAAGGAAAACTGCCAGGCGGCAACGGAACAACTTTTGACTGGAGCATCTTAAAAAAATACAATTCTCAAAAGCCGTTTTTTCTAAGTGGCGGTATCGGGATGAACGAATTAAGAGCCATTGAAGAGATTTCAAAAACCAAACTGCCGATTTATGCGGTCGATGTAAATAGTAAATTTGAAATCGAACCAGGGCTAAAAAATAAAAATCTATTAAGCAATTTTAAACGCAAATTTGAAATTGTAAACATTTAAAATTTATAAAAAAATGAGTTTTAACGTCAATGAAAAAGGATATTACGGAGAATTTGGAGGAGCTTACATTCCTGAAATGTTATATCCAAATGTAGAAGAATTACGCCAGAAATACTTAAGCATAATGGACGAGCCTGATTTTAAAGCAGAGTTTAACCAATTGCTGAAAGATTACGTAGGACGCCCGAGTCCGCTGTATTTTGCAAAACGTTTATCGGAAAAGTACAATACCAAAGTTTACCTAAAAAGAGAAGATCTAAATCACACCGGAGCCCACAAAGTAAACAATACTATTGGACAAATTTTACTAGCAAAACGTTTAGGCAAAAAAAGAATTATTGCCGAAACTGGCGCTGGGCAACATGGCGTGGCAACCGCAACAGTTTGTGCGCTTATGGGAATTGAATGTATTGTCTACATGGGCGAAATCGACATTGCGCGTCAGGCACCAAACGTGGCACGTATGAAAATGCTAGGTGCAGAAGTTCGTCCGGCACTTTCGGGTTCAAGAACTTTAAAAGATGCCACAAACGAAGCAATCCGCGATTGGATCAACAATCCTGTTGATACCCATTATATCATTGGATCGGCAATTGGGCCTCATCCTTATCCGGATATGGTAACCCGTTTTCAGAGTATTATTTCCGAAGAAATCAAATGGCAGTTAAAAGAAAAAGAGGGTCGTGAAAATCCTGATTATGTGGTAGCATGTATCGGCGGAGGAAGTAACGCCGCAGGAACGTATTACCACTTTCTGCACGAACCAGAAGTTGGCATCATTGCTGTTGAGGCTGCTGGGAAAGGTGTTGACAGCGGGCATAGCGCTGCCACCAGCAAATTAGGAAAAGTTGGTGTTATACACGGTTGCAAAACGCTTTTAATGCAAACTACAGACGGACAAATTACAGAACCTTATTCTATTTCGGCAGGATTAGACTATCCTGGAGTTGGGCCTTTGCACGCACATTTGGCGCAATCAGGAAGAGGAGAATTTTTCTCTGTTACCGACGATGATGCGATGAACGCAGGGCTTCAATTGACCAAATTGGAAGGAATTATTCCGGCTATCGAGAGTGCGCATGCCTTTGCTGTTTTAGATCAAAAGAAATTCAAACCAACCGACGTTGTCGTAATCAGCCTTTCTGGTCGTGGAGATAAAGATTTAGATAATTATATAGAATATTTTAAATTGTAATAAAAGTTATACTTTTGAATAACACTCAAAATAGGTATCAAACCACAACAATTAAAGAGAAAAATAAGTAATTATGGAAAAGTTATTCTCATACGGAACTTTACGATCAAAAGAAATTCAAATGCGTCTTTTTAATAAAATACTAACTGGCACTGCAGATCAGCTGTTAGGATATAAGTTAAAAAGCCTCAAAATAGAGGAAGAATTTGGAATGGCTGATTATGTAGTTGCAGTAGCAAGCGAAAATCCTACCGATGTTATACATGGTGTTGTTTTCAATATTACGACTGCAGATTTTGCTAAAGTAGATTTATTTGAATCAAATGCTTACAGAAGAGTCCAGGTAACTTTACAGTCTGGAGCGACGGCTTGGGTTTATATCGAAAATTAATGTATAGAAAATGATTTTAGCTGCAGCACAAACAAAACCAAAACGCGGAGATATATCTGCTAATTTATTGAATCATTATCATCTTATTGAATTGGCGGCTCAAAACGACGTAAATTTGATTGTCTTTCCAGAATTGTCGATTACTGGCTATGAAAGAGAACATGCAGAAGCTTTAGTTTTTACAGAAGATGATTATAGAATCGATCATTTAAAAGAATTAGCCGTTAGAAATAATATCGTAATTGTTGTTGGAGCTCCAGTCGTTATCGATTCGAAAATGTATATTGGCGAATTTATTATTGCTCCGGATGATTCGGTATCAATCTACACAAAACAATTTCTACATGAAGGTGAAGACGAATTCTTTCAATCCTCCTTTGATTATGACCCGATGATTACTATAGAAGATCAAAATATCTCTTTTGCTATTTGTGCTGATATTTATCATTCTGAACATCCTGAAAAAGCAAGCAACAGAGATACAGATATTTATATAGCCAGTATTTTCTTCTCGCCGAACGGAATTCCGAGCGCTTATAAAAATCTGCAAAATTATGCCGAAAAACACAAAATCAATGTTTTGATGTCGAATTTCAGCGGAGAATCTTGGGGATCGCCATCAGCAGGACAAAGTGCTTTTTGGAACAACAAAGGAGAATTAATTGGCCAGATGAATGATTCAGACTCTGGATTATTATTGGTTGAAAAAGTAAATGATACTTGGACAACAAAAGTTATTATCGCTTAGCATAAATCCTGCAAGTTTTACAAAACCTTGTAGGTATAAATCACTTAAAAAACATAAAAATACCTACAAGGTTTTGAAAACCTTGCAGGGGAAAAATATACTAAAAATGAACAGAATAACTCAAAAATTAGGAGAAGATAAAAAGATACTTTCGATTTATTTCTCTGCCGGATATCCTAATCTAAATGATACGGTACAGATTATTCAGGATTTAGAAAAAAACGGGGTCGACTTAATCGAAATCGGGCTTCCTTTCAGCGATCCTTTGGCAGACGGACCTACAATTCAGGCGAGTTCGACTCAGGCGCTACATAACGGAATGACCACTCAAATTCTTTTTGATCAGCTGCAGAACATCCGCGAAAGCGTGAAAATTCCGTTGATTATCATGGGATATTTTAATCCGATGTTACAATATGGTGTTGAGGCTTTTTGTAAAAAATGCGCCGAAATCGGAATTGACGGTTTAATTATTCCGGATCTTCCTGTTGATGTTTACGCAGACGAATACAAATCGATTTTCGAAAAATACGGTTTAATAAACGTGTTTTTGATTACGCCACAGACCTCTGATGAACGTATTCGTTTTATCGACAGCGTTTCGAACGGATTTATCTATATGGTAAGTTCTGCAAGCGTTACGGGTTCTCAAAGTGGTTTTGGAGACGTTCAGGAAAATTACTTTGAAAGAATTGCAAAATTAAACTTGAAAAACCCTCAAATCGTTGGTTTCGGAATTTCGAACAAAGAGACCTTTAATCAAGCTACAAAATATGCGAAAGGAGCGATTATCGGAAGCGCTTTTATTAAACATTTAAGCGAAAGCGGAAGTAGGAAGATTGAAGAGTTTGTTGGAGGGATTCGATAAGACATTGTTATACGAATATTCAAGCGGCATTAAATTTAAAATGTCGCTTGAATATTTAAAATTTATAAGTCTACCAAAAGAACTTTAACAATAGAAGAAATATAGACCTAAAACATTTTGTCTGATTTTGTATCTTTAAAAAAATTAAACATCATGGATTTAGAAACTCGCAAAATATCGTTTATCCAAGAATTCTTAAGACTTCAAAGTGAGGAAATAGTTATCCGTCTTGAAAATCTTCTTCATACACAAAAAGTTGAATTGCTAGCTCGAGAAATGAAATCAATGAGTATAGAGCAATTTAATAAAGAGATTGACCAATCGCTCGATGATGCAAAAAATGGCAGAATAATTTCTGCAAAAGATCTCAAATCAAAAATTCAAAAATGGGATTAACTGTATATTGGACACAGTTAGCACAAGATAAACTCGATGACATATTTAAATATTACAAATTTAAGCTGGAATCGGAATTGCTCAAAAATTAGTCAATGGAATAATTGATACTTCCCTTTCTCTAGAAACTAATACCTATGCTGGGCAAAAAGAAAATCTTTTATCTAATAGGGAAGAAGATTTTAGATATTTAGTTTTTAAAAATTACAAAATTATCTATTGGATAGATGAAGACAGGCGTATTGTCTTTATTGCCAACATTTTCGATACCAGACAAAACCCTGCAAAACTTAGGCTTGGGAAATAAATCTAGCTCAATTTCACTTCCTTAAATTCTATATCAAGTTAGCATATTTCAACTACAGCGTTTTATGTTAATATTATGTTAAAACAAAATTAAACAAGCGTTTAAATTAAACAAGTGTTTAATTTTGCATTCGATTAGAAACACTATCATGTCAAACATCGAATTAAACGACAAAAAAATTCAGATTCTTACAGTTGCAGAACGGCTGTTTTCTGAAAAAGGATTTGAGGGAACTTCTATACGGGACATCTCCAAAGAGGCCAAAATAAATATTGCGATGGTTTCGTATTATTTTGGTTCGAAAGATAATCTACTCGAATCTTTAATCATCTACAAAACTTCTGATTTAAGATTAAAACTTGAAAATCTGCTTCAGGAAGATTTGGAACCGATTGAAAAAGTCAACAAACTGATTGAAATCTACATCAACAGAATCAGCTGCAACAAAGGGATTTTCAGGGTTTTGCATTTTGAAATCAACTCCAAAAAGAAAGAGAAAAGCATGGCCGCTTTTACAGAACTTAAAAAAGGAAACTTAAAATCTGTAGAAAGCATCATTGCACAAGGACAGTCTAAAGGCGTTTTCAGAAAAGATGTCATTATTCCGCTCATTACTCCCACTATCATCGGAACGTTTTTTCATTTCCATATGAATAAATCTTTCTTTGTCGAATTACTGAATTTACATACAGAAGAACTGTACAACAATTACATCAAAACCAGTCTCACAAAGCACATTCAACAAACTATAAAAGCGCTACTTGTTTATGAAAATTAGTCAATTAATGCTCTTTGGAGTTTTCTTTATCGGAATATCTTCAATAGAAGCACAAGAGAAAACAAGTTTAACTTTAGATGAAGCCGTAAAAATGGCTTGGGAAAAGAGCAATGAAGTTGCGCTTGCCAATACTAAGGTAAACTCAAAAAAATACGAACTGCAGTCGGTTAAAAATAACCAATATCCTGATTTAAAAATTTCGGGCCAATACCAGCGATTAACAAAAGCTTCTATTGACCTGCACAACGGAGATCAGGCGAGTTCTTCCGAACCGATGCCTTCTCCGGATCAAGCGATGCTGGGAATGGCAAATCTTAGTCTGCCAATCTTCTCCGGATTTAAAATCCAAAACAGCATCAATGCCTATGATAATTTGTACGAAGCAGAAACGGCAAATGCAGCCAAAACAAAAGAAGATGTTGCTCTTAGAGTAATCACGTATTATACTGCATTGTACAAGGCTCAAAAGACATTAGATCTTTTAAACGAAAACCAGAAGCAAGCTAAACAACGTGTTACCGATTTTACGGAATTAGAGAAAAACGGAATTATTCCGAGAAATGATTTATTGAAAGCACAGTTACTGGTTTCGAAAACGCAATTATCTATCGATGAAGCTAATAATAATATCAATAACATCAATTTTTATCTGACAACATTGCTTAAATTAGAGCCGTCTGTTAAACTAGAAGTTAATGAAGCAGATTTCTTTAATTTGAAAACAAGCAATGCCCCTACATCTGATGCTTTGGCACTTGAAAACAGAAAAGATTTAGAAGCGCTTCGTTTTCAGTCAAAAGCCAGCGAAGCAAATATCAAAATTGCGAGAGCAGGATATTATCCGTCGCTTGCTTTATTGGGAGGCTACACCGCTTTGGATTTGAAAGATTTTATTACAGTTAAATATGCAATGAATTTTGGAGTTGGTTTATCTTATGATTTATCTGGAATCTTAAAAAACAATGCACATGTAAAAGAAGCTGAAAGCAAAGCTCTTGAAGTAAAAAATTCAGAAGCTATTTTGACAGACCGTATTAAAGTTGAAGTTCAAAAATCTATCGAAGACTATGACTTAGCAATCAATCAAAGTGTCGTTTACGATGAAGCACTTCAGCAGGCAGCAGAAAATTACAGATTGGTAAAAGACAAATTCGACAACGGTTTATCTGACACCAATGATTTGGTTGAAGCAGATGTTGAGCATTTGAGTGCAAAAATCAACACGGCATTATCAAAAGCAACCATCATTCAAAAATATTACGAATTACTTTCAGTATCAGGACAATTATCACAATCATTCAATCTTTCAAAAATATAATCTATAGCTCTCATGGAAAAGAAAAAAACAAATAAAAAATTCATTATCATACTAACCGTTATGGTTTTAGTGGGCGGAACTTACGGAATCTCAAAATACATGCACTCATTGGCTCATGAAGAAACAGATGACGCGCAGATTGAGAAAAAAATGAATCCGATTATACCAAGAGTTTCAGGATACATCAGCAAAGTTTATGTGAAAGATAATGATTATGTAAAGAAAGGTGATACACTCTTTACAATTGATAAAAGAGATTATCAGTTGAAGATTGATGAGGCAAATGCCGCACTTTTGGGAGCTGAAGGACAATATGAAGCTGCAAAAGCAGACATTGGAAGTGCGAACGCAAGTATTTCGGTTTCAGACGCTCAAATGAGATCTGCTACAGGTTCTATCGAAAGCGCAAAAATTAGATTGAGACAGCTTACCAACGATTTCAACCGTTACAATAACTTATATAAAACGCATACTATTACCAAACAGCAATTTGAGCAGGCTCAAGCTGCAAAAGACGAAGCCGAAAACCAAGTTCGTGTATTAGAACAACAGCAAAGAGCAAGTTCTTACCAAAAATCGGTTATTCAGTCAAAATCAAAAGTATCTGACAAACAGACAGAAGTGGCTGCTGCAAACATCAAAAAAGCACAAACAATGCTTGATGTTGCCAAATTAAATCTTTCGTATACAGTTGTAACTGCCGCAATTGATGGTCAGGTCTCTAAAGTTGATATACAGCCAGGACAATTGGTACAGCCAGGACAGTCTTTGTTTTATATCATCAACAATAATGAAGCTTGGGTTGTGGCCAACTTTAAAGAAACACAATTAAACAAAATGGTAATCGGCCAAAAAGTGAGCTTAAAGGTAGATGCGTATCCAAACTACGAATTTAAAGGAACGCTGACTTCTTTTTCGCCTGCAACCGGATCACGTTTTTCTTTATTGCCTCCTGACAATGCAACAGGAAACTTCGTAAAAACAATTCAAAGATTACCAGTAAAAATCAGTCTAGATGAAACAAACGATCCTGAAAAAGTAAAACTTTTAAGACCAGGGATGAATGTTGATGTAGACGTACACTTGAAATAAGATTAAATGGCAACAGCAGTACAATCAGAAGATGATTTAGTAGAATACGGCTTCAGACGTGTTGTCATTACAATCACAGCAGTGCTTTGTGCACTGCTTGAAATTGTAGATACCACGATTGTAAACGTAGCGCTGACACATATGCGAGGGAGCCTTGGTGCTACCCTTACCGATGTGGCGTGGGTAATTACGGCATACGCAATCGCGAATGTTATCGTAATCCCAATGACGAGCTGGCTCTCGCAGCAATTTGGACGACGTAATTACTTTGTAGCTTCTATTATAATTTTTACGGTCTGTTCTTTTTTATGCGGTAATGCCACAAATATATGGGAACTCGTAGCTTTTAGGTTTGTTCAAGGAATGGGCGGCGGTGCTCTCTTAGTAACTGCACAGACGATTATTACAGAAAGTTATCCTGTAGCCAAACGTGGTATGGCGCAAGCTATTTACGGAATGGGTGTAATCGTGGGACCAACTTTAGGACCGCCTTTGGGAGGATATCTAGTAGATACTTACTCTTGGCCTTATATATTTTACATTAATATTCCGCTGGGTATTATTGCTACAATTCTGGCAATAAGCTTTGTGAGAAGTCCGAAATACGGAGAAAAACTAAAAGCAAATCAAGTAGACTGGTGGGGAATTATTCTACTGATGGCGTTTATTGGATCGCTTCAATTCGTTTTAGAACACGGACAGCAGGATGATTGGTTTAATGATTCGACTATCATCGTTTTAAGCGTTGTTTCAGTTCTTGGATTATTATTGTTTATCTGGCGAGAACTAACTTACAAATATCCGATTGTAAATTTAAGTGTTTTAAAAGACGGAAACTTAAGAATCGGAACGGTAATGTGTTTTATTCTTGGTTTTGGCCTCTACGGATCAACATTGATCATTCCGATTTACACGCAATCCATTTTAGGATGGACCGCCATGGATGCAGGTTTATTGCTAATTCCGGGATCTATTACCACTGCCATAATGATGCCGTTTGTAGGAAGCATGATTCAGAAAGGGGTACCGCAGGGCTATATGGTCGGAGTGGGATTTTTGATATTCTTTTTCTTCACCTTGCTCATGCACAACAGGATGACTCCTGATACAGGTGCAGAACATTTATTCTGGCCGTTGATTTTGAGAGGAATTGGTTTAGGATTGCTTTTCGTTCCGATTACCACTCTTTCTCTTTCCACATTAAAAGGAAAACAAATTGGTGAAGGAGCTGCTTTTACAGGAATGATGCGTCAATTAGGAGGTTCATTCGGTATCGCAATCATTACCACTTATATCACAAGATTAAGCCAAGAGCATAGAGTTAATTTGTTACGATATTTAGATCCTGCAAAATTTGAAGTGCAACAAAAAATTGCTGGCATGCAGCAAGCCTTCATGGCAAAAGGATTCAGTGCAGACGTAGCGCTTAAAAAAGCGCATCAAGCAATAGATTATTCAATTTTAAAACAGAGTACCGTTCTCTCTTACATGGATATTTTCATGTATTTAGGAATTATGTTTTTATGCTGTATTCCAATCATCCTTTTCATCAAAAAAGGAAAGAATAAGGTTAATCCCGCAGATGCGATGCATTAATATTTAATAATTATTTATAATACGAAAAACGCCGAGTTATTCCTGAACTCGGCGTTTTTATTTTTTGTTTCAAGTTTCAGGTTTCAAGTTTCAAGTTTCAGGTTTCAAGTTTCAGGTTTCAAGTTAAAAACCTTAGAACCTTAGTAGCTCAGCACCTTAGAAACTCAAAAAAACTATCTCGTAAAAACCAAATTATTTCCTTTTGAAAGATTTGCATCAAACTGATACCCTTCATAATTAAATCCTTTCAAATCATCAATGGTTTCTGCATTGGTGTCGATAATATAACGCACCATCATTCCTCTCGCCTTTTTGGCAAAGAAACTGATCATCTTTAGCTTTCCGTCTTTATAATCTTTAAAATCGGGAGTAATTACAGGCACTTTCAAAGCTTTTACATCGACAGCCGAAAAATATTCATTACTAGCTAAATTCACGAATAATTCATCTTTTTTTAATTCTTTATTTAAAGCTTTAGTCACAACAGGTTTCCAGAATTCGTGAAGGTTTTTAGATTCACCTACAGGCATTTTTGTTCCCATTTCCAAACGATAGGCCTGCATTAAATCAAGCGGTTTCAGAAGTCCGTAAAGTCCAGATAAAATTCTTAACTTATCCTGAAGAACATCCAATTTTTCTAACGGAATTGTATAAGCATCCAAACCTGTATAAACATCTCCATCAAAAGTATAGACAGCCGGACGCGCATTTTCTGGGGTAAATGGTGTTTTCCATTCCTGATTGCGTTTCCAGTTTAAATCGGCTAGCTTGTCTGAAATTGACATTAGCTCTGATAATTCGGCTGGCTTTTTTGTTTTGACTACTTTATGAACCACTCTGGCTTCTTTTAAGAACGATGGTTCGGTATATTGAGATGTTGGTAATTCTTTTTCGAAATTCAGTGATTTCGCAGGAGATATAACAATTTTCATGTGTGCTTTTTTCTATGTTTCAAAAATACAAATTGCATTTCTAAAAATTGATTATCGTTATTGATTTGTTTTATTGTGGTATTGTTTTTTTGCCACGAATTACACTAATTTTTTTTAATCCTGTCATTTGTGGCTAGAAAAAATAAATTCGTGGAACTTCGTGCAATTCGTGGCAACCATTCCCATTTTGATAAAATTCTACACGACAAAATGTGAAATTGTTCAAAAAAGTGAGCTCTAGATTATAATAGGCATTTTCTATGTTGTAAATTTGCATGCATTTAATTTCTACTAAAATCTTAAATGCATTTTACTCAAAAATTAGTGAATTCGTGGCGATACAAACAAACTATAAAACTGCTTTACAAAACAAAATCTTCGATATTATCTCGAAAGCTTCTCAAGAATTAAAAGTTGATTCCTATGTCATAGGCGGATTTGTTCGTGATTTGCTTCTAAACCGAGGTTCTAAAAAAGACATTGATGTAGTGGCCGTCGGGAGCGGCATCGAGTTGGCTCTTAAAGTTTCAGATCTGCTTCCTAATAAACCAAAGGTTCAGGTTTTTAAAACTTACGGAACTGCAATGTTGCGTTTTGAAGATACAGACATCGAATTTGTTGGTGCTCGAAAAGAATCTTATAACCGTGACAGCCGAAATCCGATAGTTGAAAACGGAACCCTTCAGGATGATCAGAATCGTCGTGATTTTACAATCAATGCATTAGCTTTATCATTAAACTCAACTAATTTCGGAAATCTTTTAGATCCTTTTGACGGATTAACCGATTTAGAAAATAAAACAATCAAAACGCCATTGGATCCGGATATTACCTATTCTGATGATCCTTTGCGGATGTTACGTGCGATTCGTTTTGCTACACAGCTGCATTTCGAAATTGAAGAAAATTCATTAAATGCCATCACAAAAAACGCAGAACGTATAAAGATTATTTCTGGTGAAAGAATCGTTGATGAACTGAATAAAATTCTTCTGACGGATAAGCCTTCGACAGGATTTTTACTTTTATACAAAACCGGACTTCTTGACATTATTTTACCTGAGTTAACAGCTCTGAATCAAGTAGAAGAAATTGAAGGACATACGCATAAAAACAACTTTTATCATACACTAGAAGTTGTCGACAACATCTGCCCGAATACAGACGATGTCTGGCTTCGTTGGTCTGCATTATTGCACGATATCGGGAAAGCCCCAACCAAACGTTTCAATAAAAAACAAGGATGGACTTTTCACGGGCATGAATTTTTGGGCGGAAAAATGACAAAGAAAATCTTCGAGCGTCTGCATATGCCGTTGAATCATAAAATGAAATTCGTTCAGAAAATGGTCATCATGAGTTCGCGTCCGATTGTTTTGGCGCAGGATATTGTAACCGACAGCGCAGTTCGCCGTTTGGTTTTTGATGCTGGCGAAGATGTAGAAAACTTGATGACTTTGTGCGAAGCGGATATCACAACCAAAAACCCGTCAAAATTCAAGAAATATCATAAGAATTTTGAAGTTGTCCGTAAGAAAATTGTAGAAGTAGAAGAACGCGATCATGTCCGTAATTTCCAGCCGCCAATTACTGGTGAAGAAATTATGGAAATGTTTGATTTGAAACCTTCACGAGAAATTGGGGTTTTGAAAGAAGCGGTTAAAGAAGCCATTTTAGAAGGTGTTATTCCAAATGAATATCAGGCCGCTTATGATTTTGTGATTAAAAGAGCTGAGAAATTGAATCTAACGCTTAAAAAATAATGGACATTGTAGGAGCTTTTTTCTTATTACTTTTTGCATTGATTTTTACAGTATCAAATATTCTTTTTATAAAAAGTTTAAAGAAAAACGAAATTACATACTTCAAATATAAATTAATATTTTTCATAATGTGTTTGGTTTCTTTCTTCACAACTGTTCTTATTTATTATTTATTTAATAAATATATTTTATCTGGCTTACTAAAAATACAAATGATTGACAGCACCTATGAAGCCAGATTTACTGCAGTTTCATCGATTGGCATTTTAAATATTATAGGAAACTTTTTAATACTAAAATTTTATTTAAAAAAGATTTATTTAAAAGAAAAAAACATAAAAACAAAAGAAATAGAATTAATCGGAAAAGAATGAAAAAAGAGAATAAATCAGTAATCATTTGGTTACTATCGGGTTGTGTTTTATTATTTTTAATGGTTGTTGTGGGCGGTATCACACGTCTAACCAATTCAGGTTTATCGATGACCGACTGGCATTTGGTAACCGACACATTTCCGCCAATGACAGAAGCCAAATGGCAGGCCGCTTTTGATGAATATAAAAAGTTTCCTGAATATCAAAAGATCAATATTCACAACGATTTTCAATTAGCAGATTACAAATTTATTTATTTCTGGGAATGGTTTCACCGTTTCATCGGGCGTATTATTGGTTTGGTTTTCTTTGTTCCTTTTGTTTACTTCTTAGCCAAAAAGAGATTAGATACTCCAACAATCAAAAAATGCATCGTGCTTTTGGCAATGGGAGGTTTCCAAGGATTTTTGGGATGGTTTATGGTCCGCAGCGGTTTAATCGATAACCCAGATGTGAGTCACTTTAGACTTTCATTACACTTAACTTTTGCTTTTATCACTTTTGCCTATACGCTTTGGGTTGCACTAGATTTGATTTATCCTGAAAGAAACATCAACAAGATTTTGCCACTTAGAAATATTGCGCGTTATGCTTTAGTTGCTTTATTAATCCAAATTATTTATGGTGGATTTGTAGCAGGATTAAACGCAGGATTAATTCACAATCATTGGCCTTTAATGAGCGATGGTGAGTTTATTCACGAATCGGTTTTTATTGAACAATCTTCTTTGATTAAAAATTTAATAGAAGGAAAAAGCGGAGTTCAGTTTGTACACAGAACGTTTGCTTATGCGGTTGTTGCCGTTATTCTTTTCCTTTTCTTCAAAAGCAAAAAATATTCGCTCACGACAACGCAGGCTAACGGAATCAATATTTTAGTTGTTTTTGTTTTTATTCAATTCCTTCTTGGCGTTTTTACTTTGCTGTATAGCGTGCCTTTGGCATTGGGATTAATTCACCAGATTATGGCGTTTTTCCTTTTGAGCGCGATGACATTTACATTGCATCGTTTGAGCAAATAACATTTCTAAATCATAAAAAAGGGCTGAAAAATTTCAGCTCTTTTTTTTAGGTAATATTTTCTTGAAAATATCCGCCGAGCCTATGGCTCTCTAAATTCGGGACGTCTATTTGTGACCGGATTAAAATCCGGCCCTACAAAATGTATCGAGCCGATGGCTCTTCTTAAAAAACGAAAATGTAATTGAGAAAAACAAAAAATTCCGTAGGAATGAAAAATATATTGTAGCAACGGATTTTAATCCGTTGGAATAATAAATCCGTCCTAGATAAAGTTCCGTAGGAACGGAACATTTTCATATACATCATAATTTTTTGCATTCTTTGTTGTATAGCGTGCCTTGGGTATTGCGCCATGACGTTTACATTGCATCCTTTGTAACCGGATTAAAATCCGGCCCTACAAAATGTATCGAGCCGATGGCTCTTCTTAAAAAACGAAAATGTAATTGAGAAAAACAAAAAATTCCGTAGGAATGAAAAATATATTGTAGCAACGGATTTTAATCCGTTGGAATAATAAATCCGTCCTAGATAAAGTTCCGTAGGAACGGAACATTTTCATATACATCATAATTTTTTGCATTCTTTGTTGTATAGCGTGCCTTGGGTATTGCGCCATGACGTTTACATTGCATCCTTTGTAACCGGATTAAAATCCGGCCCTACAAAATGTGTCGAGCCGATGGCTCTTCTTAAAACGAAAATGTAATTGAGAAAAATAAAAAATCCCGTAGGAATGAAAAATATATTGTAGCAACGGATTTTAATCCGTTGGAATAGTAAATCCGTCCTACACAAAGTTCCGTAGTAACGGAACATTTTATATATACATCATAAAATTTTGCATTCTTTAAAAACTATCCCAGCCAAGCTTTAAAATCCTGTACCTTTTCACGGCTTACAACTACCTCATCGTCTTTGTAACTCGGTAAAATCACTTTTAAACGTGAATTGGTGTACACCTGAATTTCTTTGATTGCTTTTAAGGGAACAATAAATTTTCTGCTTACACGAAAGAAATCCTTTTTATCGAGCTCTTGTTCTAGAATTTCTAAAGTCGAATCAATTAAATAATCACGGTTTTCGAAGGTATGAATGTAAGTTCCTTTGTTTTCGCTAAAAAAACACTCAATTTCTTCTGTGTTTATTACTTTGAGATGCTGACCGATTTTTACGGTAAATCTTTTTTTATAGCTTTTCTCAAACGGATTGGAAAGCATTTGTCGGATTTGTTCAAAATCCATTTTTAAGTTTTGAGTTTCGGCTTCTGCTTTTGGGATACGGCTTTTAAATTTATTGACTGCCGTTTCCAGATCATCTTCATCGATTGGTTTTAGCAGGTAATCGATGCTGTTGAGTTTAAAAGCTTTTAACGCATATTCGTCATAAGCTGTTGTAAAAATAATGGCGCTTTGAATATCAATTTTTTCAAAAATCTCAAAAGACAAACCATCTGAAAGCTGGATATCCAAAAATATCAAATCAGGATGACTGTTGTTCTCAAACCATTCTACCGATTCTTCTACAGAATGCAGCATAGTTTGTACGTTTATATCTAGTTTTTCGAGTTTTCGCTGCAACAATCTCGCAGCTGGTTTTTCGTCTTCTATGATTAAGGTTGTCATGTATTAATACAAAAAGGTTAATTATTTTAAAGTTATTCCCATTTATCAGCTTTAGCTTGTTCTTTACTCATGTATTCTTGAATTTTCTTCTGCTCCCAATCCTGGGTGAAGAACCAATCTCTACCGAAAACAGAAAAAGCATGAAACAGCAAACCGATTCCCCAATAAAATGCTGTCGAATAAGTTCTCCAGTCAAACAATCCTGTTTCATAGATATTTCTGGTAAAGAAGTCCGAATTAATACTTGCTACAATAATAATAAAATTAATAATGATATAAATTCGTAAATGCGAATAAAAACCTTTAAGCTTCTTTACCTTTCTGTATGCGATATCAAATTTTTCATCAGAACCAAATTCTTCTCTATAATTCTGATACATACGATTTCTAAACTGTCCCATTTCTTTATAAATTTAGATTATTGCCATTTTTCTTTATTATCTCTTTCTTTTTCCATCAGTTCCCTGATTTTTCTTTCCTCCCACTCTTTTCCAAAACCAGGCAGGATACTAAAAACTTTCATTCCGTGAATCACTACTCCTATTCCCCACCATAATAAAGGCCAGTAAAACCATAAGTGCTGTGGAGAAGTGTACAAATTAATGAAAACCAGCACTATATTTACTAATATATAAGCTGTCAGGTTTCCATAAAACCCTTTAATGTTTTCAACTTTCTTTTTTGCTTGAAGATATTTGTCTTCTTCTACATAATCTCTTTCCATAATTACTCCCATTTTTGATTTTTTCTTTCTTTTTCTAAAATACTTTTCACTTTTCGCTGTTCCCATTCCTCGCCAAAAAACGTGCAGGAGGCAAATTGCTCAACGGCCTGAATTAAAAATGCTGTTGTCCAAATACACATTACAAATCCGTTTATATATTTAATAGGGAAGAAATTAAATTTCACTTCAAAATAAACGTTTAAAACATAAAGAATTAATCCTGCGGCGTAAATAAGTGCATGCGAATAGAACGATTTAAGTTTGGCTACTTTTTTGGCTGCTATCTTTTGAAGTTCAGACTCGTAACTTCCGTTGTAATTTGTTTCCATTTCTATTCCCAATTTTGTGTGTTATTTTTCTCTTTCTCCATAATCTCACCGATTTTTCTTTCCTCCCATTTTTAATCAAAAAACGGAGGCAGATTGAAAACCTTTAAACCATGTATTACAATTGCCAGTCCCCAGCCCATAAGACACCATAGAAACCAAAAATAACCTGGAGACGTTGTAAGATTTACCACTATTACAATCGGATTAGAAATGAGATACAATGTTAAGTGTTCGTAAAAACCTCTAATCTCTTTTACTTTTTTTTGGGCCCTGTAATAACGTTCTGCATCTGTAAAATCAGTTTTCATTATTTCCAGTTTTTTTGGTTGTTCTCTTTTTCCAGAATCTCCCTGATTTTTCGTTCTTCCCAATTCGAACTGTAGCCAAAAACCTTAAAAGCGTGCATTACGACTCCAAATCCCCAGCCTATTGCAGAAAACCAAAACCACTGAAATTTAGGAGAATAGGTCAAATTTATAAAAATTAAAAACGGAATTACACAGCAGTATGAAATAATATTTCCATAAAAACCTTTTAATTCTTCGACTCTTTTTTTAGCTCTGAAATAAGCTCTATTTTCGGCATTATTATAATCTAAACTCGTTTCCATAACTGTAATTTGTTTGGTTAAAATCGGAATTTTAACGGTGAAATTTTTCTCATCTTGTTCAACAATTACTCTTCGTTTGGTTACAATTCCGTATCGGTCAACGATATTTTGTAATCCAACTCCTTTTCTGTCCCGAAGCACTTCTTTTTTTTGAAAATCGTTCTGAATAACCAGATAATCCTTTTCAATAAAAATTCTGATATGCAACGGTTTCTGTTCGCTTACTACATTGTGTTTTACTGTATTTTCAAGCAGCAGCTGCAGGGAAAGCGGTACTACCTTTGCATCTGGATTTATTCCTGCGGTTGGAATTTCGTAAAACAAACTGTTTTCAAAACGCATCTTCAGCAGGTTCATATAAGTTTTTGCAAAAGAAAGCTCATCTTCTACAGAGACCAATTCTTTATCACGCTGTTCCAGAACATAGCGGTAAATTTTTGATAAAGAAGTGGTGAATCGTTGTGCATTATCCGGATTTTCTTCAATTAAAGAACTTAAAACATTCAGGCTGTTGAATAAAAAATGCGGATCAATCTGGTTTTTTAAGCTTTCGAATTTTGCGTTGGCTGTTCCGGCAATGATTTTTTGTTGTGTTACCTTATTTTCCTGATACAGTTTGTAAAAATGAAGCGAATGGAAAACCAGCAACACAATAAAAGTAAGTACAGATGATGATACATAGTCGGCTGCGCTTTCGTTGGCCAGAAAACTGATTATGGTTTTCTGTTCGATTACAACCTGCGTAAACATGCGAAGGATGAAAATAACGAAAAGCGAAATAAAAAATGAACTTACAAAACCAACGCTGATGCGTCTTGGCGAAAAACGGTCTTCTTTAAAAACCCGATCTAGCAATTCAAACAATGCAGCATTGACAATATATAAAACCACACTGTAAAGCATACAGTAAAAAAAGTAGATGAAGAGATTCTTCTGAAAAACTTCGAAACCGTAAGTCGCAAAGCGAATCAGGAATGTAAAAAGAAAAACAATTCCTCCTACTATAAATGCTTTAAACAAATTTGGTTTTAGTGTCATTACTGTGATTTAAATTTTAGATTATTTGCATGTTTTCTGCACTTCCAAGGCTCTTTCTAATCCCCATTTTGGCGAAAATTCGGTTTCTGGTTTAAAAGTAGCAAAAAGTTCGATAGCTTTATTCACCTCTACACACAATGGTTTTGTGTCTACTCCTGTCCATTTTGCTCCTCCTAATTGGTATTCTGCTTCGCCAAAAACTGCTCTCGGATTTTTTGGATCAAGGGCTTTTGCTTTAGCATAAGCTTCCATCACTTTAGCAGAATATTTCATTCCGTTTGTCATTGGATCTGCAACGACATAAGCTGTATAAATCAAAGCCTGCAATACGTAAAGTTCTGAATTTGATTGATCTTTAATCATTTCGACATCAAGTGCTTCTTGCGCTTTGGTAAGCATCAGATTTACTTTTGTTTTGTCTTTTTCTGCAAAAGATGCGGTCGTGTTTACCAAAGCCACATAGTAATTTGGCAGCCAGCTCGATTTTTCAGCAGAAGCAATTCTTTCGAATAATTGCGAAGCTTCTGTGTTTTTTCCTTCTTTCCAAAGAGCAAAAGCTTTCCCCATTCCTTGTTCAAATTTTGTCTGTGCAGTACTTACTGCTACAATAAATAAAGCGATTGCGGTAATAAAATTTCTCATTTTCTTATTTTTTATGGTTGTTAATTGATTGTATTTTTATTTAAAAGTAATTGTAATTTTCGAATTACCGTTGACGGAAAATTTAGCATCTTTATAAGAAGGCGGCCCCATAAATCCTTTCGCATTGTTTGAAGCGGCATAATCCTCAGACGGAATTCCCATCATGTTTTTGTCTAAGATTCCGTTGTTGTTTTCATCGTGAAAAGTTGAAATTGCATATTCTCCAGCAGGAATCCCCACAAAAGTTACCGTCGCTTCATTATTTTTAATTTCTGAAGTCTGGCTTTTGAAAGTTGTTTTAAGAAAAGTTCCTTCCGAATTGTATAAACCAACTTTTACAATTCCGTTACTGTTTTTCAATCCCGAAATAGAAACGGTAAGATTAGCATTTTGAGCAGACATTAAGCTGCAGATGAATAACATGGTAAGTGTAATAATTTTGCTCATGATTTCTTTTTTTTTAAAGGTTCTAAGTTACTAAGGGTCTGAGGTTCTAAGGTTTTTTAGGTTTAAAGGTTCAGAGTGGCAAAGTGGCAAAGGTTTTATTTTCAAACTGTTAATTCCAACTCGGATACTTTGTCACTTTGTTACTTTGTCACTCTGTTTCTTTTAATTTATACTTCAAAAGTATGCTGGTTTTTACTCTTTTAAAATTAAATACTACCGAGTTGTCGATTTTTGATGATGAATTGTTTTTTTAAGGTGCTAAGGTTCTAAGTGGCTAAGTTTCTAAGTTTTTTAAAGATTCAGGAAAGCTTAGAAGCTTAGAACCTAAGCACCTTAGAACCTCTTCTTAAAGATTCAGGAAAGCTTAGCAGCTTAGAACCTTAGAAGCTCTTCTTAAAGATTCAGGAAAGCTTAGAAGCTTAGAACCTTAGCACCTTAGAACCTCTTTTAAAAGATTCAGGAAAGCTTAGTAGCTTAGAACCTAAGCACCTTAGAAACTCTTATTAAAGATTCAAGAAAGCTTAGCAGCTTAGAACCTAAGCACCTTAGAAGCTCTTATTAAAGATTCAAGAAAGCTTAGCAGCTTAGAACCTCTTCTTAAAGATTCAGTAAAACTTAGTAGCTTAGAACCTAAGCAGTTTAGAACCTCTTTTTAAAGATTCAGGAAAGCTTAGTAGCTTAGAACATAAGCACCTTAGAACCTCTTTCTAAAGATTTCTCAACTGATTCTCATTTTTATTCTGGCTTATAGTCCAGAAGAAACCTACAAAGAAAAAACGGTCTGCAGTTGGCACAATGGCTTGTCTGTTGTAGACTCCGGCTGCGTCTGGTGTTTTAGCATAATCGTATCCGAAAATGTTCTGAGTTCCTAAAATATTCGATACAGAAAAATAAATAATCTTTTGTGTTGTCAGCAAGTACGCCCAGTTAAAACTTAAACTGTTGTATGCCTTTGTTTTGCCGTTCATAAATTGTGTCTGATTTGGATCGTTGTACGGACGACCTGTACTGAAACTGTTTGTAAAACCAATCTGAGATTTCCAGTCTGTAATGAAATATTTGGTTACAACCGATAAGTTATGATTGGCTACAAAACTTGGTGTTGCCATAGTTGGAAAGTTTTTGTATTGTCTTTCAGAATCTATGTAAGAATACGAAACCCAATATTCGAGGTTTTTATACAAATTGCTGTCTCTCCAAAACAAATCCAATCCTTTTGCATAACCCGAACCGTTATTATTGAAAACCGAATTGTACTGAATATCTCTTGTATCGTACTGAACCAAATTGCTGTAATCCTTGTAATATGCCTCTGCCCTGAAAGTTTGTCCCGGTTGGGTAAACTGATAATTTAATATATAATGTCTAGCTTTTTCGCTTTCAAACTGATGGTATTTTGAATATTTAATGTAATCTACTACAGGAGCTTGCGTAAAGTCTCCGTAAGCAAATGAAAACTGGCTGCTCTTAGAAACTTTGTATGCTAGTGAAGCTCTCGGCGCAATTGCAGTTTCATCTAAAAGACTGTTGTAAGACAATCTGAAACCTACTTTTGCCGCCAACTTTTTAGAAAACTGAATATCTCCTTCGGTGTAGAAAGCCGCAATATTGGAATTGTAACCGTTTGAAGCCTGAATGGAAATATTATCATCAAAATTTTCATTGAATTTAGTGATGAAATAATCGGTACCAAAAGATAATTTGAAACGATTAGAAAAGCTTTTTCTTAATTTAAGTTTAAGCTGCGCAGCATTTTCATTATTATCAAGATTGTTGATGTCGTATTTTACTTTGTTTTTGCTGTATCCGTAGCTTAGACCAGTTGTCAATTGCCAGCCGTCTCCAAAATTACCTTTATAAGAAGAATTCAGATAAAAATTGTTATTATTCAAATCTGTTCTAACTGGATTCTCAAAATTGATGTTTTTTTGGTTCAAATCGAATCTTTCTGAATCAAAAGCGGCATACATTTTAAAAATTCCGTTTGTGAAATTGTAGCGGTAAACCAACTCTCCGCCAAGCGACTGATAAGGACTGTTCCAATCGACATTTTGAGGAATCACCGCCTGATAAGGAGCCAGATTAATATAAGCCATATTTACGCTCAACGAACTTTTTTTCCATTTTTGAGTATTTCCTAAGCTTAGGCCAACAGTCATTAAACCAATATCTGTTTTGTTGTGATCAGGTTCGTCCTGAGTATTCAGAAGCAAGACACTCGACAATGCTTCTCCGTATTCAGCTGAATATCCTCCAGTTGAAAACGCAATTCCGCTGAATAAAAAAGGAGAAAAACGGCTTCTTGTTGGCAAATTGTTCGTAGTCGCGCCATAGGGTTGCGCTACACGAATTCCGTCAACAAAAGTCTGGGTTTCGCTGGCTTCACCTCCACGTACAAACAAACGACCGTCTTCGCCTACAGATTGTGTTCCTGGCAAGGTTTGCAGTGCGGCAATAATATTTCCGGCAGAACCCGCAGTAGTTACAATATCGAGCGGTTTTAAAACCGAAACCCTAGCCTTTTCACCAGATTCCATGGTTCCGGCAGTAATTACAACAGCATCCAGAGCATTTACATTTTCTTTCAGTTTTATCGTCTGATCTTTAAAATTGGTTACATCTATTTCTTTGGTAAAAGTTTCAAACAATAAAAAACTAATTACTATTGTCTGGTTTCCTGCAGTTGTAGTCTCAAAAGAAAAATCTCCCGTTTCAGAACTTGAAGCACCATCGTAAGTTCCGTCCAGATAAATGTTTGCTCCTGCTACTGGTTTTCCTTTCTGGTCAAGAACTTTTCCTGAAATGATGTTTTGAGCGAAAGTAAACACACTCATTAATAAGAAAATAAACGTAATTCTGGTTTTCATACCTGTTGATTTTATTTGTTATTGGGTCTTGTATTATTTTGTTTTTGATGAAGCAAATGTATCTCAACATTACTTGTTAAAAAATATATAATAACTCAATTGTAGAATTTCGAGGATGAGTTGTAAATTTCTAATTTGTATCTTAGCTAGGAATTCAAAAAACAGAATTATTATGTCAGAAAACAAAAGAATCTCAAATTTATACCAGTCCATTTATAATGGAAATCCTTGGCTAGAGGTTACTCTGGCAGGCACATTAAACAATGTAACAGCCGAACAAGCCTACAGAAAAATAAATCCGAATCTAAATACCATTTGGGAAATTGTCAATCATCTGATCCAATGGAGAAGAAACATTTTGCAACGCATGCAGGGTGAAACCATTATAACTCCAGATCATAATTATTTTGTACCAGTTCTAGATCCGTCTGAAGCGGCTTGGGAGCAGTCTTTGCAGACACTGGCAAAATCGCAAGAAGCTTGGAATACTTTTTTTGAGGATTTTAATGATGAAGATTTAGCTAAAATATACGTAAATAACGGCCATACCTTTTACGAACATATTCATGGAATTATTCAGCACGACGTTTATCATTTGGGACAGATTGTAATTTTGAAGAAAATGCTTTAAAAAATCATTATGAAAAAGCCGTTTTTAATTTTCGCCTTTTTTATGCTAAATGCAGTCGGATTTTCTCAGGCAACTGAAGCAAAATACGACGAAAGCTTAGCAAAATCGCTTCATGCCGATGAGTTCGGAATGAAGAAATACGTTTTCTGTCTTTTGAAATCAGGAAGCAATACTACCGTTTCTAAAGAAGAAAGCAAGAAATTGTTTGAAGGTCATATGGCAAATATCAATAAACTAGCAAAAGAAGGAAAACTGGTAGTTGCTGGACCTTTTATGAAAAACGACCGAAATTATCGCGGTATTTATATTTTTTAATGTAGAAACCATAGCCGAAGCCGAGGCGCTCGTTGCGACGGATCCAGCCATACAAGCAAAATTACTCGAAGCCGAATTAACGCCTTGGTACTGTACCGCAGCATTGCCGGAAATTCCAAAAATACACGATAAAATTGCCAAGACGAAAATGTAAAATAATGAAAACAGAAAAAGAAAAAATGATTTCTGGCGAATATTACAACGCCTTTGACCCTGAATTGGTAAAAGGTCGAAGAGCTGCCAAAAATCTCCTTCATTCCTTAAATGTAAAAGAGTACAGAGTTACCAAAAAAGCCAAAGAAATTGTAAAAGAACTTATTCCGAATGCGGGAGCAGGATTTTATATCGAGCCACCGTTTCATTGTGATTATGGTTACAATATTTTTGCTGGAGAAAATGTTTATTTCAATGTAAATTGTGTGGTGCTCGACTGCGCTCCTGTAACTATCGGATCCAATGTTTTTATTGCGCCAAACGTACAGATTTATACCGCTTCGCATCCGCTTGACGCTGAGTTAAGAAAAACATTGGAAAATGCTTATCCTGTTACAATAGGAGACGATTGCTGGATTGGTGGCAATTCTGTTATCTGCCCAGGGGTTACCATCGGAAAAGGTTGCGTTATTGGTGCAGGTTCTGTCGTTACAAAAGATATCCCTGACAACTCTTTGGCAGTTGGAAATCCGGCGAAAGTCATTCGAAAATTAAATCAGGAACCTGAAACTCAAAAATAATGCTTACGCTAAACAAAATTCATCACATCGCTATTTTATGCTCTGATTACGAAAAATCGAAACATTTCTACACTCAGATTTTAGGCCTGACGATTATTCGCGAAATTTACCGTGAAGAACGTCAATCTTATAAGTTAGATCTGGCATTAAATGGTGCTTATGTTGTCGAATTATTTTCATTTCCTAATCCGCCAAAAAGACCTTCGAGACCAGAAGCTGTCGGTTTGCGTCATCTGGCTTTTGAAGTTATCAATCTCGAAGAAACTATTGCCTTTTTAACTTCCAAAAATATCGAATCAGAACCAATTAGAATTGATGAAACGACCGAAAAGCGTTTCACTTTTATTGCAGATCCTGATTTGTTGCCGATAGAGTTTTATGAGCGTTAGGCTTTTTTTGCCGCGAAGACACTAAGGTTTTTTATTTAAGGCAACGACTAAACCGGTAGTTTGTCATTTCGACGAAGGAGAAATCTTCACTAGTAACTCCGCAATCAAAATCGCCAATCTTTGTAGAGCTTCTCGCGGAGATTTCTCCTTCGTCGAAATGACAAAAAATACGAAATATCCTTGCGCCTTAGCGTCTTTGCGGCAAAACCCAAAACGAAAGATTTTTCCTGTTTTTATGCATTTTAACACATTAAAATCAAGATTTACTATTAAAAACCGAAATTCATCCTTAATTTTGCAACCCGCATAAAATAAATGCGAATTTTCAAACTTATAATGATGAACAAAACGGCGCAAATCAAAAAAAATCATCAATTTATCAAATTCCGAAAATTAGTTATTGTTTCTATCTTAATCGGCTTTCTTTCAGCCTTTCTCGGAATTTCACTCAAAAAAATCACAGAATATTACGAAGAAATTTTCTTTCACGAAGTTACGGTTCATCCGATATTCTATATTGTTTTTCCGGTTTTTGGATTATCCGTAATTTATTTTCTCAGACAATATTTATTTAAGAAAAAAGAGAACAAGGGAATTAAAGAAGTTTTTGAAAGTACCGCTTCAAAATCTAAAAATCTTCCTTCTTATAAAATTCCGTCGCACTTTATAAACGGCTTGATTACAGTGATTTTTGGCGGTTCAACCGGAATCGAAGTTTCGACTGTAGTCGCAACCGCTACCATAGGTTCTGTGGCTCACGAAAAAGAAAACGTATTTCGACAATACAAAACCGAGTTAATTTGTGCAGGAGTTGCGGCTGGAGTTACAGCGCTCTTCAGCAGTCCGATTGCGGGAATTTTATTTGCTTTTGAAGTGATTTCCAGAAAAGTAACCCGTGCATTTGTCATTTCAAACTTGATTGCCGTGGCAATTGCTTTTGGCTTATTGACCATTTTAAAAGAACAACCATTATTTGCCGTATCTATTACAACCTGGCATCTAAAAGCAATTCCGTATTTTATTCTTTTAGGAATTTTGGCGGGAATGAATTCTGTTTACCTTACACGCTGCGTTTTGTTTTTTAAATCACAATTCGGAAAAATCAATACCCATTATTATAAAATTATTATTGGTTCTGCAGTTTTAAGCGTTTCGCTTTTCCTTTTTCCACAACTTTACGGAGAAGGATATCATGCCATTAAAACAAGTTTTATAGCGCCTAACCAAATCATGACGATGACTTTGGCTTTGACATTTATAGGAATTCTGATTCTAAAACCAATTGTGACTTCGATAACGCTGGCTTCAGGAGGTGACGGCGGTGTTTTTGCTCCGAGTCTTTTTATCGGTGCTTTTTTAGGATTACTTTTGGCTACAATCTTGAACAGCTTTTTTCATGTAAATGTAATTCCGATTAACTTTATGATTATCGGAATGGCTGCTGTTTTAAGCGCCAGCATCCACGCTCCTTTTACCGCAATATTTTTGGTCTGTGGTTTAACAAACGACTACACTTTGTTTTTGCCCATTCTTGCAGTCTGTCTAATTTCAAAATATACCGCAAAGACCATTTATCCTTATACAGTGTACAGTTACGCTCCAAGCTTGACTAAATAATATTTTTTAGCCACAGATGAATAGGATTAGAAGGAATTAAAATATGTGTTAATCTTTTAATCTGTGGCTAAAATAAAATGCTACAACGAATATTAAATTTATGCCCACTCAAAAATTAAAAAGAAGCTACCGCAAAACCCGTTACATTCTATACAAGGAAACTTTAATTGATTATAAAGAACATTTTTGGTCGTTTGTAGGGTCTTTTGTCGGGATTGGGGTTTTAGCTTACATCCAATCTCTGCAGTTTTCAGGAAGTGATGCTGTTTACTTAATTGGTTCTTTTGGAGCTTCGAGCGTTTTGGTTTACGGAATTATTCAGAGTCCGTTTTCGCAGCCTAGAAATTTGGTTGGTGGACATGTTATTTCGGCTATTGTAGGCGTAACAGTTCATAAACTGGTTCCAGATATTATGTACATTGCGGCGCCATTGGCTGTTTCTATTGCTATCATTCTAATGCAGATCACTAAAACGCTTCATCCGCCTGGAGGCGCAACAGCTTTGATTGCTGTTATTGGAACCGAAAAAGTAAAAGCTTTAGGCTATATGTATGTGCTTTCGCCAGTATTGACGGGGGTTTTGATTCTGCTTTTGACTGCTTTGATTTTTAATAACATGACATCGAGCAGAAGTTATCCTAGTCATAGTACTTATCACAAACATTATCATAAAATTAGAAAAAGATTGACTGGAAAGTAAAAGGTTCCTAATTCCTGCAAGGTTTTCGAAACCTTGTAGGTTTGTAATTCTACTTAAAGTTATACCTACAAGGTTTTGAAAACCTTGCAGAAGCGTCAACCGAAAACTACAGTAAATCAGAAGATTAAAATCTTTTCAACAAATCGTAATTCACAATTCGTATTTCGTTTTTTATATTTTACCTTTGACCTCTCAATAAAAACAAAGATTATGGTTTATAAATTTAGAGTAATTCTAGACGCCGAAGAAGATATTTTCAGAGACATTGCGATTCTTGAAGATGATACGCTTGAAGACCTACACAATGCTATATTCAACGCTTTTGGTTTTGACGGATCTGAAGTAGCGTCATTTTATACTTGTGATGATACGTGGAATCAGGAAGATGAAATTCCGCTTTTTGATACCGGCGATGTTCCAGGCGAGCAAAGAACCATGAACGATTACCCTTTGTCGAGCATTCTGGATAAAGAAAACACTAAAATTATTTATGTCTACGATTTCATCAGCATGTGGACTTTTTTAGTCGAATTGGCAGCTATCGAAGAAGAAACCGTTGGCGCAACCTATCCTGAAACATTGTTTTCGCACGGAGAAATGCCAGACGAAGCTACCGAAAAAAGTTTCGAAGCAGACATGCACGACGATATCTACGGAGAATTTGAAGACGATTTAGACGAAGATGACCTTGATATGTTTGAAGGCGACGACAGCTTCGAAGATTACGGATTTGAGGAGAATTGGAATTAGATTAAGGTGCTTAGCTTCTGAGCTGCTAAGCTTCTAAGATTTTTATTTTGAGAGTTTTTTCTTATTTTTTAATTTTACTAAAAATTAAAAAACATAAAAAATGAGCAATTTTAGAAACTTATTAGTTTGGCAGAAATCAATGACCTTGACAACCAAAATTTATTCCTTAACAAACAAATTCCCAAAAGAAGAAATCTTCGGATTAACTTCGCAAATTAGACGCAGTTCGATTTCTATTCCCAGCAATATTGCCGAAGGGTACGGCAGAGAAAGTGATAAAGATCTCTTACGCTTTTTAAGTATTTCACTTGGCTCTTTGTTTGAAATGCAAACGCAATTAGAAATCGCAAAAAATATATCTTATTTAAAAGAAGAAGATTTTAACAATTTATATGAGGATAGTCGTGAAGTAGAAAGAATGTTGGTTTCGTTAATAAAAAAAATAAAAGACAGAACCTAAAGCCTTAGCAACTTAGCAACTTAGAACCTCAGCACCTTAAAAATGATAAACCTATTCAACACTCACATCGACACGCTGGCAATACACCGCGTAGGAAATAAAAGCCGTAATGAGGCTATTTTTTTATCAGAGCAGCCATTTAATCTAAATGATGAAATCGTTCCTTTGATAAAAGAATTCTTTTTTAAGCCTTTTAGAGAAAAAGAAGAAAACTATTACCAGTTTGCGCATGAAGTAGATTTAGACTACAATGACATGTTTAAGTATGCCACTGAGATTTTTGCCAATCCAGCCAATGTTCATGAGGTTTCTAAAAAGATTACAAAACATTTATACGAGCAGTCAAATCACCCGCACATTAAAAACGGAGAGGTTTATGTAACCTATCTGACAAATCTAAGTATCGATAACAATGTCGTTGATGCTATCGGAATTTTTAAAAGCGAATTGCAAGCCGACTTTCTGCAGTTTGAAGAAAACGGAAGCAATCTTGAAATGATTCTGCAGCAAGGGATCAACTTGAGTAAATTAGACAAAGGCTGTCTGATTTTTAACTACAAAAAAGAAGAAGGATATAAAATCCTGACGGTAGACAGCAACCGTTATGACGCTCGCTACTGGCTAGAGCACTTCTTGTCTGTTGATGCTTTTGAAGACGAAAATTTCATCACTAAAAAATATTTAAAATTCTGCCAGAACTTTGCAAAAGACGTTGTTTTGCCAGCAGAAGACAAGAAAGAGGAAGTAATGTTTATGAACCGATCTGTGAATTATTTCGCTAAAAATGATCAGTTTGAAGAGCAGAATTTCTTGAATGAAGTATTAGACAATCCTGATTTGATTCCTGAATTTAAAAATTATAAAGTTGATAAAGGAGAAAAATACAGCATCGAAGATGTGACCTCATTCCCTATTGCCAACGCAGCAGTTTCTGACGCCAGAAAATCGATTAAAAACGTCATCAATCTGGATACTCATATTCAGATTAAAATGGATTTCATTAATCCTGAAAGCGCAGAAAAATTTGTTGAAAAAGGCTGGGATGAAGAAAAACAAATGTATTACTACTTAGTGTATTTCAATAAAGAAGAAAAAAGCTAAGAGTCATTCATTTTCCATTACTTACTTACTCAAAAAGAAAACGGCATTTACATTAGGTAACTGCCGTTTTTTTATATTATGAGATGTGTAGCAAACATTTCGTTTTTCATATAGTCGCTCCATTAATTTTAACCATCAATTATTTAGCAACACCATTCCCCAATCAAATTGCCCCAGTAGGATAACATACGTCAAAGATTATTTTGCCATATCTATTTTCTACTATCAGATTATAAACGAAAGAGATAGCAAAATGTGAAAGATGATTAATTAATCATTAATTTTGCATTAAAAATAAACTAAGATGGATATTCAGTTTTTTAAAGAAAGTCCTTTTACCACGATAATCTCATTCCATAAACTAATCGAATCTTTTGAGGAAATTGCCTTGTCGGATATTGATTACCGATCCAATTATGCCAAAGCGATTTTAAACCAAATCGATCTAATTCCAGAATTGAGGACCGGAATTTACGATTATTCGGTTATTAAAGAAAACGAAGCATTAATCAAAAACATTGTAGCCGATTTGTTTCCCACGGCGCTTACGCATAACGAAATAAAAGCGATCACTATTCCGTTTCAAAATATTTCATTCAATTATACCGAGCGTTTCAAAAAAATCTTAAGAAACGCAGGAGACGAATTTTATATGGAAATTCGTGATTTTAGCGACCATCAATTCTATATCAATAACTGTTGCTTGATTTTAAGTTATTATTACAAGCAGCATGTCGATTTTAATCAGCCTTTTTTCTACGATATTCCAGATGAAAACGGGGTCGAAAAACATTATCGTATTTTATACAACGCAGATTTCATGGAAATTATTCCAACAGAAAATGCAGTTTCCCTTACTCAAGAAGATATTGATCAATTACTTGACAACTACAATGATATTGATTTATGGAAATCTAAATTTCCGAAAGGAAGCTGGATTTTAAGAGGTTTCGGAATCGTTTCTTTATTTGACGCAACAACAGAAAGCGCTATTTCTACCTTGAAAAGCAATCTCTTAAAACCAAGTTCTTCAAAATTAGATTCAAATGATATACTTGTAAACATTTTTAAATCTATTTTTAATCTGCCAAATTTAAAAGTTGGATTTATTATTTACAATCCCGAAGAAGAAAAGTTTATTCGTCCAATAAAATTTGACGAACAAATAGCTAGTTTTTTACTTCATAGTACGCAAGAAGTCGATTGCAAAAATGCCTTTTTTGGTTGCTCTTTTGAAAATCTTTTAGACAAAAAAGAACCATTTGTTATTTCGAATGTCAAAAAATTCATTGAAGAATCACCGAATAAAAATCTAGGTGAGCATTTATTGAGACAAGGAATTCAAAGCTGTGTTTTTGCTCCCGTTACTAAAGACGGGCAATTATTAGGCGTGATTGAATTGGTTTCTGAAAATCCTAGAGATTTAAATACTGTGAACGCTACAAAACTAGATTTAGTTCTTCCTTATCTGACCGATACGATCGATCGTTACAATACCGATATGCAACATCAGGTTGAAGCAATCATTCAGCGCGAATACACCACTATTCATCCAAGCGTGTATTGGAAATTTAAGAAAGAATCTCAAAATTATTTCCAAAATAATGATCCGTCAAAAGATTATATTTTTAAAGAAATTGTATTTAAAAATGTTTTCCCGCTTTATGGCCAGATTGACATTAAAGGTTCTTCTGAACACAGAAACGAAACCGTCCGAAAAGATTTAAAAAATCAACTCACGACCATACTTAATATTTTTGAAAATCAGAAGCCAAACAGCAGTCTCATGCTTTTGGAACAAAGAAAATTTGAACTAGAATCGCTTCGAGACGAGCTTGACCAGCCTTTAAAAGCAGATACCGAACAACATATTCAACGTTATATCGAAGATGAAATTCATCCCATTTTAAAGAATACGAAGGATACGTCTACCAACCAGAAACTGGAAGAAGAATATTTTGAAAGTCTAGACGAAAAGACTGGCATGTTTTATCAGGAAAGAAAGAAATTTGATAATGCAATGTCAATCATCAACAAGAAACTAGCTTCTGTTTTGGATAAAAAGCAACTAGAAGCCCAGCAGATTTATCCGCATTATTATGAGCGCTTTAAAACCGATGGCGTAGAACATAACCTTTACATTGGAGCTTCTATTGCACCAACCAAGCCTTTTGACATTATGTATCTGCACAATCTGCGTTTATGGCAGCTGCAGACTTTATGCGAAATGGAACTCGAGCATCATCAGCTTAAGGAATCGCTTCCATACGAATTAGATGTCACTTCACTTATTTTGGTATTCAGCTCTGCTCTATCCATTCGTTTTAGAATGGACGAAAAACGTTTTGATGTCGACGGAACTTATAATGCAAGATATGAGGTAGTTAAAAAACGTATCGACAAAGCGCACATTAAAGGAAGTAGTGAACGCATTACCGAGAAAGAAAAAATTACGATTGTATATTCGCAAAACAGCGAAGAAGCTGAATATTTGAAATACATTAAATACCTGCAACACAAAAAAATTCTCGAGCCTGCAATAGAACAATTTGAAGTAGAAGATCTTCAGGGAGTTTCTGGTTTGAGAGCGATTCGTGTAAAAGTGATTAACAATACTTCAAACTCAGCAGCTAAAAAAATAACCTATCAAGATTTATTAGATGAGCTCAACTAAAGTTGGGCTTTTTTTTTACTTTTCAAACCGATTAAATTGAACACGGATGAAAACGCATTCGCTATTGCGAAGACGCGGATTAACGCAGGTTTTATTTTGATTTATTGAGAAAAAAAATCCGTTTTTATCCGCGTCTTCGCGATAGCGAATCAGTAAAATCAGAGTCTAAAAATTAAATCGATTTAAAAGCAATCACGAAAGCTATCACAGTTATAATAATTCCGACCATAAAAAAGTTATAGGCAATTCGGAGCAGATTGTATTTTCGCTGCAAAACCAATCCGAGATAATACAAATCTTTTATCATTGTGGAGTACAGATAATCCCGATCCTTCATCATTTCATTCATCGCCCAATCGTAATCTTCCAGAGGCATTTTATAGAAATTTCCAAAAAACATAAGATTGACTTTTTTAGCTTCTACATCTCCTCTTGTAAAAAAACCAGAAGTCACTTTTGGTCTTGTCGAAAGAATGGCAAAAATAATCGTAATCACACTCGACATCAGCATGATAAAAGTCGGCAACACCAAATGTGCATTTTTTGGACTGTCTAGTTTTGGAATAATAGATGATAATGCAATTGAGATGATAATCGCATTTACCGAAAGCAAAATATTGGCTTTGCTGTCTGCAATTCCGCTTAAACGAGTATGATTTCCAAGAGTAACGCGAAATAAAGTATCAACGCCACGCTCTGTTTTGTCGTTTTTATCTTTTTTGCTGTTTTCTTCTTCAATTGCCGTTGCGGCTTTTAACTGTTGCTTATTAATTTTTTTCTGAATCAAAAGCAAGTTTTTCTCTTTCAGCGGTTGCCATTTTCTCAATGCATAATCGGTATAAAAACGATGCTTATTGAGTAAAAAATTCAGATTTTCTTTTGTCCATTCTGCATTTGTAAAACTTGCAAGACCTGTATTTTTTAGTTCTAAACGAAGCAGTTCGCAAGTTGTTACATATTCTGTCCCCATCAAATGGGCATAATCTGCATCTTTAATAATTTTTTCGAGATGCGTTTTTGGCTGGTATTCTTTGGCTGTAGCCAGAATCAAACTAGAGACAAGCGAAATAAATTCTTGAGATTTTCCTTTTTCTCTCAAAAATTTAGTGGCGATCTTTACACTTTCTTCCTCGTGACGCTCGTAGCCCTCGATATAACCAGTATCATGAAACCAGGCCGCTACCAAAAGTGCCTCTTTCTCATCACCCTCAACATCCTCTTTTTTGCACAGCTCTTTTACCGCTGTAACTACAGTTAAAGTATGGTTAAAATTATGATAAGAATATAAATTAGAAAGTTTATCTTTGAGTAAATTACTGACGAAATCCTCGGATTGTTCTATTAGATTCATAAAGAATATTTTTATACCACTAAATTATGAAATTGTTTTTGGATAATCATTTTATTGCGAAAATTAAAACCGGCGCCATCGCTGTCATCATACTTTTTATTGTTTTTTCATGTGCTACAAATAAACCTCAATACGGGAAAAATGTAAGTGCCAACGAAAATGAAAACGCAACCGACAGCTTAAAAATTGCGCATACTTTTTATCTTATCGGAGATGCCGGAAATGCCGACGAAGAGCAGGCGCAAAAAACACTAGAACTTTTGCATCGAAGGTTGCAAAAAGCAAGCAAAAAATCGACACTTTTGTTTTTGGGCGACAACATTTACCCTAAAGGCTTTCCTGCGGAAAAAAAACATGCAGACAGGACTGTAGCCGAAACAAAACTAACGAATCAATTAAAACTTACAGAAGGTTTTAAAGGAAAGACAATCGTGATTCCGGGCAATCACGATTGGTACAGTGGCATTAAAGGCTTGGAAAATCAAGCTGACTTTGTCGCCAAGTACCTAAATGATAAAAAGGCTTTTCTGCCGCGAAAATCCTGCCCGATTGAAGATGTAAAAATTGATAGCACTACAGCGTTAATAGCCGTTGATAGCGAATGGTTTCTAGAAGACTGGGATGATCATCCGACGATGAATGACAATTGTGAGATCAAAACCAGAGAGCAGTTTTTTGAGGAATTAGAAAGTCTATTAAACAAAAACCAAGAAAAAACAGTTGTTCTTGCCATTCATCATCCGTTATTGAGCAACGGGACTCATGGCGGACAATTTTCATTAGAAAAACAATTGTTCCCACTTGAAAAGAAAATTCCGCTTCCTGTTATTGGATCTTTCATCAACCTGGTTCGAAAAACATCTGGTGTAAGTCCGCAGGACATTCAGAACAAGCAATATACGATTTATGCTAAGCGAATAAAAACGCTTTTGCAGAAGCAAAAAAACGTAATTGTCGTTTCGGGTCATGACCACAACTTACAATACATCAGCAAAGAAAACATTCAGCAGGTCATTAGTGGTGCAGGATCGAAATCGGAAGCAGCGAGAGCTATTAACCCGTTTGATTTTTCGTATGGTGGCAATGGTTATGCGACTTTAACTTTGTATAAAAGCGGTGATGCCAAAGTAAATTTCTATGGAAATGTAGCAAACAAGGAAAAAATGCTTTTTGAACGCGAAATCATCAAAGCGAAAGAAATTAACTGGGCAACTTCGGCTTCAGATAATTTTCCATCCAAAACCACAACTTCAATCTATTCTACGAAAATGACCGATAAAAGCTGGTTTCACCAATTTTTATTCGGGCAACACTACAGAAAATACTACAGCACGCCGATTGAGGTAAAGACAGCTACTGTTGACACTTTAAAAGGAGGCCTAAAACCTATTCGCGAAGGCGGCGGGCATCAATCTGTGTCTTTGAGAATGTCTGATCCAAAAGGACGAGAGTTTGTAATGCGTGGCATGAAAAAGAGCGCTTCTGTCTTTTTACAGTCGGTTGCTTTTAAAGATCAATATGTCGTAAATGATTTTGAGAAAACCTATACCGAAGATTTCTTATACGATTTTTATACCACCTCGCATCCGTATGCGCCTTTTGTAACGGGAAGCATGTCTGACAAGATTGGTTTGGCGCATACCAACCCGATTTTATATTATATTCCGAAACAAAAAGGTTTGGGTGAATTTAATGCTGGTTTCGGAAATCAGTTGTACATGATTGAAGAAAGACCTGCGGACAATCATCTTGACGGAAAAAACTTTGGAAATCCGTCCAATATAATTGGTACCGATGACATGATGGCAAACCTACATAAAGACGAAAAATATGTTGTCGATGAAAAAGAATATATAAAAGCGCGTTTGTTTGATATACTGATTGGAGACTGGGACAGACACAGCGATCAATGGCGTTGGGCCGAATTTAAAAAAGACGGAAAGGTAATTTACCGACCGATTCCGCGCGACCGTGATCAGGCATTTGTAAAATATGATGGTGCTTTATTGTCTATTTTAATGAATATTCCTGCTTTACGCCATATGCGTACTTTTAAGGATAAAATCGGAAACGTGAAATGGCTAAGCCGAGAACCGTACCCGATGGATCTTGCCTTTTTAAAAACGGCAGAAGAGAAAGACTGGTTAGAACAAGCTCAATACATCCAAGAAAACCTGAAAGATGAGGATATTGATATGGCTTTTAAAAATATGCCGAAAGAAGTACAGGACCAAACCGTTGACGAGATTAAGCGAAAACTTAAAAACAGAAAAAAAGATTTGCTGAAATATGCCAAAGAGTATTCTGATATTTTGAGCAAAACTGTTATGATTGCGGGAACGGATAAAAAAGATAAGTTTGTTTTGAATCATAATTCACGAAAAAATATTGAAATTCAGGTTTACCGAGTAAAAAAAGAAGGAGATGAATTGGTGTACACCAAAAACGTCAACGATTCGAAAACTAAAAATCTTTGGATTTACGGTTTGGATGATAATGATATTTTTGAAGTAAAAGGAAAAGAAAAATCGAAGATTAAAATACGTTTAATCGGCGGGCAGAACAACGATACGTACAATATTGAGAATGGAAGAAAGGTTATTGTGTATGATTTCAAATCAAAAGAAAACACTTATAATCTTGATTCAAAAACTCAAACACAGCTCACAGATGATTATGACGTGAACCTTTACAATTACGAAAAACCAAAATACAATGTAATCTCAGGACTTCCTAACATCGGTTTTAATCCTGACGATGGCGTAAAAGTGGGTATTAATCTTAATTATACCGTTAACAATTTCAAACAGAATCCTTATACGCAAAGACATGTTTTTAATGCCTTTTATTATTTTGCAACAGGTGGTCTAGAATTTAATTATGCAGCACATTTTCCAGGATTATTAGGCAAATGGGTTATTGACGTGGAATCGCTATATACAACGCCGAATTTTGCGATGAATTATTTTGGCTACGGAAACGAAACACCATATGAAAACAATCTAAGCCTGGATTACAACCGTGTCCGTATCAGAAAATTTAATGCTTCTGGAGCCATCAGACATGTCGGAAGATATGGAAGTGAATTTACTATCCAACCTATTTTCCAGAGAATGACGGTAGAAAGAACTGAAAATAGATATATTGATCTTACGAGTGTCGTAAATCCGGATGTTTTTGAAAGTCAGAATTTTGGAAGCTTAAAAGTTAAATACCAGTTCAAAAATTCTGATTTTGCAGCAAAACCAACGCTAGGCATGTACTTTATGATTTCTGGAACTTGGACTGCAAATCTTGAAAACACCAAGAAAAATTTTCCGACTCTCGAAAGTATCTTAGGCTTTACGCATAAACTTGATCATAACGGAAAACTTGTTTTGGCGACTTATTTAAAAGGAAAAGCAATTTTAAATAATAATTACGAATTTTATCAAGGTGCTGCTTTAGGAGGCGATACCGATTTGAGAGGTTACAGAAACGAACGTTTTCTAGGAAATTCATATTTCTCTCAGAGTTCTGATTTGCGTTTGAGTCTGGGAAAAATCCAGAAAACAATTGCGCCCCTCACCTACGGAATTCTAGGAGGCTTTGACTACGGCCGAATTTGGCTTGATGGCGAAAATTCAAGAAAATGGCATCACGATTACGGAGGCGGTTTATGGCTGAATGCAATCAATATAATTACAGCAAGGATTTCATACTTCAAATCACCTGACGAAGTGGGAAGGGTTATTTTTGGAGCGGCGTACAGTTTTTAAGGTGCTAAGTTCGTAATATGCTAAGTTTTTTTTTGCCACGAATTGCACTAATTTCACTAATTATATTGACCAGTTGGTGAATTATTTTTTTTCAATTCTAATAAATCAGCTTAGATATAAATCTGTCTAAATCTGCTTTAATCTTTTTGAATCTGCGTGAAAAATTTATAATCAAAAGGATTTCACGCAGATTTTAGCAGATCAAATTAGATTTTATTTTTGAATGAAGCTATTTTATTTTATTGCACCCAATGGGTTATATTAAAATAAAAATTAGTGAAATTGGTGCAATTCGTGGCAAAAATAACTTAGCACCTTAGAAGCTTAGCACCTCATTACTCAGTGCTTCACAAGTTTAAACTCATACACATTACCTCCCGTTTTGTTTGTTTTTTCATCGGCAATTAGTAGCGTATTATTGTCTTTAAAAACGATAGCTTCTTTTTGAGAAAAATGGTTTAATTCTATTTGAGTTTGAGTTCCTTTGTGGAATACATCTCCTTTAAAACCTTTGAACAAAAGTACTTTATCATGACTTAGCAAAGCCACTTTTTTACCATCAGGACTAATTGTAGCACTTGTTAAGACGCAATGATTGTAATTATTGCAAGTTTTAAATTCTCCTATCCTAACTGCATTTTGCTTTCCTGGAGCATTTTTGATTTTGTAGATAAACGCAGTTCCGTCAAAACCTTTGCTGCGGTTTTTGGTAAAAAGATAAAAGTAATTCTGGTATTCAAAGAACCCTTCGACATCATAAAAAAGCTCTTTTTTCTTTGGAGGAAATTCAGTTTGTTCCGGATACGAAAATGAGATTTTATACTCGGCAGAAGCTTGATTTTTATCTAACTGGTTTTTATTCACTTTATAAATGCACAAATCTCTGCGTTCGTTGTCGTTATTTCCAAAATCTCCAATGTAAATATTTCCAGCTTTGTCTTTGGTAATATCTTCCCAGTCAACATTTGTCGCGTTCGAAATTGTGATTGCTTTCGCTATTTTTCCCTTCGAATCAATTGCGTAAATAGCATTTTTATTACCACTATCTTCTAGCGTATAAATCATATTGGTTTCAGGAAAATAAGTAATTCCAGAAACTTCTTTTAATTTTTTCGGAAGCGAATAAAGCGCTCTCAAATCAGAATCAGATTGTTTCTGACAAGCTAATAGAAAAATAGAAGAGATAACTATAAAAGACTTTTTCATAAATTTATTTTTTGCAACCATAAATGATATAAGTTAATCCGTTGGGCATAATTATATTTAAAAATACAACTTTGAATAAAATAGCACGCAGATAAAACGGATTTACTTCGTAAAAACGCGGACCAAAACGCATTTTTCTTTATAGAAACTCGTTTTTGTCTCCATTTTCATAACAACGAATCTGTCTAATCTGCGTCAAAATTTATATTGTTTTAATTAAATCCGATGGGTTATATGATTTGACTTTTTGAACTTATATCACTTATATGGTAAATTTTTAAACCAAATTAGTGTTTTTAAAATTGCGGGTAATAAACTCAAACGCCGCATGCATGATATGTCCCATAGATTTTGCGTTTTTGAATTTCATATCATTTGTATACCGATACAATTCCATTTTTAGCTGCAACAAATGCTCTTCTGTTGAAATCGTATCATGGCACATAATATTGAGCAGTTTTTTGATTCTATTTTCTGCCGAATGAATACGTTTGGCAAGAATCGCCCTTTCTTCATCCTTATATTGAATAATAGAACGCTCTTCGAGTTTTTCTTTTATCAATTGAATCATCGGAAAGTTTTCCTTAAAAAACTGTGGACGATAAACTTTGAAATTTCCTTCATAACACTGCTGGTCAAAATCAATTGGCCGAATTTTATACACCACCTGATCAAAATCGTGAATCGGAACAATCACGTAATTGTAAGCGCGCATATCGCCCAAAAGCCGAATCATACAACGTTCGTTAAACTTGACAAATTCTTTTGCTATTTGAGCTTTTTCCATTTCTGTGCAAGAATCCAGAAGCGTATCCATAAAGACATCACCCGGAATTCCGATAATATGCTCCTCTATCAAAGTGTCTTTGTAAACCAGAAAATTGATTTTATCTGGGGAAAGAATATCTTCTAATTCTAGACCGTAAATTCGTGAAGCATCTGCTTTCTTGATATAAAAATGGACATAGTTATCGTTTAGAATATTTCGGACTTTGATTCTAAAAGGTTTCGAATTCCCGAAAGTACAATAATCTATTGCATCGATATTAAGAAACTGAATAATTTCGCTGTTACCATCAGAATGAAGAAGCGAATAAATTCTTTTAAGGTTTAAATCGATTTCATTTCTTTCGTATTCGCTATAATAAACCCGGATCCAGAGGGTATCATGATCATGTTTATCATAAACATTTATCGAACCCGAAAAACGCAGCAGGTCATCATAAAACACAGAAACCTTTGAAATACGTTCATAACGTTCCAAATAACTCAAAAGTGGTTGTGTCAAAGGATAAGAAGGTTTTTTTAAAACCATTAAGGGTTCGCTCATTTTGAATATCTTTAATACAAATTTACATCAATACGATTGAATGTTAGAATTTAAAGTAACAAAAATCAAATTGGCTCGTCCTATTAAAAACTAAAACCAGAAAAAATTTGGAAACCATTTTAACCATTGAAAATTTAAGTAAAAGATACGGCCGTATTCAGGCGCTAAAAAATGTATCCTTTACAGTACAAAAAGGCCATGTCTACGGTATTCTTGGACCAAACGGCAGCGGAAAATCGACTACTTTAGGAATTGTTTTGAATGTTGTAAATAAATCTTCCGGAGATTATAGCTGGTTTGATGGAAAACTGCAAACGCACGACGCCTTAAAAAAAGTTGGAGCAATTATCGAAAGACCCAATTTTTACCCCTACATGACCGCAGAAGAAAACCTTAAACTGGTTTGCAAAATCAAAAACATCGATTATTCTAAAGTCAATGAAAAACTGGAATTAGTAGGTTTGACTGAAAGAAAGACGAGTAAGTTTAGTACTTTTTCGCTGGGAATGAAACAGCGTTTGGCAATTGCGTCGGCACTTTTGAATGATCCGGAAATTTTGATTCTTGATGAACCCACAAACGGATTAGACCCTCAGGGAATCCATCAGATTCGTGATATCATCAAAAAAATAGCCTCACAAGGAACGACTATTTTACTGGCTTCTCATTTATTAGACGAGGTAGAAAAAGTATGTTCTCAGGTGATTGTTTTACGCAAAGGTGAAATATTATATTCCGGTTCTGTTGACGGAATGTCGTCTAATGAAAGCTTTTTTGAACTTCAGGCAAATGACAATGAAGCGTTAAAAACTATTATACAACAGCATCCAGCCGTTGCTAAAACAGCAGAAGAAGACGGAAAAATTTTGGTTTACCTGCAATCTGATTTAACAGCGTCTGAATTAAACTTGTACTTGTTTTCTAAAAACATTGCTTTAAGCCATCTAGTAAAACGCAAAAACAACTTAGAAGCACAATTTTTAGAATTAACCAAAAACGCCTCCATTCAAAAAAACTAAACCATGAAAAGACTTCTCTCTATAGAATTACAAAAAATCTGGATGAATAAAGCCAGCCGAGTCCTAACCCTAATTTATTTCATTTTACTTTCATTTATAGCCTTGATTGCTGCTATAAAATTTGATATAGGTCCTTTTAAATTTCATTTAGCAGAAATGGGAATATTCAATTTTCCTTTTATATGGCATTTCAATACTTATGTCGCTGCATGGCTAAAATTCTTTCTGGCAATCGTAATTGTATCTATGATGGCCAATGAATACAGTTACGGAACCTTAAAACAAAATCTCATAGACGGATTAAGCAAGAAAGAATTTATCTTGTCTAAATTCTTAACTGTAGTTTTGTTTGCTCTCTGCTCGACCGTTTTTGTTTTCGTCATGAGCTTAATTCTCGGATTAACGTTTTCTTCATATACGGAACTAGATGTCATAGTAATGGATTTAGATTATCTGCTTGCTTTTTTCATCAAACTCGTCGGCTTTTTTTCCTTCTGTTTATTTTTAGGAATTTTAGTAAAAAGATCGGCTTTTGCATTAGGCTTTTTGCTGGCGTGGAGCATTTTTGAAGGAATGATGAGAGCCTTTCTGGCTTTTAAAGTTTTTCCTAACAGCGACACAGACTTATATATAGCACAGTTTTTTCCTTTAGAGGCCATGTCGAACTTAATCGTTAATCCGGCACCGAGATTGTCGGTTGTTCAAAACATCGGCAAGCAGATCGGAATCGAAAGTGACAGTGTCTATAATGTAGATTATCTAGCCTGTTTTATCGTTGTAATCTGGACTTTTTTATTCATTTATTTTTCTTACAAATTATTAAAAAATCGAGATTTGTAGTATATTTGATGCTATGAGCTGTTTTAAAGTCTGGGCCGTAATTTTTACTTTGTGCTTTTTTGGTACTAAAATCAAAGCACAAAATATTGTTGTTGACCCAACTAAAACACCAGTCGAACTGGTACAAAATGTTTTGATAAACAGCTCTTGCATTGATACAGAAACTGTAAAAGCCACCGGAAACCCAACTGCGACTGGGCAAAGTTATGGCGAATTTAGTGCTGCAGGAAGCGGTTTTCCGTTTGCAACAGGCGTCGTTTTAAGCACTTCACCAAGCAAAAATGCCGAAGGCCCTTTTAACAAAGCAACTTCTGAAGGGGTAAAAATCGAAAGCTGGCCCGGAGATGCCGACCTAAACAAGGCACTAAATACAACAACTAGCACACAAGCTACTGTTTTAGAATTTGATTTTACAGCATTGACCAACTCGTTAAGATTTAATTATATTTTTGCTTCAAACGAGTACCAATCGTATTATCCTTGTCTGTATTCTGATGGTTTCGCTTTTTTGATTAAAGAAAGTGGCAGTTCAGAAAATTATAAAAATTTAGCGGTCCTTCCTAACAGTACTGTTGCAGTTTCTGCCACAACTGTTCATCCAAAAATAGAATCTGTTGTACTTGCTACCGGAGGTATAAAAGATGGCTGTGCTGCAAGTAATGAAAATTACTTCAATGGATACAATAGCGAAACAAGCCCGATTAATTATGCCGGACAAACTGTTGTCATGACTGCATATAGCGATGTAGTTCCCGGAAAAAAATACCATCTGAAACTGGTCATCGCAGATGATGATACGCGCAAATACAATTCGGCTGTATTTATAGAAGGCGGAAGCTTTGTAAGCAGTATCAATTTCGGCGAAAACAGAACTGTAGCCAACAATAACGCACTTTGCTTTGGCGAAAACTTCTTGCTGGATACGAAACTTGACCCAGCTCTCTATACTTTTAAATGGTTTAGAAAAAACAGCTCTAATAATTATGTTCAGATTTCTGGAGCTTCTGGTTCTTCATACAATGTTACCAATACAGGAACTTATAAGGTTGAAGCCAATTTAACCAGCACAGCCTGTATTAATGTCGGCGAAATTACAATTGAATATATGCCAGAAATCCTCTCATCTGACACTACATTGATACAATGTGACGATGACAACGATGGAATCAGCATTTTTGATTTGACTAAGACGACAAATATTGTAAAAAATAATGCTTCGCAGATTTCGTTGCAAGGATTTTACGAATCACTTGCTGATGCTCAATCAAAAACAAATCCAATTGCAAATCCTCAACGCTACACTAACAAAATGTCTGGTCAGGTCGTTTTCGCTCGATTAGAGAACAACATGAACTGTTATAAGACAGCACAAATTACGCTTCAAATTTCAAGTTATGTAATTCCCAATCAAGCTCCAATTGCTGTCTGTGACGAAGATGCCGTACAAGACGGCTTGTATCAATTTGATTTAAATGCACAGGTTACGCCTCAAATCACAAACGGCCTTCCTTCTAGTTTGATAATAGAATATTATGCGACTGCGACCGATGCTGTACAGACTTTAAACCAGCTTCCTAATATCTTCAAAAATAATATTCCGAACAGTCAAACTATTTATGCGAGAGCCGTCAATGGGTCAGACTGTTATGATATCGTTCCGATAGAATTAATCGTAAACACCTTCGATCCTGCCAATTTTGGAGATGAAACTGTATTTTTATGTAAAGGAGACCAAGAAACTCTTGAAGTCGCTTCTGGTTTTAAAAGTTATTTATGGTCAAATGGAAATACTTCAAACTCAATTCTTGTAACTACCTCTGGAGATTATTCTGTAACGGTTACCAATGGCGACGATTGCCAAAAAACTAAAAAATTCAAAGTAATCTCATCAGAACCAGCAGTAATAACTGGTGCTCGTGTAAAAGATTTCTCCGGAATTGACAATTCTATACTATTAGAATATAAAGGTGAAGGCAATTATGAATTTTCTCTAAACAACTCTGATTTTCAAGATAATCCGCTTTTTAGTTCTGTCGTACCTGGAGTCTACCGCGCGATTGCAAGAGATAAAAACGGTTGTGGCTTGTCAAACTCTTTTTTGATATATGTTCTGGATTATCCGAGATTTTTTACGCCAAATGGTGACAATTACAATGATTTATGGGCGATAAAAAACATTGACCAGATGCCAAATTACACTATTTCAATTTTTGATCGCTACGGAAAATTGATAAAACAAATGAATCAGAATAGCGCGGGTTGGAACGGCATTTTTAACGGCCAGCAAATGCCTGCTGATGATTATTGGTTTACTTTATTGTTTGTGGACGGAAAAACTGCTAAAGGGCATTTTAGTTTAAAAAGATAAAACTTTAAATCCCAAATTTTTGAAATTCCAAATTCCAATAAACCGCAAAAGAAATCCCAAACTCCAGCAAGGAATTTGGGATTTTTTATATTGAGATTTAAAACCCGATTAGATTTTAAATCTCTTTCTATCATTTTCGTTCAAGTAGATTTTTCTTAAACGCAAAGATTTTGGAGTAACTTCAACGTATTCATCTTTTTGAATGTACTCTAAAGCTTCTTCTAAAGAGAATTTGATAGCTGGAATAATTCTAGCTTTATCATCAGCACCAGAAGAACGAACGTTAGAAAGTTTTTTCGTTTTAGTAACGTTAACGGTCATATCGTCGCTACGAGTGTTTTCTCCAATTACTTGTCCTTCGTAGATATCCTCGTTTGGATCAACGAAGAATTTACCACGATCTTGTAATTTATCGATAGAATAAGGAATTGCTTTTCCGTTTTCCATAGAGATTAATGAACCGTTGTTACGTCCAGGAATTTCTCCTTTGTATGGCTCGTACCCGATGAAACGGTGTGCCATAATAGCCTCACCAGCTGTAGCCGTAAGCAATTGATTTCTTAAACCGATAATTCCACGAGATGGAATGTTGAATTTAATAATCATACGCTCACCTTTACCTTCCATAGAAAGCATTTCACCTTTACGGATAGTAACGAACTCAACCGCTCTACCTGAAAGGTTTTCTGGCAAGTCGATCGTTAATTCCTCAATTGGCTCACATTTCACACCATCAACTTCTTTGATGATAACTTGTGGCTGACCAATTTGAAGCTCATAACCTTCTCTTCTCATTGTTTCAATAAGAACAGACAAGTGCAATACACCACGACCAAAAACCATGAATTTATCAGCAGAATCAGTTTCTCCAACTTTCATCGCCAAGTTTTTCTCCAACTCTTTTGTCAATCTTTCACGGATGTGACGAGAAGTAACAAATTTACCTTCTTTACCAAAGAAAGGCGAATCGTTAATGGTAAACAACATAGACATTGTTGGCTCATCGATAGCGATAGTTTGTAAAGCTTCCGGATTTTCGAAGTCAGCGATAGTATCACCAATTTCGAAACCTTCAATACCTACAACCGCACAAATATCACCAGCAACAACTTCTTCTACTTTTCTACGGCCTAGACCTTCAAAAGTATGTAATTCTTTAATTCTAGATTTGATGATTTTTCCATCTCTTTTCACCAAAGAAATAGGCATTCCTTCTTTCAAAGTACCTCTTTCAAGACGTCCGATAGCGATACGACCTGTAAAAGAAGAGAAATCTAAAGAAGTAATCAACATTTGCGGAGTTCCTTCTGTTACTTTTGGAGCAGGAACATTAGCAATAACCATGTCTAATAAAGGCTCAATATTTTGCGTTTGCACTTTCCAATCGTCAGACATCCAGTTGTTTTTTGCAGAACCATAAACCGCTGGGAAATCTAATTGCTCTTCAGTAGCACCTAATTCAAACATTAAGTCAAAAACTTTTTCGTGAACTTCTTCAGGAGTACAGTTTTCTTTATCAACTTTGTTGATAACTACACAAGGCTTAAGACCTAAGTCAATCGCTTTTTGTAATACGAAACGCGTTTGTGGCATTGGTCCTTCAAAAGCATCCACTAGCAAACATACACCATCGGCCATGTTCAATACACGTTCAACTTCACCTCCAAAATCGGCGTGGCCTGGAGTATCGATAATATTGATTTTTGTCCCTTTATATTGAACCGATACGTTCTTAGAAGTAATTGTAATACCTCTCTCACGCTCTAAATCGTTATTATCTAAGATTAAATCACCTGTGTTTTCGTTTTCACGAAATAACTGACAGTGATACATAATTTTATCAACCAAAGTGGTTTTACCGTGATCGACGTGGGCAATAATTGCAATGTTTCTAATAGATTCCATCTGTGATTTTTAATGGCTGCAAAGGTACACTTTATTTTCAAAAAAAAAATGTTTCGACTATAGTTTGCGTATATACAATCAATTAGTTAATACAAAACCAAAAAATGCAATCTTTAAAATGAACTCTGTTGTTATTTAGTTATAGTTAATTTAACTATATTTGATTAATGAAAAGTAAAACTCACAAAATTACTCTTATCTACGTCAGCATTTCGATAATCGTGGCTGTACTGTGCCATAAGTTATTTTCTTTGTACTTTTCAGAATCACAATATCTTTCGCTCTCTTTAGTAAAAGACATACTTTTTATTCTTGCAACCGGACTGGTTTTCAGCTACATTCTTTCCAAAAATAAAAATCGCAATAGCAGCGTATTCGAAAAATTAAACCAAACCAACGAGGAAATAAAAGAGTCAAATGAAAAATATGACATTGTAGCCAAGGCAACTAGCGACACTATCTGGGACTGGAAAATTCAGGAAGACAGCATAAATTGGAACAAAGGAATTGAAAGTGTTTTCGGATATAATCCTGAAGATGTTGGAAAAACCTCTAAGTGGTGGTTTGACAAAATCCACCCAGAAGACAGCATCCGAATGTCTATAAAACTATATTCTTTTATTGAACAGAAAACAGAAAAATGGCAAGATCAATACCGTTTCAGATGTTCCGACGGGACCTACAAATACGTTCTTGACCGCGGCTTTCTTTTAAAAGATGAGAACGGAAGAGCTATCAGGATGATTGGGGCTATTCAGGATATAACCAAACAAAAAGAAGAAGAACAGCGTTTGAAGCTTTTAGAAACTGTAATTACACAATCTAAAGACTCAATTTTAATCACAGAAGCCAATTCTGTCGATCGTAAAATCCCGAAAATTGTTTATGTCAATCCGGCTTTTTCCCAAATGTCCGGATACAGATCAGACGAAATAATTGGAAAATCAACCAACATATTTAAAGGTCCGAAATCTGATTCTGAAGAATTGAAAAAACTTCTCAGAGCCATTAAAAACGAAGAAGAATGTGTAATCGAAACCATAACCTACACCAAAACACAGGAAGAATATTGGGTAAGATTTTCGATGATTCCTATTTTTAACAATGAAGGAGTTATTTCCCATTGGATTTCAATCCAACGAGACATTACGGATGAAAAAAAGTTAGAAACAGAAAAAGAACATCTAATCAGGGAATTAACTCAGAACAACAAGGACTTAAAGCAGTTCTCTTACATTACATCGCACAATCTGCGTGCCCCACTTTCTAATTTGATCGGACTTTTAAACCTAATCGAAGATCTTCCAATCGAAAATGAGGAACTTGAGGAAATATTGGCTGGCTTTACAAAATCAACACATTTATTAAACGAAACGATTAACGACCTTGTAAAAGTTATTATCATCAAAGACAATCCCTCTATGCAGAAAGAAGAGGTTTCTTTGCAGGAAGTCTTTGAAAATGTATTCAGTCAGCTTTCATTTCAAATCGAACTTCATAAACCAATCATAAAGCTAAAATTTGACAAAGTACCCAAGCTCATTACGAATAAAGCATACCTTGAAAGCATACTGCTTAACCTGCTTACCAATTCTATAAAATACAAATCTGAAAATAGAAAACTTAAAATTTCTATCATTGCAGAACAAATTGACAATAAAACAATATTAAGTTTTAAAGACAACGGAATCGGAATCGATTTAGAAAGAAATCGTGATAAGATTTTCGGACTTTATCAAAGATTCCATAATTACCCCGACAGCAAAGGACTAGGATTATACCTTGTTAAATCGCAGGTCGAAACAATGGGAGGAACTATAGCAATTGACAGCGAAGTCAATAAAGGAACTACATTTACAATAACATTTAAAAACTAAATTATGCTCGAGCAGATTTTATGTATTGATGATGATCCGATCACATTAATGTTATGCAAAAAAGTTATTGCCAGGTCATCATTTTCGAATGAGATAATAACTGCGCAAAATGGTGAAGAAGCACTACATTATTTCAACACTTTGAAATATTCCAACACAAAAAGCAATATTAAACCTGAACTCATTTTTTTAGATTTGAACATGCCGATAATGGGCGGATGGGAATTTCTTGATCATTTCACCTCCTCGGCTTATTCTGAATTTAATAAAGCAAGTGTTATTGTATTATCTTCCACAATTGACCCTGATGATTTAGCCAAAGCAAAAAAATACCCAATTATTATAGATTTCCTTTCCAAACCTATTACACAAGCAATGCTGGAATACCTTAAAAAGAAAATTGGGTTACAGTAATTCAGAAATTTCAATTTTAAAATCCAAATCCCAACAATATTGGAATTTGTAATTTCTTTTTTTTTTTAAAATTTCTTTGCATTCAAGACAAAAAAAATCCTCTTTAAAAAAGAGGATTTATTATATCTAACAAATTGTATTAATTACAATTTAGCAACATGTTTTGTTAATTTAGACTTCAAGTTAGAAGCTTTATTATCATGAATGATGTTCTTTTTAGCTAATTTATCAATCATAGAAATTACAGTTGATAATTTTGCCGTTGCATCAGATTTATCAGTAGCTAATCTTAACGCTTTAATAGCATTACGAGTAGTTTTATGCTGATATCTGTTAAGAACTCTTTTCTTTTCGTTGCTTCTGATTCTTTTTAATGCTGACTTATGATTTGCCATTTCTTTTAATTTTAGATGTAATAATTATTATAAATACTAGTTAAAAAAGAAAAACCTCCCACAATTGCAAAACAATCACTTTGGTTTTAACTAATAAAACAAAAACCGAGACACCAATTTTTGTTTTATAAAACTAATTTACAACTAATTTTTGTAGTCCGTAGGGGAATCGAACCCCTGTTACCAGGATGAAAACCTGGCGTCCTAACCCCTAGACGAACGGACCTTAATTCTCCTAAGTTTGGAAATTTTCAATATGTAATATAACTTGTAGTCCGTGGGGGAATCGAACCCCCCTTACCAGGATGAAAACCTGGCGTCCTAACCGATAGACGAACGGACCATGGTGCTTTTCTAATGCGGATGCAAAGATACATCTATTTTTTATTTGTACAATAGCAAACGCAAAAAAAATATATTTTTTTTAATATGCCTTAGCAAACAGCACCCTTTTTGACGACGGATTACCAGTAAACACACAGGTTCCCGCCTCTTCTACAGCATCCAAAGGTATACAACGAATCGTCGCCTTTGTTAGGTCTTTTATTTTTTCTTCGGTTTCTGCAGTTCCGTCCCAGTGAGCAGAAATAAATCCGCCTTTACCATTCAGAACTTCCTTAAATTCCTCGAAATTATTCACTTCGGTAATATGTGTATCGCGATAATTTAATGCTTTAGCGAACAAATCATTTTGAATCTGTTCCAACAAGTCATTTACATAATTTTCTATTCCTTCTGCCGAAACTGTCTGTTTTGACAAAGTATCACGTCTTGCAACCTCAAAAGTTCCGTTTTCTAAATCTTTTGGACCAACTGCAATTCGCACAGGAACCCCTTTCAATTCCCACTCCGCAAACTTGAACCCAGGCTTTTGAGTCGTTCTATCGTCAAACTTAACCGTAATTCTCAATTTTTTCAATTTCGCAGTTAAGGCACTTACAGCCTCACTTATCTCAGCCAACTGCTCATCTGTCTTGTAAATCGGAACAATCACGACTTGTATCGGTGCCAAGTTTGGAGGCAAAACCAGTCCTTGATCATCAGAATGTGTCATAATCAAAGCCCCCATCAATCGAGTTGAAACGCCCCAAGATGTTCCCCATACATGCTCTTGCTTTCCTTCTGCATTTGCAAATTTCACATCAAATGCCTGTGCAAAATTCTGCCCTAAAAAGTGAGACGTTCCAGCTTGCAATGCTTTTCCGTCTTGCATTAACGCTTCAATACAATACGTCTCATCTGCACCTGCAAAACGCTCAGATTCTGTTTTAAAACCTCTAACCACCGGAATCGCCATAAAATTCTGCGCAAAATCAGCATAAACGTTCATCATTTTCTCAGACTCTTCCAAAGCTTCTGCTTTAGTAGCATGGGCAGTGTGTCCTTCTTGCCATAAAAACTCAGCAGTTCTCAAAAACAGACGTGTACGCATTTCCCAACGAACCACATTTGCCCACTGGTTTATCAACAAAGGCAAATCTCGATACGACTGCACCCAGCCTTTATAGGTAGACCAGATAATTGCCTCACTCGTCGGACGCACGATAAGCTCCTCTTCCAACTTAGCTTCTGGATCAACCATAAGCTTTCCTGGTCTGCTTTCATCATTTTTTAATCTATAATGTGTTACAACGGCACATTCTTTTGCAAATCCCTCAGCATTTTTTTCCTCAGCCTCAAACATGCTTTTCGGGACAAACAAAGGAAAATATGCATTCTGATGCCCTGTTTCTTTAAACATTCTATCCAATTCAGCCTGCATTTTCTCCCAAATCGCATATCCGTAAGGCTTGATAACCATACACCCTCTAACTCCCGAATTTTCAGCTAAATCTGCTTTGACAACCAGTTCATTATACCATTTAGAATAATCTTCTGATCTAGTAGTAAGGTTCTTACTCATATTATATAGTTTGGCACAAATTTTGTTTTAAATATTTTTAACTAAATAGTTTGACAAAACTAACTATTTTTGTAATGTGCAACAATAAAAAACACCACAGATATGAAAACTTCTATTTTTCTTCGCCAAAACTCAAATCATTTTTACTTATTAGGATTACTGAGTTTTCTGTTAGCGTCGTGTGGTTCTTACCAAAATTCATCTTATCATGACAATGATGGTGTATATGGTAATTCAACAAACACTTATGTACAGAATAATAATTCTAACAGCAATCAATACAGAGATTACTTTAGATCATTACAAGACGACAATCAACCTACTGAAATCTTTACCGATGTAGACAATTATGGTAATTATCAGGAGGGAGACAGCACCCAAACCGCAGCTGTTGCTTATCCAGCATGGGGAAGCAGCAATTCTGATGTTTCTGTAAATGTTTACTCTAATCCGGCGTGGTCTTTCGGTTTTGGATTTGGATATCCATACTACGGATGGGGTTACGGTGGTTACTGGGGAGCTTACGGAGGATGGGGATACCCTTACTACAACTGGGGATGGGGATACCCTGGATACTGGGGACCTGGATGGGGATATCCTGGCTACTGGGGAGGCGGTTACGCATACAACTATAACTACGCTTACGGAAGAAGAGGTTCTTCTGTTTACTACGGGAATAGAAATTATGCCTCAAACCGATATTATACCAACTCAAACCGCGGCAACAGCTATTCCAACAGAAACTACGTAACCAATAGAGGAAGTTTTTCGTCAAGAGGAAATTACACTACCACTAGAAATTACAACTCAAACAGATCGGCTAACTTTAATGACTACAGAAGAAGCTCTGGCGTAAACAATAGAAGCTACAGCACTAGCCCAACGTTTACAAACCGAAGAGGCGCTTCGTCACAAGGCCAAAACAGCACTTATGATTATTCTAACAGAAGATCATACAACAACAATACGACAACACCGTCAAGAAACTACAACAATAGCAACAGTGGTTCATCAAGATCTTACTCTCCTAGCCCTTCACGTTCTATGAACAGCAGCGGTGGCGGTGGCGGAAGATCCTACAACGGCGGTGGCGGCGGCGGTGGAGGAATGAGAGGCGGCGGTGGCGGCGGCAGAAGATAACATCCATTCACCAAACTAAATTCTATTTTAAAATTCATCCAAATGAAAAAAATATTTTTCCTACTAATAGCAGGACTAACTGCCAGCGTTTCACATTCACAGGAAATTTCAGATGCTGTGCGTTTTTCACAGGGCAACTTAACTGGAACTGCCCGATTTAGAGCAATGAGTGGCGCTTTTGGTGCAGTTGGAGGTGATTTATCGTCAATCAGCGTGAACCCTGCGGGATCCGCCATATTCAATAATAATCAGGTCGGAATTAGTTTCAGCAATCTTAATACAAAAAACAATTCAGAGTATTTCAATACGCATACTTCAGACAAAGACAATTCTTTTATCCTGAATCAGGCTGGAGCCATCTTTGTTTTTAATGACAGAAATCCGAACAGCAAATGGAAAAAGATCTCAATTGGTGCTACTTACGAAAACACTAATAATTTTAACAATGATATTTTTTCTGCCGGGACCAATACAAGAAATTCGGTAGCGAATTATTTTTTAGCCTACGCTAATGGAGATGCTTTAAATAATCCAGTTGCTTTGGGAGACATAACGGGAATCGCTTACGAAAATCAATTTTACAGCGAACAACAAGCTTACTTTGGTTATTATGGTTTTGTTATCAACCCGGTAACCAACAATAATAACAACACCCAATACACTTCTAATGTTCCTGCTGGGCCAAATTTTCAGGAAAACGAAGTTCACGAAAGAGGCTACAACAGCAAAGTAAGCTTCAATATCGCAACATCTTACATGGACCGAATTTATTTTGGGGCAAACTTAAACGTTCATGTAACCGATTATAGAAGATCTAGCAGCTTTTACGAAAGCAATAATAGTCCGTTGCAACCAACTGAAACAATCTCTAATCTAAGATTTAACAATGAATTGTACACTTATGGAAACGGATTCTCATTTCAATTAGGAGCGATTGCCAAAGTAACAAACAACTTTAGACTTGGATTGGCCTACGAGTCGAATACTTGGTACGAATTGTACGATGAGATTTCTCAAAGCCTTTACACGACAACCCAAGCGGCAAACGGACCTGAAAATTACGCAGATGTTAATCCGAATTTGGTAAATGTCTACGAATCGTATACACTACAGACACCTGCAAAATGGACATTTAGCGCCGCTTATGTATTCGGAAAATCAGGATTACTAAGCATTGATTACGGCATAAAGGATTACGGTAATACAAAATACAAACCGACTGACGACGCTTATTTTAGAGATTTAAATTCGCGCATAAGCAATACTTTAACTAGCGCTGGTGAATTGAGAATTGGAGGTGAATATAAAATTAAACAGCTAAGCCTTAGAGGAGGATACCGCTTTGAAGGAAGTCCATACAAAAATGGATCTACAATTGGAGACCTTAACAGTTATTCAGGAGGTTTAGGCTATAATTTCGGAGGAACAAAATTGGATTTAGCTTATTCTTACATGGAAAGAAAGTCTAGCCAAGGATTTTTCAGCAAAGGCTTGACCGATCCAGCAAACATTGCATCAAAAATGAACAATGTAACCCTCACTTTATTATTTGAATTGTAATTAAAATTTAATAGATGAATGAAAATTTCCGTCAGATAGTATTCTGGCGGATTTTTTTTGGCAGCAACTAGAAATTATTCTTTGTTTACATTAATACAAATTCCACTTCATAAAAAACATCTAAAAGCAGCCGAAACTAGTGTGATTGAATAAAAAAAGTGTAATTTTGCACTCCAATTTATAAAAGTATGAGAACCAAGTCTTTAAAAAAGAACAAAATCAATGTTATCACTCTTGGGTGTTCAAAAAATGTTTATGATAGCGAAGTGCTTATGGGACAGCTTCGCGCGAATGGAAAAGAAGTTGAACACGAAGCTCCTGCAGAGAAAGAAGGAAATATTATCGTTATAAATACCTGTGGCTTTATAGACAATGCTAAAGCAGAATCTGTAAACATGATTTTGGAATATGCAGACAAAAAAGAAAGAGGAATCGTAGACAAAGTTTTTGTAACAGGATGTTTGTCTGAACGTTACCGTCCGGATTTAGAAAAAGAGATTCCAAACGTTGACCAATATTTCGGAACAACCGAATTACCTCAGTTGCTAAAAGCGCTTGGAGCCGACTATAAACATGAGCTTTTAGGAGAACGTTTAACCACTACTCCAAAAAATTACGCTTATTTGAAAATCGCTGAAGGATGCGACCGTCCTTGTAGTTTCTGCGCTATTCCGCTAATGCGCGGTTCTCACGTTTCGCAGCCCATTGAAAAGCTGGTGAAAGAAGCGCAAGGTTTGGCAAAAAACGGAGTAAAAGAATTGATTTTGATTGCACAAGATTTGACTTATTACGGTCTTGATCTTTATAAAAAAAGAAATCTTGCAGAATTACTAGAAGAATTGGCAAAGGTTGAAGGAATTGAGTGGATTCGTCTGCACTACGCCTACCCAACCGGTTTCCCGATGGATGTTTTGGAATTAATGAAAAGAGAACCAAAAATCTGTAATTATATCGATATTCCATTACAGCATATTTCTGATTCGATTTTAAAATCAATGCGTCGTGGAACAACTCAAGCTAAAACTACACAACTTTTAAAAGATTTTCGCGCAGCTGTTCCTGGTATGGCGATTAGAACTACTTTAATCGTTGGATATCCTGGTGAGACACAAGAAGATTTTGAGATTTTGAAAGATTTTGTCCAGGAAATGAAATTCGACAGAATGGGATGTTTTGCTTATTCACACGAAGAAAACACCCACGCTTATCTTTTAGAAGATAATGTTCCAGATGATGTAAAGCAAGCAAGAGCAAATGAAATAATGGAATTACAATCTCAAATTTCATGGGATTTGAACCAAGAAAAAGTGGGCAAAATCTTTAGATGCATTATTGACAGAAAAGAAGGCGGGCATTTTGTAGGCAGAACCGAATTTGACAGCCCTGATGTTGACAATGAAGTACTGATCGATGCTACTAAACATTATGTAAAAACAGGCGAATTTGTTAATATAAAAATAATTGAAGCGACAGAATTTGATTTATACGGAGAACCTGCTTAAATTTACACGTAACAATTGTTAACTATTGATAACTACTTTTATGAAACCAATCCAGACTTTATTTCTATTAGCTTTAAGCTTATTCTGCTTCAATTCTGTTTTTGCCCAGTACGGAAACGGATACTACAATAATGGCTATGGCGGAGGTTATGGTAGAGGCGGCGGAATGGGTATGGACAGAAGCATGATGGCCGGCCCTCAGAGCACGCCAAGCAAACCAAAAGAAGTGCCAGTAGAGGAAACTGCAGCTCAAATCGTAGAGCAAATGAAACCAGAAGTTAATCTTGACGAGCTTCAAGCAATTGCTATTCAGAATGTTTTGGCAGACAGTATGAGAGAGCAAGGTGTTTTGCTAAAAAATGAAAGCAGTAGCCAAGACGAAAAAATTGAGCAGATTAAAGCCTTGAGAGAAAGCACTAATAAAAAAATCAACGCCTTTTTAAATCCGGATCAGGTAGCAAAATATACTGCCTTTATGGAAAATTTTAAAGAAATAAAGAAAACAAAAAACAAAAAGAAAAAAGATAAAGACTCTAAATCAAATAAGGAAGTAAAAGAAAATCCAGATACGAAAGATCAATAATAGCCGTTTTAAATAGTATTAAATAACGAATTATGGCAAAGAAACACTTTTGTTATCTGATTTTGGCGATTATAGTAAGCGCCTGTTCTACAAATCCTTATAAGTCAACTGAAAAGGCATACGACCAACAGCTTAAAACTCTCGAAAATCAAATCACAAGCAAAGAGGCGCAGGCAATACCTGCAGTAACTCCAGTAGTAATTGATACTTCATATGCGCTTCAATTGGGAATCGTAAAAGACACCTTGTCTAAAACCGGATCAACTTCCTTAGTAAACGGAATATCAACCGAATGGATTGGGACTGTAAATTTCAATTTGAGAAAACCAAGTTTTGTAATCATACATCATACGGCACAGGATTCGCTGCAGCAAACCATCAATACTTTTACCAAAACCAGAACGCAGGTAAGTTCTCATTATGTAATTTCTGAAAACGGAAAAGTGGTTCAGATGCTGAATGATTATCTACGAGCATGGCATGCTGGAAATTCGACTTGGGGAAAAAATACAGATTTAAACTCGAGTTCAATCGGAATCGAATTAGACAATAATGGCTTTAAGCCTTTTACAGAAGCGCAAATCAGCAGTTTGGTGGCTTTATTGACCAAACTAAAGAAAGATTATAATATTCCGACCCAAAATTTTCTAGGACATGCAGATATTGCGCCTGGACGAAAACAAGACCCAAGCGCCTTATTCCCTTGGAAAACCTTGGCTGAAAAAGGCTTCGGCATCTGGCCAGATGAAGTGCTGGAACCCGCTCCTTTTGATTTTAAAATCGAACCAGCTTTACGAATTATTGGCTATAACACAAAAAATCTAACCGCTGCCATTCAGGCATTCAAACTGCACTATATTCAAACGGATGCAACCTCTGTTTTAGATAGAAAAACAATAGATACAATTTATTCTATTTATAAAAAACAGGTTCAATAAACCTCATCCTTTAAAAATCATAAAGCGCTTTTGGAATACAGAAGCGTTTTTTTGTTTCTTAAAAAACAAATTAACCTTTCTCACACGAACCTATATTTGGGAACAGCATTTCAATCAATTTAAATGAAACATTCCTACGAAACGTGTAATCGCAATCATCTATAATTTTTCTATCGACCAGACATTTCTACGGAATGATACAGTTTATAAAATAACGGATTCTGCTGTTTTTTTAACAACTATACGATCTATAATGTTTTCAACTTGAAATGAGATCAAACTTCAAACTAAAAAATTGAAACCTGAAACCTGAAACCTTGAAACTCAAAACTTCTTAAAAATAAAAAAGCTGCCAAAACATAATATGTTTTGACAGCTCCAAAAAAAAAAAAAAATATCAATCTTTATCTCTAGAAAGAGTATGTTGTAGCAAGCAAAGCGAAGAAAGAACCTCCAGTCGGCGCTGCATCTTTATCTAAGAAAATATCTTCAGATGCTGCGTCATATCTTAACTCTGGGATAATTGTCAGCTTTCCAACTTTATAGTTTAAAGAAAGTGTATTAGCAAATACGTTTGACCCTGTTAATGTACCTAAACTAGGTGCAGCATCTTTAGCATCAAAATATTCCATTCTATATGCCAGCAATAACGATGGGCTGAATGAATAATTAGCATATCCAACTACAGAGAACCATTCTCCGTCTAACGTACTGTCAAAATCATTTTTAGTTTTAGCATAAGTAGCATTTAACCCTAGTCCGAAACTATCTGTGATAGATTTAGAAGCTGTCAAATCAAACTGCGTTTTATTTTCGTCAGAGGCAGGATTGCTGCTTCCAGATGTAAAATTCAAATAAGCGCTTCCGGTATCTCCTATATATCCCACTTGTCCGATATATGTTTTTTGAACTGAACCTGCGTCCATAGCTGATTTAAAATCGGTTGGATTTGTAATTCCTAGCATGGCTGTAAATTTTCCTGATGTATACTGCGCTTTTACCCCAGTATTAAAAAACGGCCCGTAAGAAAAGGCATAAGACATACTGTAGTTTTTGTTATCTACGGCATCTAAGACCTCGTATCCGATATGCGTACCGAAACTACCTGCTACTACTTTAAACTCATCAGTCAAATTGTATGTAAAATATAATTGTTTAATTAAAAATTTTGCGTTAATATCTTTATCAGTTGTTTCATTGTATGAAAATTCCCCTGCTCTTTTTCCGAAACCTAAGTCTACAAAAACAGACGCCTTCCCAAAAGTATGACCTGCTTCTATGGAAGCCATTCCTAGTTCGAATGAATCTTGTGAGTTGGTAAAGCTCGTTAATCCATTCATCTGTTTAGAAAAATCATATTTATAGTACATGTCCGCAGACCCTCCCCAAGTTGTTGCTGGTGGTGAAGCAGCTTCTTCATCTTGGGCAAAAGCAAAAGAACTTGTTAACATAGCGGCTAAAACGTGAAATACTTTTTTCATGGTTTAAATTGGTTTTTAGTTATTAATTGATTCTGGTTAGTTAATCTTTTATATTTCTATTTAATAGCATAGTCATTCTAAAACCTCAAAGTCACCCCTTTATCTCCTTCATTTTCATTAGCGAATTTATTAACTTTTACATCAGTAGAATAATCAGAAAGCATTTTTTTACCGTTTTAGACGAAGAATTATGGATTACAAAAATTAACATCTTAATAATCGTTATTTGATATTATTAAATATTTATTTTTGAAAATTCAACAACACAAAAAACAGAAACATACCATATTTTTATACACCAAATAAAAAATAAGTAGTAAAAAACAGCGATTTTAAACATATAAAATCAATTAAAAAACAATATACCCCATTTCTTTAGGGGTACATTCAAAAAATTAAAAAAATACGATTTAAAAAACATTCTAAAACAACCAAGAAAAACATAGAATTACACAAAATAAAATTCTTACAAAAACTAGCATCAAAAATAGACTTGTGACATCTCTATTATCTAATTTTTAAAAAGTATAAAAAAACCAAAGCCTGCTCAAAATTGAACAGGCTTTCCACAAGAAAAACTAAACGCTTTTATTCTTTATTATATTTTCTTAAGTACTCTCGAATCTTGATTCCTGATTCTTTTAGATCTTCGTCTTTCCACTTACCATCAGATTTAGCAGATTTCTTCAAAATCGAACAGGTTTCATCTTTGTCTGAGACCGACCATGTAATCCAGCTTAATTTACGGTTTTCCATCCAGTCTATGTAATCCTGCCAAGATTGGTAATCAAGAGGTCCGTCGCCAGTAGCTTCCATACCAGCAGATTCAGAAATAAAGACCGGAATACCACTTTTAATCGCGGCATCTGTACGATCTCTTAGTTCTTTGCCGTGTGTCGCTGCATAAAAATGCATGGTATACATTATATTATTGTATCCTATTATTGGGTCTGAGGCCGGAAGATTTATATCCTGATCCCAATGCGGACAACCGACTAAAATTATATTGTCAGGATCATTTTGTCTGATGACGCGAATTATCTCTTCGGTATAACTCTTAACTTCCTGCCATGTTTCATAATCAGGCTCATTGAACACTTCATATATTATATTGGGGTACTTAGCATATTTCTTTGAAATTTCTGCAAAGAACTCCTTAGCTTCTTTTAGATTAATATTATGACTGTGCCAATCTATAATAACGTAAATATCAGATTGAATTGCACCATTTACCACTGCTTCAATTTTTTCTTTAGAAAACTGAGGCTCTTTGAGATACGAAAACTGCCCCAACTCTATTCCCATTGCAGCCCTGACTATATTACACTTAAAGTCTTTTTTGAGCCAGCGAACCGATTTTTCATTATAAAACCTTGGCCACATGCTGTGCCATCCAAAACTCATTCCTCGTAAAACGATTGGTTTTTTATTTTGATCCACCAATTGCGTTCCCATTAAGCTTAGTTTTCCGTGTTTTTTTACAAACTGTCCATTTGAAACAACGGACATCAAAAAAAGCAAGACAACGATTGTGCTACTAAACTTCATGATTACGGAATTAACTTTAACGTCACAACATCATGCGACGCTATTGCCGCAGTAAAAGCTTTTTTGGTATTTCCTATCTCTTTGTTTTTCCAGAGATCTTTAATCTTGAAGACTGTTGTATCGAAAATGGCTTCATAACCAAAATCAGCATCTTTAAAAACATTTTTTTTCCAATCAAAAGTGATTTTCTTAAGGCTATCGGTTCTGTTTAAAAACGAGACTGCCCAAGCACCATCTGAAAGTGGTTTTACCCAAACCTCAACACCATCTATAACAGTATACTTAAATCCCTGAATTCCGAGTTTATCCTGATTTACAGCCAGCATTTCTTTATTGGTCAGAATTGCTAAAGTTTCTTTAGACATTTTACGATAATCATTTCCTGTAAACAACGGAGAAGCCATCATGCACCACATCGCAAAATGCGATTTGTCTTCAGTATCGTTCATTTCGTTTCCAACCTCCATCATGTCAAAATCATTCCAATGATCAGGACCAGAATATTTACGAATATCTTTTCTCATGTCTACTATTTTCATAAATCCCCAAGACGACCAGTTTTCAGGATGTTTGAATTCGCAATCAAAACACGGATAAATATCTCCAGAAATCCTCCAGAGATTCCCAACATTCTTTCCCCATTCCCAAGGCTGATTGTCTCCCCATTCGCAGAGACTGAAAACAATAGTTCTTCCCGCTGTTTTTAATGCATTGCTCATTGTAGTATAGGCTTCCTTTGCTGTTATTCCTTCTGTATTGCACCAATCGTATTTCAGGAAATCAATTCCGAGGCGCGCATAAAAACGGGCATCCTGATATTCGTAGCCACGAGTTCCCGGATATCCAGCACAAGTTTTCGTTCCGGCGCAATTGTACAAACCGAACTTCAAGCCCTTACTATGAACATAGTCGATTAGCGATTTCATTCCATTAGGAAATTTATCAGGATCAGGAACCAGATCTCCGTTTGCATCACGTTCGTGCGTCATCCAGCCATCGTCTAACACTATGTAATTATAACCAGCTGATGCCAAACCAGACGAAACCATAATATCAGCGGTTTCTTTGACTAATTTTTCATCAATATTGGTCGCAAAGGTATTCCAAGAGTTCCATCCCATCGGAGGAGTCATTGCCAAACCTTCAAATTTTCCTGCCTGTTGCGTATGTGTATTTCCCTGACCGAAAGAAATAATGGAAAAACATACGGCAAACATCAAAGTGATTTTCTTCATTTTTATTTTTTTATTGTGATACTATAAATAATAAGCAGCATACTTATAATGCATGCTGCTATGGCATATAAGGATTTTAAAATAAATGCAACTTAAATTCTCTACAAAGTTTATCAATTCACGATTAGATTTTTAGAACGAACATTACCATCTGCATACATCACCTGAACAATATAAACACCCGCCACTAAAGATGCGCCGACCGCACTTCTCAACGCATAAGAAGTAGAGCTGCTCGATGTAGAAAGAGGAAATGTAGTACTCAACGTACCGCTTGTATTGTATATACGGCATACAGATGGATTTCCTAAATAGGTTATTACTGGAGCAACAATAGTTAAATATCCATTAGAATACGGATTGGGCGCAACTGAAAAATCATAATTTGTAGGCACCGACTTATTGGCGCAATTCGTCAGATTTAACGAAACGGCATTTCCATATGACGTATTCGTTACCGAGTTAGATGCACAGCTTGCAGCCCCTGTAGTGCTCGTTATATTGTATATAAAATAATTCTGTCCGTTTAAGGGTAGCTTTAACTCAAAAACTCTATTGGCAATCGGAGTTACAATCACGCTCGGATCAGCTACTGTTGGCGAAATCGAGAAACTGGTATTTGGACTCGGATTAGGATTTGTTGTCACGGTAAGATTGATGATATGGTATTGCGTTGTACAATAATCTGCTGTTTTTGAAACCGAATAACTTGGCGTTACTGGCGGTGTAACAGTTAGAAAATTGAAATTCGGCGTCATGGCAACCAGAACATTATCTAAAAAAAAGCTCGCATAAATATAATGAGGAGATGAAATTATATTTCCAGACTTCATTACTACTTTACTTAATGCTGTGGGAGAAGGATTACCAGCAAAAGTTATCCCAGAATTAGGAGATGCAGTCCAAACTATATTATTGTAAGTGCCTGCTACAGGCGGGTCCACAATAGTGTAAGTAGGATTGTTTGCAATACAATAAGGATTATTTCCTGTAATATATTGCGCATGTCCTATTGAAATCAACAATAAAAAAAAAGCAATAGTCGAATAAAATTTTCTTCTAAAATGATTAAGGTTCAAAGAGTAATTGTTCTTCATAATTATAGTTTTAAGGGTTAAATAGCATCAGTAAATTTAAGTATCGATTTCTCATCATTTTGATACTATTTTATTAAAAATCAATACTATATATTCATATTTAGAAAGAATTTTCCGTAATAAAAAACTCCATTTCGAATAAATCGAAATGGAGTTCAATCACTACTTAAACTATATTATTCTGCTTTAAGCACAAAACCGATATTGTCGATGTAAAATGTATTTTCTATACCATCACCTTTCTCATTGGTGGTTCTATTTTGGAAAGTGATGTTTTGAACGCGATCCGTATTTGTGAGAACAGACCATGGAAGATAAAATACTTTCCAGTCTGTAGTAACATCTAAAACTGGCGGATTATTATCCCAATTACCGTTAAATACAAAGCTAACTTTCCCTGGTACTTTAGCTTTAATCGCAACACGTAAACCAGAATAAGGGCTAAGTTGGTCATACCAGCTCCAGTTGCCCTGCAAGCTTCCCCACGCATCCATTTTCTTTTCAATGTGAATAAGTCCCTGTTCTGCAGTTCCATCGGTTATGTAACTAAAATTATTCCAAGAAGGAAAATCTAATCCATAATAAGAAATATCGTCAAAAATGGCAGTTCCGATTGCGTATGGAGAAATTGTTTCACCAGATATGTTAGCTATCGAAAGTGACCTCAAATCTGCATTTTCAGGTACTTTAATTACAATCTTTTCTAAAGTTGAAGAAACTACAGTCACCGGAACCGCAGGCAACGTTTTAGTTTTTGCCAAGGTAACCACAGGATTTAAGAAATATTTCCCTGTAATCGTAATCTCCTGACCCGCAGTCGCATTAACCGGATAAAATTGCGAGAATGTAGGTACAGGTGGCGCGATAACAAAATCAAATTCGGCGGTACCTTTTTCAGTTACAACCTTAAGTTTGTTAGAAGCATTTGCGTACGGCGTATTTTCGTCAATCAATATAACGATATCTGTATCGGTTACAAATGATGGCTGAAAATAACTTTCGTAATCATTAAAATAGACTTTTGTTGTCGTCAATAATCCTTTTCCATGAATAACATAATAGTTTTTAGGATATCCAACAGTCACCGGCTCAAACGGCTTAAGACTTCCGTCGGTTTCATAGCCAGATGGTTTTACAGACTCAATCGTAGGTCCGCTCGCACTAGATGAGGCACTATCATCATTCGAACATGAACTGATCAGTATCACAGATAATACCCACACTATGCATACTGCTAAAGAAACAATTCTTATCTTTTTCATATTATTATCTTTAAAAATTATTTAAAAGTATATGGTACTACTTCTTTCAATTTTGGGTTTTTAATTAAATCATCTGCAGGATAAGGCAACAAAAGGTTGGTTGCAGTAATTGTGATATGTTTTTCAACTTCTCTGTTTCCACGGTTTTGCGCTTCCAATATTGCTTTTGCTTTTGCGAAAGGAATACGTCCTAAATCAAAATAGTAATCGCCTTCACAAGCTAATTCTGCACGTCTTTCTTTAAAGATATCATCAAAAGAGATTGAGGTTTTTTCAGGAACACCAGCTCTTCTTCGTACAGCATTAAAAGACGCCAGCGCCGCCGGATCTGAAGTGCTTCCCGATTGAGAACCCAAAACCGCTTCTGCGTGGATAAGCAATAATTCTGCATAACGCATCATGTAGCTGTTCATGCTGCTTTCTCCGTTAAACTGAGGATTAAAAGGTCCTGTAATTGGCAGGTTTTCTTTTCCGATTACATACTTTTTCAATCCAGCACCAGATCTTTGCGCTTCATATTTAATATCAAAAGTATAGCCCAAAATAAGTTTAGCGTCTACTTCCAGTGATTCTGCATAAGTCAGATTCGGATAATAATCTCCTGGCAACATAAAAGTTTCTATTCTACGCTTGTCACCAGGTTCGTAAACATTATGAATTAAATCTTGAGAAGGCGCAATCTGACCCGAATAAGTCGTTTCTACCAATCTATTTTCGGGAGCAAACAAGGTGTTCGAAAAATTACCGTCAAAATAAGTTCCTGCTCCATTCCATTGCCATGAAAAGATAGATTCTTCGTTATTATTATTTTTTTGAAGCCATAAATCGGCAAAAGATTTAGTTGGCAGTGCGTCTCCTCCCAATAACTTAAACTCGCCACTATTGATAACTTCCTGAGCCAATGCGCGTGCTAAATCATATTTTTTCTGATATAAATAAACTTTAGCCAAAAGTGCTTTTGCAGATCCGCTCGAAACATGAGCGTTTGCAGCATAATCTGAGCCTCTGTTTTTAGTTCTCAGATTCTCAATGGCAAATTTCAAATCGTTTTCAATAAATTTATATACATCTTCAGTTGGATTGCTTGGTATAACAAAGTTTAAAGAGTAATCACTATTATCTTCTATAATAGGCACATTTCCCCATAATCTTACCAAAAAGAAATAAGAAAAAGCTCTTATAAAATGAGCCTCTCCCAAGGCATTATTCAGCGCAGCTTTACTTACATTAGGACCAACACTTTGCGGAAGGCTGTTGATATAGGCATTCGAATTTGCTACAGCCCCAAAACATGATCTCCATGCATCAGAAATAAATGATTGCGAATTTGTAAAACTTAGATCTGTAAATTTCCCAAAATCATTGTAAACATCTGCATACATATTTCCAGAAATCACATCTGTAATTCCGTAAAAAGCAGATTTATTCAAATTAAACCAAACAAGGCCATACAATCCGTTGGCTGCATTGTCGAGTTTTACATCAGAATCGTAATAGTTGCCTATTGTAGGTGCAGCCTCTGCCGGAACATCAAGAAAATCCTGAGAACAAGAAGATGAAAGCAGCATAAGAACTGCTAAACTAAAAACACCGCCTCTTTTTATTATATTTTTCATATTAATTCGTATTAAAATTCAACATTAAAACCAAAAGTGATTTGTCTTGGAACAGGATAACGGCCGTTATCGACACCTGTTAATAATGCATCCTGATTGTAAGCACCTACTTCAGGATCATATCCTTTGTATTTGGTAAACGTAAACAGGTTTTGTCCTGAAGCGTACAATCTTAATCTTGATAGTTTTATTTTTGAAATTATATCAGATGGAAGAGAATATCCTAAAGTGACATTCTGGATTCTTAAATAAGAACCATCCTCAATAATACGAGTTGAAACTGCATTGTTAACATCGTCATAAGTTGAAGGTCTCGGCAGAGAAGCGTTAGTGTTCGAAGCAGAATAAAAATCTGAGGCTTCGGTTAAATAATTTGTTCCCAAACTACTGTTTAGCGTACCAGACAGACGAGTCAAATTCATCAGTTTGTTCCCTGCGCTTCCTTGTAAGAATATAGACAAGTCTACATTTTTGTACTTAAAGTTGTTTGTAAATCCGTAAGTGAATTTTGGGTTTGGATTACCGATTGCCTTAATATCATTCTGATCAATAACCCCATCATTATTCTGGTCTTTATAAATCACATCTCCTTTTTGGAAATTCGGCATCAAAGAATTCGTTCCGTTTTTCAGAATCACTCTATTTCCAGATCCGTCTGTATGACCATATGCAAGTAGGTCTTCGTCTGTTCTATAAATTCCCAAAGCCTCGTAACCTACAAAAGAACCAATCGGCAGACCTTCTACAGTTCTAGAAACTGTTACGGTATTGTAAGCAAGAGTTCCCATTGTTTTTACAATATTTAATCCAGCCATATTGGTAACCTCATTTACATATCTAGTAAAATTTAGATTAGCATTCCACGAAAAATTCTCTGTGAATTTCTCTGTATAACCGAGCGTAACCTCTATACCTTTATTTTTCATGCTTCCTAAGTTGTAATAAGGAGGGTTTACACCACCTTCATAATCACCACCTCCCGAAAGAAAGTTAGGAAGCGGCACTTGATACAAGAAATCTTTAGAAACTTTTTGATACAAATCTACCGAAGCTGTCAGTTTAGAACTGAACATGGTAAAATCTAAACCTAAATTGGTCTGAGTCTGAGTTTCCCATTTCAAGTTTTGATTTGCAGTATTTGACGGAAGATAAGAAGTTCCCATCGAACTGTTTACCACATGGAGATTCGAATCATACAAGTTATTACCAATCTGATTATTACCAGTTTGTCCCCAGCCCGCTCTTATTTTGATATTATCAACATATTTACGCGTGCTTTCCATAAAACTCTCGTTAGAGATTTTCCATGAACCACTTACAGAGCTAAAAACACCCCATTTGTTGCCAACATAGAATTTAGAGGATCCGTCTGTTCTTATAGAAGCCGCAATTCCGTACTTATCGGCATAATCATACACTGCTCTTCCCAGGTAAGAAGCTAAAGTTTGAGTTCCAGAATACACACCGCTTGTTACCGCTTTGGTCAAATCTGACGCAGCAAGCGTTTTATTATTGTTGTCTGTGTAACCTTCAGCAGTTATAGAATAACCTTCCCAATGCGCTCTGTTGGATTCTTGAACCGCCAAAATTGTGAAATTGTGATTGCCAATCGTATTTCTATAAGTAAGCATGTTTTTTAAGTTCCACGAATTGCCGCTAGAAGGATTATAGTACAAGTTGGCAAAACTTTTTACTGCATTTCCTAAAGAGTACATAGGATCGAATCTTTGCCCTAAGTTATCATAGATATAACCACCGGCCTCAAAACGATATTCCAGACCTTTTAAGATATCTACCTGTGTATAAAAGTTACCAGAATAATTTTTTCTAACTAAAGTATTGGAACCCAACAAAGAAGTCGCCACCGGATTTACAAAAGAAGTATTTCCTCCTGTAGGCGGTCCCGCAAATGCGCCCGATAATTCTCGCACCGCAACATCTGGCGTGGCAAGCAATGAAGTAGCCACTACTCCGTTAAACTGTCCATTCAAAGTCAGTTTTTCATCTGTAATCGCCCCGCTTACATTTACACCAACTTTTATAAATTTATTGACTTTAGCATCTATATTAGATCTAAAATTATATCTTTTAAAACCAGATTCGATTACAATACCTTCCTGATTCAAGATTCCTCCCGAGATATAGTAGTTAATTCCTTCTTTACCACCTGAAAAAGAAAGCTGATTCGAAGACATCAGTCCAGTTTCATAAATAGCATCTTGCCAATCTGTACCTTTTCCTAAAACCTCAGGATGCGCGAACTCAGGTCTTTTCGAGGTTGGATCATAGACATCTGCTAATGCATTCTGGTGAATCGCATATTGCTGCAAATTCATTGAATGCAGTTTTTTAGGAAGATTGCTAATAGAGTAAGAGTTTTCAAAAGATAGTTTTCCCGTTCCTTTTTTCCCCGACTTAGTAGTTACAATGATTACCCCGTTTGCACCTCGCGAACCATAAATAGCGGTTGCAGATGCATCTTTTAGAATATCGATAGATTCGATATCGTTTGGATTGATCAATGCCATCGGACTTTGCGTAATGTTACCATTATTGGAAAAATTAGAATTCCCCTGAGCATTTCTTCCCGAAGTAGACGAATTACGAGCATCTCCCGAAATTGGAACACCATCTATAACATAAAGCGGCTCATTGGTTCCCGTCAGCGAAGAAACACCTCTAATTCTTACCGAAACGTTACTTCCCGGCTCTCCAGAGTTACTGTTGACAACAACCCCCGCAGCTTTACCTTGCATCATTTGATCAAAAGATGCAACTTTCAAATTTTCAATATCTTTAGAAGAGATACTTGAAATAGCACTGTTTACGTCTTTTCTTTTCTGCGTTCCGTATCCAATTACCACCACATCTTTCAAATCTTCTGCATTAGATTTAAGGATCACATTAATGGTTGTTCTTCCGTCTACTGCAACTTTTTGAGTGGTAAATCCGATAAAAGAAAATGATAAGGTAGCGTTTGCGGGAACATCAATAGAATATTTCCCGTCAAAATCTGTAGAAGCAGACACCTTAGAACCTGCAACTGAAATATTTGCCCCTGGAATCGATAATCCCTTTTCATCAGCTACAGTTCCTGACACTTTTACTTGTGCTGTAATGAAATTACTGGTCAGTAACAAAAATAAAATCAAAGGAACCAATCTGTGGTTAGCGTTCCAATGAATAAAATTAGTCATTAGTTTTTTCATAATAAATGTTTGGTTAGTTTAAAAAGTAAGTTTGCAATCTTAAATCATAAAAGGGGACTTTTTATCTTTAAAATTATTTAACAAATCTATAACAGAAGGAAATATCAAATCGATAATATTATATCATTTAATGATAATATTTTTACTATATCGGCTTAAAAAAACACATATCAAAATAAAACATAGTAAAAATTATATTTTCCTCAATAAACCCTCATTTCAAAGCAAAAACGATGCACTAATCTTAACAAAATCATAAATATCAAACGATTTCGTTAAAAATAATACATTCACATGCAAAAAAAGTATCATTATAAAATACGTTTAAGACCAGAAAAGTCTTCACGATATTGGCTAGGAGTACAGTTTTTAATAGCTTTAAAACTACGATTAAAGTTGGCGATGTTATTAAACCCAGATCTAAAAGCAACTTCAGAAACACTCATATCTTTTTCGACCAGCCAACGAGCAGCGTAACCGATTCTGATATCGTTTATATAGTTGACAAAAGTTTTTCCAGTTCGTTTTTTGATAAACCTGTTGAAAGAAATAATAGACATGCTTGCGACACCGGCAACATCTTCTAGTGTTATTTTTTCGGCGAAATGTTTTTGCACATATTCATATACAAGCTTCATTTTATCGTAATCATCAAATGTGTCGTAGTCGACTGTATAGGTAGAAAGAAGCCGTTGATTTCTGGAATTTGCCAAATCATACAACAAGGAAGTGATTTCCAAAAAATAATCCATACCATCTAGTTTTGAAAGCCTTACAAGCCTTGGAGTAAGCTCTTCAGCTGTTTTTTTGGAAAAAAGGATTCCGTGAATAGAACGGTTAAACATATCGCGTATCGGATTCATAATTCTTCTCGAAAGCAAAGATTCATGAAATAAATCATTGTGAAACTGAATCGTTATCTCATGAATTTTTTTGCTCGTGCATTTATGAAGCTCCCAGCCATGGTATAAATTCGGACCAATAAGAACCAATTCTACATTATCGATTTCTTCAATATTATCTCCCACAACACGCTTCACTCCTTTCCCATTCAGAATAAAATTAATCTCGAATTCCGGATGGTAATGCACGGGGAAATCAAAACTATCTTTTACTCTGTCAAAAACCAAAAAGCTGTCGCCTGCTGACAATGGGGCAATTTCTCTGTAAAAATTTTTAGCGTTACTCATCTTTATTACGATTTTAAGGAAAGGATTATCTGTTTTTTGTTTGCAATAATATGATATATAATTGATAAAATAATATTAATTACTCCATAAACATACATTTATCTTTGAAAAATAGAATTATCGATTATATAAAAAGTCCGCCAATAATAAATATTTATCATTTTTAAACGATAATCTTTTTATAGTTTTAATAATTTTAATCGAAAATCCTTAAGAAATAACACAAGCCTAAAAACCAACAATATAGCCTTAAAAACCCTTTTAATAAAGGCTTAGACCAATGATTTGCAAAATGAAGAAACAACTATTAAATTTTATAATTGCAATAACCGCCGCTAGCAATTTTTCGTTTGCAGCAATAAAAACCAATACAAATTTGTCACTCGCAGATAAAAAAGCGACCCCAGAAACAAAAGCATTATACCGTAAACTCAATCAATTGAGCCAAAGAGGTTTTCTTTTTGGGCATCAAGACGATCTTGCCTACGGTGTTAACTGGAAATACGAAAAAGGTCGAAGTGATGTTAAAGAGGTAACAGGAGATTATCCTGCTGTTTATGGCTGGGATATCGCAGGCCTAGAAAAAGACGACCTCAATAATATAGACGGCGTACCTTTCGAAAAAATGAAACATTATATTATAGAAGCCAATCAAAGAGGTGGTATTTCTACGATTAGCTGGCATTTTGACAATCCAGCTACGGGAAAAAATGCTTGGGACAATACTCCAAATGCTATAAAAACTATTCTTCAAGGTGGAGAAAACCACCAAAAATACATTACATGGCTAGACAAAGCCGCAAATTTCTTTTTGTCCTTAAAAGATAAAAAGGGAAAAAACATCCCAATTCTTTTTAGACCTTTCCATGAACTAACAGGAGGCTGGTTTTGGTGGGGAAAAGGGAATTGTACGGCTGAAGAATTCAAATCTATCTGGAAATTCACTTTTGACTATTTGCAGCAAAAAGGGGTTCATAATCTTATATATGTCTATAACACGGGAAGTTTTAACAATCAGGAAGATTTTCTTGACCATTATCCTGGCGACGACTATGCCGATATTTTAAGCTTTGATATTTATCAGAACAGTAATGATGCCAACGGAAGCAAATTCGTTACTGAATTTCAGAATCAATTAAAAATTTTGAGCGATATTGCTTACCAGAAAAACAAACCTTTTGCCATCGCAGAAGCCGGTTTCGAAGGTATCCCCGATTCAAAATGGTGGACTGGAACACTGCTAAAGGCGATCGGAAATTACAAAATTTCTTATGTCTTATTATGGAGGAATCACGGCTGGCAGGAAAAGGAACAGAAAATGCATTATTATGCTCCGTTTCCAGGGCAGGTAAGCGAAAAAGACTTTGTTGATTTTTACCATTTAAAACAGACTTTGTTTGAGAAAGACATCAAAACATTGAAAAAGTAAACCCCAATTTATATTCAAATCTTAAAAAAAATCGAATGCACGACAAAATTAGCTTAAAAGAAAAAATAGGTTACGGTCTCGGAGATGCTGCCTCTTGTATGTTTTGGAAAATTTTCAGCATGTATCTGTTGTTTTTTTACACCGATGTTTTCGGACTAGCACCAGCTGTGGTCGGAACCATGTTTCTGATAACCAGAATTTGGGATTCCTGTTTTGATCCAATTGTCGGGATTCTGGCCGATCGTACTAAATCTAAATGGGGAAAATTTAGACCTTATCTACTCTGGGTTGCTGTGCCTTTTGCGCTAATCGGCGTTTTGACTTTTTACACCCCTGATTTTGATGAAAAAGGAAAAATCATTTATGCTTACATAACCTATTCTGCCATGATGATGATTTATTCGCTGATAAATGTGCCTTACGCTTCGCTTTTGGGCGTAATGTCTGCCGATCGAAAAGAACGAAATACACTTTCTTCTTACCGAATGGTCTTTGCCTTTGGGGGAAGTCTGCTGGCTTTATGGCTGATTGAGCCTTTGGTAACTTATTTTGGCGGAAACTTAAATTCAAAATCCGGCTGGCTTTCTGCAATCGCCATTTTTGGATTAATCACTACGATATTTTTCTGGGGATGTTTTCTTTTCACTAAAGAAAGAGTAAAACCTATCGAGAACGAACAAAACAATCTAAAAGAAGACCTGAAAGACTTACTTAAAAACAGGCCGTGGTGGATATTGCTTGGAGCAGGAATCGGAGCCTTGATTTTTAACTCTATACGAGATGGCGCGGCAGTTTATTATTTTAAATATTATGTGAGCAGCAACATCAACTTTGATTTTTCAATTTTCGGAACCAGTTTTCACATGACGCCCACATCGCTTTATTTAATTCTAGGACAGGCCGCAAATATCATCGGCGTAATTATCGCAACGCCTATCGCCAATAAAATCGGTAAAAAGAATACGTTTTTCGGAGCCATGTTTCTGGCTGCAATCTTAAGTCTGATTTTTTATTTTTTCGGAAAAGAAGATGTGATTTTGATTATGACTTTCCAGATTTTAATCAGTATCTGTGCAGGATGCATATTTCCGCTGATCTGGTCAATGTATGCCGATAGCGCCGATTATTCAGAATGGAGACAAGGACGCAGAGCCACCGGATTGGTATTTTCAGCCTCATCAATGTCACAAAAATTCGGCTGGACAATCGGAGGAGCCGGAGCAGGCTGGCTTTTAGCTTACTATGGTTTTCAGGCCAATGTCGAGCAGACTGCAGTAACTCAAAACGGAATCCAATTAATGTTAAGCATACTTCCTGCCATCGCGGCCGCATTGTCTGTAGTTTTCATATTTTTTTATCCATTAACAGAAGAAAAACTGCAAATCATTGAGCAAGACTTAAGCATACAAAGAAATCAGATCAATTAATTTCATAGACAGAAAATACTATATATGACAACAATAACATCTTCAGCCACTTTTTTAAACAGAAAAAAGGCATTAGAAAAAGAACATACGAACCTTATCGAGCTTAAAAACGAACCACTGGGAAATGCAGGAAACGGTATTTTTGAACGTTATAAAAATCCAGTAGTAACCGCGGCCCATGTACCTCTAAATTGGCGTTTCGATCTTAACGAAACAACAAATCCGTTTTTACAGGAGAGAATCGGAATAAATGCCGCTTTTAATGCCGGCGCGATGAAATGGAATGGAAAATATCTGCTGGCTGTTCGTGTTGAAGGAATCGATCGTAAATCGTTTTTCGCTATAGCAGAAAGTCCAAACGGAATCGATAATTTTAAGTTCTGGGATAAGCCTTGCGTGATTCCGCAAACCGAAGATCCAGATACAAATGTTTACGACATGCGTTTAATACAGCACGAAGACGGCTGGGTTTACGGAATTTTCTGCACCGAAAGAAAAGACCCCAAAGCGCCAAAAGGCGATACAAGCTCTGCTGTTGCCAATGCCGGAATTGTACGCTCAAAAGATTTGATAAATTGGGAAAGACTTCCTGATTTGATTTCAAACACAGGCCAGCAACGAAATGTAGTATTGCATCCTGAATTTGTAAACGGAAAATATGCATTGTATACCCGTCCGCAGGATGGTTTTATTGATGTCGGCTCTGGTGGCGGAATTGGTTTAGGATATGTAGACGATATGACGAATCCTGTTGTTAAGGATGAAAAAATCATTTTTGGAAAACAGTATCATACAATTTATGAACTGAAAAATGGTCTTGGTCCTGCTCCCATAAAAACAAAAAAAGGCTGGTTGCATCTCGCGCACGGCGTACGCAATACCGCTGCTGGACTGCGTTACACACTTTATGTATTTATGACCGATTTAAACGACATTTCTAAAGTTATTCATGTTCCGGCGGGACATTTTATGGGGCCTGAAGGTATAGAAAGAGTTGGAGATGTCTCAAACGTATTGTTCTCAAACGGATGGATTGAAGATGAAGATGGAACTGTTTACATCTACTATGCATCTTCAGATACCAGAATGCACGTAGCAGTTTCTTCTGTCGAAAAACTGATTGACTATGCGTCTAATACACCTGTAGACACATTTATTTCTGCTGGTTCTGTAAATACAATTATCAAACAAATCGAAAAAAATAACGCAATCTAACCGTGTCATTAAAATTAAAGCTTTTAAAATCTGAATTGACCGCAGAACTTGACGAAATCTTAAAATATTGGGCCAAACATACTGTTGACTACCAGAATGGCGGTTTTGTGGGTCAAATAGATTTTGAAGATCATATTATTGCAAATACAGAAAAGGGTTCGGTCTTAAATGCTCGGATTCTCTGGACGTTCTCTGCCAGTTATCAAACCACTAAAAACGAAAACCATAAAAAACTGGCAAAAAGAGCGTTCGATTTTTTGGCTGACTATTTTTATGACAGTACTTTTGGAGGTCTCTTTTGGAGTATTAATTCAGACAAAACTCCAAAAGACACCAAAAATCAGATTTATGCCTTGGCTTTTGCAATTTACGGACTGTCTGAATATTATGCGATTTCTAAAGACGACAAAGCACTGCAAATAGCAATCAATCTGTATTCTAAAATACAAGATTACAGCTACGACCCTGTAAACAAAGGTTATCTGGAGGCTTTTACAAGAGATTGGAAACCTATTGAAGATCTTCGTCTGAGCGAAAAAGATGCCAACGAAAAAAAAACGATGAATACGCATCTTCATATTATTGAAGCTTATGCTAATCTATATAAAGTGTGGAAGGACAAGACGCTTCAAAATATTATGATTGAGCTTCTTGAAACTATTGAAAAGCATTTTATCAATACAAAAACAGGGCATTTGAAATTGTTTTTTGATGAAAATTGGAATGAAAAGCCAGATGTCATTTCCTATGGACATGATATTGAAGCCGCTTGGTTGTTGCAGCAATGCGCAGTGATTTCTGAAGACGAAACATTAATTTCAAATTATAAAAAATATGCACTTCAGATTGCCGAAGCTACAAAAGAGGGTTTCGATGCTGATGGTGGTTTATGGTATGAATTTGATCCTCATAAAAAAGAGCTGATTGCCGAAAAACATTGGTGGCCTCAGGCAGAAGCCTTAATTGGATTTTACAATGCTTATCAATTATCGGGAAACGAAGAATATTTGGAAATTGTTTACAAAAATTGGAAATTCATAAAAAAATATATGCGCGACAAACAAAACGGAGAATGGCATTGGGGTATTTATCACGATTACGCTTTGATTAAAAAAGACAAAGCCGGATTTTGGAAATGTCCTTATCATAACGGCCGTGCTTGTTTAGAATTAATGCATCGAATTCAAGATTAGTTCGTATTACTTTAAATCAAAATGATTATGAAACAGCTTTTTTTTCTGGGCTTATTATTAATGATGCTCCCTGCAAATGCTCAAACCAACCTAATCAAAAATGGAAGTTTTGAAAACGAATTTATAGACTGGCGCGGAGAGGAAAGTGCCATGATTTCTCCGTACGAAAAAAAATCAGGAAAAAGTGGCGCCAATATCACGCAGTTTGTTGATGCTGAATGGAAAGCTCTAGACCAAATCATTTCAATTCCGAAGAATACTTTTGCTGTCGAATGCAGCGTCTGGATGAAAACCGATGAAGTCGAAACACAAAAAGAAGCTTATAAAGCCGGCGCGGTAATTCTGGAATTTACAGATGCTGTTGAAAAACAAATCAGTACCGAAAATATCGCTCAAGCAACCGGCAGTACAGAATGGACTCATTATAAAAAAATAATAAAAGTTCCTGCCGATGCCAAAAAAATCAGAATCATGCTGGCTTTGGCTCAAACCAGCGGAACTGTATTTTTTGATGACGTGAAACTCATTACTCTTACAGAAGAAGCATATTCTAAACTGAATTCGGACTCCAAATAAAAAATATGAAAAGCTATCTAACCACAACCATACTACTAAGTTTCTTCATTTTAGCAAGCTGCTCTACTAATGATGATACGTCTCCAGAAATAATTATAGACCCAACAGTATCACCAGACGATGCTATGACTACAGCAAACGCGGCATCATTTATGGTCGACGCAAACGCAACAAAAGAAACCACGGCCTTATTCTATAACTTAAAAAGGCTTTCCAAATACAAAACCGCTATTGGTCAGCAGGACGCCTTTACTGGTTTTTATCAAGATGCAGGCGGTGAATCTGACATAAAAAAGAATACTGGCTTTGATCCCGCTGTTCTGGGTTCTGATTTTATGTTTATTACAGACAAAAGCAATAACGGCCAAAGCAACAATTGGTTCTATCAGCAGGAACTCCAAATTATTTCTGATGTCAAAAACGCTTATGCAAAAGGCATAATAAATACATTCAGCTGGCATTTGAGAGAACCTTATAGCGAAAATTCGTTCTACACCGCAGACATGACTTCAGAACAAAAAGCAACAGCCTTTAAGAGTATTTTGCCCGGAGGAGCCAATAACGAATGGTACAAGAAAAAATTAGACAAAGTGGCTAGCGTTGTGTCAAACTTGAAAAGTGCCAACGGCGAACTGATTCCGATAATCTTCAGGCCATTTCACGAATTTGACGGAAGCTGGTTTTGGTGGGGAGCCGATTTCTGTACAGCAGATGAATACAAAAAAGCCTATCAGTTTACGGTTGATTATTTAAAAAACACAAAAGGAGTTCACAATATTCTCTACGCATTCTCTCCCGACAATTCGTATACAACATCAGAAGGATATCTAAGTCGCTATCCCGGAGATAAATATGTCGATATTATCGGAATGGATAATTATGGTGATTTTAATAATCAAGGGCAGACTGGATCTGACAAAGCCAATGCTAAGCTGAAAATCCTTTCAGATTACGCGAAAGCAAAAGTAAAAATAGCTGCTTTGACAGAAACAGGTTATCGTGTTACCAATACAACACCAGCGATTACAAATTGGTTTTCGAATTTATTATACAATGCGTTAACCAAAAATGATATTCAGATAAGTTATGTTATGTTTTGGAATAATAACGCAGACGGTTATTATGTTCCAAATGGAACGGTTTCTAATACAGCCGATTTTAAAACTTACAGTCTCAAAACAAAATCAGCTTTGGTAAATTCCTTGCCGAAAATGTACGAAATGCCGAAATAGTATTTTCGTTTGCTTCGCCTATTCGGCTTTCAGCCTCGAGTCAGGCTTAAAGTTTCAGGTTCACAATAAAACGTGTAAAATAACGGATTGTCCTAGCCCCGATAGAAGCGGCATCCTTTTATGGTGGGGGTTCACCATAAAAGATACAGCGGATAGCGGGATTAGCTCCTTAAAATATAAATTATGAAAAACAGATTTCTCAAAATACTTTCTCTAGTCTTGATTTTCTCTACAATAGCTTGCCAGGCGCAGGAAAAAATTACCGTAAAAGGAAACCAGTTTTACAAAGGCGACAAACCTTATGCATATATCGGAACCAATTATTGGTACGGGAGCATGCTGGCTTCAAATAAAATCGGCGATCGCAAAAGACTGCTCCGCGAATTGGACTTAATGAAAAAAAACGGAATTGATAATCTAAGAATCTTGGTCGGTGCCGATGGCGGAAAATACGATTTTACCGTTCGTCCTGCCCTGCAATACGAGCAGGGAAAATACGATGAAGATTTACTGGACGGCTTAGATTTCTTGATTAATGAAATGAGCAAACGTAATATGTATGCTGTTTTATACTTAACCAATAACTGGGAATGGTCTGGCGGGATGTCGCAATATTTGGAATGGAATGGAAAAGGTGCAATTCCGGTTCCGAATATTCCACCAAACACTTGGCCTCAGTTTATGTCGTACACAGAACAATTTCACAGCTGTGAACCTTGTATGGAAGCTTTAAATAATCATGTCAAATTTATTATTGGAAGAACAAATGCATATTCCAAAAAGAAATACAATGAAGATAATACGATTATGTCATGGCAGGTTGGAAACGAACCTAGGCTTTTTACAATTGAAAACGAAGCAAAATTCACGAAATGGCTTAATAACATTGTAGATTTAATTGACAGTTTAGACAAAAATCATTTGGTTTCTACAGGTTCTGAAGGAAAAAACAGTTCCAACGACAGTATGGAAATCTTCGAAAGAACACATCAAAATCCGAATATCGATTATCTAACGATGCACATCTGGCCTAAAAACTGGAATTGGTTCAAAGCGGACAATCCCGAAGTTACAATACCTGCGACAATTGAAAATGCTGGTAAATATATTGATGACCATATTAAAGTCGCCAACAATTTAAAAAGACCCATCATTATTGAAGAATTTGGTCTTCCGAGAGAAAATGAGAATTTGAATGCTGGAGCTTCTTCTGTTTATAGAGATAAATTTTACAGCTACATATTCGACAGAGTTGCAGAAAGCGTCAAAAATGGCGGTCCGTTGCAAGCTGCCAATTTCTGGGGTTATGGTGGTGAAGGAAAAGCAATTCATCCTGATGGAAAATGGAATCCAGGGGAACCTTTAACAACAGACCCGCCACAAGAACCACAAGGTTTAAATTCTGTTTTTAACGATGATAAATCGACTTTAGAAATTGTAAAAAAATACAATTTAGAATTAAAGAAAAAGTAGTTTTATTTCCACCATATAAGTGATATAAGTTCATTTTAACACGTTGGGTGAAATTAATTTCAACACATAGAAACATAGTTTAACTAAACTTAAAAAAGGCGTTTCACTAGTCTAAATGCACATAGTTTAGCTATGTTTGGAAACTTGTTTCTTCCATTTTCTTTTCTCGGCACAAAAAACTATGCTTCTATGTGTTAAAATGCTTTTATTTTTTAATTACACCCAACAGGTTCATTTTAGTAAATGCTTAAGTCAAACTCTTTAATGAACTTATATCACTTATATGGTTTAAAAACATTCTAATGAAAAATATATTTATTCTTTTTTGTTTTATACTCGCAAAATTTTCTTTTTCACAAAAGAAACAGGATTTTAACGTAATTTCTCCAAATGGAAAAATCGATATTAAAATTGCAGTAAATGATAAAATTTCATGGTCTATTTCGCATGATAAAGATTTGATTTTAGCATCGTCTGAAATGTCTTTGACTTTGGACGGAAATCAAGTTTTGGGAAAAAATCCAGTTCCCATTAATTCAAAAAAAGAAACTGTTAACACTTCGTTTGAAACACCTCTTTACAAAAAGAAATCAGTTCAAAATCATTACAATCAATTGATTTTAAATTTTAAAAATGATTTCAGCATTGAATTCCGTGTTTTTGATGATGGAGCAGCATATCGCTTTATTACCAAAAAGAAAAAAGAGATTACAGTAAAATCAGAAGAAGTACTTTTAAATTTTGATCAGGATTACAATACTTTGATGCCGTATGTCCGTGATTTGAGAAACCCGAAAGATCAGTTTATTTCTTCGTTTGAATCACATTATGAAAACAAAAAAGTAAGCGAATTTGCGAAAGATACTTTAGCATTTTTACCTTTTTTAATTGATTATAAAAACCATAAAAAAGCCGTTTTCTTAGAAGCTGATTTAGAAGATTATCCAGGATTATTCGTCACCAACAATCAAACTAAGACAGGTTTTGAATCTCGTTTCTCGAAATATCCAACCCAAGAAACCAACGGCGGATTTAATTTTTTAAACAAATTAATTACCGAAAGAGCAGATTATTTGGTAAAAACCAAAGGAACCAGAACTTTTCCGTGGAGAGCGATTGTCATTGCTCAAAATGATGCCGATTTAGCCAATAACGACATGGTTCAGAAATTGGCAGAACCGTCAAGAATAAAAGATATTTCGTGGATAAAACCAGGAAAAGTCGCTTGGGATTGGTGGAACGACTGGAATATTTACAACGTCGATTTCAAAGCGGGAATCAATACGCAGACTTATAAATACTATATTGATTTTGCTTCTAAAAACAAAGTTGAATATGTAGTTTTAGACGAAGGCTGGAGTGTTGAAACGGATATTATGAAACACAATCCAAATGTAGATTTGGAAGAATTGATTGCTTACGCGAAAGAACGAAACGTCGGCATTATTTTGTGGGCTTCATGGATGGCAATCAATAATAAAACTGAAGCCGTTTTTGACAATTATGCAAAATTGGGTGTAAAAGGTTTTAAGGTTGATTTCATTGACCGTGACGATGCCAAAATGGTGAATTCCGTTTATGATATTGCACAAAAAGCGGCAAAACATAAATTGATAATCGATTTCCACGGAATGTACAAACCAACTGGAATTCAGAGAACCTATCCAAATATTTTAAATTTTGAAGGCGTAAAAGGTCTCGAAAACAATAAATGGACACCAAATGATGATGTTCCGGTTTACGATTGTACTATTCCATTTATCCGAATGATGGCTGGGCCTATGGATTACACACCAGGCGCGATGCGAAACGCCACAAAAAGCGAATTCAAACCTAGTCATTCTACACCGATGAGTCAGGGAACCAGATGTCATCAATTGGCACTTTACACTATTTTTGAAGCACCTTTACAAATGATGGCCGACAGCCCAACCGCTTTTATGAAAGAACAGGAAAGCACCGATTTTATTGCTAAAGTTCCAACCACTTTTGATGAAACTGTCGCTCTTGATGGAGAAGTCGGAAAATACGTTTCAATCGCTAGAAGAAAAGGAAACACTTGGTATTTAGGCTCTATTACAAACTGGAATTCCAGAGACATTACGATTGATTTTTCTTTCCTTGAAAAAGGCAAAAAATTCCAAGCTGAAATTTTTTCAGATGGAATAAACGCAGACAAAGCGGCAACTGATTATAAAAAGGAAATTGTTACTGTAGATTCCACAACGAAATTAAAATATCATTTGGCTAGCGGTGGCGGTTTGGCGATGATTATAGAAAATATGAAATGTAGAAACCTAACAGGTTTTAAAAACCTGTTAGGTTTGAATATATTACGATAAAATACTCTCAATCGCATTCAACTCATCAGCCGTAAAATCAGTATTCTGAAGACAATCAATATTATTACACAATTGTTTTACAGAACTCGCACCAATTAAAACCGATGTAATTCGTTTGTCTTTTTGCAGCCAAGCCAAAGCCATTTGCGCTAAAGACTGATTTCTGTTCTGCGCAATTTCATTCAGCTGAATTAATTTCTGAACGCGCTCCTGCGTAACCTCATCTTCTCTTAAATGTCCGTTTGGATTATGCGCTCTTGAATTTTCAGGAATTCCATTTAAATATTTATCGGTCAAAAGTCCTTGCGCTAAAGGTGAAAATGCAATACAGCCCACTCCTTTTTCTTCTAAAACATCCAGCAAACCATCTTCCACCCAGCGTTGCAACATAGAATATTTCGCTTGATGAATCAGACAAGGCGTTCCTAACTGTTTCAAAACGTCGACCGCAACACGAGTTTGTTCAGCAGAATAGTTACTGATTCCAACATACAAAGCTTTTCCGCTTCTTACAGCGTGATCCAGCGCCATCATGGTTTCCTCAATCGGAGTTTCTGGGTCTGGGCGATGCGAATAAAAAATATCCACATAATCAATATTCATTCGCTTTAAGCTCTGATCTAAGCTAGACAAAAGATATTTGCGAGAACCCCAATCTCCGTAAGGTCCTTTCCACATTGTATAACCTGCTTTTGTCGAAATCACAATTTCATCACGCATGTTTCCCTGAAAATTATGCCATAATATTTTTCCGAAATTCTCCTCAGCAGAACCCGGAACTGGCCCATAATTATTAGCCAAATCAAAGTGGGTAATTCCTTTATCAAAAGCCTCAATGGCGATACTTTCTGCGTTTTCGAAATTATCTACCGAACCGAAGTTATGCCATAATCCTAAGGAAATCTCTGGAAGCAGCAAACCGCTTTTCCCGCATCTATTATATTTCATTGTTTTAATTTAAAGTTGGAGTTTTAATAGATTTTAAAGATAGAAAAAAATACTAAGTTTTGTTTGTTTTGCCACGAAGGCACTAAGACACAAAGATTTTTATCTAAAAAAGAAATCATGGTAAAAAACAAGCTCAAATAATTACAATTTAATTCACTATTAATTTTGTAAATTTGTTTAAACTCAAAATATGAATACTAATTGGCAAAATTTAATTTCAATAAATCCTGATATCAGATTTGGCAAACCCGTGATAACAGGAACTAGAATTTGTGTTTCGGATATTCTTTCATGGCTTTCTACCGGAATGTCTTTTGAAGAAATTATTGAGGATTTTCCAGAGTTAAATAAAGAACATATTCTTGCTGCTTTAGCCTTTGCAGCATAACAAGTCAATAGCATCCAGCTTTAGCTGGATGTAAAAATAGGACGTATTAAAAGGGCTTTAGCCAAACCCGCAAAGTTTGGCTAAAGCCCTTTTCCTATTCAAACCTTATTCCCCTAGCTGAAGCTAGGGGCTATTAAAAAATCTTTGCGACTCTGCGTCTTTGCGAGATTAAAAAACTCTGAACCTTTGTGACTTTGTCTCTTTGAACCTCAAAAAAACTATTCTTTTATTTCAAAACCAACTTGCAACCCTTTATCAGAACTTCCTCCAACCATGATTTTGAAAGTTCCCGATTCAACCAAATAAGTTCCTTCGTTGTTATAAAATCCTAATTCTTTATCTGTTAAAGTAAAGTTTACTGTTTTAGTTTCTCCTTTTTTCAGATTCACCAATTCAAAACCTTTTAATTCTTTTATCGGACGCACGATACTGGCGTATTCATCATGAATGTATAATTGTACTACTTCCTTTCCATCATAATTCCCTGTATTAGAAACCTCTACAGTAACCTGAACCTTTTCTCCTTTAGCAAAAGATGTTTTATTCAGTTTCAGGTTTTTATAATCAAATTTAGTGTAGCTTAAACCAAAACCAAACGGAAACTGAGGCGTTTTTTCTACATCCATATAATGCGACCAGAAAACATTTTTATCACTGTCAATTGGCCTTCCTGTACTGTATTTGTTATAATAAATTGGTACTTGACCTACATTTCTTGGGAAAGACATTGGCAGTTTTCCACTCGGGTTATAATCTCCGTATAAAACCTGTGCAACCGCATTTCCTGCCTGAGTTCCCAAATGCCAGGCTTCTACAATCGCCGGAACATTTTCTGCAGCCCACGGAATACTCAACGGACGACCGTTATTTAAAACCAAAACCACATTCGGATTTACTTTGTAAATCTCTTCTAATAATTCTTGCTGTAAACCTGGGAGATTTAAATCGGTACGGCTTCTTCCTTCACCGCTTTGAAAACCATATTCTCCTAAAACCATTACCACAACATCAGCATTTTTTGCTGCTGTTTTTGCTGCTTCAAAGCCGCTTTTGTCTGTGGTGTTGAAAACTGTTTCTGTTAAGAAAGTCGCTTTTTGTTTCAATAAATCAGCTCCTTTTTCAAAAGTCAATTGATTGTCTTTGTATTGCTGCATTCCTTCTAAAACCGAAACTGCAGTATCATCAGACGCTGCGATTCTCCAGCTTCCTAACGGACTGTTTTTATCGTTTGCCAAAGCACCAATCAAAGCAATTTTCTGTCCCGATTTCTTTAGCGGAAGCAGATTCTCTTTCCGCCCCGGCGGACAAGCATTCTTTAATAAAACGATAGATTTCTTCGCCATGTCCAAAACGCCATCATTATTGGCTTTGCTTCCAACCACTTCTTTCTCACGTTTTTCATCACAGTATCTGTACGGATCATCAAATAATCCCAACTCAAATTTCACTCTTAAAATTCTGCGAACGGCGTCATCAACCAAAGATTCTTTCACTTTTCCTGATTTTACCAAATCAACCAATTTCGCCACATATAAATATGATTCCATATCCATATCAGAACCAGCGATTACAGCTTTCGCCGTTGCATCGGCTTCGTCTTTGGCATAACCGTGCGCAATCATTTCACGAATCGATGCATAATCAGAAATCACAAATCCGTCAAACTTCCATTTTCCTTTTAAAATATCTCTTTGCAAAAAGGCATTTCCAGTTGCCGGAACGCCATTCAAAGTATTAAACGAATTCATAAACGTACGAACCCCAGCATCTACAGTAGCTTTAAAAGGAGGTAAAACCGAATTATACAATTTCGAATTACTGATATCTACAATATTATATTCCAAACCGGCTTCAACATAACCATAAGCTGCAAAATGTTTCGCACAGGCAGCAATGGTATTTACTTTAGCCAAATCGGCAACCGTTTCTCCCTGAAAACCTTTTACTCGAGCATACCCCACTTTGCTTCCTAAATACGGGTCTTCTCCAGCGCCTTCCATTACACGTCCCCAACGCGCATCATTTGCCACATCGACATTTGGGCCAAAAGTCCAGTTTATTCCAGATGCCGAAGCTTCGTCTGCAGCAATTGCCGCAGATTTTTTAATCGCTTCTAAATCCCAACTCGCTGCTTCTGCCAGCGGAATCGGACTTAACGTTTTATAACCATGTATTACATCAAAACCTATAATCAACGGAATTCCTAATCGTGTTTCTTCCACCGCAATTTTCTGAACGGCACGAACTTCTTTCACGCCTCGCACCGTCAGCATCGAACCTACCAATCCTTTTCTTAAATGTTCGTATTTTAATTCTGCCGTTCCGCCTTTTGGCGCTGGTCCAGTAACATCCCAAAAACCGTTATACTGATTCATCTGCCCGACTTTTTCCTCCAATGTCATTAAAGGCAAAAGCAAATCTATACGCTGCTCAACAGTTTTATTCTTATCCAGATACGGCTTTTTTTGTGCATTCATATTTCCAATCGTAAAAAGGGAAAAGACCCCAATAAATATTATTTTTTTGTTTTTCATAGCGTGGTTAGTTTTTTTGAGTTGCTAAGGATCTGAGATACTAAGGTTCTAAGTTTTCTTTGGGCGTGTCCCGCCGAAAAAGGCGGGTCGGGCTTTCGGCTATATCTTTTGTTCCGTTTCTCTCCACAAAAGGATACCGCCTCAATCCCTCACGCAAATCGGTTTCAAAAGACGCAATCTTGTCATTTCGACGAAGGAGACCCGAGCGACAGCGAACAGGCGAAGCAAATCACACTCGGGATTCGACAAAGATTGGCTAAATTCTGTGTGGAGTTTCTATTCTGATTTCTCCTTTCAGTCGAAATGACAAACTTTGCATATCACTTTGCGGGACTTCGACTTCGCTCAGCCTGACAAAAAATCTAAAATCTTGTTTCTTTATTCTTTAAACATTCACTCAGAAACAAAACAAGAAGCTGGCAGATTGGCTTTATTAAACAAATCCGATTGCGTTGTGTTTCCCCACGCAAATCTCACTTTTGCCGGAGAAGACACTTTTTTACTGCTCAAAATAACTTCGTTGTTTTTAATTGAAGCTTCGGCTGGATAAAAAACTCCATCTACTCCGGCCACTTCAAACTGATTCGATTTTTTGTCTTTAAAATATAATCCTTCAGCATAATCAAAAGAAACGGTAACTTTGTTTTTATCTATTTTAATGGATTTAAAGAGCGGTCCATTAACTAAATTAGAATTGATTTTATAAGTATCAGCTAAAGCTAAATTGGCCAAACGAACTCCAACCGCTTTTTTATTTTTTGGATGAATATCAATAGTGTCTGAAACATCGCTGATAACTACCATTCTGGTTTTCGAAACCTCTTTCAGCAGTTTTCTCTGGGAATTTCGAACTGTTACATTGGAGAAATTATTCGAACCTGTTTTAAATGGCGCAATCTGAACATAGTAAAATGGAAATTCGTGTTTCCATTCTTTTCTCCAGGAAGTAATCAAAGCACCCAACGTTTTATCATAAACCAAAGAACCCACATTTGATTCTCCTTGATACCAAAGCACTCCCGCAATTTTAAATCCGATAATTGGATAAATCATGGCATTGTAAGCGCGTCCAGGTTGTCTGGGTCCGTATTCTTGTTCATTGAGTTTTTTAGCATTTTCTAATAAAACAGAATCGTTATTAACAACTTCTGATGACATCCAGATTTCCGCAGGAGTGCCGCCCCAGTTGGAAGAAATCAATCCGATGGGAACATTTTTTAAATCCTCGCGAAGACGTTTCGCAAAAAAATACCCCACTGCACTAAAATACTTCATGGTTTCAGGAGTTGATTCAGTCCAATTTCCCAATAAATTATGCTGTGGATTTTCGGCTGTCAACTTCGGAACCGTAAAAAATCGGATATTCGGATTTGTGGCATTTTTCATTTCTTCTTCGCCATCGTCAATTCCCCAGCTGGCAGACATTTCCATATTTGATTGTCCAGAACAAAGCCAGACTTCTCCAATTAGAATATTTTTGATAATAACTTCGTTATAACCTTTTATCGAAATGGTAAAAGGTCCGCCTGCTTCAGGAGTTTTAATGGTCAATTCCCATTTTGCCTGATTGTTTGCAGCCGTTTTACATTCCTGATTATTCCAGCTCGAAACCAATTTGATTTCTTCTTTTGGATTGCCCCAACCCCAAATTTTAACTTCAGAATTGCGCTGTAAAACCATATTGTCGCCAAAAATATTCGGAAGAGAAACGTTTGCTATCATAGTATTGGAAATCAACAGAAAGAGAACAAACTTAAATATATTATTTTTCATTGAGAAGCTTCTTTAAAAAAGGTCCGTATTGTTCTGCCATTACTTTTTGATCTGCCACATCTGGATGTCCCAAACAGCCATTTGGAATCATTGGCTTAAATTTGAAAATTCGGATTGATTTATGCGCTTTATCATTCGCGAAAGCGTTTTTAACTTTATTCAGGCAATCTTCAAAAACAACTCCTTTTTCTCCTCCGACCATCGGGCTATTGGTAATCACAATTTGAATATTCGGATTATGTTTGTACAGCATTTTTATAAAATTGATGTAATTTGAAACATACTTTTCAGGATTAAAGGGCAGACGTTCTTTCTTGCCGTCTCCGCCAGAAAAATCATTTGTTCCTAAAGCGATACTTATAATGTCTGGCTGAAAAGCAAAATCATACTTTGGTTTTGATGCATCTTTTGTCAAATACAGATTCTGATATACATCTGGCATGATGGCTTCTTCTTTATTTTCGTCATTCCAATTTCGGTACATACCGATTCCCGAAACACAGCTCATCAAATAATCGACACCAATCGCTCTTGACAGCTTGGGACCATAAGCATAATATCCGTTATGATGATCCATATACTCTCCCTTATCGCAGGGAACATCAGAACCGTCGCTGGCAGCGCCACAGGTAATAGAATCACCAATAAATTCAATTTTCTTTTTCTTTTTAAATGAAATGGGTGTCAGTTTTGCGGTTGTTCCTGCAAACAAAATATTGCCACTCTGTGCTTCTGTATTTTTGTAAATTTCTAATCGATGCTCCTTTTGATTTGAAGTCACTTTTATTGGAAATGACTGTATGGCTCCTTTCTCGATTCTGATTTTTCCGATATATTTTCCGTCCAAAACCAGCTGAACATAGTTATGATGCTCGTAAGAATCTACACTTTGAAGCGAAATTGAGCATTCTTTTCCCGTAAAATTAAAAGAGACCGAAGAGGCAGTACCAATTAAAATAACCTGATCATTTTGCAGCTGATCCACTCGGCCTTGATATAAAAAAGTTTTTTTAGAATTTTGAGTTTGTGCATTCGAAACAGCCGAAATCAGCAAAAACGAAATTAAAACAGTTATTTTTTTGAGAAACATAATTTATTTGTTAAAATATAAATACGATTCACAAATATATTTGAAATGAATTACACAGAAAGATACTAAAATGTCAAAAAGCAATAAAAAAACACCACATAAACACATCAATTAATGACTAAATGATACGTATTTATACTATTTAGAGTATTGTTGTTCTTTTTAAAGTAAAATAACAGTTTATCTTTAGCGTTTCAATTTATACAAAACTAAAAATATGAAATCGCGCCTACTATTATTTCTACTGCCCGTTATTTTACTTTCTTCCTTTAATTTAAAAAAGAAAGAACCACAAATAGTAGTTCAAAACAATAGAATTGAGAACACAATAAATCGTGATTCTATCATCGCTTTCGCTAAACAATATCTAGGAACTCCCTATGCATACGCAAGCAGCAATCCGAAAAAAGGTTTTGATTGTTCGGGATTTGTGAGTTATGTTTTCAGCAATTTTGGAGTAACACTGCCAAGAAGTTCAAGCGGCTACAAAAATTTAGGAACGGCTTTAAAACCGGAAGACTTTAAAGTGGGTGATGTTTTAGTCTTTTATGGATACAAAAACAGAAATATTGTGGGGCACGTAGGCATCATCTGCGAAGCCAACGGAATGCAGTCCAAATTTATTCATGCTTCATCAGGAAAAGCACAGCAAGTTACTATAACAGAACTTAATACAGAACATTATACCAAACGCTTTTATAAATGTGTTGATGTTTTGGCTAAATAGTTTTTTGTTAGCCACGACTCGAGCGATAGCGAACAGGCGAAGCAATTCACGAATTTTCGCGAATTAATTTTTGCCACAGATTAAAAGGATTAAATAGATTATAAAAAATCAGTGTTAATCTTTTTAATCTGGGGCTTTAACTTTTTCCTACAAATCAAATCTCATCAAATTTTAATGCCAATTTTGGAATTTGGATTTTCGAGATTGGAATTTAAACTTTTATTCTTCTGTCAATAATTTTATCAGACTTTCATCTCTTTGGTAGATATCTTTATAGAAATTCAAATTTCCTTCTCGATCAACCCAAGCAGTAAAATAGCCAATATAGACCGGAACTTGCTTTTTTAAAGTGTACCAGTTTTCTTTGCTGGCGTGCATTGCCTTATCTATTTTTTCGGGTGTCCATTTCGGGTCGTCTTTGAGAAGTTCTATAGCCAATTCTCTAGGCTTTGCTACACGTACACATCCGTGGCTGAAGGCTCGGCTTTCTCTCTCAAACAAACTTTTTGAAGGAGTATCGTGCAGATATATATTATTAGAATTCGGAAAAAGAAATTTTACCAGTCCGAGCGAATTATTTTTACCCGGAAGCTGTCGCACCGCACCATTATTCCATTCCAGATTTTTCTGTGCGAGGTAATTTTTGTTTCTTGCCATTCCAGGCTTAATCTCGCTTTTGATGATGCTTGGCGGCACGTTCCAATACGGACTGAAAACAATATATCGCATCATACCGCTGAAAATGACCGTTTTTGTCATTGCTTTTCCTACCACAACTGGAGAAGTGAATACTATTTCGCCGTTTCGAACCATGTAAAGCTTAAATTCTGGAATGTTGACTTCTATAAATTCTTTTCCCTTTTCAAGCTCGGGATCAATCCATCGGCAACGCTCCATATTGGCGATAATCGTTTTGATTCTGTCTGAAACCGGAACATTCATCTCGGCAATATGTTCTTTTAAAATAGTATTTTTTGGTGTGTTTCCATGACGCAGTTCAAATTCCTTAACCGCTTTCATCAGCACAGAATCGCAAACATTGCTTTTAGTGTTTTCTTTTAAATTTCCGGAGATATAAAGTCGTTCCCGAATTTGGCCAATTATTGTACTAGAATCTCCTAATTTAAGACCTTTATAATCTTCTCCAATTTCAATTGCTGCCCATCCTCCTTTTTTCTCAATTTCCCTGTATTCTTTAAGGGCATCTCGAAGTTTGTAATACTGGCTGAACATTTTGCTTTTCTTGTCGTCGCTAATGGTAGATTTCTTAAAGATAGAATCGGTCAGGACTTGGTAATTAAGCTTTTTTCTAGGCAGCAGCCATTCGAGAGAAATCGAGGTCTTTTCATCAAATCCTGCATATACTTTTTCAGCGTAATAAAAATACAGATTCGAAATCATCAAGTCGGTTTCTTCTTTGTTCATTTTATTGACCGAATTGTTTTCGAAAATACCGCTCAGTTTTTCGTTATACGGAAAATTAGCTTTCAGGCCTTCATCACTTAAACCTTTGTATTTATCGAATAAGGTATTTCCGAATTCTACAACACCTTTATTATCAAGCCATAATTGTGTCGATTTATTTTTAAGGTACAACGCAGCTACATCTTTCTGAAACTTAATCAGTTTGGGATATGTTTCATAAAAAGAAGCCACTCGGCTGCTGTCTATAGTCAGTTTTAACTCCGGTATAATTTTTTCAGAAGTTTTGGCATTTTCTTCTTTTTTATCGGCTTTAGAATTACAAGATGCTATCGTAAAAATAACAAATAAGGCGGTTAAGGGATACCAGATTTTCATAGTAAAATTTTTAATAAAAGTAAAAAAAATACATTACAAACATAATCGAGTTGAAAATTTTTCCTAACCAATTAATGAGTGTATTAAAAAGCAAAAAAAAACGTTTCACAGTAACAAAAAAAGCTCCAGATAATTGTCTATCTGAAGCTTTGCCATATAACTAACCTAATAAAAATTTTAGATAACAGTACCTTTTAAAGTAAGGATTTTTGGTGTAGTTTCAGCACTTGTCGTTACGGTAACTGTTTTGCTAAATGCACCTTTATTTGCAGCGTTGTAAGTTGCGATAACTCTTGCCGATTTTCCAGGAAGAACAGGCTCTTTTGTATAATCTGTAGCAGTACAACCGCAAGAACCCTGAACATTTGTAATTACTACAGCAGTTTTTCCAGTGTTTTTAAATTCATAAACAATCGCTTTTGGAGTTCCTTGTGGAATTTGTCCAACATCAATTGTTTCTGCTTTCCAAACAATTGTAGAAGCAGCTGTTTCTACAGTTTCAATTTTTGAAACCAAAGATTTTACCGGCGCAACTGCCGAAAAAGACATAAGGCCTAAAGCCAAAGCTAACATTGAAATTCTGATTACTTTCATAACGGTTTATTTTAAATGGTTTAAAGTTCAAATTTTATATTTCAAAAGTAATTCTCAAAAAAACAAAGTGCTGTTAACCGCTCTCAAATGTTTGTTAACGACTTGTTAATCGCTTATTTTCAGTATAAAATTGATTAATATTACACTTTCAAAACTCATTTTCTTGAAAATTAATAAACTCAACAGCATCATACTTTTAGGACTAATTGCCATCATCAGCATATTGGTCGCTCAATTGCTTTGGACTAAAGAAGCTTTTACGCTTGAGCAGAAAAAGCTCAGCCAGAAAGCTCATATTGCCTTATTGGAAGTTGCCAAAAAGCTTTATGAAGGAACCAATCACGAACTTCCGGCTCAGAATCCGGTGCAGAAAATATCAAATGATTATTATATTGTAAATGTTGATAACGAATTTGAACCCGATATTTTAGAATTTTATCTGCAGACAGAGTTCAAAAAAATGAACATCACCACCGACTTTGAATATGCCATGTACAACTGTCAGAGCGACGAGATGATTTATGGCGATTATATTTCGCTTTCGAAGAAAAAAGCAGAATGCAAAAAAACCGTCTATTTCCCGAAACATAAAAATCTGGTTTATTATTTTGCCGTTCGCTTTCCGAACGAAACTACGTATTTATTCAGTTCAATGCGATTTTGGTTTATTCTTTCGACGGCTTTAATCTTTATTTTACTGATTTATGTTTATTCGATATTTAAGCTCCTTCAGCAAAAAAAATATTCAGAATTGCAGCGCGATTTCATCAACAATATGACGCATGAATTTAAAACGCCTTTGGCTTCCATTCTTATTGCTTCTAAATATTTGATCGAACAAAAACCTATTAAAGAAGACAAAAAACTTTTTACTTATACTGATATTATTATCAATCAGGGGAATAAGCTAAACAGTCATATTGAAAAGATTTTAAATATTGCCAAATCGGATTATGCTCCTTTGGAACTCAACAAAGAAAGTATTCTGATTGTTCCGATAATTGAAGAAGCTATCGAAAATATCAAGCTGAAATATCCTGAAGCTTCTCTTTCTATTGAAACAGCATCAACTCAATATTTAATCGAAACAGATGCTTTTCATTTTGGTAATCTGGTCTATAATTTATTGGACAATGCAGTGAAATATTGCAATGAAAAACCTGAAATTAAAATTAAAATCACAGAAGAAAACAATTGTTTAAAACTTGAGTTTAATGATAATGGAATTGGGATTAATCCTAAAAAAATATCTTTTATCTTTGATAAGTTTTATCGCGTTCAGAACGAAAAAAGCAATGAAGTTAACGGATTTGGTCTTGGTTTGTATTATGTAAAAGAGATCTGCAGTCTTCAGAGCTGGAAAATAAAAGCCGAAAATAATCCTGAGAAGGGCGTTACCATAACTTTATCTATTCCTTATAAAAAATGAGAAACTTCAAAATACTTTATGCCGAAGACGATGAAACTCTTGCGTTTTTAACCAAAGACAATTTGGAGCAAAACAATTATGATGTAACACATTGTTCTGACGGAAAATCAGCTTTGAAAATTTTTGAAGAGGAAGAATTCGATATTTGCATTTTTGATATAATGATGCCTAAAATGGACGGTTTTGATTTGGCTGAAGCGGTTCGAAAAATTGATGTTGATGTTCCGATTATTTTTCTTTCGGCTAAAACTTTAAAAGAAGATAGAATTAAAGGTTTGCGTCTTGGAGCAGATGATTATTTGGTAAAACCTTTCAGCATTGAAGAATTATTATTAAAAATTGAAATCTTCTTAAAGCGTTCTCAGAAAAATATTCCGGCTGCAAAAACCATCTATGAAGTTGGAAAATATCAGTTTGACACTAAAAACTTTATTCTTTTTAATGATGAAGAGAAAGTCGGACTTACGCAACGTGAAGCCGAATTATTGAAGTTATTTTTAGATCATAAAAATTCTGTTTTAAAACGCGAACAAATCTTAACCTCTTTATGGGGAACAGATGATTATTTTATGGGAAGAAGTCTAGACGTTTTTATTTCGCGACTGCGGAAAATCCTGGCAAACGAGGATGGGATTTCGATAGAAAACCTGCATGGAATTGGCTTTAGGTTTTCTATTGGGTAAACTTTTCTTTTGAAGCAAAGTAACGAAAACGTTTTGTCATTTCGACCGAAGGGAGAAATCACACACGTTGATCGCCAAAGATTGTCGATATACTTTGCAGAGTTCCTAGTGTGATTTCTCCCTTCGGTCGAAATGACATACTAGACGTAAACTTAAATAATAACAATTCTGCTAAAAATAAAGAAAAATGTGCAAATTAATTTTCTAAAAACTTTGTATTTTTAATATCTAAATTTTCCCAGATATGAAATTACATCATTTGCGAAATGCCACTTTGGTAATTGAAACAGAAAAGCATGTCATTTTAGTTGACCCAATGTTAGGCAAACGAAAAACCATTCCGCCATTTACCATTTTTAGATATAAGCCAAAACGAAATCCGCTTGTGGCGCTGCCCAAAAACAGCAGGGAAATTTTAAGCAAAGTGACACATTGCCTGATTACACATCTTCATCCCGATCACATCGACAAGGCTGGTGAAGTCTTTTTGAGACGAAACAACGTTTCTGTCATCTGTAGTTCAAAAGATGAAAAAGCATTGACTCAAAGAGGCCTGTCTGTAATTCAGACACTAGATTACTGGGAACCCCAAAAATTCTTAGACGGAAAAATAACTGGAATTCCCGCAATCCACGGTTATGGTTTTATTGCAAAAGTAATGGGTAACGTAATGGGATTTCTCATCGAGCTAGACGGAGAAAAATCAATCTATGTAAGTTCTGACACTGTATTTACTGACCATGTCCAGAAAGTTCTAACGGAACATAAACCTGACATTTCCATCGTAGCTTGCGGAACTGCTCGATTAGATTTTGGACAACCTTTACTGATGCGAATGGATGAAATTTTAAAATTTACTGAACTCGCTCCCGGAAAAGTTTTTGCGAATCATTTAGAAGCCCTAAATCATTGCCCGACCACAAGATTGCAATTAAAAACAGCATTGTCTGACCATGGTCTTTTAGGAAAAACAGTTGTTCCAAATGATGGGGAATGTGTAGAATATTAGCTATAAAACCAATAATCCAAATTCACGCAAAGTATTTACAGGTTTGGAATACCAAAACAATTCAAAATCTTCTAATTCAGTTTCAAAATCATTTTTTACTTCCTGAAAAGTGTAATTTTTGTTATTCGAAATTGAAATTTTAGATAGAATCGAAATCAACCACTCACCTTCTTGTTTGCTGGTCTGAATATCAAAACTTTCTTTTTTATCATGAAAAGTAAGAGCCATCATTTCCCAGCTTCTTCCTTTTTTTGATTTTGTAAAAATTTCTGCCGATGGTTTTCCGCCAAGCCAGACCACTTTTGCATTTGGCTTTGTGTTGAAATCATTTTGTTCTTCGAGTGCATTAAAAATAAAATCGGGATGAATTTTGGTTTTCGGAATCTTAAAATCGAACCAATCCTGCAATTCGTAATCAAAACAGATTCCGTGCATAAAATTAAACAGCGATTTCTTTAATCCGAAGCTGAATTTATCGTGATTGATTCCCGTTGCATCCGTATATTCGATATCATTATTGGCAAAAGTTCCAATTGTTTCTGTCTTCTTAGTTACGCCAAACTGTTCGGGATACAATCCGACAGGACTATGAGCCGTCAAAGCAAACTGATGCCAGAATCCAGACTGCAAAACTCCAGCCTCAAATAATTGGCGTACCATTTCAAGACTGTCCACAGTTTCTTGAATCGTTTGAGTAGGATATCCGTACATTAAATAGGCATGAACCATGATTCCGGCTTCGGTGAAATTTCGTGTCACTTTTGCGACTTGTTCAACCGTAACTCCTTTGTCGATTAATTTTAGTAATCGATCTGAAGCAACTTCTAAGCCGCCAGAAACAGCAATACAACCAGAAGCTTTTAATAACAAACATAAGTCTTTAGAAAAACTTTTTTCGAAGCGAATATTCGTCCACCAGGTTACAGCTAGTTTTCTTTTTAGGATTTCGAGTGCCAGAGCACGCATCAAAGCTGGCGGAGCCGCTTCATCGACAAAATGGAATCCGTTTTGTCCTGTTTTTTCGATCAATTCTTCTATTCGGTCGCAAAGCAGGCTTGCCGCGACAGGTTCGTAAACTTTTATGTAATCTAAAGAAATATCACAAAACGTACATTTTCCCCAATAACAGCCGTGCGCCATGGTGAGTTTATTCCAACGACCATCGCTCCACATTCTGTGCATCGGATTTACGATTTCGATTACCGAAATATACTTATCCAAAGGTAAATCGGAATAATCCGGAGTTCCAACCTGAGATTGCTTGTAATCGTGTTTTAACGAATTATTTTTATAAACCACTTCTCCATTTTCTAGCAGAAAAGTTCTTTTATATGAATTATAATCAGGTTTTTCTAAATTGGTTATTAACTCTTCAATCGGAACTTCACCATCATCTAAAGTAATAAAATCGAAAAACTCAAAAACACGTTTATCCGAAAGCGAACGCAATTCGGTATTTGGAAAACCGCCACCCATCGAAATCTTAATTTCGGGATAATTTTGTTTTACCCATTGTGCTGATCGAAATGCACTGTATAAATTTCCCGGAAACGGAACAGAGATTAAAAATAAGCTTGGTTTTATCGCTTCAATTTTTGCTTTTAAAAGCGAAATTAAAATTGAATCGATGTAAGTCGGTTCTTTTTGAAGCTCGAAATATAATTCGTCAAACGAATTGGCACTTCGTCCTAAACGTTCGGCATATCGGCTGAAGCCAAAATTCTCATCGACACATTCTACAATAAAATCCGAAATATCTTCTAGGTATAAAGTAGCCAAATGTTTCGCTTTGTCCTGAGTTCCCATGGTCCCAAAGGCCCAGTCGAGCTCTTCTAACTGTGCAAAACGAGAAGCTTCTGGCAAAAAATCTTCCTGACAAATCTGCAATGCCAAAGTCGGATTTTTACCCTGCAAAAACTGGATTACAGAATCAATCGTTTTAATGTATTCGTCCTGTAAAGCAAAAATACGTTTCGAGTTATCTGAGATTTCATTTCCAACAACTTGAAACTTAGAACCTGAAACCTGAAACAGTTCCAAAAGTCCTTTCTTCGAAAACAATTCCAAAATTACATCAATACCCAAATCGGCCTGAACAGATTCGATGTTTTTAGTATTCAAAAAACCTTTTATATAAGCCGTTGCCGGATACGGTGTATTCAGTTGGGTAAATGGCGGTGTAATTACAAAAAGTTTTGTTTTCAAAAGAGTTTTTTTTGCAAAAGTACGGGATATTTAGCTTTGTTTTGACAAAAGAAATAAGTCGTAGCATTAGGCTTATGCCACTAAAATGTTTTAAGTTTTTTTTATCGATATAAAACTTACAAAAACAGTTTGGGTTTAAGATTTAGCGCATAGTTTTTTGTCTATATTTGTCAACAAAATTTTACTAAATGAAGCTTAGAATTTTACTCTTATTTACTGTTTTCATGAAAATTACTTGTGTTTTTGCACAAGAAGCTAATCCGAATTTATCTTTATTGGAAGATAAATACGGTCACATAATTCAAAATTTGGAAGAACAAAAACAGTTTTTGAAAATCAGAGAAGAAAAAAGAAAAGCTGAAGTCCTTAGTTTAAGAAAAATAATTCTTAATTCGAATGATGGCAGTCTGACTTCTAAAGCAGCCACAATCCTTCAGGGAGTAGAAATGTGTACAAACGGAGGTTTTGAACAATATGAAACAATTAGCGGAAGCAGTTATCTCAAAAATTTTCTGTACACAATTGGCGACCCTCCTGGCCCAACGCAATGCCGATCTATTTCTAATACTGCCGATTCCTATATCAATCGCTATAATCCTAATAATATGAACATTATGGCAACTACCGTTTCTGCCAATCTAGTTGACCCATATATAGGAGACATCAAAGCATTTGATCAATATGCTCTTAAAATTAATTACGAGAACTCGTCGACTTACGGGTCTATTGTTCAGGGAAAACGATTTAAAACAAATAATGAAAATTATCTAAAGTTTAACTACAAAGCCGTATTGCAAAGTGTTTACGACAATAGTCATACTGATAACCAAGCTTTTGTAAAAGCACGCATTTTAAATAAGAACAAGGTTGTTGTTAGTGAATTTTGTTTGGTAGGAGATGAAAAAAATTGCATTTTCAGTAAGGTTCCGAGTCAGTCTTCGGGTTATGTTACCCTATATACTTCTAATTGGCAATCTGGATTATTGAACATTTCATCAATTCCGAACAACGAAGAATTTACAGTTGAGTTTATGGCTTCACGATGCGGATTAGGTGGGCATTTCGGATATATGTATGTAGACGATGTCTGCGTCTTAAATTCTGCAGAAAACCTGCAAGGATCTATTGAGCTTGATCCTTTGAACAAAGTTTGTCCAACTTTACCAATTTCAGTGTGTGGCAGTTATACTATTCCTAACTCTGGAGGAATCTCTGCATCAGTAAAACAAATCACCTTAAATGTCTACAACAGCAATAATGTTTCGGTTTATACTACATCGACTACATCAAGCTTAGATATTGCAAACAAAAAATTTTGCTTTTCATTAAAACCTAGTGATTTTCCAAACATTACAAATGCAAATTATAATGTAGGTGTACAAATAGATTATGACATTTCTGGGAATTCTTGCACCGGAACCACCTTTGACTCAGCCACTGACTCTGATGCAAATCCTGGGTGGGATATTTCTTTTTTGAATTGCTCTTCAGATTGTACCATTAATGTAACGACTGCTAAAATATCAGAATGCGATGCAAACCGTGATGGAAGTGAAAATTTTGATTTATCTAAATTAAATCCTTTAATTGTCTCTTCTACTGCTGGTTTAAATTTTAGTTACTTCAAAAATTACAACGAAGCAGAGTCAAACTTGAATCCGATTACAAATTTTACCAGTTATCCAAGTTCAAGCGCTTCTATCTTTGTTAGGGTAAGTAAGGATGCTACGTGCTACAAAATAATTTCTGCCAGTTTGGAGGTAAGAAATCCTACTGCAAACATTAGTGGAATACTAAATGTTTGTTCTGGGAGTACTGTATTAACTGCTTCTTCAGGATCTTCGTATTTATGGAACACAGGAGAAACAACGCAAAGTATTAGAGTGACTTCTTTAGGAGATTATTCGGTTACTGTTACTGATTCGTTTGGATGCACGAGCAATGCAAGTGTCACCATTGAACCTAGCCAAACCGCTGTTTCGCCTGCCTTGCAAATTACGCAACCTTCTTGTTTTTCTACAACTGGAACAATAAAAGTAACCTCACCAGCATCAGAATATAGCTTTGATGACGGCCGGACTTGGAGCGCAAACGACACAAAAAGCAATTTATACCCTGGAACTTATTTAGTAAAAATAAAGACCGTAAATGGATGTACTTCCTATTCTCAAAGCGTAACTATTACAGGTGCTTCTACTTTGTATCCAAATTACACCTATACCAATCCTTTGTTTTGTGGAGATAAAGGCAGTATTATCATCACAACTCCAGCTTCATACTATAGCTTTGATGATGGTGTTACTTGGGTAAATAATTCTACTGCAAACAATCTTTCTCCAGCCAATTATAAAATTCGTACCAAAGATTTACAAGGTTGCATTTCGTCGGCAAACAATGTACTTATCAGCAGCAATACGCTAGAAACCCCAACTTATACCGTTGTATTACCCGCTTGTAGCACAAAAGGCAGTATAACCATCAATACTGTTGCAGATTTTTACACTTTTGACGGAGGAGCTACATGGGTTACAAACAATACAATGAGCAATTTAAATCCGGGAAGTTATCCTTTAGGAATCAAAAACGCTTTGGGCTGCACGTCTTTTTACACTTATGCATATTTAAATGATTTTAAAGATTCCTATCCTGAATATACAACTGAACAACCAGTTTGCGGAACGGATGGCACCATTACTATTAATACAGTAGCAGATTCCTATAGTTTTGATAATGGTGCGACTTGGACTAGCAATAATGTTAAAGTTTTACCTTATGGAACCTATCAGATAAAAATAAAGAACAGTGCGGGATGTATCAGCGCCGCTAATTATGTTTATTTGTATCAGCCTTACCTGAATTCGCCAATTATCACCTCAGAACAGCCAACTTGTGGTGTAAATGGTAGAATCACCATCAACTCATTATCCGACTTCTATAGTTTTGACAATGGAGCGACGTGGACAACCCTTAATTCTAAATCATTACCTCCAGGTATTTACAGCATCATTATAAAAAATAATCTTGGCTGCACATCTTCTCCATATACTATTTACTTAAATAATCCAAATATAGATGTACCCGATTATACTGCTGTTCAACCTACATGTACATCCTCAGGCAGCATTACAATAAATACAGTTGCAGATTTTTATAGTTTTGATGGAGGTAATACCTGGGGAACGTCTCCCTCCTTAACAAATCTTAATTCTTACTGGCGTTACGTCATTGCAATAAAAAACAATTTAGGATGCGTTTCTAACTCCGTAGGCATTTCGATTAACAATCCAAAACTTCCTGATCCAGATTATACGGTTACCAATCCAAGTTGTGGGAATATTGGCAATATCACATTCAACACTACTGCAGATTATTACAGTATCGATTTTGGTGCAACCTGGAGTACAAGTAATGTTTTTAATAATTTAGGTCAGGGATATTACAATTTAATGATAAAAAAAGATAATTGTACATCCAATTACATTTCTATCTATATGGATACCTCGAAGTTGGCACAGCCCAAAGTAATCTCCATACAGCCAGGATGCGGAACAAAAGGAAGTATTACAATCAATACAACCGCTAGCTCTTATAGTATTGACGGGATAACTTGGACCACAAATCCTGTTTTTTCGAATCTTTCAGCTGGGTATTATTATCCAATAATCAAGAATGCTCAAGGCTGTATTTCTAACTCAACCCAAGTATCACTTCAAGAGTTTTATCTTCCAGCACCTACTTATAAAATAACACAACCAACTTGTGGAGTTGGAGGAAGCATAACCTTTACCTCAACTGAAACACAATATAGTATAGATGGAGGTACAACTTGGAGTACTAATCCTGTCTTTACTAATCTAAGTCCAAACTCTTACGCTTTAGTAGTAAAAAGTGCTTCTGGTTGCACGTCTTATCGGTATGGTACATCCGCTTACTTACAACAATATTATTTACCTAATCCAGATTTTACAGTAATCCAGCCAACATGTGGTACGAATGGAAGTATTACTATTGCAACAGTTGCAAATTCTTACAGCTTTGACAATGGAAATACTTGGACAACTAATCCAGTTCTTTCCGGACTTACTTCTGGTTATTACAGTATTATGATAAAAAATGCAACAGGTTGTAAATCTAATAGCATATCCATCTACATCAAACCTTATTATCTTCCCACTCCAAACGTAAAAGTAGTTCAACCAAGTTGTGGCAACGGAGGAAGTATTACTGTTACAACTCCTGCGGACAATTATAGTTTTGATGGGGGAAGCACTTGGACTACAAATCCCATTCTTTTAAATCCTTCAAATTCATTTTATAACATCCTAATTAAAAATGCAATAGGCTGTAAATCAAATTTGAAATATGTATCTATAAACAAATATTATTTACCAACTCCGACTATAAATACTATCCAGCCTACGTGCGGCACTCCTACTGGAACTATTATAGTTAATTCTACTGCAGACCAATATAGTTTTGATGGAGGAGCAACTTGGACTACAAACCCCATAAAGAAAAATTTAGCTGGCGGCTCATACGATGTAATGATAAAAAACGCTCAAGGCTGTACCTCTTCAATGCGTTACGCTAATATAAATACTCCTCCAGCAATTCCTGCGGCACCAGCTGTAAAGATTGTACAACCTTCTTCCTGTGGTGCTACTGATGGCAGCATCACTATAACTACGTCAGCCTTAAGTTACAGTTTCAATGACGGAAATAGCTGGACAACAAATCCTACAAAAACAAATATTGGAGCTGGTACTTATATTATTAAAATCATAACAAACTCCTATAGTTGCGAATCGGCAACAACTGTTGTGAATCTGAGTTCTGGCACTACGATTGCGGCTCCAGATTTTACAACGACTCAGCCAAGCTGCAACTCATCAAAAGGTTCTATTACCATTACAACAAATGCAGCAACCTATAGCTATGATAACGGATTGACCTATGTTTTTTCGAATACAAAAACAGATCTTTCTCCTGGAACTTATTTTATAAAAATTAAAAATGCATCAGGTTGTATTTCAGATGCTGCTCCTGTTACAATTTCTCCTGTATCAGCACTTCCTGCTCCTGATTTTACAGCAACTCACCCCACCTGTACCAATTCTACGGGATCAATTACAATCAATACTGCTGCCGATTTGTATAGCTTTGATAACGGAATCACATTTGGCACATCCAATACAAAATCTAATTTACTTGAGAAAACCTATGATTTGGTGATTAAAAATAGTTCTGGTTGCATTTCTCTTCCAGCATCTGTCACTATACAAGCGGCACCTGCAATTCCTGCAGCACCGCAAGTGGTAGTCACAGACCCAACTGGCTGTAATTCTGCTTCGGGTACCGTTATGGTTTCTACGGTTGCAAATCTATATAGTTTTGATGACGGCTTTACTTGGAATACCAACAATACGGCTAGTTTATCTCCTGGAAGTTATTTTATCCGCATAAAATACACAGACGGCTGTGCTTCTATTGCATATAAAGCCACTATAAATGCAGCACCAGATGCTCCCGCAATTCCAACTTTAAATATTACGCAGCCTGTTACTTGTAGTAATCCGTTTGGCTCAATCTTAATTACAAGTACCGCTGATCAATACAGTTTTGATAATGGTAAAAATTATTCAACAAATCCAAATTCTGGAAATTTAGTCGCTGGAAATTATATGGTTCGCGTCAAAAACAGTAGTGGATGCGAGTCTGCTCCATTAGCTGCGACCATTAATACTCCAACAGATTATCCAAACAATCCTGCATTTACAACTATCCAGCCCGATTGCAATAATCCTAAAGGCAGTATTACAATTACCGAAATTGCATCAGAATATAGTTTTGACGATGGTATTAGCTGGACTACAAATGCTACAAAAACAAACCTTGACCCAAAAAACTATCTTGTTAAGATCAAAAATAACAATGGCTGTGTTTCGAATGCAACCACAGTTGTTATAACTCCTTTTACAAATTTTACTCAAAAACCTACTTTAGAGACCCCTCAAATCTTCTGCATTCAACAAAATGCTACACTGAATTCAATTGTTGTTACTGGTCAAAACTTAAAGTGGTACGACGACTTAACAAATGGATCTCTTTTGCCTAACACAACTTTACTTCAAGACCACAAAACCTATTATGCTTCACAAACAATAAACGGCTGTGAAAGCGAGAGAATAGCTGTATCTATAAAAATTCAAGATACTCCTGCGCCTTCTGCTGATGCGAATCAGACATTTTGCACAGGACAAAATCCGACTTTAGCACTCGTAAAAATTGCAGGTACTTCAATAAAATGGTACGATGCACTAACAAATGGAAAGTTATTAGTTGAAACAACAACTATCGAGAATGGCAAAACGTACTACGCTTCTCAAACAGAAAACAATTGTGAAAGCTCTAGGTTTGGAGTTACAGTTTCACTTATAGACACACCGATTGCGCCAAATGCAAATGGGAATACAGAATTTTGTAAAAGCGAAAACCCGACTCTACAAGATATTCAGATTAACGGACAAAATATAAGATGGTACGATACTAATTTCGCAGCAGCAGTTTTACCCAACTCAACTGTATTAGAAAACAACAAAACGTATTATGCTTCGCAAACTATTGGTTGTGAAAGCGACCGAATAGCTGTTTTAGTAAAGGTCTATGATACTGCTTTCCCAACTGGAAATAACAGCCAACAATTCTGTATTGATGAAATTGCTACTTTAGAAAATTTAAATGTAGTAGGAACCAACATACAATGGTACGAAACAGCGACAAGCGGAATACCTTTACCCGAAACAACCTTGTTACAAAACGCAGTTTATTATGCTACACAAACTTTAGATAATTGCGAAAGTCTGCGATTTGCTGTAACAGTAAAAATCCACGATACGCAAATTCCTATTTCAGATTCTCCGCAATCATTTTGTATTCAAAAAAATGCAAAAATCAAAAATATTGAGATTTCTGGACAGGATATAAAATGGTATGAAAGTATTTCTTCAAATAATCCTTTATCGGAATCAACACTTCTTGAAAATGGAATTACTTATTATGCTACTCAAACTATTAATAAATGTGAAAGCGATAGAATTCCTGTTACCATAAACATTTTAGAAGCAACAACTGGTGATTGTATCCATTTTGTTGAGGAACTTCCTTATCCAAAATTCTTTACTCCAAATAATGATGGTCATAATGATACATGGACAATTGATTTTGCTTATTTAGCTCCTAACAGCAGTATCCGAATTTTTGACCGTTACGGAAAGTTAATTAAGGAATTACGTTCCGACACTTCTTGGGACGGAACTTATCTAGGATATCAAGAGCCTTCTTCAGACTACTGGTTTGTTGTTACCCGACTTAATGGAGCCGAATTTAGAGGCCATTTTAGTTTGAAGAGATAAAAAATCATCAATTCGCATTAATTCAAAAAGGTTCGTAAATACTATTTTTACGAACCTTTATGTTTAAAATCAGCAGCAATTATTTGATAGTGAAACAAAAAGCTGTTTTAAAAGCATCAAAACATGAATCACTAGCATCGATTTTATATATTTTACTTCTTTAATCTTTTATGCGTCAAAAACGAATAAATAACAGGAATAAGCGAAATAACAAGAACAATTCCTAAGAAGACCATCACAAAAACGGAACTTTCGATAACAAAACTCCCTGCAATGATTAAAAATCCGGATACAAACCAAAGCTTGCCAGCAAAATTATGGGTTATCCTCCATACCTCCTCGCTTTCTAAAGTCCAAGGCGTTCTTATCCCGATAAAGTAATTTGGTCGAATTACTTTAAAATAATTACCAAAAAATGTAAATAAAAAACCTATTAATACAAAAACAAAACTCGGACTAGAAGATTTTGTTTTAGTCATATAAACGATGACCAAAGCAAGCAATGACATAAAAAGAACCAAGAAAAATTTAAGTTGGTAGAATTTGCCTCCCATTAACGGCATTTTGTTTTTAGGGTCGATTTTTGAAACCACAGACATAATTGCATATGTTAGAACAGGAAGCATAAACAGCATAAGGATTAAAGTAAATTTGCTTCCCCAATTGTCTATTTCTCCGTCAGAATTCCAATGAATAGGTACTCTTTCAGGCAAACTATTCCAAATTAGAGCCAAATAAACAAAAGGCATCAAAACAATTCCAATAATTGGAAGCTCTTTTTTAAATTCTAAATTCATTTTTTATTTTTTAAAGGTTAGTATCCATTGCAAAACATCTTCCATTATGGTGGTATTGATGGAATAAATGATGAATTGCCCTTTTTTTTCGGACGTAATTAAATCTGCTCGTCTTAAAATATCCAAATGATGCGAAATGCTAGGTTTAGATATACTAAATGCATCTGCAATTTCGCCCGCAGACAAATCCTTTTGCCTTAAGAGTTCCAAAATTTCTCTTCGGGTTGCATCATTTAATGCTTTAAAAATATCATTCATCTATTTACATATTTAGACAAATATCTAAATACTTTTTAAACTAGCAAAAAAAAAGCAGTAATTTTTTACATTACTGCTTTTAAATATTTTTATGAACCCGTTAAAACTTATGTTCGTCTTTACTTATCACTAAAAATGAAATCAAAGATATTAATGCCGCCGCCGTTAAATACAAACCTACATAACTTACGCTATAGGTAGAAGCAAGCCAGATTGCAATTACGGGCGCAAATGCTGCTCCTAATATTCCTGCCAAATTAAAAGTTAATGATGCGCCAGAATAACGAACATTTGTCGGAAATAATTCAGACAGAAAAGTTCCCAGCGGGCCATAAGTGAATCCCATCAAGGTCATTCCGATACAGGCAAAAGTAGCGACCAATGCGATATTTCCTTCGGTTAAAAAATAAGAAAAGAAAAAACCGAAAATACCGATGGCTGCTGTTGCTGCAATCAACATTTTACGGCGACCTATTTTATCTGCCACAACAGCCGAAACTGGAATAAAAAGTGCGAAAAACAATACTGAGAATAATTGAATCAACAATCCGTCTCTTTTTACAATTCCCAAGTCTGAAGTTGCCCAGCTCAAGGTAAATACCGTCATAAGATAAAAGACCAAAAATGTTGTTATTGCCGCAAATGTTCCAAAAATCAATTGGTTTTTATATGATTTGACTAGAGTCAAAAAAGGAACTTTTACTTCTTCGTGCTCTTTTTTAGAATTTTCGAATGAAGGCGTTTCTGTAATTTTTGTTCTGATATAAAAACCAACTACAACCAACAGCGAACTGGCAATAAACGGGATTCTCCAGCCATAATCCATAAAATCTTTATTGCTCATCGAATCTGTCAATAAAAGGAAAGTCCCGCCGGAAAGCAGTAATCCGATTGGAGCACCTAATTGCGGAAACATTCCGTACCAAGCACGTTTATTGGGTGGGGCATTTTCTATGGCGAGCAACACTGCCCCACCCCATTCGCCTCCTAAGCCCACTCCCTGTCCGAATCTGCAAAGCATTAAAAGCAGAGGAGCGGCGAAACCGATACTATCGTAGCTCGGCAAAAATCCGATGGTTACTGTCGAAATTCCCATGGTTAATAAAGCTGCAACCAAGGTAAATTTGCGACCAATTTTATCTCCGTAATGTCCAAAAAATGCCGATCCCAACGGACGCGACAAAAAGGCTATTGAGAAAGTCGCTAAAGACTCTAAAGTTGCCATTGCCGGATTAGAACTTGGAAAAAACAACTGCGGAAAAACCAGGACTGCAGCATTGGCATAAATATAAAAGTCAAAAAATTCGATTGTGGTGCCAATTAAGCTGCCAAAAAGAACATGTTTTAGTGAGTTCTTTTGATTAGAAGTTGTTTTCATTTAGTTCTGATATTTTTTCTTAACTGCTTTTCAAAAAACAAACGGAGTCTTTACAAAAAACATTTTCTTGCAAAAATAGAGTTTCATTATTAAAAACACATATTCACAAACAATACTTTTATCATACTCTCAATATTTTAACAAAAAACACAAATCAGCTATTGGAAAATGCGACTTTAGAGAATCATATTTTCAAATGCATAATCAAAAACCAAATTACTGATATTTAAGATCTTAAACACATACCAAAAAACAAATCTTAAGCATTCGTTAAATCCATTTTTAAGAGTATATTTTCATTAAATTTACAGCTGTCAAAAATAAATCTATAATTATGCCTACCGACTGTATCAGCTACCAAACTTCAGGATATTTCTCTAAACTAATGCAAGATTATTTAGATCAGAAATCAGAATTAAAACCGCTGTACAATCATTTTCCAACTCTGGAAAACTTTGAAAAACAAATCGAAGAAAAACAATCCAATTTTGATTCGGCCAATCGAAGCACTTTAGTGAATACCTTAAAAAAGCAATATGCCAATATTGAAATTTCAGATTTAACGAAGCAGCATATTGAACTTTTAGCGCTCGAAAATACATTCACAATTACAACCGGACATCAGCTGAATTTATTCAGCGGACCATTGTATTTCTTATATAAAATTATTTCGACAATCAATTTAACTAAAGAATTAAAGTCTAACTATCCTTCTTACAATTTCGTTCCCATTTATTGGATGGCGACAGAAGATCATGATTTTGAGGAAATAAACTACTTTAACTTTAGAGGAAAAAAGTTCCGCTGGAACGCAGAAAGCACCGGCCCGGTTGGAAGACTTTCTACAAAAGGACTTGAAGAGTTTTTTGAAATATACTCTAAAGAATTAGGATCAAGCACCAATGCCAATACACTAAAAAAACTTTTTGAAGACGCTTATTTAAAACATGAAAATCTTGCCGATGCCACTCGTTTTTTAGCCAACAGCTTATTTGCTTCGTATGGATTGGTGATTATTGATGCAGACGACGCCGATTTAAAACGTGCTTTTATTCCGTTTGCAAAAGAAGAATTAGAAAATCAAACTTCTTATAAAACTGTTCAGGAAACAATCAAAAAACTGGACCAATATAGTGTACAGGTAAATCCGCGCGAAATCAATTTATTTTACATTGAAGATAAACTGCGTGAAAGAATCATTTTTGAAAATGACAAATATTATGTAAACCATACCAAAATCTCATTTTCTAAGGAGGAAATCTTCTCTGAATTGCAAAACCATCCGGAAAAATTCAGTCCAAATGTAATTATGCGCCCATTATATCAGGAAATTATCTTGCCAAATCTATGTTACATTGGCGGAGGCGGCGAAATTGCTTATTGGTTGGAACTAAAAGCTTTTTTTGATGCTGTAAACATTACATTCCCAATACTTTTAGTTCGTAATTCTGTTCTTCTCGCAACCGAAAAACAAGCAAAAAAAGCAGACAATTTAAACTTAAGCTGGAAAGATTTATTTTCGAAACCTGAAAATTTAATCAATCAAGTTACGCATAAACTTTCACCGTTTCCAATTGATTTGACAATGCAGAAACAAGCATTAGAAAATCAGTTCAAATATCTTTTTGAATTGGCCGAACAAACCGACAAATCGTTTTCTGGAGCTGTAAAGGCTCAGGAAACAAAACAAAAGAAAGGTTTAGAAAATCTAGAAAAACGTTTGTTAAAAGCACAAAAAAGAAAATTGCAAGACCAATTACAACGCATTACTGATTTGCAATTTGAATTGTTCCCAAATAACAGTTTGCAAGAACGCCAGAATAATTTTTCTGAATTTTACTTGGAAAACGGCGAGCAATTGATTCCGCTTTTAGTGCAAAAATTAAAACCTTTAGAAATGAATTTCAACATTATAACAATTTAAATAAGTTGCCACAAATTACACTAATTTTCACGAATTAAATTCTTTAAAAATTAGTGAAAATTCGTGTAATTCGTGGCTAAAAAACAAAACATAATTGACGAGAACCAAATAACCACCTCTTCTCTAAATTATTGTTATATAAACCAAATAGCGATTTTTAAAATTATTAACTAACCTTTTTATCCAAAACCATGGTAAAAGAACGCTTAATTTCGCTAGATGTCTTTCGTGGACTCACTATTTTATTAATGACAATCGTCAACAATCCCGGAGATTGGGGCAATGTTTATCCGCCCTTACTTCATGCCGACTGGAACGGATGCACCCCAACAGATTTGGTTTTTCCCTTTTTTGTATTCATAATGGGAGTTGCTGTTCCGCTCGCAATGCCTGAAAAATTTTATGACGGCAGTACCTTTAACAAAATTTTGGTTCGCTCCCTTAGAATGTTGTGTCTCGGTATTTTCTTTAATTTTTTCGGAAAAATTCAGCTGTTTGGATTAGACGGAGTTCCGTTGCTTACAGGACGCTTACTGATCACCTTTGCGGTAGGTTATGCCCTAATGGGAAATTTCAATCTAAAGCTCAAGAATATTCTGGCTTGGTTAATACTTTTTAGCTATCTCATTTTGGCTTACAGCGGCATCGAAGCTTACCAGGATGTACGTCTTCCGGGTGTTTTGCAGCGAATTGCGATTGTTTATTTTGTTGTTTCGCTTCTTTATTTAAAAACTTCCCAAAAAACACAAATTATAACAGGACTAGTTCTCTTATTGGGATATTGGGCTGTAATGACCTTAATTCCAGTTCCCGGCATCGGAGAAGCTAATCTCGAAAAAGGAACCAATCTATCTGCTTGGATTGACAGTATTCTGTTAAAAGGACATATGTATCAAGGAACCGTAACTTGGGACCCCGAAGGAATTTTAAGCACCGTACCTTCGATTGTTAACGGAATTATCGGACTCCTAATTGGGCAGCTTTTATTGCGCGATGCTTCAAAAATTCTAAAAGCACAGAAAATGGGTATCGTGGGGACTTTGCTTATTTTTTTAGGATTAATGTGGGACTTGGTTTTCCCGATCAACAAATCGCTCTGGACCAGCAGTTATGTCTTGTACACCACGGGTTTGGCCACCGTATTTTTTACAATTTTATATTACCTAATTGACATTGTCGATTATAGAAAGGCTTTTAGACTGTTCGTGATCTGGGGCGTAAACCCAATGATTGTGTTTTTTGCTTCTCAGATTATTCCACAGGCATTGGTCATGATTGAATTTCGAAACCCTCATAATTCCTCAGAAAAAATCAATCTCTTAAATTATCTGTACAGCTTCTGGATAGCGCCGTTTTTTAGCAATCCGATGACGGCTTCATTGGTCGGAGCATTGGTTTACGTTTGTATCTGGACATTTATTTTATGGATCTTTTACCGAAACAAATTGATTTTCAAAGTCTAATTTTTCCATATTTATGCAGATAGACGTATTGCGGTGCGTCTCTACCAAATCTCTGAAAAAAGTTTTTTTTGGTCAAAACGCCATTCTCAAACGTTTTAATTATGAATTTATTAAAATCAATTCACAAAAAAAGTCTACTTTTGCACAAAATTTAATAAATAAAAAATGGCAACAAATAGAACTTTTACAATGATTAAACCAGATGCTGTTGCAAACGGACACATTGGGAATATCTTAGCAATGATTACTAACGGAGGTTTCAAGATCGTTTCATTAAAATTGACTCAATTAACTGTAGCAGATGCAAAAGCATTTTATGCAGTTCACGCAGAAAGACCTTTCTACGGAGAATTAGTTGAATTTATGTCTCGTGGACCAATTGTTGCTGCAATTTTAGAAAAAGAAAACGCTGTAGAAGATTTCAGAACTTTGATTGGAGCTACAAATCCAGCTGAAGCTGCTGAAGGAACTATTCGTAAAGCATACGCAACTTCTATCGGTGAAAATGCAGTTCACGGATCTGACAGCGACGAAAACGCTGCAATCGAAAGCGCATTCCACTTTGCAGGAAGAGAGCAGTTCTAGTATTGAGTGTTCAGTTTTTTAGCTGGCAGTTACAATAAAAAAATCTCGATTTTCAAAAAATCGGGATTTTTTTTATTTTGATCAGAACTGAACACTAAAAAAACTGAACACTGACCACTATCTCAGAACTACATCCTTCACGACCTCACGCCCAAGCTCTTCGTTAATCATTTTTACGATTTTATATTTTCCGTGGCTTAACTCTTCACGAAGAACAGAAGAGCCCAATTCAACGTAAAGTGTGCTGCCTTTCAACACAACATTTCGGGTGTACGTATTTACACCGCTACCCATAAGATTTTTCCAGGCATCACGCACATCAATCTGATCCATTCCGGGCTGCAATTTATTTACCTGAATGATTTGCTGTAATACAGCACTTATTGTCGATTCGTTATTTAGTCTCTTTGCCATCTTTCAAAAGATTTATGGGTCCTGCTTTTTTATAATGATATTCTATTTTCTGCGGATTCTTAACTACCAATTTATCATCTGATAGCGAAATAATTTCTTCGCTCCATTTCGCATAATCAGTTTTATAATCTAACAATACCTGGTCACCTGCAAAACGAACCGAAACATTTTCAAAAGTATCTGTCGTTAAAAATGTACCATCAAACTGCGGAGCCACTTTAGTTCGAACCCCTTTATTATTTTTAATTTGAAAAAAATCAAAAGTCTCGTTCATCTTATAATCCTTCTCCTCGCCTTTCTCCATAATCACTTTTTCAATTTCCCAATATCCGTTCAGTTTAGCAATATCTTCAGGTTTAATTTCTTGTTTACAGCTTACAAACAAGAGTGATAAAACCAAAATCATAAGAGTGTTTTTCATAAGTATTTGAATTTTTATAAGGAGCTGATACCTGCTGTCCGCTGTATTCCCGATAAACAAAACTACGGCTAAAAAGCCTTGCTTTCTAAATCGGGAGATGCCGCTTCCATCAGGGCTAGGGCTTCAGTTTCCAAAAGATTTTTTCGGACTACAAAGATAGTCTTATAATCCTCAAAAGAAATAAAAATAAGGAAACACATTAAACTATTTTCTATATTTTTGGTCAAAGCCTGAAACCAAAAAACTAAAACATGACCAAAACCATTTTTAAAGCACTGATAATCTTAAGCTTTATCAGCTGCAGCACCGATCCGAAAGAAGAATCTCCCACTAAAGAAGAAAAAATGTATTTCCCACCTCTAACAGGCACAACCTGGGAAACCAAAACAGTAGCCGAATTAGGATGGAAGCAGACAGCAGTACAGCCCCTTTTAGATTATTTACAACTAAAAAACTCTAAATCTTTTATGATTCTCGTAAACGGAAGAATCGTCTTAGAGAATTACTTCAACGGACATTCCGCTACAACAAGCTGGTATTGGGCAAGCGCTGGCAAAACACTTACTTCAACGGTTATCGGAATTGCACAACAAGAAAATGCATTGAACATAAACAATAAAGTTTCACAATATTTAGGAACAGGATGGACAAGCGAAGCACTCGCCAAAGAAAACCTGATTACCTGCAAACATCTCTTGACGATGACTTCTGGACTTGATGACAGTACAGACGATGTCGATCCCGAAGATTTAATCTATAAAGCCGATGCCGGAACAAGATGGGCATATCATAATGTCTACGTTAAACTTCAAGATGTAGTCGAAAAAGCAAGTGGACAAAAATGGGAAACCTATTTTAATGCCAAATTAAGAGACAAAATCGGCATGAACGGCACTTGGGTGCAACTTGGCGTAAACAGTGTTTATACAAGCAACACAAGAAGCATGGCACGTTTTGGATTATTAATGCTGAACAAAGGAAAATGGGATAATAATACAATCTTAAACGAAGCCTATTTCAATGAAGCAACCACAACTTCGCAACACATCAATTTAGGATATGGTTATTTATGGTGGCTCAACGGAAAAGCTTCTTATCACTTGCCACAATCGCAGCTCACATTTCAAGGCAGTATAATTCCGACCGCGCCAAGCGATATGTTTATGGCTTTGGGCAAAAACGACCAGAAAATATATGTTATTCCAAGCAAGAAAATGGTCGTAATCAGAATGGGGGATGTCGCTGACAATGTCAATCTTGCTCTATCTGATTTTGACAAAACGTTGTGGGAGAAAATTAATGCTTTGTATCAGTAAATTATGAATTGCAGTTTAAATCAATTGCCATCCTTTATTTTTTAAAAAGCCTTTACAGTTTTTACAAAAATCTTTTTCTTCATTCAGTGGGTTTCCGCCTTCAGCATCACGCATTAAACAAGTTTTAATTTTGCAATGCGGTAAACCCGCTGTATGACCTAATTCATGCAAAACCAATTTATAAAATTGGCTATTTCTATGCTTTTTAGACAACCTAAAATCGGAAACAACACAGGCTTTTCCAGGCATATAACCTAAACCCATCACACCCCAATCTTTGATATTATTTTTTGTCGTACTAATATCAAAATGCGACAAACCAACAATAACAGAATCACTGCCAATATTATTTTTAAGATTCTTAATAATACTATCTGCCCGATACCTATTACGCGGTTTGTAAAAAGAGTTTTCAGGAAAATCAATATTTTTCATTAAAACCACTTTCGGATTAATGGCTTTAATTTCAGCAAAAACCTTTTGAGCTTGTTTTTGCTGAAAATTGCCTAAAGGCTGAATAACAATAACTTTTTGAGCTTTTATTGAATCTTCATTTCTATTTACACATGACAGTAAACTAAATAGCAAAATCCAAACACAATATTTCATAAAAGCTAAAAACTTTTTTTTCTAGAATTATCGCTTAGTCTGATTTCTTTTTAAGACTCCCAAAAAGAAAAGAACCAAACCAATCACTAATAAAATATAATAAAACGAAAGACTGCTGCCTTTAATAACATTTGCCAAAACAAAACATATCACGCTTACAAAATAAAAAGTAACGGCGGATATATTTTTTAAAGATTCAAAACTCATTATTTTTTTATTTAAAGAAACTGTCGACAAATTCATATTTATTAAAGACTTGCAAATCTTCAATTCCTTCGCCAACACCAATATATTTTACTGGAATTTTAAATTGGTCCGAGATTCCAATTACAACACCGCCTTTTGCTGTTCCGTCCAACTTAGTTACCGCTAGCGAAGTTACTTCAGTTGCTGCTGTAAATTGTTTTGCCTGTTCAAAAGCATTCTGTCCTGTTGAACCATCCAAAACTAAAAGCACATCGTGTGGAGCATCAGCAACAACTTTCTGCATCACGCGTTTTACTTTTGTCAATTCGTTCATTAGGTTGATTTTGTTATGAAGACGACCCGCAGTATCAATAATTACCACGTCTGCATCTTGTGCAACAGCCGACTGCAACGTGTCAAAGGCTACAGAAGCTGGGTCACTTCCCATTTGTTGTCTTACAATTGGCACATTTACGCGATCCGCCCAGACTTGCAATTGATCGATAGCTGCCGCACGGAAAGTATCTGCAGCACCTAGAACCACTTTATGCCCCGCTTTTTTAAACTGATAAGCCAGCTTACCGATAGTAGTTGTTTTTCCGACTCCGTTTACCCCCACAACCATTAAAACATAAGGCTTTTTGTCTTTTGGGATTTCAAATTCTGTCGCTTCGCCTGTATTGGTCTCAGATAATAAAGCACCAATTTCGTCACGAAGAATCTGATTCAGTTCATCGGTTCCTAAATATTTGTCTTCAGCAACTCTTTTTTCTATTCTTTGAATGATTTTTAAGGTTGTGTTAACCCCAACATCCGAACCTACAAGAACTTCTTCAAGATCATCCAATACATCGTCATCGACTTTAGATTTTCCTGCAACAGCTTTGCTCAGTTTAGAGAAAAAAGTAGTTTTCGTTTTTTCAAGACCTTTGTCTAATGTCTCTTTTTTATCACTAGAGAATAATTTTTTAAAAAAACTCATTTTGTATAGATTGTTAGTTTTTTTTGAACTTCAAGATTTTTTTTTCTTGATAATCCGAATGCTTAAAAAAAGCGAATTGTTTGTATTTAGCCCCGATAGCAGCGATATCCTTTTGTTGCCTTCTTTAGGCAAGAAAAGATATAGCGGATAGCGGGAAAAATGTTTAAAAGAGGCAAATTGTTGTGCTTCTTTCAAAATTTAGACAAATATAGGTAATAAAAAAGCTACTTCCGCAAGAAAGTAGCTTTTCTATATAATGTAATTGTAATTATTTCTTTTTCAAGAATTCATCAACTTCTTCAGGAGCCATAATAGATTCTACGAATGTATATGCACCAGTTTTAGGAGATTTTACCATTTTGATGGCTTTTGATAATCTCTTAGAAGATGTTTGTAACGATGCTACGGTTTTCTTTGCCATGATTCAAATGTTTTGAAATTCAATAAATCTTCAAATGAAAAACCATTTGAGATTTTATCAAAATCTCTAATTATTACTTAATTTCTTTGTGAACAGTTACTCTTTTCAAGATTGGATTAAATTTTTTAATCTCTAATCTGTCTGGAGTATTTTTTTTGTTCTTAGTTGTAATATATCTAGAAGTTCCTGGAACACCAGAAGTTTTGTGCTCAGTACATTCTAAAATTACTTGGATTCTATTACCTTTCTTTGCCATCTTGCTATATATTTATTTAGGAAAAGATTATTTGATAAATCCTTCTGACTGCGCTTTTTTCAAAACAGCAGTGATTCCGTTTTTATTAATTGTTTTTATCGTAGATGCTGCTACTCTAAGAGTAATCCATCTATCTTCTTCTGGAAGATAAAAACGCTTTTTAACTAAGTTTACAGAAAACTTTCTCTTAGTTTTGTTCATAGCGTGAGAAACGTTATTTCCTACCATCGCTCTTTTACCTGTAAGGTCACAAACTCTTGACATTATACTTATCTTTTATCGTTATTCAAAATCAGGGTGCAAAGAAAAGAAAAATAAACCATTGTAGCAAAAAATTATTGCACAATTTTTAAAATTTCTTTCTGCAGTATTTCCAAACTCTTAACTGTCGCCCTATCTATCACTTTTTCACGTGGTTGTCCGAAGTTAAATTCCTCTGCAACCACTCCGTTTGGCGTTGCTAAAGCGATAAAAACAGTGCCAATTTCGGCATCAGAATCGCCCTTTGAAGGGCCTGCATTGCCCGTGGTTGCTATGGCGTAGTCTGTTTTCAGTAAGTTTTTCACGTTCAAAGCCATAGCTTTTGCAACTTCGGCGCTAACTACAGAAAACTCATTTACTAAACCTTCTGGAACCCCAAGCACATTTATCTTGGCTTCGGTTGCATAAGAAACGACACTTCCCTTAAAATAAGCCGATGCCCCGGGAACGGCAGACAGCAGCGAAGCCACTTTTCCGCCTGTAAAACTTTCGGCTGTAGAAATCGTCGCATTTTCTCTGGCAAGCAATTTCCCCACTACAGTTTCCAAGGTCTCATTTTCGTCATAACCCACAATAATGTCATGAATTATAGCGTCTAACGACTGTACATTTTCTTCAATTGCTTTTTCTAAAAGCTCTTTATCTGTACCACATGCTGTCATTCTCAAACGTACACGCCCTGGATTTGGCAGATAGGCCAGCTTTATAAATTCGGGCAGATTATTCTCCCATTGCTCGATACGTTCTGCAACTAGGCTTTCTCCCTGACCGTAAGTCAGAATGGTTTTGTGAATAATGTACGGGCGTTTGTATTCACGAACAATCTTTGGGATAATTTCTTCTTCAACCAAATATTTCATTTCGTACGGAACTCCTGGAAGCGAAATAAAAACGGTATTTTCCTTTTTCATCCACATTCCCGGAGCGGTCCCAACCTTATTCGGAAGAACAGTGCAGGTTGATGGCACCAGTGCTTGGTCTTTGTTAAGCTGCGAAATAGGCCTTTTATAAAAACCTTCTATCAATTCTGTTACATGAGCCAGAACCTCCTGATTTACCACCAACTCATCGTCAAAATACTCGCAGAAAGTTTTTTTGGTAACATCGTCTTTGGTCGGACCAAGACCTCCTGTGATAATTACGACTTCTACTTTATTCTGAAAATGAGCAAATGTATCTAAAATATGTTTTTTGTCATCGCTGATTGACAGCATTTCGGTTACCTCAACCCCTATCCTGTCGAGAGCTTTGGCCATAAAAGCCGAATTTGTATCGATGATTTGCCCAATCAGAATCTCGTCTCCGATTGTAACGATTGCTGCTTTCATAACTTGGATTGTTTTTTCACTTGCCTCGAGCAAGTTATTATTTAAAAAGAATTCTCTGCTTTGTGGCTTAGCAGACACAACTTCAAAACCTTAGGTCGGAAAGATTTATTGCAGAATAAGCAAAAACAAACCCAATTTACAACTTAATACAAGTTTCTAAATTGGGTTTTATGATTGTATTTACAAATCAAAGTCTTTTTTTATTTCTTTGATTGCTTCTTTAACTTGTATTTTGATGCTTTTAAAAGTTTCGATAATATCTTTTTTCTTTCCTTCGGCTTTTGTCCATGCTTCTACCTGAAGAATTTCTTCAAAAGCTACATTCAGCCCCATTAAATCTAAAGTTGGCTTTATTTTATGAGCATAAGAATAGGCATATTTATGATCTTTTTTCTTAATCCCTTCTTTGATTTGTTTTAAATCCTCAGGAACCTCGGTAACAAATAACTTAAGAATTTCGTTTACAAATTCAGGATCATTATCTGAAAGCGCATAGACTTTCGAAAGGTTGTATTTTAAAGCCATTATTTTACTTGTATTCTGAATAATTTTTTATCTTCTAAAAAGCCTTCTAAAACGTCATTTGGTTTTACGGCTGCCACTCCTTCTGGAGTGCCTGTAAAAATTATATCACCTATCTTTAAGGTAAAAAACTGCGAAACATACGAAATAAGCTCATCAATCTTCCAAAGCATCATTTCAGAATTGCCTTTCTGAACTGTTTCGCCATTATTTTTGAGCTCAAAATTAAGATTTTCCATAGAAACAAAATCACTTTTTGGCAAAAAATCACCAACAACGGCCGAACCGTCAAAGGCTTTTGCCTTTTCCCACGGGAGCCCTTTTTCTTTCAGTTTGCTCTGAAGGTCTCTTGCTGTAAAATCAATCCCAACACTGATTTCGTCATAATATTTATGCGCAAATTTAGGTTCGATGTACTTTCCAACCTTATTGATTTTGACAATAATCTCTATCTCATGATGAACATCTTCCGAAAATTCCGGAATGACAAACGGATGCTGTTTCAGCAAAACCGCAGAATCAGGTTTCATAAAAACAACCGGCTCAGTTGGTCGTTCGTTTTTTAACTCTTCAATATGATTGGCATAATTCCTGCCGACACAGATAATCTTCATTACTATTTAGTGTTCAGTTCTCAGTTTTTTAGTATTCAGAAAAACCTTTAGCATTCAAAGACTGAACACTAAAAACTGAATACTGCATACTTTACTTTGTGTTTAATTTTCTCAACTTTATTCCAGTCAAAACTTTCTTGGTATATAAAGGGAAGTCTGCATTTTGAATCCAGCTGAAATAGCCCGGTTCTGCCTCTAAGACCTTCTCCACTTTGGCGCCTTTATGCTTTCCGAAAGTAAAAATTTCCTCTCCGTCTTGATCAAAAGCAATCATTCCGGCAAAATCAGCTATTTTTTTACGAGTTGTAAATTCAGATAAAGATTTAATGTCATTTTCCAATTCTGGATAACGATCCAACTGCGCTTTCAGGATTTCGTAAGTCGCCATAGTATCTGCTTCTGCAGAATGCGCATTTTCCAGACTTTTGCCACAGTAAAACTTCAAGGCCGCACTAAGTGTACGTTCTTCCATTTTATGGAATATAGTCTGAACGTCTACAGAAACTTTATTCTTCATATCAAAATCTACCCCTGCACGCAACAGCTCTTCTGCCAGCAAAGGAATATCAAAACGATCAGAATTGAATCCGCCCAAATCACTGTCCTTAATCATATTATGAATATGAGGCGCCAGTTCTGCAAATGTTGGTTCGCCGGCTACTCTTTCGTCGGTAATACCATGAACAGCGGTTGTCTGTGGCGGAATTGGAATTGTCGGATTAACCAACCATGTTTTACTTTCTTTGTTTCCGTTCGGAAAAACTTTGAATATTGAAATTTCTACGATTCTATCTTTACCGATATCAATTCCCGTTGTTTCGAGATCAAAAAAGCAAATTGGTTTGTTTAGTTTTAATTCCATTTCTAATTTTTATAAGTCTACAAATGTAATTTTTAAAGCCGAAATTCCTGCTCTATTCTTGTTTTTTTTGTCTAAAAATGCTTTCATTTTGTCATTTTTAACTTTTAAAAAGCCTGATTTTTGTAGCCAGCTCAGCGACACTTTACCTTTTCTTACAAAATAAAAAAATCCGGCAAGTTTAAAACTTACCGGATTTGAATTTATTTAAAGCAGATTTTTAAATATCTCTATCTATATCAAAAGCCTCTAAATATTCTGCCACTCTTTTTACAAAACTTCCTCCTAAAGCTCCGTCTACCACCCTGTGATCGTAAGAGTGCGACAAGAACATTTTCTGACGGATTCCGATAAAATCTCCTTCTGGAGTTTCGATAACCGCAGGAACCTTACGAATCGCTCCAAGAGCTAAAATCCCAACTTGAGGCTGATTAATGATCGGCGTTCCGAAAACGCTTCCGAAAGTACCCACATTTGTTACCGTATAAGTGCCGCCTTGCGTATCGTCTGGTTTCAGTTTTCCTGCTTTTGCACGATTTCCTAAATCATTTACCGCTTTTGCCATTCCGACCAAATTCAACTGATCGGCATTTTTAATTACAGGCACAATTAAATTTCCGTTCGGCAATGCTGCCGCCATTCCTAAATTGATGTTTTTCTTTTTGATGATGTAATCTCCATCAACAGAAATATTCATTCCCGGAAAATCTTTTAACGCTTTTGCCACAGCCTCCATCATAATTGGAGTAAAAGTAAGTTTCTCACCTTCTCTTTTTTCGAAAGCCGTTTTTACTTTGTCTCTCCATTTTACAATATTCGTAACATCAACTTCAATAAATGACTGAACGTGTGCCGAAGTCTGAACTGAAGCTGTCATATAACCGGAAATCAGTTTACGCATTCTGTCCATTTCAACAATTTCGTCTCCACCGTTTACAGAAACCGGAACTACTTGCTGGCTTTTTTGAACTATTGGTTCAGGTCTAGCCTCTACTGTTTTTGGAGCTGCAGTTTCAGGCTTTGGAGTTTCAGCTAAAGGCGCTGATTCTTCTTTTTGCGCCACCTCAACTTTTACAGCACCCGACTTGCGACCCTCAATATATTTTAAAATATCTTCTTTTGTAATACGTCCGTCTTTTCCAGAACCTGCAATACTATCCAGTTCTGCTGCAGAAATCCCCTCTTCTTTTGCGATGTTCTTCACCAAAGGAGATAAAAACTTTTCTGAACCCGAAAAATCCTGGACTGGTGCAACAGTTTCTTTTACTGCTTCAATAGTCTGTTCGATAGCCTGAACTTCTGCTGGCGCCGAATTTTCTTCAACCGATTTTGGAGCTTCTTCACCTCCTTCAGTTTCAATAATTGCTATTGTCTGCCCTACCTGCACTAAATCATCTTTTCCAAACAACTGCTCAACTAAAATTCCCGACACCTCGCTAGGCACTTCACTGTCAACCTTGTCAGTTGCAATTTCCAGCACCGCTTCGTCAGCTTCAATTTTGTCTCCAACTTCTTTCAACCAATTTGTAATGGTTGCTTCAGCGACACTTTCTCCCATTTTAGGAAGCTTTAATTCAAATCTTGCCATATTGTTAATCTAAAAGATGTTTTTGATTTTCAGATTGCGAAATTAACTAAAATTTTAAACATAAATTACACTTAATATAATTTTTTACTCAATTTTTATAATTTGCCCTCTGTCATTTCTTGAATTACTTCCAATAATAAAACCTGCATTTTTAGGAAATATTTTAAAAGTAACCTTCTTATCTTTAAGAGTTTCTATGATTTCGATACATTTTTTGAATGAAATATAGTGATTATCCAAAATTACCTCTGTCTTTTTACCCTTTAAAATCAGGCACGAATTTACCATTTTTTCCTCTTTGAAATCTAAAAAACCAACTTTATTTTCCAAAATCGAAGCCAGTTTTTTAGTGAAATTCTCATTTTGGGAGTATAAAAAATAACTTTCTGGCAACGGATTATCTTGTGGTTTTCCTTGAAACATTTTAGCGAACGAAAACAAAAAAGCACCAATTTTAATAAAAACAGTGAAGAACCAAGATTTTTTGAAATGCTTTTGATAAAAGAAATTCATAGATTCCTGAAATCTTTTCATGTAATGCTCATCTTTTATCGTGCTCTCTCCTTTATAGTGCAATACAATAGTTTCGGCAAAATAAAAATTATTCTTTTGCAGCTTTAAGGCGCGATACGACAAATCGATATCGTCGGCGTACATAAAACAGTTTTCGTCGAAACCGTTTAAATTTTCGTAAAGTTTGCTTTCTAGAAACATAAAAGCACCAACGAGAATATCCACTTTTCCCGTTTTGCTTTCGTCTAAATGCTGTGCGTAATATTGATTAAAAAGTTTTGTTTTGGGAAAGATTTTGTACAAGCTGAAAATCTTTGTAAAGGCAACCCAAGGAGTCGGAACTCCTCTTTTGCTTTCGGGCAGAAATTCTCCAGTTCCATCAATCAGTTTACAGCCTATAATTCCGAGATTGTTTTGCCTTTCGGCGAAAGCCAGAATTTTCACGAATGTATCCTCAGCCACCACAGTATCTGGATTTAAGATGCAAACGTATTTCCCTTTCGCTTGACGAAAACCTATATTATTTCCTTTTGGGAAACCAAAATTTTCTTTGTTTTCTATCAATTTTACATTGGGGAATTTTTCTTTCATCATGACAAGACTTTCGTCAGATGAATTATTATCGACTACAATAATTTCGGCATCTATCGTAGAAATTGCTTCCTGAACGCTTAAAACACACTGTTCTAGAAAATAGCGTACATTATAATTAAGGATAACAACTGATAATTGCATGAAAAAGGATTCTGTAAATTTTGGCGGAAAGTTAGAAATTTTCGGATTAATCTACACGCAAAGATTAGTCGTTTTTACTGATTCCATAAGCACTTGATCTATCTGAATCTTAAATAAACAGCTTTACAACTGCAACTGAATCTTAAACTTGTTACAGATTTTCATCAGCAAAAGCATAAGGATAGAAAACAGCAACGACCATAAAATTCCTGGTAACCCTTCTTTAAAATAATCGGGTATAATATGAAGACCAAACACCTCATTGCAATAATAAATTATGCCAGGAAGAATATAAATCAGCAACGGATTCGCTGCCGCGGGCATAAAAAATTCACTCCATCTGATCTGTTTTCGTACTTCGATAAGCCAAAATAAAAAATAATAAATCACTGTGCAGATAGCAGCTGAATACATGGTCCAAGACGGCGTTCCTTTTATTTTTGAAATTCCGAAATAAGGACGGAGTAAAGCAGCTGTCAGCATAAATAAAAAGATAAAAACAATAACCGGCCAATTGATGACTGAATTGCCCTTCTTTTCAAAAAACAACAGAGAAATAATCACTCCCGCAGCAACTAGTGAAGCGTGTGTAAGATGACCTGCAATAAAACTAAGCCAAGAACTATTTTGAACAAAAGAGCCTTCTGTTAAATTGAATGAATTTAGTAATACGCATAGAATCAAGAATCCAATCATTGACCATAAATTGCCTGAAACCAGCCAATAAAAAAGTACAGTAAAAAGATACGCCCAACCAATCAGTCCTAAAATTCCCCACCATTTTGGTGTCATCCCTCTTTCGCCTGTGTCTTGAACATATAGAAAATAGAGCGTTATCAAAACTAAGATTCCGCCATATTGCAAAACATTTTTTAACCAAACAGGAAAATCTTTAGGATATTTATTCCAAATCGGAATTGGAAGTGCGTACGCCAAAAGTCCCCACAAGGCCGGAATTATAATCATTTTCGAGGCATCGTAACCATATTCGGCATTTACCATAAAAACCCCGATTATAATCAAGGCCAATGCTCTTTTTACAGTATGCATCCAGATTGTTATTGCGCTGTCGCCCTTAATCAGTCTTACATTTAAGGCAAACGGAATAGACATTCCGACAATAAATAAAAAAGCAGGGAAAACTAAATCAACAAAGGTCATTGCGTCTGCATCAGCGGGCATATGTTTCATCCATTGCGGAATGTTTTTAACGCTTGCAAGTTCGTTTACAAAAATCATTACAAAAATGGTAATACCTCTAAGAGCATCTATCGAAATGATTCTTTTGTTGAATAATTGTTCCTTTATTTTCATAAAACTCTATATTTTTCTATCTCTCAAATATACCATAATTCTAAAATTGAGAAAGCAATCATTTTTATCTACATTTGCGTCATGTTATCCTTCTTTAAATCAAAACCTTTTTTAAAAGATCTTCTTGCCGGAGATTATATAGATATTCATTCTCATTTGCTGCCTGGAATTGATGATGGTGCCAATTCTATGGCCAAATCGATGCAGCTCGTTCAATCATTTCAGGATTTGGGAATATCGCAAATCATTACCACGCCACACATCAGCCATTATGTTTGGAATAATTCTGTCGCAACTATTATTTCAAAACTTAAGGAAACACAGCTTGCTCTTGAAGACAACAAAATACAAATCCCGATAAGAACCGCGGCAGAATATTTTATGGACGACTGGTTCGAGAATCATTTTAAAGAAGAAAAACTGCTTACTCTAAAAGATAATTATGTTTTGGTTGAGATGTCTTACCTAAACGCACCGGTTCAGCTCTACAAGATTTTGTTCGAAATTCAGGTCGCAGGTTATATTCCCGTTTTAGCACATCCGGAAAGGTATATATTCTATCATAAAAATTTTGCCGAGTACGAGAAGTTAAAAAAATCAGGCTGTCTATTTCAATTGAATCTTTTATCTACCGTAGGGTATTATGGCGATCAGGTTACAAAAACCGCCGAACAGCTTTTAAAGAAAGGAATGTATGATTTTGCCGGAACCGATATTCATCATCAAAATCATATTAAGTCACTGAATCAAAAAATCAAAATCGAAAGTTTGCCAGCTTTAAAAGAAATTATCGCCAATAATGAGTTTTTTAGATTTTAATCAAAAAAACGACTTTTTAATAAGCGTTATCGTCTCCTCGTACAATGTTAATTAAAGTACGGACTATAATTTTGATATCTAAAAGCAAGCTCCAATTTTCGATATACCAGATGTCACACTCTACTCTATTTTCCATATCGATGAGTTTTTTGGTTTCGCCACGATAACCATTTACTTGTGCCCAACCCGTAATTCCTGGTTTTGCATAATGGCGAACAGAATAATTGCCTATTAATTCGCTATATTCTTTCGCTAAATTAATCATATGCGGTCGTGGCCCTACAACCGACATACTGCCGACAAAAACATTAAAAAATTGTGGCAATTCATCAATACTGGTTTTTCGCATAAACGAACCGAATTTGGTCACTCGAAGATCTCCTTTTCCTGCTTGTTTATTGTGGGCCTGATCGTTGACATACATACTTCTAAACTTTAGGCAGATGAAAGATTTGTTGTCACGACCTGACCGAATCTGCCTGAAAAATACCGGTCCTGGAGATTCTAGCTTTATGAGAATCATCACAATCGGAAAAAGCCAAGGAAAAATCAGAAGAATTACCAATAGCGAGAAACAAACGTCAAAGACTTTTTTTATGATTCTATTTGCCGCCAACTCAAGAGGTTCTGATCGAAGCATTAAAACCGGAGTGTTTTCATAAAAAGAGACTTCGACTTTGCTGGATTTTGTGTACAATTGGAAATCTGGAATAAACTTAATTCTGACCATATTCTGCTCGCATACTTTTATAAGTTTATTAATAACATCAACTTTATCAATATGCAAGGCAACATAAACCTCATCTACTTTTTCTTTGATTATAAATTCCTGCACTTCATCAAATCCTCCTCGAACATCTATTTCCGTCTGTCGTATTTCATCAAAAAAACCTAAAAATTTGTAGCCGTACGTTAAATCCTTAGCTAAAATTTTACGCATTTTTTCGCCGGTTTCATTGGCGCCAACAATGATGATCTTTTTGAAGTTATATCCTTTAGCTCTTATAATTTTTAAGACTTTCATAAAAGCATATCTGGAAAAAACTAAAAAAAAGAAGAAAAATATATAGAAATATAATAGTCTAAGTCTTGATATGTCATCAAATTTTAAAAAAACAACAAATAGAATTACGAGAGCAACATGTATGAATATTTTCTTTATTGTTCTCTGCAAAATCGTCTCAATATATTCTATCCTGATGATACGATGCGCATCTTTTTGTAATAACAGGCCAATCCAGAATATATTTGCAAGCAACAAAACAGTTCTTTCATCCTTGGTCAAAAGTGCGTCAATGTTTCCAAATCGAACCAATGCAGATAGATAGACAGCAAGATTCAGAATAATTAAATCCCAACAGACAAAAAGCAATTTTGAATATCTTGAAAATCGATAACTAGATAGTTTTTGTAAAAATGTCATCTTTAATTTCTTTATCCGAAGAAGATTTATTGGTTGTGTATTTAAGACGAAAATAATATTTTAATTATTCTTATACCATCTTTAAGTCGATTATTAAAAAGTTAAATTAAAAAAGGCGGTTCAAAAATCCGCTATCGTTTTCTTAATTTACTTAGACTTTTTTTAAAGCATATTTTAGAGTATCATATATTATGATAAATTTGAACTGCAAGACAATTTCTATTTTAATTGACAAACAAGCTTTAAAATGTAAGAATCTTTTTTTTTTGCAGTAATTACCAGCATTAAATGAAAAAAATCGCAATATTCTTTTTTCTATTTCTAAATTCTATTTATAGCCAAATTCCCGGCTGTACAGACTCTCTTTCCCTAAACTACAATCCGAATGCAACTTTAAATGATGGAAGTTGCGAGTATGAAAATCTTAAAATCAGACCTCGATATTCTAAAAAACTAAGTGATTCTATAAAAGAAACATCAGGATTAATCGATTTTAATAATCTTCTCTGGACACATAATGATGACCACGATAAAACTATTTACGGACTAGATTCTTTAGGTGTAATCAAAAAGAAAATTATTCTTGCAAATGTCATTAATCATGATTGGGAAGAAATAGCACAGGACAGCTTATACATTTACATTGGCGATTTTGGAAACAATTATTCGGGCAACAGAAAAAATCTTCAGATATTGAAAATTGAAAAAAGAACATTTTTAGAAGAAAATCCAATCATCGAAAAAATCTCTTTCAATTATTCTGACCAAACCGATTTTTCTGCTTTAAAACCTAACAAAACCAATTTTGACTGCGAAGCTTTTATTGTTTCAAAAGACAGTATTTATTTGTTTACCAAACAATGGAGCTCTTCAAAAACAAGCATATACAGCCTATCTAAAGAATCAGGAAATCATACTGCTCAATTAAAAACGACATTAGACACAAAAGGCTTGGTTACGGGGGCTGTTTATTTCGAAGACAAAAAATTGATTGTTTTGTGTGGCTATTCCAAAACCGGAAAATCATTTTTATATCTTTTGTATGACTTTAAAGACTTTGATTTTACCTCGGGAAACAAACGAAAAATCGACTTAAAACTTCCCTTTCATCAAATAGAAGGTATTACATCAAAAGACGGCTTACATTTTTTTATTACAAATGAAGCCTTGATTCGGAAACCCGTTATAAATACACCACAACAAATTCATTATTTAGACTTGAGCTCTGTTTTGGGTTTGTATCTCCATAAATAATTCGTAAATCGTAATATAATACCTTACTTTTGCAAAAAATTTTATTCTTGTGAATTACTTATCTGTAGAAAATATATCAAAGTCATTTGGCGAAAGAGTTCTTTTTGACAATATTTCGTTTGGAATCAACAAAGACCAAAAAATTGCTTTTATTGCCAAAAACGGTTCGGGCAAAACCACGCTTATGAGCATCATTAACGGCGCCGAAGAACCTGATACGGGGCAGGTTGTGTTGAGAAAAGGAATCAGAATGGCATTTCTTTCTCAAGACAATAATCTACAGGATGAGTTAACCATAGAAGAAAGCATCTTTGCTTCTGATAATGAGACTTTAAAAGTAATTGAAGCTTACGAAAAAGCATTAGAAAATCCCGATGATACAGAGGCCTATCAAAAAGCTTTTGATGCCATGGACCAGCATAATGCTTGGGATTTTGAAACGCAATACAAGCAGATTCTATTCAAACTAAAACTAGAAGATTTTAAACTTAAGGTAAAAAACCTTTCGGGAGGACAAAAAAAACGTCTTTCATTGGCCATCATCCTAATCAATCGTCCGGATTTATTAATTCTTGATGAGCCGACAAACCATTTAGACCTTGAAATGATTGAATGGCTTGAAAGTTATTTTGCCAAAGAAAATATTACCCTGTTTATGGTTACTCACGACCGTTTCTTTTTGGAACGCGTCTGCAATGAAATCATCGAATTAGACAACGGTAAATTATACCAATACAAGGGGAATTACTCTTACTACCTACAGAAAAAAGAAGAAAGAATCACTTCTGAAAACGCCAGCATAGACAAAGCCAAAAACTTGTTTGTAAAAGAGCTAGAATGGATGCGCCGTCAGCCAAAAGCGAGAACAACCAAATCTAAATCGCGTCAGGACGATTTCTATGTTATTAAGGAAAAAGCACAAAGCCGACGAAAAGAAAATAAAGTTGAACTTGAAATTAATATGGAGAGAATGGGAAGCAAAATCATCGAGCTTCACAAACTTTCTAAAAAATTCAAAGACCGTATTATTCTGGATGATTTCAGCTTTGATTTCCAACGTGGAGAACGTATCGGAATTATTGGTAAAAACGGAACCGGAAAATCGACTTTCTTAAATCTGCTTACCGGTACAATTCCGCCAGACAGCGGACGTGTAGTAAAAGGCGATACTATAAAAGTGGGCTATTATACACAATCTGGAATTAATCCAAAACCGGGACAACGCGTTATAGATGTCATAAAAGAATATGGTGAATATATCCCGCTTGCAAAAGGAAAGATAATTTCGGCTTCGCAATTATTGGAGCGTTTTCTTTTTGATGCTAAAAAACAATATGATTATGTAGAGAAATTAAGCGGTGGAGAATTAAAACGTTTATATCTATGTACCGTTTTGATTCAGAATCCCAATTTTTTAATTCTTGATGAGCCTACCAACGATTTGGATATCGTTACGCTGAACGTTCTTGAAAGTTTTCTATTAGATTATCCAGGATGTTTATTAGTCGTTTCTCACGATCGTTATTTTATGGATAAAATTGTCGATCATTTATTTGTATTTAGAGGACAAGGCGAAATCGAAAACTTCCCGGGCAACTATTCCGATTTCAGGGCTTACGAAGACAGTGCTGATGTGACTGCTGTGAAAGAAGAAACAAAAACAGAAAAAAAAGATTGGAAACAGAATAATACATCAGGAAATCTAACTTTTAACGAGCAGAAAGAATATCAAAAAATCGAACGAGAAATCAAAGATTTAGAAATCGAAAAATCGAAAATCGAACAACTTTTCTCTGACGGAAAAGTCGCTGACAATGATATAGAAAAAAAAGCAAACGAACTTCAGAATATCATCAACAAAATAGAAGCCAAAGAAGAACGATGGTTTGAGCTTTCGGCCAAACTTGAAGGCTAAAACCTTGTTTGGAAACTAAATCTAGGATTATTGCGTTTTTATTGTGAAATAGCTAAAAAAACAAACGAACTAATTTTTATTATATTAGCAATCTTAAAAAAACAATACCATCATGAAAAAACTATTAGCATTATTATTTACCGTAACAGTACTTTCATCTTGTTCTGTAGACGGCGGAAAAAATCCTGCAGATATCGTACCGAAAGATTATTCTGCTGAAAACGAAGCACAAATCACAGATTACCTAGCCAAAAACAATCTTACATCTAAAGCAATGGCAACCGGAACTGGCTTGTATATAATTGTTAATGAGCCTGGAACAGGCAAACAAGCTACTAGCACAAATAGTGTCACTGTGGCTTACAAAGGATATCTTACCAACGGTTCTGTTTTTGACCAAAGTACTGCTGAAGGAGCAACTTTTCAACTAGACAGATTGATTAAAGGCTGGATAGAAGGAATTCCTTATTTTAAAGAAGGCGGCAGCGGTGTTCTTTTGGTACCAGCGCATTTAGGATACGGGAGCTACTCTACAAATGGGATTCCAGCAGGTTCAGTTTTAATTTTTGATGTAAAATTAATTTCTGTAAATAACTAAATCTGATTTGAAACTCATAAATGTTCTTTCAATTAAAAGCTTACCTAAAATTTCTCTGGGAATCTAAAAACGAACATGGTGTTCATTCACCGTTCGTTTTTAATCTGCTGACGAAATGTTTTTACGATAAAAAGAAAAAATCGCAATATTCAATTTTAAAGTATTACCGCAAATCTCTTTTAGAAAATCGTAATTTCATTGAAGTCACCGATTTTGGAGCTGGATCTAGAGTTTTCAAATCCAATAAAAGGCAGATTTCTAAAATTGCAAAAACCGCTGGAATTACTTCCAAAAGAGCGAGGTTGCTTTTTCGTGTTACAAGTTATTTTCAGCCAAAAAACATCCTAGAAATCGGAACATCTTTGGGCCTGGCGACAGCAGCCTTGTCACTAGGAAATCTGAAAGCAAAAGTAATTACTCTTGAGGGATGTCCTCAAACTGGCGGAATAGCGAAAAATCAATTCAATAAATTTGATTGTTTGAATGTAAATCCGATTGTAACAGAATTTGGAAATTATCTTCAAAAAATCGGCTCACAACCAGAAAGTGAGCATTTTGACCTAATATACTTTGACGGCAATCATTCAAAACAAGCAACTTTAGAGTATTTTGAATTGTTGTTGGGCACAACCCATAACGATTCGGTTTGGATTTTTGATGATATACACTGGTCAAAAGATATGGAAGAAGCTTGGGAGATTATTAAAAAACATCCGAAAGTAAAGGTTACGATTGATACTTTTCAATGGGGATTTGTATTTTTTAGATACGAACAAGAAAAAGAACATTTTATAATTCGAGCATAAAAAAAAGACAATCATTTCCGATTGTCTTTTTCGTTCTATCTAATTCAAAATAATAACAGATTATTTTTTTGCATCTTTGTTCTCTTCAGATTTAGCACCCATTCTGTTTACAGTATACATTGGGGCAAACTTAACTTTCAAACCAGCAATTTTTCTGTTATCCTCAGCTGTTAAGCCTTCTTTTTCAACTGTATTTTTACGGCTGTCTAATGCTTCATACATCAGCTTGATTTCGTCCCAATCTTCACGGGAATATTTATCTTTATTATCTTCTACAGTATGAACAAATTGCTGATAAACGCTATGAATATTTTGTGCATTTACCCAGCTGAAATTCATATCGTCTCCAATTTTCCCTGCACCAAATAGCGCATCTCTTAATTGCTGTTTCGGACTAGCGGCGGCCGGAGGGGCAAAAACGGTGGTCATTTCATTTTTAAATTCTTCGAATTTTGTTTTACTAGAATTGATTTTTTCGGTCGCTGCCGTATTATCTTTCAAATCTGCCAAAGCAGCATTTGCTTCTTGAGATTTTCTGTCATATTCTGCTTCAACAGCTGTCCAATTTTCCTTTAAATTTTCTGCTGAAACATTTTTTACAGAATCTACATAAGCTACATAAGAGTCGATTGTCTTTTGAGCTTTTTCTTGCTTTTCATCTTTACATGAAGTAAAACCTAAGGCGATTACCAATGCGCCTGCTAAAACTTGTATATTTTTCATAATACTGATATTTAAAATTTATAAAACAAATATAATTAAAAATTTGAATATTTGTAAATTATTTTTAAAAATTTAGCGATTAAAATAAATTATTTTCAGTTTAATTTAAAAAATATGATAATTATATAAAATCAAATCAAAATCTTGTAATACAATTTATAGTATTGAAGGTAGATTATAATGTTTAGTAATTTAATTTTAGTGCGTACATTATCTGTAACAAAAACCATTTCGTTGCTACATATTAAATATTGAAAAGTGTTTTGTACTTTTAAATCCAAAAATTGTAAGACAGATGGCAGAACCATTAATTAAAATAACCGACATAAGACGAAATTTTGTCTTGGGAAATGAAATTGTTTACGTTTTAAAAGGTGTTAATTTAGAGATAAACAAAGGTGAGTATGTAGCTTTAATGGGCCCATCCGGATCTGGAAAATCAACATTGATGAATTTACTGGGCTGCCTAGACACTCCTACTTCGGGAACTTATATTTTAAATGGCAAAGATGTGAGCAAGATGCGAGATGATGAGTTGGCCGAAATCAGAAACAAAGAAATCGGTTTTGTTTTTCAGACCTTTAATCTTCTGCCAAGAACAACGGCCCTCGATAATGTTGCACTACCAATGATTTATGCTGGTTACGGAAAATCGGAAAGAACTGCTCGTGCCACAGAGGTTTTAAAGCAGGTAAATCTGGCAGACCGAATGGATCACCAACCCAATCAGCTTTCGGGAGGACAACGCCAGCGTGTAGCTGTAGCCAGAGCTCTGGTTAATAAACCTTCGATAATTTTAGCCGATGAGCCAACCGGAAACTTAGACAGCAAAACTTCTGTAGAAATCATGAAGCTTTTTGGAGATATTCACGCGCAAGGAAATACTGTTATTCTTGTAACTCACGAAGAAGATATTGCGGCTTATGCACATCGCGTTATTCGCTTAAGAGATGGTTTAATCGAAAGTGATACAGCAAAATAATTTTGTTTTTACATCGAAAAGTTAAAGAAATCTAAATAAGAATATGCGTTTATTTTACTTTTTATTTATCCTTCTAACTTTTGCCTGTTGCAAAAAGGAGATAGAGAATAAAAACACTCATATTTCTTTGCCGACTAAAGCACCGAAAACAGAAATAAAATGGGTGATAGAAAATCCAGTTAAAATAAAAACCAAAAGTAATTTATCTTACTTGAAAGGTTTTGAATGTGATTCGGTTATCGGAATTGATTATATAGGATTTTCTGGCGAACATTATTATTCTCCAATTAACGAAAAAGGAAATTACATAAGCACCATTCGCAAAAAACAAAAACTTAGTCGGGAGCAGATTTCAAGATTAAATTCAATTTTGAGTAATAAGAAAATGTTCGAGAACCCTAACATTGCAGGCTGTTACCAGCCAAGACTCGGATTCGTTTATTTTAGAAACAACGAAGTGATATGCCAGACCATAGTTTGCATAGCGTGCTCACAGCTCGAATCATCTGCAGAAACTGCCGATTTAAATGGAAATTTTAACCAAAAAGCCAAATTAGAACTCAAAAAGCTAACAAGTGAACTCAGTTTTTCAAAAGACTAATCTAAAAAACTTAGTACCTTAGAACCTCAGCATCTAAATCAAATGAAAGTATATACCAAAACCGGCGATAAAGGAACAACAGCTCTATTTGGAGGCACAAGAGTTCCAAAAGACCATATTCGGATTGATAGTTATGGAACTGTTGACGAACTGAATTCTTATATCGGATTAATTCGTGACCAAGAAATGGATTCTCATTATAAAACCATTTTAATCGAAATTCAGGACCGTCTTTTTACGGTAGGCGCCATTTTGGCAACTCCGCAAGAAAAAGAAGTTCTAAAAAACGGAAAACTTCGTTTAGAAAATCTCGGCATAATTGATTCGGACATCGAATTACTAGAAAACGAAATAGATAAAATGGACGAAAGTCTTCTGCCGATGACTCATTTTGTTTTGCCAGGCGGACATCCAACTGTGTCACATTGTCATATAGCTCGTTGTATTTGCCGTAGAGCAGAACGTTTGGCAGTGCATTTAAGCCACAATGAGCACGTTCCAGAAATTGCAATTCAGTACTTAAACCGACTTTCTGACTACCTTTTTGTCTTGGCACGGAAGTTGTCCTCTGACTTAAAAGCGGAAGAAGTGAAGTGGATACCGAGAAAATAAATTTCTAAAAATTCCAAATTATTGAAATCCCAAATTCCAATGAAAAACTAAAATTCTTCGAATTTAAGCTATGCTTAAAAGCTTTAAAATTGGAGGTTTCAAGCTTCTTTTTTGGAATTTGAAATCTAAAAATTGGGTTTTATCAACGGACGTTCTTAAATTTTATTAAAATAAATCAAAATTTACTTGTCTTTTTCAGTAAAAAATTTATTTTTGCACAAACTAAATAGATAACAGATGTATTGGACATTAGAATTAGCATCTTATTTAAGTGATGCGCCATGGCCTGCTAACAAAGACGAACTTATAGACTACGCTATTAGAGCTGGTGCTCCATTAGAGGTAGTAGAAAACCTTCAGTCTATCGAAGATGAAGGTGAGATATATGAATCTATGGAAGAAATATGGCCTGATTATCCAACAGACGAAGATTATCTTTGGAATGAGGATGAATATTAGAAAATAAACCAAATGAAAAAGTCTCTCATCATAGAGACTTTTTTTTTGGCTCAAATATATATACATAAAACAGAAATACAATAAATCATGAGTTTCATAAACAGCATTATTAAAGTCTTTGTAGGCGATAAATCGCAGAAAGATGTCAAAGCTTTACAACCTTACTTAAACAAAATTAAAACATTCGAATCTACACTAATCAATTTGTCTCACGACGAATTGAGAGCTAGAACCGCTTATTTTAAACAAAAGATTAAAGATGCCAGAGCTGATAAAGATGCTAAAATTGCTGCGCTTAAGGCAGAGGTAGAAAACATCGAAGACATCGACAAAAGAGAAGACATTTATGATGCAATAGATGCTCTTGAAAAAGAAGCTTATGAGATTTCTGAAAAAACTTTAATGGAAATTCTTCCTGAAGCATTTGCGGTTGTCAAAGAAACTGCTCGTCGTTTTAAAGAAAACTCACATATTGAAGTTACTGCAACTGCAAAAGACAGAGAATTCTCTGCAACAAAACCATATATCGTTATTGAAGGTGAAAAATCTATCTGGGCAAACAAATGGAATGCGGCCGGAAAAGACATTACTTGGGATATGATTCATTATGATGTCCAATTAATCGGAGGTATGGTTTTGCACGAAGGTAAAGTGGCCGAAATGCAAACGGGTGAAGGTAAAACTTTGGTAGCAACGCTTCCTCTTTACTTAAATGCTTTGACAGGAAATGGTGTTCACTTGGTAACTGTCAACGATTATCTGGCTAAACGTGATAGCACTTGGAAAGCTCCTTTATTCGAATTCCATGGTTTATCTGTTGATTGTATCGATAATCACCAGCCAAGTACTGAGGCTAGAAAAAAAGCTTATGATGCTGATATCACGTACGGAACCAACAACGAATTTGGTTTTGACTACTTAAGAGACAATATGGCGCACTCACCAAGCGACCTTGTTCAAAGAAAACATAATTTTGCCATTGTCGACGAGGTTGACTCGGTTTTAATTGACGATGCCAGAACGCCGCTTATTATTTCTGGACCGGTTCCGCAGGGAGATCGTCATGAATTCAACGAATTGAAACCAAAAATCGAAAACTTAGTTGCACAACAACGCCAGTTAGCGAATGGTTTCTTAGCTGAAGCTAAAAAATTAATCAAAGAAGGAAATACTAAAGATGGAGGTTTCTTATTATTAAGAGCTTATAGATCTTTACCTAAAAACAAAGCATTAATTAAATTTTTAAGTGAAGAAGGAATCAAACAATTGCTTCAAAAAACTGAAAATCAATACATGCAGGACAACAATCGTGAAATGCACAAAGTGGATGAAGCTTTGTATTTTGTGATTGAAGAAAAAAACAATCAGGTTGAATTGACAGACAACGGTATCAAATACCTTTCTGGAGATACTGATGCCGATTTCTTCGTTTTACCAGATATCGGAACAGAAATCGCTAAAATCGAAAAACAAAAATTAGACAAAGACGCCGAAGCAGAAGCCAGAGAAAGATTATTTCAGGATTTTGGCGTAAAAAGCGAACGTATCCATACGTTAACACAGCTTTTAAAAGCTTACGCCTTATTTGAAAAAGACGTAGAATACGTTATCATGGACAACAAAATTTTGATTGTCGATGAACAAACAGGACGTATCATGGACGGACGTCGTTACTCAGACGGTCTACACCAGGCGATTGAAGCAAAAGAAAATGTAAAAATCGAAGCTGCAACTCAAACTTTTGCAACTGTAACATTACAGAACTATTTCAGAATGTACAGCAAATTAGCAGGTATGACAGGTACTGCTGTTACCGAGGCTGGAGAGTTATGGCAGATCTACAAATTGGATGTGGTTGAGATTCCAACCAACCGTCCGATTGCAAGACAAGACAAAGAAGATTATATCTATAAAACAACACGTGAAAAATTTAATGCTGTTATTGAGGATGTAACAGAACTTTCACAAGCAGGAAGACCTGTCCTTATCGGAACAACTTCTGTAGAGATTTCAGAATTATTAAGCCGTATGCTTAAAATGAGAGGAATCCAACACAATGTATTGAACGCTAAAATGCACAAGCAAGAAGCGCAAATTGTTGAAGAAGCTGGAAAAGCGGGAGTTGTAACCATTGCTACAAACATGGCTGGTCGTGGTACCGATATTAAATTATCTCCAGAAGTTAAAGCTGCAGGAGGTTTAGCAATCGTGGGTACTGAGCGTCATGATTCTCGTCGTGTAGACCGCCAGTTGCGTGGTCGTTCTGGTCGTCAGGGAGACCCGGGAAGTTCTCAATTTTATGTTTCTCTTGAAGACAACCTTATGCGTTTGTTCGGTTCTGAAAGAGTTGCAAAAGTAATGGACAGAATGGGATTAAAAGAAGGCGAAGTTATTCAGCATTCGATGATGACAAAATCTATCGAGCGTGCACAGAAAAAAGTAGAAGAAAACAACTTTGGTGTTCGTAAACGTTTATTAGAATATGATGACGTAATGAACGCACAACGTGAAGTGGTTTACAAACGTCGTCGTCATGCATTGTTTGGCGAGCGTTTGAAACTGGATATTGCAAACATGCTCTATGATACCTGCGAATTGATTGTCAGCCAGAATAAAGTTACAAACGATTATAAAGGATTTGATTTTGATTTGATTCGTTATTTCGGAATCACATCTCCCGTTTCAGAAGCAGAATTCACAAAATTATCTGAAATCGAAATCACAGGAAAAGTATACAAAGAGGCTTTAGCATTCTATACCGAAAAAACCGAAAGAAGTGCAAGAGAAGCTTTCCCAATCATTAAAGGAGTTTTTGAAGAGCCAAACAATCATTTCGAAAGAATTGTTGTTCCGTTCACAGACGGAATCAAAACGCTGAATGTTGTAACAGATTTGAAAAAAGCTTATGACAGCGAAGGTGCTCAGTTAATCGCTGATTTCGAGAAAAACATTACACTTTCTATCGTTGACGAAGCTTGGAAAAAACACTTACGCAAAATGGACGAATTGAAACAATCTGTTCAATTGGCTGTTCACGAGCAAAAAGACCCATTGCTAATTTACAAACTAGAAGCTTTCAACTTGTTTAGAGGAATGCTGGATAATGTAAACAAAGAAGTAATCTCGTTCTTGTTCAAAGGTGATTTACCAGCTCAGAATACTCCTGAAATTCACGAAGCAAGAGAAGTAGCTCGTCCAAAGGAGAACTTAAAGCTAAGCAAAGACGAAATTCCGAGCAGCGAAGAAATCAACCGCGAAGCGGGCGAAACACAACAGCGTCAGGTTACAGAAACTATCGTAAGAGATATGCCGAAAATCAACCGAAATGACACTGTTACAGTTCAAGAAGTTGCAACTGGAAAAACAGAAACAATGAAATTTAAAAAAGCTGAGACTTTAATCGCTTCTGGCGAATGGGTTTTGGTTAAATAATAAATTATTACAGTGGTTCGGCATCCAGTTCTTTACTGATGATCGAATACTTCAAAATAAAATCCCTGATTACTTTAAAATGGTAGCCAGGGATTTTTTTTAGAAACAGTTTTTTGAATCTCAGAAGTTCGAGCTTAAAAACCTCAGCATCTCAGAAACTTAGAAGCTTAGAATCTAATTTATCTTGGATTATCTTGATAATAACGCGCTTCAATTCTTTTTATATCTCGTATAGAGTTTTTTGCCCAATCCAGACGTTTTGCCAGAATTTCATCATCAGTCAGTTTCCAGTCAATATCGGATCTTCTCAATCTGTTGGTTAGATTTTGAATAATGATTGCGGCTGAAACCGAAATATTAAGGCTTTCGGTGAACCCAACCATCGGGATTTTCAAGAAACCGTCGGCATTGTCCATAATTTCTTTTGACAAACCTTCTTTTTCAGTTCCAAAAAACAGAGCGCTTGGTTTTGAGATATCAAAATCTTCCAGCATACAGTCTTTCTCGTGCGGAGTTGTTGCAATAATCTGATATCCCTTGCTTCTTAGGTCAGACAAACAACCTGAAACCGAATCAAAACGATTAATGTCTACCCATTTCTGAGCGCCCAAAGCAATCTCCTTATCTATTCTTTTGCCAAAACGCTGTTCGATTACATTCAATTCTTGAATTCCAAAGACTTCACAACTGCGCATTACCGCACTGGTATTATGCATTTGGTACACATCTTCTACAGCAACTGTAAAATGTTTAGTGCGGTTTTCCAACACTTTTAAAAAATTAGCTTTTCTGTTTTCTGTTAAAATATTTTCTAAAAATGCGAGGTAATCTAAATCAATCATTTTATTTATGTTTGGCGCAAAAATACACATAAATACAAGAGCAAAAAGTATCTTTAGGTATTTTAGTTAAACCGGATTTCCTGCATAAACAGCATTCAATTTTTCATGCACGGCATTTACATTTGCCAGATTTGCTAGTACAGCATCCCCTTCATAAGAATCGCCACAAAAAACAACATTCTCATTTTTGGAGTGTTTAGTAAGCCGCTCTAGCATAATATTTGTTTCTTCATCAGAATATTGAAGGCTTGCAAAAGATATAAACTTCTCGACTACATTTTTCATTCCATCATTATAATTCAGCAAAGTGACATTATTGTGTTTTCTATAGAAATCCAGAAAAGCTTTAAAATATTTTTCTAAAACCAATGCTCGATATTGCGGTAAAGATAATTCTTGCATCTCATTTTTTTTGATGCCAAAAACGCTTGCTGGGATTATATTTGGCACCATATGCATTCCCGACATCTTTTGATGTGAACGCAAAACTTCTGCTGGATTTCTGTACAAGAGAGCAAATGGAATTTCCGGAAAAACTTTTCTTAAATAATCAACCTTAAAAATACTCCAAGCATCAAGCTTTAGGATTGTATTTTTCTGTTGCGAAAAACGCTTGTGAGCCAGCAATCTAATTACCGATTTCAGTACTTGACTTTTAGCCGCCAGACTTAAAATCTCGCTTCTTAATATTTGATCTAGTATTGAAGCTTCAGAAATCATAATGTTTTCCTCCGAAGATGCCAAAGACTGACTGAGCATGGTTGAACCGCATCTTGAAACATGAAAAACCAACCCTTTCAGTTCTACCGATTCTAGTTCTTCAGACCATTGTATCAGATTTTCTACAGTACTAACCACTTTAAAGCGTGTAGAATTTTGAGCAAAACTTCTGCATTTTGCCAATGTATCGTCAAAAAATGGATCTATGATTTTTAAATCGGACAAATAAATCCATTCAAAATAAATTTTGTTTTCGTTTTCTACTAATTTAATCGGAATCCAATTAAACATAGGGTGTTTTACATTCTCCATTGTGAAGTTATTTTGACTGAAGTTCGGCAATAATCTGAGCACTGATTTCAGAAGGATTTCTCAAAAGTTCTTCAATAATCAACTGCTTTTCAGCATCAGAATATTGTTTCTTAGTGGCTTTAAAGTAGATATCGAATCCCATTTTAGAGAACAACTCATCAGACCATTCGTTTCTGATACAATCCAGCGTAAGATGAATTCTTGGTTCAGAACTTTTGTTTTCTACACTATGTGGTAACTGAAAATTGGCATACCAACACTCTCCCATCTTCATTTCAACACGTTTATGATCTACATAAAAAAACACTTCATCATTTGTTATAATAGGAATATGAATTCTAAAAAAACCGTCTTCATAAGAAGTGTCATTATCAACATGTTCTTTGATTTCGCTTCCAGATCCGAGCCTCAATAAACGTACTGCTTCTTTTTCGCATTCAAACCAATCCATGATTTCTTTAAAATAAAAACACTTTTCCAGCAAAGGTGTGTTTTTATATTCTCTATCCGGAAACGAAAAAATATCGGTTTCTAATCCCGACTGCGAACGTAAAGACACACTTGTCCAATTGCCTTCATAACGATTGGTGTTAAAATGAGGAGTCCATAAATTGGTCTCGCATACTAAAAGATCATTTTGCAGTTTTTCGATAGAGAAAGAAACTGGCAGTTGACAGCTTGACGGATTCATAAAATTAAGTTTTGAATGGTTTGTAGGTAGGTTATCGATAATAAAATTGTATAATTTTTGGATTGAGAGAGACAAGGGTTCTACATCGGTTTTAAGAAATAAATCGGCATTTAAGGGTCTTTCGTAAACATCTTCAATACCCGTAAAATTTCTTATTTTTTCAGCATTATTCTCTGGAAGCAAAGCTTTTTTATATAATCCTTTCGGGTCTCTTTTAATCAGATTATCTATTGAACAATCTAAAAATACTGTTCTTACAAATTGATTTTTTCTGATTTCACTCCTCACCTCTTCATAGGGATTAATGACAGACATTAAAACAATCTTATTCGATTCAACAAAATCCTGTCCGACTTTAAAAAGTCTTCTGATATTCTCGCATCGGTCCTCTTTAGAAAAACCTAAGTCTTGGCATAATGTTTTGCGGTACACGTCTCCATCGACAATTTCGGACTGATAGCCATTTTGTCGAAGCAAATTACATACGTTTTCAGCTAGACTTGTTTTTCCAGATCCTGACAACCCTGTAAACTGTATTAGAATCATTTAGCTTTTGGATTTTTATTGAAGCCTAAAAATAAAAATATTCTGACATTAAAACAATAGGTATAAACACTGGAAGTTTTTCTTTCAAAAAATGCTTTCATTAAATTTTTTCAGCTGGATAAATTATAGAATTATTATTTTTATGTTTTAATACATTTTAAGCAATGAAAAAGAAACTTGTAGTCTTAACTGGCGCCGGAATTAGTGCCGAAAGTGGTATAAAAACTTTTCGAGACAGCGACGGTCTATGGGAAGGTCATGATGTTATGCAAGTGGCAACACCTGAAGGATGGCATAAAAATCAGGACTTGGTTTTAGATTTTTACAATAAAAGACGCCAACAGCTCAAAGAAGTAAAGCCCAATTTAGGACATACTATTTTAGCCGAATTAGAAAGAGATTTTGATGTACACATTATTACGCAGAATGTAGACGATTTACACGAACGAGCCGGCAGTACCAAAGTTTTGCATCTCCATGGCGAATTATTAAAAGTAAGAAGCATAAAAAATAAAAATCATATCCTTGATTGGACAGATGATTTGGTAACCGGAGATCTGGATGACAATGGAAATCAGTTGAGACCGCATATTGTCTGGTTTGGCGAAGAAGTTCCAGCTCTAGAAGAAGCGATTGATATTACCGAAACAGCAGATTATTTTGCCGTAATAGGCACTTCATTACAAGTTTATCCTGCGGCCGGATTAATTTCTTATACACCAAGTTCAACACCTGTTTTTTACATCGACCCAAATCCGATTTCTATTCCGAATATCCGAAACAAAGTAGAAACCATTGCAAAATTTGCATCAGAAGGAGTTGCCGATTTAAGAGACCGATTAAATTCATTTTAAACACATAAATGCATCTTTTGGTTACTTCTAATCGCTAAATTCTCTTTATATTTGCACCTTTCGAAAAACAACATAACAATGACTACTCTAAACGAATTGAATGCTATATCGCCTATTGACGGAAGATATAGAAGTAAAACCAAAAATTTAGCACCTTTCTTCTCTGAAGAAGCTTTAATAAAATATCGTGTTTTAGTTGAAGTTGAATACTTTATTGCTTTATGCGAAATTCCGTTACCACAACTTCAAGGCATTAATTCAGATGTATTTGAAAGCCTGAGAAACATATATAAAAATTTCTCAACCGAAGATGCACTTTGGATTAAGGAAACCGAGAAAGTAACCAACCACGATGTTAAAGCGGTTGAATACTTCATTAAGGACGCTTTTGAAAAATTAGGTTTGTCTCAATACAAAGAGTTCATTCACTTCGGATTAACATCACAAGACATCAACAACACTGCCATTCCGCTTTCTACGAAAGAAGCTTTTGAGCAGGTTTATATGCCGACTTTGGTTGCCTTAATTGCAAAATTAAAAGAATTAAGCGGCGAATGGAAGGATATTCCGATGTTGGCTCGCACACACGGACAACCAGCGTCTCCTACTCGTTTAGGAAAAGAAATTTTGGTTTTCGTAGAGCGTTTAGAAGAGCAGATGCGTTTGTTGTTCAACATTCCGTTTGCTGCTAAATTTGGTGGTGCAACAGGAAACTTTAATGCGCATCACGTAGCATATCCGCAAATTGACTGGAAACAATTCGGAAATAAATTTGTTGAAACCGATTTAGGTTTGCACCATTCTTTTCCAACAACACAAATAGAGCATTACGATCATTTTGCCGCATTTTTTGATGGCTTAAAAAGAATCAACAATATCATTATCGATTTAGATCGTGATATTTGGACCTACGTTTCAATGGATTACTTTAAACAAAAAATCAAAGCGGGCGAAATCGGATCTTCTGCAATGCCGCACAAAGTAAACCCAATCGATTTTGAAAACTCTGAAGGAAACTTAGGAATCGCAAATGCTATTTTTGAACATTTGGCTGCAAAACTTCCAATCTCAAGATTACAGCGCGACTTAACCGACAGTACGGTTTTAAGAAATGTGGGAGTGCCGATGGGACATACAATAATTGCTTTTGAAGCTACGTTAAAAGGGCTTAACAAATTACTGCTAAACGAAAGTAAATTTGCCGAAGACTTAGAGAAAAATTGGGCTGTTGTGGCAGAAGCGATCCAGACTATTTTACGTCGCGAAGCATATCCAAACCCATATGAAGCCTTAAAAGGTCTGACAAGAACAAATGAAGCAATTGATAAAAATGCAATTCATAACTTTATTGCCACTTTGGAAGTTTCTGATGCGGTAAGAGCAGAATTATTGCAGATAACTCCTAGCAATTACACAGGAATTTAAATAAAATCTAAAATATTTTGTCAAAAAAAGCTATCTTTATCGAGATAGCTTTTTTTATTAATTATTTCGAGCAACCAGCCCAAAACAAAAATAAAAAGCTGGATCAGCTCTTAAAGAAAAAAATACCACTTTATGATTGCCTTAAGCGCCGCTGCTGAAACTACACACCATTTGAAACCTCTGATTAGTGATTTAGGATTAATCCTAATGACTGCCGGAATCGCTGTTTTGCTTTTTAAAAGAATGAAACAGCCACTGGTTCTGGGTTACCTGATTGCAGGATTTCTTGCCGGAAACCATTTTGATTTTTTCCCTTCAATTACAGACATGCACAGTGTCGAAGTTTGGGCAGAAATCGGAGTGATTTTCTTGTTGTTCAGTCTCGGACTCGAATTTAGTTTTAAGAAACTAATGAAAGTCGGTGGCACATCATCGGTAACGGCCATTACCCAGATTATCTTCATGGTTCTGATAGGCTATTGCGTCGGACAATGGATGGGATGGGGAAAAATGGACAGCATTTTTCTTGGAGCGACGCTTTCTATTTCTTCCACGACAATTATTATCCGTGCCTTTGACGAACTCGGTGTAAAAGGAAAAAAATTCGTCGGAATTGTGTTTGGCGCTTTGATTGTTGAAGATATTGTAGCTATTCTGATGCTGGTTTTACTTTCTACGATTGCGGTAAGTGATCAGGTTTCGGGAAGCGAATTACTGCAATCTGTTTTAAAACTGATATTTTTCTTAATTATCTGGTTTTTAGGAGGCATCTTTATCATCCCAACAATCTTAAAAAAGGCAAAACATCTTTTAACAGACGAAATGTTGCTAATTATTTCGTTGGCTCTTTGTTTAATGATGGTAATTTTTGCTGCCAATGTTGGGTTCTCACCTGCTCTGGGTGCGTTTATCATGGGATCTATTATCGCAGAAACCACAATGGCCGAAAAAATAGAACATCTCATTCAGCCAGTAAAAGATTTATTCGGCGCCGTTTTCTTTGTATCTGTTGGAATGTTAATAAATCCTGACACATTGCTTACCTATGCTTTACCAGTAGCAATTATTACACTTTTAACCATTTTCGGAAAAGCATTCAGTTCTTCATTAGGGGCGCTTATTTCGGGACAGCCTTTAAAACAATCTGTACAAACCGGAATGAGTCTAGCTCAGATTGGAGAGTTTTCTTTTATTATTGCCACTCTCGGAATGACGCTTAAAGTGACCAGCGATTTTCTGTATCCAATTATTGTGGCCGTTTCTGCCATTACAACTTTTACAACTCCGTTTCTGATTAAATATTCAGAACCTTTTGCATTCGCTCTAGAGCAAAAATTGCCTAAAAAATGGATTAAAAACATCAATCGTTACAGTGTAAATGCGCAAGCGATTAAATCTGTCAGTACCTGGCAAGTTGTGCTTCGAGCATCTATTACGCAAATCATTCTGCACACCATAATCATTACAGCGATTATTTTGCTGTCTTCTAAATTTGTAGCCCCTCTTGTAGCCGATACAAGATTCGGAAATACCTTGGCGGCCCTGATTACACTTGGAATAATTGCACCATTTTTATGGGCGCTTTCTTTACGTCGTGTAAAGGTAGAGGAAGTAGAATCATTATGGGAAGAACGCAAGTACAGAGGAGCGCTTTTAATGCTGATTTTAATCAGAATGAGTCTTGGCCTATTTTTCGTCGGGTTTTTATTGAATATTTTCTTTTCTCCGCTGGTTGCTTTTGTTGCCTTGATTATTGCAATCGGAGCGTACCAGATTTTCCCAAAAAAACTGAACGAGCAATATCATAAAATTGAAAGCCATTTCCTGAAAAACCTAAACGATCGCGAAAACAAAAAAATAGATCGCCGTTATGCCAACTTGATGCCTTGGGACGGGCATATGTCTTTTTTTGATATCGGAAAGGAATCAAATCTAGCAGGAAAAACATTAGAAGAACTTCGCATTCGTGAACAGATGGGAATCAATATTGCTTACATCAAGCGAGGCGATGTTACGATTTCGATTCCGATGAAAACGGAGCGCCTTTTTCCAGGCGATGAAATATGCGTTATCGGTACTGATGCACAGATTGCAGAGTTTACCAAATATTTAAATCAAAACGAAACAGAAGCCGCTAAAGAAGTGGAGGAAACTGAAATTGTGTTGCGTCAGCTTGAAATCGCAGATGAAGATTTTATAGAGAAAAGTGTTGGCCAATTTAGAGGAAAAACCGGAGGTCTGGTTGTCGGAATCGAGCGCAACGGAAATCGAAATCTTAATCCGGAATCTAATATTATTCTGCAAAAAAATGATATAATATGGGTAGTCGGCGACAAAAAGAAAATGAATGCTTTGTTTAAGAAGGTATAGATTTTTTTTAAAAGTTGCTAAGTTCTGAGGTGCTAAGGTTCTAAGTTTTTTTCTTGGATATCTTAACTCATCCTAAAACAAAGCTTCTGAAGTTCTAATTTAATTAGAATTTCAGAAGCTTTTTATTAGCAGTATAAAACCTCAAAACTTAGAACCTTAGCAGCTCAGAAACTTAGAAGCTTAAACTACTTATTCGGTTGCGGTGTCAAACGCAGATACGGTTTTATCGGTGTATGACCTTTCGGAAATTTAGCTGGAATATCGCTGTCTGGAATTGCAGGAGCAATCACCACATCTTGACCGTCTTTCCAGTTCGCAGGAGTTGCAACGCTGTAATTTGCTGTTAATTGAAGACTGTCAATCACACGAAGCAATTCGTCAAAATTTCTTCCCGTAGAAGCAGGATAAGTCAAAGTCAGTTTGATTTTCTTATCAGGTCCGATTACAAAAACAGAACGAACTGTAAATTTATCGCTAGCATTTGGATGAAGCATATCGTATAGGTTTGCTACTTTCTTATCTTCATCTGCGATAATCGGAAAATTCACTTCCGTATTTTGAGTCTCATTTATGTCTTTTATCCACTCTTTGTGCGATTCTAATCCATCAACACTCAAAGCAATAACTTTTGTATTTCTTTTTGAAAATTCAGGAACATAATTCGCTACTGTTCCTAATTCAGTTGTACAAACCGGAGTAAAATCTGCTGGATGCGAAAATAAAACGCCCCATGAATCTCCTAACCATTCGTGAAAATTAATTGGTCCCTGCGTGGTTTCTGCATGAAAATCTGGAGCTATATCACCTAATCTTAATGTTGACATAATTTTTAATTTTTTAGTTCATCTAAAATTAACTAAAAAATGCATTTAGAAAACATTCAAAAGGTAAAAAAAAGTTAAAATTCTACTTTTTCGATATAGTTACTATTTTAAAACTAAATAAAAGTGAGAACAAAGTACCAAACCGCAAGCGTAATAAAGGAAATCGGAATTCCGAAACCAATCATCATACTACTCAATTTTGGTTTCAAACCATAAGTCGATGCCAGAATTGCACCGGTAATCATAGGTGCCATTGCGGTTTCTAGCAAAGTGATTTTTATCGCTTCAGAACGCTGATTGAAAATAAAAACATATAAAATCAAAATTGTAAACGGAACCAGAATTAGTTTGAAAAATAATCCTAGACGTAAAAACTTCCAGTGTTTGCTTTTTTTATCAAAAGTCAGCTGTAAACCAACCGAAAGCAATGCCAAAGGCGTGACCAAACTTCCAATTTTTAACAATAGTGACTGGATACTTTCATGCAAGTCATAATCAAAAACATTTAAAAGGCAGGACAAAACAAACATGATAAAAGGCGGAAACAAAATAATCTTTTTGAGAATCTCAAAAGTATTCGGACTTCCTTTAGAATAAAAAGTGGCCGTAAAAACGCCAAACGTCGAAACCACAACGAAGGTTCCTGGTTGATCAACTAAAACAGCGGTTTCAAGACCTTTTTTTCCAAATAAAGCTTCAATAATCGGATAACCTAAAAAAGAACTGTTGCTTAAACCCGCAGTAAGAATAAGGCATCCTATGAGTTTATTAGACCAACCTAGTTTTTTTCCTAAAATATGAAAAAACAAAAATGCCAAAATGTAAGTAATCCAGCCCGCTCCTATTGGAAAAAGCAATTCGTTGCTCCATTTTATTTTTGGAATATGGTATAAAGTAATAGCAGGAAGGCAAAAATAAATGACAATTTTATTGAGCGTCTTATAAATATGATTAGGAAACTGTTTTACATGCTGCAAAACTAAACCAAGCGAAAGAAAGAGAAATATTAGTATAAAGTTGGTCATATTATTAAATCACCACAAAAATAGGGATTTATAAATTGCGATACTGAACAAATTGTATCGCTTCTTTAAGTTTTTTGTTACTTTTAATAAATAAAAAAAGTAATGCAACAAATACGAGACAATTTCGAACGAATGATAAAACTTTCTGATGAAGACTGGAATATCTTTTCATCAAAACTTATCCGTCAGGAATTTCCAAAGAAAACGACAATTCTCCAAAATGGCCACGTTGAAGGTTACCTTTCCTTTATAGAAAAAGGAATCGTTAGATATTACATTCCTTCAGAAAATAAAGATCTCACTTTTACTTTCGTATTTGATGGCGAATTTACAAGCGGCTACGACTCATTTATTACCCGAATACCCGCAAATTATACTATTGAAGCTCTTGCAGACACCGTATTATGGCGCATCTCTTATAACGATCTTCAGGACATTTATGCCGAAACCGAAATCGGCAATACTATTGGCCGCTTTGCAAGTGAAGGATTATTTCTTAAAAAATCAAAAAGAGAATTGTCGTTACTAAATGATTCTGCAGAACAGCGCTACCTCAATTTATTTACAGAACAACCTCAATTAATTCAAAAAATTCCTCAAAAATACCTTGCCTCTTATATCGGTATTACTCCACAAGCTTTAAGCCGAATTAGAAAGCGCATTTATTAACCCAGGTTCATTGTTTTAAGTTTTTTTACTGTGCAACTTTGTACAATAAAAAAAAGATATGGAAACCCTAATTGTATTATTTGGTGCTTTTGCTGCAACTCTACTTATTATCTGGCTTAAAACCAAACGACTTGAACTATCATTTTCAGGAAGAATTGCTATGGCACTGATGCTGGCATTTACCGCTATAGGTCATTTTGCCTTTACGAAAGGAATGGCAATGATGATTTCTTTTTTACCTTGGGCAAATGTCATTGTATATGCTACAGGAATTATAGAGTTAATCGCTTCAATCGGACTCCTATTGCCAAGCACCAAAGTGTTTACTGGAAAATTGCTTATTCTATTTTTCATCCTCCTACTTCCAGCGAACATTTATGCGGCAAGTAAAAATATAAATTTGCAAACTGCAGACTATACAGGCAGAGGTCTATCCTATTTATGGCTTAGAATACCACTGCAGTTTCTTTTTATACTTTGGGTATATTTTTCTTCTATTAGGAATAATCAAAAATCAAACACCCATCATCCCATTAATTTCTAAACCCAATAACTTTTCACATCTTACAAAAAGCTAATTACCAATCACTTTTAACTTTTTACTAATCACTCATTTCCAAAAAAATAGTTAAAATTGTTTTTTGTGTTACAAAACGCACTATATTTGTAATAAATTTTATTACAGTATGATTTCAGGTAAATTCGCCATAACGATTCACATTTTGACCTTGCTGCATAAATTTCCAAACGATTATTTGTCTTCGGAATTTATTGCGGGAAGCATCAATCTGAATCCTGTTTTGGTTCGCAAAGAAATTGCCAACCTAAAAGCACATCATATCGTAGAAAGTAAAGAAGGAAAAAACGGAGGAACGAAACTGGCAGTAAATGCGACCGAACTCACATTAAGACAAATATTCGAAATGACTTTTGAATCGATTGGACTAGGCTTTGCAAAAAACCAGCCGAATCCTGACTGTCCAGTTGGTAAAAACATCAATAAGCATTTGGAAACTTTGTACAATGAAATGAATCAAAAAGTCAGTGCACAGCTTGAAAACATTTCACTGGAAGATTTTTCAAATCAATTTTAGGATTTTTTTTATTCAAAACTGTAACATTTTTTATTACTAAATAAATTTATATATTATGAAAATCGCAATTATTGGAGCCACAGGATTTGTAGGCTCGGCATTAGTAAACGAATTCGCAGACAGAAAACATGAAATTACGGCTATTGCCAGAACACCAAAGGATACGGCAAATGCTACATGGGTTGCGGCTGATATTTTTAACGTAGATGCTTTGGCGGCAATCTTAAAAGGTCACGACGCTGTAATCAACGCTTACAATCCTGGATGGACGAATCCAAATATCTACGATGACTTTTTAGCAGGTTCAAAAGCGATTCAGGAAGCGGTGAAGAAATCGGGCGTAAAACGTTTTATTACAATTGGAGGAGCGGGAAGCTTATACGTTGCTCCAGATTTACAAGCAGTTGATACTCCAGATTTTCCAAAAGAAATTTTCCCTGGAGCTAATGCCGCAAGACATTATCTGAATATCATCAAAGAAGAAAAAGATTTAGACTGGGCATTTTTTAGTCCTGCTTTCGAAATGCATGCTGGAACTAAAACCGGCAGAACTGGAAAATACCGTTTGGGCTTAGAAAATCCTGTTTTTAATGACGAACAAAGAAGTATTCTTTCTGTAGAAGATCTAGCCGTTGTTATCGCAGACGAAACCGAAAATCCAAAACACCACCAAGTAAGATTTACTGCTGGATACTAAGAAGAGTTGCTAAGATACTGAGGTTCTAAGTTTCAAAGTTTTTTTTGCCACAAATTACACAAATTCACACAAATTATTTTTGTTTTACTTGATCCTTCTTCAGGATGACAACTTTAATAGTTACTTTTTTTAGCTTCTTTTGAAAATAAAAATTTAGTGAAAATTCGTGTAATTCGTGGCAAACCTTTTTCTACTCATATTTTAAAATAACAAATTAGCGGAAATTCGCGTAATTGCTTCGCCTGTTCACTATCGCTCGGGTCGTGGCGAACTAATTTTTTGAAACTGTTTTTGTTTTCAGTACTTTTACATTTCTAAAAAATGCGTTTTGTCTGATTTTAATAAACAAGCCGGCAGCTTATATGAAAAAGCTGGAATTTCATCTCCCGAAATCACCAACCTTTCGGCTATTAATCAAATTAAAATAAAACGCAGACAACAGCCAACCGCTCACGAATTAGTTTCTGGAATTCTCGAAGGCAACCGAACGGCTTTAAGCCGCGCGATTACATTAATCGAAAGTACAAATCCTGAACATGCCGAAAAAGCAAATCAAATCATCAAAGGCTGTCTTCCTCATGCCAATAAATCGGTCCGAATTGGAATTACAGGTGTACCCGGCGTCGGAAAAAGCACTTTCATAGAAGCTTTTGGTACGCATTTAACGCAATTAGGAAAAAAAATAGCAGTTCTGGCTGTCGACCCAAGTAGTTCTATTTCTCATGGAAGCATTTTGGGCGATAAAACTCGCATGGAAGAATTGGTTAAGAATGAAAATGCTTTTATCAGACCAAGCGCTTCGGGAGAGACTTTAGGAGGTGTGGCCCGTAAAACCCGAGAATCGATTATTCTGTGCGAGGCAGCTGGTTTTGATACTATTATTATAGAAACTGTTGGTGTCGGACAAAGCGAAACTGCGGTTCACAGCATGGTCGATTTTTTCTTATTATTGAAAATTTCAGGTGCCGGAGATGAGCTTCAAGGAATTAAACGCGGTATAATGGAAATGGCAGATGCAATCGTAATCAACAAAGCCGATGGCGATAACGTTAAAAAAGCCAATCAGGCGAAAGTTGAATTTAATCGAGCTTTGCATTTATTTCCTCCTAAAAAATCAAGCTGGCAGCCTAAAGTAACGACTTGCAGTTCACTCACAAAAGATGGAATTCCTGAAGTTTGGAATACAATTTCTGAATATTTTGAAATGACGAAAGAAACCGGATTTTTTCAAGAAAAAAGAAACGAACAAAATCATTTCTGGATGATGGAAACCATCAACGAGCAGTTAAAACAAAATTTCTATAATCAGCCTGATATAATTTCGCTTTTAGAAGAAAGCAAAAAAGCAGTGCAAAACAATGAGATTTCATCGTTTGCAGCCGCTTCTAGTTTATTAAAATTGTATTTTGATAGAGGAACAAAGGCTCAAAGTGACAAAGATGCAGAGTAAAAAATATATCGCTTGCTCATTTTAATCTTTGTACCAATTATCATTAACAATCTCTACACACAATCTTGTGATAAATCTTCATAAAAAAGTTTCAAAGTAAAATCTTTGAAACTTTGTTGCTTTGCATCTTTGAACCTATTTTGCAGGTCTAAGCTTATACTTATTTTCCTTATACAAATTCCCCGCAGTGACAACGTGAGCTAGAGCGTCTTTTGCTAATTCTTCGTTTAGTTTTACTGGAACCAAAGTTGTGTCATTTTTGATTTCGAATTGAAGTGGTTTCAAATTAGGTTGCATAATCACAACTTGGTTTTCGACCCTAAAAGCATTGATGTCGTTAAACTGCATGATTGATCTTCCCGGCACCTTAGAATCTAACTTCGCTAAATTTCTTCCTACCATTGGCGTTTCAAAAGGAATTCCTAAGTACCCTAACAAAGTGGGCGGAATATCAATCTGGCTTGCCAATCTATCGTAAACGGCACCTTTTGGAACACCTGGCCCCATAATAAAAGCCGGAATATGGAATTTATTTATCGGAACTAGATTTTTTCCGTAAGTCCTAGTATTATGATCTGCGATGACGATGAAAATCGTGTTTTTGAAATAGGCTTCTTTCTTCGCCATTTCGAAAAATTTCCCAATCGAAAAATCGGCATATTTCATCGCATTATTTACCGTATTTGCCTTTTTATCGTATGGTTTAATTCTTCCAGCAGGATATTCAAAAGGTTCGTGATTAGACGTTGAAAACATCAAGGAGAAAAACGGTTTATCTCCTTTCGATTTAAAATATTCATTGGCTTTGGTAACCAAATCTTCATCAGAATAACCCCAAGTTCCTTTAAAGGCATATTTCTTACCATCCGATTCAAAATCACTTTGATCTACGATATCACTGAAACCATTTCCGTTAAAAAAGGAAGCCATATTATCAAAATTCGCCATTCCGCCATAAATGAAACTTGTATCATATCCCTTTTGCTTTAAAGCATCTGCCAAAGTAAAAAATCCTTGCTGAGAGTTTCCTAATTTCACAACGCTTTCAGACGGTGATGGCAAAAATCCTGTAACTACAGCCTCTATACCGCGAACACTTCTGGTTCCTGTACAATATAAGTTTGTAAACAACAATCCTTCTTTAGACAATTTGTCGAACTCGGGCGTTAAGGGTTTTCCACCTAAAACACCAACATATTCTGCACCTAAACTTTCCTGCAGAAAAATAACAAGATTATACGGTTTTGCTTGAGCTGAATCTGCTTTCTGCAAATGGAGAAAAGGAATTTCAGCATCAGTAAAATCATTTTTGCCTGCCATCATGTATTTTTTGACACGAGAAATCGCTTCAGCCTCATCCATTTTGCCGTACATTTTGGTATTTCCTTCATTTTTTATCGAATAAGCTGCAAAAGCAACTGTGTAAAATGAGTTCAAACCTAATGTATTGGTCAATTGATCTGTAGAAAAAACTGCATTGCTGGCATTAATCGGACGCTTAGAAGTCAGGCTTGAACGAGCTCCAAAAAACAATAAAAATGCAACAAAAGGAAAAAGAATCAGCTTATTTTTATAACCTGCATTTTCTGTATGAAAAAGCGTTTTACCTTTTTTGAAGGCAAAATAAATTGTGACACCTAAAATTAAGAAAGTCAGAATTATAGAAGTCAGATAACTTTTTAAGAGCATGCCAAGAACTTCTTTTGGATAAATCAAATAATCCAAAAATATCTTGTTCGGACGTGTATCGTACTGTTTCACAAAATCTGGTGAAGCCAGTTCTACAAACAAAATCAAAAAAAGAAATAAAAAGCTGTAAAATACTAAAAACCGATTGGTAAATTTCATCCATCTTTCAGGAAGAAATGTAATTAGTAAGGCCGGAAGAAACGACAAATAACACAGTAATATCAAATCCATTCGAAGACCGATTGGAAAAATATACCAGAAATTTGGCGTTTCGGTTACTCTTTCTTTAAAAAGAAAAAACAAAAATAAACGGCTTAAAGTTGTAATCAACAATCCGATTATTATAAAATTGAAGATAGGTTTTAGAAAGCGCAAGTTTTTCATCAGATAAGAACGTAAGAATAAACAAAGAAATTATTCTTCGTAACGATTGACCTCGCGATCGTAAAATTCGTTTGCCTGCTCAATCAGACCTTCCATTTCTGCATTTAGTTCCGCTTCGTCAAGATCTTCGGCTTCTTCTAAAAATTCAACCTCATCGTCTTTTAAATTAATTATAAAACGAGGATAATCAAGGTGAATGATAAAAATATCGTCTGGAAAATCGGTATTGTCTCCAAGTAAAAATTTAGGTAATTCCATAGTATTATTTTAATTTTAATTTTTTGATTAAAGGGCATTCTGTTTTTTCAGATTCTAAAAAACTTTAGCCAATTATTTTCCAAATTTAGTTATTTGAAAATGAATTTTTGATTAATTTATTGGTTAGGTAATTAAAGCGAAGATATAACAAAATTGCGGCAGCCGTCAACCCTGCCAAAAGTCCGACCCAAACACCCTGAGCTTTCAGTTCGGTATGTTCTCCCAAATAATATGAAATCGGAAAACCAATTACCCAATAAGCGACAAAAGTAATGTACATCGGAATTTTGACATCTTGCAGACCTCGAAGCGCACCGAGAACTACTACTTGAATTCCGTCTGAAATTTGAAAAACAGCCGCAATCAACAGCAATTTGGAGGCAATGGCAATAACTTCTGTATTATCTAAAATCTGTCCGGTATTTTCCATATTCAGAAAAATATGAGGAAGATAGTCATGAAAAGCAATAAACAAAATGGCAAAAAAAGTTTCGACTATAATTGCAAGAAGGAAAATCGAACGCGCTACGACAATCAGTTTCTTAAAATCGGTCAAACCTCTCTGATTACTCACCCTGATCATCGAAGTAACGCTTAATCCCATTGCAAACATAAAAGTCATCGAAGCGAGACTCAATGCAATTTGGTTGGCTGCCTGACTGGTTTTTCCGATATTGCCACACAACCAGATTGAAGCAGTAAATAAAACAACTTCAAAAAGCATCTGCATCGCCGATGGAAATCCGATGCTAATTATTTTTTTTATCGTTGCAGTTTTTATTTCATCAAAACTGAAATTTTGAAAAAAGTGCTGCAGATCTTTTCTTCGCGAAAGCATGATGTGCATAAACATTACCAGAAAAATTCTAGAAATTACAGTACCCAAAGCTGCGCCAATAATACCCATTTTCGGAAAAAACCAGATTCCGTAAATAAGCACATAATTTAACCCGACATGAAGCACGTTTGCCATCACCATGGCGTACATAGAATACTTGGTCAGTGATAAACCGTCGGCAAATTGTTTGTAGCCTTGATACATAATCAATGGAATAAGCGAAAAAGCGACCCAGCCTAAATAAGGTTTTGCCAGCACAATTACCTCAGCTGGCTGATGCAGCATTTCCATTATTGGTTTAGCCATCATAATGACGCCAAAAAGAATCAGTCCTAAAATAGTGCACAAAAATAAACCGTGGTGAAATGCAGAACGGATTTTGCCATCATTTTTCTCTGCGTCTCCTTCGGCAACAATAGGCGTGATGGCTGTTGAAAAACCAATTCCCAAAGACATGGCTATAAAAATCATGCTGTTTCCCAGCGATACAGCCGCTAATTCGGTAGCCCCAATTTTACCAACCATAATATTGTCAACAATACCAATTAAAGTATGGCCGACCATTCCTAAAATAACAGGATAGGCAAGTCTTAAATTGTATGAAAACTCCTTGGTGTACTGCTTTAAATTCACTTTCAATCTTATTTAGGCCGCAAAGATAGTTAGAAGCTTTCAATTCTCTCAAATTATTAAAAACATAAGCAAATCTTAAGGCTATTTTGACCAAAGTCAAATATTATATAACAATTTGTAAAAATTATATAACAAATCCGAAAGGGTGTAAATCTACTTTTACATTATTAATAATTCAAAATTTAATTGTCATGAGAAAATTACAAATTTTATGCCTAGCTGCCTTTTCTTTTTTATCCGCCAACTCAACTTTCGCTCAAGACAGTGAAGTAAAAAATTACGATCAGGGTTTTAGATTAGGATTCGGATTAAACGGAGGATTACCGACGGACAATGCGTACGACTGGTCTCTTGGTGGAGACGTTCGTCTTCAATACGATTTATCTAAAAAAACATCTTTGACATTAACAACCGGTTTTACCAATTTGTTTACAGGAAAGGATGAAAACGGAGTAGACGTAAAAGATCTTGGATTTATTCCTGCAAAAGCTGGTTTTAAAGCTTTTATCTGGGAAGATCAATTTTACGTTTTAGGTGAAGTAGGTGCCGGTTTTGCCGTAACAAACGGATACAATGACACTACTTTTTTATGGGCGCCAGGAATTGGATACGCCAACAAATATATCGATATCAGTGTCCGTTATGAGGACTATAACAAATTCAAAACCAATCAGGTTGCATTGCGTCTAGCTTATGGTTTTGATTTATAAAATATAGGTTTAATTTATTTTTTTGTTTTTGGTAAAAACCCGGCAGTCTCCACAATCTGCCGGGTTTTGTATTTTTGAGAATTTTGATTTAAAAATTAATCCCAACCAATTCGAGAACCAATTGGGATAAAATCATCAAATTGGCAGTTTTTCTACTATCTTATCAAAATCACCTTTCGCCAAGTTCCTTTTTATACAATTCAATATTAACTTTAGTTTTTTCGTCGAGTTCGGGTTCTCTTATATCGGTATATTTTTTCATTTCTTCCCAAATAATTTTTGCTACAATATATCTTGACATTTCTTTGTCATCGGCCGGAATGATGTACCAAGGAGCGTGTGGTTGCGAGGTTTTATTGATGGCCTCTTCGTAATATTTCATATACTCATCCCAGTACCCGCGTTCTTTTAAATCTCCAGGAGAAAATTTCCAATTGTGTTTTTCCTGCTCAAGTCGGCGAAGCAGTCGCTCTCGCTGTTCTTCCTTGCTCAAGTGCATAAAAAACTTCAATACAATCGTACCGTTCTGCGCAATATGCTTTTCAAAATTATTGATTTGCTCGAGTCTGTTTTCCCAAAATTCGGGTGTAATATCATCAACAGAATTAATTCCGGGAAGATTTTCTCCTAAAATGTATTCCGGATGCACACGTGTTACCAGCACATTTTCGTAATGAGTACGGTTAAAAATCGCAAACTTACCTTTTTCGGGTAATGCAATATAATGGCGCCATAAATAATCGTGTTCGAGTTCAGCCGAACTAGGCGTTTTAAAACTATGCACCACTACCCCACGCGGATTAAATTCTTTAAATACTTCGCGAATAAGGCTGTCTTTTCCAGAAGTATCCATTCCTTGCAAGCAAATCAAAACTGCATATTTATTATGTGCGTACATTACATCCTGCAAATCACTCAGTTTATCTTTTACGTTTTCCAGCTTTTCTTCTTTTTCATCATCATCTGCTTCAATATCTAAACGGGTCGGAAGTTTTTTTAACTTAATCTTTTCTATAACTTTAAAATCATTCGGATCTATCGATTTCATATCTTTTTCATTTTATATCTTATAAATATAGTAATTTTACGAATTCCGATAGCTATTGGAACTGCTATTCATCGCAATACTTTTGATTGCTATTAGGGTTAGGCATTTATTTTGTAAAGAACATATAAAAATTTAAAAACAGTATAATGACTCGAAATGCATTCCTTTTATTTTTTTTGTTCTTAACTTTTGTCAGTAACTCACAAACTTATCAAAAAGTAAATATTAATGAATTAGTTTCAGATTTTATTACAACTCAAAAAATCGACACTCTCATTACTTATAAAAAAATTACTCCTGAACGTCCAATATTTATTGTAGAGCCTTCCTCAGATGAAAAAGACACCTGTTTTGATGATTTAGTCAATCCTCCTGTCTATGTCTTTTGGAAAAAACAGGGCAGTTTTTTTTTAACAAAAATTAATTATTGCCACGAGTATACTATACTAACACCTGAAGATACTTCATTTTGGAATATATATTTTTCAAATAAAACAGTTATAGATAATGAAAAAGGAAAGCTTTTCGAATATATAAATATTAAAAAGGAAAAATATGCCATCGGCATTGGCAATTCGACCTTTCAGGAATTATGTGTGATAGTAAATGGAAATAAAACAGAAAAATTATTCGATATATTTAATTTACAAAAAGAAAGTGATGGCTTAATAAATATCAATTACAAACATAACATCAACTTAAAAAGTAAATTAATTATTGATTTACTCGAAAAAACAACTTCAGAAGCTGAAAAAAACAATAATTTTAAAAAGTAAAGTCAAGAAAAATCTAAGACTATAAAAACAACAATTCATGGAAAAATTCACCTTAGAAATATTATTTCAAATCATCGGAATCGGTTCAGCATCGGGATTATTTTATAATAACGATGCACTTTATGTAATTGGCGACAACAGCGGTTTTTTGTACGAATACAATATGCAGCATCAACAATTAAATCAACATGCTTTAATTGATAATCCGACACAGAACATTCCGAAAAACCTAAAACCCGATTTTGAATCCATGACTGCTCATAATGACACGCTTTATGTTTTTGGTTCTGGTTCAACCGAAAGTCGAAATAAAATGATTGAGTTTGACCTGAAAAACAAAACCGTTTTAAAAAAGAACAATCTAGTCGACTTGTATGCTTTGATGCAGAGTTTTGGCGAAATAAAACCCGAAGACTTCAATTTGGAAGGTGCTATTTTTGATGGCGAAAACTGGTATTTATTCAATCGAGGAAATGGAGTTTCAAACAAAAACACCATTTTTACCATTCATGCCAAAAAGCTCGACGAAGAATTTGCTTTGATTTCGGTGAATTACAAACTTCCGAAAATAAAAGGCGTTCGTTCTAGTTTTACTGATGCCGTTTTAGTCGACGACAAAATCTATTTTCTATCAACAGCAGAAGACACCAAATCGACCTACGACGACGGTGCAATTTTGGGAAGCTTCATTGGTAGAATCGACCTTAAAACCATGAAAATTGATTTTACACAAAAAATTACTTCAACTAATAAATTCGAAGGCTTGACATTTTATAAAAAAGAAAATAATAAAATCGAGTTTTTACTTTGCGAAGATAATGATACTGAAGTTTTGGAAACTAAGATTTATAAATTGACATTGCCTGTTAAATAAAAAAACTTGTGATTGGTTACTATAAATTCATCTAACAAAATGAAAAAAAGAATTCTTCTATCGTCTCTACTTTTTCTGATTGTCTTTCAGATGGAAGGATTTCCCATTAATGAAACTAAAAAACATCAGGAAAAATTTATTAGAATACAGGATTTAAATGTCAAGTCATTTATTTCGCTTTTAAAAAAGAAATACAATAAAAATCCTGAATATAAATTTGTAACAATGAGTGGTGATTTTCCTGATAATTGGGTTAAACCAAATGATGTAGACTATTTAATTTCTATTATGTATTCGAAGGAAAAATGCTGCAGTTACCAAAATGTATTTTCTTCTTTTTTCCCTAATAAGGATGCAGAAGTAGGAGGTTTTGCAATAATTTTCCTTAATTCATACATTGATAGAAAAAAAATCAATCTAGGCTTATATTCTAGTCCGAAAACAGATAAAGAAGCAATTAAAAAAATTGAAGCCTGGTACAGAACAAATAAAAATTACTAACCCCAATAAATGCCTAAAAATAAGCAAACAACAAAAAAAACAATTTTAATTGGCATAATACTTTCAGTTCTTCTGCCATTCTTAGCAATGTATTTCTCAATGCTAATTAAAAAACTAGGTGTTGACAATGAAACTCAATTCTACATTTCGAGATTCGCACTTTGGATTTCGCTACTGTTATTATTTCTATATTCCATAAAAATTGAAAAACAGCCTTTTTTAGTTTGGGCAGAAACTAAATATTCTATTTCGGCTTTCCTAAAAGCAATCTTTATTACTTTCATAAAATTAGCTGTAGCTGTTTATGTTACAACTCTACTTATCGTTTTATTGAAAATCACTGGAGAAAGCGCGGCCTTAAACAAAGCTTTGGCACTTTTTAAAAAAAGCCACTTTTTGCTTTTCTTCACTTGCGTAACAGCAGGAATTACAGAAGAATTAATCTTTAGAGGTTACTTGTTGCCAAGATTAGAATTTGTTTTGAAAAGCAAAAATCTAGGAATTGTGCTTTCTAGCATTTTGTTTGGATTTCTTCATATTGGCTATGGAACGCTTTTAAATATCATTGGACCAACCGTTATCGGACTTGTATTTGCATTTCAGTACGAAAAATATCGAAACATCAAAATCTTGATGGTTTGCCATTTTTTATGGGACTTATTGCTACTGATTGCAAAAGTATAGTCGCGAGATTCCAAACAAGGGCCGCAAAAGATTTTATATCACTTTTTTAAATTATTTTTATACTCCCTCCCAACCTTTTTATCTTTTTAGTTCTCTTTATAAATAAAGACCAAAATTGTGATAGACGAAACTATAATTTCTAACTGCAAAAAAATGAACCGTGAGGCACAGCGTCAGGTTTACGAGCATATGGCTCCGAAATTGTATCGCGTTTGCAAACGATACCTTAAAAAAGAAGAGGAAATTGAAGAAGTGCTGGCCGACGCCTTTTTTACCATTTTCACAAAACTGGAACAACTGAAAGAAGACAAGGCTTTTGAAGCTTGGTCCAGAAAAATTACGGTAAATCACTGTCTGGCTTCTATTCGAAAAAACACCAATTTTAATATGTATCTCGACGATGTAAAAGTGCTTTCACAGCCTTTTACCGACGAAATCAATACTTTAGAAGAAGAAGACCTACTCAATTTATTAAACCACATTCCCGACGGCTGTAAAACTGTTTTCAACCTTTTTGTGATAGAAGGTTTTGGACACAAAGAAATAGCCGAAATGCTGAAAATCTCGGAAGGCACCTCAAAATCGCAATTGAACGCTGCCAAAACCAAACTGAAAGAATTGGTGAACAAATTGTATTATCAAAAAGCAAAGTAGTCATGGACAATCAAGATAAATTATTCGAAAAAATAAAAGAGGCTTCAAAAAATGCCGAATTTCAAGGCTTTGACGCAATGGAAAAAGTCTGGTCGCGTGTTGAAGAAAAACTAGACAAAAAAGAAGATAAAAAAGCGATTTCGTTATGGAAAAAAATTGCCATAGCTGCATCTTTTCTTCTATTGCTTTCTATCGGTTTTCAATTTTTAAATTCTGATAAAACCGTAAATTCTGAAACTCAAGAAGTGGTTTTCGACCAAAAAGAAAATAATCAAAAACCAGCTTTTGATCAGCCCAAAGAAACGATTCCTGCTGATAGCGGTATTATCTCTTATAAAGAAGGAGCTAAAATCATCGAACATCACATTCAAAATAGTGGAGGTTTTGCTGCGCAGGAAGCAGCTCCAGCCGCAGATATGGTCTTGACGCCTCCCGCCCCTACTGTTGCCGCAGACAGCATAATTACGCATTCTGCAGCTAAGGGTTATTTTGAAGACGAAAACGACAAGAATATGTTGTCTTATAAAGATAAAGCGGCTTCCGATTATAATAGCGCAAAAGAAGCTGCTCGAGTTGCTTATGCAGAAAGATCATCAGCGAAAGCTAAAAAAAGCAGTCCGCTTGTAATTTTAAACGGAACTGCGATGGCACACAGCAATGAAGTGAAGAGAGACAAAATGATGCAGGAAGAACTTCCGAACCTTAATCCAGAAAATGTCGAATCTCTTGTGGTTCTTGATGAACCATTATATATCATTGACGGTATTTATTATTCTGAAAACGACTTGTTTGGAGACAATCCTACCAGTCCCTACGCGCCTTTAAATCAGCAGGAGATTAAAACGATAACTATTTTACAAGATCTGGAAGCAACTTCAAAATATGGTGAAAAAGGGAAAAAAGGCGTGGTAATCATTACGACCAAAACCGGAAAACCGATTCCAAAAAAATAATCATGAAAAATTTTAAACTTGTCATATCCCTTTTTACTATGCTGATATGCACCATAATTACGGCACAGGCAAAACCAATTTCAGATACAATTTCTCACAACAAAGAGAATTGTAAAGCAAAAACTACTATCTTTAGAAAAGAGCCTTTGTACATTTTGGATGGAGTTTCGGTAAACGCAGCAGAATTTTCAAAAATCAATCCTAACGATATTGAAAGCCTAAAAGTCTTAAAAGGAAAAGAAGCAGTTGCATTTTACGGAACAAAAGGCGAAGACGGCGCAATTATTGTTACCACACGTAAGATAAAAGATGTTTTAGAGCCATAATCTGTTAATCGATGTTGTAGTGAAAAAATAAATTTAATGTGTTTTAAAAGTTGTTAAACTTAGATTAAGAAACCAACTTAAAGCATCAATTTTGTGTGTAAAAGCTTATTTTTGTACCACTCAAAATGATGCTTTCTGCATTTCTAAAAACTACAATCATGACAAACTTAAAAAATAAAAACGCACTTATTACAGGTGCTGGAAAAGGAATTGGTAAAGCTGTGGCAATTGCATTGGCAAAGGAAGGCGTAAACTTAATATTGGTTTCAAGAACTCAGACCGATATTGAGCAACTGGCTGACGAAGCGTCTAATCTTGGCGTAAAAGCAGTTGCACTTGTTGCAGATGTTTCTGATATTGATTCTGTAAACAAGGCTGTCCAAAAAGCTTTGGCAGAATTTAAAAGCATCGACATTCTAATCAACAGCGCCGGAATTGCATCTTTTGGGAAATTTCTGGAACTAGAGCCAGAAGCTTGGGAACGAATCATTCAGGTTAATTTAATGGGAACGTATTATACCACACGTGCCGTAATTCCGAATATGATTGAAAGACAAACTGGAGATATTATCAATATTTCGTCTACTGCGGGATTAAACGGAAATGCACTGACAAGTGCATACAGCGCGTCAAAATTTGCTGTCTTGGGTCTTACCGATTCTTTGATGCAAGAAATGAGAAAACACAATATCCGAGTTTCCGCTTTAACTCCGAGTACAGTTGCAACTGACATGGCAAAAGATTTAAACCTGACAGACGGGAATCCTGAAAAAGTAATGCAGGCTGAAGATATGGCAGAATTGATTGTTTCTCAACTGAAGCTGAACCGAAGAGTGTTCATAAAAAACAGCAGTATTTGGTCTACCAATCCATAAAGGCAAATCACAAATTTTTAAAATTCCAAATTCCAATCTCAAGCATTGGAATTTGGAGTTTGCGTTTGGAATTTGAAATTTGGAATTTTAATATTGAGACTTTAAAAACATATCATGATGGAAAAATATTTAAGACAATTAATTGAAATAGAATTTCAGGATAAAAAACAAACTTACACAGGATTTCTAATTGATTATTCTGACGACTGGATTTTACTTCGAAACAATCCTGTTGATTATGTTCTGGATGGTTTTGTTATTTTAAGAAACAAAAACATCGAAGCAATCCACCGAGACGAAGGACACATTTTTACCGAAAAAGTAATTCGCTTGAAGGGCATAAACATAAATGCCGAAGATATTATTCCAATTCAAGACTTGAGTTCGATTTTACAATTTCTCGATCACAAATACGATATTTTTCAGCTTGCTAAAAAATCTTCCAAAGCAGTTTATTTAGGACGATTAATTTCCCTTACTGAAGATGAACTTCTCATAGATTTCCTTGAAACCAGAGGTAATTTTGGAGGAGAATTAGGCTTTAATCCCGAAAAAATCCGTGTCATTGAATTTGATACCGATTACATTAATTCTTTGAAACTGGTAATTCCAGAAGATCAGAAATAGTTTAAAAAAAAACAGAATAGTTGCAAAAAATTATTTGCAGGCAAATTCCAGCGGGGTGAAAATTTATAGATTTCCAATGCTTAAATGCAAGAAGCTCCAGCGGAGCGACATATATTGAGGAAAAAATATGTCGCTCTGCTGGAGTTTTTTTTATTCTATATTGTAATATTTTGCTCATCTGAAACTTATAAAAAATGAGCTATATTTTTTAGACAACTCTTTTTATTGTTTAAACCTCAGCAAGCTTATTTAAAAACTCTAAGCGAACGCTTCCGTCTTCATCAATTTTGGTCAAGTTAACTTCCTGCAAAGTATTAACCAATTCCGGATTCCATGGTGTTTTTACTTTTACGTAATTTTCGGTAAATCCGTGAATATAACCCTCTTTATTTTCACCTTCAAATAGAACGATTCTTTTGGTTCCTAATTGGTTTTCATAAAAAGCACGACGTTTTTTTACAGACAAGCCTCGAAGCATCTTGCTGCGTTTTGCCCTAACATTTGACGGAACAACTCCTTCCATACCGACTGCTTCTGTATTGTCTCGCTCTGAGTAGGTAAAAACGTGCAGATAAGAAATATCCAAATCATTTAAAAAGTGGTATGTTTCTAAAAAATGCTCGTCGGTTTCTCCCGGAAAACCAACAATAACATCGACACCAATACAAGCATCAGGCATTACTTCTCTGATTTTGCTTACGCGGTCAGTATAAACTTCTCGCAAGTAACGGCGTTTCATCAATTTTAAAATATCATTGCTTCCTGACTGCAGCGGAATATGAAAATGCGGTACAAAAGTGCGGCTTTTAGACACAAACTCGATTGTTTCATTTTTCAATAAATTTGGTTCGATAGACGAAATCCTCAAACGTTCGATTCCTTCTACTTTATCAAGAGCCTGAACCAGATCTAGGAAAGTATGTTCGTGTTTCTTGTTTCCGAACTCGCCTTTTCCGTAATCGCCGATATTAACACCAGTAAGAACAATTTCGCGAATATTCTGAGCCGAAATTTCTTTGGCGTTTTTCAGCACATTCTCAAGGGCATCACTACGCGAAATGCCGCGAGCAAGCGGAATCGTGCAATAAGTACATTTGTAGTCGCAACCGTCCTGAACTTTCAGGAAAGCACGTGTACGGTCGCCAATAGAATAGCTGCCTACATAAAAATCGGCTTCAGCAATCTCGCACGAGTGCACTTCACCCATATCGTTTTTGCTCAGATCATTTATATAGTCCGTAATTTTAAATTTTTCTGTCGCTCCTAGAACCAAATCGACACCATCAACCGAGGCCAGTTCTTCGGGCTTGAGCTGTGCATAACAGCCAACAGCGGCAACAAAAGCTTTATCATTAAGCTTCATTGCTTTTTTTACAACCTGTTTAAATTGTTTATCGGCATTTTCTGTTACAGAGCAGGTATTGATCACATAGATATCTGCAACATCTTCAAAATCGACGCGGTCAAAACCTTCGTCGTTAAAGCTTCGGGCAATTGTAGAAGTTTCTGAAAAATTCAGCTTACAGCCCAGCGTGTAAAAGGCAACTTTTTTTCTGTTTTCCATAATTTTCTTAAATTAATGAAATCGTTGTCAAAAAATTTAAGGTTGCAAATTTACAAACAATATTCATTAAAAGAAAGCTAATAATAGACTTCTGATCAATAATTTGATTGCTAAAGATTTTATGGAATCAAAAAAAGGGCGTATTTTTAGAAACAATTTCAGGATCAAATTATTTTCATAAAAAGATTTAAGGAATTCGATAAGAATAAAATGACAAAATAATCGATTAAATGCAAATTTCATCGATTAAATGCATTTTTCTTCGGTTTAAATTCAAAAAATCTTACATTTACTTTTAAATAGTTTTCGGATGTAAAAAAATCCGAATAATAAAATTTCAGAAAGTTGATTAATTAAATGATAATTCCGACATAACAATTTTGAATTTTAATCGTTATGTTGTTGTTTTGTGTAACAAAATGAAATGGGAAAGCCGAAAACCAAAGAGAGTAGGCAACAATTAAAATACAATACCACTTTATGAAAGCATTTTTACCCACGATCTGCTTGATGTTCTTAACCTATTTTAGTGCGCAAGCGCAAACTAATGTTCCAGCTACAAATCCATTTCCTTCTATCAGTACATTAACGACCTGGGCAAGTTTAAACTCACAGCAGCAATTTGACGTTGCAATTCGTGCTGTTGGTTTTAAATTTGAAGTAAAAGAACCAGGTGCAGAATCTACTGCTTACACCTACATTCGTAAAGTAACTGTTAATGAAGTAAATTACACGGATAGAATTGTGTACAGAATTACCAACAACAATTCGGCAAGTATCATTTCATTAGTAACAGCTTCTACAGATCTTGTAAGTTTGTACACACCTCAGTTGGCAACTTTCAAAAACAACAACTGTAAAACTGAAATGTCTAAAGACAAAAACACAACTTGCAGCTGTTACGAAAGCGCAGCTTTTGCTATCGACCTTTGCGACGAACGCGTAAAACTAACAATGGGCGACGGAAATAAATATTTTGTTTCTGTAGCTAAAAAATAATATCATTTAACTCTGATTTGTTTCCAAATCTTTACTCACTTTATTAAGTATGTAAAGATTTGGAAAACATTTCTTTGTTACTCTGGCTTTTTAAGTTCGTACCAGACTTCTATTTCTTCGTTGTATTCAAAAGAATTCACAAAATGAAAGCCTAATTTTTCTAAGATCCTTCTTGAGTTTTCATTTCCCGCATCTGTATACGCATACAGCTTTTCGACATTCATTTCAGTAAAAGCATAATCTACAAAAGCTTGCCCTGCTTCTGTTGCATAACCCTTGCCCCAATGTTTTTCGATAAAACGATATCCTAATTCGTAGAAATTCTTGTGATTGTTTATTTCATCGGTACTATATTTTATTCCCGACCAGCCAATAAATTCATTATTTTCTTTGAGGACGACTGCCCAACGGCCCGTTCCTAAATCAGCAAATTGCTTCTGAATAAATTTGATATTCTCTATACTTTCTTCAATATGTTTCACTGGCTTGTTGCCAAGAAAAAGATGCACTTTTGGGTTCGAATCTAGCTCAAACATACCTTCGGCATCAGAAAGTTGTAATTCTCTTAAAATTAAACGCTCGGTTTCAATTGTTTTTTTCATTTAAACGTATTTTTCAACAGCTAAAAAACATAAATCCAAGCTTAAAGACGCAATAGATTTTCATGAAAAACCCTTCTGAAAGCCAGATTATGTTGTCTAGATGTTATGACAATTCAATATATAGCGCTGAACCACCTCAGCAACTCCATCATTATTATTTGAAGATACGATTAAATCTGCTTTATCTCGCAATTCTGGCGTAACATTATCTACCCAAACTCCTAAACCAGCATATTCTATCATCGTTAAATCATTTCCTGCATTTCCTACCGCAATGATTTCGCTTTGCTTGATATTCAGTTTCTCTGCCAAAAGCGCCAGACTGGCCGCCTTGTCTATACCTTGCTGCGCTACCTCAAGAAAAAATGGTTTCGACATTGAAACGCTTAAATGCGGCATAGCAGCTTTTAAATCTTTTTCTAATGGTTCCAGATAGGCTGGATCTTCGAGAAGTATGCATTTTACGGCAGGACGATCTACATAATCTTTAAAGCTAGGCACTTTATGGTGCACCATACCTGTTATTTCTTTCTCTACTTCGATATACTCCGAATCGGTTTCGCTAATGATTTTATCATCAAGGTAGGTAATGATATGCGTTTTCGTTTTTACGCTGTAATCATACAATTCATGAATCTGCTCTGGAGTGAGCTTTTGCTCAAAAAACACCAAATCGTCTTTGGCTCGGCTGACAACTGCTCCGTTAAACGAAATGATATAAGAATCATTTTTGTCTAATTCCAGTTCTTTTGCATAAGCCGTCATTGCTGTAGTTGGTCGGCCAGAAGCCAAAACCACATAGATGCCTTTAGCTTGAGCTTCTAATAATACTTTTTTGTTTAAATCAGAAATTTTGTGGTCATCGGTCAACAAGGTATCGTCCATGTCGAGCACAATCATTTTGTATTGCATTTTATCTTTGGGAGTTTTCAATTCTCGTCGCAATTTTGGTCGTTTTCTACAATCGAAAATTGTGACTATAGCTTATATATCTACTGTAATATTCTTTTTAATTGTTCCTGAAAATCTTCATTTTCATTTATGCCAACATGTTCTTGGTTTTTTAGCGGATAGAAATACACATTTGATTTCAATAATTTCTTTAACCTTATTGAATTTTCAATTGGAATTAACTGATCCACCGTTCAATGAAAAATATAAATCGGACTTTTTACTTTAGGAAGATTCAAATTTGTTTCTAGGCTAAATTTTTTCATAAAATCAGGAAAAAATGGCACTCTAGAACTTGACAATTCTAGGAAATTATAATACGGCGCTTGAAGAATCAAAGCTTTCGGATTATTTTCTGAAGCCAATTTTGCCGCAAAACCAGAACCAATTGAGTAGCCCGTAATAATAATTTTACTTTCAGGATATTTCTCGGCTACTTTTTTATATACGATAGAAACATCTTTACTTAGCTGTTCTTCATCATCGATTTCGCCTTCGCTTTTTCCGAAACCTCTATAATCTAAAATAAAAATATCATAACCTAAGGCAGTATATACTTTTGCAATATCACCCCAAGTCTCAAGTGTTCCGGCATTTCCATGAAGGTAAAAAACAAGCCCTTTTGAGTTTTCTGCCTTAAACAATAATCCGTTCAAAACCGCTCCGTCAAAAGACGCAATATTCATTTCTATAAATGGTTGCTGGTAATCAAATTGGAAGTTTTTTGGAAGTTTTGAATTATGAAAAACCATACCGACTTGATTAAAATACACGTACGAAACAATCAAAAACATAAATTATCAAGAAAAAGCATATAAGCACAATCCCTAAAAATTTAAATATTTTTAAAATCTCCATATCTTAATTTAGCATTGACCTAATTTCTCGTTTTTGCTGGCTTCTTACCAAAAATCTAACTTACGATTTATTCCGTTTTTATTACTCCAGCATAAGTTGCTATCCAAATTGCACCGTCTTTATCTTTCGTTATTTTCGTGGAATGAATACTAGGCACATTAGAATTTTCATTAGTATAAATCTCCCATTTTTTTAGATTCAAATCATATTTCAGAACTCCCACTCCATTTAGAGTCAGCCATAAAAAATCATTATTTTCATCTAAATAAAAATCGTTTACAGTATTTTCGCTAAACATTTTAGAATCAGAATGACTGATTCTAGTCCATTTTCCAGAGACATCTAACCTATAAATTCCAGCATCAGAAGATTTATTTTTCTCTAGACAAAACCATAAATTTCCTTTTTTATCCTCATACATTTTTGAGATGAATGCTTTTGCTAATGGAGAATTCTTCTGGTCCAGCAATTTAGTACTTCCGTTTTCAATAATCACATTTCCTTCCGAAGTTCCAATCCAAATTCTATTTTTATTGTCAACATAGACACCAGAAATTTTATCGCTTGGAAGATTCGAATTTTGCTTGTCAATTTTTGTCCAAGTTTTACCATCAAATTTCGCAACTCCCTTGCTTGAAGTAAACCAAACATTGTTGGAATGATCAACAAATAACTGTCTTGCCCAACTAATAGGAGAATTTATGGAATCATATTTAGTCCAGTTATTATTGTCATATTTATAGGCATCCCAGCCTATCAGAAACCACTTATTATTCTGTTTGTCGATTTCGATATCCCTTACAGACTGTGTTTTACTTTTATCATAAGGAGTTGGAGAAATGATTGTGTTTTCTGAATTAAAATGACGCCATTTATTATTTTGTATTTCAACTATTCCGTTATCTGTTCCAATCCAGATATTGTTTTCTAAATCATTAGCAACCGCTCTTGTCATGTCCCAAGGCAATTCAGAATTTTGTTTTTTATAAACAATCCAGTTTTTTGTGAGTTGATCTTTATCACTTCCTTTAACAGCTGGTGTCCCAACTGATTTCATATTTGTCTGATTTTTGAAATCAAGTATTCTTCTTCTCATAGAAAAATCTCCATCATTAAATTCAAAAACAAAAGACACAGAGCTGTTTTGTGGCTTGTTTTTTGAAATGGCGGGTTTCCATGCAGACACATTATTAAATACTTTTGGCAGATTTAATTTCTTTGACGGAATATTCGTTTTATTTATCGAACTTAACAAACATGGTTTGCCGTTTTCATCAATTAAAATCTGTACTTCAATCGTGCCTTTTAATTCGCTTATTATTTTTTTATCAAAATTTTCTTTTAATTCATCTAAAATACTTTTTGGTGGATTTGCTTTGGTGTCTCCGCAATCCAAACAAAAATTTGACAAATGGCAACCCTCATATTTCTCAGGATACAGGTTTTGAGAATATAGTGAATCGCCAAAAAAAATGACCAAAGCGATTAAAAGTATTTTTTTCATTATTACTAAATACGGATTAGATTATTCCTCCTCTTCAATATCATCCTCTTCTTCGTCTAGTTCCTCGCCATCTTCATCCATATCAAATAAATAAGGCTCTATAAGCATTTTATCTGCAAGAATCTCAATGCGTTCTGTGAGGCTTTCGGCAAAAACAATACGCTGTGTTTTGGCGATACTGTTTGAAATACGCATAATTTTAGGTTCATGGCGCAATTTCAGAATTGAATCTGCATCATCTAGAATAAACATTTTTAAACGGTTGACATTGTAGCCTGCCGTACTAAACATATCATTCAGTTTTGTCGGCGTTCCTATTAAAACATCTATTCCTGTAGAAACATAATTTTTATCATAATCCATATCTCCCTTGTCATGTACGCCATACACTTCGAGGTTGGTGTATTTTCCAAATTTCTCAAAAAGCGCTTCCATCTCCAAGACTTTTTCTTTGTCTTCTACAACAATTAAGGCTCTTGGAGATTCTTCATTTTTTCCTGCCAATTGCTGAATAACATTCAATACAATTGTTGTCGTTTTTCCACTTCCTTTTGGCGAAATAATTACGCAATCGGCGCCGCTTTTTATGGTCGAAAAAGTTTCCAACTGTAAAGCATTGGCTTCAGTCAAACCGTTTTCGATTAAGCCGTCTTGTAATTTCTCGTTTATTTTTTTTAGTTTCATTTCTAAATTTTAGATTTATGATTTTAGATTTCAGATTAAAAACTAAATCATTATTTGCTTGCGAACATTTTTACATCAGTTTCAGAAATTTCGCTTCCTCCCAAAATAATAAGTCTTTCCACGACATTTCGAAGTTCACGAATATTTCCCGTCCAATCATATTCTTGCAACAATTTTATGGCTTGTGCCGAAAATCCTTTTACAGCGTTTCCTTGCTCTGAAGCGATTTTCTCAGCAAAATGCGCAATCAAAGCCGGAATATCGTCTCGTCTTTCATTCAATGGTGGCACTTTTATCAAAATAACTGCCAATCTGTGATACAAATCTTCACGAAAACGTCCTTCGGCAATTTCTGTTTTTAGGTCTTTATTGGTTGCAGCAACCACACGAACATCAACTTTTATGTCTTTATCGGCACCAACTCTTGTAATCATGCTTTCTTGCAAGGCACGTAAAACTTTGGCTTGTGCAGAAAGGCTCATATCTCCGATTTCGTCTAAGAAAATAGTTCCCTTATCTGCCGCTTCAAATTTTCCAGCGCGATCTTTTACTGCCGACGTAAAAGCTCCTTTTACGTGACCAAAAAGTTCGCTTTCTATCAATTCACTTGGAATTGCAGCGCAGTTTACTTCAATCAAAGGAAAATTTGCTCTTTCGCTTTTCTCATGTAACTGATGTGCCACCAGTTCTTTTCCTGTTCCGTTTGGTCCTGTAATTAAAACTCTGGCTTCGGTTGGAGCAACTTTATCAATCATGACTTTTATGTGATTGATAGATTCGCTCTCGCCAATCATTTCATAATTTTTACTGACTTTTTTCTTTAGGATTTTATTTTCAACAACTAATTGTTTTTTATCTAAAGCATTTCGAACCGTATTCAACAATCGATTTAAATCTGGCGGTTTTGAGATATAATCAAAAGCTCCTAAACGCATGGTATGAATTGCGGTTTCCATGTCTCCATGTCCAGAGATCATCACCATCGGAATTTCGGGCTTTATTTTTTTTACTTCTTCTAAAACCTCGACACCGTCCATTTTTGGCATTTTGATGTCGCACAAAACCAAATCGTAATCGTTGCTTTTAATTTTTTCAAGTCCGCTCACTCCATCTTCTGCTTCATCTACCTGATACGAATCATTTTCTTCTGATAAAATTTTTACCAAAACTCTTCTGATCGCTGCTTCGTCTTCTATGATTAGTATTTTACTCATTTTTTTCTAAGGTTCAAAGTTGCAAAGGGACAAAGAGACAAAGCTCAAAATCTTTGTCGCTATTTACACCTTGCAACTATTATACAATTTTTCTTAAGATTCAAATTTCACAGATTCAAAGTATCAAAATAAAACCTTTACAACTTTGTCCCTATGTCACTTTGTAACTTAAAACTAATATTTTAGCCACTTATACAATTCCTTCCAAGTTGGTTTTTTGCCGTACATTAGAATACCGACACGGTAAATTTTGGCAGCGAACCAAACCACAAGGAAAAAGGTTGCAAACAATAATGATACCGAAATTGCGATTTGCCACCACGGAACACCAAACGGTATTCGCATAAGCATTACAATCGGGGATGTTAGCGGAATCATTGAAAAGACAACTGCTATAGTTCCGTGAGGATCATTGACAACTGTAAAAAATCCGATGTAGACACTTAATATCAACGGTGTTAGTATAGGAAGCAAAAATTGTTGTGAATCGGTTTGATTGTCTACTGCCGCACCAATCGCAGCATAAAATGAGCTGTACAAGAAATAACCTCCAATAAAATAAACCACAAATCCGATTATGATGCTTGCTATCGGGAGATTCCATAATTCAGCAATATACATTTGGGCTGAACCTGACAACTGATGTTGTGCAGACTGCATCATTTCTGGCGAAATTCGCGACGTCGGCCCAACATTTACTCCAAAAAATGCCGAAGCCGCAAACATTAATCCTAACCCAATAATGGCCCAAATCATAAATTGTAAAATTCCTGCCAACGAAGTTCCCACAATTTTACCAATCATTAATTGAAATGGTTTTACAGATGAAATAATGATTTCGATAATACGATTTGTTTTTTCTTCGATTACACTTCTCATCACCATGTTTCCGTAAATGATAATAAACATCATAATGAGATAGCCAAAAGCTCCTCCAATTCCGATTTTAATTTCATTCAATCCTTTTAAACTTTCTTCACCAGAAGCTTTAACCAGATGAATATTAACTTTTGATTGTGCTTTCTGAATCGCCAAAGTGTCGAGTTTTGCTTCTTCCAGATTTAGTTTCGTAATTTTTGACGCAATTACATCCTGAGTGTTTTCGATAAAAGAAATACTCGGACTATTATTAGAAATAAACTCGATTTTGCTTTCTAAATCATTAACATTATCCGATTTTGGAATAACGATCAAACCGCTAAAATTTTCTTTTGTGATACTGTCTTTTAACGCCTTTACCTCAATTTGAGATAAATCGTAATATTTGAATTCGGCGCCTTGCTTATTCTCTTTTAAGAAATCGGTGGCAAAAAGTCCTGTTTCATCATGAATTGCAATACGTTTGGTCTCTGCTTTCATCGAACTCAGATATCCAATAAAAACTGCGACAGCAACAAACAAGAGCGGACTCAAAAAAGTCATGACAACAAAAGACTTATTGCGGACTTTGGCAATAAATTCTCTTTTTATAATTAATGAAATAATATTCATAAATGTTTAAATTTTCAAATTCCAAATCCCAATTTAAAGCATTTTTATATTGGAATTTGGAATTCTTTTTTTGGAATTTTACTTTGAGTTTTCAGTAACTGTTTGAATAAAAATATCGTTTATGCTTGGAATTTTCTCTACAAAGTGTGTGACTTGTCCTCTCTGTGTCAGAATGTTCAATAATTCGTTTGGAGTAGCATTTCCGATTTCGATATTCAGTTTTAAATCATCATTCAACGATTTAAAACTTGCTGGCGAAACTGTAAATCGTTGCGTGATATCGTACATCAAGCCTTCAACATTATTGGTCAGGATTCCGACTTCAAAGGTATTGGTTCTGAACTGTCGTTTTACATCTCCGACTTTTCCTTCCAATAATTTATTCGATTTATGGATCAAAGAAATATGATCACAGAGTTCTTCTACGCTTTCCATTCGGTGTGTAGAAAAAATTATGGTAGAGCCCTGTTCTTTCAAGGCCAAAATCTCATCTTTTATTATATTGGCATTTACGGGGTCAAAACCAGAAAACGGTTCGTCTAAAATAAGCAGTTTAGGTTTATGGAGCACGCAAACGACAAACTGTATTTTCTGTGCCATTCCTTTAGAAAGTTCCTGAATTTTCTTGTTCCACCAGCCTTGAATGCCTAAACGGTCGAACCAGTAATCGAGTTGTTTTTTGGCCTCGGCTTTAGACAGGCCTTTCATCTGAGCCAAATAGAGGCATTGTTCGCCAACTTTCATTGAGCTGTACAATCCTCGTTCTTCTGGCAGATAGCCTATGGTCTGCACATGTTTCGGCTGTAATTTTTCGCCGTCCAGAATTACTTCGCCGCGATCTGGCAGGGTAATTTGGTTAATGATTCTTATAAGAGAAGTTTTTCCTGCTCCATTTGGTCCCAAAAGCCCGTAAATACTCCCTTTAGGAACATTTAATGAAACTTCGTTAAGCGCTACATAACTGCCATATTGTTTTACGACTTTATGTACTTCGAGTAAGTTGCTCATGCTGTTTTCTAGATTTTCGATGTCAAAATGACTATTGCCTATTAGGCGTTGTAAAAATAAAGAATTAGTAGTTATTCCTGCTATGAATAAGCAAAAACCCATTCTAATTTTTTTCTTAGAATGGGTTTTTTAAATTTATTTAAACATTTTCGAAAAGCTATTATGAAAACATATCTTTTACTTTTTCAAAAAATGATTTTTCTGATTTCTCTGGACTTGGCGTAAAATGTTCATTGTTTAAGGCATTTTCAAAGAATTGTTTTTGTTCCTTATTCAATGTTTTAGGAGTCCACACGTTTACATGCACCAGTAAATCTCCGTTACCATAACCATTTAAGCTTGGAATTCCTTTTCCTTTTAACCTTAAAATTTTTCCAGACTGAATTCCTTCCTCTAGTTTGATACGAACTTTTCCGTTGATGGCTTCGATATCTTTTGAAACGCCCAAAACCGCTTCAGGAAAACTGATGTATAAATCGTAGTGAACGTTTTCGCCTTCACGTTTCAGGAATTCGTGCTCAATTTCTTCAATCGCCACAATTAAATCTCCTGGAATGCTGTTTCCTGGTGCATCGTTACCTTTATTGGCAACTTTTAGCTGCATACCGTCTGCAACACCAGCAGGAATCTTGATTGATACGGTTTCGTCTTCCTGAACCATTCCTTGCGCATCTGCCTCAGAAGGTTTTTTGTCCAGAATCTGACCAGAACCACCACAAGTAGGACAAGTTGACGCAGACTGCATTCTTCCTAAAATAGTATTGGTTACACGCATAACCTGCCCCTGACCGTTACAAGTGGTACAAGTTTTATAAGTTACGCCTTTGGCCTGAACTTTACGTTTTACTTTTACTTTTTTCTCTACTCCATTTGCAATTTCTTCCAAAGTAAGTTTCACTTTGATACGAAGATTGCTTCCTTTGGCACGACGAGGACCTCCGCCTCCGCCTCCGAAACCGCCAAATCCGCCACCAAAAATATCACCAAACTGACTGAAAATGTCATCCATATTCATGCCACCGTGACCACCAAATCCGCCAGAACCATCAAATGCTTGATGACCGTACTGATCGTATTTCGCTTTTTTCTGCGGATCACTTAAAACTTCATAAGCTTCTGCAGCCAATTTGAAGTTTTCTTCTGCCTCTTTGTCGCCCGGATTTTTATCAGGGTGGTATTTCAACGCACTTTTTCGGTATGCTTTTTTTATTTCGGCAGCGTCAGCATTTTTTGAAATGCCAAGTATTTCGTAAAAATCTTTTTTCATAATTTAGTTAAAAATCCAAATCTTAAAATTCTGAATTCCAATATTTAAAAGTTGATTTTCAGAACTTCATTTTCATTTTTAGTTTCCAGTAACTACTTTAGGGTAACGAATAATCTTATCTCCCAATTTGTATCCTTTTTCGATAACATCAACGATTTTACCTTTTAATTTATCAGAAGGCGCTGGAATTTGAGTAATCGCTTCAGCAAAATCAGCATCAAAAGCGTCTCCTGCTTTTACGTCAACAATCTCTAAACCTTTAGAAGCTAAAGCATTCTTTAATTTCTCGTGAATTAATTCAACCCCTTTCGTCAAAGTCTCATCTTCAGATTTAGTGATTTCCACCATAGCTCTGTCAAAATCGTCTAAAATCGGAAGCATCGACATTAATACGTCCTGATTGGCAGTTTTAAACAATTCGATGCGCTCTTTTGAAGTTCTTTTTTTGTAATTTTCAAATTCGGCAAATAATCTCAAAAATTTATCTTTTTCTTTAGCCAAATCCTGAGTCAGTTGCTCTTCAACACTTAATTCTTCAACAATTAATTGCTCTCCATTAGCGTTATTCTCTATCGTTGCATCATCTAATTCCTGATTGAATTCTGTATTTTCCGTAGTCATATTGCTTTTATTTTTAAAAATATTTTTAAACTTCATTTTTTTATTCTTTCTGTTGTATCGCAAAAGTGCTGCCAAATCTAATAAAATGTCAAATTGTCACTTTATTAAAAATGAGCAAATTAAAATTTATTTTCAAGATTAGAAAATTTAGTATAATTTTAAGACTATTACGTTTTAGTTTGCTGTAAATTTGAGACGAAAACAACAACTAAATATTATCATCTAAAATTGAATTTAAGGGTTAGCCTCGGGCTATTAAAATAATTATTAATTCAAGTTGACCTTATATTAAAAAAAGCTTCGCCTATAAAGACGAAGCTTTTTTTTATTTGAGCTTTTGATGACAGAACTGTCATTTATTTTTTGCACGGGCGGAGGGATTCGAACCCCCATCAACGGTTTTGGAGACCGCTATTCTACCCTTGAACTACGCCCGTAACTTAAGGTCGGCAAATTAAGAGTTTTTTTTCTTGCCCCGCAACTATTTTACGCAGATTTTAAAAGGGTTTCAGCAGATGTAAATAGATTTTTAATCAAATTAAATCTATTAAGTTTCTCATAATCTGAGCAAAACAAAGTCATTTACTCTAAGAATCTGTTATAAAAAAAAGTTATTTCACGCAAATTTAAAAGGATTTTAGCAGATGTGAACAGACTTTCAATTAGAAATCAATTTAAATCTGCTGAAATCTGCGTGGAATAAAAAATTAAAATCTCTTTATTGCAGCAAAACATTCTTCAATCCGTCAAAATCTACAGAAACTTGTTCTCCCGTTACTAAATTTTTAAGTGCATAAGAATTGGAAGCAATTTCTTGATCGCCCACAATTACTGCAAACGGAATGAGACGCTTGTCTGCATATTGGAATTGCTTTCCTACTTTTACATTATCAGGATACAATTCTACTTTTATATTTTCGTGTCTTAATTTCTGAATCGCTTTTGAGGCGTATAAAGCTTCTTTGTCTCCAAAATTTAAGAATATTGCTTTTGAAGTGGCTGCAACAGTTTCAGGGAACAAGTTTAATTCTTCCAGAACCAAATAAATTCTATCCAATCCAAATGAAATTCCGACACCGCTCATATTCTTCAAACCAAAAATACCAGTCAAATCGTCGTATCTTCCGCCACCGCCAATAGAACCTATTGAAACGGTTTTTGGCGCTGCCACCTCAAAAATTGCTCCTGTGTAATAATTTAGTCCACGTGCCAAAGTCACATCGAGATCTAAAATTGCAGTCGAAAGTCCCAAATCAGCAACATTGTCACAAATAAATTTCAATTCTTCCACACCTTTCATTCCCTCTTCTGATGAAGACAATAATTCTGAAAGCTGTTTGATTTTATCTGCAAAAGTTCCAGAAAAACTAAAAAGCGGCTGTACTTTAACCAAAGCTTCTTCGGAAATTCCTTTTTCAATCATTTCTTTCTTTACACCGTCTTCGCCGATTTTATCCAATTTATCAAGAGCAACCGTAAAATCAATTAATTTATCTGAAGCACCAATAACCTCAGCAATTCCAGATAAAATTTTTCTGTTATTGATTTTGATAGTAACACCTTCTAAACCTAAAGCAGTAAAAACAGTATCATACAACTGAACCAATTCTACTTCCTGCCAAAGTGACTTTGACCCAACAACATCGGCGTCACATTGGAAAAATTCTCTGTAACGGCCTTTCTGCGGACGATCTGCTCTCCATACTGGCTGAATTTGATATCTTTTGAAAGGAAATTCAATTTCGTTTTGGTGCTGCACCACATATCTTGCAAAAGGCACTGTTAAATCATAACGTAATGCTTTTTCTGAAATTCTTCCCGTGAATTTGTTCAGCTCAATTCTTTGCTCAAGGCTGATGGTTTCAGCAGAATTAGACTGAAGTGCTTCTAAAGATTCTGGCAACTCAATTTTATTTTTATTAAAGAAAAAATTCCCTGAATTCAATATCTTAAAAATCAAACGATCGCCTTCTTCCCCATATTTCCCCATTAAAGTATCTGAATTTTCGAACGAAGGCGTTTCGATTGGCTGAAAACCAAATTTTTCAAAATTAGTTCGAATCGTCTGAATGATATATTGACGTTTTGACACCTCAGCAGGCGAAAAATCTCTTGTACCTTGTGGAATGCTTGGTTTTGAAGCCATCTCTTTCTTATTTTAGATTTTAGATTTCTGATTTTAGATTGTTTTCCAATCCTAATCTCAAGAAACTTTACTATTTAATTTCTTTATTCTGATTTTTATTCAAAATCATAAATCGCCTGCAAATATCTTATTTTTAAAATAAATAATAACACTTCGAAAACAAACTTGTAACAAAAACCGTATTTTCGTGACAAATTGGTCATGATGCTAAAATTATTTAAAGAAAATATCCGGATTGCTTTTGGTTCTATCAAAACTCAAATTCTGCGAACCATTCTTACTGTATTAATTATTGCCATCGGAATTACCGCCTTGGTTGGAATTTTGACTGTTGTTACGGCTCTTGAAAACACCGTTTCGACCAATTTTGCATCGATGGGAGCCAATACTTTCAACATCAACCAATACGAAAACACTGTTCGTAATCGAGGCGGCAATGAACGAGAAGTCATCAATCCCATTATTTCATATCCCGAAGCTGTTGCTTTTAAGAACAAATACAAATATCCGTTTACAGAAACTTCACTTTCTTTTACGGCTACCTCAAAAGCCGAAGTTAAGTATTTAGATACCAAAACCGATCCCGAAATAAAGATTGTCGGAGTTGATGAGCATTTTATAAACAACTCAGGTCTAGAAACGACATTGGGCAGGTCGTTCAATCAGTTTGATATCGAAAACAACACCTACTCTTGTGTTGTAGGTTCTGATTTTGAGAAAGGGCTGTTAAAAGATGTGAATCCGATTGATAAAATCATTTCGATACGTGGCGCAAGATTTAAAGTGATTGGTGTTTTAAAAGAAAAAGGATCTACATTTGGAAACAGCCAGGATTTGCGTGTCTTAATTCCGATTCAGGTAGCGCGCTCTTTATTTACCGCTCCCAACATCAATTATACGATAAGTGTGATGGTTTCTAAAAAAGAGCTTTTAGACCAGGCAATCGACAATGCTACAAGTACGATGAGAAAAGTTCGAAAACTAAGTCCGGTCCGAGAAAATAACTTCGGAATTGGTCGAAGCGACGATTTAATCAACCGTATTTTGGGAATTACACAATATTTAGATTGGGCCGCTGCTGTAATTAGTATTATTACCATTTTAGGCTCTTCAATTGCCTTAATGAACATTATGATTGTATCTGTGACCGAGCGTACGCGCGAAATCGGAGTCAGAAAAGCTTTAGGAGCCAAACGATCCACGGTTGCTTTTCAGTTTTTTATAGAAACATTGCTTATAGGACAAATAGGCGGCCTTGTAGGTATTATGCTCGGAATACTGATAGGTTTTGGAATAGCGACAGCAATGAAATTTACATTTGTCATTCCGTGGCTCGCCATTATTATAGCATTTGGAACGAGTTTTATGGTTGCCATTGTTTCTGGTTTGTATCCCGCAATAAAAGCTTCAAAACTTGACCCTATTGAAGCTTTGCGATACGAGTAATTATTTGAAGCAGAAACAATCGTTTCAAAAGAACGACCTGTCCCGCTATCCGTTGCAATCTTTTGTATTGAACCCCAATACAAAAGGATTTTCACTTCTATCGGGGCTAGATTAGACGTTTCATTTTTTCAATAATTTTCTTTTGGCAACACCAATGATATCGAATTCAAAATAATCCTCAAATTCATTAACTTCATGAGGTTGCTTAATCATAATTGCATCAATTGTCTCTCCATGAAATGTCAAAGTTTCGGCAAATAAATCATCAATGTATTCCCCATTGATACAAAAATCGATAGAAAATAAAACCTAAACTATTGAAATAAAAAAAGTTAGAATCATCTAATTTCAAATTATCTTCATTGAGAAAAAATTTTGCAGTCATATTGTATTCTGACATTTCTTCAAAATCAAAGTCAACATAAAAAACTTTTAAACCTGAAGAATCAGCAGACAGAATTTCGATATCAATTTTTTCAGTTATTTGATTTGTATTGAAATCTCTGATTTGTAATTTCATATTCAACTGCTTCAATAATACCTACAAGGTTTTGGAAACCTTGCAGGAGATCATACGGTCATTATCGTAAATGTCTTTTCGGAGTTCGATATTTCTAAAATTCATTTTTTCTAACAAATCGACCGTTTCTTTGCCCAAATACTGATTGATTTCAAAAAACAGCTGTCCGTTCTCCAAAAGGTTCTTCTGCGCAAGCGAAGCTATTTTTCTATAAAAAATCAATGCATCGTTGTCTTCTACAAAAAGCGCCAGATGAGGCTCATAATCCAAAACATTTTTTCTGATTTCCTCTTTTTCTAAATTCCGGACATAAGGCGGATTTGAAACAATAATGTCGTAGTCATACTTCATAATTTCAAGATCCAGAATATTCTTGAACATGAAAGTGACTTCTACATTATTATTTAATGCATTTCTTTTGGCTGTTTCAAGTGCTTTTTTCGAAACATCTATAGCATAAACATCTGCATTGGGCAAGTTTTTAGCCAGCGAAATGGCAATACAGCCACTTCCGGTTCCGATATCTAGAATTTTTAATTTTCTGGTTTTATCAGCAGAAGCGTTTTCATCAATAATCCATTCGACTAATTCTTCAGTTTCTGGTCTCGGAATCAAGACATTTTCATTTACCTCAAAGTCGAGTCCATAAAAACTCGTCTTTCCAAGCAGATACTGAATAGGCACTTCGTTCTTTAGTTGCTTTAAAAGCGAATTCCAGACTGTAAAATCCTCATCTGAAAAAAACAATTCATGATTTAGGGCCAGATCAATCTGTCTGAGTTTATGTTTATTCTCAAGTATTAAATAAAAAAAACTTTCCGCTTCATAAGCATCGTACAAAGGAGCCAGTTCTTTAATAAATTGAGTGCGGTATTGTTTAATTTTCATTTTAAGCTTTTGAACATTAATCACCAGTATTCACTGGTTTTTTCTTCACTGCTGATAAGTATCTTGAAATAAATTTTGTTACAAATTCTTTATAATTTTTTCAGCATCCAGACAGGGCAAGAACTGTGCCCCGTGCAGCCAAGCGGAGCATCTAAATATTCAAAACCTGACTTTTTATATAATTTCTGAGCTGCATGCATAAAAGGCATCGTTTCGATATAACATTTCTCAAAACCAAATTCTCTTGCTTTCTCTAAGCATTTTTCCATCATCTTTGTTCCAATTCCCAAACCTCTTGTTTTGGGCAAGAAGTACATTTTCTGTAGTTCACAGATTTTCGGATCGCCATTTTCCAAAGGCGCAATTCCTGCACAACCTACGATATCTCCTTCATTATCGACAACAAAGTAGGTCGATTTGGGTTTATTGTACTCTTCAAACATCAAATCCAAGTACGGATCTTCGTAAGCTGTACCCACTTTTGGAATTCCCATTTCATCAAAAACCGACCTTATCAATTGAGCTACAGCTTCATTGTCTTTTTTTTCTATTTTCCTGATAGTGCAGTTTTCCATTTTTCTTATTTCGTCTCTATCTATACAAAAATAAAAATACTTTTCGGTAAGTTTCATAACTATTAAGAATGTTTTACAACTTAAGCGATATGGGTAGATAAAAATTTTAAATTATAAACTATCCGTTGGGTGAAATAGAATAAAATGGCTTCATTCAAAAATAAAATCTATTTTGATCTGCTAAAATCCTTTAACCCCGATAGCTATCGGGAGCGTGAAATAATTTGCTTATAAATTTTTCACACAGATTCAAATAGATTAAAGCAGATTTATCTAAGCTGATTTGATAGAATTGAAAAAATAATTTCACCAAACGGGTTTATAACTTATTTTTGCATCGTGAATAAAAACGAAAAATATATCAAACGCTGTATCGAGCTGGCCAAAAATGGTTTAGGAACTACTTATCCGAACCCAATGGTCGGTAGCGTTATTGTCTATGAAGACCGAATTATCGGCGAAGGCTGGCACAAAAAAGCCGGAGAACCCCATGCTGAAGTCAATGCCGTAAATTCTGTCAAGGACAAATCGCTGCTGAAAAAAGCTACGATTTATGTAAGTTTGGAACCTTGCAGCCATTTCGGCAAAACGCCTCCTTGCTGTGATTTGATTATTGCCAATGAAATTCCGAATGTAGTTGTCGGAACTGTTGATCCAAATGAAAAAGTTGCCGGAAAAGGTATTTTGAAATTGATTGAAGCCGGCAAAAATGTAACTGTTGGAGTTTTAGAAGACGAATGCAACGAACTCAACAAACGTTTTTTTACTTTTCACCAAAAAAAACGCCCCTACATCATTTTAAAATGGGCAGAAAGTCAAGACGGTTTTTTGTCTCCTGAAAAAGTTTTAGACCAAGCACGAAAACCAATTTGGATTACCAATCAGTTCTCAAGACAATTAGTTCATAAATGGAGGACCGAAGAACAAGCAATACTAGTTGGAACCCAAACTGTCGTTGACGACAATCCGAAATTAAATGCACGAGATTGGAGCGGCAGTAATCCTGTAAGAGTAATTATAGACCAAAATAATAGAATTGCAGAAAACAGTTTTATTTTGGACGACACCGAAAAAACAATCCTATTTTCAAACAAAAAAATAAAATCGGATACTGAAAACACCAAATTCGAAGTTATTGATTTTGAGCAAAAAATCATTCCGCAAATCTTGGACATTTTGTATCAAAATCAAATTCAATCCATTATAATTGAAGGCGGAAGACAAACTTTACAAAGTTTTATAGACGAAAATTTTTGGGACGAAGCACGAATTTTTATCGGAAAAACAAGTTTTCAGCAAGGAACAAAAGCCCCCATTATTTCAAAAAAAAACAGCACAAAAACCACTATTTTAACCGACGAACTAATACAGATTAAAAATCATGATTAATGCGATAATTTTTGATTTCGGAGACATTTTCATCAATTTAGACAAACCTGCCACTATTTCTGGTCTAAAAAAATTAGGAATGACAGAGTGGAATGAAGACTTTGATCAATTAAATTTTTCTTTTGAGGTTGGAGCCATTACGCCAGATGATTTCATTGCAGGATTTCAGAAAAAATTGCCAAACGCCTCAAAAGAAGAAATTTTAAAGGCATGGAATGCCGTGTTGGCAGACTTTCCATTTTATCGCTTAGAATTCCTGCAGGAACTTTCAAAAAAATATCGTCTGTTTTTATTGAGCAATACCGATTCTATACATATTAATACATTTGAAGAGAAAAGCGGTGTGTCTTTTTACAAAGATTTCTACGACTGTTTTGAGAAAGTATACTTTTCTTTTGACATCGGAATGAGAAAACCCGATCCAGAAATTTACAAATTTGTTTTGACAGAAAACAATCTAGTTGCAGAAAACACTTTGTTTATTGATGACAAAACAGAAAACACAGACAGCGCTGCCGCTTTAGGAATTAAAGTTTGGAATTTGCAAGTTGGCAAAGAAGATGTTGTAGATTTATGCAGCAAAGGATTATTATAAAAATATTTTAGCCACAGATTATACCAATTAAAAGGATTCAAAAGTATGTTGCCACTAAATACACAAATTTCCACTAATTGAATTGGTTTAAAAAATTAAAACTAAAATTCGAGGAAATTGGTGTGATTCGTGGCTAAAAAACTTAAAGCTTAACATTTGGAAATCAACGATACTTATCAAACTATTGCAAATACATCTGAAGAAATACTGTTTAAAGAAAAAGGCAGTAAATTTTTCGGCTATGCCTTTCCGATAAATCATGAAGACGAAGTAAAACCTATTATAGAAGAACTTAAAAAACAGCATCCGCACGCTGTTCATTATTGTTATGCCTATCAAATCGGAACTGGAAAAAAGATTTCCTATCGCGCAAACGATGACGGAGAGCCCAGCAATACAGCCGGAGCACCAATTTACGGTCAGATACAATCTTTTGGCGTAACCAACGTTATAGTAGTAGTGGTTCGAATTTTTGGAGGAGTAAAATTAGGAGTTGGCGGTTTGATAACGGCCTATAGAACAACTGCGCAGCAGACTTTGCAAGTTTGCGAAATTGTAGAAAAAACTATAGATGTAGCATTTTTAATTTCTTTTGATTACATAAACATGAATAAAGTAATGCGGGTAATCAAAGAAAAAAAACTCGAAATTGTTTCTCAAGAAATGGAAATTGATGAAAATTCCGGTTTGCCAATTGGAAAAATAGTGCTAAAAACGCGAAAAAAAAATGCTGAAATGGTATTCAGCATTTTCGATTTAATGTTTGAAATTGACATTAAAACGCTATAAATTGATGCAAATTTGCATTTAATTTTAACATTTATTCCAGCGATTTAAAAATCTCTAAAATGTATTCTGGAGGAGCTGTCGGACGACCCGTTTTTAAGGCTACAAATACCAAAATAAATGACGCAGTTGTTAATAACTCATTTGCCTCGTTGTAAATTTCGCAATCAAATTCGATCTTGACAGAAGAGTGACTTTTGAAGTTGGTATGAATTGTTAAAAGTTCATCATATTTTGCAGATTTTTTATAATTGATATTCATATTCACAATTGGGAGCCCAATGCCACTTTCTTCCATGCTTTTATACGAAACCCCTTTATTTCTAAGCCATTCCACGCGTCCGATTTCAAAATAAGGCACATAATTTCCGTGATAAACTACTCCCATTTGGTCGGTTTCAGAGTAACGAACTCGTACTTGAGTCTGGTGATTTTTCATTGATAAAATATTAAAAAATTTCGAATTTAAAAAGCCCTTTTACGACTTTTTTTTATAAAATTAGATGTCAAAATATTTTTTTTTACAGAAATTTGTTCACATATTTGTTATCCCGAAATACGGAATAAAATTGCTCCTTATTTATTAGGAGAATCTTTATAACAATAATAAAAAATTTATAGGAATCTATGACTAAAACTGCTCAATCGGTATGGGAAAACTGTTTGTCCTTTATAAAGGATAATATTCAAGACCAAGCATATAAAACTTGGTTTGAGCCAATCAAATCAGTTGAGCTAACCGACAACGCATTATACATTCAGGTGCCAAGTAAATTTTTCTACGAGTGGCTAGAAGAACACTACGTAAAATTGTTAAAAGTTGCGCTTACCAAAGAACTGGGAAAAAACGCAAAGTTACTCTATAAAATTAAAATGGAGAACACTTATGGCAATAAACAGCCGTTTACCGAGCAGCTGCCAAGTGCCAACAGAGTGCCGATGAAACCGCAAGAGGTTGACGCTCCGTTTAAAAACTTAAATCCTGAACTCAAAAATCCGTTTGTAATTCCTGGAATCAGAAATTTAAAAATTGAGTCACAGTTAAATCCAAACTACAGTTTTGATAATTTCTTGGAAGGAGACTCTAACCGTTTAGCTCGTTCTGCGGGTATGGCTGTTGCCAATAAACCAGGAGGAACTTCATTTAATCCGTTATTGATTTTTGGTGGAGTTGGTTTAGGAAAAACACACTTAGCACATGCTATAGGTGTAGAAGTAAAAGACAAATATCCTGAAAAAACGGTTTTGTATATTTCTGCTGAGATTTTCACACAACAATACATTGATTCTGTAAAAAAGAATAATCGTAATGACTTTATTCATTTTTATCAGCTAATCGATGTCTTAATTATTGACGACGTTCAGTTTTTATCTGGAAAATCAGGAACACAAGACGTTTTCTTCCATATTTTCAACTATTTGCATCAAAACGGAAAACAAGTAATCTTGACTTCAGACAAAGCTCCTGTTGACATGCAGGACATCGAACAAAGATTATTGTCTCGTTTTAAATGGGGATTGTCTGCAGAATTGCATCAACCTGATTATGAAACTCGTATCTCAATCTTAAAAAACATTTTATACCGAGATGGTGTAGAAATGCCTGAAGATATTTTAGAATACGTTGCCCGCAACATCAAGACAAACGTAAGAGAACTTGAAGGAGCTATTATTTCGTTAATTGCTCAATCTTCTTTCAACAAAAAAGAAGTTACGATTGAATTAGCAAAAAGCGTTGTAGAGAAATTTGTTAAAAATGTAAAGAGAGAAATCTCTATAGATTATATCCAAAAAATCGTTTCAGATTATTTCCAATTAGATATTGAAACGCTTCAATCTAAAACAAGAAAGAGGCACGTTGTACAAGCAAGACAATTAGCAATGTTTTTTGCTAAAAAATTCACCAAAGCTTCTTTAGCCAATATTGGCTCACAAATTGGAGACCGCGATCACGCCACTGTCCTGCACGCTTGTAAAACGGTAGACAATCTAGTTTCTACAGACAAACAATTCAAAAAGTTTGTCGAAGACATCAACAAAAAACTAACGCTTTAATACGCGCCATGCCTGTAAAAATCTTAATGGTTTGTTTAGGAAATATCTGCCGATCTCCTTTAGCAGAAGGGCTTCTGGCTTCAAAACTTCCGCATGATAATTTTTTTGTCGATTCTGCAGGAACAGGCTCTTGGCATGTCGGACATTGTCCTGACAAACGATCTATAGAGGTTGCCCGAAAAAACGGAATCAATATTAGCGCACAAAAAGGCAGACAAATCACAACATCAGATTTTGAAGAATTCGATTATATCTATGTAATGGACAATTCTAATTTTCGCGATGTCATTCATCTAGCCAAAACTCCTGAACATAAAAACAAAGTTCGCCTGATTTTAAACGATTTGTTTCCAGACGAAAATGTCGATGTTCCAGACCCCTACTATGGTGCCGCAAATGGCTTCGACAACGTATATCAAATGTTGGACGAAGTAACGGATTTAATTGCAGACCAGCTTCTAAAAAAACACTCTTAATTCAATTCAATTGTTTCTTAAAAAGAGATAATTGAATTTTTTAATTTTAAACAAACACATTATGAAATCTTTCGGAAAACTATATTTAATTCCAACCACAATGGGCGAAAGCGATCCGATGGATGTTTTACCTCAAACTGTTAGAAGAACGATAGAAGTTATCGACCATTATATTGTTGAAAACGACAAAACTGCCAGAAAATCAATCAAAGCGGTTTATCCAGAAAAAAAACAATCTGAATTGGTGCTTTTTACTCTTAATAAACGCACCGAAACGAGCGAACATTTAGATTTCATAAAACCTTTATTAGAAGGGAAAAATATGGGTTTAATGAGTGAAGCTGGTTGTCCGGGCGTTGCCGATCCCGGTGCTGTCATTGTAAAACTGGCGCACGAAAAAGGAATTCAGGTTGTGCCTTTAGTTGGCCCTTCCTCTATCCTATTGGCGATGATGGCTTCTGGCATGAACGGTCAGAGTTTTACGTTTAACGGATATTTACCAATTGATAAAGACGAGAAAAAATCGGCTATTCGTCATTTTGAAAAATTATCTTATGATAAAAATCAATCGCAGTTATTCATTGAAACACCTTATAGAAACAATAAACTGATTGAAGATCTTTTACAGATTTTAAGTCCCGCAACACATTTGTGTATCGCTGCAGATATTACGCTACCAACAGAATTCATTAAAACCATGAAAGTTGCGGATTGGAAAAAATTAAAAATTGATATTGATAAACGTCCTGCGATTTTTATTATTCATAAAATGTAATTAATCTTAAAAATACATTGCCTATGAAAAAGGTTTTAATTTTGATTTTAATTAGTTTAACTCAAACCATATTTTCTCAAAAAATCACCAGAATAACTGATCTTCAAAAAGATAAAAACGGAAAGGTAATTCTTCAAGAGAATGCAATTTATATTCCTATAGATATAGAAATTAAACCTGAATTTCCAGGCGGCAGAGTTAAGTTCAATCATTTTTTAGATGATAACTACAAAAAGCCTAACAAAAAACCAACAATTCAAGGTAAGTTATATGCTACTTTTATTATTGAAAGAGATGGCTCATTAAGTAATATAAATATTCTCTATGATATTGGACATGGGACAGGAGAAGAACTAATAAGAGTTTTGAAATTATCTCCAAGATGGAAACCCGGAAAAATGAATAATAAAATAGTTAGAACAATGTATTCTATTGTATTTCCTGTAAAGCAATAAGGCCATGATAGCTTTTTCCATTAATTCCTTATTTATGAGTAAACTCCCAAACGTAACCACAAGCATTTTTACGGTAATGTCTAAAATGGCGGCCGAATATAATGCTATAAATCTTTCGCAAGGATTTCCAAATTTTCCTGTTGATGAAAGATTAACCGATATTGTTGCGAGATTAGCAAAAGAAAACGTTCACCAATATACGCCAATGGCAGGTTATCCGCCGTTGATGAACAAAATTGCCAAACTGACTCAGAGTTCCTATAATAGAACAATCAATCCAGATATTGAGCTTTTGGTTACAGCGGGTGCGACACAGGGAATTTTTACTACGATTCTGGCTTTAGTAAAAGAAAATGACGAAGTCATTATTCTCGATCCTAGTTACGATTCGTACGAATCTCCTGTTTTATTATGCAAAGCAAAACCTGTTCGAGTTGCCTTAAACGATGATTATACGCCAAATTGGGAGAGGATTGAAAAAGCGTGTTCTGCTAAAACCAGAATGATGATTATCAATAATCCGCATAATCCGACGGGAAAAATTTTAAACGAAGCCGATTTTCTCGAATTAGAAAAAATCCTTTCCAAATATCCAGAAATCATCGTTTTGTCTGATGAAGTTTACGAATACATCACATTCGAAGAAAAACATATCTCAACCCACACCAAAGATTTTCTTTTAGACCGTTGTGTCATGGTTTCTTCTTTCGGAAAATCATTTCATATCACAGGTTGGAAAATAGGCTATACGATTGCACCTGAATATTTAATGAAAGAAATCAAAAAAGTGCATCAATTTTTGGTTTTCAGCGTAAATAGTATTTCTCAGTTTGCCATCAGCGAATATTTGGATGTTGTAGACGTAAATCTGCTGGGGAAATTCTATCAGGAAAAAAGAGATTATTTTCAAAAATTGCTTCGAAACAGTCGATTTGAACTGAAGCCCTGCGAAGGAACTTATTTTCAGGTTGCTTCGTACGCAAACATTTCAGACGAAGATGATGTGACTTTCTGCAAAAACTTAATTATCAATCATGGCGTTGCTGCAATTCCGATTTCTACTTTTTATTCGGATCATAAAGACCAGAAATTAATACGCTTTTGTTTCGCCAAAGACAACTTCACATTAGAGTCTGCATCAAAAAAATTATGTCAAATATAAAGTTTATTAAAATTTTATAACATTATTATGCATGCATCCTATTTTATTTGACTAATATTGTAAAAAGAAAAAGTATGAGCTACACAGACAAAATGTTACGTGACGATGCTTTAAAAGGCAAAGTCATTGTCGTTACAGGCGGCGGAAGTGGTTTAGGAAAAGCCATGACCAAATATTTTCTTGAATTAGGAGCGCAGGTAGCGATAACTTCTAGAGATTTAGAGAAGTTAAAAACTACAGCTGCCGAACTGGAAAGCCAGACTGGAGGCAAATGTTTGCCACTACAATGTGATGTTCGTCATTATGAAGAAGTAGAAAAAATGCTTGAAGAAACATTAAAAGTTTTCGGAAAAGTAGATGTTCTTTTAAACAATGCGGCTGGAAATTTTATTTCACCAACAGAAAGACTATCTGCAAATGCATTTGATACTGTTATAGATATTGTATTGAAAGGTTCTAAAAACTGTACACTAGCTTTTGGAAAACACTGGATCGACACCAAACAAACTTCGGCAACGATTTTGAACATAGTGACTACCTATGCTTGGACAGGATCGGCGTATGTTGTTCCGAGTGCCACAGCAAAAGCGGGCGTTTTGGCGATGACAAGAAGTCTTGCAGTCGAATGGGCAAAATACGGAATCCGTTCTAATGCCATTGCTCCGGGACCATTCCCTACAAAAGGAGCCTGGGACAGATTATTGCCTGGAGATCTTTCTGAAAAATTTGATATGGCCAAAAAAGTGCCATTAAAAAGAGTTGGAGACCATCAGGAATTAGCCAATTTAGCCGCTTATCTGGTTTCAGATTTTTCAGCTTATGTCAACGGAGAAGTAATCACAATTGATGGAGGCGAATGGCTAAAAGGCGCCGGACAATTCAATTTGTTAGAAGCAATTCCGGAAGAACTTTGGGATCAGCTTGAAATGATGATTAAAGCAAAAAAGAATAAATAATTACAAGTGCTTACTAAATTCAGAATATTTTTTAAAACTATACTGATTGCACGAAATCCCGAAGGTTTACTTTCGGGATTTTTTTGTTTTTTCACCATATAAGTAATATAAGTTCAATTAAGCGACATTTTGTTTAGACATCTTACAGCTTAAATTTACTTACATTACTTATATGGTTAAATTATATTATGTGTTTAGCAATTCAGTTAAATTATTATTTTTGCGAAACAAATTATAACATCAAATTTATGCTCATTATAGGAATCGCTGGGGGAACAGGAAGTGGAAAAACAACGGTAGTGCACCAAATCATGAACGAATTACCACATACTGAAGTGGGAGTCATTTCTCAAGATTCATATTATAAAGAAACTACCAATTTGTCTTTTGACGAAAGAGCATTAATCAACTTTGATCATCCACGCGCTATTGATTTTGAATTATTGGTAAAACATTTAAAAGCGCTTAAAGCTGGTGAAACAATTGATCAGCCTGTTTATTCTTTTATTCAGCACAACAGAACTGATGACACTGTTTCAACACATCCAAGAAAAGTAATGATTGTAGAAGGAATTTTAATTCTGACCAATCCGGAACTACGTGATATGTTCGACATTAAAATTTTCGTTCACGCCGATTCTGATGAAAGATTAATTCGTCGTTTAAAAAGAGATATTTCAGAAAGAGGACGCGATATCGACGAGGTTTTAAACCGTTACCAAACGACTTTAAAACCTATGCATGAGCAATTTATCGAACCATCTAAAGCTTTTGCAGACATCATTATCCCGAACGACAAATACAATACCGTAGCAATTGATGTGGTTCGTGCCGTAATTAATCAGAGAATTTCATAATTTTTATTGTAAATTTAAACCATAGAAATTAGGAGCTATTTCCCGATATTCGTTTCAAACGAAGTTCATTGAACTCCGCTTGAAATATAAATTAAGTGAAGTAATCTTTTGTGTCTTCTTTAAACAAACGAGACACAAAAGGATTTTCACTACTATCGGAGCTAGAAAAGACCAATCATATTCAAAAGAAATATTCGTTTAAAATGAAATTTAAAAATCCATACAAAGACAAAAAATGGTTCAAATACCTAGGCAACAAATACGTTTGGGTTCTGCTATTTTTTATTGTTTGGATGTTGTTTTTAGACAATTATTCCTATTTTGATCATCGTTTCTTAGATGAACAAATACATGAACTTGAGGATAATAAAACCTATTATCAGGAAGAAATAAAGAAGGATCAAGAGCAGATAAAGCAGCTCAAAAATCCGGAACAGATTGAGAAATATGCACGCGAAAAGTACTTTATGAAAAAAGACAGCGAAGATATTTACATCATTCAATTTGAAGGAGACACTATTCAAGAAGAATAACATAGAAAAAACAACCAATGGCCACTAACCTATTCGACGATTTTAATCCGATTTCATCCAAACAATGGAAACAAAAAATTCAGTTTGAATTGGATGGAGCCGACTACAATCAAACCGTGATTTGGAATTCTCCCGAAGATATTCAGGTAAAACCATTTTATCACGGCGACGAATTTTCTAAAAAAGCACATGTAAAAACTCAGGCATCTGATTTTAAAATCTGCCAGAATATCTTTGTTCACGATATCGAAAAATCGATTCGAAGAGCAAACAACACCCTTGAAAGAGGTGCCGAAAGCTTACGTTTTACGATTCAAAACGAAAATGCAGATGTAGCTAAACTATTGGAAAATCTTCCTTTGGAAAACAAAATCGTTTACTTCAATTTAAGTTTTCTCTCAATCGATTTCGTAAAAAGATTAAACCAAATATCTGTTACAAAAAAGGCGATATTTTATTGTAATCTAGATCCAATCGGGCAATTAGCGAGACAAGGCAACTGGTTTCTGACTTCTGATAAAAATAATTTCGAAACATTAGAAAAAATTTCAACAGAAGCTCCAAATCTTTCCTTATTAAGTATTGATTCTGGCTTATATCAAAATGCAGGGGCAAATATCACGCAGCAGATTGCGTATAGTTTAGCTCACGCAAACGAATATTTGAATCGTTTTGCTAATCAAACAAAATCTATAGTTTTTCAGATTTCGGTTGGAAGCAATTATTTCTTTGAAATTGCAAAACTTCGCGCGCTTAGAATGTTGTTTGATTTGATTGCTGGAGAATATAATTCCAATATCAAATGTCATTTTTTGGTTACACCAACCAAACGCAATAAAACAATTTACGATTATAACGTCAACATGCTTCGAACTACAACCGAATGCATGTCTGCAATTTTAGGAGGAGCTGATGCAATTGCCAATCTGCCCTACGACTCATTGTACCATAAAGACAATGAATTTGGAGATCGAATCGCCAGAAATCAGCTTTTAATCTTAAAACACGAAAGCTATTTTGATAAAGTAAACAATCCAGCCGATGGAAGTTATTATATCGAAAGCCTAACAATGCAACTGGCTGAAAAAAGTCTCGCTTTATTTAAAGATATAGAAGCTGAAGGAGGTTTCTTGAAACTTTTAAACGATGGTACTATCAAAAAGAAAATTCAGGAAAGTGCCACTAAAGAACAGGAATTGTTTGATTCTAAAAAAGAAATTTTGGTTGGCACGAATAAATATCCAAACAAAGAAGACCGAATGAAAAATGATTTAGAATTGTTTCCTTTCGTAAAAATCAAACCAAGAAAAACATTAATTACTCCAATTATTGAGAAAAGATTGGCAGAGAAAATGGAGCAAGAACGATTGGAACAAGAATAGAATCAGAAGCGAGTTATTGAACATAAATTTAGCGTATTATGAAAGACTTAAAAAATCAAAACGATTCAATAACTAAAACTGAATACAAAATTCCTAAATGTCAAATTGCTGAAGTTAGAAAACGAACAGAAGATTATTTAAAAAACCCAAATAATGTCTCTAGCAACGATGAATTTTTAAAAGAAATTGAAAGAGATTTAAATGTATTTAAATAACAATATTTACAATTGAGAAAAGACCTTAAACATATAAAGTTAAATGTAAAAAGTGAAACGTTAGATAAACTGACGCATAACTCTGAACCTGTAACTGAAAACTTCACCACAGCCGAAGGAATCGAAATCAAAAAAAACTATTCAGAGAAAGATATCGAAGAGTTAGAATTTCTAGATTTCGGAGCTGGTTTTGCACCAAATTTACGCGGACCATACGCTACTATGTATGTAAGACGCCCGTGGACCATTCGCCAATATGCCGGATTTTCGACTGCAGAAGAAAGTAATGCCTTCTATAAAAGAAACTTAGCTGCGGGTCAAAAAGGGCTTTCGATTGCTTTTGATTTGCCCACACACCGCGGTTACGATTCTGATCACGAGAGAGTTCTTGGAGATGTTGGAAAAGCTGGAGTTGCAATCGATTCTGTTGAAGATATGAAAATACTTTTCGATCAGATTCCGCTTGATGAAATGTCTGTATCAATGACCATGAACGGTGCTGTGCTGCCGATTATGGCTTTTTATATTGTTGCTGCAGAAGAACAAGGAGTTTCTCCAGAAAAATTGGCGGGAACAATCCAAAACGACATTCTGAAGGAGTTTATGGTTAGAAATACGTATATCTATCCGCCAGCTCCTTCGATGAAAATAATTGCAGATATTTTTGAATTTACGAGCAAAAAAATGCCAAAGTTCAATTCTATTTCTATTTCTGGTTATCATATGCAGGAAGCGGGAGCAACAGCAGATATTGAATTGGCCTACACTTTAGCTGACGGTTTAGAATATATTAGAACGGGATTATCAACCGGAATGACCATTGACGAATTTGCTCCACGCCTTTCATTCTTTTGGGCAATCGGAATGAATCATTTTATGGAAATTGCTAAAATGAGAGCTGGACGAATGATTTGGGCTAAATTATTACAGCAATTTAAGCCGAAAAGCGATAAATCTTTAGCACTACGAACCCACTGCCAAACCAGTGGCTGGAGCTTAACCGAACAAGATCCTTTTAATAATGTAGCCAGAACCTGCATAGAAGCTGCCGCTGCGGCTTTTGGAGGTACGCAATCTCTACATACCAATGCATTAGATGAAGCTATTGCGCTTCCTACAGACTTTTCAGCACGAATAGCCCGAAATACACAAATCTTTCTTCAGGAAGAAACCAAAATAACCAAAACAGTAGATCCTTGGGCGGGAAGTTATTATCTTGAAAGCCTAACGAATGATATAGCTGAGAAAACGTGGAAACTAATTGAGGAAGTAGAAGAACTGGGAGGAATGACCAAGGCAATTGAAGCTGGAATTCCGAAACTTAGAATTGAGGAAGCTGCCGCACGAAAACAGGCACGTATAGACAGCGGACAGGATATTATTGTAGGAGTAAATAAATTCCGCTTAGAGAAAGAAGATCCTTTGCATATACTTGATGTAGATAATCAATTGGTTCGCAGACAGCAAATCGAGCGTCTGAACAAAATTAAAGAAAAAAGAAATTCAGAAAAGGTAAACAGTTCACTAGATAAATTAATTCATTGTGCAAAAACGGGAGAAGGCAATCTATTAGAGATTGCAATCGACGCAGCAAGGAACAGAGCAACTTTAGGAGAAATAAGCAATGCTCTTGAAAGTGTTTTCGGCCGATTTAAAGCACAAATTAAATCCTTTAGCGGTGTGTATAGTGCAGCAATAAAAAACGACGAGTATTTTGAAAAAGCAAAAAAATTAGCAGATGTTTTTGCCAAACAAGAAGGAAGACGTCCTCGAATTATGATTGCCAAAATGGGACAGGACGGCCACGATCGAGGCGCCAAAGTAGTCGCAACAGGTTATGCAGATGTTGGTTTTGATGTAGATATCGGACCTCTTTTTCAAACTCCTGCTGAAGCTGCAAAGCAAGCCGTAGAAAACGACGTTCATATTCTTGGAGTTTCTTCTTTGGCTGCAGGTCATAAAACATTAGTACCGCAGGTTATAGAAGAATTAAAAAAACATGGTCGTGAAGATATTATGGTAATTGTCGGAGGCGTTATTCCGTCACAGGACTATCAATTTCTTTTTGACGCCGGTGCCGCAGCCGTTTTTGGTCCTGGAACCAAAATCAGTGAAGCTGCCATTAAAATTCTTGAAGCGTTAATTGATTAAAAAAAGAAAATCCCGAGAGCGGGATTTTCTTTTTTGCGTTTTAGTCGTTTACCGTTGCGTTATTATCTGCTTCTATAAAAGACAGATCATAACCTGCAAAATCTCTCATATAGCTCTTTAATGAAGTTCCGAAAGCATCTCTAAAATGTCTGCTTCCTTTGTTCTTAAAGAAGTTCTTTACAGAACCCGCACCTCCTAAATGAGCTGCCGCTAAAATTCCGGATTCGGTGATTTCTACACCGCTGATAATTTTGCCTTCATACCTTTCGATTTCATTGCGTAAAATCCATTTGTTTTTAGCTAATAAAGCCATGAAAGCTTTTTCTTGTAAAGCTGGGTCTTTTAAAAAGGCTTTGTCATCTTTGATTCCGATTGCTCTCAAAGCTTTAGAACCAAATTGATATTTTCCCATGTACCCCAAAGAATTTACTAATCTGTATTTTCCCTGAGATTCTTTAAAAGCCACTGCTTCTTTAAAACCTATAAGATGATTTCCTGTATATGGGACATTGGTGTTAGGATAATCATCCTTTTCTTTTGATGGAAAAATATATTCAGATCCATCAGTTTTTTCAGTAAGAAACCATGGTTTGGTTTCATAATCAGAGGGAATAAATCCCAAACTTAAAAATGTAATAATAACGACTAAACTCGCGTAAAAATACCATTTCTTTATCATAAATTGTTTTTCTTCAAGACGCTGTCACCCTCTTGAAATTTCTACGCTGCAAAGATAAGGCATTTTTAAAATATACTTAAAATCAGTGTTTTAGCATTTTTTAGACAAAATCAAAAATCGCTTTAATCCCAGTTATAGTAATGGATTCGAAAAGATTTTAAACCAAATTTTTTAGCTTCGAAAATTGAAAATTGGTCGCAAAAAAAATCGAATTTTATATAAATTTTAAGGAAATCTCATTAAAAAGAAAGAAATAACCTACAATAGAAAAGCTGTTTTTATGCAAATTTTGAAAAAGCTCTTTTTCAATTTTATAAAATTTACCATTAAAAAATGTTTATTTTTTTATTAAGCTAAATCAAAAATTACGCAAAATAGTAATTTGATAATTTTCTAATTTTCTTGACTTTTTTTAAAGAAAGGACAATAAAAAACCGAAGTACATTTTACTTCGGTTTCCTAATCGTTTTTAGCATTATCACAGTTATCTCGTCACACCCTGACTAGCAATCCAGTCCGAATATTTTTTTGCATTTACATTATGTTCCGCCAATGTCGAGGCAAATTCATGATAGCCGAATCTTTCTACACTTGCACAGAAGTAGATAAAATCGTTTTTCTCTGGATTTATAACTGCTTCAAGAGCTGTAATATCAGGCATAGCAATTGGTCCTGGCGGAAGTCCTTTATTCACGTAAGTGTTGTAAGGAGATCTCATTACAAGATCATTATAAAAAACTCTTTTTATAACCTGTTCAAAATTATTATCTCTTAATTTTAGAGCGTAAATTACTGTTGGATCTGCTTGCAAGGGCATTTCTAAACGTAAACGGTTTAAATATACACCAGCAATACGTGGTCTTTCATCTTTCTTAACTGACTCTTTATGAACAATTGAAGCCAAAATAGTTGCCTGAACCGGAGTTAGGCCTTGTGCTTTTGCTTTTGCAATTCGCTCCTCTGTCCAGAAATTATGATATTCTTTAATCATTTTATCACGGAATTTCTCTGCAGAAGTATTCCAATAGATTTCATAGGTATTGGGAATAAACATTGCAAAAACATTTTCCTCATTAAATCCGTTTTCGGCCAAAAAAGCGGGGTCTTTGATTGCTTTTAATAACGATATACTGTCAGCTTCGATTTCGGCACCAATTCTTCCTGCAAAATTCTCAAGACGCTCCTGATTATTAAAAACCAATTTTACTGGAATATTAGAACGCATCGCTCGAACCAAATCGATGTTGTTCATATCTTTCTTTAAAAGAAAACGTCCCGATTTTACATTTTCTGGATAGCTTCTTTTTTCAGCCACTAACTCAAAATTGTCAAAATTCTTTACGTAGGGTTCTAATATTTTCTTTACATCAGTATAAGTAGCGCCAGTTGGTACATATACATAGAGTTCTTTTTCTTCAAATTTGGTATTTGCACCAAATATTCTGCTGATTAAAATAAATCCATAAATCAATAAGACAGAAATTATGGCTACGGCACTTATCGTGATAATTTTTTTTAGACTCAAAGCTTAAAGTTTAAATTTGTTTATTAATCAATTGAAAAATTGCTTCGTCGTGATAGTGGTTCTCAAGCAATATCCAATCCTTTTTTATTCCAATTTTATTGAAACCAAATTTAGTAAAAAGAGCTATACTAGCTTCATTATTTGTACTAATATTTGCATAAAGCTGATGAAGATTTAAATTGAAAAAAGAATACTTAATTAAAAGCTCTAAAGCCTCAGAACCAATATTTTGACCTCTATTTTCATTTTTATGAATCACAATACCAACTCCAGCCCTATTATTTTTAGGGTCAAAATCAAATAAGTCTATTAATCCGATTGCGGGAAAATCTTCGTCCTGACAGATTGCCAGACGTAATTGTTTGGCTTCGTAAATATCCTGTTGTGCATTCTCAAGATACTGTCGAATCAGATAACGGCTATATGGCGTATTGGTATTGCTAACTTCCCAAATACTTTGATCATTCTCCATTTCATAAACAAACTCCAAATCCTGAGGTTCGAGTGCGCGTAGATAAATATTTTCACCTTTGAGTGTTATCATTCTCTTGTTTTAGATTGTGGCGTGTTGTTCTTAGAACGAAAAAGCAAATATAAAAGACTAAGTGATATGACAACTAAAATTACTGACAGTAAAGTTCTGACATAATCAAAATCTGGATTTACTACCTCTTTCTTATTTTTTTGAGCCAATTTGGGAGTTAATACATGATTGACATAAGTTAATCTTTTTTCAAAAATTTTGCTGCTAAAACCATATTCTTTTGCTTTTGTAAATATTTCTTTTGCCGTATGAAACTCTCCTTTAATAATTTTTATGTTTCCTAACTCAAACAATAAAACAGCTATTATACTATCTTTTGGTTGAATAAAAGATATTCTTTCATTTAATTGATAATACAGCGATTTATCTAATTTATTTAACGCGATTGTATCCATTTTATAAACAGGCTTAACTTCATTTCCAAAGTCAGTGCCCAACAGAAACTGCGTACTGTAAAAGTCTTTTCCATTAATTTTTGCTTCTAAAATTCTCGAATGCAGCCATTCAGAGCCATTATGTGATTTCGGGTTAATGGCAATCGATTTATTAATCCATTTTAAGGCTTCTTCATTATTCCCCATCAATTCATACAATGTTCCCACATTTGAAGCCGTAGAATATCTGTTAGGTTTTAACTTTTCAATCTCTAGGTATAGTTTTAAAGCTTCATCATACTTTTGTTCTAGAATTAAAATATAACCTTTATCAGACAAATAATCTAAATCTTTTGTTTTTCGATAAAGACTATCCAACTCAAATTTGTAACGGCTCGCATATTTACCAATAATAAAATTATGACCAAAGGGCAACTTATCTGCATAATCTAAATAAAGGTAATGCCCATTTTTCATCACATATTTTTCTCCGTTCAAGCAGGCTTGACTGCTTAGACTAATGAAAAAAAGTATTAAAATAAAAAAGATTTTTTTCAAAACTCAATGTAGAATTAGATTTCGACCGTTCCTTTGAAAACGAATTTTGCTGGTCCAGTTAGAAACACGTTTGTAAAATTTTCTCCTAATTTATCAAAAGATACAACAAGTTTTCCTCCTTCAACATTTAAATTGATCGAAGTCTTATCCGTTTCTCCAATAGCATTCATAGCGATAGCTACAGCGGTCGCTCCTGTGCCGCAAGCCAAGGTTTCATCTTCTACTCCTCTTTCGTACGTTCTTAATGAAAAAGTACTATCATCCACTTTTTTGACAAAATTGACATTGCTTCCCTTTTCGCCATACAATTCCCCATATCGAATTGCGGCTCCATTTTCTTTCACATTATAATGTTCAAGATCATCCACAATCTGAACGTGATGAGGAGAGCCTGTATTTAAAAAAGTATAAGATTCTTTTTTCTGTATTTCATCAACATCAATCATTTGCAAAGAAACAATTGAATCGGTGCCCACAGATGCATGATGCAGACCGTCTGTCGCTATAAATGTCGTTTTGTCATTAATCACCCCCAACTGATTTGCGAAGGCAACCAAACAGCGTCCGCCATTTCCGCACATCGAACTTTGGTTTCCGTCTGAGTTGTAATACACCATTCTAAAATCTGTTTCGTCATCATTTTCAAGCAAGATTAATCCATCAGCTCCAATTCCGAAACGTCTGTCACACAGGCGTTCAACAAGTTTAACATCCTCTTTAGGAAAGAAATCTGAACGGTTATCAATCATTACAAAATCGTTTCCTGTACCTTGGTATTTATAAAATTCTATCTGCATTTTTTAGTTGTTAGAAATACAAAAGTACGAACTATTAATTAATGAAATGTTAATCATTGTTAAAGAGCGTTAAACCATTTTTTCGAATAATTTTTTGGCATAATTTTACGTTGTAAATGTTAAAAAGCATACACCTAAAAAACTTAAAACATAATTGTAATATGAAAAGATTTTCAACCTTATTTTTAGTTTCACTGCTTAGCGGCGCTACTACTCTTGGTGCTTACAAATTGCTTTTTGAAAGTAATTCTTTATTTGGAAAAGGAAATTCTGTTGTTACTCTTGCCCCGAATTCATTTGGGAAGAATGTTGGTTTAGGAGCTGAAACGGTTGATTTTACCGAAGCGGCCGACAAAACTATCCACACTGTTGTTCACGTTAAAAATGTTTCTAGAAGGACCGTAAGCAATCCGATGCTTGAATTTTTCTACGGCTATGGCGGACAGCAACAACAAGAACAAGTTGGAACTGGTTCTGGTGTCATAATTTCTGAAGACGGTTACATCGTGACTAATAATCACGTAATAAAAGATGCTACCGAAATCGAAATTACCTTGAACAATAAAAAATCGTACAAGGCAAAACTAATTGGCACCGACTCTAAAATGGACATTGCTCTTTTAAAAATAAATGCCGACGAAAAACTACCTTACACTGCTTTTGCAAATTCAGACAGCGTAAAAGTCGGCGAATGGGTATTGGCTGTTGGTAATCCGTACAATCTAACATCAACTGTTACTGCCGGAATTGTTTCGGCCAAAGCCAGAAATTTAGACCAGAGCGGTATTCAGTCCTTTATACAAACCGACGCAGCGGTTAACCCTGGTAATAGTGGTGGGGCGCTAGTAAATGCGAGAGGAGAATTAATTGGTATTAATACTATGATTTCTTCTATGACAGGTTCTTATGTTGGATATTCATTTGCGGTTCCATCAAATATTGCCCGTAAAATCATCGAAGACATTATGGAGTATGGAAATGTACAAAGAGGGATTTTAGGCGTTGAAGGAGGCGAACTTAACAGCACAGCTTCTAAAGAATTAGGTATTTCTGAAACTCAAGGCTTTTATATAAACCGAGTTTCTAAAAATTCTGGGGCTGAAAAAGCAGGTCTAGCCAAAGGCGATATCATCGTAAAATTAGATGAGCAGAACATTTCGACATACGCTGATCTATCAGGTTACATCAATACGAAACGTCCAAACGATGTTGTGAAAGTAACGTATATTAAAGACGGAAAAACAAGAACAGTTCCGGTTACTTTAAGCAAAAACGAGTTTTATAGTGCAGAATTTAAAGGAATCGAATTAGAAAATATTGATGCTGCAGATAAAAAAAGGTTCAGAATTGATTACGGAGTTAAAATTAAAAACATCTCTAATGAAAATTTAATGCAATATCAAAACGAATTGCTTGGCAACATCATCTTAAGTATCGATAATGTAAAAGCTACAAATGTCGAAACTGTTTCGAAACTTTTGAGTAAAAAAGATGAAGGTCAAAGCGTACGAATTGAAATGATCAATAAAAATGGTGAGATTTTCAGAATTATAATATAATCTAAGTTTAGCATCTTCAGTAAAACTGAAGAAACTACTCAACTCAAAAAGCCATCTTAAAAATTTAAGATGGCTTTTTCAATTGCAAAAAATAAATGCTAAAATAGTTTACGAAATCGATTGAAATAGATACTTTTGCCCAAAATTTTAAAATAGTGAGCATTTTATTTTTTTAATTATGAGCAAAAAATCTTTGTACCAAAAAGAGGTATCGTTACAAATCGACCGTCGTAAAGCAGGAGTCGAATTAATTAAAGTCATAAGCGATTTATGGTATGACAAATCCATCGAAATGGTTTTATTTAAAAATCAGTTACTGGATAAAAATGTGAGTGACATCATCAATCTGCATCAATATGCTGGTGAATTTGTCGGTAAGCCCATCACCATTTTTGATTCGGTCGAAATCGCAAAAGTCGTATCATCACTAGATCTACCACCAGCCAAAATCGATTTAGGTAAACTTACATATGAGTATTGTCTGGAAGAAGAAAAATATCCCGACGCAAGATATTTTGTCTTGGATAAATTGAAAAACGCAAAATCATCCAAAGAGATTCAGCCCAAGGATGTCGTTTTATACGGTTTCGGAAGAATTGGACGTTTATTAGCAAGAGAGCTGATGTCTAAGACTGGAAAAGGAAACCAACTAAGATTGAGAGCAATTGTTACCCGTGACAAAAATGATACTTCAAGTTTAGAGAAACGAGCTTCTCTACTTCAATATGATTCCATTCATGGTGATTTCCAAGGATCCGTAATGACCGATTCAAAGAACAATGCTTTAATCATAAACGGAACTACTGTTCATATGATAACAGCAAATTCTCCCGAAGAAATTGATTATACGGCTTACGAAATTAATGAAGCATTGATAATTGACAATACTGGTGCATTTACGACCGAAGAAGCTTTAAAAAGGCATTTATCTTCAAAAGGCGCTACGAGAGTTTTATTGACAGCACCTGGAAAAGGCGTTCCAAATATTGTTTATGGAGTAAATCATAATGAGTACAATCCCGACCAGACCGCTATTTTTTCTGCTGCATCTTGCACTACAAATGCAATCACCCCAGTCTTAAAAGCAATTGAAGACTCGATTGGAATTGTAAAAGGGCATTTGGAAACTATTCATGCCTATACAAACGACCAAAATCTAGTAGACAATATGCATAGAAAATATAGACGAGGGCGAGCTGCAGCATTAAACATGGTTATTACCGAAACAGGTGCAGGAAGTGCTGTCGCAAAAGCGTTGCCATCATTAGAAGGAAAACTCACCTCAAATGCCATAAGAGTTCCTGTGCCCAATGGATCATTAGTAGTCTTAAATTTGGAAGTGAAAAAAGCAGTAACAATTGCCGGAATCAATAAAATAATGAAAAAATATGCTCTTGAAGGAGAATTGGTCGAGCAAATAAAATATTCACTGAATAATGAATTGGTTTCTTCGGATATTGTCGGAACTTCCGCTCCTTCAATCTATGATAGCAATGCAACCATCGTATCCAAAGATGGCAAAAATATTGTACTTTATATTTGGTACGATAACGAGTACGGATACAGCCACCAAGTTATCCGTTTGGCAAAATACATAGCCAAGGTGAGAAGATTTACTTACTATTAATATATTTTTTTTTATTCAAAAAGGCCATCTCCAATTTAGAGGTGGCTTTTAGTTTATATAGGGAGTACTGTGGTGCTTTTAACCTCAGAAATCACAAAAACAGTGTTGATTAAAGACACTTCTGGCAAAACAGATAATTTCTTTTGGTGAAAATGATGATAACTTTCCATATCCGGAATGATAATTTTTAGCATATAATCAAAATTCCCAGAAACATAATTGCACTCAACAACTTCGGGCATTTCCAAAATTGCTTGATTAAAGCCTTCTGACGTATCGTAAGTTTGTTTAGTTAAAGTGACCTGACAGTAAACCGTTAAATTATTCCCTAGTTTTTTCTTGTCTAAAAGTGTGACATATTTTTCGATAATACCATCTTTTTCAAGACGTTTTACCCGATCATGAACGGGGGTTAAAGACAAATTTATTTTGTTTGCAATATCCTTCAAAGTATAATGTGCATCTTGCTGTAAAAGCCGTAGGATTTTTTTGTCAATTTCATCTAAAGCCATAACGAAAACGTTTTATTTAAAATACTCGATTTTAGTCATTTTTTCTTTTTGAAGAATAAAATTTGATTTTAAACAGAATAATTTTCTGTAAAAATAAAAAATAAAATAATATTTTCTTATTTATTAATCATTAAACCATAATTTATTCGCTATCTGTAGATTTGTAAAACAATTTCAACAAAAACAAAAAAATATAACAAAATGATAATAGGTGTTCCAAAAGAAATAAAAAATAATGAAAACCGCGTTGCTTTGACTCCTGCTGGTGTTTCTGAAATGAAAAAACACGGACATACAGTGTACGTTCAATCTACTGCAGGTTTAGGAAGCGGATTTGCTGATGAAGAGTATGCTCAAGCTGGTGCTGTAGTTCTTGCAACAATCGAAGAAGTTTATGCCATTGCTGAAATGATTATAAAAGTAAAAGAGCCTATTGCTTCTGAATATCCTTTAATCAAAAAAGACCAATTGTTATTTACTTACTTTCACTTTGCTTCTTCAGAAGAACTAACTCATGCAATGTTGGAAAGAGGAGCTGTATGCTTAGCTTACGAAACTGTAGAAAAAACAGACCGTAGCCTACCGCTTTTAGTGCCAATGTCTGAGGTTGCAGGTCGTATGGCAATTCAGCAAGGAGCAAAATATCTTGAAAAACCATTAAAAGGAAGAGGAATTCTTTTAGGAGGTGTTCCTGGTGTTCCGCCAGCAAAAGTTTTGGTTTTAGGTGGAGGAATCGTAGGAACTCAAGCCGCAAAAATGGCTGCAGGTTTAGGAGCTCAAGTAACTATCATGGATTTGAGTTTACCACGTTTACGCCAATTAGATGACATTATGCCTGCAAACGTAAATACAGAAATGTCTAACCACTACAACATTACAAGAGCAATTAAAGATGCTGACTTAATTGTTGGTGCAGTTCTAATTCCGGGAGCAAAAGCGCCACACTTAATTACTCGTGACATGCTTAAATTAATGCGTCCAGGAACTGTAGTTGTTGACGTTGCAGTTGACCAAGGAGGGTGTATTGAAACTTGTACTCCAACAACTCACGAAAACCCGACTTTTATTATTGATGATATTGTTCACTATTGTGTTGCTAATATGCCGGGAGCTGTTCCGTACACCTCTACTTTAGCTTTAACAAATGCAACGTTACCATATGCTGTACAATTAGCAAACAAAGGATGGCAAAAAGCTTGCGCAGAAAACGACGAACTGAAAAAAGGACTAAACGTAGCTAACGGAAAAATTCTTTACAAAGGAGTAGCCGAAGCTTGGAATCTTCCTTATGACGAAGAAATAGTATTAGCAAACGCATAGTGTTAATACTGATAAGTGCTTACAAACACTAAATTTAAAAGAGGCTGTCTCAAAAGTTAGACTGCCTTTTTTTTGTTTGAATAATTCTCAAAATTATCCAATTACGCCAAATATTTATTGGTTAATTACAATTTAACCTCCTTTTAGAGTGTTATTTGTAATCAATAAAGCTTATTTAAATTTTGAGACAGCCTCTTTTGTGTATAAAAAAACCTGCCTTAAAAGACAGGTTTTTGTTGTATTCTTATTTCTGATTTTCATCTAATATTTCAGTCATTACTTTAGCCTCTGTTCCGTTCGGAAAAGTAACCTTGATTTTCTGAGCGATGGTAGGTGCAATTTCAGTTATTGCTTTTTTATCATAAGATTCCCCTTTCTTTATATGCCATCCAAAAAATATCGCAGGAACATGCGTATCATAAGTATAAGCAGTTCCGTGTGAAGTTCCTGTTGTTGAATACTGAATATCTCCGGGTTTGTCAATAATTACTATATCTCCATTCTGCGTAACATCATATCCCTTAGCCACAAAATTTAAATAGTAATCATTACCCGAATTAGCTAAAATTTCTTCTTCCGTATAAGCTTTTTTAATATGAGGCTGTGCAATTAGATATTCTTTAAAAGCTTGTTTAACTTTCACCAAATCCAATCCTTTTTCTTTAATTAAGGGCTTATTAAAAAATACATTAAAGTTTGAATAATTTAAAAGCAAATCAATGCCAAAAGTCTTTACAGAAAAATCCTGAAGTCCCTTTCTAACATCCTTAGAAGGATAGTTATCTACGTTATATTTTCTATCCTTTAAATAAATAACATTTTCAGCTCCTGCATGATCAGCAGTTAAAAACAATAAATAATTGCCTTTCCCAACTGTTTTATCAAGATAAGTCAAAAAATCAGCTATTGTTTGGTCTAATCTTAAATAAGTGTCCTGTAATTCCATAGAACGAGGCCCTAACAAATGACCAACATAGTCTGTAGAAGAAAAGCTAACTGTCAAAAAATCCGTGATATTATCTTTTCCGAGTTCTTCTTTCTCAATTGCTCGCTTAGCAAATTCTGCTAATAAATCATTACCAAAAGGAGTTGAACGAATTATTCCAGCATCGTTCTTGTCATACATCTTTTTTAAATCATAAGGAAAAACTGGCGCGCTGCTTCCAAAAAGTTTGCCCTCATACGGATTATTATCAGGAAGACTCTCATTATAAGTAGAAACAGGTTTAAATAAATCCCAACCCTTTTCGATATAATTCATGTAATGTTTTTCATTGTTGAATTGTGACACCCATTCAGGCAATTTATCGCCATAAAAAGTACTCGAAATAAAATCCCCCGTTTTACTGTACCAGAAAGCCCAGTTAGCAAAATGACCCGCTGGCAAAATTGCACCGCGGTCTTTTAAACTCATTCCAATAACCTTTCCGTTAAAATTGGTTGCCATTCTCACTTCATCGGTGATCGTAGTACTCAAGAGATTTTTTGGAGACATTGCCCCCTCTTCAGCTGTGCCATTGCCTACAGTAACTACAGAAGCATCGTCTGTACAATACATTTCTTTTCCCAAAGTTCGGCTGAACCATTCGTTCCCTACAATTCCATGTGTCGCAGGAGTAGTTCCTGTATAAACTGAAGCATGTCCCGGTGCAGTATAGGTAGGAACATAATTATAATGCATATTCTGAAAAGTATATCCATTATTCATTAATCTTTTGAATCCGTTTGGTGAAAAATCATCTGAAAAACGATATAAATATTCCATTTTCATTTGATCGACAACTATACCTACAACTAATTTGGGACGTTGTTGTGCACTTAAATTTGTGATGACAAAAAGTGCAAACAGTAAAATACTTTTCTTCATGTTTAATAAATAATTTAAATACAAAAATACTCATTCAAATTCTAAAATTCTAAAGTATCGACAGCTAAGACCAACAATTGACTATAATTTAACAAAAACTGAATAAAAGAAACTTGAAGTTAAACATTTATGGCGTTTCCCTCCGGGCCGTGCTGTCCGCTGTATCTTTTGCTTTTTAAAGAAAAAGCAAAAGGATGCCGCTACCATCCCTAACGCAAGCAGTCCTTAAGAAAGTCTTGGGTTTCCTGTGTAGTTTATTGAAGTTGAATGGAATTTGCAATTTCAAAAATTGTCTTTTCTTGAAATATCATAAAACAAAAAAAATCCTCATCAACTGAATGATGAGGATTCTTGAAAGAAAGGCGACGACATACTCTCCCACAATGATGCAGTACCATCTGCGCAGGCGGGCTTAACTTCTCTGTTCGGAA
>NZ_SJTF01000003.1 GCF_004634245.1 Flavobacterium foetidum
AACTAGTGAAACGCCTTTTTTAAGTTTAGTTAAACTATGTTTCTATGTGTTGAAAATAATTTCACCCAACGAGTTAATATAAAACAACTCATTCTAGGAAATACAGATAAAAAAATCCGTTTAAATCAGCGTTTTCGCGAAAGCGAATCCGTTTCATCAGCGTACTAACTTCATACAGAAAATCAAATTTCGAAACAAAATCACTCAGACTATTACAAAAACTCAACTGATCACTAAAATTTCCAACGGATTAAAATCCGTTGCTACAAAATGCCTCGTTCCTATGGAACTTTAATTGAAACCCAAAAAAACATCTAGAGATTGAAATTCATTAACATAAACCCGTTGGGTGTAATTAAAAAGTAGAAGCATTTTAACACATAGAGGCATAGTTTTTCGTGGCGAAAAAGAAAATGGAAGAAACAACTTTCCACACATAGCTAACTATGTGCATTCAAAACTAGTGAAACGCCTTTTTTTAAGTTTAGTTAAACTATGTTTCTATGTGTTGAAAATAATTTCACCCAACGAGTTAATATAAAACAACTCATTCTAGGAAATACAGATAAAAAAATCCGTTTAAATCAGCGTTTTCGCGAAAGCAAATCCGTTTCATCAGCGTACTAAATTCATACAGAAAATCAAATTTCAAAACAAAATCACTCAGACAATTGCAAAACCCAACTGAACACTAAAAAAACTGACCTCTGACCTCTGCAACCGAATACTAAAAATATTTTCAGCATTACATTAAAAAAATGTAAATTCGCACACTATGAAAATACAAGACATTCAAGCGATTCAATTATTACTCGCATCCCCAAAGAAAATAGCCATCATTCCGCACAGAGGACCAGATGGAGATGCGATGGGTTCAACATTAGCTTTATATCACTTTTTAATAAAAAATAATCATCAGGCAACTGTCATCGCCCCAAATGATTTTCCTAACTTTTTGGCTTGGCTTCCAGGATCAGAAACCGTTAAAATATTTGAAAAAGACACACAAAACTGTACCACAATTTTAGAAGAAGCTGAATTAATTTTCACGCTCGATTTTAATGCTTTTCACCGTACAGGCGATCTAATGGAACAGGCACTGAAAAAGCTTACAGTTCCCTTTATAATGATAGATCATCATCAAAAACCTGATGACTATGCCATTTATACTTACTCGGATACCTCTTATGGATCAACCTGTGAAATGGTCTACAACTTCATCAATTTCTTAAACAAAAAAGAAGATATTGACAAAACCATCGGCACATGCATCTACACTGGAATTTTGACAGATTCGGGTTCTTTCCGTTTTCCTGGAACTACAGGAAATACACATAGAATTATAGGAGAACTGATAGATTTAGGAGTAGAAAATACTGAAATTCCAGTATTATTATTCGACAACAGCTCATTCAGCAGATTACAGCTTTTAGGCCGTGCTTTACAAAACATGAAAATTTTTGAAGAGCATAAAACCTCGTACATGACGCTTACCCAGGAAGAACTGGATTCGTTTAATTATGAAAAAGGAGATACAGAAGGAATCGTTAATTACGGCTTAAGCATAAAAGGAATTGTTTTTACAGCTATTTTTATTGAAAATAAAGATGAAAACATCATTAAGATTTCTTTCCGTTCGCAAGGCGGTTTTGATGTAAACCAATTTGCTAGAGATCATTTTAACGGCGGCGGACACAGCAATGCCGCAGGCGGAAGATCCGAAAACTCTATGGAAGAAACGGTGAAAAAATTTGAAGATTTAGTAACTAAACTAAAAATCTAACCCCAATGAAAAACTATTTGAAATTTAGTATTTCTGTATTTGCTGCGGCAGTTTTGGTAGTAAGCTGCAAGCATCCTGAGGAAGCTCGAAGGCCTAAAAATGTTTCTTCAGGCAGTTTTATGAAAAAGTCTATCGACAGAAACAAAAAGCTCGTGGCAAATGAAGAAGATGTTATTAAAAAAATCATCAAAAGCAATCCGAAAATAAAATACTACGCAACTCCAAAAGGGTATTGGTTTTATTATGATGAAAGAAACAATAACGAGACCGCAACACCAAGAAAAGGAGATATCGCTTATTTTAATCTCGAAATAAAAGATATCAGCGGAAAAATCATTTATTCGGAATCCGATTTGGGTCCACAAACCTACTATATCGATAAAGAAGATATCATGATGGGACTGCGTGACGGTATAAAAAGAATGCGCAAAAATGAGGTTGTAACCTTTTTGTTCCCGTCTCATATGGCTTACGGGTATCATGGTGATAATAAAAAAATTGGTCCAAACCAGTCATTAATCTGTACGGTTACACTACGAAATTTTGTTCCCGACACAAATTCTCAGAACAGCGAACCGGCAACTAATGCTCCAGCTACAAATACTGCTCCGACGGTTCAGGACCCAAAACCGACAACGCCAAAACCAGCTGCAAAACCGGCAACAACAGCGAAAAAAGACACATTAACTCCATAAAAAAAGCATTTTAAAATGAAAAAGATTATTTTATTATTACTAATTGCCATTAGCTCTTTTTATTCTTGCAAAAACGACCATAGTAATTTACCTGATGGATTATATGCCGACATTGAGACTAATAAAGGTCATATCATCGTAGAACTTGACTATAAAAAAGCGCCCATTACAGTTGCCAATTTTGTGACTCTTGCAGAAGGTAAAAATGAATTTGTAACACACGAAAACCTTAAAAAGAAACCTTTTTTTGATGGCCTGAAATTCCATAGAGTAATCGCTGATTTTATGATTCAGAGTGGTGATCCCCTCGGAACTGGTTCTGGAGACACTGGCTATAAATTTAAAGATGAATTTTCAGATTTAAAATTTGATAAAGCTGGAGTTCTTGCAATGGCAAACAACGGCCCAGGAACAAACAGCAGTCAGTTTTTTATCACCCATGTAGAAACTCCTTGGTTAGAGGGAAAACATACTATTTTCGGTCATGTAGTAGATCAAAAAACACAGGATGTTGTAAATAGTGTTATTCAGGGAGATACTATTATTGCAGTAACTATTATCAGAAATGGTGAGGCAGCTAAAAAATTTGATGCCGTAAAAGTTTTTCACGATTATTTTGCAGACATTGCCAAAGAACAAGGCAAATACGCTTCTGTTAAAAAAGAAAAGGTAGCTTATTACGCTGCTCAAAGAACTAAAGCAACTAAAACAACAAGTGGTTTAGAATATGTAATTACTGAAAAAGGAAGCGGTAAAAAACCTGCAATCGGAACTCAGATATACATTCACTATGCAGGTTTTCTAGAAGACGGAACGTTATTTGATGCCAGTGTTCAGGATGTAGCTAAAGCATTTGGGAAATACGATCCTCAAAGAGCTGAAGCTAACGGATATCAACCAATTCCGTTTAAAGCTGGTAAAAAAGACGGCATGATTCCTGGTTTTATTGAAGGAATCGAACAGCTTTCATTTGGTGATAAGGCAATCTTGTTTATCCCATCGCATTTAGCTTATGGAGAAACTGGAGCTGGAGGCGTAATTCCGCCAAATGCGAATATCATTTTTGAGGTGCAGCTTTTAGAAAAACCTTAATTTTAAACATTTATTAAAGACTTAAATTTGAAAGAAATGAAATTTAAATTTCTATTTTTATTCTGCTTGGCGTTTGTAAATATTCAGGCGCAGGTTAAAAAACCAGCTCCCGTAAAACCTAAGCCAGCTGCTGCTAAAACAGCTGTGAAAACAGATTCAAATGAAGGCATTTTCGCCACTATTTCTACTACCAAAGGAGATATCGTTCTTTCATTAGAATATGTAAAAGCGCCTATAACTGTAGCTAATTTTATTTCTTTAGCCGAAGGAAAAAACCCTTATGTTACAGTAGAAAGACTAAAAGGAAAGCCATTTTATGATGGATTGAAGTTTCACCGTGTGATCAATGATTTTATGATTCAAGGTGGTGATCCTGAAGGAAACGGAACTGGTGGTCCGGGTTACTCTTTTAAGGATGAATTTGCTGATGATCTGCGTTTTGAAAAAGGCGGTGTTTTGGCTATGGCAAACTCAGGACCAGGAACAAACGGAAGCCAGTTTTTTATCACCCATAAAGATACTCCTTGGCTAAATGGAAAGCATACTATTTTTGGTCATGTAGTTTCTGGGATGGACAATGTAAATAAAATTGTTCAGGACGATGTTATGACTAAAATCACCATTACTCGTAAAGGTGCGGCCGCTAAAAAGTTTGATGCTTTAAAAGTTTTGAGCGATGATAAAAAAGTAATCACTGATAAAGCGGCTTATTTCGCAGCTGCGAAAGCAAAAGCGACAACAACGCCATCAGGATTAAAATATCTGGTAACGCAAAAGGGAACTGGCGCAAAAGGTGCTGAGGGATCTACAATTTACTTTCATTACGCTGGATATTTTGAAGACGGAAATTTATTTGATACCAGTATCACAAGCGTTGCGAAAATCTACGGACAATATAATGCTGCAAGAGATTCTCAAAAAGGATATCAAGCATTTCCTTTTACTGTAGGAAAAAAAGACGGTATGATTCCAGGTTTTATAGAAGCATTAGGAATGATGACTGACGGAGAAAAAGCAATTTTCTTCTTGCCTTCAAACTTAGCTTACGGAGAAAGAGGTGCCGGCGGCGTGATTCCGCCAAATGCATCTTTAATTTTCGAAATTGAAACTTATCAAACGCAACCAACAAAGTAATAGTTTTGCAAAAAATAACAGAACCACCAAAGCAATTTGGTGGTTTTTTATTTTATCATAATTTGTCAAATCTTTAAAAAACAGATTTAAAATGCCTTTCAAATATTCATAATACGATCTTTGCGTCGATTTCACATTAAATCCCAAATAAAATAGCGTATCTTTGCCGGCTTGAATTTTTTAAAAACAAACAAATTATGACGTCTCAAAACAATGTATTAAAAGGGGTTTTTCTGGTTGCCATCGGAGCTGCGACTTACGGCATGTTGGCTACTTTTGTAAAAATTGCTTATTCTGAAGGTTTTACAACTGCAGAAGTGACAACCTCTCAATTTGTTTATGGACTAATTGGAATTTTGCTGATTAATACATTTCAGAAAATAAAAAATAAAAATACGAGTGCAAAAGCAACTCCAAAAAATATTTTCAGCCTAATGCTAGCCGGAACTTCTCTCGGAATGACTAGTTTGTTTTATTATCTGGCGGTAAAATATATCCCCGTTTCTATTGGTATTGTCTTATTGATGCAAACTGTTTGGATGGGTGTTATTCTAGAAATGATCCTGGAAAAAAAACTACCCTCAAAACAAAAAGTTGTTGCCGTATTTATAGTTCTTTTCGGAACGGTGCTCGCAACCAATATTCTTAACAATGAAATCAGATTAGATTGGCGCGGTATTGTATGGGGCTTTTTGGCCGCGGCGTCTTTTACAACAACGATGTTTACAGCCAATCGTGTGGCAACAGGCATTTCTTCCGCTCAAAGAAGTTTATACATGCTTTCTGGCGGCGCTGTTATTGTTTTCTCGTTTGCATTCTGTACGCAAACTGCTCCATTCAATCTGGATATTTTTATGAAATGGGGAATAGTTCTAGCGTTGTTTGGAACCATAATTCCGCCAATGCTCATGAATGCCGGTTTCCCGCTTACTGGTATCGGTTTAGGAAGCATTGTTTCTGCTCTTGAACTTCCGGTATCGGTAATGATGGCTTATATCCTACTTAATGAAAAAGTAATTCTATCACAATGGATTGGAATTATTCTGATCATTTTGGCAATTATAATCATGAATTTAAATTTCAGAAGAAAACAGCACTAATACTTTTCAGCAAAAAAATAAAAACTGTAGCAGAAGAATGGTTAATTTTTTATAATTTCGTGATAAACAATTACATATCATGAACCTGTCTTGGCATCTGTATTTAATGGCGTTACTTTATTTACTGGCTGGGATCAATCATTTTAGAAAACCAGGAATGTACATCAAAATCATTCCGCCTGTATTTAAAAACCCTAAACTACTAAACTACCTAAGCGGAGCAGCCGAAATAATATTAAGCCTTTTGCTTGTCTTTCCTTTTACAAGCCCTTATGCCGCATGGGGAATTATACTGCTTTTAGTTGCGGTATTCCCTGCCAACTTATACATGTTTCAAAATAAAAAAGCAGGTTTTGGTTTACCTAAATGGATTTTATTTGTACGTTTGCCCTTACAAATAGTATTGATGTATTGGGCATATCTCTATACATTCTAACATTAACCATTAAATAAATTTTATTATGAAAAAATTGTTTGCAGAGTTCTTCGGAACTTACTGGCTTGTTTTTGGAGGCTGCGGAAGCGCTGTTTTTGCCGCCGCATATCCAGAATTAGGTATTGGTTTTGCTGGCGTAGCCTTAGCTTTTGGTTTAACCGTTCTGACGATGGCTTACGCAGTCGGTCATATTTCTGGCGGACATTTTAATCCGGCCGTATCATTTGGTTTATGGGCTGGTGGCAGATTTCCAGCAAAAGACCTCATTCCGTACATTATCGCACAATGTATTGGCGCAATTGCTGCAGCGGGAACTTTATATACAATCGCTTCTGGAAAAGCCGGCTTCGTTATAGATAATACAAAAGCAGGAGCATTTGCATCAAATGGTTTTGGAGCTTTTTCTCCAGATGGTTACAGCTTGCAAGCCGCTTTTATAGCCGAATTTGTACTGACTTTATTTTTCTTATTAATTATACTCGGTGCGACAGATAAATTTGCCAATACAAGTTTCTGCGGTATTGTAATTGGACTTGGGCTTACCTTAATTCATTTAATCAGTATTCCTATAACCAATACCTCTGTAAATCCGGCAAGATCTTTATCTCAGGCTGTTTTTACTGGTGGAGAGCCATTATCACAAGTCTGGCTTTTTTGGGCAGCGCCAATTCTGGGTGCGCTTGCGGCGGGATTTCTGTATAAGACCTTACTACAAAATCATGCAGAGGCCTAAAAAATAGTCCTCAAAAAATAATTGTCTATTCTAAAAACTAAAAAAAGAGAAAAGTCGCTATTACTTTTCTCTTTTTTTAGCGCTAAGAAGAATTCTAACAAATAATACCACTCATTACAATTTTAACAAAAATAATTATGTCATTTTATTGAATTATCTAAATTTGACCCAAAAGACAGTATTATTATGAATGAGATTGTAAATTATTTCAGCACTATTCCGTCTTCTCACAGAAGCCTTATTCTGGTTGGCGGCATCACATTTTTTTGGTTAGTCGAAAATACTTTTCCGCTTTTTCAGATGAAATATAAAAAGTGGCATCATGCAGGCATAAATTTCTTTTTTACATTTACTACTATTGTGGTGAATTTTATTTTGGCTTTCATCTTACTTTTAGCCGCAGACTGGACAACAAAAAATAATTTTGGCATTCTGCAATGGCTTCCAGAAATGCCTCTTTGGCTTTATGCGCTAATCGGTTTATTGCTGTTAGATTTAATAGGAGCTTATTTAGTGCATTTAATCGAACATAAAGTGAAGTTTTTATGGCGTTTTCATTTGATCCACCATACTGACACTTGGATTGATACAACAACCGCCAACCGTCACCATCCCGGTGAAAGTGTAATGCGTTTTATATTTACGGTTCTAGGAGTGCTGATTGTTGGCAGCCCGATGTGGATGGTTTTCCTGTACCAATCTTTATCGGTCGTTTTTTCGCAGTTCAATCATGCAAATATTTCTCTTCCCAAAAAATTAGACGCCTATCTAAGCTATTTTATAGTTTCTCCCAATATGCATAAAGTGCATCACCATTATGTATTGCCGTATACCGACAGTAATTACGGTAATATATTTTCTATTTGGGATCGAATTTTCGGGACTTTTACTTATCTCCCAAAAGAAGAGCTTGTATATGGAGTAGACACCCATATGCGAGCAGAAGAAAACAATCAATTGAAGAATTTGTTAAAAATTCCGTTTCAAAAATCAAAATCTCCAAAAAACAAACAAAATCAATAAAAAAAAGCTTCTTTACCGAAACAACTTATTATTTTTTTTTTTAATATTGATACAGAAATTGAAAATCAATCTATTAATCATTAACCCCCTATTTTGAATTAATTTTCACGAGATGAAAAAGAGTAACCGTAAAGAATTGACTTGGGAGCAAACTGAAAGACTTGTTTCGCTGGCTCTAGAAGAAAAAAATCCATTTGAAATTATAAAAAAAGAATTTGGATTGGCAGAAAAAGAAGTTCTGGAAATTATGAAGAAGAAAATGCCTCTTGAAAAATTTGAGATGTGGAAAAAGAAGGCAATTGCAAATAAACCGAAACCGAAACCGATAAAAATAGATGATTTTGACGAAGATTTGGATGGAAAGTATTATATAAAAAATAAATTCGACTAAAATTTAAAGCTCTTGTTTTCAGGAGCTTTTTTTTATTTTTTAATTTAATGTAATTTTTTAGTAACTTTTCGATACATTTTGTGACAAATACAATTAACTAAACATATACAAATGAAGAAAATACTTTACACCCTAGCTCTGGCGGTAACCTTTTGGAGCTGTAAAACAGGTAGCACTGGATCCGCTAAAAGCAATACGGTAGAAGTGAACATTAATTTAACTGACGTAAAAGACGATAAAGTTTTAGTAACTGTTACTCCTCCAGCCATTAAAACAGACGAAATTGTTTACAGCATTCCTAAAACGGTTCCTGGAACTTATTCTACAGACAATTACGGTAAATATTCAGAAGATTTCAAGGCTTTTGATGCCAAAGGAAACGCTCTTACAGTAAAGAGAATTAATGACAACTCTTGGTCTATCTCAAATGCAAAGACTTTGAGCAAAATAACCTATTTGGTAAACGATACTTTTGATACTGAAAAAGGTACAGGATTCGGAAATGACGATGTATTTTCTCCTGCCGGAACAAACATCAATGCTGGTGTAAACTTTATGGTTAATACTCACGGATTTGTAGGCTATTTTCAGGATAAGTTAGATGTTCCTTATAAAGTTACAATTACGCATCCAGAAACGCTTTGGGGCGCAACTTCTATGACAGATGAAGATGACAGTAAAACTTCGGATGTTTTTAAGACTTCACGTTATGCCGTTTTAGTCGAAAATCCGATCATGTATTCTAAACCGGATTACACTACTTTTAACGTAAACGGAATGGATATTCTGATTGCTGTTTATTCTCCGACTGGAAAGTTTACTGCAGAAAGCATTACTCCAGAGATGAAAACCATGATGACCGCTCAGAAAAACTTTTTAGGAAAAGTAAATTCTACTAAAAAATATACGGTTCTATTGTATCTTTCAAGTATGGCAAAAGACGATGCGCACGGATTTGGAGCACTTGAGCACCCTACCGCTACAACAGTTGTCTTGCCTGAATCGATGCCAAAAGAAAAATTGGTTGAATCGATGAAAGATGTGGTTTCGCACGAATTCTTCCATATCGTGACTCCATTAACGATTCATTCTAAAGAAATTCAGTTTTTTGACTATAACGACCCAAAAATGTCTGAGCACTTATGGATGTACGAAGGTGTAACAGAATACTTTGCCAATCTTTTCCAAATCAATCAAGGCTTGATTGACGAAGCTGAATTCTACACTCGTATTGCAGACAAAATCCAACAGTCTAAAAGTTTAGATGATACAATGTCGTTTACCAAAATGAGTGCGAATGTCTTGGAGCAACCGTATAAAGACCAATATCTGAATGTTTATCAGAAAGGTGCTTTAATCGGAATGTGCATTGACATCATCATAAGAGAAAAAAGCAACGGCGAAAGAGGAATTCTTGATTTGATGCATAAATTATCTAACGAATATGGTGTAGAAAAACCATTTAACGACAACGAGCTTTTTGCAAAAATCACTTCATTGACTTATCCTGAAGTTGGTGAATTCTTAACAAAATATGTTGCAGGAACAACTCCGATACCTTACGATTTTTATCTGGCAAAAGTGGGTGTTGCTAAAGCGAAAGAGAAAAAACCAGGCAATCCGTTTTTGAAAGGTCAAACTCCTTACATCAAAGTGGATAAAGCGACAAAAGAAATCGCTGTTCGTCCTGACATCGAAATAAATGATTTCTTTAAAAACTTAAATCTTAAAGGCAACGACATCATTCTAGCTGTAAACAACAAATCTTACAATCTGGACAACATCTATGATTTGATTACAGAAAGTGAAAACTGGAAAGAAAACGACCCAATCTCTTTAAAAGTTAAGCGTAATGGGAAAGAAGAAACTATTAAAGGAACTGTAAAATTGCCATACGAAGAAGCCGAAACTTTTAAAGCAGTTGATGCTTCTAGAGATAAGCTTAAAAATGCATGGTTAAAGGGATAATTTCTTTTAAAAGCATAAAAAGACCGACAAGTGATTGTCGGTTTTTTTTATGAGTTCTAAGAACTAAACAAAGTTTTAGATATCTATTTCTTCACCGGAAATTTCCAGTCAAATTCGTCTTTGCTGTTGATTATGGCACCTATTTCAAATTTCACAACCTCATTAAATTCGGTTTGAAGAATAAACCAGTTGTCTTCGTTAAAGTAATTTTCAAAAGTGTCAAAAGTTTCTTGGGTGTATTTTGTAATTCCTTTACCAGCAAAATCCTTTTTTACATCAGCAATATTTCTTCCGATTAATTTAAATCCGAAAACTTCTAAATCGGCACTTGATGCTACTATATAACCCAATTTGAAATCTTCTTCTTGATAAAATGTCAATCGTGCTTTTAGTGCATTGTACACAAAAATCACGTTCTCATCTTCGTCTTTATAGTTTTTATCAGGTTTTCCTAAAGCCGCTGTTACATCATGCTGCTTCATTCCGAAAAGCAGTTTATCAATTCCTGATTTTAAATTTATCTTCATATTTACTTGTCTTTATTTGAAGGGCAAATTTCGTAAAGTTTTTTCTTGTTCTGCCACGAATTGCACAAATTTTCTCGAATTAAATTATATCCTTAGACAAAAAGACCTAACAGGTTTTTAAAACCTCTTAGGTCTAAAATCGACCCTTAACTTTTAAAATTCTTCTTGTTCGGTTTACTGCTCATATAAAACGTAATTTTTCCGCCATTCACAACATCTTCATGCTTTAAGAAAGGTCTCGAAAGCTCTTTTCCGTTTAAAAGCACTTTTGAAACAAATACATTTTTATCAGATTGATTAACGGTTGTGACTTCAAAGATTTTTCCGTTTTCCAAATTTAAAATGGCGTTTTTCATTAACGGACTTCCTAAAGCGTATTCGTTTGAACCTGGCGCAACTGGATAAAATCCTAAACTGCTGAAAATATACCAAGCGCTCATTTGTCCGAAATCATCATTTCCACCTAAGCCATCAGCTCCATTTCTGTACATTTTTTTTAAGATCATTCTAATTTTATCTTGTGCTTTCCATGGAGAATCTGTCCAATTGTACAAATAAACTACGTGATGCGAAGGCTCGTTTCCGTGAACGTAATTTCCAATGATTCCATCTCTGGTAATGTCTTCCGTATTTTCAAAATATTTGTCCGGAAGATGCATAGTAAACAGCGAATCTAAACGGACTTTAAACTGATCGTTTCCTCCCATCATTTTAACCATTTCTGATGGATCGTGAGGCACATACAAACTGTAATTCCATGAATTTCCTTCAATAAAACCTTGCCCATGCGTATCTAAAGGATCAAATTCTTTCTTAAAAGTTCCATCAGCTAATTTTGGACGCATAAATCCCGTTTTGGCATCGTAAACGTTTTTATAATTCTCCGATCTTTTAATAAATTCATTATATACATCCGTCTTCCCAAGTTTCTTTGCCGCTTGCGCAATTGCCCAGTCATCATAAGCATATTCTAAAGTTTTAGAAACCGAAGAACCATTTTTGTCTTCTGGCACATAACCCTGTTTTAGGTAGTATTCGAGTCCATCGTAATAAGGCACTTTTGCAGTATTGACACAGGCTTGAAGCGCTTTTGCAGCATCAAAATTTACATTGCCTTTTACAATTGCATCTGCCACAACCGAAACCGAATGATACCCGATCATGCACCAGTTTTCATTGGCATAGTGCGACCAAATAGGCAGCATTTTATGAACACTTTGATCAGAATGTGCCAACATCGAACTTACCATGTCGCTATTTCGTTTTGGCTGCACAATATTAAAGAGCGGATGCAAAGCCCGATACGTATCCCAAAGCGAATAACTAGTGTAATTGGTAAAGTTTTCTGCTTTATGCACATTCATATCCAAACCTTTATAATTTCGGTCTAAATCCATGTATTCTGTGGGACCTAGAAACGCATGGTACATTGCGGTGTAAAAGTTTACATAATCTTCTTTCTGAATAGCTTCAATCTGAATTTTATTCAACTCACGATTCCAAATTTCCTGACTTTGTTTTTTTACTTTTTCAAAATCCCAGTCAGGAGTTTCCTTTTTCATATTTTCCAATGCTCCTGCCGAACTTACTGGAGATAAAGCCATTTTGATTTTGATTTTTTCGCCTTCGTTAGTATCAAAATCAAAAAACAATTTTAAGTTTTGTCCTGCCATTTCTGGAAAATTTTTGGTCTGATCAAATTTTCGCCAAAAACCTCCATAAACACTTTTTTCCTGTGCCTGCTGACCATAACTTTTTATTGGTTTGTTAAAAGACATGGCAAAATAAACCGTTCTGGTTCTCGCCCACCCATTGGTCTGACGGTAACCTGTAATTAAAGTATCGTTTTCTACACGTACAAAAGTCCAGACATTTTTTTTGTCGTAATTATAGATTCCGGCAGTTAAATCCAGAATAATATGTGCTTCATTAGATTTTGGGAAAGTGTATTGATGCATTCCGACGCGCGTGGTAGCTGTAAACTCTGCCTTAATCTGGTGATCTTCTAATAGCACGCTGTAATAGGCTGGTTCGGCTTTTTCTGTTTTATGCGAAAATACAGAACGATAACCTGATTCTGGTTTAGAAGCAGTTCCCGGATTTAGCTGAAGTTTGCCTACTGTCGGCATGATTAGGAAATCTCCAAGATCCGAATGTCCGGTACCACTGAAATGCGTATGGCTGAAACCAACAATCGTTTTGTCTTCATACTGATAACCGGCGCAGTATTTATAAACTTCTCCGTTGTATTTGCCATTCAGACTGTAAGCAATCGTATCGGTTTCGGGACTCAGCTGCACGCTTCCAAATGGAACTGTAGCGCCAGGATAAGTATGTCCCATTCTTGCCGTACCAATCATAGGGTCTACGTACTGAATCAAATTTCGTTTTTCATTTATTTTTTGCTGTCCATTTATAGTTAAACCAAGCATAAAAAGTGATATTCCGAAAAGAAAATTGCTGCGATTTATTGTAATCATCTTAAAGTTTTTCTTATTTTTTGTTTTAATTTAGAAAAGTACAATAAAAACTGTTTTTAAAAAACATTATTTTTAATGCAACTCGAAAGCTTTTAAATATCTTTGAATTTATTACTAGCCAAAAACCACTATGAAAAAGTATCTTCTACTTCTGTTTTCCTTTTATTCAATCTTCATTTTCTCTCAAAAAAATGAAAGCCGTAAACTTAGCAAACAAGAAATTAAAGATAGAGATCTGGAAAACATTTCGGATTTTCCTATTTACAAAGCGATTGAATTTCAAGATAAAAGCGGCGTGTATGACTTGATTTTTGCCGAAAATCAAAAAATAATTTCTAAAAAAGACACTTTAAATACGAAAATCCAAGCAATATGCGTGATGAATGATCATGGTGGTTTCTTGGAAAAATGGAGAATTAATGATTTACTGGAAGATTATGTTCCGAAAGAAACCACAATTTGGTTTTGGACAAAATATTGCAGCACCAAAGATCTTGATGGCGATGGCTATACTGATCCCGTTATTGTATATGGAAGCAAAACAGAATATGGAGAAATAAGACGTCTTAAAATTATAACGGTTTATAAAAACAAAAAATATGCAATCCGCGCTGTAGAATGTGACTTAGACGATTGCAGAAGTTTTAAAAAGGATCAAAATTGGAATACGCTGCCTCAGAAAATAAAAACGTATGTTGATCAGCTAGTAACAAAACTTAGAAAAGAACAGAATTTGCTTTTGAAAAATGGATAGATAAGTGAAATTCCAAAAACTTAGAAATTCCAAAACTTAGAAACTCCAAAACTTAGAAATTACTTCGTCTGTTCGCTATCGCTCGAGTCCAAATTCCAAAAACTTGAAACTTGAAACTTGAAACCTGAAACTTTAAACCTGAAACTTTAAACCTGAAACTTGAAACCCTAAACAAAACTACTCACTCATTTCATCGTAACGTTCTGGAACTTGAGGGTCGTAAAGCGGGCATTTGAATTCTTCCATGATGTCTACTAATTTGTTCATGGTTTTTCCTTCCGTTCCGTAGCAGTCTATTTTGACGCTTTGAGGTGTTGTGATTACTTGAAAAGCACCTCGGCCTTTTGGATTTTTCCAGCTGTTTTCATCTACTCTTTCCCATTCAGAAAAAACGGAATTTATTCGATTTACGATTACATCTATTTGAAGAACAGCCAGACCTTCTACTTCTTCTTTTTCAATAAGAGCTTCATAAACTTCCTGATTATTCAGGTACATTTCGTCTAGATATTTCCAAAAAAGTAATTCGTACATAGTAATATTTTAAAACCATATAAGAGATATAAGAAAATATAAGTGCTTTAAAATCAATTTCATCCTGAACGAAATTGAAGGCGGTCAAATCAAAAAGGGCTTCGACTTCGCTCAGCCTGACAATAAAACCTACTTAAAATGAACTTATATCGCTTATATGGTTAATTTATTTTAATAATTGAATGTTCCGTATTCGCTTGTAATTGTCAGCTTTTTAGAATCTGAAGCTTCTACTCTACCTACAATCTGCGCGTCTACATTGAATGATTTTGAAATCTCAATAATATCCTGAGCAATATTTTCAGGAACGTAAAGCTCCATTCTGTGGCCGCAGTTGAAAACTTGGTACATTTCTTTCCAGTCGGTTTTAGATTGCTCCTGAATCAATTTAAACAATGGAGGAACTGGAAATAAATTGTCTTTTATAACGTGCAAGTCTTTTACGAAATGTAAAATCTTAGTTTGCGCACCACCGCTGCAATGCACCATTCCGTGGATATCTTCCGGCGTATATTTATCTAAAATTTTCTTGATAATCGGTGCATAAGTTCTTGTTGGAGAAAGCACTAATTGTCCAGCATTTATCGGACTGTTTTCGACTTCATCCGTAAGATTAACTTGTCCAGAATAGATTAATTCTTCTGGAACAGCAGCATCATAACTTTCTGGGTATTTTTTTGCCAAATATTTCCCGAAAACGTCGTGGCGTGCAGAAGTAAGTCCGTTACTTCCCATTCCACCGTTATAGCTTTTCTCGTAAGTTGCTTGTCCGAAAGAAGCTAAACCTACAATTACGTCTCCTGCTTTAATATTTGCGTTGTCTACAACATCCGATCGTTTCATACGAGCTGTTACTGTTGAATCAACAATAATAGTACGAACTACATCTCCAACATCTGCAGTTTCTCCTCCTGTTGAATGAATCGTAACACCAAACGATTTTAATTCGTTGATCAACTCTTCTGTTCCGTTGATGATTGCTGAGATAACCTCGGCCGGAATTAAGTTTTTATTTCTTCCGATTGTTGATGAAAGCAAGATATTATCAGTTGCTCCAACACATAATAAATCATCAATATTCATGATTAAGGCATCTTGAGCGATTCCTTTCCAAACCGAAAGATCTCCAGTTTCTTTCCAGTACATATAAGCCAAAGATGATTTTGTACCCGCTCCGTCGGCATGCATGATCAAGCAGTGTTCGTTGTCCTGAGTTAGATAATCAGGAACAATTTTACAGAAAGCCTGCGGAAATAAACCTTTGTCGATGTTTTTTATAGCGTTGTGTACGTCTTCTTTTGATGCCGAAACACCTCTTTGTGCATATCTTTTGCTAGAATCTGAACTCATGAAAATTAGTTTGTGTTGATGTGGTGCAAAGATAATCCCTTTTTTCAATTCTTTGAATGATTCGTATGCTTGATTCAAAAAAAGTTTGCTACGAACTGCACTAATTTTCACAAATTTTTATTCTTTCTATAAAATCATCTAAATCAGATTATCAAAAAAAATAAATTCGTGCGAATTCGTGTAATTCGTGGCAAAAAAATATCTAGCAAAAAACTTTTACTTCGTAAATAACAATTCTCTGTACTTTGTTAATGTCCAGCTTTCGTCATCAACCAAAAGCTCCAGCTTATCACAATGATTACGTATTTCATCAAAATAAGGCTTCACATTATTGCAATACGCTTCGGCCATTTTTTGAGCATCTGTCAGCTGATTGGCTTTCTTTCTTTCGTTTGTCATCGCCAATACTTTAGAATTGATTCCTTCAATATGACCCGAAATTTCCTTAATTAGAACAATCTGCTCTCTTGCAATCGTTTCAAACTCTTTTCCGAAGATTTCTTTTAATCCTTTTACATTTTCGATTAATGTATTTTGGTAGCGAATCGCAGTCGGAATTACGTGGTTTCTAGAAATATCCCCTAAAACTCTTCCTTCAATCTGGATTTTCTTAGTGTATTCTTCCAATTCGATTTCGTAGCGTGCTTCGGCCTCAACATGATTAAAGATTCCTAATTGCTCAAACAATTCTAAAGCTTGTTTAGAAACTTTGGCTTTAATCGCTTCAGGCGTTGTTTTAAAGTTGCTCAAACCTCTTTTAGCAGCTTCTTTTTCCCAAGCTTCGCTGTAACCGTCTCCTTCAAAAAGGATTTTTTTAGATTGTTTGATGTATTCTCTTAAGACATTAAAAATTGCATCATCCTTTTTCATGTCTTTCGACTCGATCAAGTTTTCTACTTCGTTTTTAAAGTCGATTAATTGTTTGGCAACAATGGCATTCAAAGTTGTCATTGCATTAGAACAGTTTGAGTTTGACCCAACAGCTCTAAATTCCCATTTATTTCCTGTGAAAGCAAAAGGCGAAGTTCTGTTACGGTCAGTATTATCTAATAGTACGTCTGGAATTTTTCCAACTACGTTTAGTTTAAGATCTGTTTTTTCTTCTGGAGATAATTTTCCAGTGGTTACACCTTCTAACTCAGACAAAACTTTGGTTAACTGCGCTCCAATAAATACCGACATAATCGCTGGTGGCGCCTCATTTGCTCCTAATCTGTGATCGTTACTTGCAGTTGCGATAGACGCTCTTAACAAAGCTTCGTTATCGTTAACTGCCTTAATTGTATTAATAAAGAAAGTTAAAAACTGCAAATTGCTCATTGGTGTTTTGCTCGGACTCAACAAGTTAACCCCTGTATCTGTAGCCAATGACCAGTTATTGTGTTTTCCAGAGCCGTTTACTCCTTTAAATGGTTTTTCGTGGAATAAAACTTTAAAATCATGACGTTCTGCCACTCTCTGCATTACATCCATCAGTAAAGAGTTGTGGTCAACGGCTAAGTTTGTTTCCTCAAAAATCGGCGCCAATTCAAACTGATTTGGTGCAACCTCGTTATGACGTGTTTTTACCGGAATTCCCAACAACATACATTCTTGTTCCAAATCTCTCATATATGTGAGAGCACGAGTCGGGATAGATCCAAAATAGTGATCGTCTAACTGCTGTCCTTTTGCAGAAGTATGTCCTAATAATGTTCTTCCCGTCATCATTAAGTCAGGACGAGAATTTGCTAAAGCTTTGTCAATCAAGAAATATTCTTGCTCCCATCCTAAAGTTGCTGTAACCTTTTTTACGTTTTTATCAAAATAGCGGCAAACTTCTGTAGCTGCTTCATCGATTGCAGATAAGGCTCTTAATAAAGGTATTTTGTTGTCTAAAGCTTCTCCTGTGTAAGCAATAAAAACTGTCGGAATACATAAAGTTGTACCGTATATAAAGGCTGGCGAAGTCGGATCCCAGGCTGTATAACCTCTAGCTTCAAAAGTATTACGGATTCCTCCGTTCGGGAAACTTGAAGCATCTGGTTCTTGTTGCACTAATTGAGCGCCACCAAATTTTTCTACAGATTCACTTCCGTCATATGAAGTTTCAAAAAAAGCATCGTGCTTTTCGGCAGTCGTTCCTGTCAAAGGTTGAAACCAGTGTGTATAATGTGTAACACCTTTTGCAAGCGCCCATTCTTTCATCCCCATGGCAATATAGTCTGCCAATTTTCTGTCTATCTTAGTTCCGTGCTGAATCGCATCTCTTACTCCTTTAAAAGCATCAGAAGTCAAGTATTGCTTCATCGCTTTTTCATTAAACACATTTGAACCGAAAAGATTTGATTTTCGGCCAATTTCTTCAAAATGCACTGGCTTTCTGTTAGAAGCTTCTTGTAGAGCTTGGAAACGTAATGTTGACATGTCAATAAATTTAAAAATTCGTAATAATTTTCATTAAAAATGGATCGGCAAATATATACAATAAATCTCCCTATTCTAAACTTAATTTGTAGAATTTTGCACAAGAATAATTCAAGATATAAAGCCTTTTTTAAAGAATAATGAATCTGTTGTAAAGAAATATAACAAAAAACCTCAATATTCTTCATTAAATAAACATTTTTTCATAATTTCTTAACTCTAAAATTCAAAAATCACCTATAATTATTACGAATTTTAATTTTTACCCCATAAAAAATTGCTTAATTTAAAATATACCCCTGCCAAAATTGCGCTTATCTAAAAAATAATACTTCGCAAAACAAAATAGCCCCCTAATTTTTAGGACTAAAAAAATAAATCTATATTTGACCCAACGAAAAAAAACAAAAAAATTAATTTATATTATTATGGCTAAAATTAAGTTAGAGTACATTTGGTTAGACGGATATGAACCAACTCAAAATCTTAGAAGTAAAACTAAAGTTGAAGAACATGAAAACTTCAAAGGAACATTAGAGGAGCTTGGAAACTGGTCATTTGATGGATCGTCTACAAGACAAGCTGAAGGTGGATCTTCTGACTGTTTATTAGTTCCAGTTGCAATCTATCCAGATCCAACTCGTATCAACGGATGGTTAGTAATGTGCGAAGTTATGTATGCTGATGGAACACCACACCCTTCTAACGGTAGAGCTACAATTGATGATGATAATGATGATTTTTGGTTTGGATTCGAACAAGAGTATTTCATCATGGATACCAAAACTCAACTTCCACTTGGTTTCCCAGTTGGAGGATACCCTGCTCCACAAGGGATGTACTACTGCTCAGTAGGTGGAAAAAACACTCACGGTAGAAAATTAGTTGAAGAGCATGCTGATTTATGTATCGCTGCCGGAATCAACTTTGAAGGAATCAACCAAGAGGTTGCTTGCGGACAATGGGAGTTCCAATTATTCGCTAAAGGAGCTAAAAAAGCAGGAGACGAAATCTGGGTTGCTCGTTACTTATTAGACCGTTTGACTGAGAAATATGGTTACTATATTGAATACCACCCAAAACCTCTAGGAGATACAGACTGGAACGGTTCTGGAATGCACGCTAACTTCTCTAACTCTGTTCTTAGAACATGTGGTTCTCAAGAAACTTACGAGAAAATCTGTGAGGCTTTCCGTCCTGTTACAAAAGAGCACATCGCGGTTTACGGAGCTTACAACGATCAGCGTTTAACTGGTAAACACGAAACTGCTTCTATCAACGATTTCTCTTATGGAGTTTCAGACAGAGGATGTTCTATCAGAATTCCTTTGATGACTGTTCAAAAAGGATGGAAAGGTTGGTTAGAAGACAGAAGACCAGCTTCAAACGGAGACCCTTACAAAATTGCAGCAAGAATTATCAAAACTGTTAATTCAGCATTATAATTCTCTTTATAGCTTATCTAAATGCCATCGTAATCGATGGCATTTTTTTTGCCTTTTTTTCAGTGACTTAAAAAAAAAACATGGTTTTTAGAAAGTACCTACTCCCTTTCCGAGATAATATTTTAAGTTTTTGAGTTAAATCAAGGACTTATAAATTCTTAAATTTGAGAGGCGTTTATAAAAAAAATTATAAACAACAACCTCATTATTCATTATTAAATCAAAGAATTATGGTAGTCTGGTCTCTATTTTTACTTGCTGTAGTTTTTATTCTTGCTTTAGACTTAGGCGTATTCAACAAAACACCACATATTATCAGCACCAAAGAAGCCAGCAAATGGACATTGGTTTGGGTAACTTTATCCTTTTTGTTTTCAGGAGTCATTTATTGGCTTTACACCACCAATTATATTGCAAACCCTGATAAACTAGAGCCCGCTGCGGCATCAATGAAATTTATCACAGGTTATTTAATTGAATTATCACTCAGTGTCGACAATATTTTTGTCATTGCCATTATTTTCTCTTCCTTCAAAATACCGCAAAAATATCAGCATAGGGTTTTGTTTTGGGGAATTTTAGGCGCCATCGTTTTCCGCGGCTTAATGATTTTCTTCGGCGTGATGCTGATTAACAGATTTACTTGGACAACTTACATTTTTGGAATTTTCCTGATTTTTACTGCTATCAAAATGTTATTCTCCGGCGAAGATGAAAATTTCCACCCTAAAGATTCCTTTATATACAAAACATTAGGAAGGGTTATGCCGCTTACCTCTGAAATGGAGGGCGAAAAATTTTTTATTGCGACTAATACTGCTAAAAAAGCCGCTACACCTTTATTTGTAGCCTTAATTGTAATTGAAGTTATGGATGTCTTATTTGCCGTAGACAGTGTGCCGGCAATTCTAGCCATTACTTCTGACCCGTTTTTGGTATTCAGTTCTAATATTTTTGCGATTTTAGGGTTACGCTCCATGTACTTTTTCTTGGCCAATATGCTGGCAAAATTCAGTTATCTGGAATATAGCTTGGTAGCAATTCTTGCTTTCGTCGGACTAAAGATGTTGCTTCACGATTACATAGAAGTTCCCGAATGGGCTTCTTTAGGATTTATAGCACTCTCGCTTTTACTAGGGGTTTTGGTTTCGCTGCAATTTGGAGAAGAAAAGGTTTTGACGGATTCTAGTGAAGAGTAGCATCAAAACACAAAATAGTATTTTTCTTGTAATTTAAATTATAAAACGATGTAATTTACACTAAAAACAACTACTTTAGGCTTTTAATTTTAGTTTAAATTACAATCATGAAAAAAAATTACTTAATCCTAGCATTAATATTGATGCTCAACAATTTTTTATTTTCTCAAACAGTTACACTAACCCCTACTGGCGTAAATGGCGCAAATGTAAGTTCTGGCCCAATCAATTTAGGTTCTGTACCAACTTCAACTATTACCTTAGGCGTTAAAGTTCAAATTCCCAGCAATGTAGCTGTCGGAGATCAGGGAACACTTAAAATTTACTATTCGATTCTCGGCACCTCAAATGCAAACATAGCAGCTGGAGGCGATGGAGGAAGTCTTTATTTTGGAGGAGGAAAAACTGCAAACGCAAGCTTTACAATAAATTTACATTGGAATGACTTTTTTATTTCTGGAGGATTTATCTTCGCTGAATACAAAACACCTAGCGGTGTTGTTTACCGAAGCTCTAATTTAGCAGTTATCAAAAACTCAACAATGACATCAGGAACAACTTTAAACCCTCCTGCTGACGCTCCAAATCCTAGAAACATAACAAATACCTTATGTTGTAATCAAACCATTAGACTAGGCGAAAAACCACAACCAATTACCGGAACTCAATACCTAAATCCTTATAATGGATTACCATATGGAATTAATGCCAAATGGGAAAGTGATACACAAACTTCAGGAATAGACTTTATTAATCAAGTCCTAACACTAGATTACATGAATTCTCTTGGAAGCTTTACCTATACAAGAAGCCTTGGTTATGTTTATGGTAACGAATATCCTAACAAAAGCAATACAGTAACAGTAACAGTTGTTCCCTCTCCAATAGTCAAAAATGAAATATCATTAGATGCATCTTTAAATGAGAATGATTTTTTCGAAATCACTGATACTAATCCCAAAAAAATAATTGGAACAAGCCAGCCTGCAGAAGTAAATTTAAATATTTTACAGAATCCTTTTCACACACCTCAAAGAGGTGATAATTTTGCCCGAATAGAAAAATTCGAATGGGAATATACCAAAACAAATGTTGCTTTAGGATTAAAAAACTGGACAATAATCAGTGGCGAAAATAATGCTTCGCTTGAATTCTTTACGCCATCAGATGTATCTACTACAGAAGACAATTATTACATGGTAAGAAGAATTGCTATTTATCAAAATATTAAAAAAGTTAGCAACACTTTAAAAATAGTATATAGAACAATACGCAATAACAATACAATTTGCTGTGACCAGACTCTAATGATAAATTCAGGAACAATTGAATCTCCTGAGCTTATTAACGGTTCACAAGCTACACCAGAAGTAGATCAATTTTTAAAATATCAATGGCAAAGTCAATCGATTGACAATAATGATGGTGGTAAAATGAGTAATTGGACAAACATCCCTGGAGCAACATCAAAAGATTATCTCCCACCTTCTCTCACAGTTGTTTCTGTTAGTGACCGTCGTAATCCAGGCAAAGTAACATGGACAACTCCAATCACATATAATTATAGAAGAGTGACTGAGCCGCAAAAGTCTAATGGCAAATATTCTTACAGCAACGAAATAAATTTATCATCCTCAACAAATCAAAGTACGGAGCCAAGCCTAATTGCCTACCCAAATCCAGCCACTTCAGTTATTAATATTGAAAATAAGAAGGGAGACATTTTTTTTAATATAAGCTCTAAATCAGTAACCATCTTTGACGTAAATGGCATGGTAGTAAACTCAAATAACTATTCTATTATCAGTCCTACCAAAATCAGCATGGATGTATCCAGCCTACCATTAGGAACATATTTTGTAAATTTTGATACTGGAGACCGTAGAAGCACAAAAGTAACATTTATAAAAAGTAATTAAATAAAAAACAAAAAAGGAAATCTTTCGATTTCCTTTTTTGTTATTTTAAAACTTTCACTTTACTATCATCGATTCCATATCTTTTAATAACAGCATTGTAATCTGAAAAATCTTCTTTATTTATTGATTTAGCAGAACCATTAGGAGAACCAGGAACAATAACAATTCTAAAAGTTTGATTATCTAAATATTGTGGAGTTAACTCCAAATCATAATTTCCTCTGGCGTAAATTATAACATGTTCATTACTAAAATCAAAATCATAATCAAGCTCCCCTTGAGGCAAATAAATAGTTCGCGGAATTTGTTGCCATATCGGAGCGCCAGTACCATTTATTGATCCAATTCTTCTGTAAATTAAAATCACATCCTCATTAAAAAGCAAAGGATTTAAATCTGTATAAATATTAAATCCATCTTGAGCATTATAGCCAAAATCAACATTATTAAGCTGAAAAACTTCACTAATTGTATTTGTATCTACAACATTATCATCATCCGAACAACTTGAAAATGCAAATAACCCAACAACAGCAAATAAGGTAAGTATCTTTTTCATAATTATATCTTTTTTAAGGTTTATATATATAAAGGTATTCCAAAAATCAAACCAAAAAAAGCAATTCTGATTAATTTTACATTAGAAAGCACTTTATTTTTTTGCAACCTGTTGATTTTTAAGAAATATTTTATTGAAAAATAATACATGATACGGTAAAGAATTCTCCCAATACTCCCAAGTATGCGCTCCAGGACGCTCCGTATAGTCGTGATCTACTTTTGAATATACCAGCCTTCTGTGCAATTCTCTGTTAGGCTCTATCAAGAAATCGTCTACGCCGCAATCAATTATTAAAGGAAGTTTGTTGGCTTTGATTTTATCGACCATTCTTAAAACGGCGTGTTGCTCATACATCTCTGTACTGCTGCTTTTGTCTCCAAAAACAGGTTGCATTAATTTCACAACCTGAGCAGAAGAATCTCTGTTTAGCATCGTACTCATATCTACGGCACCGCTCATGCTTCCGGCCGCGCAAAACAAATCGGGATGTTTCGCAGAAAGATATAACGCTCCGTGGCCTCCCATCGAAAGTCCAGTAATGACTCTTCCGTTTTTATTGGCAATAGTTTTATATGTTTTATCTACTTTCTGAATTACTTCTTGAGTGATAAAAGTCTCAAACTGACTTTCCGTATTCACCGGACTGTCCAAATAGAAACTAAATGTTTCTCCTTCTGGCATTACGATAATAATATTGTATTGATCCGATAAATTGTGAACCAGTTTTTTGTTTGGAGTATTTTTCAGCCAGTCGCCAAAATGTCCGTAAGCACCATGAAGCAGATACATTACCGGAAAAGCGGTTTTACTTTTTGAATAGGAATTTGGTAAAACTACCGCCGATTTGTAAGTCTTACTCATGGCTGTACTAGCAATCTGTAACGTATCTACCTTTGCGGCATAAGTGGATGACATGCAAAGCAAAAATACAACAAGGAGCATTTTGATTTTTCTCATTTTATTCTTTTTTTCTGATTAGGGTTTGTAAATATACCTTTTTTCAGATTAGAATATATGAAAAATCCGACTGGTTTTTGATGCCACGAATTACACTAATTTCCACTAATTAACTTGAGTTACTCTAAAAGCAAAACAAATAACAACAACTCCTTAAATGAAATAAAAAATCCGATCAGTCGTGGATTGATCGGATTATCTTTTTTATTAATTACAAATTTAATTCGTGCTAATTCGTGTAATTCGTGGCTAAACAGAAAACTAGCTGATTATTATCTTATGCTCGTGACGATATTGAGAAGCACTTTTACCCGTATATTGTTTAAACGATTTACTAAAGTGACTGAAATTATTAAAACCGCTTTCGTAGCAAACTTCGTTTATACTTAAAGGCTGTTCTGCCAAAAGTTTAGATGCGTGCACCAAACGGTATTCGTTTACAAATTCTGTAAAAGTTTTGTTTGATATCTTTTTAAAATAACGACAAAACGAAGGCGTGGTCATACTTACAAGACTCGAAACCTCGTCGATAGAAATCGATTCTTGAAAATGATCTTTTACATAATTAAAGACCACATTGATACGGTCATTATCTTGTGTTTTCATTTCAAGCGAGAATCCGTCGGCGTTTAGGACCGTGTATTCTTCAGAAGAATCCAATTCATCTAAGACAGACAAAAGCGTCATCAAACGCTCAAACGGGAGTTGGTTTTCCATCATTTCGATTTTCTTTCCAATTCGCTTTTTGGTTTCTCCGCCAAACGCAATGCCGCCCTTGGACTGATTTAGAATATTCTGAACTTTTTTCATTTCGGGAGCGGCAAAAAAATCGCTTCCCAAAAACTCAGGTTTTATATGAATAACTGTTTCGTTTGTGTTACCCGTCTGTTCATTCGTAAAGCCGCAATGCGGCAAATTGGCTCCAATAAGCAACAAACTTCCATTTGTGTAATAGGAAACATGGCTTCCTATCTGTCTTTTGCCCGCTCCACCGTTTATATAAACCAACTCAATCTCAGGATGATAATGCCATAAATGAGCTTTGCTATTGGTCTTTTCGGCGTGTTTCGTGTAGGTAAAAGAACTTCCGTAGGAGTTAGTTATCACTTCAAGAGCTGGGGCAATTGTCTTCATGATAAAATTCTTTAAAAAATAATAGCAAAATTAACAAAAATACCTAAAATAATTCAAATTTTAACCTACAACGGTTTCGCAACTAAGAATATTGCATGAAATTAAAGTTTTAAGCGATTATCAATTTTTTACAAAAAAGCCGTTTTTTACACGACTCATTTTTTTATTGAAGATTTTTTTAAGATATCGCATTTTCAAATCATTTTTTATATGGATAAATCATTTTTGTAAGAAATCGGGACAATTGCGGAACATTTAATTTTACAAAAACTTTGAAGAATAACAAGCGAATTAACAAAAACATCACATTAAACGCAAATTTTAACCTATAACGGTTTCGTAAATGAGAATATAGCATATAAATCGGAAAATACAGTTGTTAAAATAACACAGCTTCTGAAGTAATTTTACATCAGAAAAATGAACTAAGAATTTAAAGAAGAAAGAATATGAAAAAGGTTTTAAAATTAAGTTTAGTATGCGCGGTGCTTTTTACAGGAATGAGTACTTACGCAATTGATGGAAACGAAGCTCTTAACTTTCATGTATTGAAAGGAAACGGAAAAACGATAACTTTTGGAATCAACCAACTGCAAAAAGCGGTTATCAGTATTTATGATGCAAACGGAAACGTATTATACACTGAAAACGCTTCTGGAAAAGAAGGAATCTTAAGAAACTTCAGCCTGGAGGAATTCCCACAAGGAAAATATTACCTTGAAGTGGCTGACAGCTTCAAAAAAGTAAAATATGAAATCACTGTAAATGCAAACAGTTCTGTATTGTCTTCTAAAGGTACAGCGACTCTTTACTAATTGCAGCGGTTCAAAAATAAAGTGTACTCTTCACAGCACTTTAAAGTTTTATACTCTAATACAGTATAAAAGTGAGGTTAGATAGTTAGTAAGTTAAAAACTTTCAAAAGTTTTAAAACAGCTCTTTGTGGTTACTGAGCTGTTTTTTTTTGCTTTTTTTTATTGCCACGAAGGCGCAAAGGCGCTAAGTTTTTTTTTTAAAACGCAACTTGTGTTTGAAATAGAACAAAAATAGCTTCATTTCGGAATTAAAAATCTAATTTGATTTGCTTAAATCCTTAAAATCTGCGCGAAATCCTTTACTTATAAATTTTCACGCAGATCTAAACAGATTGAAGCAGATTTAGACCGATTTATGTATAAGCTGATTTAGTAGATTGAAAAATAGTTTCGCACAATGGGTTAAAACGCAGCCTTTTTATATCCAAGCATAAAAAGCAAAAAAGCGCAATCTCAGAACCTCAGCATCCCAGAACTGAGAACCTCAGAACCTCAGAACCTCAGAAATAAGAACCTCAGAACCTCAGAACTAAGAACCTCAGAACCAACCACGCTAAAACATTAAAAAATAACAATCGAATTAAGCAAAACGATAAAAATAATTCAAATTTCAGCTTCTCAGCGTTTCAAAACTGAGAATATTGCACGGAATTCAAGTTTTAGGCGAATTGTCTCTTTTCTTTAAAAAGATCCTTTTTTACACGACTCATTTTTTTATTGGAGATTTTTTTAAGATATCGCATTTTCAAATCATTTTTTATATGGATAAATCATTTTTGTAAGAAATCGGGACAATTGCGGAACATTTAATTTTACAAAAACTTTGAAGAATAACAAGCGAATTAACAAAAACATCACATTAAACGCAAATTTTAACCTATAACGGTTTCGTAAATGAGAATATAGCATATAAATCGGAAAATACAGTTGTTAAAATAACACAGCTTCTGAAGTAATTTTACATCAGAAAAATGAACTAAGAATTTAAAGAAGAAAGAATATGAAAAAGGTTTTAAAATTAAGTTTAGTATGCGCGGTGCTTTTTACAGGAATGAGTACTTACGCAATTGATGGAAACGAAGCTCTTAACTTTCATGTATTGAAAGGAAACGGAAAAACGATAACTTTTGGAATCAACCAACTGCAAAAAGCGGTTATCAGTATTTATGATGCAAACGGAAACGTATTATACACTGAAAACGCTTCTGGAAAAGAAGGAATCTTAAGAAACTTCAGCCTGGAGGAATTCCCACAAGGAAAATATTACCTTGAAGTGGCTGACAGCTTCAAAAAAGTAAAATATGAAATCACTGTAAATGCAAACAGTTCTGTATTGTCTTCTAAAGGTACAGCGACTCTTTACTAATTGCAGCGGTTCAAAAATAAAGTGTACTCTTCACAGCACTTTAAAGTTTTATACTCTAATACAGTATAAAAGTGAGGTTAGATAGTTAGTAAGTTAAAAACTTTCAAAAGTTTTAAAACAGCTCTTTGTGGTTACTGAGCTGTTTTTTTTTGCTTTTTTTTATTGCCACGAAGGCGCAAAGGCGCAAAGTTTTTTTAAACCGTACAGGCTCAAAATTTACGCAAAGTCCGCAAAGTTATTATAAGCTCTGCGGACTTTGTGTTTTTTTTATGTAAAGGCGCAAAGTTCGCAAGTTATAGATTTGCGAACTTTGCGCTTTTCCTTTGCGCCATTGCGGTTAAATCATCAGACAGATAAAAAACTTAGCAACTTAGAATCTTAGAACCTTAGTAACTCCAAAAAAACGAAATTCCTACATTTTTAAAGAAATCATTACCTCAATGTAAACTAAAAATCACCAAAAACGTTGAAAAATAATAGCCTAAATAGCCAAAACGATAGATATAATTCAAATTTTAACCTATAACGGTTTCGTAAATGAGAATATAGCATATAAATCGGAAAATACAGTTGTGATTTTTTACTTACAACATAAGTAATTTAGCATCAGAGAATTAGAACTATTAATTTTAAAAACTAAGTACCATGAAAAAGATTGCAAAATTAAGTTTAGCGGCAGCGTTGCTTTTCTCAGGAATTAGCACTTACGCAATTGATGGAACTGGAGAGTTTAATCTTCATGTATTAAAAGCTAATGGAAAAATGATCACTTTCGCGCTTAACAAAACGCAGAAAGCCAGTTTAGCTATTTATGACAAAGACGGAACATTACTTTATGCTGAAAACGCATCTGGTAAAGAAGGAATTCTAAGAACTTTCAGCTTAGAAGAGTTTCCAGAAGGAACTTACTATTTGGAAGTAGAAGACAATATTAAAAAAGCGAAATACGAAATCACAGTAAACGACGAGCAATCTCTTTTATCAAGAAATGCTGTTTCATCTGTTTACAAGCCAGGTTTTGTAAAAAATAGCAGTGTGGCAGCACGCTAAAAATATTATACTCTCATAAAGTATAATGAGGTTAGATAGTTAGTAAGTTAAAAAACTTTGAAAGTTTTAAAACAGCTCTTTGTGGTTACTGAGCTGTTTTTTTTTGCTTTTAATCGAATAAAAAAATACCCTCTTTAACATTTTGAAAAATTATTCTTAATAATTGTTTTGAAGTTGTTTTTTATGTTAAAAAAAATTTCATCGCAAGTAAATCCGCAAGCCCCGTGTTTACGTACATAGCGTAGACAAAGCTCAGAAACAGTTTTAATTCAGCATTTTATCGCTCAAAAAAGGTGCTTTTTTTGCTAAAAATTAAATTTGTATTTGTAGTTTTGGACGTTCCACATTTAGTAATAACAATAAAAAAAAACATGACAAAATTTACCAAAACAGGTTTAGTTGCTGCCTTTTTTTTAGCAACAGTATTTACTTATGCCATTGATGGAAAAGGTGATTATATTTTAAACATCAAAACCGGAAACGGAAAAGTAGTCAGCTTTACGGTTGACAATTCTTCTTTTTCTATCTATGACGAAAATCACAATTTACTTTATGCTGGAGAGTCTGCAGCAAACAAATTGGAAGTTTCTAAAACGATTAGTTTAGAAAGTTTTCCTGCTGGGACTTATGTTCTAGAAGTGAAAGCAAACGACAAAGTTTCGAAACACGAAATTAAAGTTGCTGCCAAAAAGGTAAAAACAGTTAAGTTAGATGAATCTGTAAACGAAAGTCCAGGATTCCGTCGTTAAGCCACTTTTTTTGCCCTGAAAAAGATTTAAAAGAGCATTGGTTTCGGCCAATGCTTTTTTTATTTTTCTGCTTTTCTTAAATCAGATCCCATTTTAGCTATTTTCCAAAAGACTGCTGTTTCCCGCCCCATAATTATTTGATGTAATTCTTTGTATAATGCAGAACGGGCGAAAGCATTAATATAATCCAATAAATCTAGTGTTTTGAAACTTTGCCTGAACTCTGGTCTTACCTCATCGCTATTGGCTAAACAGACATTTGTATTTTCCTCTTTTATGTAAATCAGGTTTAACGCTTTTTCTATTTTAGAAATAATTTCTGGGTTTAGCTTTTGATTTTCAATAAGATTTTCTATCCTGAATTGAAAACCTTTGATTTTAACAACGATATTCTCCAAATCAGTATTTTGATTTAGATTTCCTGAAGTTTTGATTTGTTCTATATATTGCTGGATTGTCATAATCTAATTAAGATAGAACTTAAAGTTAGTTAATTTACAATTTAAATACTATCGCTTCCCTCCTTGTGTACCCGTGGTTGAAACCACGGGCTATATTTGATAATAGGATTTTTTATGTTGCTGGAGTGAGTGAGACTGTTGAATTATTTCTATTTGTAGATGCAAAGGTGAAAGTTCTAACGCTAAAAATCTCGCAAAGGCGCTAAGCCGCTAAGTCTTTTATGCAATCTTGTCATTTCGACGGAGGAGAAATCACAAGAGAAACTCTACAAAGATTGGCTAAATACTTGAGGAGTTTATCAAAATTTTTCAGCCCAATTTAAAAACATAGCCTGCGGTTTCAACCGCAGGAACGTAATATTGTCTTTCCTTCCCTGTCTCCCCGTGGTTGAAACCACGGGCTATATTTGATAATAGGATTTTTTGTGTTGCTGCAGTGAGTGAGACTGTTGAATTATTTTTAGTTGTAGATGTTAAATGAAAATTCTAACGCTTAAATCTCGCAAAGGCGCTAAATTGCTAAGTTTTTACGCAATCTTGTCATCGAAAGAAGGGATAAATCACACTCTACAAAGATTGGCTAAATACTTTTGCGGAGTTTCTCAAAATTTTTCAGCCCAAATTGAAAACATAGCTTTCGGTTTCAACCGCAGGAACGCAATATTGTCTTTCTATCTTTGTGTAACCGTGGTTGAAACCACGGGCTATATTTGACAATGGGATTTTTTTTGCTGGCGCGAGTGTCACGCTCGTTCATTACATTGCGTTCACGAGCGGGACGCTCGCGCTAGCGGGGAAATTTATAAAAATTCCATCTGCATCATAAGTGTAAAGCAAGTCATTAATCAAAAACAATTTACTATTTATTTTTTTTATTTTATTAACAAAATTGACGTTCATTGATCCATTTAAAACTTCAATATTTATAGTTGAAAACTTCCATTTATTTCTTACAATTAATATTAATTCTGAGTATTTTTTTAAAACTAACTGTTCATTATCTAAATTTACAGGAATATAAACTTCTAAATTTCCATTATAATTATAAGCTGAAATCTTATTTTCATTATCAATCGGTATATATTCACTAGGAACAATATCACTTTTCTCTTTAGTACAACCAAAAAGAAATATCAAACTAAGAAATACTATTACTTTTTTACTCATTTTTCTTTTTATCAGTTATCCAAATAAATATTTCTAATTTAGCATCTTGACTAAACCAACCATCTTCATAAAAGAAATTTCTACATATTCCTTCTATACTGCCCACCAACCTCAAACAACGCCGAAGTAATCTGTCCTAAAGAACAAACCTTTGTAGCTTCCATTAAATAATCGAATAAGTTTTCGTTTTTAATGGCTGCTTGCTGTAAAGCATTTAAATGCTCGTTTACTTTTGCTTCGTGGAAATTATGCAAATTATCCAGCATCGTAATCTGGTATTGTTTTTCTTCTTCTGTAGCACGAATAACTTCTGCCGGAATTACAGTTGGCGAACCTTTTGAACTCAAGAAAGTGTTTACACCCACAATTGGGAAATCTCCGTTGTGTTTTAGGGTTTCGTAATACAAACTCTCTTCTTGGATTTTAGAACGCTGGTACATCGTTTCCATTGCGCCCAAAACTCCTCCTCTTTCTGTAATTCTGTCAAATTCCTGTAAAACGGCTTCTTCAACCAAATCGGTTAATTCTTCGATGATAAACGAACCTTGAATTGGATTTTCGTTTTTCGCCAAACCTAATTCTTTATTGATAATCAACTGAATGGCCATCGCACGACGCACCGATTCTTCTGTTGGTGTTGTAATCGCTTCATCGTAAGCGTTGGTATGCAATGAATTACAGTTGTCGTAAATCGCATACAAAGCTTGTAATGTGGTTCTGATATCGTTGAAATCAATTTCCTGAGCATGTAACGAACGTCCCGAAGTCTGAATATGGTATTTCAGCATTTGTGCTCTTTCGTTGGCTCCGTATTTATTTTTCATGGCTTTTGCCCAAATCTTACGTGCCACACGACCAATTACTGAATATTCTGGATCTACTCCGTTGGAGAAGAAGAATGATAAGTTTGGTCCAAAATCGTTGATGTTCATGCCACGGCTCAAATAATATTCCACGTAAGTGAAACCATTTGAAAGCGTAAATGCCAATTGTGTAATTGGGTTTGCTCCTGCCTCGGCAATATGATATCCTGAAATCGAAACCGAATAGAAATTACGAACGTTTTTATTGATGAAATATTCCTGAACGTCGCCCATTAATCGTAATGCAAATTCAGTTGAGAAAATACAAGTATTCTGTGCCTGATCTTCTTTTAAAATATCGGCCTGAACTGTTCCACGAACTTGTGATAAGGTTTTGGCTTTTATTTCGTTATAAACTTCCAAAGGTAAAACCTGATCTCCCGTAACACCCAAAAGCATTAATCCTAAACCATTGTTTCCTGCTGGAAGTTCGCCTTGGTATTTCGGCCTATCGATTCCCTTTTCTTTATAGAGTTTGCCGATTTTGGCTTCAACTTCCTTTTCTAAACCATTTTCTTTAATGTAAATCTCACATTGCTGATCTATTGCGGCATTCATAAAGAAACCTAACAGCATTGGCGCAGGTCCGTTGATCGTCATACTTACCGAAGTCAAAGCATGAACCAAATCGAAACCTGAATACAGTTTTTTAGCATCGTCTAGGCAGCAGATCGAAACTCCTGCATTACCAATTTTCCCGTAAATATCTGGGCGCAAATCTGGATCATTTCCGTATAAGGTTACACTGTCAAAAGCGGTTGAAAGGCGTTTTGCCGGCATTCCTGCACTTACATAATGAAAACGTTTATTGGTTCTTTCTGGTCCACCCTCGCCCGCAAACATTCTTGACGGATCTTCGCCTTCGCGTTTAAACGGATAAAGTCCCGAAGCAAAAGGAAATTCTCCAGGAACATTTTCCTGTAGATTCCAACGCAGAATATCGCCCCAACCTTCATATTTAGGTAAAGCAATTTTCGGAATCTGTAAATGTGATAAACTTTCAGAATGTGTCGCGATTTTGATTTCTTTATCACGAACTTTAAACGAATAAACTGGATTTTTATATTTCGCTACTTTATCTGCCCAATTCAGGATAATTTCCCAATTGTACGGATCCAAATCCATTTTTACTTTATCGAATTGATTTAGTAAAAGATTTAAGAAGATTCTATTTTCGTCGTGTTCCGCAATTCCGCTTGGTAAAACAGTCGAATCGTCGATTCCCGCTTTTGTAATTTGAGGAACTTTTCCAGAAACCGATTCTATGGTTTTGAAAATTCCGTATAATTTTTGAGCAACTTTTTGCTGTGCAGTTGCCGTTTCATCATAAGTTCTATTATTCTCAGCGATTTCAGATAAATAACGTGTTCTTCCTGGCGGAATCACGAATATTTTCTCGCTCATTTCTTTGGTGATTTCAAAAGTCGATTTTAAGTCAGAATCGGTTTTTTCAACCACCTTATCCATAATCGCTTTGTAAAGCGTATTCATTCCTGGGTCGTTAAACTGCGAAGCAATTGTTCCAAAAACCGGCATTTCGTCTGGACTTTTATCCCAAAGACCATGATTGCGCTGATATTGTTTTTTTACATCACGCAATGCATCAAGCGCTCCACGTTTATCAAATTTGTTTAAAGCCACTAAATCGGCAAAATCTAACATATCGATTTTCTCTAATTGTGTTGCTGCACCAAATTCGGGTGTCATTACATATAAAGAAACGTCTGAATGATCCATAATCTCCGTATCAGACTGCCCGATTCCTGAAGTTTCTAAAATAATCAAATCGTATTTTGCCGCTTTCAAAACCTGAATTGCTTCGGCTACATACTTAGACAAAGCCAAATTCGACTGACGTGTCGCCAGCGAACGCATATATACACGAGGATTATTAATCGCATTCATACGGATTCTGTCTCCTAAAAGCGCTCCTCCTGTTTTTCTCTTAGAAGGATCGACAGAAATCAATCCGATTGTTTTTTCTGGGAAATCAATTAGAAAACGACGCACTAATTCGTCAACCAAAGATGATTTTCCGGCACCGCCCGTTCCTGTAATTCCTAAAACCGGAATTTTAGAACTAGAATTAATTTCGTGAATTTTATCAAAAGCTGTTTTTGCAATTTCAGGAAAATTTTCTGCAGAAGAAATCAAACGGGCAATGGCTGTTGGCGTTTTGCTTTCGATATGATCGATTTCTCCATTTAATTTATCTCCAATAGGAAAATCGGCACGTTGTACCAAATCATTAATCATTCCCTGTAAACCAAGAGAACGGCCGTCATCCGGAGAATAAATTCTGGTAATACCATATTCATGTAATTCTTCAATTTCGCTTGGCAGAATTACACCTCCTCCTCCTCCGAAGATTTTAATGTGTCCTGCTCCTTTTTCGTGAAGCAGATCGTACATATATTTAAAGTATTCATTATGTCCTCCTTGATAGGAAGTCATCGCAATAGCATTCGCATCTTCTTGAATGGCGGTGTTTACCACTTCTTCAACACTTCTATCGTGACCCAAGTGAATTACTTCAACTCCTGTGGACTGAATGATACGGCGCATGATATTAATGGCAGCATCATGTCCGTCAAAAAGCGAAGCAGCAGTAACAATTCTTACTTTATTTTTAGGAATATATGGTATTTGTTGTTCCATTTTATGAATATGATAATTTTATGGAGGCAATTTACAAAATATTTTAACATTTGATTGATACTATAGCTTTATGTTAACAAAAAATAAATCGATTTCGCACGCCAAAAGGGTAACAATTCCGGTAACTGATTGATTTAGTTAAAGAAAGCTTAAAGACATGGCAATTTCGAAACATTTAAATAAAATCAAAAAACACCTTTTGAGCACTCCTAAAGTAATTTAGCATTGTAGAAAAGCCCCAAATTTTTACCTGGCACTTAAATGAAAAAGTAGTAATGAAAATGAAAAGTAATAATGTAAAAATTTTAAAAAATGAGAACATTTAATTTATTCACCGTAATTTTAAGTTTGAGTTTTTTTGTATCTTCTTTTAATAGAATTGAAAACAATACTTCACATAAAAACACAAACAAAACTTCTTCTTACAATTCAGACAATGATAATGTAAAAGAAAGTATTTCTAATGACTTCTTCAAGAGGTATTCTGAATTAAAAAAATACAAGTCTGATGTAATGTCTTTATACAAACACAGAAGCCTTGGAAGCATTTGGCACGACGAAAATGAAATCAACGAATTTGGTACTGTTTTATACGAAAAAGCAAAACAGACAAATGATTTGTCGATTCCGTACCAAGCCGAAATTGATAAACTTTTTGACAATTCGTCAGAAAACAGCATTTCTAAAACAGATGCCGACATGCTTTTAAGTTCATTATATATAGTGTACGCCAAAAAAAACATTTCCGATACTAAGAAAAAGGTCTCATACGATGCCATGTTAAAAGACTTTTTGAATTACAGTACAATCGAAGAAGCTACAGCTTCAAACTCTGCAGACGTTAAAGTGCAGTACGATCAATATTACAAATTAGAAGATGTTCTTAAGAAATACAAAAAGCTTGATCGATCTCATAAATGGAAAGCCATTGTTCCGGAAGAAAGTCCTTATAAAGATTTACGACCAGACGCTGTTTCTAGCACTATTGCACAAGTAAGAACTCATTTGTATTTAATGGGTGATTTAAAAAGCGACTCTAAAAGCAATGTTTATGATCGCGAGCTGATGGATGCTGTCATGAAATATAAAGTTCGTAACGGATTTAAACCGAATTACATTCTTGCGGAAGAACATATTCAGGAAATGAATACGCCACTTTCTGAAAAAATGCAGACTTTAAAACTTAATATGGAGAGATGCCGTACCATTGCAGCGCAAATGGCAAACAGCGATGAGTATGTTCTTGTAAATGTGCCATCTTATGAATTGGTGTATGTAAAAAACGGAAAAGTACAGTTGACTTCACCAGTATTTGTGGGAGCGCCATTAACTAAGACAACCATTTTTAATGGTGAAATCGACCGAATCGTTTTCAGCCCTTATTGGACAGTTCCTCAAAGTATTGTACAAAACGAATTGAAGTCTAAAATTGCTGCTGACCCTAATTATCTGGCAGAAAAAAATATGGAAATGGTTAACGGACAAGTAAGACAAAAACCAGGTCCAGACAATTCTTTAGGATTGGTAAAATTTATGTTTCCAAATCCAGACGATATCTACATGCACGACACACCGTCTAAAACATTGTTCGATTTCGAAAAAAGAACGTTCAGTCATGGTTGTATCAACGTAAAAATGGCAAAGGAACTAGCGGTGGCTATGCTTCAAGATTATCCAGAATGGACTCAGGCTAAAATTGACAAAGCTATGGCTGGTAAAGTAGAAAACAGTTTTAAATTGTCTAAAAAAGTGCCTATTTACATTACCTATTTTACCTCGTTGGTAAATGATAAAGGAGAAATTGGTTTCTTTAAAGATGTTTACGAAAAAGATGCTGAATTAACTAAAGAATTAAGCGTAGCATTAGAACAATAAACACTCAAAATAGTTTTATTTAAACTTTAGGGGTAATTTTAAAAGAATTTGGTTTATAATTTTGAGAGAAAAAACTATCTTTCAAACTTAAATCCCAAATCTATTAATTACCCCTTAATTTATGCAAGAAGATTATCAACCTAAGAAAAGCTGGTGGGACAGAAACTGGAAATGGTTTGTTCCTACAGGATGTCTGAGCATTATTGTGCTCTTTGTTCTATTTGTTGGAGGAATATTTTTTGGCGTGACCTCTCTAATGAAGGAATCGGATGCCTATAAAGATGCAATGGCAAAAGCCAAAATCAACAAAGAAGTTATTGCTCAATTAGGAACTCCCATAGAAGGCGACGGTATGGTTTCAGGAAAAATTCAAGTGAACGACCATTCTGGGAACTGTAATATCCAAATTCCGATAAAAGGACCAAAAGGCACGGGAATCATCTTTGTTACCGGAACAAAACGCGTGAAATGGAAATACAGCGAAATGGTTGTTTATATTGAAAAAACGGACGACGAAATTGATTTGCTCATGAAATAATCCTAAACAAAAGCATTTTAGAATACGCATCTAATCATCTTTCTTAAGATGATTTTTTGTTTAGAATCAAATCTGTTATTTATTAAACAAAATCTTGCATTACAAATAATAAAATTATGGCTTTATTTTTGAATAAGTGTTACTTTTGAAACCTATAAAAACTCCATTTCTAATGAAAAAAATTATTATTCTTTTAATAGCCTTTACTCTTAACTCCTGTGCTCAGGTTCCGCAGATTCTAAATCAGTTACCGCAGATTGCTTCTCAGCTTCCTGCTGGAAACGTAGACATTGCCGCAGGCCTTAAAGAGGCTCTAAACAAAGGAATTACAGAACAAGTAAGCAAATTAACTGCTGTTGACGGATTTTATAAAAACGAAGCCGTTAAGATCTTAATGCCCGAAGAATTACAGAAAGTTGACGCCACTTTGCGCAAAGTCGGCTTAAGCTCGCTGGCCGATGAAGGAATCAAAATGCTGAACCGCGCCGCCGAAGATGCCGTAAAAGAAGCTACTCCAATCTTTGTTTCAGCAGTTAAGAATATGACTTTTACTGACGCTAAAAACATCCTTTTAGGGAACGACAGCGCCGCTACAAGTTATCTACAAAACAGCACAACAACAGCTTTGTACGGAAAATTTAGTCCGGTAATCAAGAATTCTTTTGCCAAGGTAGGTGCAGATGCTGTCTGGACAAAAATTATAACCAAATACAACACTATCCCACTTGTGAAAAAAATAAATCCGGATTTGACGGACTATACCACAAATCAAGCCCTAACAGGTGTATTTAAAATGATTGCTGTTGAAGAAAAAGAAATTAGAAACGACATTTCTGCACGAACAACGCCTTTGTTGCAAAAGGTTTTTGCAATGCAGGATGGGAAGTAATTCTTAAGCTACTAAGCTACTAAGATGCTAAGTTTCTTAAGTTTCTTAACTCAAAAAAATAGTGTCTTAGCGCCTTTGTGGCTAACCAAAAAAACTAACCAAAAAAATGCAAAAAATAACCATCTTAATTCACTGCAAAGACCAAAAAGGTATTATTGCCGCAGTGACTACGTTTATTGCCAAAGTTGAAGGAAACATTATCTACATCGACCAGCATGTTGATCGAGAGCAAAATGTATTTTTTATGCGTTTGGAATGTGAATTTTCAAATCACAACAGAAGCATCGAAAACATAAAAGAAGAATTCAGCCAGACTTTGGCGAGTGATTTTAATATGTCTTGGGACTTGTACAATCAGGAACAAAAACCAAAAATGGCTTTGTTTGTTTCCAAATACGACCATTGTCTTTTTGATATTTTAGGACGTTACAGTGCCGATGAACTGGGTGTCGAAATTCCCTTAATCATCAGCAATCATAATGATTTACGCTCTGTGGCGGAACGCTTTGACATTCCGTTTCACTATGTTCCTTTTACGAAAGACAATAAAGAAGAAGGAGAGGCACGACAAATAGAATTGCTCAAAAGATATGAAATCAATTTTATAGTTTTGGCGCGCTACATGCAGATCATAACCCCTAAATTGATTTCGCTTTACGAAAATAAAATTATCAATATTCATCATTCATTCTTGCCAGCCTTTCCAGGCGCAAAACCATACCATTCCGCTTTTAAACGCGGTGTAAAGATTATCGGGGCAACAAGTCATTACGTCACAGAAGAACTCGACGAAGGTCCGATTATTGAGCAAGATATCGCAAGAGTCTCTCATATTCATTCTGTTGAAGACTTCATCATGAAAGGTCGTGATCTAGAACGGATCGTTCTAGCCAGAGCAATCAAACTTCATGCAGAAAGAAAAACGATGGTTTATAGCAATAAGACGGTGGTTTTTTCTTAGGAGGTGTTAAGTTGCTGAGGTTCTGAGCTTCTGAGGTTCTGAGCTTCTGAGGTTCTGAGCTTCTGAGGTTCTGAGGTTCTAAGTTTTTAGATCTTTGTGTATTTTAGTTGATAAGATTCTGAGCTTCTGAATTTTTAAATCTTTACGAGTATTTTTACTTGTTAATGAGAATGCAGTTTTTTACTTTCAATACAAATTAACAAACCCGACAGGCTAAAACTGTCGGGTATGTTTTATAGGTAAAGTTCAAAACTTAGAACCTCAGAAGCTCACAAACTTAGCAACTTTAAAAAAAACTATCTCGCTCTAATCGCCAATCTAGGATCATCAAAAGCATTTACTTCTTCCATTGTCATGCCAAGAGCGTTTGCAACTCCTTCTCCGTAGGCAGGGTCGGCTTGATAACAGTTTCTGATGTGACGCACTTGAATAAATTTCTGTGCTCCTCCTACCTGTGCTGCTGTATTTTTAAACAATAATTGCTTTTTTTCATCGGTCAGCAGTCTGAACAAAAGTCCTGGTTGCGTAAAATAATCATTATCGTCTTCTCTGAAATTGTGTGCATAAGCATCACCATAAATTGCCAATGGTGGTTCTTTGTGTTCTGGCTGTTCTTGCCATTCACCAAAACTGTTTGGCTCGTAGTGTTTTCTTCCTCCAAAATTGCCGTCTACTCGCATCGCACCATCTCTGTGGAAACTGTTGTAAGGGCATCTTGATGAATTTACCGGAATCTGATAATTGTTTACTCCTAATCGGTAGCGATGTGCATCTCCGTAAGAGAACAAACGTCCCTGAAGCATTTTGTCTGGAGAAAAGCCAATTCCTGGAACTACATGCGCCGGATTGAAAGCCGCTTGCTCTACTTCGGCAAAATAATTCTCAGGGTTTTTATTCAATTCAAATTCTCCGACTGGTATAAGCGGAAAATCGCCTTTTAACCAAACTTTAGTCAAATCAAAAGGATGAAAACGATATGTTCTCGCCTGCTCTTCAGACATGATCTGAACAAACATTTTCCATTTTGGGAAGTTTCCTTCTTCAATAGCATTAAACAAATCTCTCTGATGGCTTTCGCGGTCTCCTCCTACGAGCACGGCCGCTTCTTCATCAGATAAATTTTCAATTCCTTGTTGCGAAACTAGGTGGAATTTTACCCAGTGTCTTTCGTTTTGTGCATTTATGAAACTAAAAGTGTGGCTCCCAAAACCATGCATTTGGCGGTATGACCTCGGAATTCCTCTATCGCTCATTACAATCGTAACCTGATGAAGCGCCTCTGGCAGTAAGGTCCAAAAATCCCAATTGTTATCAGCACTTCTTAAATTGGTTTTTGGATCACGTTTTACAGCATGGTTCAAATCTGGGAATTTCATAGGATCGCGGAAAAAGAACACAGGGGTATTATTACCGACCAAATCCCAGTTTCCTTCATTAGTATAGAATTTCATGGCAAAACCACGAATATCTCTTTCGGCGTCGGCTGCACCTCTCTCTCCTGCAACAGTAGAGAAACGCACAAACATTTCAGTTTTTTTTCCAATTTCCGAAAATATATCGGCTTTGGTGTATTTAGTGATGTCATGTGTTACGGTAAAAGTTCCGTAAGCTCCAGATCCTTTTGCGTGCATTCTCCTTTCTGGAATCACTTCACGGTCAAAATGTGCCATTTTTTCTAAAAACCAAAAATCTTGGAGTAAAACAGGTCCACGAGGGCCAGCTGTCTGAATGTTTTGATTGTCTGGAACGGGTGCACCCGTTACGGTTGTTAATTTTTTGTTTGATTCCATATTGCTGATATTTAATGTTTTATCAAATATACAAACAAATCATTAGAAGACTAATAAACAAAATTGATTGTTATTATATTTTAATAATCAAAAATTATTTAATGCTGTAGAATGCTCAAAAAGCGTGATTTACAAATCTTAACTTTAGTCCAACAAAGTAATAACAAAACCTTAACAGCAAAAGATTGATATATGTCGGACATTTGTAATGTAATAAACTGGTTATTTATTATTTTGGTTTTGGTTAGTTAAATGATGCCGGCGTCTTCGAGATGCCGGCATTTTTTTTGATTTAACCGAAAGGCATGCTTTTTTGATTAACCGCAAGGCACGCTAAGATTTTTTTGCCAAGTACTGTCGATTATAACGCAAAGTTCGCAAAGCTTTGTGTAAAAACTTTGCGCACCTTGCGTAAATCTTAGCGTACCTTGTGGCTATGTCGGCTCTGTTTTTTGATTAACCGCAAGGCACGCTAAGATTTTTTGCCAAGTACTGCCGATTATAAACGCAAAGTTCGCAAAGCTTTGTGTCAAAACTTTGTGTCAAAACTTTGCGTGCCTTGCGTAAAACTTAGCGTACCTTGCGGTTAACAAAAACTGAAATTAAATATTAGAATCTCTTCTTCAGACATTAACTTATATTCAACAAAGTAATAACAGGACCTTAACAACATTATATTGATTTATGTCGGACATTTGTAATGTAATAAACTGGTTATTTATTATTTTGGTTTTGGTTAGTTAAACAATGCCGGCGTCTTAGAGATGTCGGCATTTTTTTTATTTAACCGCAAGGCACGCTTTTTTGATTAACCGCAAGGCACGCTAAGATTTTTTGCCAAGTACTGTCGATTATAAACGCAAAGTTCGCAAAGCTTTGTATAAAAACTTTGTGTAAAAACTTAGCGTGCCTTGCGAAAAACTTGGGGTGCCTTGAGGTAAAGCAAAACCGAGATTTAGATTTTAAAATATTAAAACGTAAAGTTCGCAAAGCTTTGTATAAAAACTTTGCGAACCTTGCGTAAATCTTAGCGTGCCTTGCGGTTAAATCAAATTATTCTAAAGCCAACCTGAAACCAACTAAAACCTGAAACTAATTCTTTATCCTCTCATGAAGTAATTTAAAATACGTAAAAGCTTTCAACAACCTGCTTCCGTGCCAAGAGAACATTTCTCCGTCTACAAATATCGTTTTGGCGTGATGGGTAAATCTTCCTATTTCAAAAGCATCTTCTTCCTTAAAAGGATAAGGTTCAGAAGAAAGCAAAACAATATCGGGGTCGCCATCGAGACGCATTTTTTTCAATTCGATTTCTGGATAACGACCTTTATCTTCATAAATATTTTTAAAATGATTTAGCTTTAGCAATTCATTTATATAGGTGTCATTTCCTGCTACCATATAAGGATTTTTCCAAATAAAATAAGCCACTTTTCTGATTTCAATATTCTCTACATATTTTTTGAAATCGCTCAAGGCGAAAGCTAATTTGTCATTCCACTTCTGAGCTTCGGTTCTGCAATTGAACATTTGTCCAAAATCTGAGATCATCTGAAAATTATCTTCGATAGAAATGATATTGGTTACCCAAACCGGACAAATGGCGCTCAACTGTGCGACAATTTCAGGAGTGTTTTCCTCTTTATTACAGATAATAATATCCGGCTCCAGAAGTTTTATTTTTTCAAAATGAATCTTCTTAGTGCCGCCAACAATCTTTTTAGTCGACTTAAAATGAAACGGATGAACGCAGAACTTGGTTATTCCGATAATTCTGTCTTGCAGACCTAAATCGTACAACAATTCGGTTTGCGAAGGCACAAGAGAGATGATTCGTTTTGGAGCAGTTGCAAAAGAGTGAATCGTTCCTATTTGATCGGTTAATTGTTTCATTTATTTTTTTGTTTCAGGTTTCAAGTTCAGGTTTATTGGGTGTCTTTTACTGCAAAGTTCGCTCAGATTTATGCTATGAACGCACAAAAATTTGCGAACTCTGCGAAAAAACCTTGCGAACTTTGCGGTTGAATTCAATTTCAAAGTAAAGAAAACTTGAAACTTTAAACCTGAAACTTTACGCCAATAATTTCCTCCATTTCTTTCTGAACCTTTAAAGCCTCCTCTCTGGCTTTTTCGGCAAAATCAGTTCCTTTAGAAGCATAGATGATTGCTCTTGCAGAATTTACCAAAAGTCCGACTTTATCATTCATTCCATACTTGCAGACTTCAGATAAGCTTCCGCCTTGAGCGCCGATACCCGGAACTAATAAAAAGCTATCCGGAACAATTTTTCTGACTTCGGTAAAATATTCAGCTTTTGTCGCTCCCACCACATACATAAGGTTTTCGCTGTTCTTCCATGTCTTAGAAGTTTCCAAAACCTGTTTGTACAGTTCTTTAGCTCCGCTCTGTTCGGCTTCGCCTCGGGTTCCGTTTGTATTTAAAGTCTGGAAATCAAATGCCCCTTCGTTAGAAGTCAGGGCCAGCATAATAGTGTGCTTATTTCCAAAAGCCAAAAAAGGCTCGACAGAATCTTTTCCCATATATGGAGCAACAGTGACACTATCAAAATTCAGATCCTCAAAAAAAGCCTTCGCATACATGCTTGATGTATTTCCGATATCGCCGCGTTTTGCGTCTGCAATAGTGAAAATATCAGGGTAATTTTCGTTGATATAATTGATTGTTTTTTGCAGAGACATCCAGCCTTTTATTCCATACGCCTCAAAAAATGCTGTATTGGGTTTGTAACCTACAGTTAGGTCATGTGTTGCATCGATTATCGCTTTATTGAATTCAAATATAGGATCTTCGCTGTCTAACAAATGAGACGGTATTTTGGTCAAATCAGGATCTAATCCAACGCATAGAAATGATTTTTTTTGAAGAATCTGCTCGTGTAATTGCTGTGTTGTCATATCGTTTTTCGCTAGTGCGGCAAAATTACAAATAATATAATTGGAATGCGAATTTAGGCTAACATTGAATTCCTGTAATTTCTTAAAAAAATTATATAAAGAAATTTACGAACGCCGCCTGTAACTTTGAAAAAACAACATTAATAAAGCAGATTATGACTCCCAATATCGGAATTACTCCAAAAAACCTAAAAAAAAGCGCTACCATACTAGCTACGATTTTGTCTAATGAAATGACTCTTTATGTGAAAACCAGAAAATTTCATTGGAACATTTCAGGAAACAGTTTTATGGAACTTCATAAATTATTTGAAGAGCAATACAGAATCCTTGAAGCCAATATTGACGAAGTTGCTGAAAGAATCAGTCAGCTAGGCGAAAAAACAATTGGGACCATGAAAGAATTTATCGAAAATTCTACCCTGAAAGAATCTCCAAAAGAATACGCTTCTCAAAAAAATATGCTGTCTGAATTGCTAGAAAACCACGAACAGCTCGTTACCGAGTTTAGAGGTTATATTCCTGCTTTTGACGAGACAAACGATGCCGGTTCTGCAGATTTCGTAACTGGATTATTGCAGGAACACGAAAAAATGGCTTGGATTTTAAGACGTTATCAGGAATGAGTTGTTTTTAAGATTTTAGATTCAACCTCAAACTTGAAACTTCAAACTTGAAACCTGAAACTTGAAACTCAAAAAACTTTCCAAGTCACAAATGTGAATTATGCAGCGACTTTTAAAATTCATATAACGAAAAGTCGCGATCAAATATCGAATTTTACATAACAAACAAAAGACAAATATCATGAATACTACAGAAATAAAAGGAAACTGGAATGAGTTAAAAGGAAAACTAAAACAAAAGTACGCAGAGTTAACTGATGACGATTTGATGTTTGCTGAAGGAAAAGAAGACGAAATGTACGGAAGACTTCAGCAAAAATTAGGAAAAACAAAAGAAGAATTTCATCAAATCCTCTCAGATTTGTAAATCCTTATAACTCAATCAGGAAATACCGTCTAGTAAAAATATTAGGCGGTATTTTTTTAAGCTTTTATTAAAAAAATACATGATTCTGCAAATTCTGCCCACTATTAAAGCTGTAACAAAAAATAAATTAAGTATCTTTAACCAAATTTCTATATAATGAAACTATTCATAAAATTCGACATTAACACAATCTGTTCTCTTTATTTGAAACAAAATTTAGAAGAAAATAACATAAGTTTTAGTACACTCGGATTTGGAGAAATTGATATTGAAAATAATCTTGATGCAGAAGCTTTAGAAGAACTAAAAAACAAACTCGCCCCTTGCGGTTTTGAGATTGTTGAAAATCAGAAAAGTGTTCTTGTCCAGAAAATAAAAGACGCCATTACGGAACTGGTATTTATGGACGACAGCAACAACTACAAAAGTTCTGTTTTTCTAGCCGAAAAACTAAACCACAGCTATGGTTATTTATCAAACGTTTTCTCAGAAGTAACCTATTCTTCTATCGAGAATTTTATCATTTTACAGAAAATAGAAAGAGCCAAGCAACTGATTATTATTAATGAAATGAGTTTGACCGAGATTGCATTCTTACTCAACTACTCTAGTGTGGCGCATTTGAGCACACAATTTAAAAATACTACAGGAATTACACCGTCGGCTTTTCAGAGAATAATTAAGAAACGAAGAGAAAATTTAAAATAAAAAACCAAATACTACACTAAAATGCAGAAAAACGCATTAAATATTTTATTGGCGGATGATGATGAAGATGACCGTCTTTTTTTTAAAGATGCTTTTGAAGAAATCAAAATCCAAACCAATGTTAATTTCGTACATGATGGAATGCAACTGATGGACCACTTACTAAATCCCGACAATAAACTTCCGGATATTTTGTTTCTGGATTTGAATATGCCGAAAAAAACAGGAAAGGAATGTCTGATCGAAATTAAAAAAACAGAACATTTAAAAAATATTATTATTGCCATTTACTCAACATCTTCTTCAGAAGAAGATATTGAAGACACCTTTATACAAGGTGCCAATATATATATTAAAAAGCCTAGTGATTTTAATACACTCAAAAAAATAATTAATGAAGTCGTGACAGTAAACTGGCACTATCACACATCTGGTTTAAACCGTGATAATTTCTTGCTGCGACTAAAATAAGAGCCAAATAATGAAATGGATACCAAATTTTAATTCTTCAAACTCTTTGAGAGTTATTTTTGTAATCGCAGTTTTCATTCTGTTATTTCTTTCTTCCATTGCTTACAAACACAATCAGGATCTGAATGAATCGAGTAAGCTGGTGATGCATACCTACGAAATAAACATTCAGCTCGAACGACTCATGTCGGCCATAAAAGATGCAGAAACGGGCCAGCGCGGCTATATCATAACGCGCAATGCCCGTTTCCTGACGCCTTACATTTATTCTCGTGATAAAGTAAACACCTCTTTTATCACTCTAAAAAAGCTTACTGCTGATAATCCTGAACAGCAGAAAAATCTCGAAAAACTATTCAAACTCATTAATCAGCGTTTTGTTTCTTTTGAAAACTGCCTGAAATACAGTGACCCAAAAACATATGACAAAAGAAAACTCGACAATCATATGTTTGGAGGACGAATTCTGATGGAAAACATTCGTTTCAAAGTCGATGAAATGAACGACATCGAAAAAGCCTATCTAAAAAAAAGGCTTAAAATTTACGATGCCGAAATATCTTTAAGTCCGCTTTTCTCGATTTCCTTATTTTTGGTTGCGCTGAGTTTTATTTTATTGGCTTATAGACAAATCAGCCGTGATTTTGAACGCCTTAAAATCTACAACAAAAAACTTCTTATCTCTAGCGGCCTGATTGCAGAATCTGAAACCATTGGTAAATTTAGCACTTGGCAATGGGATTTAGACACTCATAAAATTGACTATTCTGATAACCAATATCGATTACTGGGTTTTGAGCCTGGCTCTTTTGTACCCGAAAAAGGAACATTCCTGAATTTTGTGCATCAAGACGACAAACAGACTGTAGCCGAATCTATGGACGGCATTATCGAAAAAGGCACTCTTCCGTTTGTATACTATAAAATAGTGCGTCCGGATCATGAAATCAGATATTTTAAGTCGACCGGAAAATTACTTACCGATCAACAGGGAAGCAAAATACTTCTCGGAATCAATTTTGATATTACCGATGAGCATCTATTGAATATTGAACTTCAGGAACGAAACAAAGAACTCGAAAAAAGCAATAAAGAACTGGCTTCTTTTAATCATGTTGCCAGTCATGACTTGCAAGAACCGCTTCGAAAAATCCAAACTTTTATTTCTCGAGTTTCCGATGCAGACAAGGCGGTAATGTCTGAAAGCGGCAAAAATTATATTACCAAAATAGAGGCATCTGCCAAAAGAATGCGTGTGCTTATTGACGATCTTTTGTTATTCTCTAGAACAAATACCACCAAAAAAGAATTTATTAAAGTAAATCTCAATGAACTTTTGAGCAATGCCGAATCTGAACTTGGAGAGGTTATAGAAGAAAAAAAAGCTGTAATTACAGCTTCTAAACTTCCGAAACTATCGGTTATTCCGTATCAGATTGAACAGTTATTCATTAATTTAATTGGAAATTCATTAAAATACAGCCGACCAGATGTTGCACCAGAAGTTACGATTTCTAGCGAAAAAGTAAATGCTGCCGACTATCCTGAAATCTTAGAGCAAACTGTAAAGAAATTCCACAAAATAACTTTTACCGATAACGGAATGGGATTTGATCCTCAGTTCAAAGAAACCATTTTTATTCTTTTTCAGAGACTTCATTCTAAAACAGATTATCCTGGCACCGGAATCGGACTTGCAATTTGTAAGAAAATCGTAGAGAACCATAAAGGTCATATTACAGCCGACAGTACACTCGATCAAGGTTCTGTTTTTACGGTATTCCTTCCCGATTAAAACCCCTTTAAAAACACATAAAAAACGTTATATAAATCCGTTATGGGAATTATATAACGTTTCTTTTTTATGGTGTAAAGCAAAATCTTGTATTCGTTAGCATCTTTGTAATGTAATACTTTAAGAAGTAAAAATGAAAGCAGGTCCTCTATTTAAGACGGCAATTTGTAAGGTCTTTTTTTTATTTGTGATACTTATCTGCATCACGTCTTGCAGAAAAAACAGCACGATAGAAAGCTCTTTAAAAAATGACGTTTTTTTTAAAAATGATAAAGAAGAAGTAGAAGCTTTTTTTTTCATTTCGACCGCAAATGTGAGTAAGTCTATTATTTCTAAAAGTCAAATTGCACAACAAAAAAGTTCAGACAGTACAATACAACAATTGAGCAGAAAAATCGAAATTCATGAGAATCAATTACTGGGAGAAATATCAAAGATGGCAACATCAAGGCTCATTGTCATAACAGAAATCAACGCCACGCACAAACGATATTTATATGATCTTATCGATGCCGATGGATCTAATTTTAATAACGAATATTTAGATTCTCTGACAAAGTCTTTGAGTGAACAGATTGAATTATTTGAGTCCATTTCTAAAGAAACAAATGATAAAACGATTTTACAGCTAGTATTGCATTATTTACCTGAACATTATAAGCTCTTAAGGGAAACCGAGAGCCTCAGGAATCAAGTAAAAGCCAACATTTAATTAACTAAATTTTTTAACTATGAAAATGCAATCAAATTTTTTATGCGCCTTAACACTTTTTTTGACAGCTTCATTTGGAATGCTGCACGCTCAAGACAATAATGTAAACACAGAGTTTGGTGTAAAAGGAGGTTTCAACATGTCTAACCTATACGGAAGCGGTGAAGATGTAGATGACAATAATATTTTATACGGTTTTAATGCCGGGGTTTATGCTACGCTGCCTATTTCAGATTTCGTAGCCATTCAGCCAGAGCTTTTGTTTACTACAAAAGGTGCTGAATTAGAATACAACAACGCTTTTGCAAGCGGAGACGCCAAATTCAGATTGAATTATATCGAACTTCCTCTTTTGGTTAGAGTAAATGTTACGAAAAACTTTAATATACACGCCGGTGGTTATGCCTCGTATTTAGTAAGTTCTAAAGTAACAGGAAGCGGAACCTTTGATTTTGATGAAGATATCGACACTGACGATTTAAACAAATTTGACGCTGGTATTTCTGCAGGTATAGGAGTAGATTTTAACCCAGTAAGTATTGGTTTACGTTACAATTATGGTTTAACAACCGTGGGGAAAGAAAGAACAGTTGCGGGAACAACTTTTACTTATCCTGATGCAAAAAACAGCAACTTAACATTATACTTATCGTATAAGTTAAACTAATAGCATACCGCAAAATTAATTATTAACCTAAAATATAAAAACCATGTCAAACTTATTATACACCGTAGCGGTAATTCTGGTTATACTATGGGCTCTTGGGTTCTTTGTGTACAGTTTTGGAAGCATTATCCATATACTGCTTGTTATCGCGATCATCGCAATTCTGCTTAGACTTATCAAAGGCAGGGAAGTTTAAAAAATATCAACAAATATTAAATATTAATCATTAAATCAATTTATTATGAAAGCTAGTAGCACAATTTTAGGAATAGCAGCAGCCGCTGCAGCAGGAGCATTATTAGGAGTTTTATTTGCTCCAGACAAAGGTTCTAACACAAGAAAAAAAATCAAAGATAAATCGAAAGATTACAGCGATAATATCAAAACAAAATTTGATGGTATTGTAAACACAATCACTTCTAACGGTAAAGAAATCATTGAAGAAGGAAAATCTAAACTTAACCAAGTTAAAGACGATTTCAATTCTATCAAAGATGAAGCGAAAGCTGTAAAAACGAACTACTAAAATATAAGTGATTTTTTCAAACCATAAAACCCTATATCATGGAACCAAATGCAACAACAAACGAGAATTTAAATCTTTATGAAAAAGCTGAAAATTATACAAAAACGAGTTTAGAATTACTCAAACTTAAAACGGTATGTTCAGTAGCCGATGGTGTTTCATCATTAGCTTCTAAGATAGCAGTCGGTATTGTTGTTGCATTTTTCACTCTTTTCTTGAATGTGGGATTGAGCTTATGGATTGGAAAGGAACTTGGAGAATATTATTTAGGCTTTTTTGTAATGGCGCTTTTCTATCTGATTGTAGCCGTTATAGTGCACAAAGCACATCATAGACTAATTAAGACTCCAATCGGAAACTCGATTATATCGAGTATCTTAAAAGAGAAACAAAACTGATTTGCTAATTAATATCTAAAAAGTCTATGGAGCCTATTTACACTATTGATCAGTTGAATCAGAGAATTAAATATTTAGAAACCCGCCAAGATGCCGAATGGTGCGCCATCAAAAATCATGTTGATGAAATTAAAGAGAATCTAAAACCTCTTAACTTAATCAGAAACACGGTTGAGGAAATCAACGAAACTGTTGGTTTTAAAAGCCATATGGCACAGTCGGCAATTAGTATCGCAATCGGCTATCTGGCTAAGAGATTTATAGTCGGAAAAGGAGATTCTATGTTTAAAGGAATTTTAGGATCTGTGGTGCAGCTGATTGTTACTAACCTGGTTTCGAAACCGCATGAGTCTTCCGAAGATGAAGAAGAATCATCTAAATACGAACCATCGCAAGAGTAATTGTCTAACTTAAATACATGCATTATGGAAAAGTTAAATACAATAATTATCAAAAATGGTGTAACAATCTACTCTAACCTATATAAATGTTTTGAATATACAAGAGTATTTCTGGGAATCTAACATCTATTATACGTTCTAGAAAAACGGTTAATAGAGATAAGACCATCACTATAAATCTAATTTTATAATTAGAGCCTTAGAGAAAAAGCAAAATGAACTTTTTAGTACATTTTGCTTTTTTTTATTTTAAAGATGATAAGTTTCTGAGGAGCTAAGTTTCTGAGTTTTTTATCTTTGACTTACCACGGATAATGTTCTATTCCTTAATACGCAGTCCTCGTGGTTCCGACGCAATATAGACCGCAATCTTGTAGTGTAATACATTATTTCCAATTGGTACGCACCCCACTATACGTTCCCGTGGTTGAAACCACGGGCTATATTTTTCATGCAAAATGATTATCATTTAGTGTATTAGAAACTTAGAAGCTTAGCAGCTTAAACAATAATTTCAAACATTGTACGAAACGAATATAACACGAAATTATGCAGCATAATGTATTACTTCAAATTGGAACGCAACCCACTACACGTTCCCGTGGTTGAAACCACGGGCTATGTTTTTCATGCAAAATGATTATCATTTAGTCTAGTAGAAGCTCAAAAACTTAGAACCTCAGAAGCTTAGAACCTTAGCAGCTTTAAAACCCCTACTTATAATTCTGATAAATAGGAAGTTTCAACCCTATATAGACATTCGTAGCTTTAGAATTGTTTGATAAGAAATTAGAAACCAGAGAACCAGAACCTACAAATAGCGGGCCAGCCCTAAAACCAGCTCCAATTTGCGTACCGCTGTATTCCATCCAGGTTACAGGAACATAAAAGCTGAATTGTCGAGTTTCGTATCTTGGCGTAAAAGTAATCGAATTGGCAATCGAGATTCTGTTTACCTTGTTGGCATCAACCAAGCTGAAATCGCCGCTCAGGTTCAGATAAAATTTATTATCGATATTCCAGTCAAAACTTGTGTGCAGTGCTGTTGGCAGGTTGGCCTTTACCCCTTTTCTTGAAGAAACTTTAGTATAATTTTCATCAAAAAATTCAAAAATATCGTCGGCATCATCAATATCTTGTTGATTTACACGTCCTGTAAGATCATAAGTATTTTCAACGAGGTTTTTGTAATTGATTTTTCCAATATCAGTAATCGAGGCTGCGGCTTTAAATTTATAGCGGTTTCCGATACAAGTATGGCAGTTGGTGCGGTATTCGTAAGTAAAACCCAAATCGGCACCAATACCAGCAGGGCTGCCGTCAAACTTTGGATCGTTTCCGCTCGCATAATCATAACTCGCAGCGGTTTTTAAAGTTCCAGTCGAATAATATTCGCTCAATTCCGGAAAAGCATTGTTTCTAGTAAAAGCTACGCTTAAATCGCTTCCGCTGATGTAGCCGTTTACACCCGACATCAGGTATTTTAGTGTGATTCCACCCTTTATAAAATGCTCGTCGCGATCCATTAAAACCGTTCCGTAGCCCACGCCAATCTCTGCCCACGAATTCGTAACACCATTCGGACTCCCGCCCGAAAGCATAAAACTGTTCGAAGCATCGATATCTTTGTTTACCTCATCAATGAGTTCGCCATTTACGTTTACAACGTTGGTAATGCTCCTAACCCTCGAAAAAACCGCAATACTGTGTATTGGCGTGATATTCAGCATAAACGAAGGTCCCAGAATATCAATATTCATATTTCCGTTGTTATTGCTCTTGAAATGTTTGCTCGCCTGCTTGTCAATATCATAATTGCTTTTCAGGAAATCGTTAAAATTAACTCCGTATAAATCGTTCTGTGCGGTACCGCTGGCAGAAAAAAGAGTAACATCGGCCCTGTACTTCGAGTCTACAATAGCGGATGGATTGAATAACACGCCCTGAATACCGGCATAATTATCATCACGAAATCCAAAATAAGACTGACCTTGCGCATAAAAAAAGCCGCATAAGAAGCAGCAAAAGTGTAAAGTTTTTTTCATAAAATTCTTTTAGTTGGTTGGCTGTTAATTCTTACTTTTAAAAATAGGATTAACAAATATGAACTAAAAAAAGTCAAAAAAAAAGACAATCCGATTTTACAAATCGGCTGTCTTTTTTTAAAGATGCTAAGGTACGAAGCTTCTAAGTTGCTAAGTTTTAGAAAAAACTAATAAATCTTACTTCGTGATAAAAAAGTGTAGTATTGTCCTTAAATTAAAATGAAAAAGCCGGACATTATCCGGCTTAAATATTTTTTAAAAAAAACTGATAAAATTTCAGAATCTAAGAAAAACCTTAGTCCTAAGAAACTTAGCACCTTAGAAGCTTAAAAAAATTAGTAAACCTCCGAAGCTTCCTTCAATTTCTCCATATTATTTACCAGCTGCAGTTCGGCAACGATTTTCTGGATATCACCGTTCATGATGTTTCCTAAATCGTAAAGCGTAAGACCGATTCTGTGATCCGTCACACGACCTTGTGCGTAGTTGTAGGTACGAATTTTAGCCGAACGGTCTCCAGAACTTACCTGAGAACTACGTTTTTTAGCATCTTCCTCTTGCTTTTTGGCCAATTCCATTTCGTATAAACGAGAACGTAAAACCGTCAAAGCCTTATCTTTATTTTTGTGTTGCGATTTCTCGTCCTGACACTGCGCCACCAATCCGGTTGGAATGTGCGTTAAACGTACAGCCGATTTCGTAGTATTTACCGACTGTCCTCCAGGTCCAGACGAACAGAAGAAATCGACCCGAACGTCGTTCATATCTACCTGAACATCAAACTCCTCAGCTTCTGGCAAAACCATAACCGTTGCAGCCGATGTATGCACACGCCCTTGCGTTTCGGTTTGTGGCACACGCTGTACACGGTGTACGCCCGCTTCAAACTTCAAAGTTCCGTACACATCTTCTCCTGTCACTTCAAAAATAATCTCTTTAAAACCACCAGAAGTACCCTCGTTCATATCTACAACAGATGTTCTCCAGCCCATTGTTTCGCAGTATTTCGTGTACATTCTAAACAAGTCTCCAGCAAAAATACTCGCTTCATCTCCACCCGTTCCGGCACGGATTTCGACCATAACGTTTTTCGCATCTTCAGGGTCTTTCGGAATCAGCATAAATTTGATTTCCTCCTCAAGCTCCGGCAAACGCTCCTTTGCTTCATCCAGCTGCATTTTGGCCATTTCCACCATTTCGGCATCGCTACCGTCTGCAATGATTTCGTTAGCCTCCTCGATATTTGCCAAAACTATAATGTATTCTTCTCTCTTTTCAACCAGCGCTTTTATGCCTTTATATTCCTGATTAAGCTGTTTATAACGTTTTTGATCAGAAATAACATCCGGCTGGATGATCAAATCCGAAATCTCATCAAAACGCTGCTTTACATATTGAAGTCTATCTAACATTTTCTAATTCCTTTTATTGGACGGCAAAATTACAAAATTTTTGTGGAAAATTCTAGTGGTTATTTTTTGAGGGATTTCAGTTGACTATTTAGTGGAATTATGTTGGTTTTTAGGAGCAAGTTCCTGCTATCCGCTATATCTTTTTAGGCAGAAGGTTTACGGTTTAATAAGCTCTTTTTCGTTTGCCTAAAAAGGATGCCGCTGCTATCAGGGCTAGGGTTTTGGTTTTTAAAATAACGATTATGGTTTTCCGTAATGTTTTTAGATTTTAAGTCCTTAGTTTTGAAAACCATACTCAACTAACAACCATAAATTTTAAAATGAAAAAGCTATTCACATTCTTGCTTATTTTTATAATTACCCAAAATTATTCTCAAAATAAGAATTCTGAAGCCCGACAGTTTATCGAGAATGCAGAAATCATGCAAATAAATAAGGATTGGAATATAAAAGCCGAATTTACTACTGGATTGAAAGAAGTGTTAGTTTTCTTTCCTGTTGAAGCAATTGATTTAAAATCACACAATAAAATAAAGGCATTGCAAGTAGAAATGGCATTAACCGACAATTATTTTAAATCTTCTTGGATTGATTTAAATGAAGTTGAAGAATTTGTTTTATTTCTTGAACAGTACGTTATTCCAAATCTAAAAGATAAAACCGAAAAGAATCAATCAACCACATATATATTTAATTCCAAAGAAATAACATTTAGCTTTTATATTCAAAATACCTCTAGAAGAATATCAATATATCTTAAAGATAATGGTTTGACCGATTATAGACGCTATTTCTGGACAGAATCTCAAGTAAATAAAATTCCTGAATTGCTTGCAATGTTGAAGAAGATTAAATAAGTTTCAACTACATAAACTTTGCTTTACTTTTTTTAACAAATCAGGGGGTTTTTACTCAGAAGTTTGTTTAAATAAAATACGATTTTTGTTTCTTTTTATCGTCGCAATAAACATTATTATAACAACCATTACAATGCATACACAAGAAATTTATGGAGAAAAAAACTTTATCAAATATTCTGGAAGGAAAGATTTTTCAAATACCTGATTACCAAAGAGGATATGCTTGGGAGATAAAACAATGGAAAGATTTTGTTCAAGATATTGATGCCTTAATCGATGACAAGATTATTAACCACTACACAGGAACTATTGTTATCTACCAGCCTATTTTCAAACCAACTGAAAATTATGGTACAAAAAAACTTGAAATAGTAGACATAGTTGACGGACAGCAAAGATTAACAACTTGCAGCATATACTTATCAATTATTCTAAAAGAACTTATTAAAATATCTGCTGATTTTAATTCTGAAGTTCCTATTTATCTTTTTTCCGGAAGCAAATGTAAACTAAACTTAAATAATGATACAGCTGATTTCTACTATGATTTAATATCAAAAGGAGTTAGCAATTTGGAACCAAATTCTATTCATCAACAAAGAGTTTACGATGCATATTCTTTTTTGAAAAGACACATTGAAGAACAGCTGGAATTAAGAGCAGAAAAAGGTGAAAATTATTTAAGAGATTTATTTGATGCTATTATTCGTAAATTAAACTTTTCGTTTTATCCTATCGAAGTAGAAAGTGAAATAGGAATGACCTTTGAGCTTATGAATTCTAGAGGAAAAGATTTATCCTCAATGGAACTACTCAAAAATTATCTTATGTATTGGGTATATAGAAACATTCCAGATGCTTCAGAAAAAGAAGACTATACTAAATTAATAAATAAAACCTGGAAAGAAGTTTATGTAAATATAGCAAAATGTAGTGGTAGTGAAAGCCAGTGTTTACGCATCGCATGGACATTATTTGTAAGCTATACTCCAAAAAACTGGGAAGGCTACAGCGGTTTTAAAACTGATGACGTAATTCCTTTACGAAATTTTTCAATTAAGAGTAAAAATGAAGTAAAAGACTTTCTTTTAAAATTTTTAAATGGTCTTGCATTAATCTCAAAACATTATTCAGCAATTATTAAACCTATCAATATTCCTCTTAAAGAAAGTGAATTCAATCTGCTTACCAAAATTAAGAATGCAGGAAATATTGCAAACTATCTTCCTTTGTTGGTGGCTGCCAGAATCAAATATGAAAATGGTGAAGTACAAAATACCGATTATATTGATTTCTTAAAATCAATAGAAATCTTTTCTTACAGAGTTTTTCTTTGGGAAGGAAAACGAAGCAATGCCGCTTTATCAAAATTCTACCGATGGTCTGATGACGTATTTCATTCTAAGCATTCTCTAAAATCAGTTACAGACTGGATTTATGGAACAATTAACTGGTATTCTCCCGAAAATGATTTCAGAAAATCTTTAACAGATCATTTTTTTACATGGTATCATCACAGAAGATTATTGAAATACACTCTTTTTGAGTATGAGCTCTTTTTACTACAAGGCAAAAATCCGCCAAAATTAAATTGGGAAGATTTGACAGACTCAACAATCGAACATATTCTACCACAAAATCCTGATCCAAATTCAAACTGGCTTATCAAATGGACCAAAGAAGAAAGAGAAAAGTTTACTCATGACCTATCTAACCTAGTACTTACTAAAGATAATTCACGCTATAGTAACTTTGAATTTGAAAGAAAAAAAGGAATAGCAGGCACTGGCTTTTCTTATTCAAATTCAGACATAAGACAAGAAAGAAAAATAGCTGAATATGATGAGTGGGTTGCTGAAAGCTGCAACAAAAGGCGTGACGAATTAACAAACTGGATAATTCAAAATTGGGGAATTGAAAGACATTATCAACAACCAGTAATTGAAATTATAGTAGAAGAGGAAGAAGAACCAATATTTAGCGATATTGATTAAATCCCCGCTCCCGCACGAATCCTTTCGTGTGCGGTTTGCATTTAATTAAACAACAAAAAAGCTTACCACACGAAAGGATTCGTGAGGTAGCGGAGGGATATCGATGTAGCAATAGCAAAAATTACACAAAATGAATTTTAATGAAATTTTACATTTTAAAATTGGGCGTTGGCAGACTAAAAATCATTCAGACAATAAACATGAAGATGATTTTCATAAACCTGACGGAGTAAAACAACAAATTTTAAATCAAGTTGGAAAAAGAAACTATGAACATAAAGTTGGTACTAATCCAGACATCCAAATCGATAAAAAAGGTAAAATTGTTCTTGTTGGATCAAGAAAAGGAAAATATAAATATGCAAAGCCATTTATTACTGAAATAAGAGCAGATGATTTTTTCATCTTAAGATTTGTTCCTGATTCGGAAAAACAATTTTTAGACATTTATCTGTATTCAAATGAAAGCGAATCAGAAAAGAAAAAATCAGAAAAAGAGGAAATACAAGATTTATTTGAAACCAATGAGTTTGTGATTTTACCAAATGATGAAAATTTAATTTTGCAGTTTCTTGAATATGCATATGATAGACAGCAAACATTTGAAAATGAGGTAAATATATTAATAATAATAAATTGAAACGTACAATACATTTAAAATAATATCCTGAAAATTAAATATAAATTTATGAATTCAATATACAAAGCCATTGAAGAAGATAACGAATTTGAAGTGGCAAAAGCATGGTTAAACGAAAATGGAACTTTTAAGAATTGGAAAATAGAGAAAAGAAATAGTAAATCTCTGAATTCTACAATCATCGAAATGACTAACAAAATTACATTTCAAAAAAAAGGCAGTATTGAAATTAAAACAGATGAGGGTGATGATCTCAAACAAATAACTATCAATATTTACAGAGCTGAACTTTAAAAAAAAATGCTCCCGCTCCACGAAGAGTACTAAAAAAATCCCCGCCCCCAGCTCCCCAAAGTCTTCAACCGAAAAGCTACGCAAATGTCTCTGACTTTGCGTTTTTTTATAATTCTTAAAAAAACACTAACAAAACAAAAATCTCCCGACTTTTTACTTACTGTTCTAAAAATAATTAATACAAGACATTCCTAAAATAAAGTCAGAGACTTTGAGACGTTTCTGTTTTCAAATTAATCACAAAGAAAATGGCGCAAAGTCAGTCCCGAAAGCTTTCGGGATTGCGCAACATCGATGTTTAAAACTTACACTAAATATCTTATATTTGATAAAACTAAATCTATCTAAAATGAATAAACTACTTAAGCTAAACCTTATTGGCGTAATTTTATTTCTTACTTCTTGTACTACCATGTCTCCACTTCAAGTACACAATTCGCTTCCTACTTTAACAAAATCAAAATACATAACGCAATCAGAAATAGAGACAAGTAATTGCAAATATTTAACAAAAGGCAGAAGTTTTGTCGCTCCTATCGGAATGACAGCTAAAAACGATTTGACAAATGCTGCCAAAGGAATAGATGAATGGGTTCAAATTGATGGAGGAAATGCTTATATTTTAAAAAGCTTTAATTGGGTTAATATTGATAAAGATACAAATCAGCTTCATGTAGATTTTGATACTTTAATTTGTGAATAATTTACACTAGAAAGATAAAACTGAAGAAAAGATTCTGCTGCCTGTTATACAAAAGTCAAAATGTTAAATGACGAAGAATTTAAACTTTGTCAAGAAGCATTTGTGCATGCAGTTTTTTTTCTAAACTTAAACCAGGAAATTTTGTCTCTTCATCATAAAAAATCGAAATTAAGTAAATAAAAAAAGGCTATTTTACAATGCGGCCTCTTATATAAACTAAAAATTTTCAATAGTTTTTATGGGTATAAACATTTTTCCTGTACCGGGCAACAGTATAAATCCGTATTGCTCATAAAATGTGACTGCGTTACTGTCAATTGGATCTACAATTACTGCCAAAACACCTAAAGACCTAGAAATGTCAACACATTTTTTTAATGCATCCATCAGTAATATTGCTCCATAGCCTTTTCCCTTTATTTCTTTGTCAACCGCTAATCTACCCAATAAAATAGTTGGTAGATTTTGATAAGATGGAGGCATTCTTTTTACTAACTCTAAAGGAAAATCTTGCGTATTTACTGAATTTCCAGATAATGTATAATAGCCTACTATTTTTTTATTTTCAGAATCGACTAGAACGTAACAAACAGATAAATCTCGGTTCCTATCTTGTTTAGCTTGTTTTTGAATATAATTGTTTAAAACTGTATTTTCACAATCAAAGCCACTTTTTTTATGGTCTTTACTTAATTTCTCTATTATCAAACTCATCGCCTTCCAAAAAATTTTTATATTTTAATTGAGCTTCCTTAAGCTTCTCATTTGGACTTGGCGGATTCAAAATTGACTCTAAGAAAATCTTCTTGTCTTCTATCGTACTGACTACTAGATTATTTTCAGTAATAATCTTTGCAGCTTCGGCATTGATGCAAAAAACAACAAACTCAGACAAGTTTTTAAAGCCGCGCAATTCAGATGCGTACTTAATTAACTCTTTTTGTTCTTTGCTAATTCGAACATCAATCCTATCGTTAATTAATGTATTCATAAGTAAAAATATTAAATGTCTAAATTACAAATGTACGTTATTTTTACGTACAAATCAGTATTTGGTTAAATTTTAACTTAATTGAATCTTCAAAAGTAGAATGATAATTTATTTGTTTAGATTTGAATAGAGAAATAACGTAAGGAAATGATTAGTATTTATAAGATTCATAAATGAGACTAAAACCTTTTTATATTTTCTCCAGTTTTATAATCATCTTTATCGCAAACTGCTTTTTGTTGATGTTGCGATATAAGGCATTTGCTCAAAATGCAACATATATTTCCTATAGGGATAAGAGTATAGAAAAGCAACTGGGCTATAATTTAGAAGATTATGTAAAAACAAAATCGATGCTTAGATTACAGCTCAACGGCAACGCTAGACATGATGACAGCGTTTTAAATGATTTTCAGCTTGAAATTCAAAAAATAAAAAAAATCCAAAATCCGAACAAGGGAATCCATTTAAAATTCGGCAAAAAAACAGCTTTTGAAAATGTGATTCGTTCTTTTCAGATTTGCAAAATAGAGGATTGCGCAACATACGCACCTGATGGATATGATTTTTGGGTTTTCCCATATCATAAAAAAATTAAACTTAAAGAAAGTATTTCTTGTGGCAAATTTTGATAAAAAATACGGAATCATAATAGTTGTGATTTTTGTAGTCTGCATGATTTTTAAACCTGTACTCTGTTTCCTGATTCTAGGAATATTTGCATTGGCTTACGCAACGTTTTATATCGTATTCTTATATAAAATCAACAAAAACGGAATCGAAACAACAGGAACAATTGTATCTTACGAAGCAGACAGCGAAGGCTATAAATCTCCTGTTTGTTGAGTTTCTGCTTGCTGCGGGAACAATAATTACACGAAAACCTTTTTTGCATACCTCTTCCGATTTAGATAAATTTAGATCTTATCGAGGAAATATAGATAAACCCATAAAAATAATTTACGATCCAGAGAACCCTGAAAAATTTATTTTAAAAGATAATTACAACGGCTGTGGTCTTATTTTTTTAATCATCATTGGTTTGATTTTTACGTATATTTCGATTGGAAATCTGATGGGATATAATAATATATTCTAGAGGCTTCTGTCAATCAAAAATTTTTATCTTTAAACAATTATACAGTTGCAAAACCCTAAATCAAACTAATATCCAAACAATGCAGTCTAAACTAAAGATCTTGATAATTGTCTCGATAGCTCTTTTTGTTACTTATAAAATAGTTTCTTTTTTTTCAACTTTTCACTTTTATGCCGCAGGAAGATATCCTTACGCAGAAACGTATTATCTAAAATATCCTGAAAATGAAGTCCTAATGGCGCTAGAAAAGCTACAGCTCAAAAATGCCGACTTAAAAGATAAATATTCAAAAGATTACTGGCACGACATTTCTTTTGATCTTAACGGCAAGAGAATTGAAGCATGGACAAGGCCTTTTGAAGAAACTACAGATTTTGCGCTCGTTGCGGTTTACAAAGACAGAGAATCAGAATGGCAACTTGTTAATCAGGATTTAGGTCTTCTTGGGAACATCATGCTGAAAAGAGAATTTGAAAAAGAAGTAATAGAAAAACTTAAAATGGAATTAGCAAAACAACATCAGTGATTCGTAAAGTAAAAACCCATCAAATGAAATTAATGAAACTAGTTTCTTTTTAGTTTCTTCTCAAGTCTATGTTTTTTTATATGTTGAATAAAAAATAATCAATTAAACCCAACGGGCATTATTATCATTCTAGAAAACTAACCTATGTCTTCAGCAAATCAAATTGAAATTCCGTTAAGCAAGAAAAAAATGTTTTTATCATTAGTCATTTCAGTTCTTTTTATCTGTCTCGGGATTTGGTTCTTAACAGCTCCTCCAACCAGCAATCATCCCATTTATGGAAATCCAATATTGTTTTTCTCCTGTGGTATAGTTTCGGTTATTTTTTTCGGATATGCAGGATTTACAATCTTCAAAAAACTAGGAGACAAAAAGCCTGGTTTACTAATTAATTCTGAAGGAATTACCGACAATTCAAGCAATATTGCTGCCGGAATTGTTTTGTGGAGCGACATTACGAGAATTAGTACTGTCAATGTAATGAATCAGAAATTTTTAATCATTGCGGTAAAAAATCCAAACGAATACATCAACCGACAAAGCGGAATTCTGAAAAGGAAAACGGCAGAAATGAATTACAAAACGTATGGTTCACCCATCAGCATCTCAGCAAATACACTGAAAACTAATTTTAAGGATTTGTATGATTTGCTGCAAAGAAAATTTAATGAAAATAAAACCGAATAAAAATGAAAAACTTCGACTGGACTTCTTTCACCAAAAAAATAGCCGTTAAAGCTAAAATCGGCGAAATCTATAACGCTTGGACAATTGCAAATGAACTTGAAAAATGGTTTCTCGAAAAGGTTTCTTTTTTTGATGCCAATCAGGAACCAATTGACAAAAACAGAAACATTACAGAAAACAGTTCTTATGAATGGCTTTGGTATTTGTACGATGATGCCATGAAAGGAAAAATCACTTCTGCTAACGGAAAGGACTTTTTACAGTTTACATTTGAAGGAAATTGCTTGGTCGATATAAAATTGAGCGAAACAAATGGTTATACGATAGTTGAACTTCGTCATCATAATATTCCAACAGACGATTCGTCTAAACAATACATAAGACTAGGCTGTTCCAACGGCTGGCATTTTTATTTGACCAATTTAAAATCGGTTTACGAAGGCGGACTGGATTTAAGAAATAAAGATGAGGATTTGAATCCTATGATTAATAATTAAAAGAATATTTATACAATAATACTTTTTAACACTTCTATAAAAATGAAGACTTATTTTGTTGACTCATTTACAAATGAAAAATTTAAAGGAAATCCAGCTGCAGTTTGCCTTCCAGAAACAGTCTTAGACTCGGAAATGATGCAAAATATATGGAAGAAACAAGTTTCCACACATAGCTAAACTATGTGCATTTAAACTAGTGAAACGCCTTTTTTAAGTTTAATTAAACTATGTTTCTATGTGTTGAAAATAATTTCACCCAACGAGTTATAAAAAAACAATTTATGAATATTAGAAAATTAAGAATTCAGCCGTTCGAAAACCTAGATTCTTTCAAAATTGATCTGTTACACTCATTAAAAATGTATGATCATAACAAGAATTGTTTACTGGAGTTTGAAACCAGACTAGATAATTATCTTAACAGAAACAAGGATACAGCAATCGAAATTAAAATTGATTTAGAAAAATTCTATAAGTCTATTTACGATAAAAAATTTCGAACTTTTGAAAGATATAAACGAGAGATTCCCGAAAATTATCCGTGGGGCGCTTCAAACATGGAGACACAGGCCTATTACGATCCAATTGTCTGCGATGAACAATATTATAAAGATGTTGAACAAACAGAAAAAGAGGCTCAATTACAATTAAGTGAAATGCTTTTAGAAATTGAATATTTAAATAGTAAAGAACGAATTTCAATACTATTTTAATGGGGTTGTCTCAAAAATAAAGCTCCTTTTTGGTAAGCTTCGGAGAAGTATCATATTTATAGAAAAAGGTAAATGTATACACTATAAAGCTCCATAGGAGCGACATGTTTTTTTTAAAATCTATACTATTATGTCGCTCCTCTGGAGCTTTTTTCATTTTGTTATTGAAATTCTATAAATATTGTACCCCTCTGGGGTTTATGGAAGTTTTTTTGCAAATATTACCTTTTGCCGAAAGAGGCTGTCTTTTGCGACAGCCCCTTTTTTATTTTGTCCATAGCAGCAAATACTATTAAGCCTCTACTTCTACCTTTAAAATTTCGAGTTTCAAATTTCCTTTTTTAGCCGGCCATTCTACAACATCGCCTACTTTGTAACCAACCATGGCAATACCTTCATCTGAAAGAACCGAAATTTTGTTTTTGCTTACTTTCACTTTTTCGGGACCAACCAAAAGAATTGTTTTTTCTTCATTTTTGACATGGTCTTTATACGTTACTTTTCTGTTTACAGAAACAATATCTTCAGGCAGATTTCTTCTTAAGACTTGGGTGGCGTGTTTTAATTCGTCCAATAGAAGTTCTTCTTCATGAGGCGTTACTTTTTTTCTTCGTACGTGATCTTTAATTAAATCGTAAGTTCCAGTGGTTAAAACAATATTTTGTGACATGATTTTCTTGTTTGGATCATTTTCATACAGAACGACATTCAACTCTTCACTGAATATCTGACAGCCCAACACAATTCAGTTATATTTTATCCTGAATGAAAATGGAAGTTTTAAAAAAAATGAGCTTGATAAAAAGGTAATCCCTGTCTAGAGTTGTGACAGGGCAAAAGGAATAAACTCTTTTGAGCTTCTTAAGAAAGTATCGTCATGCAAATACAGCAATGCGCTCATTAGGCACATCAAAGAACTGTTTATTAAGTAAAAATTTGCAGTGATCATCATAAACTTATTATCGTGACAATATAAGGCTTTTTTAGATATTCTGTAAGAAAAAAAAGTATATTTACATAAAAACTTTTCAAGATGAAAACGCACACCACTAATTATTTTGATACTTTCATAGAAGTTGCTACAGATACCAAAGCAGACAGCGGTACAAAACCGCCATCAAAAGAAAAAAAGACGGTTGCCGAAATGCAGTATGAGATAATTGCTAAAAATCCGTACAAATATACCTCAGACGATGTCCTCTTTCAGGTTTTTGCTGATCGGAATGATGTTACCAAAAACGAATACAAAGCGGCAAGAGAACAGTTTTTCTCAAAAGGGCAAGCTTGTCTGCGCGCTTCTCCCCTGACCAAAACATACGGTTTCGGAATTCACAGCGACAGCGAAGGAAAAATTGCCTTGTTCGGAATGGAAACCGATGAATACGAAAAGTTTGTAAAGGACTCAAATGTCAAGAAACTTAAAGCAATGAAATCAAGCAGATAAAGCCACATTATACTATGAAAAAAATTATAACCGCATTCCTTGTAATTTCAAACCTGAGTTTACTGGCGCAAACAAATCAGTTTTCGGGAGAATATACTCGTTCTTTGGGTGAAGGAGAAAAACATCTTATTGAATACCAACTGACGCTGAATCAAGACGGAACATTCGTTTTTCATTCCTATTCCAAAATACAAGGCGTAAATCCTACAGAAGTTCATAAATACGGAAAAGGAAAATGGACTGCAAAAGACAATCTTATTACTTTCTCTACTGACAAAAAAGAAGATTTTGACGAAAAATACACCTTAGATTTTAATACTTCGACAGCGAGATTTATAGCTAAAAATCCACGCGATAAAAGTGCTAAAGTGGTCAAAACCAAACTCCAGTTTTTTGAATCTGAAATTGCCTGGATAAGACGAATTGACGTTTTTAAAGTATAATTGTAATGAAAAAGATTGACTTATTGATGCTCATAATTAACCGAAGTTAAAAACTGAAAAACGCCAAAGAGAAGGCCTACAATTATTTACATGGAAGTGCATTCAAAATTTAGAACTCTATTTCTTACAAGAAGATGTCTTTTTTTCTTTATTCTGCTTATTTTTTTTCTTTTAGTCTTTTATGATGATTTAAGTAATGGAGATCTGACAATAATTGCCGTTTCATTATTTTTTTTTATTTGTATTACATCTGGTCTGCTTCTTAATCTTAATTTAGTCTATGAAATCATGGTGACAGAAGACGGAATTACGAAAACAACTTTTGTATCTCGTGAGGCAGAATTCATACCTTTTTCTTCAGTAATTAGTATCCATTCGCATAGAGTTCCTGGAATGCAGGGAAAAGCAGGACAAATAAGCCGTGGTTATTTTGAAAGTGTTCTTGTTCTTGAAGATGATAAAAAACTTTTGATTAGTCCCGATATTTTTGAAAACTATCATGAAATTATTGAAGCAATTCGAAATCGATAAATTAACTTATTCGTAAAATTTCAGAAATTTACGTAACATTATAATTTTGTTAAAATCCATGAAAACTATCATCTGTCTGACTTGACGTATCAAAATTCACGGCAGAGCAAATTCAGGAAAAATATCCTGCAACTTATTTTAGAATTGTCGATACAAAAACGATTCCGTTTATAGGGATTTATGTCGAAGATTGGGTCAAAATTAAAAAACAGGGAGTCTTAAGCAAGAAATATTACTTTTCTAACTCAAATAATGTAACTTATGAGAAAGCTGAAATTACAAATGAACATAACCATCGACGGATTTGTTGGCGGCGAAAATGGCGAACTCGACTGGATGCTGCAAGAGACAGATACAAAACACATCGAGTACCTTAACAGCATTACAGAAAATACAGATATGATTTTGCTGGGCAGAAATATGGCACAAATCTCGATTCCGCATTGGCAGAAAGCTTCAGAGAATACTAGTGAAAATTCAGAAACCGATTTTGCAAAATTCTTTACCGAAACGTTAAAAGTGGTTTTCAGCAAAACATTAAAAAATATAGAAGGCAAAAATACGGTACTTGAAAACGGAAATTTAAAACACGCAGTCGAGCAACTAAAAACACAATCTGGCCTTGATATAATGGTTTATGGCGGCGCTCAATTTGTTTCTTCCTTAATCTCAGAAAACCTTATTGATGAACTCAATTTATTTGTACATCCAGTTTCGCTCGGAAAAGGTCTGCCTATTTTCAAATCTGAATCAAAGTACAAATTAGCAAAAGCAGCATTTTATTCCAACGGAATTGTGCTTCACAAATATGTAAAATCATAATAACCAATAAATAGATGGGAAAATTAAAAAACTTCGTGCCTTAGCGCCTTAGCGGCAAAAAACAAAAAAATGAACAACGACTTTTACTATCAATTTGTAATTCCAGAGCAATCTGCAATAGATTTTGTTGAGAACATTGGTATGTTTCATAACCAGTCCGATCAGCCTAAAGAAGTTGTCATCATGCCAGATGGAAGAATCGATTTGTTTTTTATGCAGTCTGAGTCAGCTACTTTTGATACTATTTTAATTGGACTAGAAACTATTCCAGAACAAAGAAACATTCCGCCTCACACCCTAGCCTTTAAAATCAGTTTCAAACCCTTGGGAGTTGAATATATTCTCAAAACTGAAATTGGCGACCTGCTCAATTCTTCCAAAAAACTGCCCGATAATTTCTGGGATTTCAAGAAAGAAGACTTTAAGGATTTTGAAACCTTTAAAGAAAAAGCATCCTCAAAAATAAACGCACTTTTGCCTCTTCAAATCGATGAAAAAAAACGTCGTCTCTTTAAGCTTGTTTATGCTTCAAACGGCGAAATGTCTGTACAAGAACTCTCAGAAAAAACAGACTGGAACAGCAGGCAAATCAACCGCTATTTCAACAAACAGTTCGGACTATCGTTGAGCGCTTTCTGCAAGATTCTTCGTTTTAAAGCTTCTTTGCCTCACATTGCAAAAGGAAAGCTTTTTCCGGAACTGAACTTTACCGACCAAAATCATTTCATCAAAGAAATCAAAAAATTTTCTGGAGTTGTACCCAAAGAATTATTAAAAAACAAGGGTGACCGATTTATACTATTATCCGTTCTCAAAGAGCAATAATTTTGTTCCGAATCAAGGCCCAAAAGGCGAAACAGAACAAAATCTAAAAAGAAATGTTACTAGAAAACAAACAAATCGCCATTATTGGCGGTGGTCCAGGCGGTCTCACGCTGGCCAAACTACTACAGCTTCAAAATGTAAATGTAAAAGTCTATGAACGAGATTTTGATAAAAATGCAAGAATTCAAGGTTCTCCTCTTGACCTTCATGACGAATCGGGATTGGCCGCTATTCGCAAAGCAGGCTTATTAAACGAATTCAAAAATAATTTTCTCCCAGGAGCTGATAAAACACGAATTACAAACGAACAAGCCGAAATATTTTTTAGCGATCATGAAATCAATGAGAATGAAAACTTCGGAGACGAACATTTTCGTCCCGAAATAGACCGCGGTGCGCTTCGAAAAATACTACTAGAATCGCTACAACCCGAAACGGTGATTTGGGATAGTCATTTTCTTGCTATGGAACCTCAAAACGATGGATGGCTGCTGCATTTTAAAAACGGCAGCTCGGTTTATGCCGATCTTGTGATTGGTTCTGATGGTGCTAATTCTAAAATCAGGCCTTATCTCACAGATATAAAAGCTTTTTACAGTGGCATCACAATGTTGGAAGGCACAATTTATGATGCTGCAAAAGCGGTTCCGCAGATTGCGTCATTGGTTAATGGCGGAAAAATAATGGCTTTTGGAAATACAAAAAATATTTTGATGGGACAAAAAGGAAATGGTGATCTAGGATTTTATGCCAGCTTTAAAGCCGATAAAAACTGGATTTCAGAAAATGGTCTGGACTACACTGATAATAAACAGATTTTAAAATGGTTTCGGAAAGAATATCCAGAGTGGAGCAACATCTGGCACGAACTTTTTGCAAATGCTTCAATTCCTTTTGTGCCGCGTCCGATTAACTGCATGCCTCTTGACCAAAGTTGGCAAACCATACCAAATTTGACCGTAATCGGAGATGCCGCTCACGTAATGCCTCCATTTGCAGGTGAAGGCGCAAACATGGCGATGCTAGATGCTTTGGAATTGAGCGAATCTTTAACCTCTGAAAACTTTGAATCGACACAAGAGGCAATTTCATCTTATGAAACCAAAATGCTGCAAAGAGCCTCAAAGGCCGCACAAGAATCACTAGAAAATGGAGAAAAAATGCACTCAAAAAATGCCTTAAAAACAATGTTGGATTTTTTTCAGCAACATTAATTTTGATCTGGCGCAAATTATGTTTTAGAAATAAATCAGTAATTCGATAAAAATCTAATGATCCAAAAAAAACTTTGCCACTTTGCCACTTTGTCTCTTTGCCACTTAACTCGAGAATCTTTGCCCTTTTCTCATAAAATCCCTAATTTCGCTTATTAAACTAGAAAGTATAAAATGAAGGTCTGTATAGCCGAGAAACCAAGTGTCGCCCGTGAAATAGCTGCTGTATTGGGAGCCAATAACAAGCACGATGGTTATTATGAAGGCAATGGTTATGCCGTGACTTATACTTTCGGGCATTTATGCACCTTAAAAGAACCTAACGATTACAAACCGCACTGGAAAAGCTGGGATTTGAACAATCTGCCCATGCTGCCTGAAAAATTCGAAACCAAAGTAGTTCAGAATTCAGGTATCGAAAAACAGTTCAAAATCATAAAAAGCTTATTTGACAAAGCCGAACTGGTCATAAACTGCGGGGATGCTGGGCAAGAAGGAGAATTGATCCAGCGTTGGGTCATGAACGAAGCGCATTATAAAGGCGAAATAAAACGTTTATGGATTTCGTCTCTAACTACTGAAGCAATCAAAGAAGGTTTTGATAATTTAAAACCTTCCGAGAATTACGATAATTTGTTCTACGCCGGATTTTCAAGAGCAATCGGCGATTGGCTTTTAGGTATGAATGCCACCCGTTTGTACACCGTAAAACACGGCGGTTACAAACAGGTGCTCTCCATTGGTCGTGTGCAGACGCCGACGCTTGCGATGGTTGTGGACCGTTTTAAGGAAATCGAAAACTTTAAGCCGCAGCCGTATTGGGAACTGCAAACGCTTTACAGAGAAACACTTTTCAGCTATGAAGAAGGACGTTTCCTGAAAAAAGAAGATGGAGAAATCTTAGCAGAAAAAGTAAAAGAAAGTGATTTTGAAATTGTCTCTGTTGATAAGAAAAACGGAAACGAATATGCGCCAAAACTGTTTGACTTAACAGGTTTACAGGTTTACTGTAATCAGAAATTCGGATTTTCGGCAGAAGATACGCTTAAAATTGCGCAGTCGCTTTACGAACAAAAAGTGGTCACTTATCCCAGAGTAGATACTACATTTTTACCAAACGACATTTACCCAAAAGTGCCGGGAATTCTTCAAAAACTAACCAATTACGCCGAATTAACGCAACCGATTTTAGAGAAAAAAATCAAAAAATCACCAAAGGTTTTCAATGATAAAAAAGTAACCGATCACCACGCTATTATTCCGACCGGAATCGAGATTAATCTGCCGTACAATCAGCAGCAGGTTTATGATATTATTGTAAAACGCTTTATTGCTGTTTTTTACGATGATTGTCTGGTAGCAAATACGACAGTAATCGGAAAAGCTGCTGAGGTAACTTTTAAGGCCACAGGAAAACAAATTCTAAAAAAGGGATTCAGAGTCGTATTTGAAGATCCAAATGCAAAAGAAAAAGAACCAGATTTACTGCCCGCTTTTGTTGTGGGCGAAAAAGGGCCTCACGAACCCTCTTTCCTTCAAAAAGAAACCAAACCGCCAAATCATTTTACAGAAGCGACCTTACTGCGTGCCATGGAAACCGCAGGAAAACAGGTCGATGACGAAGATTTACGCGAATTGATGAAGGAAAACGGAATCGGGCGTCCGTCTACACGTGCGAACATTATTGAAACGCTTTTTAAGCGCCAGTATATCGTTCGAAACAAAAAACAGGTTCTGCCTACTCCAACTGGAATTCAGTTGATCGATACGATTCAGAACGAATTGATAAAATCAGCAGAACTTACAGGTTCATGGGAAAAACAGCTGAAAGATATTGAAAAAGGAACTTTTACTGCAGCCGCTTTTATCAGAAACATGAAGCGAATGGTTGAATCTTTGGTCTATGAAGTTAGAAGCGAAACTAAACATGCTAACATTTCTCATGCCGCAACAGTTCAGAAACCCGTTGTAAAAACAGAAAAAAAGAAAGTTTCCGGAATTTCGGCAGAAAGCTGTCCGAAATGCCAAAAAGGAAATCTGATAAAAGGAAAAACGGCTTTTGGATGCAGCGAATACAAATCAGGTTGTGATTTTGTGCTGCCATTTGTTTTTCGTGATAAAAAAATCAGTGAAAGCCAATATTTACGATTGGTTCAAAAAGGATCAACAGTAAACATTAAAGGTTTTAAAACAGATTCTGGAACAGTTGAAGGTTTGATTCGTTTTGAAGAAAACTATAAATTAAAATTGGAACCCAAGAAGACAGAAAAGAAAACGCAGGAAGAAAAACCAGATTCTTTAAGCTGTCCGAAATGCAATAAAGGAAACATTCTAAAAGGCAAAACCGCTTACGGCTGTTCTGAATACAAATCGGGTTGCGATTTTAAGATTTCTTTTGATGAAGTCAGAGCTAAATTACAAAATCAAAAACCGACAAAAGAATTGGTATATTCTATCTTGAAGGAAAGTGTTTAATTTTTTCAGCCACAGATTCTTTTCTTTATCTATTGCCACAAATTACACTAATTTCCACGATTATTTTTTCACGCAGATTTAGCAGATTTGATTTATGATTAATTAAAAACTGCCAGTGTTTGGAAGAAAATCAATGCAATCATTTTAATCTGTGGCAAAAATATCGTCTCAACTTCCAAAAAAAAATTTGTGTAATTTGTGGAATTTGTGGTTAAGAATCTCGACCTAATTTTAAAAGAGAAATTTCGTGTAAATTAGTGTAATTTGTGGCAAAAATCTCGTCCCAATATTCAAAGAAAAAATTCATGGCTACTTTCAAGAGCAGTATCAAAATGATTTTGTTTCACGCAGATTTTGCAGATTTAGCAGATTTGATTTATGATTAATTAAAAACTGCCAGTGTTTGGAAGAAAATCAATGTAATCATTTTAATCTGTGGCAAAAATATCGTCTCAATTCCAAAGAAAAATTTGTGTAATTTGTGTAATTTGTGGCAAAAATCTCGTCCCGATTTTCAAAGAAAAATTTGTGGAATTTGTGGAATTTGTGGCAAAAACATCGTTCCAGTTTTCAAAGAAAAATTTGTGCAATTTGTGGCAAATCTCGCCCCAATTTTCAAAGAAAAATTTGTGTAAATCCGTGTAATTTGTGGCAAAAACATCGTTCCAGTTTTAAGAAAAATTCGAGAATTGCTTGGCAAGTTCGCTATCGCTCCAATCGTGGCTACTTTAAATGACAAATATTTTTTTCATACATTAGCACCCAACCAAAACCTTAAAAATATGTTCCAGAAAATTACTCTTATAACCCTAATTATAGCCTTCGTTTCCTGTCAAAAAAAAGAAACAGTAGAAAAAGACAAAATCAAAAAAGCAGACTGGTTGATTGGAAACTGGGAAAACACTTCTGCTGATGGAGTTTTAACCGAAAACTGGCAGAAATTAAACGACAGCACCTTCAGCGCCACTTCCTATTTCATCAAAGGAAAAGATACTTTGCATTTTGAAAGCATTATTTTGGCGCAATTAGCAGAAACATTGACATACAAAGCTACAGTAAAAGGTCAGAACGAGGATAAACCTGTTTTCTTTCCATCAACTTCAGCATCAGACAAACAATTAGTTTTTGAAAACCCAAAACACGATTACCCACAAAAAATAACCTATACAAAAAGCAGTGCTAGTACCTTAACTGCTGAAATTTCGGGGAATCTGAATGGAAAACCCGCATCAGAAAAATTTGTGATGACAAAAAAATAAACTTTATACTGACTAAAATATGAAAATCAAGATTGTACTATTCATCGGTTTTTTTGCGACATTAAATGTTTTACAAGGACAAAGCATTATTTCTAAAATTAGTGTTCAAAACAAAAATTTAATATTCGGAAGTCTTAACAAAAATCTGTATTCTGTCAGTATTGATTCAAAAAAAACAAATTGGACCTTTAGCGCCGAAACTGAAATCTACGGTCAAGCCGAAGTCAAAGACAATAAAATTTATTTGGGAGATAGCAACGGCCTTGTATATTGCATAGGCTCAGACGGAAAACAAATCTGGCAGAAAAATCTTGGCACTTATGAAGCCATTACGCATAAACCTATTTTTATAGACAACAACTTATATATTTCGTCTGGTTCAAGCCTTTTTATTTTGGATCCGAGAGACGGTTCTACTTTGGGAAAATTCTACGCTAATGCCCCAATAACTTCGCCTGTTTCTACAAAAGACAATTACCTGCTTATAGCCGATAATAAAGGGAAAATCTACAAACTAAGCAAAGAAGTTGCTTTGATTGACTCATACCAAATTGCTCTGGGAGCCGTTTTTGGCAAAATTATTATAGACGAAAACAATATCTTTTTTGGAAGCAATGACAGTAATTTCTACAAATACAGTCTGGATGGAAAAAAGGTAATTTCTTCTGTAGCGACTAACGACTGGGTCTCTTCAAGTCCTTTAAAAGAAGGTAATCTTATATTTTTTGGCAATGACGGCGGCTTTTTCTTTTGTTTGGACAAAAACAACATGACGACGAAATGGAAATTTAAAGCTACCGCAAGCATTCGCACTGAACCGCTTATTACAGGCGATAAAATCTTTTTTGGAAGTGATGACAAAAATCTTTACGTAATAAGTAAATCGACCGGAAAACTGATCAAGAAGTTTTTGGCAAAAGATAAAATAAAATCAAGCCCAGCGCTTATAGAAAACGTAGTTTATTTTGCAGACGAATCAGGAGAAGTTTACGCTGTTGATACCGAATTAAAAGCCCTTAAATCTATTTTTAAGACAGCAGGACAAAATGCGGATCCTACTAAAACTGTTGAAACGGTAAAGAAGAATTAACAAATGACAAAGCAATTCATTAAAACATTTTTATTGCTTACTGTAATTTCATTCTCTTCCTGTGGACAGGGAAAAATCAAAACGCCGCTAAATGCAATGAATCAATTTGAAAAATTTAAACTTAAGGAAAAATTTGTACCCGAGCCAAAAAACTTAGCAATTTAGCAACTCAGAACCTAAGCAACTTAAGAAAAATTACTCATTCTCTCCGATTTTATTCACCATAAAAATCATCAGAATACCTAAAAGCGCCATAACTAGAAAAGCCCATTTCATACTCAGATATTCAGAAATAAAACCAACCATTGGCGGCACCAGCAAAAAGCCGAGATAACCAATTGTCGAAATTGAAGTCAAAGCCGAACCGCTGCTTAGCTTTGAAGACCTTCCTGCGATACTAAACACCAAAGGCACCACACAAGAAACTCCAAATCCGATTAAAACATAACCAAAAATAGTCGGATATGCATAAGGCAGAACAAAACATATTCCGAAACCAACAGTAATTAAAATACCGCTGTAGAGCAGAATTTTTTTGGTTCCGAATTTCATTACGCCATAATCACCAAAAATACGTCCTAAGGTTACTGCTGTGGCAAAAAATACAAAAGCCGCACTGGTCAGTTTTGGAGAAGCTTTTAATATATTTTCAAAATAGATACCGCTCCAGTCGTACATGGTATTTTCGCAAGCCATAGAAACAAAACAAATCAGCGCAAATTTTACCAGATTCTTTTCTGGCATCGAAAAGAATTTCTTTTTAACCGGAACAGGCTCGTTATGAATACTCATTGGATAAAAGAACGCCGTAAGCGCCAACATAAATACACTCACTCCAATTAAATGATGCGCTGGTGCTATCTTTTGAGTAACCATAATATAACCCAATCCCGCTCCAGAAAATACCGCAATGCTCCAAACAGCATGAAAACGCGTTATAATCGATTTTGGATATAATTTCTGAACTTCAAGAGACTGCGCGTTAATAGAAAGGTTGAAGATATTGCGCGAAGCTCCAAAAATTAAAAGCACAATAACCAGCTGCCATACAAAAGCAACCAAACCCGGCAGAGACAATACAATATTGAACATAATTGCCCCTAACAGCATAATATACCGGCTGCTGTACTTGTTTAAAAGTTTTCCTGTAAAAGGCATAGTCAGCATGAGGCCTATGGGAAAGGCAAACAAAACTGCTCCAAACTGAGCTTCGCTTAAATGTAATTGAGCTTGTATATGCGGAATTCTGGAAACCCAGGAAGAATATCCAAATCCTGACAGAAAGAAAAAAACAGTGTTGGCTATACGATATCCTTTTGGCGTATTCTCAAACTTTTTTAAGAAAGGTAAAATCATGAATTCATTTTTCAGAGTGCAAAAATAAACATTTTGAACTTTTAAGTGCTTCTAAACTCTTTAAATAACGATTACGAAACGTGTATTTTCAAAACTTTCCACGCTTTATAAAACCATTCACAAAAAAAACTTGAACCAAAAATTGTTAAAATAATATTAATTTATAAATTTGTACTGTTTTTATTTATTCTAAATAAAACATATTATAAACCAATAAAAGCCAAAATGAAATATCTTAATCCGAAAACATCCCGTTTTCTTTTTACAGTCAGTTTATTATTAACATTCTTCGCTGGATTTTCACAGCAAAACCATGGAAAAATCAAAGGACAAATAACCACCTCAGACGGTGAAGCTGCCGCTGGTGTCAATGTCATTTTAAAAAATTCAAAATATTGGAGCATCACCAACGATGACGGTAGTTTTGAATTCAACAAAGTAAAAGCCAACTCCTATACTCTTCAGATTTCACTAACAGGCTATGAAACTCTAGAGCAGGAAATCACAGTTGCCGAAAACGAAACCACCTCACTAAATCTTCAATTAAAAGTTTCGAATAAAGAACTGAAAGAAGTGGTCATTAATAGCAAAAAAAGCATCTTATCTAAAAAGACCGATTATGTCGCTCGTATGCCTTTGACTAATCTTGAAAATCCTCAGGTTTACAGTGTCATACAAAAAGAACTTTTGCAGGAACAAATCGCCGTAGACATCAAAAATGCGGTGCAAAATTCGCCAGGAGTTGTTCCAATCAGCTATCCTTCAGGAGGAATCGGACTGATTTTCAGAGGTTTTTCAACGGGAGTAAATGCACGTAACGGGATGGAAACGGTTTCTGGACGTTCTTCTGTAGATCTTGGAAATGTAGAGCGAATTGAAATTATGAAAGGCCCTTCAGGAACCTTATTTGGTTCGTCTGTATCTTCTTTTGGAGGTGTCGTAAATTTAGTGACCAAAAAACCTTTTGAAACTACTGCTGCCGAAATATCTTATACCGGCGGAAGTTTCAGCCTAAACCGTCTAACGGCAGATGTTAATACACCGCTTAATGCAGATAAAACGGTTTTATTTAGAGTGAATGTTGCTGTAAATAGAGAAAAAAGCTTTCTGGATTATGGGTTTAACAACACGTTGCTTTTTGCGCCAAGTTTAACCTATAAAGCATCTGACAAGCTTACCTTCAATATTGATGCTGAACTTTATAATGTAAACAACACCAGACGTACTTACAATACGTACGCGGCAAATTCTGGCATCACCAATCCTACTGATCTGCAAATAAATTATAAAAAATCGATGTTTCACGACGACAACGATGCCAAAACAACTGCTACAAAAGTTTTCGCTCAAGCGGAATACGAAATATCAGAAAACTGGAAATCGACAACCGTATTTTCGTTTGTAGGCGAAGATGTTGAGCGCAGTTACCAGACTTATGCTGTTTGGAATTCTCCAACGCAGGTAGACAGAAGAGTTGGTTTGTGGGGACCTATTTATAACAACTTCACAAATATTCAGGAAAATATCAACGGAAAATTTGATACCGGAAGCATTAAACACAAATTCTTGGCCGGAGTAAACTACAGAATCTATAATTCTAATTTTTCTGGCGGGAGGACATTCACTCTTGATAATATTGATGTTACGACCGATTTTGCTCCGATTAGAAGAAAAGCTGTTGATGCCGGTCTTGTTTTGACCTCATCTCCAGTTGCCGACCAAAAAACAATCAGCGTTTATGCCTGCGACGTGGTTAATTTTACAGACAGGCTTTCTGCTATGTTAAGTTTGCGTTTGGATAATTTTGAAAGAGCAAAAGTGGGAACCGTAGAAGGTTATAGCCAAACAGCGCTTTCGCCTAAATTAGGTTTGGTTTATGAGGTGGTAAAAGACCAAGTTTCGGTATTTGGAAATTATATGAACGGTTTCCAGAATATGCAGCCAGTTACACAACCAAACTCTACACAGTTGGTTTTAGATCCAGTTTATGCGATTCAGTATGAAGGAGGTGTAAAAGCCGAAGCGTTCAATAAAAAATTAAGCGGATCGATTAGTTACTATAATATCACGATTGACAATGCCACAAGAACAGACTTGAACGGATACACTTTCCAAGATGCAAAACAAGTCAGTAAAGGTGTTGATTTCGAATTGATGGCAAATCCGTTTAACGGATTCAATATCGTAGCAGGTTATGCTTACAACGACAATAAAATTGTAAAAGCTTCTGTGGCGGCCATCGAAGGAAACAAAGCAACAGGCGCACCAGAAAATGTAGTTAACTTCTGGACCACCTATACTTTCCAAAATAAGCTGAAAGGTTTAGGAATTGGTGCGGGTGCCAATTATATCGACAAAAATTACTTTACTGCAGAAAATACTGTTTACATGCCGTCTTACACCGTTTACAATGCAACGATTTATTATGACCAGCCTTCTTGGAGAATTGGCTTGAAATTCAACAACATAACAAACGAAAAGTACTGGGATTTCTGGGGATCGTCAAACGCTCCAACAAGTGTTCTGGCTAATTTGACAATCCGATTCTAAAATCTTAAATAGCAATTAACTGACGCCTCAATTGTAAAAATTGAGGCGCTTTTAATTAGAAGTTACTGTTATGACCTTTAAAAAACTTATTCTTAAAATCCATCTCTGGCTCGGACTTTCTTCGGGGTTAATTGTTGTCATTCTGGGTATTACAGGCTGTTTGTATTCTTTTGAGGAAGAATTGCGCCCCATAGTTCACGACTATTATTACGCAGACGAGATAAAAGGCGAAAAACTTCCCATAAGCCGATTACTGCAGATTGCAAAAGAAACCAATCAAAAAAACCATCCTAGCCAAGCGCTTTCCGGGTGTAAAATCATTAACGATGATGACCGCACCGTAATGATCTGGTTTTTTGAAGAATTAGACCAAGATGCTTTTTGGTATTGGAATCGTTATCAAAGCACTTATCTATACCTCAATCCTTACAGCGGAAAAGTACAGCAACAGGAAGAATATAATTTTGAATTCTTTGTTTTTGTTCGAATGTTGCACCAGACCCTCTGCCTTAACAGCGATATTGGCGATCCAATCGTTGGAACAGCTACTATCATTTTTATAATTTCACTAATAACCGGCCTGGTGCTTTGGTGGCCTAAAAACAAACAAGCCGCAAAACAGCGTTTTTGGTTTCGATGGAAAAACACCACACAGTGGAAGAGAAAAAATTACGACCTGCATAATATTCTCGGATTTTACGCTATGATTTTTGCTCTAATTATTGCCTTAACAGGTTTGGTCTGGGCTTTTGAAAGTTATGATAAAGGCGTGCAATGGATTTTTAATGGAGGAAAAACATTTGAAAGACCCGAGCCGTTGGTGTCTGATACTACAAAATATACCAAAAATACCGCAACAGATAAAATTTTTGCTGCGACTAAAAAATCTTACCCCGATGCAGAAAGTTACTTTATGTTTATTCCGAGCGAAAAAGACTCGCTGAGAACTTTTAATACATTCATCAGATTTGAAAGCCGTTTTGACGATACCGCAGAAGAATTTGATCAGTACACAGGAAAAAAACTTAAAACCACTACCTATCAAGACAGAAACAATGGAGAAAAGTTTCGATTTATAAACTATGATCTTCACGTGGGGAGCATACTTGGTTTTCCGGGAAAAGTGCTGGCATTTTTTGCCAGTTTAGTCTGTGCGAGTCTCCCTATAACGGGATTTTATATCTGGTGGGGACGCAATAATAAAACGAAGAAGAAGAAATCATAATTCCTAGATTTTGTTAAAGATTAAAATCGGAGAAAAAAAAGCAGTTTTTTAAGTTTTATTTTAAATTGTTCTAAATAAGACTTAAGTTTGTAGAAAATATCATCTAACAATTAAAACTTGATCGTATGAAATCAAATACTTTTAAAATCATTGCTTCTTTCTTTTTGATGCTGGTTTCTTTTCCAATATTTGCACACGCCCTTTGGATTGAAACAAAACCAACCGGAACAAAAGGAAAAGTGCAGGAAATTTCGATTTATTTTGGAGAATTCTCAGATAATGACATCACAAAAGCCGATAAATGGTTTTCAGATTTAAAAGATTTCAGCCTAGTTGTCATCAGTCCTTCGAAAAAGGAAACCAAATTGACAACTAAAGCTTTAGACAACAGATTTCAGTCTTTCTTTACACCAGATGAAGATGGTGTTTATACAATCGTGATGCACCACACCGTTGGTGAAGTGTACGGGACAATGAAGTTAGATTACAACTCTAGCGCGACAGTTGTGGTTGGAAACAAAAATGCTGGAAACAGTATTGCAGCAAATTCAAATAAAATCGCTGTTTTTTCTGAAAATGCTGATATTGCTAAGAAAAACGTAAAAGTTTCAGGAGTTGCCTCTTATGATGGCGCTATTGCTAAGGAAGCAAAAATCAAAGTAATTGCTCCAAACGGCTGGGAAAAAGAATTATGGACAAATGATAAAGGCGAATTTTCTTTTACTCCTATCTGGTCAGGAAATTACATGGTAGAATACGCTCATACTGAAAAATCTGCTGGCGAACAAAATGGAAAAAAATACGATGAAATCTGGAAAATGGCTACTTATCAAATCGTAGTAAAATAATCAGGAGATTATTCCTTAAATTTTAAGTTTAAAAAAAGACCTTGCCTAAAAAGAGCAAGGTCTTTTTTTTGCTCAAAAACTAATTCATTACAAAATTAAAATAAAATTAGAAAATTATTAAGCAAATCTTAAGAAAAAACTAATAAAGGTTTAAGCAAGAAATTCCGTTTGAAATTATCTCGTAAATAGTACGTGTATCTATATTTGCAGAAATTTATTTTTATTAAATCTAAATAAATAACATGAAATATAATTTACTTTTACTATTGTCCTTAGCAAGTCTTGCGTCTTACAGCCAAGACTATACAAGTGTCGAGAATACCACAGTTTCAGATACTGTTAAAAACAGAAAAGGCGAAACTCTTAGCGAAGTAATCGTTACCAAAAACAAAGAGCCAAAACCCGTAACCGCAGTTCGTTCAGGATTAAAACCAATGGATAATCCGCAGTCTATACAAGTTATTGGTTCAGAAGTTATCGAACAGCAGCAAGCTATCCGATTGAGCGAAGTTCTCAAAAATGCCAACGGAGTTTATGTAAGCTCTGCACGAGGCGGCGCACAGGAATCTTTTTTCTCTAGAGGATACGACATGTCTGCCAATAATATGTTTAAAAACGGTTTTCGTTATAATTCAGGTTCTATTCCTGATGTTTCTGGTTTAGATAAAGTAGAATTTCTTAAAGGAGGTTCGGCGCTATTATTCGGAAATGTTGCCCCAGGCGGCATTGTGAATCTTGTGACCAAAACGCCATTATTCAAAACAGGAGGAGAAATCTCCATGCAAATGGGAAGCTACTCGTACTACAAGCCAGCATTTGATTTTTATGGAGCTCTATCAAAATCTATTGCATTTAGAATTAATGGTTCTTACGAAAATTCAGAAAGTTTTAGAGATGTGGTAAAGAACGAGCGTTTGTATGTTAATCCATCTTTGCTTTTCGTCATCAATCCAAAAACACAAATTACAGTTCAGGGAGATTATCTTACTGCTGACTGGACTCCAGATTTTGGAACTGGAATTATCGGAAAACAAATTTTAGACCTGCCGCGTAATGCTTTTTATGGATCGCTTTGGTCAAACGGAAATACAAAATCTTCAAGCGTTTCTGTATTAGTAAATCATGATTTCAATAAAAACTGGAAACTTAACTTTAATTCCTCTTTACAAAATTATAACCGAGGGAGCTACTCTACCGCTCAATTATCAAATTTAGATACGTATGCGACACCGGGTGAATGGAACAGAGGTTTGGCAAAAAACAAAAACTTGGAGCAAATTTTAGGTGATCAGTTGAGTTTGCAAGGCAATTTTAATACAGGATCTGTAAAACATCAGATCTTTACTGGCGCCGATTGGGAAAATTCATTTGCGACTGCTTACACTTACACATTTGATGAAAAATATGTGCAAACTGGAACCAAAAACGGACAGCCTGTGTACGGTCCAACCTTATATGACAAGATAAATCTGTTTACTTTTGACCCAAGCACTCAAAGAAACGATATTCCTGTTACCGACAGAGCTACTCAAATTGCCAAAACAGAAACCAATCGTTTTGGAGTTTATTTCCAAGATTTTGTCTCGATTACAGAAAAATTCAAAGTATTGGCCGGCATCAGATGGTCTTGGCAGGAAGCTGAAGTAACGACTTACAAAGAAACATACGTTGGCGGAAAACAAACAGTTGCTCCCGAAAATGCAGTTCCGGTAATTACACCAAAACGTTTAGACAATGCTTTCTCACCAAAAGCGGGATTGGTTTATCAGCCTTTAAAGACGGTTTCATTGTTCGGAAGCTATTCGACATCATTTACTCCAAATACTGGTACAACGGCTGATTTACAACCTATAAAACCTTCTATAATCGACCAATACGAAGCGGGAGTTAAAACCGATTTCTTAAACGGATTGCTCAGCACAAACGTAACTGTTTATCAAATTACGAACAGCAATCTGGCTCAAATGGCAGAGTTTAAAGCCGATGGAACACCAAACACGGATACCAACGTTAAAGTTTTGAGCGGTGAAACTAAAAGCAAAGGAATAGAAATTGATGTGAATGCTAGACCTATAGATGGTTTGAGTATTATTGCCGGTTACAGCTACAATGATATGCGTTATACTAAAACTTCTGGACTAAACGGAAGTTTTATTGAAGGTAATCGCGTGGCTAGGACTCCTCAAAATACCGCTAACTTAAGTTTCTTTTATACGGTTCAAGAGGGTTTCTTAAAAGGCATTTCTCTCGGAGCGATCGGAAATTACATCGGAGACAGAATTGGAGGCTGGAACAGTCAGTACGATTCGACAAGACCGGGTGGCATCTGGGACAGGGAAATTCCGTTAAAAGGATACACTACAATCGACGCATCTCTTGGATATACGTGGAGAAAAATCTCTATTCTTTGCAAATTATCAAACATTACAAACGAATTAAATTATACGGTTCACGAAAATTACAGTGTCAATCCGATCGCACCTCGTCAAATTATGACAAGCCTGCGTTACAAATTCTAAAATTTTGAATTAGATTTTAAACCTGCAAAGCTTTTTCTGTATTCTATAAAAAACAGAAAGAGCTTTGCCTTTTTACGACAAATTCTAATTTAACAATAAATAAACCCGTTGGGTGTATTAAAAAATAAAAGCATTTTAACACATAGAAGCATCGTTTTTTGTGCCGAAAAAAGAAAATGGAAGAAACAAGTTTCCAAACATAGCTAAACTATGTGCATTTAGACTAGTGAAACGCCTTTTTTAAGTTTAGTTAAATCTATGTTTCTATGTTTGAAAATATTTCACCCAACGAGTTAAATAAGATTTTTTCTACTTCTTTAAATGTTTTTTATAAATTTGATTATCATCAATTGAAAATCAATAATTTAAAACCATTTACAAATGAAAGAAAAATTTATGTTATTTGGTCTTTTTTCACTGCTAGTGCTTCAATCGTGTAAAAAAGAAGAGAAAAATCAGGAAGCAAGAATGCCAATACAATATGCCGTAGAAGATTTTTATGACACCAAATCAATCGGCGGCGCTGGGTTCAATAAAGACGAGACCAAAATCTTAATGAACAGCAACGTGACCGGAATTGCTAATCTCTACGAAATAAACATAGCCGACACTACCTCAGTCGCGCTTACGAAATCTACCGTAGAAAGCAATTACGCCATCGATTACCTTCCCGAAAGTTCAAAATTTATTTATTCTTCTGACAAAGGCGGTAATGAAAACGCTCATCTTTACTTAGCGGACAGAACCAATGCCGCTCCCAAAGATCTTACTCCCTGGCCCAACAGCACCAATAATTTTATGGGGTGGAGCCTTGACAAAAAAAATATGTATGTAAGCAGCAACAAGCGCAATATTAAATATTTTGATGTCATAAAATTGGATACGCTTACTTGGAAACCTACAGTTTTATACAAAAACGAAATGGGATACTCGCCTTACGCCATTAGCAAAACCGAAAGATATATTGCTCTTACAAAAGAACTTACAACCGACACAAACGAATTGTACATTTACGATAACAACACCAAAACAACCAAAAAAATCAGTACGGCAAAAGCGGCAAACTATAATCCGATGGTTTTTGAAAAGAATGACAGCATTCTGTATTATGCTACAAATCTGGACAGTGAATTCAGTTATCTGGTAAAATACAATTTGAATACCGGAAAATCTGAAAAAGTTTTTGAAGATAAATGGGATGTCAGTTATATGAATTTGAGCGAAAACGAAAAGTATCATGTCATTTTTATTAATGATGACGGGAAAAACAAAGTTTTGCTTTTTGACCATAAAACTGGAAAAAAAATAGATTTCCCCGACCTAAAAGACGGTGATGTTCAAAACGTAATTATCTCCAACAGCGAAAACAAATTATTGCTCACAGTAGGAAGCAGTACAAGTTCTCCAAACCTATACGTTTACGACATTCCTAAAAAAGAATTAAAGCAGCTGACCTCGACCATAAGCAAAAAAATTGACCAGAACGACCTAGTAAAAGCAGAAGTTGTCCGTTTTAAATCTTTTGACGGAAAAGAGATTCCTGCCATTTATTACAAACCGCTTCAGGCATCAGAAAACAATAAAGTTCCGGCTTTGGTTTGGGTTCACGGCGGTCCAGGAGGGCAAAGCCGAATCGGATATTCAAATAGTATTCAATATCTCGTAAATCACGGTTACGCAGTGCTGGCGGTTAACAATCGCGGCAGCAGCGGTTACGGAAAAACATTTTACAAATTAGATAACAAAGACCATAGCAATGGCGATTTAAAAGATTGTATCTGGGGTAAAAAATGGCTGGCAGAGCAAAATTATATCGATCCAAATGCTATTGGCATTTATGGCGGAAGTTATGGCGGCTGTATGGTTTTGGGCGCTTTGGCCTTTCATCCTGAAGAATTTAAAGTTGGCGTTAATCTTTTTGGCGTTGCCAACTGGCCAAGAACCTTAAAAAGCATTCCGCCTTACTGGGAATCTTTCAGAACGGCTTTGTATGATGAGCTAGGAGATCCTTACACTTCAGACAGTATCCGTTTAAAAAAGATTTCGCCTTTATACAATTATCAGAAAATCAAAAAACCGCTTTTGGTTTTTCAAGGCGCCAATGACGTAAGAGTTCTTCCGATAGAAAGCGACGAAATAGTTGCCGGTGTCAAAAAAAATGGCGTTCCAGTAGAATACATTGTTTATCCTGACGAAGGCCACGGTTTTCAGAAAAAAGAAAATCAGATTACCACCTCTAAAAAAACACTCGCTTTTCTGGACAAATATCTAAAAACAAAAAAATAAAATCTTTTAATCCATTAAAAACCTCATTCCGTAAAAGAATGAGGTTTTTGTTTTCTTTAGGAAACTGTTCTAAAATGGCTATTTTTGCACGATATATTCCGTAAACAATAAATAGCGTTTTAATGTCCCATACCAAAAACAATCAATTAAAAACAACACTTGGCCTTAGTTTTAATATTGCCGTATTAATCGGTGGTACCATTGGGGTCGGAATCCTTCGCACTCCAGGAGCAATCGCAGGGCTTTTAGACAATTATTGGCTGATTATTTTTTCATGGATTTTTGGTGGCTTGTATGTTTTAATTGGCGCCAATTTATATGCCGAATTGGGTGCCATGCTCCCAAAAGCAGGAGGTTCTTACAATTATATCAAAAGGGCTTTTGGCGACTATGCAGGTTTTCTTTCTGGATGGTTTGATTATATTACCAATGCAATTCCGCCTGCTTTTTATTGTATTGTAATCAGTGAATATCTTATTATATTATTTCCAGAGCTTAAAAATTATTCCACTATTATGGCCATTTCGCTCTTAACTGCTTTCGTATTAATTCATTTAAGCGGTGTCAAAAACGGAAGCGTGATCCAGCAGATTACCAGTTTCTTAAAAGTTATTTGTTTTGTGGCTTTGGTTACAGCCTGTTTTATGCATGCCGGAATTGAAGTTCCGAAAATTCAAACCGATAATTCGTTTTTTCAAATTGGTCTTTTATTTGGATTTTTTAAATCATTGCAGTTAATTATCGGAACTTACAACGGCTGGAACAGCGTTAGTTTTTTTGCTGAAGAAAATGATGATCCAGGAAAGAACATTCCGAAATCACTTTTCAGCGGTGTCATTCTGGTAGCTGTTATTTATACTTTGGTAAATATTGCCTTTTTTCATGTCTTGCCGGTTGAAACTTTGGCGAAATCAAATTTGGCTGCTGCCGATGTGGCTAAAGTTCTTTTTGGAAAAAACGGCGCCATTATAGTAACTGTAATTTCTATCTTTTCTTTAATCAGTATTTTGAATGCTTTTATGATGATTCCGCCGAGAATTCTTTACGGATTAAGCCGTGACGGATTTTTCATCAAACAGGGAACTGAAGTAAACAAAGGCGGAACTCCTGTTACGGCCTTATTGGTTTCTTCTTTTTTCAGCTTGTTCTTAATCATATTTGTCGGATCCTTTGAGGTTTTATTTTCTTTTGCCGCTTTTATCTCCATTATTGTCTGGGGATTGGCATATGCGTCACTTTTAAAACTAAGAACCAAAGAACCAGATTTAGAACGACCATATCGCTCTTTCTGGTATCCTTGGGCCGCGATTATTGCTATTTTGGCATCAATTGGTTTACTGCTCGGATTTATCTATAGCGACCCTATAAGTTTTCTAGTTATTTTGGGAATTACGATTGTTTCGTATCCTGTGTTTTGGGTTTTGAGGAAGAAAAAGTAAGTATGCGTAGAAAAACCTAACAGGTTTTAAAAACCTGTTAGGCTTGATCATAAAGCAAATCTATCTTCTTGCTTTAAAATAAGATTCTAAATTTTCACATCCTGAAAGATCAGAGCTATATGTCGAAAACTCTTTAGCTACTTTTTTTGAGTTTGAATATTCATTTTTTTCAACATAATCCATCATACGCAGACAGAGTGCTTTAAATTTATCTGTTTTTGCATTTTGATAGGCTAACTGATAAAAAGCAATTGCTTTGACTTTGTTTCGATATTCTATTTCATCAATATACGATTCGTTTAGGTAACTGCTTTGATAGCCGAAACTATTATAACGGCGCATCATCCAAGAGTTTCCATTATTTGACATATTGTAGTAGCAGTTTGCCAAAAGAAAGTAATAATAATCCCGATCTTTTGTATTTACATTATTTGCTAAATTAAGGTACTTAATAATCCGCTCCGTTACTGCAAGCTTGGTTACAACATACTTTTCTTTATGTTCAATAAAAGAATCGGTATATTTAAAATCATAAAACGGATTTTGATCAAAAACATAATAATCTCCATATTCTCCTCTTTCCCAAGCATTGTAATTGTCATCCCAATATTTTTTATCTAGAGACTTAAAAACGGTTAAAGCATTACTCAACTGATTTTCTCTCAGGTATTTTGTTCCTAATAAATCTTTAAGATAATCTTTGTCTTTCAGCAATTTGACATAAATTATTTTTTGAAATTCTGTATAAGAGTCTTTGTCTAATCGATCAACAATTATTTGCAGATCTTGGGCAGAATAAACAAAATCCAGATAGTCAAAATAACGTGAAAACTCTTGTAAGTTACCAGAAGTTTTTAATCGGTTACTTCTCCATTCTACATCATTTGAATCATAAGTTTCCTTTGCTGTTTCTTCAATTAAAGACAACAAAGCTAATCCATCAGTAATATTTCCTCTAAATTCTAATTCTCTTCCTAAAGCGAAAATAAAACGTGGATCATCCTTGTATTTTAAAATAATACTTTCAATTTCAGGTTTAATAAATGCTTTTCCATTTTCCTGATTTGCAGTAATACAGAGCGCTTTTATTTTTTCTATTTCTCCCGTTATCTTTTCAGATTTATGTTCTTTTTCAAATAGAGAAATGTTTTTTAAACAGTCGCTATAATTTCTTGTAATAAATTGTAAATTAATTTTTGAAGCTTCCCAAACAATAGGATTTTGTGTTTTAGCAACATCTACCGTATTTATAAAATCTAAAACTTCTTTTGCATACAATCTATCGTTTTCAGAGCGATTGCGTAAAGTTTCAGTTGTGACTTTGACTTTATCATTCCAAAAATCAACATAATTTGTTGTTGGGGTATAATTGGTATAATAAGGCGTGTAAACCCAATCTTCAATCTTATTGATTTCGCGCAAAAGCAGAAAACCTAATATTTGAGACTGTGGATTGTTTTTATAAATTTCTCTCAGGTAGTCAAGATTTTTATCTACCTTTTGAACAGATGCATAAGCATAAACATTGGCTCTTTCTTCTTTGTTCTTAACATATTTTAAGGCTTCCTCAATTTTAAAATCACGATGAAAATAATAGTAACTAGCGTAACTTTTTTCTGGAGAATACGCCATTAAATTAGCCACATCAACCATATATCCCGGATTTTCTTTTGTAAAAGTGTAAAAGAACAAACTCCAATAGTACAAATAATCTCTTTTGCTCTTATTGAAGTTAGATTCAAAAACTGATTTTATAACATCTTTTTTTCCCGAATAATAAGCCAGTCTTATCGTTAAAAAAGCATACTTTCTTTTAAAATATTGATTTTGTTCTTTATTGGTAGCTTCTACCATTTTGTCTAATAATTCAAATTTACCTCGATTATTTGACTCTTCGTTTCTTTCCCAAACATCTTCTGTATCACTACTAACCATTTCGCAACTTTTTGCCATTTTAAGGTAAGTAATTGCGGTTGTTTTATTGTTTTGATACAAATATTTAATAAAGTCGTTATCACTTTTAGAATGAATATCCGTGTATGATAAATTAAAATTAAAATCTTCAATAGCATCAATTGAAACTTTTTTGTTGGTGTAATTATACCAGTCTGCTATGTTAGAATCTATATTCAATTTATAATCCTGCGGATTTCTGCCATAATCAAATCCCCATAAATCAGCATTGTAAAAAAATGATTTGTACTGATAATAATTAAAATAATCAGGTTTAAACAGACAATACCTTACATCTTCCCCATACGGAGAATAACCACATGCAAAACTGTAGAAGCAACTACTTACTAAAAGCGCTGTAAAAACTAGAAATCTCTTCATTTTTGTATTTTTTTAAAGTACTATTGCCTAAATGAAACAACGAAATTGTAGTTGTGTCGTCTAATTCTACATTTTTCTTAATAATAGAAATTGCTTCCTGAAGTGTCTTGGTATCGACTTCTTCAATTTTTAATTGGTCGCCCTTTTTTAAATAATATTCATATTCAAAAGTGTAATCTTCAGTCATCTCATACCACATCGGTTTAGTCTGTTTAGTAATGCCACTTATATCTGCCGAACTAAAATCAACTAAACCTGCAAAACGATTATTGTGATACCATAACGTCCAATAAAAAACAGGCAATGCAATATCCAAATGCACTGGATAGCTTCTTTTTTTATCCAGATATGATTTCAATTCATTTATATCTAAAATTGAATTTTTATCCGATTGTGATAATGGTTTTATCAAGTTATAACACATTAACATCGCTTTATCTACAGGTGGAACTCCCATAATATCCGGATATTTATACGGATAAAGTCTTAGGGTACAACTAATTTCCTTTTTTGACAATTCTTTTATCTTTTTCAATAAATAAAAATATTTGTCTTTTGTTGATTTTGTCCAATCACAATCAATTTGAATTTCAGAATAATCAAAATTAATTTCCTCATTATTACCATATCGATAACGTTCTTTGCGGTATTTGTTTATCAGAAAAACAATATTATCTGCAAGCTTATCCAATGACTTTTCATTATTGTATTGAAAAATCTCATTCTTGATAAAAATAGTAGGAACAACATTTACAGAATCTAAATCCCGGAAGGTATATTGATCAGGATTATTTTTTTGATAAGGAAAATTTCCCATCGTTTCGCTGTAATCTACTTCAAAAAGTTTGTAATAGATTTTCTTTACCTCCAATTTATTAAGCTGACTACTTGTTTCAGTACTAAAAGAAGATCCGCTTTTCCAGTAATAGAAAGCTCTCTCTATATTTTTAACTTTATTTTCCTTATTAGAACACCCCAATAAAAAACAGAAAGCAAACACAAATAAAAGATATTTTTTCATTGTAAAGACGTTTTTTGTTTTAACGTAAAATCGTACTAAATTTATATTTTTTCGAGATACAAAAATCAAAAAACTTAGACTATTTTTTAAAAAAATGGGGTATATAAAAACAATAAATCGGATTATCTATAAAAAGAAAGACAATACTTCTGTAACGGGGAATCACACTCGAAATTCCACAATAAAAATCGCCAATCTTTGTTGAGTCACTAGTGTGATTCCTCGTTCCTCGGAATGACAAACTGTATGTATAAAACAACAAACCCGACAGGTTTTTGAACCTGTCGGGTTTAATTATATAATCAAAACAGAGATGACTCTTATTTCAAACCAGCCAAACTCTGCTCAATTGTAGCAATTTTTGCCAAGGCATCGGCTTGTTTTTGCTTCTCTAAATTAAGCACTTTCTCTGGAGCTCCGTTTACGAATTTCTCGTTTGAAAGCTTTGCTTCTACCGATTTCAAGAATCCTTTTGTGTAATTCAATTCTTCTGTCAGTTTTGCGATTTCTGCTTCAACATCAATATTTCCAGTAATCGGAATGAAATATTCATTTGATTTTACACGGAAAGACAATGCACCGTCTACTTTTTCTGAAACATATTCGAAAGCCGAAACGTTTCCTAATTTGGTGATGATTGAATCGAAATAAGTAGAAACATTTTCGCTGTTGATTCCTTTTAATTCAATTGCATCTTTAAACGGAATATTTTTGTCTTTTCTGATGGTTCTGATTCCAGAAATCACTTCGATAGAATTTTCAAAATCAGCGATTAATTTAGCATCAAATGATTTTATTTCTGGCCAAGTTGAAACGATTAAAGCTTCTTCTGGAGTTCTTTCAGCGATTAACTGCCAAATTTCTTCCGTCAAGAAAGGCATAAACGGATGCAACAACTTCAAATTGTTTTCTAACATTTCAATCGCTTTCGCGAAAGTTACGCTGTCAATTGGCTGTTGGTAAGCTGGTTTGATCATTTCTAAGAACCAAGAACAGAAATCATCCCAAACTAATTTGTAAATTGCCATTAATGAATCTGAAATTCTGTATTTCTCAAAATTATCTTCAATGTCAACTAAAGTTTGTTGCAACTTGGCTTCGTACCATTCGATTGCCACTTTTGATGATTCTGGTTGTGGAATAGTTTCTGAAACTTCCCATCCTTTAATCAATTTGAAAGCATTCCAGATTTTGTTTGAGAACGCTTTTCCTTGACTGCATAATTCTTCATCAAACATAATATCATTTCCTGCAGAAGCACTTAAAAGCAATCCTACACGAACTCCGTCTGCACTGAATTTATCAATCAAATCTAAAGGATCAGGAGAATTTCCTAATGATTTAGACATTTTACGGCGTTGTTTATCACGCACTAAACCAGTTAAATATACATTTGTAAATGGTTTTTCGCCCGCATATTCATAACCTGCAATGATCATTCTCGCCACCCAGAAAAACAAGATATCTGGACCTGTTACCAAGTCATTTGTTGGATAATAATATTTGAAATCTGGACTTTCTGGATCCATAATTCCTCCAAAAACAGACATCGGCCATAACCATGCAGAAAACCAAGTATCTAAAGCATCAACATCCTGTTTAAGGTCGCTTGTTGTTAATTGTTTATTGTTTGTTGCTTCTTGCGCTAATTTTAGTGCCTCTTCGATGTTTTCTGCAACAACAAAATCTTCTTTACCGTCACCATAATAATATGCAGGAATTCTGTGTCCCCACCATAATTGACGAGAAATATTCCAATCACGAATATTGTTTAACCAATGTGCATACGTGTTTTCGAAACGTTTTGGGTGTAATTTAATATCTCCTGTTTCTAAAACCGATTTAATGGCTGGTTTTACCAATTCTTCCATTTTAAGGAACCATTGGTCTGATAATCGTGGTTCGATTACGGCTTTGGTTCTTTCAGATGTTCCAACTTTATTTAAGTGTGTTTCTGTTTTTGCTAAAGCACCGATTTCTTGAAGTTCTTTTTCGATTTCCTTACGAACTACAAAACGGTCTTTTCCTTGATAATGTAATCCGAAGCTGTTTAAAGTAGCATCTTCATTAAAAATATCAACGATTTCAAGATTGTGTTTTTCTCCCAACGTTTTATCGTTCATATCGTGTGCAGGCGTTACTTTCAAACATCCTGTACCGAATTCAACATCTACATATTCGTCTTCGATAATCGGGATTACTCTACCGCAGATTGGAACGATAGCGCTTTTACCTTTTAAATGTGTAAAACGCTCATCATTCGGATTGATACAGATGGCAGTATCTCCGAAGATAGTCTCAGGACGTGTTGTTGCAACCGTCAAGAAATCTTCGGAACCTTCTATTTTATATTTTAAGAAAAATAATTTTCCTTGTTGTTCTTCGTAGATAACTTCTTCGTCAGAAAGAGTCGTTTTGGCTTCTGGATCCCAGTTTACCATTCGGTAACCTCTGTAAATTAATCCTTTGTTGTATAAATCAACAAAAGAACGAATTACAGATGCAGACATATCTGGATCCATTGTAAATTTAGTGCGTTCCCAATCGCAAGAAGCACCTAATTTCTTAAGCTGTTCTAAGATTGTTCCTCCGTATTTATCTGTCCATTCCCAAGCGTGTTTTAGGAATTCTTCACGGGTCAAGTCGTTTTTATTGATTCCTTCTGCTTTTAATTTTGCTACCACTTTTGCCTCAGTAGCAATAGAAGCGTGATCTGTTCCCGGAACCCAACAAGCATTGAATCCTTTAAGACGCGCTCTACGAATTAAAACATCCTGAATCGTATTGTTCAACATATGTCCCATGTGAAGGACTCCAGTGACGTTTGGCGGTGGGATTACAATTGTATAAGGTGTTCTATGATCTGGTTCTGAATGAAAATAGTTGTTTTTCATCCAGTAATCATAACATTTGTTCTCAATCGTCTTAGCGTCAAATTGTGCTGGAATTGTCATTTAATTAGGTTGTTTAATCGTTAATTCGTTTAATCGTCAATTTGTTAGTGGCTTAATCGTTACTTGAATAAATCAATGAAACGATTAACCACTATAACAAACAAACCAAAACTTTGGTTCAATTTTTGTAATTATAATTGACAGCAAAAGTAAATAATTAAGTACACTATAAAAAACGAATTAATAATTTGTGTGTTAATTAAAAGAATGTATATTTACTTACAACTTAAAAACAATTTCAAAATGAAAAATGTTGCCTCTTTTATTGCTATCGTATTGTTTAGCGCAATAGGTTATGCACAAAATGGCGCAAAAATTGAATTTGCTGCCCCAGACAATACAATTGATTATGGAAAAATTTCTAAGACAGACAGCGGAGTTCGCTCCTTTGAGTTTACAAACACAGGCGACGCACCACTGCTAATTACTGGAGCAGAATCAACATTAAGTTCAATCGTTGTTACCAAACCTGCCGCAGCTATTATGCCAGGAAAAAAAGGAAAAATTGATGTGAAATACAATATGGCAAGCGGTCCGATTCGTAAAACAATTACAGTCGAAACCAATGCAGTCAATTATCCTGACGGACGTGTAGCCCTTAAAATTAAAGGTGAAGTTTTCTAAAAAAACTTAAAATTATAAATTACAAAAGCCGTTTCTTTAAGTAGAAACGGCTTTTTTTATCATTCTATAATTTAAATCAACAGGTTTTTAAAACCTGTGGTGTTAGGATATGATAATTAGCTTATCCTTATTTTTCAATACACTCAACTGAATCAAATTTGTATTTAACACGGTCAAAATCGATTGGCTTGTCTTTTACTAAATAGGTAACGCCCATAGTAGTCTGCATAGTTCCGTTTCCTAAAATGAGCTGATTGTCACGTTTTAACAATGCCATCGGATTTTTGAAAGTCTTTCCTTGGCTTGCAGCTTCCTTAAAAGTATAATCTATAAATAAGGTGTCACCATGAAATTCGCCAGCAACTTCTCCGGTCCTCACCGTTACTGGAGCAACCTTCATTATCATGTCTCCCGTTAATTTTCCGTTTTTTAAGGTATTCAATTTTAAATCTATTGTATCTTTTTCATAAATTGCTTTGTAGCAGGCAGTGCTTACTACTGCTTCTCCTTCTGCTTTTGCAGCAGCTTCGGCTTTTTGCTTTTCTTCATTTTTACAGCTTTGGAGTCCAATGCAGGCCAAAAGCAGACAAGATAAGGTCAGATTTTTCATAATATAAATTTCAATTGTTAGGTCTATAAAATTAAATAAAAAAGAAATCAACAAAAAGATTTTGGCAAAATTTTCTTTGAAGATGAAATCCGAAAGTTTTAAAAAGCTGTCGGCTCTACCGGAGAAAATTATAAATTCTTAATCACAAATTCTGACCTTCTGTTCAACTCATGCTCTTCTTCTGTACAAGATTCATCAGTTTTACATTTTATAATCGGCACCGATTCTCCGTAGCCTTTTGCTACAACTCTTTTGGCATCAATGCCGGATTGAATAATAAATTCCCGAGTAGAATTGGCTCTTTTTTGAGATAAATTTTCATTAAACTTTTCATTCCCGCGCGAGTCAGTGTGCGAACCGATTTCGATTATCATTCCGGGATATTTTTTCATCAATTCAACCACTCTTCCCAAAACCACTTTTGATTCTTTTCGGATATACCATAAATTGTAATCGAAGTAAATCGGGTCTGTCTTGATGATGAGACGATCTTTGTCCTTGACAACATCTTTTTCCTGCTCTAAAATCTGTTTTACTTTTTCAGTTTTTCTAATTTCTGCAGCTACAATTTCTGCCTGTTTGGCTTTTTTCTCCTTCTCCTTCAGTTCAATTGCGGCCAGAATTTCTTTTTTCTTGTTTTCTTCTTCTAAAATAAGTTCTTGTTTTCTCTTCTTTTCTGCATTTTCTTTTTCTTCCAGCTTGATTGCTTCCATAGATTTCAATGCCAATGAACCGTCATTTACTGCATCTCTTGTTTTATCTGCCGTAACAAGTCTTGATTCGTTTGTATACTTTTCCTTAAAAGCAGAGATTTTATAAGAAGCCTCGCAGGCAATAGTAAAATTAAATTTTCCGTCAAGCGGAGTTGTAAATGTGTTCAAAGTATTTTTATCAGAATCCTGCAGAATTACAGTTGCATTTTCAAGCGGAAGCCCCGTGTCCATATCTGTAATCGTTCCGGCTATAAACTGTTTGCAGTCTTCGACAATCAAATCCTTGATTTCTTTAAACTGATAAATATCGTCGCTTCCTTTCCCGCCTTCTCTGTTAGAGGCAAAGTAGCCTTCTTTGGTTTCCGAATCAATATTAAAGGCAAAATCATCTAGATTTGAATTTAATGGTAAACCGATATTTACCGGTTTAGAATATTCGTTTCCATTAATATCCGAAACAAAGACATCCAATAAACCGTATCCTAAATGTCCGTCTGAAGAAAAATACAGTTTATGATCTGCTGATGCAAAAGGAAATTGCTCACGTTTAGCGGTGTTGATTTCTGGCCCGAGGTTTTTTGGCGTATCAAATGCTCCTTTATTAATATTAATTGAATAAATATCAAACGAACCAAATGATCCCGGCATATCAGAAGCAAAATATAATACTTTCTCATCGGCGCTCAAAGCTGGATGTTCAACCGAATAGTTTGGGCTGTTAAAAGGAAGCGAAGTAATATTGGTCCATTTTCCATCTACTAATTCGGCTTTAAAAATCTGCAGATTCGAAATTTTCTTATCATCCTTCTTTTTCTTTCCGTTTTTAGAATTATTACGAGTAAAATACATCGTTTTGCCGTCTTTTGTAAAAATAGCATTCGATTCGTGCATTCCCGTTTTCAGTTCTTTAGCAAAATAATGTACAAGCGAGTCTGAAGAAAATATATTTTTTAGTGGAATCGAAACTAGATTCAGGTAAGTATTATTATCCCATTTGTATTTTTTATCAAACCATCCAGGTTTCAGTTTTACACCGGCAAAGACTAGATTGTCTTTGTATCTAACAGCTCCAAATTCAGAATTTGGCGTATTGATCGGAAGATTTTTAATTTCAAAACGTTTTCCGATTGCCGTTACATTTTCTAAAGTTTTGATATCTTTCTCGAAATTGACGATATCATCAGAATTTCCAGATTTAGAAAAATATTCTTTGAGCATATTATTGGCATCCTCGTAACTGTTGGTAGCTTTAAGAGTCTGAGCATATCTAAAATAATATTCCCTATCGAGACCATTATTATAATTATTGATCAAGAGACGATAATAGCGTTGTGCTTTAATCAAATCATTGGTGTAATAATAAGAATCTGCCAAATTTTTGATGACTTCCTGAGATGGTTTTTCGTCTGCCAATTTCTGATAGAGAATGATTGCTTCACTGTAATAAGTCCTATCAAAGAATTTCTTTGCTCTGATTAATTCTTGATCTTGAGCATTTATAAACTGTATTGAAAATACGAATATAATAACGATGAGTTTTTTCATATTTTTCATTTTAAAAGAATCTTGGCGATTTATCGAATCCTTTTCCTAATAAGTCAAGATCAAACAATAGCATAATTTCGTGTGTACCCGAGTTAAACTGTCCGAAATTGGTGAGCGTATAATCGTAAGCGTAACCCGCACGAAGTGTTGGAGTGATGTTGAAATTGAATAAAGCGCTCACAGAATCACCAATTCTATAGGCAGCTCCAAATTCAAACTTTTCATTGTAGAGCACATTGGCTGTAAAGTCGAAAGTCATTGGAGCTCCTTTTACTATTTTGGTCATAAATGCAGGTTTCAGCTTCAGCATATCATTCATCTGGAAAACATAACCTGCTGTTAAAAAAGTATGTATTTCTTCAGAACCAAAAGCATTAATTCCTGATTTTTCTTCGATATATTTTGACTTTAGTAAATTCGGAACAGATAATCCAACATATAAATTATCTCTAAAATAATAAGCTCCTACACCAATATTAGGCTTTGTCGCATTTATGTTTTCGGAGAAAGCAAAATCGGTTTGCGGATCTGTAAAACGGAATCCATTAAAATTAGTCTGCATTGATGAAAATCCGGCTTTAAGTCCGAGCGAAAGGTTATACTTTCCTCCTAATTTTAAAACATAAGCAAAATCTGCATACAGATTATTTTCTTTTTTAGCACCGTCTCCGATATCATCAGAAATAAAAGACAGTCCGACCTCGACCTTATCCGACAAAGCGCTGTGTCCAAAAAAGGTAAAAGTTTTAGGAGCTCCTACCGCCCCAACCCACTGTGTTCTGTAGAGCGCTCCAAAATTCATCATAGCGGGAACTCCTGTTGCATAGGCCGGATTTACCACGCTCATGTTGTACATATAATGTGTGTATTCTGGATCTTGCTGTGCGGTAACTGAGAGACAGAAAAGGAAATTTATAAAAAGTATAATTTTTTTCATTTGAAGATTTATTAAAAAAAAAATGAATTATCGATTTAAATAAAGACGACCCTGAACAGGCGGTTTATTGTCTTTATTAAAATGAAGCACATAGAAGTAAACTCCGTTTGGAGCAATGCCACCCGCAATGCCGCTCCTTTCGTAATTCATACCGTCCCATGCCGGTTTATTTTTATCTCCCTTATACATTCCAAGTCCGTATCTGTTAAAGATTTCGAGCGTATAATCTGGATATAGAAATTCGATATCTTTAATTACAAACGAATCATTTACACCGTCTCCATTTGGAGAAAATCCATCAGGAATAAAAAACGGATACTGTGGTGCATCACAATCTTTTAACGAAACCGTTACAGCTAAATTCTGATCTGAGAAACAATTATCCGTCGGCGAAAAATCAAAACCGTAATAGGTATTTTTATCAATCAAAATAGTTGATGAAGAGAGCAGATTTCCACCAGTTGGAGCATCATACCAAACCACTGTCATTGGCGAATTGGTATTATTAGACAAATCTAAAATTGTCGGATTATCGAGTCCACAGAAATTTTCGCCGTCTTGCTTGAGTTCCGGAGCAGGGACATCGGTTATCGTGACCGTAATCATAGATGCAGGAGAAACACATCCTGCTGCAGAAGTAACTGTTACATAATAATTTTCAGATTTTAGAATATAACTTTCAGCAAGAGGCGTTGTTAAAGTCGGTGAATTGTACCATTTATATTGCGTTCCATGCGGTTGCAGATCTTCTACAGAAGCATCGTCGGCTTTACAAAAAGTCTGATTGTTTACTGTTGGTGCCACCGGAATCGGATTTAAGACAAAAGAATCTGAAACCCCTATAACAGCGGTATCACAATTTGTGCTATTATTTTTTAAATTGGTGATATTCAAGGTTGAAGTTCCTGAATTTGAAAGCAAATTTGCTGGAACGACAAAAGAAGCGCTTCCGTTTACAGGAGCCAGAGTGATGGTTTCTATTCCCGAAATATTGCTTCCGGTAATGGTGTAAGATATAGCCACATCTGTCAAATTTCCAAAACCAGAAATGGTTGCTCTAACTGCTTCACCAAAACAAACATTCTGAATCTGAATCCTTAGTGTCGAAAAATTAGGCAATGGATTGATTAGGATTTCACCCCTTACATTTGCAGTATTGGTACATTGCGATACAACATTAGTAATTCTCGTAATCCTGATGACCGATGTGCCGCTTCTTGCATTTAAAACCTCGGGTACCGTAAAAACAGCTTTTCCGTCTACGACTGTTATACGTACAACCTGTGCAGTTGCTGTGTTTGCTCCAGAAATATTGTAAACAATATCGTAGACTCCATCGGCAAGATTTACAGCATTGCTCATGTTTATCAATGCATCTTGATTCTGACAAACTACAGGAGTATCCAAAACAGCATCTGTTAAATCTGGAAGCGGATAAATAATCAAATCGTCTGAAAGATTGTTGATGATATTCTGACAAGCCAATATACTGTTTACCGAAACGATACTGGTAATGTTGACATTAAAAATACCTACGTTTTTAAAATAATCCGAACTTATAGGAAATATTAGGATACCATTTGTAAAATTTGCTGTTACTCGCTCAGAACCGCCATTTGGTCCTGATACATTAAAATAAACATAGTAAGTTCCGTTCGGAATAGGTGCAGGACCTTTTGTTATCATGACAGAATAACTTGCTGTCGGGATTTCATCTTCGCAGATATCAGAGTTAACGACGACAACTGCATCTGTAAAATCAAGTTTTGTTTCCAGTCTGATTCTTACAGTCGTTATGTCGTCAGGACAAATCGGATTGTTGGAAGGCACTCGATACGAAAAATTGTACGTTCCTTCGCCTCGGGTATTGTATATTCTTTCAAGGTTAATGTTATGATCACCATTAAAAGTCAATTCGCCCGTTCCCGAATTATCTCTCCATGTACCACCCAAATCATAGCCTGAAATTCTGCTGAACAAATCTAAATCGGTATATGCAGAAAGGCCGTCACTGGCACATAAATCTAAATGAGCTGGAGTACCAGATTCTGGTGCTCTGAAAACACTTATAAATGCCGTCGAAGACATTGCAGGACAGGTTCCGATAGCTGGCATAGTATAGGTAAATTTATAATTCCCCTGCATATTCGTAACATTTATAGAAGAATTGACATACTGATTGGTCGTATCATTATACCATTGCCCATTTGATTGGGGACTAACATCTACACCATTAAATGCCTGAAAAAGATTAAAGAAACCAACAGAACTACAAACAGAAACATTGGGAGAAGTCACCCCAGAATAACCGCCAATAGTTACTGTAACTATAGCTGTATTATCGGTGCAACCGTTGTTGGCGGGCGCTGTGTAAGTGTAATTATAAATGCCACTCTCACGGATAAGCTGTGCATTTAAAATTCCCGTGTTTAAATTAAGACCTCCAGACTCGTAATCGTCTGTCCAAGTTCCTCCCGGCGTTGGGCTTCCTCCCAAAAGGGCAAACAAATCGATTGTCTTACTGCTTGAATTAGGAATATCACAGACTGTAAAAACAGCATCTGTACCTGCACATTGTGCATGGAGCGAAGAAGAAAATATTGAGAAAAAAACAAAAAATAAAAATATTCGTAAGAATTTATTGTAGTTTTTTGCCATAAAGTGGTATTTTTTTGATAAACTTACTAAAATTTAGCCCACTATTAGCATAAAATGCAATTTAACACTCATTTTTGCACAAATTTCAATAGAAACTGCATTATATTAATAAAAATCAAACATTTATTAAAATTATTTAACACATTTTAAAACAGCATCTTAAAGCTCATCTTGTAGTTTAAATCTGAATTTTAAAATGACACTGTCGCGCTCTACCTCTAATGTAATCCAAACATCCTCTTCTGATTTTAACATTTGATTAATTTGTTGCAAAGAATACTTATAAGGCCTTTCGTGATTAATGCTTACAATAATATCTCCTGCCTGCAGACCACATTTGGCGGCGGCCGAGAATTTTCTAATGTTTACAATTTCGTAAACAGGCTTTAAAGCAAATTTATATTTAAAATTATCGTCTTTTTTTCCGTCGTAACTCACATCGCTAAAAGAGTTTGAAACCTGAACAGTCTCCATATGCACTGTTTCCTGCACCCACTGCAATCCATTGTGTTGTACCGTAATACCGCTTTTATTATAGGTAAAAGGTTCTTTGTATCTGCTATTTTTACGCAGGTACAGCTTTTGATCTTGATAATCTAAAACCAGAGTAAATCTCTTAAAAATTTCTCCTCCGACAGACCCAATACGATTAGGAACCATTTTTACATTTTTGATAGATGACGAATCAGGAAAAGAAACTATTGGCCTTTTAAACTCAAATCCGTCAATAGAAAACTTTTCGATTTTGGCGCGATGCCCTTCAATATCGCCGCTGAATCCTTTTCCTAAAAAGTCAGGAAAATTCTTTTTAGGAAGCTTTATTTTGTCGTTCTCAAAAATCCAGAAGGCATCACTGTTTCCAATATCTACAAGGAGTTTTGCCGACATTGCAACAGAATCAACCACTGCATTTGTCTGTATATAAGGCTTAGATCTTTCTATCGTAATTGGGATTTGAGTGAATTTTTTCTCGAGTTTCTGCTTGATTTTACTCTTACTTCCATAGACTATCACTTTCTTTTTACTGTAATTTATTTCGACAACATTATTTTTAAAGAATTTATAGCCAATAATTCCGTTGACTGGAATCCCGATATGCGAAGACAAATTAAAACTCTGATCGAGGATTATATAAACCAAATGCCCGCTCGAACGCAAGCCATGCGTCTCGAGAACGTTGTTGGCAGATTTCAGTCCTTCAACCTCTTCCTCGCTCCCTAGTCCGCGAAGTCTTATTTTTTCTATATTATTAAAACTAACCTCTTTTTTTTCCTCCATACTAAAAAGTATTGTCTCTTCGACTCCAGAATCAAGGAGAAAATTTAGCTCAACTCCGTTTACTTTTATCGGAATAAAAACAAGATTATTGATCATTTTAAATGGAATCACCACCTTACTGTTCTTGCCTTGAATCGAAAAATCGCCTTGTGCGGAAATAAAAAATGGCAGCAATAACCCAAAAAACAATCCTATATATTTTTTCATTGGCAATATTTTATTATAAAATTAGTAAATATATCTATAATTGTTACATTTTCGCAAGTGCTCATATTGTATACGTTATATTCGAAAAAAAAATGCAAATTTGCACTTCAATAATTTAAACTCATGCCAACAATTTCACACAAAGGCAGAAACATGCCCGAATCACCGATACGCAAACTTGCTCCTTTTGCAGATCTTGCAAAACAAAAAGGACACAAGGTGTATCATTTAAACATTGGTCAACCGGATATCAAGACACCCGAAGTGGCCATCGAGGCGGTAAAAAATATTGATTTAAGTATTATAGAGTACAGTCCGTCAGCCGGATATGAAAGTTATAGAAAAAAATTAGCTCATTTTTACCAGCGCCAAAATGTAAATGTAAACCCAGAAGACATCATTGTAACCACTGGTGGCTCTGAAGCCTTACTTTTTGCACTGGCCACAATTACAGATCCAGGAGACGAAATTATCATTCCTGAACCTTTTTATGCTAATTATCATGCGTTTGCATCTTCAACAAGTGCAACCGTAGTTCCTCTTGTTTCTTCTATCGAAACCGCTTTTGCATTGCCAAGCATTGAAGAAGTAGAGCAACTTATCACACCCAAAACAAAAGCCATTCTGATTTGCAATCCTGGAAATCCGACCGGCTACTTATATTCTGAAGCCGAAATCAAACAGCTTGCTTCTTTGATAAAAAAACACGACCTGTATTTAATAGCAGACGAAGTGTATCGCGAATTTTTGTATGATGGAGATGATGTGCATTTTTCGGTGATGAATTTAGAAGATGTACAACAAAATGTGATTATGGTAGATTCTGTTTCTAAGCGTTACAGTATGTGTGGTGCGCGAATAGGATGTCTGGTTACTAAAAACAAGGAGGTTCTTGCGACGGTAATGAAATTTGCTCAAGCACGTTTAAGTCCGCCTACAATCGAACAGATTGCCTGTGAAGCTGCAATTGATACACCTCAAAGCTATTTTGACGAAGTAATTGGCGAATACAAAGAACGACGTAACACGCTGATTTCTGAATTAAACAAAATTGAAGGCGTTATTGTGACCAAACCAAAGGGTGCTTTTTATTGTATTGCCCAACTGCCAATAGCCGATTCTGACGATTTTGCTCAATGGTTATTGGAAAGTTATAATTTAAATGGCGAAACCGTTATGATTGCTCCTGCAAAAGGGTTTTATTCGACACCCGGCATGGGATTGAATCAAGTGCGTATTGCTTATGTCTTGAACAAAAAAGACCTTATTACGGCTGTTAACATTTTAAAAGAAGCTTTAAAAGTTTACACAAAAAAATAAAACTGAAACCAAACTTAGCTCAAAAGGCAATAACAAAAATGTTATTGTCTTTTGTGCTTTTAATGAACTGCTCTAAGACTAAATTACAGAATATCCAAAAAGCATGAATTAAATAATAAAAACGATAGAAAAGGTTTCCCATTTATTAATTATCTTTACCGCCTTAAAAAAGGAATACATATACTAATAGTAGTTTTTAATGATAAATAACGAAGATTTTTTAGACGAAATAGGAGATAATCACTTCAGCAGCAATGCAAAAAACCCGCTTAGAGCAGATGCTTTTGATATTACTGACGAAGAAAAAATAGAAAAAATTAAAAAAGATGTTGAAAACATTCTGCAGACTCTTGGAATGGATTTAACAGACGATAGCATAAAAGGTACTCCAAACCGAGTTGCAAAAATGTTTGTAAAAGAAATTTTTGGCGGACTTAATCCTGCAAAACAGCCAAAAGCTTCTACTTTCGACAACAATTACAAATATGGCGAAATGCTTGTAGAGAAAAACATCACCGTTTACTCTACCTGCGAACACCACTTACTGCCTATCATAGGACGCGCTCATGTGGCTTATATTTCGAGCGGAAGAGTTATTGGTTTGTCTAAAATGAACCGTATTGTCGAATATTATGCTAAAAGACCTCAGGTTCAAGAGCGTCTGACTATGCAGATCGTTCAGGAATTACAAAAAGCCTTAGGAACTGAAGATGTTGCCTGCGTAATTGATGCAAAACATCTTTGCGTAAATTCACGCGGTATTAAAGATATCGAAAGCAGTACCGTAACCTCTGAATTCGGAGGGAAATTCAAAGATCCGCAAACAAAAAGAGAATTTCTGGATTACATTAAACTAGACACTCAGTTTTAAAAAAGCTTATTGTTTTTAGTTAATAGTTGTTGTTCTGATGGCGAAAATAGATAGATTGAAGATTTGGAAATTTGGAGACTGGCATGAGAAATCTGTCAGCAAATCGAATTTCTAATTCAAAATACAAGCTTAAAAACAAACTATTCTCAAAGATCAAACTGACAGAAGTTCAGATCCAGTTATGGATAATATTGCTGAGGTTTTGAACGAAATGGAAATAGAAATTCACCAATTTTTTAAGTATGGCAAAAGGTTCCGCTGGTTAGGTTAAATCGCAATCTTACACAGCTTTTGACAAAAACTGATTTCTGAAGAACAACATTTAAAGCTAAATGAAAGTGTTGAACTTATAAAAAACAAAATTGGAGCAATGATGGACTATCTTAATAATTGTGAACTCAAAGGATTAAAGTTTAAATAACATTTTCAACCAAAAACAATAAACAACAAACCATAAACAATAAACATTTAAGTCAAAAATATGCCATTATATACAACGCAACCTCTCAAAATATACAATTCACTATCTGGTGAAAAAGAAGATTTCAAACCAATCCATGAAGGGAATGTTGGAATGTATGTTTGTGGACCTACGGTATATAGTAATGTTCACTTAGGAAATGTGAGAACTTTTATGTCTTTTGATGTGATTTTCAGATACTTTTTGCATCTTGATTATAAAGTTCGTTATGTTCGAAACATTACCGACGTTGGACATATTGTGGATGATGTTGATGAAGGCGAAGATAAAATTGCCAAAAAAGCACGTTTAGAGCAATTGGAGCCAATGGAGGTCGTACAACGCTATACTGTTGATTTTCATGACATTCTAAAAGCTTTCAACTTTTTACCGCCAAGCATAGAACCAACTGCTACAGGACATATTATCGAACAGATAGAAATCATCAAAAAAATAATTGATACGGGAATTGGTTATGTAGCAAATGGATCGGTTTATTTTGATGTGGTAAAATACAATGAAACTAAAAATTACGGCATCTTAAGCGGCAGAAATATCGACGACATGCTTGCCAATACACGCGACCTTGACGGGCAGTCTGATAAAAGAAATCCACAGGATTTTGCCCTTTGGAAAAGAGCCGAACCTGAACATATCATGAGATGGCCTTCTCCTTGGAGCGATGGCTTTCCGGGTTGGCATCTTGAATGTACAGCAATGAGCACCAAATATCTCGGAACTCATTTTGACATTCACGGAGGTGGAATGGATTTGAAATTCCCACACCATGAATGCGAAATTGCTCAAAATGAAGCCTGCACAGGACAATCTCCGGTAAATTACTGGATGCACGCCAACATGCTTACCTTAAACGGAAAGAAAATGGCAAAATCTACCGGAAACAATATTCTGCCAGGCGAGATTCTTAGCGGTAACAATACTGTTTTAAGCAAACCTTTTTCGGCTTCGGTAACTCGCTTCTTTATGCTTCAGGCGCATTACAGAAGTATTCTCGATTTTTCTGATGATGCAATAATTGCTGCTGAAAAAGGATACAAACGATTAATGGAAGCCGTTGATGCTTTACCAAACATATCAGCATCAAACGGCAGTTCTATAGATTTCAAAGCATGGAAACAGCTTTGCTATGACGCAATGAACGATGATTTTAATACTCCAATCTTGATTGCGCAGTTGTTTGAAGCTGTTCGTTATGTAAATTTATTGAAGGATGGAAAAGAAACCATATCTGCCGAAGATCTAAAAGACTTCTCAACAGCAGTTAATGCTTTTGTTTTTGATGTTTTAGGTTTGAATGATGAAAAAGCTACAGATGGTACTACCGACAAACTTGAAGGTGTAGTAAATATGCTGATCGGAATGAGAAATCAGGCGAGAGCAGATAAGAATTTTGCCCTTTCTGACCAGATTCGAGATCAGTTAATCGCTTTAGGAATCCAGCTTAAGGACGGAAAAGAAGGAACTTCATTTAGCATACAATAAAATAAGTGTTCAGTATTCAGTGTTTTTCAGGCTTCAGATTTGCAATTTGACCTAAATTACCGTAAAACTGAATACAAAAAAAACCGAACACTGAACACTAAAAAAATATGTTGTCTAAAATCCTGATCTATCCATTTGTGCTTTTGGTACGGTTTTATCAAACTGCTATTTCGCCTTTTACACCGGCTTCTTGCAGATTTGAGCCTACTTGCTCGACCTATATGATTCAGGCTCTGCAAAAACATGGATTGTTTTACGGAGGATTTTTAGGAATCAAACGAATTTTGAGCTGTCATCCTTGGGGAAAAAATGGATACGATCCTGTTCCAGAAAAGAAATGTTCACATAAACATTAACTTTTTATAAAGAAGCGCTCTCTATTAAATATTTATTTTTACAACACTATAAAAACATATTATATACATGACACAAGCCTTAAATTTTGTTTGGAATCCTTCAGAAGGAATAGATTTGGGATTTTTTATGATTCGCTACTACAGTTTAATGTTCGTAATCGCTTTTGGTTTAGGATGGTTCTTAATGAAAAAGATTTTTGAACGCGAAAACGAATCACTTGATAAATTAGACTCTCTATTTGTTTGGACGGTTCTTGCGACATTGGCAGGCGCAAGATTAGGTCATGTCTTTTTTTACGATTGGGAATATTTCCGAAACCATTTACTGGAAATTTTTCTTCCTTTCAGATTTGAGCCAAAATTCGAATTTACAGGTTTTCAGGGATTAGCAAGTCACGGTGCAGCCATCGCGATTATAATTGCAATGTATTATTACAGCAAAAAAATCCTTAAACGTCCGCTTTTATGGATTTTAGACAGAGTTGTAATTCCGGTTGCAAGCGGTGCAATTTTTGTTCGTTTAGGGAATTTCTTCAACTCTGAAATTATCGGACACGAAACGACATCTTCTTTCGGAGTTCGATTTTTGCACGACCAATTCAGCAAAGCCGAAGCTGTAAATGCAACACAAATTGCGAACCCAAAAGATGCCTACACAGCAATAGCAACAGATCCTAAATTTGCCGATTTATTGGCTCAGGTTCCTGCTAAACACCCAACACAGTTATATGAGGCGTTTTGCTATATATTTGTTTTTGCAATCTTATTCTTTTTATATTGGAAAACAAATGCAAGACTTAAATCAGGACTTTTGTTTGGTTTGTTCCTAGTGCTTTTATTTGTTGTTCGTTTCATAGTCGAATTTGTAAAAGAAAGCCAAGGAGGCATCGAGCAGGAATTAGGCTTGTTTTCTACAGGACAATGGCTAAGTATTCCATTTATAATTATAGGTCTTTTCTTTATCATAAGAGCACAAAGAAATCCACTAGCGCAATCTTAACAATTTGTCACATAAAACAAAAACGCCAATAAGTCAAATATTGGGCGTTTTTATTTAAGTTTATACAGAATACCAAATTCAATATTTTTGCTGTTATAACCTGCATTATTGCTTCCTAAACCAGCATTGGAAACATGTCTTACACTCGGACGGACATCAAACTGAAAACTGTTGCAATCTATCGTAAGTCCAACTGCCAACACATCGGCAAAAGCAAAACCTTTGGACATTCTTTCTGTTTCTGTGTCGGTTATCATTGGACCTAAACTCACCAAAAGATAAGCCGAAAAATGCTTTATTAAAGGTTTCCTAATCAAAAAACCAACATTAAGAACATATTCTCGAACATCTTTTAGAAGCAAATATCGATTTCTCCTTTCTTCAAAATCCGAATCATCGGGTTTTACAAAATAGAGATTCAACAATTGATGTTTTCCAAAATTGATTTCTGGCTGAAGAAGGATTGCATACTTAAATAGTTTCGATTCCTTTAGCTTGTAACACAACTGCAACTTGTAAAAATGATTCGTAAATATATAGTTTCTGTTATTGAATTCACTTCCAAAACCGTAATTAAAACCTAGAGCATAACGTGAATAGGATTCCTGCGCAACTGTTTTAGCCGTTAAGACCAATAATAAACCAAAAAGTAATTTTCTTGTCATACACTAAATTAAACTGTATTTAAATATAGTATAAAAAAAAGATCCAGTTTTCACTGGATCTTTCTAATTATTTAAAAAAACTTCTAATTAAGCTTTATTGTGTTTGTCTTCAATTGTATGTTTCTCATCAGCAGAGATTGTATCAACCAATACTGGAGTAGCGATAAATAATGAAGAATATGTACCAACGATAATACCGATTAACATTGCAAAGATAAATCCACGGATTGATTCTCCACCGAAGATAAACATTGTCAATAAAACGATGATCATCATTAATGAAGTATTCAATGTTCTAGATAATGTAGTATTAATAGAAGCATTTACGATATCTTCAAAACTACCTTTACGGTTTCCGATGATAAACTCTCTAACTCTGTCGAATACGATTACAGTATCGTTCATGGAATAACCAATTACCGTAAGAATCGCTGCGATAAAGTGCTGATCCATTTCCATGTGGAAAGGCATAAATTTATAGCATAATGAATAAACTCCTAATACAAAAATAACGTCGTGTGCTACTGCAGCAATCGCTCCTAATGAATATTGCCATTTACGGAAAGAAACCATTAAGTACAAGAAGATAACTGCCATTGCACCAAGAACCGCCCAGTAAGAGTTAGTTTTGATATCTTCAGAAATCGAAGCTCCCACTTTAGAAGCTTGCAACACCCCTACTTTCTTACCATCATAAGTATTCGTAAATTTCTCATAAGAAGTATTGGTATAATACTTAGACAAAGCTTTGTATAATTTTTGGTTTACTTCTTCATCGATAGCAACACCATCTTCTTTAATTTTGTATTTAGTAGTGATTTTCAACTGATCATCATCTCCTAAGATTTTAGCCTCAACTGGAGTTCCAAAAGCAGCAGACAACTCGTCAGAAACTACAGCTGCATCAACTGGCTTCTCAAATTTAACTTGGAAAGTTCTACCTCCAACAAAATCAACACCTTCATCTAATCCGTTAATGAAAAAGATAGAAGTTAAACTCACTACTGTAACAATAGAAGAGAAGATATAAGTGAACTTCTTAACTTTAATAAAATCAAAGTGGAAGTTTGTAAACCAGTTTTTAGTAATATTTGTAGAGAACGTTAAATCAGCTTTTCCAGCAATATTTCTGTCGATAAAAATTCTCGCAATAAAAATCGAAGTAAATAATGAAGTTACGATACCGATTAACAAAGTCAATGCAAAACCTTTGATCGGACCTGTACCAAAGATAAATAAGATTGCTCCAGTTAAAACGTGAGTAACGTTTGCATCAATAATAGAACGCATCGCACCATGCCATCCATAAGAAGCTTGAACCGCTTCAGAAAGTGATTTACCTTCACGCAATTCTTCTTTTGCTCTTTCGTATATAATAATATTCGCATCTACCGCAGTACCTAATGTCAACACGATACCCGCAATACCTGGCAATGTTAGTACGAAACCAAAACTTGCCATAATTCCGAATAAGAAAAGTAAGTTTAATAATAAAGCAAGGTTTGCATACCAACCAGCTTTACCATAATAGAATACCATCCAAACACAAACTAATAGGAATCCTAATACAGATGAAATTGTACCTGCATCAATCGCTGCTTGACCTAAAGATGGCCCTACAACAGTAGACTGGATAATATCTGCAGAAGCTGGTAATTTACCGGCATTCAATACGTTTGCTAAATCTTTAGTTTCAGCTACATCAAAAGAACCTGTGATTTCAGATCTTCCTCCAGCAATTGGTCCGCTTGTAACACCTGGTGCAGAATATACGATGTTATCTAGAACAATAGCGATATAACCTTTTTGAGAAAAAGCTCTTCCTGTTAATTCTTCCCAAACTTTTGCTCCCTGGCTGTTCATCTGCATAGATACTGCAGGTTTACCCATTTGATCAAAAGTATCTTTTGCATCAGTTACAACTCCACCGCTCATTGCTGGATTGTTGTCTCTGTTTCCTTTTAAAGCATATAATTCAACTGCTTCGATATCTTTTGCAGTATTGATATCTTTTGCTGTAGGATCTTTTATAGTTGTTGGTTTACTCCATACAAATTTAGCATAGTGCTGATCTGCGCCAAGTAAAACTCTAATGTCAGGTCTTTTAAAGTAAGAATTGATAACGGCTGTATCTTTTGGAGCAAAAAATCCTAAAACAGGACCATTACCGTTCATGATGATTTTATCAAACAACGGATTGTTTCCTTTTTTAGCTGCAGTAGAATCTTTAGCATCTGTCAATAAAGCGTTCAATGAGTCTTTAGCAACAGTTTTAGTTTCAGTTTTCTTAACCTCAGTTTTCTTTAAAGCTTCGTTAGCATTTACTAGGAAGCTTCCGATTTCTTCGATTTTATAAGTTTCCCAAAATTCTAATTGAGCTTTTCCTCCTAATAATTTTTTGATACGGTCTACATCTTTAGCCCCTGGAAGCTCTACTAAGATTCTTCCTGTTTCTCCTAATTTTTGGATGTTTGGCTGTGTAACACCAAATTTGTCGATACGCTCTCTCAATACTTTATAAGCACTTTCGATAGACTCGTCAACTTTTCTTTTGATTACTTTTTGAACTTGAGCATCAGACATTTGAAAATCAACTCCACCTTCTCCCTGAAGACTTCTGTTTGCAAAAATTTCTGGTGATGCTAATTTTACAGAACCTTTTGAATTGGCGTCAAAAGCTTCAAAAAACTTATTTAAATAGGTCTTATTTCCTTCTAAATTTGCAGTTGCATCCGCTAACGATTTATTGAATACCGGATTTTTAGAATTATTAGCCAGCCCTTTTAAAATGTCTCTTACAGAAATCTGAAGGATTACGTTGATTCCTCCCTCTAAGTCAAGACCTTTATTAAGCTGTTTGTTTTTCACTTCGTTGTAAGTGAAATCAGTAAAACCAAGATTTAATACTTTTACTTTACCAATAGAATCTAAATATTTCAGCTCTTTATCAGGATTATCTCCTGCAAAAGCTTTAGCTTCACTTTTGACACCATTTGCCACAAAAGTGAATGATAGTTGGTAAATACTTACCAATGCAAATAGAATTGCGAAAAATTTAATAAGTCCTTTATTCTGCATTATTACTAAAAATTAATTATGTTTTATTTTTGTTTTTGTTTTAAAGTCCCATAAAATAAGCCCTGACATGATTTTTTAAAACAAAAAAACGAGATCACGAATTACCAATTTTTTTTTAAACCGAGCAAATATATAATTAACGAAAATATTAACCAATTAATTTATTAATTAATCTCAAAAAAAAGACTGCAAAAGTGCAGCCTTTTTCTTTTTTTTCGGTTTTTATTATACTAAAATAGATTTCAGAGCATCATTCATGCTGCGAACTGCATCTGCGCTTTTTGCAAACAGCGCTTGTTCCTGATCGTTTAATTTAATATCGACAATTTCTTCAACCCCATTTTTGCCTATTATACAAGGCACTCCAATACAGATATCGCTCTGGCCGTACTCTCCTTCTACAAAAACAGAGCATGCAATCATTTTTTTCTGATCGTTTAGAATGCTGTCTACCAAATAAGCTACCGATGCCCCTGGAGCATACCAAGCAGAAGTTCCAAGCAATCCTGTAAGTGTTGCTCCACCTACCATTGTATCTGCTGCCACTTTTTGCAATACTTCTTCAGAAAGAAACTGAGTTACCGGAATACCATTATAAGAAGCCAAACGAGTTAACGGAATCATAGTAGTGTCTCCGTGCCCCCCGATTACCATTGCTGAAATATCATTTGCCGGTTTATCTAACGCTAAAGAAAGATAAGTTCTGAAACGAGAACTGTCTAAAGCGCCTCCCATACCAATTATTCTGTTTTTAGGAAGACCTGTTGCTTTCAAAGCAAGATAAGTCATGGTATCCATCGGGTTGGAAACCACCACAATTATAGTGTCAGGAGAATACTTAAGTACATTTTCGGCAACTGCTTTTACAATTCCAGCATTAATGCCTATCAATTCTTCTCTGGTCATTCCTGGTTTTCTTGGAATTCCTGATGTAATTACGACTACATCACTGCCGGCTGTTTTAGAATAATCATTGGTTACTCCTGAAACTTTGGTATTAAAACCTGTGTTGGTAGCACACTGAGTAATATCCAGCGCCTTCCCTTCGGCAAAACCTTCTTTAATATCCAACAATACTACTTCGCTAGCAATTCCTCTATAAGAAATAACATCTGCACAGGTAGCTCCAACATTTCCTGCTCCTACAATGGTAACTTTCATATTTTTTACTTTATCGGTTATTACTATTTGTCTATTCCTAAAAAAGACAATTCGTTTAATTGTCTAGTAAATTTAAACAATTAAACGAATTGGAATTATTAAATTTTCATTTTATGCGTCAATATTTGCATAAACTGCATTTTTCTCGATAAACTCTCTACGTGGCGGTACCTCGTCGCCCATCAGCATAGAGAAAACACGGTCTGCTTCAGCAAGACTTTCAATTGTTACTTGGCGCAAAGTTCTGAATTCTGGATCCATTGTGGTTTCCCATAATTGCTCCGCGTTCATCTCTCCAAGACCTTTATAACGCTGAATGCTTGCACTTCCTCCCATTCTTTCGTTTGCTTGGTCACGTTGCACATCATTCCACGCATATTCTTTCTTATTTCCTTTTTTAACCAAATACAATGGTGGCGCAGCAATATAAACGTGACCTTCTTCGATAAGCTCCTTCATAAAACGGAAGAAGAATGTTAATATTAAGGTAGAAATGTGGCTACCGTCGACATCGGCATCACACATGATGATTACTTTATGATACCTAAGTTTTTCTATGTTTAATGCTTTGCTGTCTTCTGCAGTTCCTACAGTTACACCCAAAGCCGTAAAAATATTTCTAATCTCTTCGTTTTCGAATACCTTGTGATGCATTGCTTTTTCAACATTCAGAATCTTACCACGCAATGGAAGAATGGCCTGAAAATTACGATCACGGCCTTGTTTTGCTGTTCCTCCAGCCGAATCTCCCTCGACAAGGTAAACTTCGCATCTTGCAGGATCCTGTTCTGAGCAATCTGAAAGTTTTCCAGGAAGTCCACCACCGCCCATAACGGTTTTACGTTGTACCATTTCACGCGCTTTTTTCGCCGCGTGACGTGCTTGAGCCGCTAAAATCACTTTCTGAATGATTACTCTAGCATCATTTGGATTTTCTTCCAAATAATTCTCCAGCATCTCTCCAACTGCCTGAGAAACCGGAGAAACTACCTCTCTGTTTCCAAGCTTGGTTTTAGTTTGTCCTTCAAATTGAGGTTCTGCAACTTTTACAGATATGATAGCTGTCAAACCTTCACGGAAGTCATCTCCCGAAATCTCAAATTTCAATTTATCCAACAATCCAGAAGAATCAGCATATTTTTTAAGCGTTCTTGTCAAACCGCTTCTAAAACCTTGAAGATGCGTTCCTCCTTCATGTGTATTGATGTTATTCACATAAGAAAAAATATTTTCAGAATAACTAGTATTGTAAATAAGAGCAACCTCAACCGGAATTTCTCCTTTTTCGTGATCCATGCTGATTACATGCGAAATAATCGGCTCACGGTTTCCGTCTAAATAGCGGATATATTCTTTAAGACCTTCATCAGAATGGAAAACCTCGCTTCTGAATTCGCCTTTTTCATCAACTTCTCTTTTATCTGTAAACGTAATCGTAATTCCTTTATTCAAGAAAGAAAGCTCACGCATACGAGCAGACAAAGTATCGTAAGAGAATTCTGTCGTCTGCTGAAAAATAGTATCGTCTGGAAAGAAAGTCTGACGAGTACCTCTTTTATCTGTCTCTCCGATTTGTTTTACCGGATACAGCGCTTTACCTCTTTCATACTCCTGTTCATAAATTTTGCCTTCTCTAAAAACAGTAGATTTCATGTGTACAGAAAGGGCATTTACTACCGAAACCCCAACCCCGTGCAAACCTCCGGAAACTTTATATGAATCTTTATCGAATTTACCTCCGGCACCAATTTTTGTCATTACAACTTCAAGTGCAGAAACTCCTTCCTTTTTATGCAAATCAACCGGAATACCACGACCGTTATCTTCAACCGTAACCGAACCGTCTTCATTTATTGCAACGCTAATCGAATCGCAATGGCCACCCATTGCCTCATCAATAGAGTTATCTACAACCTCGTAAACCAAATGGTGTAGTCCTCGAACACCTACATCACCAATATACATCGACGGACGCATTCTTACGTGCTCCATCCCTTCTAATGCCTGAATACTATCTGCTGAATAATTGTTCTTCTTGATTTCTTCGCTCATATAATTTATTCTAATAAATGTATTTATTGTCTAACAGGCAAATATATAAAAATGCAGGCTATATACCCAGTAAAATAACGCTTAAAGCTTCTAAGTTATTAACAGAATTATTTTAAAAACCAAAAAAAATAATAAAATCCCAATATTTAAATCCAAAATCCAAAACTTATCAAAATTTCAATGTTTAAATTTCGATACTAAAATTACAAATACCAAAATCAGCGCTGTCTTCATTGACAAATTCCAATATTAAAATTCCAAATTCAAACGATTGCTAATGTCTAATAGTTAAACCCTAATTTCAAAATTTAAAATTCTCCAACAAAAAAACCGAAACGACATTGAATGCATTTCGGCTTTTATTATTTTATAAATTCTATTTTAAATTTGAACTTTTGGATTTTGGAATTTAAATACTGGAATTTAAATAGTTGAAATTTAAACATTGGAATTTAGAATTCTAGTATTGGAATCCAAATTTTCTAAACCGCTATTCCAGATTTGGCTTTTTCAAAATTTCCGTTTAAATGTGCAGCATTTGCTCTTCCGCTTGGATCAAGATTTTCTTGCCATTTCGGAATCCATTTACGGACAGTTTGTGCGGCACTGACCTGTGGATAGTATTGATGAAAAATTGAGCGGTATAAATAGGCTTCTTTAGTTGTAGGCGAATTATATGGAAATTCAGTTGCAGCACCTGCTAATTGTTCGTCTGTTATTTTTGATGCGCAATATTCTATCAATTCATCAACCCAGTTGTAACCTACTCCATCAGAAAATTGTTCTTTCTGGCGCCATAAAATTTCTGAAGGCAAATAAGGATCTTCTGGAGTGTCAAAGGCTTTTCTTAAAATGTATTTTTCAACGCCATTATAGGATTTTGGCTGTTTTTCTTCTGTTTTGATTCTAATTGTAGTATCTAAAAACTCTTTATCCAAGAATGGAAATCTGGCTTCTAGTCCGTGGGCCATTGTCGTTTTATCGGCACGAAGCAAATCGGCTGTAAACAACTTCTGCACTCTTTCAATCGTTTCGTCCTGAAATTCTTCTGCTGAAGGCGCGTTTCTAAAATACAAATGACCACCAAAAACTTCGTCGGCACCTTCTCCTGACAAAATCACTTTTATGCCTTGATCGGCAATTGCTTTTGAAAGCAAATACATAGGAACACCAGAACGTACTGAAATTATATCATAAGTTTCGATATGGTAAATAACTTTTTCTAAAATTTCGAAACCCTCTTCTACTGTAAAATGAATTTCGTGATGTTCTGTTCCTAAAAATTCGGCAGCTGTCCTTGCAGCCTTATTATCTGGTGCGTCAGCATCAAGTCCGATTGAGAATGAATGCAGTTTTTCGCCTTTATCTTTAAGGAGCCTGCAAGCTATAGAAGAAGTCAGCGATGAGTCTAAACCACCCGAAAGTATAACTCCAACCGGCACATTGGCCAATAGGCGTTTTCTGGTTCCCTCAATCAAAGATTTGCGAATTGCTTCAAGTTCTAAAGATTGATCTGCTTTTTTATGGTCTTCATATTCCGGCTGATAATATTTTACAAAACCAGTTTTTGCGGTATAGTAGTGCCCTGGAGGAAAGGTTGAAAACGATTTGCATTGGTCTGCAAGACATTTCATTTCTGAAGAAAAATAAATTCGCCCGCGTTCGTCTAGACCGTAGTACAAAGGCTTTACTCCAATCGGGTCGCGTCCTGCAATATATTTATCGCCATCTATTACTACAAAAGCAAAATCGCCATCAAGTTTATTGCAAAAGTCGTATCCAAACTCTTCGTACAAATGCACGATAACTTCTGAATCTGAATCGGTTCTGAAATGATGATTTTTTAAAACCGTATTTTTAAGTTCCTGATAATTATAAATCTCTCCATCGTGAATCATCCAAGCTTTATCGGTTCCCTGAATTGGCTGTTTGCCCGAATTAAGATCGATAATGGACAGACTCTCATGACAGAGCACACTGCCATTTTCCATAATGTGCATATCTCGCTCATCAGGACCACGATGAGACATTCTTTCAGACAAATCTTTTACAAGCTGCGGGTCTTTTCCTTTACCGATAACGGCTAATAATCCAGACATACTATTCTTTTTTTATTACATTTCTGCTCATTTCGTTTTGAAATGAACATTAAAAAATCATTAAAATTTTTCGGAGAAAGCAAAACCAGGCATGTTTATTTGCTTTCTGTTACTTATATCCTAAAATATAAGCATACTTAATGTTTTTTCTGGGGATGTCAAATATATTAAAAGAAAGTTAAATAATCATCAATGACATTTAACAAACCTTTTTAAATTAAAAATTTAACACTTTAAGACAAGAAAACGCCCTCTGTAAAAGAGAACGTTTTCTGCAATATATACTAATTCTAAAATTAAATTTAGGCTTTTACATAAGCGTCGTCATGTACATTGGCAACCGCTCGGCCTGAAGGATCATTTAAGTTTTTAAAAGCTTCATCCCATTCCAAAGCAATTTTGGTACTGCACGCAACACTTGCTTCCTGAGGCACACATAATGCTGCCGCATCACTTGGGAAATGTTCTGCAAAAATAGAACGATAATAATATTCTTCTTTTGAAGTCGGAGTCTGCAATGGGAATTTGAATCTAGCATTTGCCAACTGCTCGTCTGAGACCTCTCTTGCCACAACTTCTTTCAAAGTATCAATCCAGCTGTATCCTACTCCATCAGAAAACTGTTCTTTTTGTCTCCATGCCACACTTTCTGGAAGCATATCTTCAAAAGCTTTACGAACTACCCATTTTTCCATCGGATGTTCTTTGTTGATCATTTTATCTTGCGGATTGATTCGCATAGCAACATCCATAAATTCCTTATCTAAGAATGGCACACGACCTTCGATTCCCCAAGCGGCTAAACTTTTGTTGGCACGCAAACAATCGTACATATGAAGTTTTCCTAATTTACGAACGTTTTCTTCGTGGAATTCTTTAGCATTTGGCGCTTTGTGGAAATATAAATATCCTCCGAACAATTCGTCTGCTCCTTCGCCCGAAAGAACCATTTTGATTCCCATTGATTTGATAACTCTTGCCATTAACCACATCGGAGTTGAAGCTCTAACTGTAGTTACATCATAAGTTTCTAAGTTGTAGATTACATCGCGAACGGCATCTAAACCTTCTTGAATTGTAAATTTGATTTCGTGGTGAATTGTTCCGATATGATCTGCTACTTTTCTAGCTGCAGCTAAATCTGGCGAACCTTCTAGTCCAACTGAGAAAGAATGCAATTGCGGATACCAAGCATCTGTAGTATCATCAGATTCAATACGTTTTTGAGCAAATTTTTTAGCTACAGCTGAAGTGATAGAAGAATCTAGGCCTCCAGAAAGTAACACTCCGTAAGGAACGTCGCTCATTAATTGTCTGTGTACTGCGGCTTCAAGAGCTTTTCTGATTTCTGGAATGCTTGTTTCGTTGTCTTTTACAGCATCATACTCAGTCCAATCTCTTTTGTACCATTGTACAAATTCTCCATCTTTGCTAGACAAATAGTGTCCTGGAGGGAATAATTCGATTTTTGTACAATATCCTTCAAGAGCTTTTAATTCAGATGCTACATAAAAAGTTCCGTGCTGATCCCACCCAATGTATAATGGAATAATTCCCATATGGTCGCGAGAAACAAAGTACTCGTCTTTTTCTACATCATAGATTGCGAATCCAAAAATCCCGTTCATTTCATCAACAAAATCAGGGCCTTTTTCTTTGTATAATGCTAAAATGACTTCGCAGTCACTTTCTGTCTGAAAGTTATATTTTCCTTCAAATCTTTTGCGGATTTCTCTGTGGTTGTAAATTTCACCATTCGCAGCCAAAACCAATTTTTTATCTTCTGTAAACAAAGGCTGTTTTCCTGATGCCGGATCTACAATAGCCAAACGCTCGTGAGAAAGAATTGCTTTATCATTGCTGTAAATACCGCTCCAATCTGGTCCGCGGTGACGAATGATTTTTGACATTTCTAATACTTGAGGTCTTAAAGCTTCGGCTTTTTGTTTAAGATCAAAGGCGCATACAATTCCGCACATAATTCTATATTTTATTTTTTAGTTTTTATTTTGATAAGGCAAAGATGGAGTATTAGTTAAAATTGAAAAACACAAATAGTCATTTCAGTTACAAATTTTAACCACATTTTTATTTTTACATATAAAATGTAAAATTTAGAAGTAAAAATAAGCTGTAAACTTGAAAATTTTAATTTGGAGTCAAAAACTAGTTTAAAATTGAAAGTTTAGGATGATTTTTTGAATTAATTTTTGAGTTACTCTGACATTAATAAAAAATTCGTAAAGCAAGTGGTAAAAATTGTTCCTGAATTGTACTTTATACAATCATCTTAGCCATAAGCTTATCAATTACAACAAAAAAAATCTCGCAAATAAACATAGCCCGTGGTTGCAACCACGGGCTATGTTTGATAACAAGATAAAAATAATTTCGGATCAAGGAATTAGTTTCCAAAATTTGTACTTGAGTTGAAATGATACTTTGGCAAAGTTTAAAAATTTGACAAAGTTGTAATTGACAAATTCTTGCCTTTAAAATTAATCTTCAAGATTTACCCTTGAAGAAATATAGCTTGGCATTTTAGCAACTGCCAACTTCAGTTTAGACTGATTCAGCTTTTTAGTATTTTCATCTTTCAGATTATAATTATAATTTTCAAACAAGTAAAACATCAAAACTCTATTGTAATCGTCCAATTCATTGTCGGCAATCATATCCAGCAAACTTGTTTCAACCAATTCGGTATTTGAGCTTTCAGAAAGTGCACGCCCCACTCTGTTGATACTTGAATAATAATGATTTTTAGAAGGATTATCTACTCGGAGTGATATTCCTAGAATTAAATCCAGAACATTTATATCCAATACTTCGATTTCCTTTATATAAGTCTGTCTTGCGCCTTGGGCATAACTTCCGTCGCTCGCTCTATCAAAACGATCATTCATAATGTTAAGATGAGATCTAAGAAAAATTTCCCATTTAATGGTCTCTGCAGAAAGTACCGCAATATTTTGCGCGTGAATTCTAGGGCTATGATCCATACTGCAACCGCCAATAACATGTCTGTTTCGCTTTAGTTCTAATGCTTCTTCCTTACCGATATAACGTTCAACATATTCTTCAAACTCATCATCAGAAACTTTTGTTGTTTTAGCTTCTGTAAATGCTTCATGAAGCATTATATCAAAATTTTTATCTTTACTTCTTAGAGAATCTACTCGGGCAAGTCGTTCTGCTTTCCATTTTCCCATTTTTTCCCAAAAAGCCATATATTCATTTTCAATACTTTCTTTTTGAGCTAACTGTTCTTTAGATTTTTTCTTTGATTTCCCTTCGAGTTCCATATCGTCAAAACCGTACAGAATAGAAAATTTATCATCATCAAAACTTGGTCTTTTTAGGACTTTCGCAACATATTCTTCAAGCTTCTTCGCTTTAGTTGGCATTGTGTCTGCATATCTTACACCAGAATCTTTTGCATTATCATAAAAAACTTGGGCTGTAGTATCGACCAAACAATCTGAATATTGAATTAATCGGGCATACTTTTCAGAAAGTGGTTTTGTCTTAAATTCCTCAACAAAATAAAAGGCTCTTAAAGATTCCTTTGAATAGGAAGTTTTTTCTTCATACTCAAAAACCCATTTTCCTTTGAAATCACCATTATAAGAATCAATGTCTTTTTTAGCTTTCACAATTCTTTTTCCTTCTTCTTTCCCAAGCGAAAGACTTGAAAACTGAACTTCTTCCTGATTTCTATAATTAACGTAGTTTGACTCTAAAACTAATAAATTCTCATCAAAATGGGCACTGGAATATTTTGCTTTGAATGCAGCATAAGAAATACCGTTTTCTAAATCTTTTTTTGCTTTTAGAGCATCTGATTTCTCAATCAAAATAAAATTTGCCTTTGCTTGTCTAGAAGACCTGAAGGTTTTATTGAATTCACAGACCTTAAATTTTAAATTCAATGAATCAACTATGAATTTAAGTTTAGAAACCGAGTTTTCTGAATAAATCAGTCCATTGTCATAAACTTTAAATTCAGAATTTTGAGCAGTCGTATTGAGACAGATCAACACTAAAAAAGCAAAAAGATTCTTCATAACTTTCTTTTTAAAATTAATTATTCTACACTTTCAATCGTATAATGCGTTTTATTAATCTCAAATTTAAAACCCGCTTTATTTCCCATTAAATGATTTCCTAACGGAGATTGCGGAGAAAGTGCGATAACATTAATTCCGTCAACGGCAATCTTGGGAAGAGCGACACTTACATACAAGTAAATTCCGTTTGCTTTTACCAAACTTCCTAAAACTATATTTTCTGTTGTCTTTATCGGGTCAATCTTATCTAAAATCGCAATTTGTGCGATGGCTTCTTTTAATTTATTAGTCAATTTTTCCTGCTCGATGTGCATCATAGACAAAGCCGTTTCGTGTTTGTCGCCGGCAGAACCTTTGGCATCATTTTTTGAATCTTCGGTCAAGTTTGAAATCATGTCTCTAAACACATCAATTCGGTCTTGAACCATTTGAGTATAATGGGAATATATTTTTTCTTTGAAAGTCATTATTTTAAGTTACTGAGGTTCTAAGGTACAAAGATGCAAAAGGTTTTTCCTTTATTAAAAAAAACAGCCACGAATTCACGAATCTACTCCAAAAATTCATGAGCCCATGGCTGAAAAAAAAGGCACTTATTCTTTTATAAAATCTTTGTGCCTCTGTGTCTTTGTGCAGAAATCTAAAAATCAAATTTATAGTTTGCTCCTCCTAAAATCTGAAATCCCTGCACTGGATAATTCAGCCATTTTTGATAAGCCTGATTTCCGATGTTATTTGCTTTTACGAAAAATGTCAAACGTTCGCTGAACTTGTATCCTAAATGCGCATTGGCATCAAAATAACTCTTAAGAGTGATTACAGATGGGTCTGTTGCTAAATCTAAATTAGACTGCATATCTTTTCTTTCGCCAACATAAAAAACATTCAAACCTGCATACCATTGTTTTGTAAAATTAACATCAAGAGTTGAGCTTAATTTCATTGTTGGCAAATTCCATGCTTCCACTACATTATCTGTATTGTAACTATTAAACGTTCCGTTGATTCCAAAAGTCACATTTTTTGAGAAATCCGCTTTCAATTCTGCATAAAAACGTAATGTTCTGATATCTTCATAAACCACTCCAAAAGAATTCCCAAAAGCATAATTCTCATTTGTAATTACTTCCGTATAATCATTGGCTCTAAACAATGCTTTGTCTTTTTCATTCAAATACGAACCTGTCAGGTTATAATTCACATTGTTTGCCAATTTTCCTTTTAAACCTGCAAAAACATTATATTGTGTACTTGACGGACGCATGTTTAGTGTAGGCGATACAAACGGATTTTCGGTTACAAAATCAGCATACGAATTTTGCTTAAGTCCACCGTTTACTCCTGTGTAAAAAATCATTAAATCGCCTACTAGCTTATAAGAAGCATTAACTTTCGGATAAAAATAGAATTTATTGCTGCTGTTTTCCGAATCTCCGCTGTAGAAAATTCCGGCGCCCAATTCTAATGTCCAGTCATTTTCAGTGACTACAAAGCTAGGCTCTATTCCAACATTCGTAAATCCGTATTTAATGGCTGCTGTATTATCATGCGCATAGTTATTTTTGAAAGAACCGCTTACATGGTCTACAATAAGATTTGTCTTAATAGCCTGTTCCATAACATCAACCGTAAAAGTTGGTTTAATGTAAAAACGATTTTCTGAAGAGGAGGCATTGTCTGAAAAATGCGTAAACCTTGCCGATAATTTACTGAAGATGCTTTCGTGAAACTCTGCGTTTCCGCCAAGCGAAATAGTATTATACGAATGATTTGGATTGATGCTGTTTATCAAATCATAACGCTGATCCGGAATAGTCGAACCGAATTCGGCTGGAAGTCCGTACCAGTTGTAAATCTGATTTTGGTATCCTAAATCGATATTCCATGAAACGTCACGATTGTCTGCACCATATCCAACATTTAAAGAGGTGTCGTAAAATTCGTCATTTAGTTCAACACCTTTTATGCCGCCTTGAGAAGAATGATGACGAAACATTCCTGCCAGATAATCATTATTCCCTAAATCTTGCGTTACGAACAATTCTGCGTTAAGCGTACTGTAATTTCCAAGTCCCAACGTTGCATAGTTATTAAACAAACGTTCTTTTTTGCTTTTTTCGACACCAGCGGCCTTTCCTTTAGATGGCGTAAAAGTAGAAGCAACTGGAACAGACAAAATACTGTACTTGATTGTTTCTTTGGGCTGGTTGCCACTATCGTCAAGCGAAGGGATTTCTTTAACCTTAAATGCATCCGAAATTGTCGGCGAATAAGGTTTTACCACATTTACTGTTTCCGTCCCGATGTTTTCATTTTTCTTCTGTGCAAACAAAAACTGAGTAGTACATAATACTAACAGAATGATAATTTTATACTGGCAATTTAATCTCATATTTCTTCTTTTTAAGAGCATATAGAAAAGGATATAGAAAATAGACTTATGCTACTTCTCAATTTCTTATACTAAAACTCTTTGTTCTCTTTCTATATTCTAAAATCTATTTTCTTTGTTCTATTTTCTGTATTCTATATTCCAAATTAAGCTTCCCATTCTCCTTTGGCTACAAACTGAGCTTTTCCTCCAATTTTGATATCGAAATCATTCTCTACTAGTTTCCCTTTAAAATAAATCTGAGACGGACGCCCTATATAATCTCCTTGATAATTGATCAATTCAAATTCAGGTTTGTGATATTTTAGCAGAAAAGCCTGCAGGCATGTACTCGCGCTTCCGGTTGCGGCATCTTCAACCAATTGATTATGTTCGATGCACAACATTCGGCTAAACAATTTTTCACCTTCGAGATAATAAAAATATAATCCCCTATGGTCTGTTTTGCAATTTTGTTTGAGCCATTTATCTGTTTTATCTTTATCTAAAACCAGATTTTCAAGCGCTCGTTTACTGCTTAATCCAACCATAACAAAAGCGCTTCCTGTGGTTATTTCCTGAACCGGAAATTGGTTTTCAAAATCGCTTACTGCCAGATTGCTGAATGTTGTAAAATCTTCTTTAGAAAAAATATCCCAAAATTTCGGCTGTGCCGCTTTCAACCAAATCAAATCGTCTGATTGATGAATCTGTATTGGTCCAATCGGCACTTCAAGTTTGATTTCGGTTGGTGAATCTTCAAACACCTTATTCATCAAAACCCAAGACGTTCCTATAATCGGATGTCCTGCAAACTGCATTTCATTGGCTGGAGTAAATATCCTGATTTCGGCTTTGTTGTTTTCTTTGTCAAGTTTGGTAATAAATGTGCTTTCCGCAAAATTAATTTCGCGTGCAATCTGCTGCATTTCTTTCGAACTTAAATTTCCCGCTTCTAAAAAAACCGCCAATTGATTTCCGGCATATTTTTCTTCAGCAAAAACATCAATTATATAAAAAGGTAAACTCATTTATTTGTTTCTTTTAGGACATAGAATATAGAGAATAGACTCTCTAATTTGTACTTTTTTAGAAAATAGAACAAAGAGTATAGAGAATAGACCTCCAATCTTTGACTCAATCCATCTTCTTTTTTCTACATTTTTATTTTATTTTCTGTATTCTATATTCTATCTATTAATAGACGAATTCGTTTTTGACTCCTCCGCTTTGATAGCACTCAATTCTCTTTTTGCTTCTTCAACCACATCTGGAAAATCTGTAAAATTGTTGATTACGTTGTCCAGAATGTAAGTGGCCTGATAACTGTCTTTAAGTCCGTAGAAATTTTTAGCCATCAAGACCAAGCCTTTCGCTCCGTAATATTTATAAGCCGAATAGCTTTTTGCCAATTTTTGAACCGCCGTATTAGAAGCTTCAAATTTTCCTTCCTTGGTTTTAAAGTAAGCATCATAATACAAAGCCTCTGCTGCCAGCTCTCCTTTTGATGTTGCCGAAAGTTTCGCATATGCTGCTTTAGCTTTATCTTCATTACCTGTTTGCATTGCTGCACGGGCTACAATAATCTGGGCATCTGCCTTCACCCCTGCATCTGCTTTAGGATTCTCTAATACTTTCTCGGCGGCGGCAACAGAATTTCCGTAGTCTTTTTTATCATAATAACATTTCATCAAGTTGGCCTGAGCAAAGTTTTTGTTTTGAGGAAAATCGGCTTCGTTTTCTAAACGAACCAAAACCGGAATCGCCTTATCACAATCTTTTGCTTTAAGATAAACTTGCGCCAATCTGTTCAAAGCCTGTTCTGTAAACTCATTTCGAGGCTGATCGATAACATATTGATAATTGGCAACCGATTTAGTTTCTGAACCTTCTGCATAATACAATTGTGCCAGATAAAAATTAGCTTCAAGCGCATGCATTCCGTTCGGGAATTTGCTTATATAGCCCGAAAATCCTGTAATAGCAACTTTACTATTGTTTTGGCTGTATTGTTTAAAAGCGGCATCGTAAGTATCGTTATCCAATTCAGCATCTGTAACGGCAACAAAATCCAGCGTACGAACCCAAGATGCATATTCGTCTACTTTTCCAGAATCTACATAAATTAATCTTGCTGTCGATACCGCTTCAAGAGCTTCTGGAGTTTTCGGAAACTCTGCCGCCACTTTTTTGAATTTTGTCAATGCTTGATCGTCACGGTCTGAATTGTAGTAAATAAGTCCTTGTTTTAAAATAGCTTTTGAAGCAAACGAACCGTTTTTATATTCAGAAATCAATTGATCGTAGGTTTTTAATGCCTGCTCATTCTTTTTCTCTGCCACATAAGTATTTCCTAATTCGAACAAAGCATCGTCACGGTACGATGATTTTTTATACATCTGAAGGAAATTGTTCAACTCATCAACTTTCTTTGTATTATTTGACATGAACCCATAAGAAAGTGCCTTTTGGAATTGAGCATAATCGGCATCAACACCCTTTGCAGCAATTGCTTTTGCATACGCCTCATTTGCTGCGCTGTATTTTGAGGTTACAAAACGACAGTCTCCTAAACGCAGATACGAATCGTTTAAACGAACTTTGTCTGATGGAGAATTATCAATCTGAGCCTGAAAAGAATTCGCCGCCTGATCGTATTCTTTCAATTTGAAATACGTGTATCCAATATTGTAATTGATGTTTTTATACTCCTCTGTCGATTTTGCCGCGGCCATTCCTGCAAATTGCTTATAAGTCAGTAAAGCATTCTGCATATCATCATTCAGATATTCGGTTTCGGCCTTCCAGAAAGTGGCGCGAGCAGTAAATTCAGGCGTTTTTTGTTCGCTTACAGCGCTTTTGAACATTTTGCCCGCTTCCTGATAATTGGCTTCATTGTATAACTCGACACCGCGGTAAAAAAGTACTTTTTGATACGCTGCCTTATTTTCTGCAGTTTTGTTTTTTTCTAATAAAACCAATGCTTCTTTGTAATTTTTAGTCGAAATATAAGAATCAACCAAAAGTTTTTCTACCTCAGCACGGCTTGAATTATTTGGATATTTTTTTAAGAAATCAAGCAGAATTCCAGGAACTGTCTGATAGGCATTTCCGATATCATAACTCAATTTAGCATAATTAAGTGCAGCATCTTCCTGAATCAGCGCATTAAACTCCATTTCCGAAGCATTCTTAAAAGCGTTCAGCGCTTCTTGCTTTTTCCCCGTATTGAGATAACTCAAGCCCAAATGGTAATAAGCGTTCTGTGCGACGAAATCTTTTCCTTCAATAATTTTATTGAATTGAGAAATGGCTTTTTCATAATTTTTCTGCTCATAATATGCATAACCAAGCTGGTAAAAATCGGTATTGTTCCACTTCCCTTTTTTGCCTTCATATTTCTCTAAATACGGAATCGCTTTTTCGTATTGTTTTAGGTTGAAATAACTTTCACCAATAATTTTATTCAGTTCCGATTTTTCAATATCATTCGATTTTCCCATTGCGGTCTGACCCAAATCGATGGCTTTTTGGAAATTACCCAATTTGAAATTCATGTCTGCCTGATAGTACGAAAGCTTTTCTTTGTATTTTTCTTCTCCAGATACTTCATCAAAGTATTTTGTAGCCTCTTTATAATCATCGCCTTCATAAGCCATAAATCCTAAGTAATATTTGGCCTGTGAACCAAATTCTGGAGAATTTACCACCTTATTGAAATAATTTGTAGCTTCTTTTTTCTTTTTAGCATTAAAATAGCTGTATCCTTTCATGAAGTTGAACTTGTCGCTTTCTGCTCTGCCCATATAGGTTTCGTCAACCTTGTCAAACCATTGCAGCGCTTTAGGATAATTTCCTTGTTCGAAGAAATATTGCGCCGCATCTATATAAGCTTGATTTTGCTTGGTGCTTGTAGGATAATCGTTTACGAAGTTTTCTACCAATGCATCGGCATTTGCCTTATTGGTTCTGATGGCACAATTTGCAATATAGTACGCACAATCAGATTGTACTTCTTCTGTAACGGCGGTGCTTTCTGTATTTTTTACATGTTCGAAAATAAGCTGTGCAGAAGCATATTGTTTGTCATTATATAAAGCCAGTGCTTTGTCAAAATCCTTTAAATCATAAGTATAAATAGCTGATTTTTGTGCCGAAATCATGCTCGAACTAAGGATAATTTGGAATAAAAAGAACCTGGAAATTTTACGCATTTTAGTTTTATTTAGTATTCAAATTTATCATTTTATAACGTTTATAACGAAACGTTTCGTGTTTTTATTATCAACAAATGCCCAACACGAAATATTTATAGCAAAGACATTTAAAACAAATCCTCTTTTTAAATCGCATAAGTAATTATCTATTAAAGGTTTCATTGCTATTTTTATCCGAAAATCCGTTTCGGAAGATTCCAAAAATGCAAACTGTTTTAATAAATGCTTCTTCTAAAAGCGAGTATTAAATTATTAAATCGATAAAAATTTGATTAAATTAGAAGTAAATTTTCTTTAAGAAATGATTCAAAATTATTTTGAATACAAGCGTTATCTTATTACTTTTACCAATCAAATCATTTTATTATGTCACAAACCGTACTGTCTCTTAAAGACGTCACTATATATCAAGAAGGAAGAAAAATTATATCTCACATAAATCTGGATGTCAATCACGGTGAATTTATCTACATCATTGGTAAAACAGGTTCTGGAAAAAGTAGTTTCCTAAAAACCTTATATGCTGACCTGCCGTTAATAGAAGGAGAAGGCCATATTGTTGAATTTGATTTGGCAACCATAAAAGAAAATGATATTCCGTATTTAAGACGAAAAATCGGAATTGTATTCCAGGATTTCAAACTGCTTCCAGACCGTTCTATCAAAGACAACATGCTTTTTGTTTTACGAGCAACTGGCTGGCACGAAAAAGAAGCCATGGAGCATAAAATCGACGAAGTGCTTGACAAAGTCGGCATGAAAGATTTTGTGAACAAAATGCCTCACCAACTTTCGGGAGGCGAGCAACAGCGTGTTGCAATTGCCAGAGCGCTTCTTAATGATCCTGAATTTATTCTAGCCGATGAGCCGACCGGAAATCTTGATCCACAGACAAGCTCTGAAGTTTTGGAAGTCTTAAAAGCAATCAACGCTGCAGGAAAAACCATCATTATGGCTACACACGATTATGCTTTGTTGATGAAATTCCCTTCTAAAACATTGAAATGTGAAGACGAAAGAATCTTCGAAGTAGTGCAAAGAAGCGTGTAATGCTTTCTGTTCTGATTCCGGTTTACAATTATGATGTCACAAAATTAGTTGCGGCAGTATATAAACAATGCTCGGAATCTAAAATTGATTTTGAAATCATTTGTATAGACGATAAGTCGGAGACCTTTGCTTTTGAAAATCAAAAAATAACATTACACAACCGTACATCATTCTATATTCTGGAGAAAAATATCGGTCGTAGCGCCATCCGAAATTTATTAGCACAAAAAGCGAAATACGAAAACCTGCTTTTTTTGGATGCCGATACAATTCCAGTATCTACTGAATTTATTTCCAAGTATATTTATGAAATAAACGAAAACAAAAAAGTAGTTTACGGTGGTATTTTATATGAAAACAAAAAACCTTCGCCTCAGAATCTTCTTCGATGGATTTATGGCCAAAAAAGAGAAGCGTTGCCTGTTTCTGAAAGAATTAAAAATCCATCACAGCTGGCTTTGGTCTCTAATTTAGCAATTAAAAAAGAAATCGTCTCCCGCTTTCCTTTTGACGAAAACATAACCCAATACGGTTACGAGGATTTGCTTTTTTTTTCGATTTTAAAAGAAAATAATATTGGAATAAAACATATCCAAAATCCTGTTTACCATTTAAATTTGGAAACTTCGGCTGTCTTTTTAGCGAAGACAAAAACAGCGCTCGGAAATCTAGCTTCTCTTTCAAATTCAAAAAAAATAACCAAGAAACAAAGCAAAATCGAAGCTTCGTATTTGCTTTTAAAAAAACTTCGGATGATTGCTACTTTTGTTTTTTTATTCCAAAAAACAGCATTGAAAATCGAAAGAAACCTGACTTCACAAAATCCTTCCCTATTTTTATTAGACTTGTATAAATTGGGGTATTATTGTACTTTAAAAACAATATAAAATGGCTTTTTTCTCTATCATAATTCCGCTTTACAATAAAGAGAATTTTATCGAATCTACGATAAAAAGCGTTTTGGCACAAAGCTATAATGATTTTGAAATTATTATTGTAAATGACGGCTCAACGGATAAAAGTGAAGAGAAAATAAAAAATTTCAACGATAACAGAATCTTATATTTTTCGAAAGAAAACGAAGGTGTCTCATCGGCACGAAATTACGGAATCGAGAAGGCAAATTCCGATTTTATAGCATTTCTAGACGCTGATGATTATTGGTATCCCGATTTTCTAGAAACCATTTTTGAGAACCAAAAGCATTTTCCAGAACAAAAAGTATTTTCGGCTGCAATCGAGTTTGAAACTTCAAAAAAAACAATTCAGGCGCAATATGAGATTGCCAAAACAGCAAATGAGGTCGTAATAGTAGATTGTTTCAAAGCAAGTTTAAAGGAAAGTGTTCTTTGGACTTCGAGCTCGGTTTTTCATAAATCTGTTTTTAAGGAAGTTGGAAACTTTGACCCCAAAATAAAAAGCGGGCAGGATACCGATTTATGGATTAGGATCGGACTTGTATATCCTGTTGTTTTTTCGAGAAAAATCTTGGCTCGTTATGTTCATGATTCGGCAAGTCTTTCTAAAAAAAGCGATTTTATTTATGAAAAAATGGATTTCACGAAATTTGAAACAATCGAAAAACAAAATCCAGATCTTAAAAAATTTCTAGACCTAAACCGTTTTTCGTTGGCAGTAAAAAGTAAGATTGCCGGAAAAAAAGAATTATATAAAAAATATTCCCGCCCGATTGATTTCAAGAATTTAAGTCTTAAGAAGAAAGTTTTACTGCATCTTCCTGCATCAATACTGCGAATTTTGATTTCATTTAAAACATTTCTAGCCAATATCGGATTAAGCTCAACTGTTTTTAAATAATTTGAATTTTTTAAATTCACGTATGTAATCGTCTTCATTAAACTCGTCTGAAGACAGTACCAAACAGACGCTTCCTGAAGAAAAATTCTGAATTTCGCGCCAAATTCCAGAAACAATCAACAACCCGATATTTGGCCTGTTTAAAGTTATGGTTTTTATATTTTTCCCGTCTTTTAAAACAACATCAAAACTGCCGCTCAAAGCAATCAAAAAAGCCTGCTGTTCTTTGTGAGCATGCCCGCCCCGTTTGCTTCCGCTGGGCACATCGTAAAGATAATATACTCTTTTAGAGGCAAACGGAATCGTTTTTCCTTCGATAACCGAAAGATTACCTCGACGATCCTGAATTTTAGGAATTTCAATTAATTGAACATCGGCAATTGTTGTCATTTTCTTTTAATTAGCTCTTGATATTTTTGAATTCCTGCCAAACCCGTTTTGAATTTTTCTTTAAAATCTGAAGAATTTATAAAATGGTTTCTGTAAAGAAAGAATAAATATTTCAGCAACCAAATATAGGCGTAATTTCCTTTTAATTTGTAAAACAAGGCTGTGCGGGCAAATAATAACTGATCTGAACCTTCATTTCTTCCCGAAGATTCTTGTGGATGCGAAACGATTAGTTTCGGGTAGAAAAATATTTCCATTTTTTGTTCTAAAGCAGATCTTAAAAACAAAAATTCTTCCGCAGTTTCAAAAAAAGAACCTAAACCAAACCTTTCGTCAAAACAAATTTTCTTCTTTCTAATTTCATCCAATCTAAACGCAATTTCTATAGAACTCACTTTCCAAATTGAATTCAAATCATGCCGAAAAGACCTAGACTCTTTTTTTTCTGATGTTTCACTTCCGCTGCGACGGTGATTAAATGTTATGATAGAAGCTTTATCGTGTTCTGCAAAAGCTTCTAAAACAACTTTTTCAAAACGAGATTCAAAAACTACATCATCGTCGGTAATCAAACAGATTTTTTTTGAAGCATTTTTAATGGCAAGATTCCGGCTCTTCGAAAGACCTTTTTCTTTTGAATTAAAAACTTTAACTTTCTCAAAATCTGAGACTAAAGTACTTTCTTGAGATTGGTTTATTATGATAAGATGAAAATTAGAAAAATGCTCAAAAGGAAACATTCTTTCCAAAAAATCAAGACTGCTTCTATCTTTTGTAGCAATCAGAATTTCTAAATCGTTTTCCGTTAAAACATTTGACATTTTCATCTATATTTACGTAAATATAAATGTTTTTATCTAGAAAAATGAAGATCCTCTTAATTGGAGAATACAGCAGGCTGCACAATTCTTTGAAAGAAGGATTACAGGCGCTCGGACACGAAGTGACTATTATCGGAACGGGAGATAATTTTAAGCAATTTCCTGTTGATTACTCGATTTCTCCGAAATTCATTACTTCAAACCGATTTTTTGTTTTTCTCAATAAGGCGTTTTTCAAGGTTTTTAATTCTGATCTGCAATTACTGGAAAAAGGAATTCGATTCTATCTTTTTCTGCCGAAACAAAAAAACTTTGATATTGTACAGCTTATCAATTCTAATGCTATCGAAACGTATCCTTTTTTCTCAAAATATTTATTGAAAAAGGTTTTTAAGAATAACCGTAAAAGTTTTCTTTTGATTTGCGGAGAAGACACGCCAATCATCGACTTTTTATTATTGAAAAAAATGCGATATTCAATATTGAGTCCGCTTTTTGAAGATGAAAAACTACGAGAATCTTATTACTTTTCATTAAAATACACTCAAAAAAATTATCGGGATTTGTTTGAGTTCGTAAAACAAAACATCCAAAAAATCATCGTTTCCGATTTGGATTACAAGATTCCGCTTCCCGAATACGAATTGATTCCAAATCCAATTAACACAGACAAAATAAAAGCTGAATCTTTGGTTATCAGCAACAAAATCATAATTTTTCTTGGAATAAACGAAGGTAGCTACCTCAAAAAAGGAGCCTCATATTTTGAAAAAACTTTAAAAATTATCGAGCAGAAATATCCCGATCAAGTCGAAATCATAATCAGTAAAAATCTTCCATATAGAGAATATATCCAGCTCTATGACAAGGCTCATATCATACTCGACCAAGTTTTTGGATACGACCAAGGATATAATGCGCTCGAGGCTATGGCAAAAGGAAAAGTTGTTTTTACAGGTGCCGAAAAAGAGTTCGAAGAATATTACAATCTAACAGAAAAAGTATGCATTAACGCTCTTGCAAATGTTGATTATCTGGTGAATGAATTGTCTTTCTTAATTGAAAATCCCGAAGAAATTATCGCAATCGGAAAAAGATCCAGTGCGTTTGTCGAGAAAGAACATCATTATATCAAGATTGCGCAAAAATATCTTGAAGCTTGGACAAACTCATAACAACAAATATTCTATTATTTTTCTAGAGTATGCTCTTTCTGAAATATACTGCTAAAACCAATAAGTAAGCAAAATTTGTAAAGGCTTGTGCCATTAAAATTCCCTCTATTTGGAAAAACTGAATAAAATACAAACTCGAAACATAAAGAAGCGAGAGCGAGAAAAACTCTGTTATAATAAACGCCATAGTTAGTTTTCGGGCAAAAAACTGATAACCCAAAACTAACGAGCAAACCTTAAAAACATCTCCAAGCAACTGCCATAAAAACAAGGAAGTTACAGGCAGAAATGCTTTGGTAAACAACAATTCAACAATAAAAAACCTAGCAAAATAAATAACAGCCGCAACCGAAACAAAAGCGGGCAGAATAAATTTATAATACTGCCACACGATGCTTTTTGTTTCTGAGTAGTTGTGCGCTTTTGACAATTTAGGCAAAAAGTAAACCGTTAAAATAGTACTTACAAAAAGCAAGTAATAAGACGAAATGCGGCTCATGGTTTCCCAATAACCCGCCTGTTCTATACCAAGGAATTCTATAATATGATTACGGACAGCCAAAAAAACAAAGGGCCCGAAAACGGAAGAAAAAAAAGCCATAAGAGAATAAGAAGAAAGGTTTTTTAAGATTTTAAAATCAAATAAACCAATTTTCAGATTTTGAAAAAAACCTATTTCCTTTTGTATAAAATAGGAAGTGACAAAAAAAAGTAATGCAGGAGTTATCACAATTCCTAGCAGCGCTCCTAAAGTCCTAAACTGCCAAATCATCAAAACCGAAACGAGCAAACCGCCGAGATTTCCAAAAATAGTAATCCAGATTACTTTTTTGAATTTTCCGAGACCGTTTATGATCGAAATAAAGAATACGGATACGGCATACCAAGGCAGCGCTAATGCTAATACTTTAAAAACCAAGGCATACTCAAAATCATGACCGAATATTTTTTGGTTCCAATACTGAGCAAAAAAAAACAATACCGCACTTAAAACCAATGCAGTACATACTAAACTAATAAAAACTGTAGCAATTATTCTTTGAAGTTTGGTTTTATTTTTTTCGTTTTCAGCAGTATATTTTACAATTCCGTTTTGAAAACCCAAAGTCGAAATACTCTCCAGCGAGGTCAGAAAATTGCGGAGATTGCCAACCAAAGCCATTCCGCTTGGACCTACAAAAACAGCAAGTATTTTGGATGTGATCAGACCAATTCCGATTTTTAGCATGACGCTTAAACTGTTCAGAGAGGTAATCTTAAACAGGGTCGTTTGTACTATTTTCCGAAAGAAATTCAAGCTAATATCGGTTTAGGATTTCAATAACAAAAGCAACTTCTTCTTCAGTTAAAACTGGACTCATCGGCAAGCTCAAAACTTCATCGTGGATTTTCTCGGTAATCGGGAAAGACAATTCATTCCAATCTGAAAAAGCTTTCTGCCTGTGTGGCGGAATTGGATAATGAATTACTGTCTGAATATTGTTTAAGGCCAAATATTGCTGCAACTCGTCTCTTTTTTCAGTTCTAATTACAAATAAATGAAACACATGATTGTTTGAAAAATCCCAAAACGGCAATATGATTCTATCATTTTTAATTTCTTTTAGATACCGTTTTGCAACAGCACGACGTTTTTCGTTATCGCGGTTCAAATGAGGCAGTTTTAAATTTAAGAAAGACGCTTGCAACTCGTCTAATCGAGAATTTACGCCAATAAAATCAGTATGGTATTTTTTTTCTGAACCATAATTTCGAAGCGAAAAAAGCATTTTGGCAAGTTCTTCATCATCTGTTACAACCGCACCACCATCGCCCAGACATCCCAGATTTTTTCCGGGATAAAAACTGTATGCAATAGCAGAGTTCAGATATTTTTTATGACTTTCCTGCACACCATGGCTTTGCGCCGCATCTTCAATCAATAAAAGATTATTCTTTACTGCAATTTCCTGAATTGCATTCATTTCTGCCAATTGTCCGTATAAATGAACCGCAAGAATCGCTTTGGTGTTTGGTGTTATTTTTTCCTGAATTAAATCCGGATTTATAGTGTAAGTCTCTATTTTCGGTTCAACCAAAACAGGAACCAAACCTGCTTGTTTTACAGCTAGAATACTGGCAATAAAAGTATTAGCTGGCACAATAACCTCATCGCCATTTTTGAGTTTTCCGAGTTCGATATAGGCTTTAAAAATCAAAACCAAAGCATCGAAACCGTTTCCGGTGCCAATGCAGTGTTTTTTATTGCAAAATGCAGCAAATGATTTTTCGAATGTATGTAATTCTTCTCCCAAAATATACCAGCCGTTATGCAAAACCGTTTTCAGTTTTTCCTGAAAAGCACTTTCGTAAGGCTCATTTATTTTTTTTAAGTCAAGAAAAGAAATCATAAAGTCGTATTTAATACATTGAAACTAGTTTACAATATTAATTTATAAAAATCCTGATTATAAGCCGTACAGCCCAATTCTTCTTTTTGCTGTAGAAGTCCGGGATTAAAGCCTTTTTCATCATCTTCATTTACAATTCCCATATCAAAAAAGTGCTTTCCTTCTCTTTGAAACTTAAATATCAAATGAATGAATAAAAAATCGAGCGCGCGAACTTCCTCTCCTTTTTTTGATGTAGCTCCGTATTGCGATTTTACGACATTCTCGGTTTCAAAAATAGTGATTCCAGCAATAATCTGGCCTTCCCTGTAAACAGAAAACTGCCTGATATTTTGAGGGAATCTAGATTTTAGCAATGTAATTTCTTCTTTGGTATGAACGGGTTTTACATTGAATTTCTGCGCCAATCTCGGTTCGAGAATCTTTTCCCAAAACGGAAAAAAATCGGTTTCTTCTATTATAATCAAATCCAGTTTTTCGATTCGTCTGAAATGTTTCATTTTGCTTTTCGAAATCTGAAGCGATGCTTGAAGATTAAGCGCAAGATTCATTTCTTTTCGTTCTAAAACCGCATTTCTTTTAAACAGGAAAAAGTCGGCTGCATTATTTCCATTCGAAAGGTAAAAAACCGGAATTGGCTTATAATAAAAAGTCTTAATATTGTTTTCTTTTAAAAAGATCAGAATTTCATCTAGAATAATTTCAATTTTAAAAGCTTTTAATTTTTCTAAAAAAACAAGTCCACCGTAGGTCAGACCTTGATGCGAATGTACAGCATCCAGTGTTATATTGGCCGGTAGGATTGCTTTTAGTTTTTCTGCCTCAAATACCATCAAAGAGAAGTCTCTAAATCTGTCCTGATGATATTCCATAAAATCTCTGTAAAACAAAAAAGAGGCATTTTTTGCCTTTGCTACAAAATCATTCCAGATTGCATAATCTTTCTGATCGTATTTTTTTATGGTATATTTCTCTGGTTTTTCTGCCACAAATTGGAAGGATTTTAATTTTTTATTCAAAACTACTTATGATCAAATGCTTTTAAATACCATTTGTATTTAACGGCCAGTAATCTGATTGCAATAATAATCAGCGAAGTCACAAGATATAAAACATCTTGTTCTAAGTCTAGTTTTCTAAGAACAAAAAATAATATTCCTCCAAAAATACAGATTGTTGCATAAATTTCTCGTCTAAAGATATTCGGAATTTCATTGCACAAAATATCACGTGTAACACCTCCAAAGCAAGCCGTCATGGTTCCTAAAGCAATACAGATTACAGGATGAAGGCCAATCATGATTCCTTTTTCAAGACCAATTAAGGTAAAAACGCCAAGACCTATGGTATCAAACAAAAATAAGGAAGTGCGAAGCTTGTCGAATTTTTTTCTAAATAAAATTGCCAGAAAATAACCCAAAATGATTACGTAGACATACTGTAAATCCTGCATCCAGCCTACTGGAGTGCGCCCAATTAATACATCTCGAAGTGTTCCGCCGCCAACAGCCGTTACAAAAGCAATAATAAAAACGCCAAACGGATCAAGCTTTTTATGCATGGCCGTTAAAGCTCCGGACATGGCAAAAGCCATAGTACCAATAATATCTAGTAAATGAAACATTCCTTTTGAGTTACAAATATGCAAAGGGTCAAAGTTACAAAGTTGTAAGGAATTATCTCAATAAATAAATCTCCTGAACGAAATGCCTATTTTTTAGCGTAAATCGGACTTCTTTTTAATAAGTAACTTACAGAATCCATCCAGCTGTCTTTTACTGCTAAAAAAGGTTTACGGGTCTGAGAGTATATTTTGTCTTTATTTTTATACATGTCAAAATAAACCGTATAGTAATAATAGGTCTGATTGTTTGAGGTTGTAGTCGAAACGTCGTTTGTTTTTACTTTTTTATTGTTGTCGCTTACTTTTGCATTTCCGCTGTTATAAGTTGTTGCAGTGGTACCAGTTCCAATCGTATAAGAAACTTTGGCCGCGACTATGTTATCGACACCCAATATTTTTTCTAGCTCTTCGATAGGAGTTTCGTCTATGTTGTTATGGTCTATTCCAGCTTTGTGCAATAAACTGTTTGTGGTTCGTAGATCCTGAACTGTGAGCGGAAAAATATTAGACGATTTGTCCAACAATTTATTATACAAATCGTTTTGGGCAAATTTTGCCATATCTCCTGAACTTTCCTGTGTATCTGAATTTAAATAAGGCACCGGAAGAACCGCTATCGTATTGGTTTTAAATTCTGCAGCTGTAATTGAAGAAGAATTAGAAGATGGCGAAGTATTTCCTGGGCTAATATCAAAAGTCTGAGATCTTCCGCTAGCAAAATCAATTTTTGCAATCTGCGATACATCCAGCGAAATCTGCAGTGTTTCTCCCGGAAGTGAATATTCTACTGCTTTATCGGATATTCTAGAAATGGTGCATTCGATGATTTGATAATCTCTTTTAATGATTTTATCTAATTTTTTTCCGCTTTGAGCGAAAGCAGAAACGAAAGCAAAAAACATTGCAACAATAAGAAAGGACGTTTTAATTTTCATGACACCGATTTATTTTTTTTAAAATACTCACTAATAATTAGTTAAATATAAAAAAATAAATCACAAACCAGAAGACTTTTCCTATTTCTTAATAAAAAAATTACATGTTTTGGGTATAAAAATTATAATCTTTTAAAACTGTTCGTATAAAATCGCTGTTGTTGCCGGATTGGTTTTTGATTCCTGCCACACTTTCAATTTTTGCTGTGAGCCTATAAATAACATCATGGTCATTCTTGGCTTCTGCACGTTGAAAAGTTTCTTTTATAATACGCATATCGTTGTCTGAAAGCTTGATTACGAGCGGATAAGTTGGAACATATGCATCACCAATTTCTTCTAATATGGTATGACTTATATTGATTTTATTTTTTAGGGTAATTACAGCGGTTCCTGCGGCCATGTCTCCCAGACGCTGTGACTTTTTACTCGTAACGACAGCTATAAATCCGATAAGACCATACATTGTTGAAAAATCAATAATCCTAAAAAACCAGCGAATAAGGTAATCGCCGAAACCAGCCTGATAACCGTCTATTTTTACCACTTTTATCTTAACAATTTTTTTGCCGATTGACTGTCCTTCAAAAATGCTTTCTAAGGTAATAGAATAAATCATAATCGGAAAGGAGAGAAAAAACAACACCGCTCCAACAGACCAATTATCGAGCTTGTTAAGTACAAGCTCGAGGTTAAGCCAATAAAAACAAACTAGTATAATTGTGATAATGTACGATATTTTTATGCCCAAATCGATAAAGTACGCCCCCAATCGTTCGCCTACAGAAGCGGCAGTAAAATTTATTTTGACATTTTGAGTTGTGTTTATAGATAATTCTGACATATTTCATATTTTAGCCAACCATGAGAGAAATCGCCTTTATAAAGCAAAATAAAGAAAAATGGCTCGAATTTGAGCTGGCAATTTTTGGTAAAGCTAAGAAAAATCCTGACGAATTAGCTAATTTGTACATTCAAATGATGAATGATTTGTCGTATGCGCAAACGTATTATCCTAAAAGTAAAACAGTTGTATATCTAAATCACCTGGCTTCTCAGATTTATCAGAAAATTTATAAAACCAAACGAACGGAGAAAAACCGAATCATCGAATTCTTCAAAGTCGAGGTTCCTCTTTTGGTTTATGAGTACAGAAGATATATTCTTTATTCTTTTATTTTCTTTTTTGGATTAGTTACGATCGGAGTGGTTTCTGCCAAACACGATCCCGATTTTAATCGCGTGATTTTGGGAGATTATTACGTAAATATGTCTTTGGAAAACATCAAAAAAGGAAATCCGATGGCGGTTTATGGTTCTGGCTCAAATTGGGGTAGTTTTGTTGAGATTACCCGAAACAATCTTGTAGTTGGAGCTAATTGTTATTTCTTCGGAATCTTTCTAGGAATCGGAACGTTTTATTTTTATTTCAAAAACTGCATTATGCTCGGAACGTTTCAATACTTTTTTTACGAACATGGTGTCTTTTGGGAAAGTGTTCGAGGCATTTGGATACATGGCTCAATGGAAATTTTTGCCATCGTGATTGAAGCTGCGGCCGGATTTATACTGGGTGCGTCGATTTTGTTTCCTAAAACTTTCTCGAGAATGAATTCTTTCAAAATCGGTTTTAAAAACAGTTTCAAGATTTACTTAAGCACACTGCCTTTTACTTTTGCGGCAGGCTTTTTAGAAGGTTTCATTACCCGATATTCAATAGATATGCCCATTTGGCTGAGCAGTTTGATTATTCTCTCTACATTAGGATTAATTTCGTTTTACTACTTGATCTATCCTTTTATAGTGCACAGAAAAATGCTTAAAGCCCAATTAAATTAATTATAGTCCTTAATGAATAAGTTTTTCTTCTTTTTATTTTTTCTTTTCCAATGCAGCATCTGCCCTGCCCAGGATTCTATTATAACAGAAGAACCGCCGAAAATAGAAACCATAAAATATACGGAGAAAGATCTTAAGATTGATACCGCTTCGGCTGAAGAAAAAAAGTTTCCGAAAGATTTCAAAAAAAAATACACTGATCCAGAATTTGTCTACGAATACAAAGAACCCGAAAAAAATTGGTGGGATCATTTTAAAGATTGGCTGGCAAGCATTCTGCGAAATTTATTCAGTTTTGGAAGTCCAGCTACAGCACTGAATTTTGTGGTTATTCTATTCAGGGTTTTGGCTGTAATTGTAATTGTCGTTTTGATTTATTTCATCGCAAAAGCAATCATCAACAAAGACGGACAATGGATTTTCGGAAAGAATTCGCATAGAAAAACAGTTTACTATTCTGATGAGGAAAAAAACATTCATCTTCTCGATTTTCAAAAACTGATAAAAGAAAGTCTCGCAGCTGGCGAAAAGAGAGCCGCAGTTCGCTACTACTATCTTTGGTTGCTTAAAGTTATGGCACAGAATCGTTTTATTGAATGGGATATCGAAAAAACAAATTCGGATTATTTATACGAATTACAGCTTCCTAAGCATAAGGAAGATTTTATGTATTTGTCTTATTTGTACAATTACATTTGGTACGGCGAGTTTGAAATTGACGAAGCTACCTTTAATAAAACCGAAAATCGATTCAAAAATGCTTTAAAAACGTTTGGCAATGAATAAGAATATCAAAATATACATTGGCATACTGGTTTTTGTTTTTACTTTGATTCTTCTGGCCGATAAAGGAAAGCCTAAAGAAATTGACTGGAGGCCTACTTACGATACAGCAGATAAAATTCCGTTTGGCCTTTATGTTTTTGATCATGAAATCAAAGGCTTTTTCAAAAATCAAAAAGTGGAAAGAATTTCGATTCAGACTCCTTACGAATTTTTGGTTTCAAAATTGAACGAAGATGCTGATTTTAATCCTTATGAAGATCCAGAAGCAAATCCGGACGAAAACGACTTTAATATAAACACCTATACCATACGAGGAACTTTTCTCAATATTTCTGAAGCTGATAATATTGACGAACAGTCTATGAAGGAGGTTTTCGATTTTGTCTCCAACGGGAACACCGCCTTTTTGAGCATGAAAGCTTTTCCGAAAATCCTGCTTGACTCTTTAAAAATTCAGTTAAAAACAGATTTTCTTCCCGCAGATAGTATTTCGGTTTGGATGGCCAACAAGAAAATCAGTACCAAAAAATATGTTTTCAACACCGGTCTGAGTGATTATTTTTCTAAAATTGATACTTTGAACACCACCATACTCGGGTACCAGAACCGTGCGCATAATCAAAGAAGCGTTAATTTTATAAAAGTGCCATTCAACAACGGCTTTTTCTATCTGCATACGCAGCCAGCAGCTTTTACCAATTATAATTTATTGCGAAAAGACAACTTTCAATATGCAGAAAACGTGTTATCATATATCTCAAAATACGATGTTTTTTGGTATACAAAACCCTTGGGCGGCGAGAAAGTATCTGATTCGTCTATGCGTTATTTCTTAAGCCAGCCGGCACTTAAGTGGGGATGGTATTTATTTCTGATCGGAATGCTTATTTTTATGATTTTTAATGCGAAAAGAAAACAGAGAATTGTCCCGATTATAAAACCGCTTTCCAATTCGACTGTTGATTTTACCAAAACAATCGGAAATTTATATTATCAAGAAGGAGATCACACCAATATCATCGATAAAAAAATCATTTATTTCCTCGAGAAAATCCGTAATGAATATTTAATTGACACCACAAAACTCAACGAAGAATTCATTAAGAAACTGCATCATAAAACAGGAAAAAATAGTAGTGATATCGAAGAACTTGTTTACCTAATAAACGAGCACCGCAAAAGTTATCACGGAAGTCTTGAAGAAGATTTGATCCGAATAAACAATGCAATCGAAAAGATTTTAAATTAACAGAATTCAAAATATAACCATCATGGACGAAAGCTATAAAACCACAGAGGAAATCACAAATGAAAATGTGAATTTTGAAACCCGCCTGAATCTAGCGCCTCTTTTAGAGCATGTGAATACAATTAAAAAAGAGATTGAAACGGTAATTGTAGGGCAGCATAAAATGATCGATCAGTTATTAGTTTCGATTTTATCAAACGGCCATGTATTGCTAGAAGGCGTACCGGGAGTTGCCAAAACAATAACAGCAAAACTGCTGGCAAAAACACTAAATATTGATTTCAGCCGTATTCAGTTTACGCCAGATTTAATGCCTTCAGACATTTTAGGAACTTCAATCTTCAACCTAAAAAATTCAGAATTTGAGTTCAAGAAAGGACCAATTTTCTCTAATCTGGTTTTAATTGATGAAATCAACCGTGCTCCGGCAAAAACTCAAGCTGCTCTTTTTGAGGTTATGGAAGAACGCCAAATCACAATCGACGGATCTGCTTTTCAGTTGGATGCGCCTTTTCTTGTGATTGCAACCCAAAACCCAATTGAACAAGAAGGTACTTACCGCTTGCCAGAAGCACAGTTGGACCGTTTTCTTTTTAAAATCACTATAGATTATCCAAAATTAAACGAAGAAATCTTAATCATCCAAAGAGAGCATTCGCTGCAAAATCACGGAAAACTCGAAGCAGTAAAAACAGTTCTTTCTGGCAATGAAATTAAAGAATATCAGGCGTTGGTAAAACAAATCAGAGTCGAACAAAATCTTCTGGAATATATTGCTCGAATTGTAGTGAATACCCGCGAAAATGCATTTTTATATTTAGGAGCTTCTCCTCGTGCCTCTATTGCAATTTTAAACGCCGCAAAAGGTTTTGCTGCCATCAGAGGTCGTGATTTTGTAACTCCAGAAGATATCAAAGAAGCAGCAATTCCAGTTTTACAACATCGTGTAATTGTTACGCCTGAACGCGAAATGGAAGGCATTACAAGTTCTGAAATCATTAAGCAGATTATTGAAACCGTTGAAATTCCGAGATAGAACAACAAAACAATAAACCTGAAACCTTAAACCTGAAACAAAAAAAAACTTGAAACTAAAAAGCCTTTACCTCAATAACTTTTTTTTCTATGTGCTTATTGGCATTATAGCGATGTTTTTCTTTGCTTTTGTTTTTCCGAACTTGTACAATGCAGTTTGGCTTTTGGTGCTGATTCTGGCAACTTTTACCGGACTTGATTTAATGCTTTTGTATCTGACCAAAACAGGAATCGAAGCGCACAGAGTAACGCCCGAAAAGTTATCAAATGGCGATTTGAATCCGATTAACATCAGCATTACAAATCATTATACTTTTATGATTTCTATAATGGTTATTGATGAAATTCCGTTTCAGTTCCAAGCTCGTGATTTTAAGATTTTAAAAACGATAAAAGCTTCAGAGCAAAAAGAATTTGGTTATGACCTGCGTCCGACTGAGCGTGGAGAATATCATTTTGGCAGTTTAAATGTGTATGTTTCTTCTCCGCTAAGGCTGATTTCGAGAAGATTTACCTTTGACAAAAACCAAATGGTGCCTGCCTATCCATCTTATTTACAACTTAGAAAATATGACTTGCTGGCATTTTCTAATAATTTGTTTCAGTACGGAATCAAAAAAATACGTCGTATCGGGCATACAATGGAATTTGAACAGATTAAAGAATATGTTCAAGGAGACGATTTAAGAACGATAAACTGGAAAGCGACTGCTAAGAAAAGTTCGCTGATGGTCAACCAGTTTCAGGACGAAAAATCGCAGTCGGTTTATATGGCTATAGACAAGGGCCGCGTTATGCAGATGCCTTTTGACGGTTTAAGCCTACTGGATTACGCCATCAATTCTTCGCTTGTTTTGGCAAATGTGATTTTGAAAAAACAAGACAAAGCCGGACTTTTTTCATTCTCTAGAAAAGTAGAAAATCGTGTTTTTGCAGAAAGACGTGGCTCTCAGATGCAGAAAATTCTTGAAACTTTATACAATATTAAAACCGATTTTTTCGAAAGCGATTACAGTCGTCTGTATGTTGACATCAAAAAAAACATCAACCAAAGAAGTTTGATTATTTTGTATACCAATTTCGAAACCATGGACGGATTAAACCGACAATTACCTTATTTAAAAGGAATTGCAAAAAGTCATTTGTTGGTTGTAGTGTTTTTTCAGAACACCGAATTGAATCAAATCATCAACAGGAAAACCGACACGATTCAGGAAGTTTATGATAAAGTTATTGCCGAAAAATTCATGTTTGAAAAACGATTAATTGCAAATGAATTAAAGAAATACGGCATTTACTCGGTTTTAACCCAACCAGAAAACCTTACACTGGATGCGATTAATAAATATTTAGAAATTAAGTCTAGAGGGATTTTATAAGCCGTTGTCTGTTAACTTATGGTTATATTCTTGCTTCTTTAAAAAGCTGTAGGTTTTATTATTTAGTTTTGAAATAAATACGCTCACTATTTATAATTTCAAACAGATAAAAAATGAAAAAAGCCATCTTAATTCTCTTCATTTTCATAAGCTTAAAATCTCTGGCACAAAAAACTGACAACATCATTATCATTACCACAGACGGTTTTAGACGGCAGGAAGTTTTTAAAGGAATAGATTCTGAAATTGCGAATGATAAAAAATTCAATCAAGGAGACAGCACTTATATTTATACCAAATATTCTGGAGCAGATTTTAAAGCATCACGTCAAAAAATAATGCCCTTTTTCTGGTCTGAAATTGTTTCGAAAGGACAAATTTACGGCAATAGAGAGCTAGGAAATAAAGTTGATGTTGCTAATCCGTATTGGTTTAGCTATCCTGGATACAGCGAAATCATGACAGGAAACGTCGACCTTCAAATCAACTCAAATGGCTACAAACCGAATCCAAATCGCAATGTTTTAGCATTTTTGAATGATCAGCCAAAGCTGAAAGGAAAGGTTATCGCTTTTGGTGCGTGGAATGCTTTTGACCGAATTTTGAATGAAGAAAAAAGCGGTTTTCCCGTAGTTGCTGCATTTGATAATGTTGGAGGAGACAAACCAACTGCAACTCAAAAACTGCTGAACGAAATGCGCAATAATTCGTTTAAACCCTTTCATGAAGATGAATGTTTGGACGTATTTACGCATTACCAAGCAATGGACGAACTGAAAACAAAAAAGCCGAAAGTGCTTTATATTTCTTATGGAGAAACCGACGAATGGGCACACCACGGACATTATAGATCGTATCTTGATGCTGCCAATCAGGTTGATAAATGGATTGAAGAGATCTGTAATTTCGTCCAAAATGATTCTCAATACAAAAACAAAACCACCATTTTTATTACCACAGATCACGGTCGAGGAGATAAGACCAAAACACAATGGACCGACCACGGTGCTGATGTTCCAGGCGCTTCAGAAATTTGGTTTGCCGTAATGGGGCCTGAAATAGCTCCAAAAGGAGAAATCAAAACAGCATCTCAATTCTACCAAAAACAATTTGCACAGACTATTGCTAAGATTTTAGGATATACTTTTACAGCAGTCCATCCTATTGCTGAAGAGGTAAAAGAAGTTTTTGAGAAATAGTTTTTAGTTTTTTAGCCACACCCAAGCGACAGCGAACAGGCGAGCATTTTCACGAATTTTTACGAATTAAAATTAGCGTAATTTGTGAAATTCGTGACAGTAAAAAAAAACTTTACCACTATACCTACAAGGTTTTAAAAACCTTGCAGGAAAAAAACTCTACAACTTTAAACCTTAAAAAGTGAATTAGCGGCAAAAAAGAAAACTTCACCACCATAACTTACAAGGTTTTAAAAACCTTGCAAGACGAAAAAAACTCTGTAACTTTGCCACTCTGCAACTTTGAGCCATAAAAAAAATGAAACAAATCACTTCTGTCCAAAATCCGTTTATCAAATCTTTGGTTTTACTTCAAGAAAAAGCCAAAGCCAGAAAACAAACCGGAACATTTTTGATTGAAGGCTTACGCGAAATTTCTTTAGCCATTAAAGGCGGTTACGAAATTGAAACCATTTTGTTTCTGCCTGAACTAGTAACCGAAAGAGAAATAAACAAGCTCGTTCCTTCTTCGTTTCAATTAATCGAAATCACTAAAGAAGTGTATCAGAAACTGGCTTATCGTGATACGACAGAAGGAATTTTGGCAGTAGCCAAAAGCAAATCCTTAAAATTATCGGACTTAAAATTATCGGATAATCCGTTAATTCTGGTTGTGGAATCTTTAGAAAAACCTGGAAATATCGGCGCTGTTTTACGAACAGCAGATGCGGCCAATTTGGATGCAGTGTTAGTTGCAAATCCAAAAAGCGATTTATACAATCCCAACATTGTTCGCTCAAGTGTTGGATGTCTTTTTACCAACCAGATTGCAACCGGCACAACCGAAGAAATTATCGCTTTTCTAAAAGAAAAAAAGATTAATTTCTACAGTGCAACGCTGCAAAATTCAACGTCTTACCACACTCAAAACTTCACTACTCCAACCGCTTTGGTTGTAGGAACAGAAGCAACGGGCTTAACGCAGCAATGGCGTGACGAAGCAACTCAGAACATCATTATTCCGATGCAGGGAGAAATTGACAGTATGAATGTTTCTGTAGCTGCGGCTATTTTAATTTTTGAAGCGAAAAGACAAAGAGGATTTTAAATTTAGGGGCAAAGGTGCAAAGTTACAAAGGCTCAAAGATTCTGAGATTGTTAGATTAAAATTAAAGGTCTATTTCTTTTAATTTTTAATCTTTAATTTTTAATTTTCTCTAGCCAAAAATCCAAAATCTGCACTCTAAAATCTACAGTTGTAAAGCCTTGTGTATATTCAAACTAATTATTATTTTTAGTACTTGAACTATGCCGTTATGACAGAAATAGATATCGAAAAAGAAAACAAAGCTATTGCGCAGGAATACAAGGAATTACTTCGAATAAGTTACCAAACTTTAAGCCCCGCTGACAAAAAATTAATTCGAAAAGCTTTTGATGTTGCCGTTGATGCTCACAAAGAACAGAGACGCAAATCGGGTGAAGCTTATATTTTTCATCCTATTGCAGTTGCCAAAATTGTTGCTTCAGAAATTGGTCTAGGTGCGACTTCTATTGCTGCGGCCTTACTGCACGATGTGGTGGAAGACACTCCGATTACTGTCGAAGATATTGAACGACTGTTCAACCCAAAAGTGGCACAGCTTGTAGAAGGTCTTACTAAGATTTCATTAGTCCAAAAAGATTTGAATGCCTCGATGCAGGCGGAGAATTTCAGAAAAATGATTCTGACATTGAATGATGATGTTCGCGTAATTTTGATCAAACTTGCCGATCGTCTACACAACATGCAGACCATGGATTCGATGGCGGAATACAAACAGACCAAAATCGCATCTGAAACTTTATACATTTACGCTCCTCTAGCCCATCGTTTGGGGCTTTACAATATTAAAACCAAACTAGAAGACTTAGGCTTAAAATACACAGAACCCGCTGTTTACGAAGACATCGTAAGTAAAATTCGTGAAACAAAAGAACAGCAGGATGCGTATATAAAAGATATTTCGGAGGTTTTGAAAAAATCTCTTGATCATGAAAATATAGATTATATCATCAAAGGACGTCCTAAGTCTATTTATTCCATCCGTAGAAAAATGCGTGCACAAAACGTAAGCTTCGATGAAGTTTATGACAAATTTGCACTTCGAATTGTTTACAAAGCCGATCCGCACGACGAAAAATTCATAGCTTGGAAAATATATTCTATTGTTACCGACCATTATAGACCGAGCCCAAGCCGCTTAAGAGATTGGATTTCGTCGCCAAAATCTACTGGTTATGAAGCACTTCATATTACCGTAATGGGACCAAAAGGACGTTGGGTCGAAGTGCAGGTTCGAAGTGAACGTATGGACGAAATTGCCGAAAAAGGTTATGCCGCACACTATAAATACAAAAATGGCGCTACCGAAGAAAGCGGTTTAGATACCTGGTTGAATCTGCTGCGTGAAGCTTTAGAAAATCCTGAAACAAACGCAGTTGATTTCGTGGAAGATTTTAAAATGAATTTGTATTCTAAAGAAATCTTTGTCTTTACCCCAAAAGGAGAAATCAAATCATTGCCGAAGGGCGCAACTTCTCTTGATTTTGCTTTCAGCATTCACTCGGAAATCGGAATCAAAACGCGCGGAACTCGTGTAAATGGAAGATTAGTCCCTTTAAACCACGAATTAAAAAGCGGCGATCAGGTAGAAGTAATCACCTCGCCAAATCAGAAACCAACCGTAAACTGGCTGGAATATGTTACGACTTCACGAGCTAAAAATAAGATTAAAAATGTTCTTAACGAGAACACCAAGAAAATCGGCGAAGAAGGAAAAGAATTGCTTACCCGTAAATTAAAACATTTAAAAATCACACTCAACGAGCAAGTAACAAACGAGCTTGTTAACTTTTTTAAATTAAAGACCAGTTTAGATTTATTTTACAGGGTCGGAATCGGAGCAATTGAAAATCAGCAGCTAAAAGATTATGCCGCCCAAAAAAGCAATTCGTTTATTAACTTCTTTAAGAATAAAATTAAACGAAATAAAGACACCACTGCGGCAGAAGACATTCACAAACCAGTTATCAGCAGCAATTACGACATGCTGGTTTTTGGAACCGAACATGACAAACTCGATTATAAACTTTCGCAATGCTGCAACCCAATTCCTGGTGATGATGTTTTTGGTTTTGTGACCATTAATGAAGGAATTAAAGTGCACAAAAAAGATTGTCCAAACGCTATCGGAATGCAGTCTAATTATGCGTACAGAATCATGAGCGCCAAATGGATCGACTCGTCACAGGAAGAATTCAAAGCGATCATCAATATTACAGGAATGGATGTTTTGGGACTTACAAATCAGTTGACGAGAGTTATTTCGAATAATATGAGCGTCAATATCCAGAGCATTTCGCTCAGTACCGATGCTGGAATTTTTCACGGACAAATTGCCGTAATTGTGAAAAACAATACCATATTGAAGAAAATGATTAATGCAATCAAGAAAATTGACGGAGTTGATAAAGTGACCAGAGAATACAGAACCTAACTTTTTAAGCTTTCTATAAGGGTTTTATAACTAAACTTTAAACCCGAAACTTTTATTGATTAAAAATAAAAAATTATCTTTGCAGGATATGACACTCATTTCAACTGACAACACTAAGAATCAAGAAATTGTAAAAAATGTTTTTACAATGTATCTTGAACAAAAAGGGCATCGCAAAACTCCTGAGCGTTATGCTATACTTCAGGAAATTTACGACAGCGAGGAACATTTTGACATAGAAAACCTTTATATCAAAATGAAAAACAAAAACTATCGTGTGAGCAGGGCTACGCTTTACAACACGATTGAGTTATTGTTGGACTGCGCTTTGGTTAGAAAACATCAATTTGGGCAGAATCAAGCTTACTACGAAAAATCATATTTTGATAAACAGCACGATCACATCATTATGACAGATTCTGGTGAGGTAATTGAATTTTGTGACCCAAGAATTCAAACCATCAAAAAGACTATCGAAGAAATTTTTGATATCGAAATTACAAATCACTCGCTTTATTTCTACGGAAACAAAAAGCAAAACTCAAATTCATAGTCTTTTTATAGACTTTTCAAAAATTAAAAAAAAAGAAAAATTAACTACAATCAGTAGGACAGCTTAGATTGTCCCAACGCAAATTAAAAACAGAATGACCGTAGATTTATTACTAGGATTACAATGGGGAGACGAAGGTAAAGGAAAAATTGTTGACGTTCTTACCTCAAATTATGATATTATTGCACGTTTTCAAGGAGGACCAAATGCAGGACATACATTAGAATTTGACGGAATTAAGCACGTACTAAGAACGATTCCTTCTGGAATTTTTCATAAGAATTCAGTAAACATCATCGGAAATGGCGTTGTAATAGACCCTGTAGTTTTTCAAAAAGAAATAGAAGGTTTAGAGAAATTCAACCTTGACATCAAAAGCAAATTGATCATTTCAAGAAAAGCGCATTTAATTTTGCCAACTCACCGTTTGCTTGACGCTGCTTCTGAAGCTTCAAAAGGAAAAGCTAAAATTGGTTCGACGCTTAAAGGAATCGGACCAACTTATATGGATAAAACTGGTAGAAATGGTTTACGTGTTGGCGATATTGAATTAGAAGATTTTAAAGAGCGTTACAGAGCTTTGGCAGACAAACACGAAGCGATGATTGCTTTTTACGATGTTGCTATTCAGTACAATCTAGCTGAACTTGAAAAAGAATTCTTTGAAGCTATCGAAGAATTGAAAAAATTAGATTTTATTGACAGTGAAGAATACATGCACCAAGCTCAAAAAGATGGCAAATCTATTCTTTGCGAAGGAGCTCAGGGATCTTTATTAGATGTTGATTTTGGAACTTACCCTTTTGTAACTTCATCAAACACTACTGCAGCTGGGGCTTGTACAGGTTTAGGAATTGCTCCTAACAAAATCAAAGAGGTTTACGGAATTTTTAAAGCGTATGTAACACGTGTTGGTAGCGGACCTTTTCCAACTGAACTTTTTGACGAAGTGGGTGCAACTATGGCAAGAGTTGGTAACGAATTTGGTTCTGTAACAGGAAGACAAAGACGTTGCGGATGGTTAGACCTTGTTGCTTTAAAATATGCTGTTCAGGTTAACGGAGTTACGCAGTTAATGATGATGAAAGGTGATGTTCTTTCTGGTTTTGAAACCTTAAAAGTTTGTACAGAGTACAACTACAAAGGACAAAACATTTCTCACTTCCCGTATAACATCGAACCAGAAAATGTTACTCCTGTTTACAAAGAATTTAAAGGATGGAAACAAGATTTAACTGGATTGACAACTTACGATGAATTGCCAATTGAGCTAAAAGAATATATTGAATTTATTGAGAAAGAAATCGAAGTGCCAATCAAAATCGTATCGGTTGGTCCAGATAGAAAACAAACAATAACAAAATAATACATTATAAACGCTCTGATAATCAGAGCGTTTTTTTTGACACAAATTTTATGAGAAAAAATCCAGAAATAGAAATCACAGAAACCAAGTTGTTATCTGATAATTGGTACTTACTAAACAAGGTCACTTTTAATTATAAAAAAGAGAATCAGCCTGTTGAGTCGCATACTCGCGAGGTGTACGACCGCGGAAACGGAGCTGCAATTTTATTGTATAACTCCTCCAACAAAACAGTCATTCTAACAAGGCAATTCCGTTTACCCACTTATTTAAACGGAAACAGAACCGGAATGATGATCGAAGTTTGTGCCGGACTTTTGGATAAAGAAAATGCTGAACAGGCTATTATCCGCGAAACAGAAGAAGAAACCGGATACCGTTTAACAAAAGTTCAAAAGGTAATTGAAACTTACATGTCACCAGGTTCGGTAACAGAAATCTTATACTTGTTTGTCGGCGAATACAACCAAAGCATGAAAGTAAGCGAAGGTGGCGGACTTGATGCTGAACAAGAAAACATCGAAGTTTTGGAATTTACTTTTGATGAAGCCTATGCTATGATTGAATCGGGAGAAATAACAGACGCTAAAACTATTATGTTATTGCAGCATGCTAAAATAAAAAATCTGATTTAAAGTTTTTTTGAGTATTTTAGATTTAACTAAACGATCTAAAATGCTCAAATCTAAACTATTATTTTTTCTGTTTTTCCCAATTCTCCTGATTTCTCAGAATGAAAAAATAGCGGCAGAAAAACTCAAGCAGGATTTAACCATTTTTAAGGAAATAAGAGAAAAAGCAAATTCTGGACTTTATAAATACAGAAGCAAACAACAGATTGACAGCGTTTATTCCTGGGCGTTTACACAAATCAATAAACCACAAGAACTTATCGAGTTCTATAAAATCATCTTGCAAATTACCGATTTTGAAGGCAGTCTGCACAATGACACAACGCTTCCCGCTGATTTTGAAAAAAAATACGCCTCAGGAAATGTTTTTTTTCCGTTTCCTGTAAAACTTATTGAAAACAAATTGGTCGTTAATTTTGACAACCAGCAACTACCTTTAGGATCTGAAATTCACAGCATAAACGGAATTAACTCTTATAAAATCCTGAATTCAATCTATAAATACTATACAACAGACGGCTACAATATAACTGGAAAATCTATCGGAATCGGAAGTTCGTTTGCCAAATATTTCCGAATGGAATATGGTCCGTGCAAGAGTTTTATAGTCGAATATTCACTTCCTAATCAGACGCAAAAAAAGACAAAAACCATAAAAGCTGTTTCTAATGATACGCGAAAAGAAAACTTCAAAAAACGATTTTCACTTCCTGTAGATAGCTTGCAATACAATCGCGCCAAAGACAAATATTCGTTTAAAATTATTACAGGAAATACAGCGCTTCTTTCTGTTCACACATTCGTAATCGGGCGAAACGCCAAACATAAAGAACATTTAGCTTACAAAAAATATCTAGACAGCTGTTTTCAATATCTTGCAAAAAACAATCAGATAAAAAACTTAATTGTAGATGTTAGAAATAATGGCGGTGGAACCGACCCAAACGATATTGTCACTTTTTCTTATTTAGCACAGAAACCTTTTCGTGAAAACGCATCGGCATACGTTAATTTTCTAGAAATTCCCTTTGCAGAATATTTAGTTTATGAAGAAACGGAACCGCAGAAGAAACAAGAAGAAAAAAAAGATTTTGAAGAAGAGTTAAAAGAAGAATTTACAGAAAATCAAGATGACAATTATTTTCAGAATGAAAAATTTAATGAATTGCTCCAGCCAGACCAAAATAGTTTTAAAGGGCAGGTTTATCTCTTAATCAGTCCTCGAATCGCTTCTGCTGGCTCGTTGTTTGCTTCGCTCGTAGCAGGAAATACGAACGCCATTGTGATTGGAGAAGAAACTATGGGCGGTTATTTTGGCCATAACGGCCACACTCCTATTGAATATGAATTGCCGAATACTAAAATCAGAACACAATTTTCTATTGTTAATTTAAACCAAGATGTTCCTAAAAAGTCAAATCAGATTTTTGGAAGAGGCGTTATTCCAGATTTCAAGGTAATACAGACTTTTGACGATTTTTTGAAAAATAAAGACACACAATTGGAATACACTTTGAACTTAATTCAACAGAAATAAATCAACTTACTCAAAACTAAATTATGGGATTATTTGACTTTTTAAAGAAAAAAGAAACTCCTCAAAAAAAAGAAAAAAGCGTAATTCTTGCCATGCCGCTGTTTACTGATAATGAGAATTACAACATAGAAATCGTAATTGAAAACCTAAAAAATTTCTGGGGATTGTCTATTACAGATTTTTCTGGAGACGATAATTCTGCCGTTTTTAAAATAAATAATGAGTTAGTAGCTGTAGCATATATTCCGGCGCAAATTCCGGGCGAGGAAATCGCAACAACTATTGAATATGCCTACAACTGGCACACAGCAAAAGAAGATTTAAAAGACTACACCGGTCATGCAATCGTTTCGGTTATGTCTTCACAAGGAAGTCAAATAGAAAGATATACCATATTAAGTAAGTTATTATGTTCTATTCTTTCTACCACAAATTCAGTAGGTGTTTACCAAGGAAAACAGACTTTATTGATACCTAGAAATCAATATTTGGAGAACATCAATGATTTACAGCAGGGAAAATCGCCTGTTCATTTGTGGATTTATATCGGCATCAAAACATCTGAGCAAGGAAACTATATGTATACGTATGGATTACCTGAATTTGAAAAACAGGAAATGGAAGTCTTGCAATCTCCTATGGAATTGGGAGAACTTTTTAATTTCTTTACCAACATTATTTCATACGTAATTAATAGTAATGTTGTTTTTAGAAATGGAGAAACTTTAGGCTATACCGAAGATCAAAAAATAAAAATAACTTCTTCGAAAGGATTTTTTGTAGAGGGGGAAGCTTTTAAACTAGAGATGTAATTTTTTACGCTTTCCAAAAAAAACTCAATTAGCCATTGTCTAAATTATTGCATAAAAAATGAAACTATTCCGAAATAAATACTTTAAGATAGTACTATTCATTTTCATAATCATGAACGGTATTGCCTTCTTCCATGCCTATAAATTTACTCACTTTGCAGAAGCCAGATCTAAGAAAACTCAAAGCCCAGAAAAACTTTCTTCTTTTCAAAAAGCATCTACTCTCTTTTTTGGAGTTAATAACCCTAAACCTCAAAATTCAAAATTTCCTTCTCAGAAATATCAAACTTTAAAACTTAAGAGTAATAAAGAAATAGAATGCTGGCTGATTAGAAATCGAAATTCAAAAGGTACAGTTATTTTATTTCATGGATATGGATCGGAAAAATCATCTTTAATCGAACGTTCTGATGAATTTTTAAAATTAGGTTATAGTACATTGCTGGTAGATTTTATGGGAAGCGGTAACTCTGAAGGAAACCAGACAACAATCGGCTTTAAGGAATCATTAGAAGTCAAAACCTGTTTTGATTACGTTTCATCTACAGGAGAAAAGAATATTTACCTATTTGGATCTTCTATGGGAGCGGTTGCCATAATGAAATGCCTTAATGACAATTCTATAGATCCAAAAGGAATAATTATAGAATGCCCTTTTGGTTCGATGTACCAAACGGTTTGCGCCAGATTTAAGAAAATGAATGCCCCTACTTTTCCAATGGCTGGTATTTTGCTTTTTTGGGGAGGCATACAAAATGGCTTTTGGGGATTTAGTCATAGCCCCTCAGAATATGCAAAAAAAATAAAATGTCCCACCTTATTACTTTACGGAGAAAAAGACAAAAGCGTCAGCAGACAAGAAACAGACGAAATTTACAAAAATCTACAAGGCTTTAAAAAACTAGGAATTTTTAAAAATACTGGACACGAAAATTATCTCTTGAAAAACAAACTTCAATGGAACCTTGAAGTGTCTTCTTTTCTGTCATCGATTTGAAAATGAAAATCCCGAAACCAATTCAAAAAATTATGTAACCCTTTTCAGCTATCAGGTTTATAACTTTATCATAATAAAAAACACGACCTATGAAAAAGTTATATTACGCAGCAAACGCCTTATTATTGTTACTGTTAGGTTTATTGGTTTCATGCAAAAAAAGCGACACTATAAACTTAACAGATAACACAGAAGATAAAAAGCCTAAGAAAACAATTGAATATAAAAAACCTGAATCGGCTGTTTCCTATCAGTTTTCAAAATCTAAAGATTGGCTGAAAACCAACGAAGCCGACAGCAGTAAAATGGACATCGTTTATGCCATTAACAGAGCCGACAAAGCAAGCCTTAAAAAACTGGATTCTCTTGTAATTCCGACAGATTTCAGTGGTGATTTGGTTTATTACCTACCATTTCCGCTGCATGTTTCGGCCTTAGAAGAGGTGTCAAAAATTATCCTTTTTTCGTATCCGACACAGACTTTTGCCGCTTATGAAAATGGAGAACTTGTTCGTACCGGACCAACCAATATGGGACGAAAAAAAGACCCTACTCCAACAGGACTGTTTTTTACTAATTGGAAGGCAGAAAAAACAACGAGCACCTTTAACGACGAGTGGGAATTAAAATGGAATTTCAACATCGAAAACAAACTCGGAGTGGGCTTCCATCAATATGAATTGCCGGGATATCCTGCTTCTCATTCCTGCTTAAGATTATTAGAAAAAGATGCTAAATACCTTTACAAATTTGCCGACGAATGGATTTTGAAAGATAAAGAAAACGTAAAAGTAAAAGGTACACCAGTAATTGTTTTCGGAAGTTATGATTTTGATGGACCAAAACCATGGTTAAGTCTGTCTTCTGACCCGAAAGCTTTGAATATCTCTGAATCTGAAATCGACCGTCAGGTAAAACCATTTTTACAGGAGATTCTACAAAATCAAACATTAAGAGAAACGGAAAAAAATACCGCTTCACTTTAAAGATATAATTCTTTCTTTCTTGAAAAAAGCAGCTTATTCCTCTCATAAGTTGCTTTTTTTTTATTTTTAAATCAATCAAAAAAAACAAAAGGCGTAAGAATATTGATCTTACACCTTTTTATGATGATTGAAAGCTAAATTATCTAGAGTAATTTGGAGCCTCTTTTGTAATAGTTACGTTATGCGGATGACTCTCAGTGATTCCGCTCGAAGTGATTCTTACGAAACGTCCGCTTTGCTGTAAGGTCGGAATATCTTTTGAACCGCAGTACCCCATACCGGCACGAAGACCGCCGATAAACTGAAGCATACTTTCATTTAACTCCCCTTTGTAAGGAACACGTCCAACAATTCCTTCTGGAACCAATTTCTTAACATCATCTTCCACATCTTGGAAATAACGGTCTTTTGAACCTGTCTGCATTGCTTCAACAGATCCCATTCCGCGGTAAGACTTGAATTTTCTTCCTTCAAAAATGATAGTTTCTCCCGGAGATTCTTTTGTTCCTGCCAATAATGAACCCAACATTACACAGTCGGCACCGGCAGCAATTGCTTTAGGAATATCTCCAGTGTAACGAATTCCACCATCAGCAATTACTGGAACTCCAGTTCCCTTAATTGCCGCAGCAACTTCTAAAACTGCTGAGAACTGAGGAAATCCAACACCTGCAACGATACGAGTCGTACAAATAGAACCTGGTCCTATTCCTACTTTTACACCATCGGCACCGTTTTCTACCAAATATTTAGCAGCTTCTGGTGTTGCAATGTTCCCAACGATAACATCTATTTGAGGGAATTTTGACTTTACTTCTTTTAAGGTATTCACTACCCCTTCTGTATGTCCGTGAGCTGTATCGATAATGATGGCATCTACACCTGCATTTACTAAAGCTTCTGCTCTTAAAACTGCGTCTCCAGTAACTCCAATTGCAGCAGCAACTCTCAAACGACCGAAAGAATCTTTGTTTGCGATTGGCTTCTGAGTCAGTTTGGTAATATCTCTAAATGTGATTAATCCAACTAATTCGTTTTTCTCGTTTACAACTGGTAATTTTTCGATTTTATGACCTTGTAAAACAACCTCGGCCTGTTCTAAAGAAGTTCCTTCAGAAACAGTTACTAGGTTTTGGCTTGTCATTACTTCGGCGATTGGTCTGGCTCCATTTTTTTCGAAACGTAAATCACGATTGGTAACGATTCCTTTTAAGATCCTATTTTCATCAACGATAGGAATACCGCCGATTCCGAATTCTTTCATGGCATTCTTAGCGTCAGCAATTGTAGAAGTCATTGGCAAAGTTACTGGATCGATAATCATACCTGCCTCAGCTCTTTTTACTTTTCGAACTTTTGCAGCCTGCTGTTCGATAGTCATATTTTTATGCAAAACACCAATTCCTCCCTCTTGTGCCATAGCAATTGCCATTGCGCTTTCGGTAACTGTATCCATAGCTGCAGATACAATCGGAACATTAAGTGTAATATTTCTTGAGAATTTTGATTGAATACTTACTTCGCGGGGAAGCACATTCGAGTAGTTAGGTACTAATAATACATCGTCGTAAGTTAAACCTTCGCCGATAATCTTGGAGTTGTGTGCTATCATGATGCAATTTCTAGTTGAATTGCGTGCAAATATAGTGAATAAATTCGCAACTTGTTTACCTACCCTTTCATAAAATTGCATTTACAAGAAAGAGCTTACAAATTTAAATTCCAAATTTCAAATTTCAAATTCCAAATTCCAAACTTCAAATTCTAAACTTCAAATTCTAAACTTCAAATTCTAAACTTCAAATTCTAAACTTCAAATTCCAAACTTCAAATTCCAAACTTCAAATTCCAAACTTCAAATTCCAAACTTCAAATTTCAAACTTCAAACTTCAAATTTCAAACTTCAAGCTTCAAGCTCCAAATTCAAACTTCAAACTCCAAATTCTATATTCTCATCTATAAAAACCACAAACAAAAACCACTTTAATCATCATTATCTTGAAAAACAAAATTAATTCCGAACTGAAAAGCTATACTATTAGCTTTTGAAACATCTTTATATTCTAAAACATTATTCACTAGAGCATAAACATTCACTTTTCCGAACGTACCTGATATTCCTAATCCGATATTTTTATTAGAAAAAGCATCAAATGTGTAAGTAGCTTTTACATCTAATTTTTCGAAAATGTTTCTTTGATAAAAAGCTGTTACAGCAGTTAGCGGTTCTTTTGGCGCATTCATAGCAAAAAGCTGCAAGCCGGCTGCGTTTTTGTAACGTGTTTTAGTACGCTTTAGGCAGTCGCAATCTTCGTTGGAACGCGATTCTCCAAATGAATATTGAATAGAAGAATACAACTTTGTCGGTCGCCAGGTTGTGTATTTGTTATAAAGAGTATCTCGTGGAATGGCGGCATCAAATTCGTCAAAAATATTCTCCGGATCATTCTGATTCGTAAAATCTGGATTTGCCCCCTGATATTGATAAGTTCCTTTATAAGTTAAAGTTTCAATATCTTTAGTCTGTCTAATAAAGCCAAGATCAATTATACTAGCCGTAAACTGGAGATTCTTTTTTATGTAATAGGTAAGTCCTATGTCTAAACCTAATCCAAGACTTCCGTTAAAAAAAGTATTATGTGCAATATCTTTGGCGATACTTCCTTCGTATTCGTCTTTCGTAAAACGAGCAATTCCAGAAGTTCTCAATTCTAAATTTGAAGATATTATCTGATTATAAATGTTTGGAGATCCAGTGTCCTGACCTGTATAAATAAAACCCGAATTTTTTGTCGAAGTTGCATTGGCGCCACTAGAATAGATTTTTGCACGTCCGCCGTAAACAAATTTATCATTTACTTTTTTATGAAAACCGACATGAAAAACAGAAAGAATTTCTGCTTTGGCTGTTAAATCTCCCAGATTAAATGATTTTCCGATGTAATTTCTATTTCCTTCTAAGGCCAAAAGCGCTGGATCTTTAGGAACATACATAAAAAAATCAAATTCCTGATAAAGTCCGAAAGAAATGTACGAACGGCTTTCCTTGCCCCCAATCCTAAATCCGCCCGAAAATAATTCCAATTGCTGATTGGTTACTACCTTGTCATTTTTCGAAGATTTATTGATGACATTTCTAACTTTATCGTTAAAATCGATTCCGTTATCGGCAAACAAATCATAGACTGCAAAACCGCTTGAGCCAAGATTAGCAGAAATTCCAGATAAAACCGGAAATCCGAAAAAATATTTATACGAAACATCGGCTCCAGGATTAACCAAAGAAGACTGCGGAATAGAAGTAAAATTATACAACACTTCCTTATTTTGGGCAAAACAGCAAAAATGTGATACCAAGGCTAGAGTCAGAAATATTTTTCTCATTCTATTTCCAAATAAACAGTTCCACTTGATTTTAATTTAAGATCTCCAATACTGTTTTGGTTTAAAGGAGGTCCTGCTGTGATAATCACCACAAAGCCTAATTTCACAGTTTGTTTGAGCAGATCAAGCCTTTGATTTTCAAAAATCTGCGTAGGATATTTGACAACATTTGCGCTTCCGTTGTAAGCAGGAACCACATAAGGTATGGTCTCGAGCACACTGTCATCAGCGCTGAGCAGCAAAATATTGACAGCAAAAGCTCGTTCGATAGTATTTTCTATCTCAACATCAAATGCTGCTTTTTTTAAATGATCTGTTAAAAATTTATTCCTAAAAACATCAAAATCGCGAGCATCATAAGCAATCTGATTGCCCCCATTGTTTACCAACCTATTGGCAGGAACATCAAAATAAGCCAGATTTGCCACAAAAACGGGCTCTAATTTAAAATCTTCAACCTGATCAAAATCTAAATCGCTTGAACAGGAAAAAAGAAAAAAGGCTGATAATATAATTTGTGAAATTCTGTGTATGAAGGTTGATTTCATGACAAAATACTAGGGTTGACAATAATTTAAAACTCAATGTCATAGGTTATTATTATCTGGGTATAGTAAATATAGTCAATTTTTAATGAAATTTTCTAAGTGTAGTAAGGTTTATGCTTAAAAAAAATCAGTCCCGTTTAGAAATCTGTACTATTGATTTTTATTTTCAATGAAACTTCCCAAACAATTTTGAGGCTTCATTATAAGCGCTTTCAAAACTTAAGGAATTAAGTCCGGTTATTTTTTTATTGGCAGTAAAATACGAAATCAGTTTTTCTGTAGGCATATTGCCGGTCAATTTATCTGTTGCCATCGGACAGCCTCCAAAACCTTGAATTGCGCCGTCAAAACGTTTGCAACCAGCCTTTGCCGCTGCATCAATTTTCTCGAACCAACTGTCGGGAGTCGTGTGAAGATGTGCACCGAACTCAATTTCAGGGTATTTCGGAATCAAATCTGAAAACAAATAGGTAATTGCCTCTGGTGTAGAACTGCCAATAGTATCAGAAAGCGATAAAATTTTCACCCCCATTCCTGCCAATTTTTGTGTCCATTCGCCAACAATTTCGACATTCCAAGGATCTCCGTAAGGATTACCAAAACCCATTGAAAGATAGGTCACAACTTCCTTGTTCTTTTTATCGGCGATTTCCAGAATTTCGGTCAATGTCACCAAAGATTCGGCAATAGTTTTGTGCGTATTACGCATCTGGAAATTCTCAGAAATAGAAAAAGGAAAACCCAAATACTGAATCGGCTCATGCTCTGATGCCTGTGCAGCACCTTGCGTATTGGCAATTATAGCAAGAAGCTTGCTCGAAGTTTGTGAAAGATCTAACTGTGAAAGCACCTCAGCTGTATCTTGCATTTGCGGAATCGCTTTTGGAGATACAAAACTTCCAAAATCAATTGTATCAAAACCCACTCTAAGCAAGGCTTGCAGGTAAGCAACCTTATTTTTTGTAGGTATAAACGTCTTTATGCCCTGCATGGCATCGCGAGGACATTCGATAATCTTGATTTCTTTATTCAAAACTTACTCTTTAACAAATGCTAAGTTAGTTCCTTTTTTAGGAAAATAAAAGACAATTTTTAGTATCTGAAAGAGTATTCATTGCTGTAATATCACTAAAAATTACACAAATATGTAATAAAACAAAATATTACACAAAAACGTAATATTAAAAAAGATTACTTATATTTGTAATATAATGTTTATAATTTTTTATTTATATTTGATTATGACAAGCGTAATTACAGGAGACATCATTGGTTCAAGACAACAATCTGAACATTGGGTAGAAGGCCTTAAAAAAATCTTAGCCAAATTTGGGGCTACTCCAAGTCAATGGGAAATTTACAGGGGAGACGAATTTCAGGTTGAAATCAGAAATCCCGAAGATTCCTTCATAACCGCTGTTCTGATAAAAGCGCATTTAAGAACCTTAAAGTATGATGCCAGAATGAGTATTGGTTTTGGAGACAAGACTCATGATGCCGAAAAAATATCTGAAAGCAACGGCCCTGCATTTATCAATTCGGGAGAACTTTTTGAGACTTTAAAAAAACAAAAAGTCAATTTGGCATTAAGAACAGGCGATTCTGCTATTGACGAAAAAATGAATTTAATGATAAGGCTGGCTTTGACATTTATGGATAACTGGCTGGTACAAGCTGCCGAGTTTGCAGTGGCAGCAATAGAAAATCCTTCTTTATCACAGGAAGAACTGGGACAAAAATTGGGCATTAATCAAGCTGCTGTGAGCAGAAGACAGAAACGAGCCCATTTTGAACTTGTTATGGATTTAGACTCTTACTTTAGAAAACAGATAAAACAATATACAACCAAATGATTTTATTTTTAAAACTGTTTCTGGCGCATTTATTAGGCGATTTTATTTGGCAACCTAATAAGTGGGTTATTGATAAAGAACATAAAAAGCACAAAAGTGTTTATTTATACATTCATATTTTGCTTCATGGCATCTTGGCCGCAATTTTGGCTGGAGAAATCAGTTTTATTCCTTATGCAATTTTAATTGCTGTTACACACGGAATAATCGATTTAATCAAATTGAATTTCCAGAAAAGCAAAACAAAACGAACTTGGTTTGTAGTTGACCAAATAGCACATGTTCTTGTTTTGATTGGCATTGCACTTTTATACGAAAAAGAAAGTATTCCTAATTTTTGGGCAAACGATGAATTCTGGGTTTTCTTAACCGGAATTTTGCTTCTTACTAAACCGACATCGATATTTATAAAAACCATTATTTCTATGTGGGCACCCGAAAGCCAAAACAGCCATCAGGATAACTCTCTGATAGCTGCTGGAAATTATATTGGTATTTTAGAACGATTATTCGTTTTCGGATTTATCATAACCAATCACTTTGAAGCGATTGGTTTCTTGCTTGCCGCCAAATCAATTTTCAGATTTGGGGACTTAAAAGAAGCAAAAGACCGCAAATTGACTGAATATGTTTTAATCGGAACGCTAATCAGTTTTGGAGCTGCTATTATTACAGGACTTATTGTTCAGGCACTTTTGCTGCAATTGCCTTAAAGAGTTTTAAGCGTTTTGCTTTAAGATTTTTTTGTTGATTGCTTTTATCAAAGCCGGACCTTCATAAATAAAACCAGTGTACAATTGAACCAAACTAGCTCCTGCGTTTAATTTTTCTATAGCATCGTCTGCAGAATGAATTCCTCCCACTCCAATAATCGGGAATGCCTTATTGCTTTTTTCCGAAAGAAAACGAATGACTTCTGTAGAACGTCTTGTTAATGGTTTTCCAGACAAACCTCCAGTTTCTGTTTGGTTCGACGACTGCAGACCTTCTCTAGAAATTGTAGTATTGGTTGCAATGACACCTGCAATTTGTGTTGTTTTTACAATATCTATAATATCCAACAATTGTTCGTCTGTAAGATCTGGAGCAATTTTAAGTAAAATCGGTTTTGCTTTTTGCGTGCTGCTTTTTTGTTTATCGACATTTCTGTCCTGCAAAGTCTGCAACAAAGCCGTCAAAGGTTCTTTGTCTTGCAATGCTCTTAGATTCGGGGTGTTTGGCGAACTTACATTCACCACAAAATAATCAACATGATGGTACAAAGCATCAAAACAGATGATATAATCCTTGACCGCATCGTCGTTATCGGTTACTTTGTTTTTTCCGATGTTTCCGCCAATTAAAACCCCTGAATTTTTCTTCAAGCGCTCAACCGCCTCTAGAACACCGCCGTTATTAAATCCCATTCGGTTAATAATTGCCTGATCTTCTTTTAAACGGAATAAACGTTTTTTAGGATTTCCTTCTTGTCCAACTGGCGTTACTGTTCCGATTTCGATAAAACCAAAACCAAAATCTCCCAATTCTTTATAAAGCTTGGCATCTTTATCAAATCCTGCGGCAAGTCCAACCGGATTCTTGAATTTGATTCCGAAAACTTCTCTTTCTAGTCGAACGTCTTTTACTTCATAAATTGACCTAATAATTGCCGAAACACCTGGAATTTTTGAAATGAATTTAACGAATGAAAATGTAAAATAATGCACTTTTTCGGGATCAAAACAGAAAAGTATCGGACGAATTATCAATTTATACATAAGAGTTGTGTTGTTGTTATTTTGGCTGCAAATTTAGATATTATAGTTTAAAAAGGTGCTTTTTTACAAAAAACAAATAAATAAGAGGTTGCAAGTTATAAAATGAAACAACTTCGAGCTTTTCAGGAATCATTGCTCCGATATTAATTATTTAATTTTGAAATAATTAGACAAGTTTTTATACAAACCACAATCTTAATATGTATAAAGAAAACAAAATAATCAACAAATCCAGAATACTGCTTTTAATGCTTTTGTTGGCAATTAGCTTGAAAGGAACCTCCCAAGAAGAAAAAGATACTTCTAAAATAATGAGTGTTCGATATGGAGAAAAAGGATTTGAACTGCAAACCCGGGACAACAAATTTCTATTTCAATTACAAAGCAGACTGCAATTTCGTTTTTCTACTCCTTATGATACAGATCCTTTAACTTACGATGATTATAGTCAAGATGCTAAAACTACTTTCAAAATAAACCGCGCCAGGTTAAAAATTGGCGGGCATGCTTTTGAGCCATGGCTTAAATATTATTGGGAATATGAATTGAGCCAGTCCAATTTACTTGATTTTAGGATAATGATTGAAAAATGGGATTTTCTGAATTTTAAAGTAGGACAATGGAAAACAGAATTTAGTCGCGAACGTTTTATCAGCAGTGGCGAACAACAAATGGTGGAACGATCACTCATAAACAGACCTTTTACCGTTGATAGACAATTAGGAGTCGAAATTTATGGTCATTTGAAAGGCAAAGGCATAGCCGATTTTAATTACTGGTTTGCCGCTTTAACAGGAACCGGACGTGGAAGCACTTCTAATGACGACGGCAACCTGATGTATTTTGGAAGAGCACAATGGAATTTCTTAGGACGATTTCTCGATTTTGAAGGCTCTGATTTAGAATTTCATGAAAAACCGACACCTATTATTGCCTTTTCAGCCATAACCAACCGAAGTCCGTACACAAGATTTTCACAAGCCGGAGGAGGCTCTTTAGACGGATTTGAAGATGGATTGCCCGGACAGTACAGAGTCAACCAATGGAATTTGGAAACCGCTCTTATGTACCGTGGCTTTTCATGGCAGAGCGAATGGCATAACAAAGAAATAATAGACAAATACAACAGCGATTATATGACCGTAATGAAAGGCTATTATGTACAAGCGGGATATTTTTTTCATACTATTTTTCAATGGTGGCCAAAACATTTAGAAATGGCCGCCAGACACGCTTCGTACAGACCCGATTATTCTATTAGAGAAAACAGACAGGAAGAATCTACATTGGCTTTTAACTGGTTTTTTAAAGGGCATAAAAACAAACTGACCTCAGAGGTGAGTTATTTCAGTTTTCAAGACAAAACATTGCCGCTGGAACAAGGATGGCGTTTTAGGATTCAATGGGATATATCACTGTAAATCAAAAGGTTTAAACTTATTTTTTGTTTTATTTCAAAAGCAATATTACTTTTTTTTCATAACTTTAATTCACATAAATCACTGAAAATGAAAAACATATCTAAAATACTAAAAAGAACAGCGCTATTATGTCTTATCGGGACATTTTTTATTTCAATAGACAGTTTTGCACAACGTCGAGCTGGCGGAGGAGCAGGCCATAGAGGCGGTAACACACATACCAGACCCACTCAAACAAGACCCACTCAAACAAGACCCACTCAAACACGACCTGGTTCAAATGGAAGCGGTATTAGACGTCCTTCTAATTCTTCTATAAATAAGGCAAACAGGCCCTCTACATCTAATAATAGAGTTACGATACCTTCAAATTCCAATAATAACGCTGCCAGACCTGCAACGTCTACAAATAGAAACTATAACAACAGAACCGGCAATAGAAACACCAACATCAGTAGCAATACTCGAAATGTTGACCGCAGCAGAGACATAACAATCAATAACAACCATAATACTGTAGTAAGGAGAAATACTGTCGTTTACGCACGTCCTCCGTATGTGTATGGAGGTTACCGTTATTACGGATATCATCCTTATTATTATCATCCTTATCGTCCGTTTTATTGGGGGCCGGTTTGGCATCCATGGGGATTTTTTGTTACGACCCTCGCAGTAACCGCCATCGTGGTGAGCGTCGAAAATACGCAATATCATTACGATCAAGGAAATTGGTATGCTCCAAACAACGGAGGTTACCAAGTGGTGCCAGCTCCAGTTGGCGGAACCGTAAATAATATTCCGAGTGGCGCTCAAACTGTCAATACCGGAACTGTGAATAATTACTACTACGGTGGAACATTTTACGAAAAAGACGGAAACAACTACAAAGTCGTTCCTCCAACGGCAGGAACTTTAGTAGATAATCTACCAGAAGGCGGCGAAGAGGTTACCATTGGAGACGTAAAATACATCAAATTTGGAGAAACCTACTACCAGCCAGTTCAAGTGGATGGAAAGAACAAATATGAAGTTGTTTTGGTTGAAAAAGACAAATAATTTATTAACCCTATGGAATTACTATAATATTAAAATTAATTTTTATAATTTTAGCGCATTCTTTTTGACAACCAGTACCAGACCAAAAAACAATTGCCATGAAAAACAAAATCATATGGATTTTCGGTTTACTCACAATTTCCGCTATTTCAATCGCTTATAGCTTTACTAAACTTTCGAATCCTAAAAAAGAAACAGTTGCGATGGAATGCAACGATGTTCCGAATACTGCAGCTAGTTCTGATTTCAAGCCTACCGTTGAAAATAAGTTTAAACCCGCCGGCAAAAATCCAGAAGGAATGGTGTGGATACCAGGCGGTGAATTTTCGATGGGAAGCAATGTTGAAGATGAAAGCTTGTGCAGCATAAAAGGCGTTACCAAAGATGCAGCTCCGATCCATAGGGTGCATGTTGATGGGTTTTATATGGATCAGACGGAAGTTACCAACGAAGAGTTTGAAAAATTTGTAAAAGCGACTGGTTATATAACCGTAGCCGAACAAAAACCTACTAAGGAAGAATTTCCAACTGCAAATGAAGAAGATTTAGTGACGGGTTCTGTTGTATTTACTCCTACTCCATCGGCCGTTAATTTGAATAATTTTCTGCAATGGTGGCGTTACGAGCCTGGTACAGACTGGAGACATCCCGATGGACCTCAGAGTACCATTAAAGGAAAAGAAAAATATCCAGTGGTTCATGTTGTGTACGAAGATGCTGCCGCTTACGCAAAATGGGCAGGAAAAAGACTCCCAACCGAAGCCGAATGGGAATTTGCAGCGCGCGGCGGCAAAACAGGAAACCTCTATGCTTGGGGAAATGATTTAAAACCAAAAGGAAAATTTCAGGCGAATATCTACCAAGGACATTTCCCTATAAAAGATGGTGATACGGGTGAAGACGGCTTTAAAGGAATTGCACCTACTGGTCAATATGCTCCAAACGCTTACGGCCTCTACGATATGGCGGGCAATGTTTGGGAATGGGTAAACGATTGGTACAGCGTTGACTATTACAAGTCGCTGGCTGAAAGCGGCAAAACGACAAAAAATCCAAAGGGGCCTGATGCTTATTACGACCCCAATGACCCAGCAGAAATAAAACGTGTACACCGTGGAGGTTCATTTTTATGTACAGATCAATATTGCACTCGTTATATGGTTGGAACTCGCGGAAAGGGCGAAATCAGATCGGCTGCCAACCATCTAGGCTTTAGATGCGTTAAAAGCATATAAATACTCACAAATAGCAATTAAAAGGGATTCACTCAAGAATCCCTTTTTATTTTCAAGAGGTTGAAGCCAAATTATACAGCAGAAAATTTTTCTATATATTTGCTAAAAAATCAAAAAAATGCAACACATTATAGATCGTTTTATCAGTTATGTAACAATTGATACAGAATCGGATCCAAATTCTCAAACTACTCCCAGTACTCAAAAACAATGGAATCTTGCTAATAAGTTAGTTGAAGAACTAAAATCAATCGGATTAGAAGAAGTAACTATTGATGATAAAGCTTATATCATGGCCACGCTGCCAAGCAATGTTGATCACGAAGTGCCTACAATTGGATTTATTTCTCATTTTGATACTTCACCAGACTTTAGCGGCGCAAATGTGAAACCTCAAATTGTTGAGAATTACGACGGAAAGGATATTGTCTTGAATGCAGAGAAAAATATTATCCTATCTCCAAACTATTTTAAAGATTTACTTCAATACAAAGGACAAACCATCATTACTACTGACGGAACAACTCTTTTGGGCGCCGATGACAAAGCCGGAATCACAGAAATTGTTTCGGCAATGGAATATTTAATTCAGCATCCTGAAATTAAACATGGAAAAATCAGAATCGGATTTACGCCAGACGAAGAAATCGGTCGTGGCGCACATCATTTTGATGTAGAAAAATTTGGAGCGCAATGGGCTTATACCATGGACGGAAGCCAAATTGGCGAATTAGAATATGAAAATTTTAATGCTGCTGGAGCGAAAATCACTTTTAAAGGAAAAAGCGTGCATCCAGGGTATGCAAAAGGAAAAATGATCAATTCGATGCTTTTAGCAAATGAATTTATCAACGAGCTTCCAAAAGGAGAAACACCTCAGGAAACTAAAGGTTACGAAGGATTTTTCCACGTTCACCACATCAAAGGAAATATCGAGGAAACCGTTTTAGAATTGATTATCCGCGATCACAACAAAAAGAAGTTCGAAAAGCGAAAAGAACTAATTCATAAGCTGACGAAACAATTCAATAAGAGATTTGCCAAAAAATTTGGAGAAGACATTGTAATTGCAGAAGTAAAAGACCAGTATTATAATATGAAAGAAAAGGTTTTGCCTGTAAAACATATTGTTGATATTGCTGAAAAAGCAATGAGAGAATTAAGCATCAAACCAATCATCAAACCTATTCGAGGCGGAACAGATGGTTCGCAGCTTTCGTATATGGGACTGCCTTGTCCGAATATTTTTGCTGGCGGTCATAATTTCCATGGAAAATATGAATATGTACCAGCAGAAAGCATTCAGAAAGCGACAGATGTTATTGTAAAAATTGCTGAACTAACTGCAATTCCGGGAATGTTTGATGCAGGAGAAAAAAATAAAAGAAAAAAATAGTCGACACAATGTCTGAAAAAAAACACGTTTGGGACAAAATGAATCAATGGGAAGAAGAAATCCTTCTTCTCAAATCAATTATTGATAAAACCGAACTGACTGAAACGGTAAAATGGGGAGCGCCTGTTTATGTTTTGAATAAAAAGAACGTTATTGGCCTAGGCGGTTTTAAAGATTATTTTACGATTTGGTTTTACAATGGCGTCTTCTTGAAAGATGAAAAGAAAAAACTTATCAACGCCCAAGAAGAAGTGACAAAGTCGCTGCGACAATGGCGTTTTAAATCAAAAGCAGAAATAAACGAAAAAGACATTCTGGAATATATCCAGGAAGCTATTGAGAACGAAAAGCAAGGAAAAGTCATCAAACCTTCAAAAAAAGAAGCAATTATTTCTGAACTGCTCAACAAGGAGATGGAACAAAATCCAGCGTTAAAAGAAGCTTTCGAAAACTTCAAACCTTATAAACAATATGAGTTTTTAGAATATATCGAATCGGCGAAACAGGAAAAAACCAAGATTTCAAGGATTGAAAAAGTGATTCCGATGATTCTAAATCATGTGGGGCTGAATGACAAATACAGGTGATTTTTCTCAAATTTCATTTTTCCAAATTCCAAATTCCAACGCTGTTGTCACTCTTAACAAAGTCGAAGAGCAAATGCTATTTTTTTCATGACCATGACAAACAAAAAAATCCCAAACTCCATTTTTTTTTGGAATTTGGGATTTATATCTTTTTAGAAAATTTAAAAGCGTTACGCCTTTTTATTGTTAACGTTGTTTAAAGCTGCTGTTTTATCTAAAGAAATAGCAGATCTTTCAATTTTCAGCTTTCCAGACATGGTCTCTATTACTAACGAAGTTTCTGAAAGCTCCGCAACTTTTCCGTGAATTCCTCCTATTGTTATAATTTTGTCTCCAACTTTTAAGGCTTGAGCAAATTCTCTTTCTCTTTTAGCCTTTTTTTGAGCAGGCATAATCATAAAGAAATACAATACTGCGAACATTAGCAAATAAGGAGCAAATTTCATTATTTCTGACATAATCTTTGTTTTTGTGTTATATAATTTTTTTTGAATTCGGCTTTTCTGTGGAGTTTACATCAACCCTCTGCCTGTCTTTAACATCTTTTTATTAGCGGTAAGCTCTTTTACAAGGTTATCTAAAATTCCGTTGATAAAAATACTGCTTTTTGGAGTAGAATACTCTTTAGCAATTTCTAAATATTCGTTAAGAGTTACTTTTACCGGAATCGATGGGAATTTCACAAACTCACAGATTGCCATTTTTAAAATAATGGTATCTATTTCTGCGATACGGTCACTATCCCAATTTGGCGTTTTGTCTTCGTATTCTTTTGCAAAAGCAGTTTCATTTAAAACTGTTCTTCTAAACAAATCTTTCGCAAAATCCTTATCTTCAATATCTTTGTAAAGCTTAGGAACTCTAAAATCGTCTGGATTTTCAGTTTTTATTGCCTTTAATTGTTTGATGATATGTGTATTTACTACCGGAATATCGTCTACCCACGTTAATTTATCGTCTTCCAGATATTCGTACAATTTTTCATTTGGCACAATAACGTCTGCAAACAAATCGATAATAAATTGTCGGTCTTCTTCAAAAGTGTTAACGTTGTTTCTCATGTATTTTGCGTACACTTCGCTAGCCTTAATATCATTTAAAAGCAGCAAAATATAATCATCATTTAGAGACCAATTGTTGATTTTGCGATTTTCTAAAGCAATACTCAAAGAGTTGCTTTCGGCAAGAAGCTGAAAAATCTTGTTTTTGATGAATTTTTCGTTTGGATTTCGTTCTGCAGCAGTTGCAAGATGTTTTTTACTTGACAGATGTAAAAATACAGACTCTTTTTTACATATTTCAATCAATGACGAAAGCATTACTAGATACAAGTCCTGAATATTGTCTATGCTATAAAAAAGAAATTTCTCTTCTTTTTCCATATTATCAGAACCGCTTTGATGCATTGCATAAATGGCCTGCATTACCTTAACGCGTATATGTCTTCTATTTACCACCTTGTAAGAACATTTAAAAATTAGTTTGCAAAAGTATAACTTTTGAAGTTTATTTTAAAATTAATTCGCAAAAAAGTCGTCCTTTTAGTGGTCAGTTTTCAGAATTTAGTGGTCAGTCTCTATCTATAGTGGTCATTGAGCAGTGTTTAGTGAGCAGTGCCAAACATGCCCAAAAAAAATCTCAGTTACAGATTAAACTGTAAACTGAGATTCTAAGATTGAACACTAAAAAAGTGAACACTGACCACTTCTAATTACTTAGCCGCATTCTCGATTCTTCTTTGATCGATTCTGTTTTGGGCAATAGTAAGTGCCGCTTTATGTGTTGTAATATTGTTTTTGGCTGCAAAATCAATAATTTCTAAAGTTGTATTATAGATATTTTCTGTTTTAGCCATAATTTCAGCTTTGCCATAATTTGCCAATTCAGCATAAACATTGATGATTCCACCGGCATTAATCAAGAAATCTGGAGCGTATAAAATTCCCCTTTCTTGTAATCTTGCACCGTGAACATTTTCGTCTGCCAACTGGTTGTTGGCAGCACCCGCAATTACCTTCGCTTTAATCTTATCTACAGTAGCATCATTAATTGTAGCACCCATAGCACAAGGAGCGTAAATATCTACATCTGCAGCATACAAATCTTCGCCAGTATAAATTGTTGCGTTGTATTTTGAAGCAACCTGATATAATTTTTCTTCGTTGATATCCGAAATAGTCACTTGAGCTCCTTCCTTAGTTAAATATTCAACTAAAGTTTCTCCCACATGACCAATACCTTGAACCAACACCTTTTTTCCGTCCAAAGCATCAGAACCAAACTGGCTTTTTGCAGCCGCTTTCATACCCAAATAAACTCCGTAAGCGGTAATTGGAGACGGATTTCCAGAACCCCCTCTTTCTTCAGAAATTCCGGTAACGTAAGGAGTCACATCTCTTACCGTGTCCATATCTTTGGTTTCCATTCCAACATCTTCAGCAGTAATATATCTTCCGCTAAGCGAATGAACAAATTCACCAAACTTACGCATCAGTTCAGGCGTTTTCTGAGTTTTAGCATCACCAATAATAACTGCTTTCCCACCTCCGATATTAAGTCCGGTAATGGCTGATTTATATGTCATACCTCGAGAAAGACGCAAAACATCGTTTAAAGCTTCCCATTCAGTATTGTAATTCCACATTCTGGTTCCTCCCAAAGCTGGCCCCATAACCGAATTATGAATACCAATAATTGCTTTTAAACCCGTATCTTTGTCGTTGCAAAATACAATTTGTTCGTGATCATCAAAAGATAACTGACCAAAAACAGGATCCATTTTTTGAAGTTCCTTTCCAGTTGCAAAAGTTGCATCCATAGTGCTGCTGTTTTATTTGTTAAAATTATGAATTTGTCAAAAAGACAACTCAAACATAATTAAAAAATACACATGTGCTAATTTTTTATCTATAAAATAACAATATAACAATCGTTTTGTTTTAACCAAATTGTGTTTTACATTCATTTTAATGCAATGTTTTACAGAAAAACCAATTAGTTTCAACAGAAGATTTCTTAAAAAAATGAAAGAACTAAGCTATTTAAACAAATATTTCATAAAATATAAATACAGTTTTTCGTTAGGGATTTTAATAACCATTATCGCACAAATTTTCTCTTTGTTTACTCCAAAGCTAGTAAGCAAGTCTTTTGATGCCATAGAGAGGTTTGACAAACTATCTCCTGCAGAACAATCTTCTTTGACGGCCACCGCTCTTTTTCAAAACGAATTGATTCATAACGTGCTGCTAATCATCGGCACTACGATAGTCGCAGGTTTCCTGACTTTCTTGATGCGTCAGACTTTGATTGTAATGTCACGCCATATCGAATTTGATTTAAAAAATGAAGTTTTCAGGCAATATGAGACATTATCTCAGAATTTCTATAAGCAAAACCGCACCGGCGATTTGATGAACAGAATCAGCGAAGACGTTTCTAAGGTTCGTATGTACGTTGGTCCAGCCGTCATGTACACCATTAACACAGCAATTCGCTTCATCATTGTGATTTTGTTTATGTACAGTGTTTCGCCATTGCTTACTTTGTACACTATTTTGCCCCTGCCGATTCTTTCCTATTGCATTTTTAGACTGAGTTCTGAAATCAATAAAAGAAGCACCACTTTCCAGCAATATTTGTCGAAAGTTTCGAGTTTTACACAGGAAATATTTTCCGGAATCCGCGTAATCAAAGCCTATTCATTAGAAAACCAACATCAGAATAATATGGTGGCTCTTGCAGAAGAAAGCAAAAGCAAAAGCCTTGATTTAGCCAAAGTACAGTCTCTTTTTGGTCCGTTGATGATTGCACTTATCGGAATCAGCAACTTGGTTGTTATTTATTTTGGAGGCGTTATGTACATAAACGGAACGATTCCGAACATCGGAACGATTGCAGAATTTATATTATATGTCAATATGCTAACGTGGCCCGTGGCTTCTCTGGGCTGGGTTTCGTCTATGGTTCAGGAAGCAGAAGCTTCTCAAAAACGTTTGAATGAATTTTTAAAAATCGAACCCGAAATCAAAAACAAAAACGAAAACCGCTCCGAGATAAAAGGAACCATCACTTTTGAAAATGTAAGCTATACGTACAGCGACACCAATATAGAAGCGCTTCAGAATGTTTCTTTTACAATTAAAAAAGGAGAAACACTGGCGATTCTTGGAAAAACAGGTTCTGGCAAGTCGACCATACTTTCATTAATTTCCAGATTGTATGATGTAACAAAAGGTCAAATCCTAATTGATGAAAACGAGATCAGCAGCTTGAACCTAAATAATCTTCGCAACAGTATCGGCATTGTTCCTCAGGATGCTTTTCTGTTTTCAGATACAATCAAAAACAACATCAAATTCGGAAATCAGGAAGCCACTGATGAAGAAGTCATGCAAGCAGCCAAAAATGCCGTAGTACACGATAATATCATTGCTTTCAACAAACAATACGACACTATTTTAGGAGAGAGAGGAATTACGCTCTCGGGCGGGCAGAAACAGAGAGTTTCTATCGCAAGAGCGATTATCAAAAACCCAGAGATTCTTTTGTTCGATGACTGTTTATCGGCGGTAGACACCGAAACAGAAGAAACTATTTTGAATAATTTATTTGAAATCTGCAAAGACAAAACCACAATAATTGTAAGCCACAGGGTTTCATCGGCTAAGAATGCAGACAAAATTATCATTCTCGAAGACGGTAAGATAATTCAACAAGGCACTCATAATCAATTAATAAATCAGGAGGGTTATTATGCATCGTTATATTTAAAACAACTTTCGGAAAAAGAATTACTTTAATTGTTGCGTAATAGATATTTTTTTATGATTTTTGATTACTATTAATTCCAAAATAATGATAGAACGTATTATGAGAGAAAATGACATGTTAGAAAAAGAAGAGATTTTTTCTAAAGTATTACGAGCCGGAAGAAGAACTTATTTCTTTGATGTAAGAGCAACTAAAGCTGACGATTATTATATCACGATTACCGAAAGCAAAAAATTTACAGAAGAGGATGGTTCGTTTCACTTCAAAAAACACAAAATTTACTTATACAAAGAAGATTTTAGTGCCTTTGCAGAAATATTGGAAGAAATGACTTCATATGTTTTAAACCACAAAGGAGAGGAAGTAATTTCTGAAAGACATCAAAAAGATTTCAAAAAAGAATACACTTCAGATAAGATTGAAAGCCCAAGATCAAGCTTTACTGACATCGATTTTGACGATATATAATCAAACATAACTTGAAAAAGCACAAGTCCAAATTGTTCCGCATTTTGGGCTTTTTTTTTAATTTTAGTTTGCTTAAGAGTTAAAAGTTACGGGTTAGATGTTAAACATCGTTTACTATTTTAGGATATTTTATATCTTGTATTTCGCTCTTATAGCGCATAACTCTCAACTTCCAAAAAAAATGAAAAAATTAATCCTTCTACTAAGTTTCTTTCTCTTTGCATTTTCACTAGTTGCCCAAAATCTAGAATACGAAACAAAAAGCAACATTCAATATTACGGCGCATCTGCAAACAAATCTGACAAGTATATCAATGAAAGATGTGTGCTCGATATTTATTATCCAAAGAACAAAACTGGATTTGCTACAATTGTCTGGTTTCATGGCGGCGGACTAACCGGAGGAAACAAAGAAATTCCTGAGGCTTTAAAAAATAAAGGTTTTGCGATTATTGGCGTAAACTACAGATTGTCTCCTAAAGCAAAAGCGGCAAAAGCAATCGAGGATGCAGCGGCGGCTGTTGCTTGGACGTTTAACAATATAGCAAATTACGGTGGAGACAAAACAAAGATTTTTGTTTCTGGACATTCTGCGGGAGCTTATCTAGGCCTGATGATTGGCTTAGAGAAAAAATGGCTTCAAAAAGAAAACATTGATGCCAATCAAATTGCCGGCCTTATACCATTTAGCAGCCAATGCATCACACACTTCGAAATAAGAAGAGAAAAGGGAATTCCAGAAAAACAGCCAACAATTGATGAATTCGCTCCTTTGTATCACGTTCGTGCAGATGCCCCTCCCTTGTTATTAATTACCGGAGACCGTGAATTGGAAATGCTTGGGCGCTATGAAGAAAATGCCTACTTGGCAAGAATGATGAAATTGGTTGGCCATACACAGACTAAACTTTACGAATTAGACGGTTACAACCACGGAATGACAGAACCAGCTTTTCCTCTTTTGGTGAACGAAGTAAACCGAATTCTGAAAGAAAGTAAAAAATAAATCACTAAATAAAAATCCACGGCAATGGAGACACAACTTTTAATTTTACCCGGACTTGGAAATTCGGGCGAAAAACACTGGCAGACTTTCTGGCATAAAAAATTTGAAAATTCAATTCGTATTGTACAGGACAATTGGGACGAACCTATTAGAGAAGATTGGATTACGCGATTGAACGAACATATTTTAAACCTTAACAAACCCACTATTTTAGTGGCTCATAGTCTGGCTGTTTCTTTGGTTTTGCATTGGGCAGCAAAAAATTCCAACCAAAGCATTATAGGCGCTTTTCTTGTAGCTCCCGCAGATGTAGATTCACCCCAACACACGCCAGAAAGCATTCGGAATTTCGCGCCAATGCCTGTGTACAAATTACCTTTTCCGTCGGTGGTTGTTGCGAGCGAAAATGATCCTTATGCTTCTTTCGAAAGGAAAAAACACTTTGCAGAAGCTTGGGGAAGTGATTTTATAAACGTGGGAAAACAGGGTCACATCAACTCTGATTCTGATTTGAAATATTGGGAAGAAGGCCAACGTATTTTACGAGAATTTATTTCTAAAATAAGTTAGTGAACAGTAATCAGTGGTCAGTTTTTAGAGTTTTATTCAGCTTATTAGTAATCACTTTTAAAATAAAAAAAGCAATCAATGTTTAGTGCTGTAATAAACGGTAAAAAACTGACCCCTGACCGCTAACAAAAAACTACCCAATCCTAAGTCCGTTTGGAATTTTAAAATCAGGCGCTAATAAAATTACGTCTCCCTCCTCGCCTACTGCTCCCAAAACAAGGCACTCGCTCATAAATTTCCCGATTTGTTTCTTTGGGAAATTTACTACTGATACAATCTGTCGGTTTACCAAATCTTCTTTTTTATATCGTTTGGTAATTTGAGCCGATGATTTTCGGATTCCGATTTCTGGACCGAAATCAATTGTAAGCTGAAAAGCCGGTTTTTTGGCTTCTGGAAAATCATTTACCTCCACAATAGTCCCAATTCGCATATCGGTTCTTTCAAATTCACTCCAAGTTAAATCCATTTTATTCTAAATTAAGCTTTACATGCAAACCTATTAATTTTGTAATGAAGTACTATAATTCTATAACCATTTTTTTGGACTACAATTCTAATTTTACTTGACTTGTAATTGAAAGTAACATTAAAATTATAGCAAATGGAAAACAGTGTAATGAATGCCAGTCCATCTCTAAGAGATCACGATTTTGATATCAGACATCACAATACAGATAAATATATAGAAACCGCTCAAAACGTAAAACTTTATGTAAAAGATTACGGTAAAGGCAAACCCGTAATCCTGATTCACGGATGGCCGTTGTCTAACGAAATGTGGGAATACCAAATTGAGTTTTTAGTACAAAACAATTTCAGAGTAATTGCCTACGACAGAAGAGGTTTCGGAAAATCTTCACAACCTTGGAATGGGTATGATTTTGACACTCTTACAGATGATTTGAGCGAAATTATAGAACAACTTCAGTTGGAGGAAGCCACTTTGGTTGGATTTTCAATGGGCGGTGGCGAAGTGGTTCGTTACTTTAGCAGACATCACGGAAAAGGGGTTGCAAAAGCAGTCCTAGTATCCTCCATCATTCCGTTTCTATTAAAAACGGAAGACAATCCAGAAGGACGACCAGTAGAAAAAAGCGAAAGCACAGCTGCCTCTATAAAAGAAGACAGAATTGGCTTTCTGGATAATTTCGGAAAAATCTTTTTTGGCGTAAACATCATCAACAAACCCTTAAGCAACTCTCTATTAGAATACTACAGGAATTTATGCTCAGTGGCCTCACCTAGAGCAACACTGCAATGTGCGGCATCTTTAAACACAACCGATTTTAGAGATGAATTGAGCGCTATAAAAGTTCCAACTCTCATTATTCATGGAGATGATGACAAGATAGTTCCGATGGAACTGACTTCTAAAAAAGCTTCAGAATCTATTGCCAACAACACCTATATTGTTTACGAAGGTGCGCCACATGGCTTATTTTACACCGATAGAGAAAAATTAAATGAAGATTTACTTGACTTTCTAAATTCATAAACCCTTCATATTATCCGGAGAATTGCGTTTTGATTAACTGACGATTCTCCGGATATTTTTTTACACTTGTGCGCTTTTATTTACAGAATAATAATTCTATTTTTGGAAATCTAATTTCTGATTGAAAATGGCACAGACACCTTCAAACATGCTTCCTTTGGGAACAGTAGCTTCTGAATTCTTTCTAAAAGACACCAACTCAAACAACACATATTCGTTTGCAGATTTAAGAGGATCAAAAGGAACTTTGGTCATTTTTATGTGTAATCATTGCCCGTTTGTACTTCATGTTATCCAGGAAATTGTTATGATTGCCAATGATTACCGTGTTCAGGGAATCGGCATTATTGCTATTTCTAGCAATGATACCACCAAATACCCTCAGGATGCACCAGAATTTATGACCGCATTTGCATTAGAAAACAAAATGGATTTTCCGTATCTGTTTGATGAAAGCCAAGAAACCGCAAAAGCTTATGATGCGGCCTGTACTCCAGATTTCTATTTATTTGATAATCAAGATAAATTATTTTACCGTGGCCAGCTCGATGATTCTAGGCCCGGCAACGGAATACCCCTTAGCGGAAGCGACCTTAGAGGCGCAATTGATGCTTTAATCTACAACAGAAGTTTAAAAGAACCGCAGAAACCAAGTATTGGCTGCAACATCAAATGGAAATGACAATTGCTTATTTTCAAAAAGATTAGCTATCTTTGCAAATCAATTAATCATCCTTATGGGAAATATAATACCGTATACAGTTTTTAAAAAGTCGTTTTCTGCAAGTAGAAAACCGACTGGCGCTGTAATTATTTCACATAATAAGGCCTTTATTTTTTAGGCCTCCGTCTATTTTCAGTTTCTTCTTTTCGGCGGAGGATTTTAAACCCCATTTTTAATTTGTTTTTTTTTGAAAAAGTCTCTCTTTCAAAAAAATCGGTTTTCCATCAACAGACGCTTATCATTTCAATACTTCTAAATTGAAATGTGATTTATTTCTACTATTTAAGACAATTAATAAATTTTACTAATTATAATGAAGACGATTATGAAACCAATACCAACATTCTGTTCATCAGATTACAAACTCTTGCGGGAATTAATTTTAAAGAGCAAAAACAATACAAATGCCAAAGAAGCCAATCAGCTTTCTCAGGAACTGGATCGTGCCGTTGTGAGCAAAGGAGAAACCCTTGACCAATCTATTATCAGGATTAATTCTGTAGTAACGGTAGAAGATGTAAAAGCAAACAAACAAATGAAAATTCAGATTGTACTGCCGTCTTCTGCTGATGTAAAACAATCTAAGATTTCTATTTTAGCTCCTTTAAGCGTTGCCATCATTGGTTTTAAGGAAAATGACCAAGTAGATTGGGAACTTCCGGCCGGAGTTAAGACTTTAAAAATCGTTGCTGTAAGCAATCCGTAACTTTTTGAAACACCTCTATTTTTGAAGGTGTTTTTTTATGTCTTCCTAGAAACAAAAAAACTATCCGTTGCCGAATAGTTTTCTATTGAATTTTCTACAATTGTGAGTGTATATAGTTGGTAATCGACGCCATTTTTACATCGTCTAACTTCGCTTTTTTCTGCATTCTTACCAAAATCGGAGCCCATTTTTCTTTATCAAATTTTTTCGGCTCGTATAATTTATGACATTTTGCACAGCTGTTTTCGTATAGATTTTTACCTTCTAGCAATTCTGGAGTTAAATCAACATCTCCTTTTGTTGTCTCCGCAGCTTTAGGAGAAGCCTCGGCAATTGCAGTTTTTTGTGTTCCGCAAGAGAATAATACAATTGCAGCGGCACTTAAAATTAAAATTTTTGATTTCATTAATTGTCTCTGTTTTTTGAGTAAAAATAAAAAAAATCCCATTCGGCTTGCGAACGGGATTTACTATTAAGACAATTTATAATTGGTCTAAATTCTTACTTTACATCCATTAATTCTACATCAAAAATCAAAGTAGCATTTGGCGGAATAACACCTCCTGCGCCAGATGGACCATAAGCTAAATCAGACGGAATAACAAAACGCGCTTTGTCTCCAACTTGCAATAAAGCGATACCTTCGTCCCATCCTTCGATAACTTGTCCGATTCCTAATTTGAATTCGATTGGTTTTTTTCTTGGGTAAGAAGAATCAAAAACTTTTCCGTTTTCTAAAGACCCTTCGTAATGAACAGAAACTGTTTTTCCAGCTTCAGCTCTTTTACCTTCACCTTTTTGAATCATTTTGTAACGCAAACCGCTTTCTGTTTTATCAAAACCAGCTGCTAATTGTTCCATTTTTGCTTCAGATTCGGCTTTTAAAGCAGCCTCTCTTTTTAGACGAGCACCTTTTAAACCAATGAAAGCTTCAATTGCATTCCATTTTTGTGCTTCTTCACCAACTCTGATAATTTCTACAGACTCTAAAGCATCACCTTGAGCAACAGCGTCAACGACGTCCTGACCTTCAATAACGTGACCAAAAACAGTGTGTTTCCCGTCTAACCAAGGAGTTGGAACGTGTGTAATGAAGAATTGAGAACCGTTACTTCCTGGTCCAGAATTTGCCATAGACAAAATTCCTGCACGATCGTGTTTTAAACTCGGTACAAACTCGTCGTCAAATTTGTATCCAGGATCCCCAGTTCCTGTTCCTTTTGGGCAACCACCTTGAATCATGAAATCAGCGATTACTCTGTGGAAATTTAAACCATCATAGAATTTTTGTCCCTGAGGTTTTACTTTATTTTCCATATTTCCTTCTGCAAGAGCCACGAAGTTCCCTACAGTTCCTGGTGTTAGATCGTGTGTTAGTTTTACTAAAATCGAACCTTTGCTAGTGTTGAATTTAGCGTATATTCCGTTTTCCATTATTGTTGTTTTTAATTTGAACGCAAATTTACAAATTAATTTTTTAATCAATTTGCGGTTTTTGTTTTTTCGATTTTGACTTATAGGTCAATCCATAAACTGTAAGTGCTAATAACGATAAAATCATACAGCCAATTGTTACAGCGTGCCATCCTCCTAATTTCCATAACAATAAACCGTATGCAGATCCAGCTGCCGTTCCTAAAAAAGTAAGCGACATAAACACGGTATTTAATCGGTTTCTCGCTTCTGGCAATAAAGAATAAACTCGCGTTTGATTGGAAATATGCACACCCTGAATTCCGATATCAATAAATACGATTCCGATTGCTATTCCGATCACACTTTCAATTGAAAAGTAAAAAATCAAGAAGCTAGTTAGAATCAGCAATATACCATAACCAACTGCAATTCTTGAGTTTCCTTTGTCGCCAAGTTTTCCGACCAAAGGCGCTGCCAAAGCTCCAGAAGCACCTACAATTCCGAATAAGCCGATTGTTGCACTATTAAAATGAAACGGTTCTCCCGAAAGAAGCAAAACCATGGTTGTCCAGAATGCACCAAATTGTGCAAAACTAAAAACATTGATTGCAGTTGCTTCTCTTAAAACAGGCTGTGTTTTTATAAGCGTAAACAAAGATTGTATCAATTGTCCGTAAGTTCCTTGAAACTGAGGCTTGTTCTCTGGAAATTTATTCTGGATTACAAAAAAGATTAAAAGACAAATTGCGGCGGCGATGTAAAACATAGACCTCCAACCTAGCACCTGACCAATAAATCCGCTTAAAGTTCTCGAAAGCAGAATTCCAACCAAAAGACCGCTCATGATGGTTCCAACTACTTTTCCTCTTTGCTCTGTTGCACTAAGAGAAGCCGCCAAAGGCAAAATCAACTGTGGAACAATTGAAGTGATTCCGATTAACAATGAGGCAATCTGCAGAACCAGAAAACTTTTGGCAGTGGCCGCAATCAGCAAAGCAATCACTGTTGCGAAAGTAGTCATTAGGATCTGCCTTTTGCGTTCTATCTTATCGCCAAGCGGCACCATGAAAAATAATCCGACAGCATAGCCTGCCTGAGTAAGATACGTAATGGTGCCCGCACTGGCTTCGGGAATTTTAAATTCTTCTGCAATTAAGACAATAAGAGGCTGGCAGTAATAAAGATTTGCAACTATAAGTCCGGTGCAAACTGCCATAAACAAGACATTCGTTTTTGATAAATTCATGTTGCAAAAATACCGATCTAATCCGAATCAAAATTTTAAAAAAGTTATAATTTTTTAAAATTATTGTTTTGCTTTAAGTCTTGAAAGATCAATTGTATCGATTTTAAAACCTTTACGCTTTTAAAAAATCCTCTCTAACAGGACTAAAAACATCTGTCAGCATGCCACTTTCCAAACAAACAACCCCATGAACCGCATGAGGTGGAATATAAAAACTATCCCCTTCTTTTAAAGTTTCTGTTTTACCGCTAATGGTAACATCAAATTTACCGCTTGCAACGTACGTTACCTGTGAATGATAATGGTCGTGAAGCGCGCCTATTCCGCCTTTTTCAAAATAAACATTTACCAACATCACCTTATCATCATAAGCCAGAATTTTGCGCTTAATGCCTTCTCCGACGATTTCCCATTCTATTTCATCTCCTTTTATAAACTCTTTGCTTGTTGCTGAATGTTGCATATCTTATTTATTTATAATTTAATCTTCAATTTGTTCTCAAAATTAGAAATAAATTCTAGAAGATTCTGTCCGTTAAATTGAATCCATTTATTCTATGCTTTCGAGGTCTTTTTTCATTAATTCAAATTCTGTTTTCAAATTATTATTTTTAAAGAATTCCCCAAGCTCGACTAATCTCTTTTTATTATCGTATTTGATACTCGAATTCAATTTTTGCTGACATACCGAACACAACCTAATGACCTTGGTATCTGTTTCTTCGAGACTATTTGTCCCGTTCATGGCACAATTTACTTTCACACAATGGCGTAGTCCGAACATATGTCCAATTTCGTGCGAACATATTTTTAGTAACCTTGACAGACATAAATTAAAATTAGCTTCGGTTAATTTACGATCCTGAAGTCTGTAAATAGAGCTGACACCTATTTTTTGAGTATAAGAAGCCAATCCAAAAACAAAATTCCATTCTGGTTTGGGAAACAGATCTTTTTCTGTCAAAGCCATTAAGGCAATTCTGTTGCGGGGTTTTTCTTTTTTTAGAAGACTGTCTAAAATATAGCCTGCCAGAAACTGTTCCTGACCTTCTTGGCCAATTCTTCTAGCATGTTTCGGAATTACATCATTTGAAGTATTTTCTAAAACTTTGGTTTCTAGCTGAAAAAAGATTTCAAGATATGCTCTAGTTAACTCAATTTGTCTGGTCTGAAGCTCTGTAAAGTCACCAATAGGTTTAATGTAAATAATATTTGAATTTTCATTGGGAACAATATGCTTCGTTTTTAAGAAAGTTTCAAAATCCTGTCCTTTTTCTTTACGACCATACAGCCACTCGCCAGGCGCAGGAGGCATTAGATTGAAATCATTATCTTCAATAGTATCAAAATAATTATCTTGATTGTTTTTTTGGCAAGAACACAAAAAAAGAACAATAAGTAATAAATAAATTTTGTGCATCTTCAAAAATTAAAGTTTGTCAAAATTATTACTGCAAAAATCGTTGCTGCTTTTAATCGACTGAAAAGAATCAACAGCAAAATTATTCTCTTGTTCAACAAAATAATGTTCCATGCCCGATAAAGCTGCTTCTTTAAAAATACTTTTAAAATCAATACTACCGTTGCCTACTTCTGTATTTAGCGCTGGATTGTTTTTATCCATATCCTTTACATGCCATAGCTTGAATCTTCCTGGATTTTCTTTAAACAACTTGATAGGATCATTTCCGGAACGGACAACCCAATACAAATCCAATTCAAAACAAACCGAATCTTTATCAGTTTCATCAAGAAGAATTTCGTAACCGGTTATCCCATCATGCTTTTGAAACTCAAAATCGTGATTGTGATAGGCAAGCTGCAAGCCCGATTCACGGCACGATGCTGCAGCCAAATTTAGTCTTGAGGCAATAATTTTATAATCTTGAAGATTTTTCCTAAAAGGTTCATCGACCCAGGGAATGGTAAAATATTTGCTTTTTAAGGTTTTAGCGGCTTCAATAGAAGCTTTTAGCTCAGAAAGGTTTCCGTCTGCCAAGAAAGAACCACAGTTATAATGTCCGCTAATAGCTTTCAGTCCATTGGCGTCAAGCATTTTTTTCAATTCAGCTGGAGCAAGTCCCCAGAACTGATTATTAACAGAAAAACCATAGGTTTCTACAGTTGCAAAACCTGCCTTAGAAACTTTTTCTAAAACAGTCTTTACATCTTTTGCTAGTTCGCTGCGAAGTGTATACAGCTGTAATCCAATATCTCTTTTTCGGGAATTAAAAGCCATTGACGGCATTGCCAAAATTCCAACGGTTGCTAAAGCACTGTTTATCATAAATGTTCTTCTTGAAATCATTTTATTCCCCAATTAAAGAACACAAATTAAACAAAGTAAATCATTTCAAAGCACTAATTGCTACCATTTTTTTACTGTCTATAGTCTGCGGAGGGAATTTCTGCTTTTCACTTTTCCATGAATAAATGTTCCCTTCCTTATTCACAAAGATGTAATCGTAGTTCCAGTAAGAAGGTCCGGCGATTTTTGAACCGTTTTGACCTTCATTGGTCATAAAAAACTGTTCTGCATATATAAGGACCTCTCCTTGTTGATTATCTGCTATGGTTCGAACAGGTGTGCCATGGGCCTTTATTAGTTTTTGCTTAGTCTGACCTACCCATTTTTCAGGTGCATTAGAAGTAGTAGAACACGAAGCCAGCAAGACAAGTAAAAATCCAGCAAGTATGATATTTTTCATATATTTTTTTTATTTAGTTTCATTGTAAAGCGTTAAACACTATTAAAAGTACGCATTTAAAATTCAATATTCAAAATAAAACGAATTATTATACGTAAAATTTTACAAATTTAGCCTATAGATTTTTTAAAAGCAAAAGCTTTATTTTTACTTTGTATCTTTGCCTCTAAAGTTTTGAATAAAATGCGAATTGACATTATAACAATTTTACCTGAATTACTGAGAAGTCCCTTTGAAGCTTCTATTATGAAACGTGCTATTGACAAAGGTTTGGTTGAAGTTCACTTTCATAATCTCCGTGATTACACAACCAATAAACAGAAAAGCGTAGACGACTATCAGTTTGGTGGCGGAGCCGGAATGGTAATGATGGTGCAACCTATAGACGACTGTATAACACATTTAAAAAGCCAACGCAATTACGACGAAATTATTTATATGTCACCAGATGGCGAAACTTTGAACCAGAAAATGGCTAATAAAATGTCGATGTATGAGAATATCATCATTTTATGCGGACATTACAAAGGCGTAGACCAGCGTGTAAGGGATCATTTTATTACCAAAGAAATTTCAATTGGGGATTACGTTTTATCAGGAGGAGAACTCGGGGCTTTGGTTTTGTCTGATGCCTTAATCAGATTGATTCCCGGAGTTTTAAGCGACGAAACTTCTGCTCTTACAGACAGCTTTCAAGACAATTTACTTTCTGGGCCTATATACACAAGACCAGCCGATTACAAAGGATGGAAAGTACCAGAAGTATTAACTAGCGGCCACGCTGCTAAAATTGAAAAATGGCGAGAAGATGCTGCATACGAGCATACTAAAAACAGACGGCCGGATTTATTGGAAGAGAAATAATAAATCATCCTGTGTTCAATAATTAGTGTTTAGTTATTTGATCTGCTAAAATCCATTAATCCCGATAGCTAGTGGGAGCGTGAAATCCTTTTGCTTATAAATTTTTCACGCAGATTCATACAGGTTAAAGCAGATTTAGACAGATTATGTCTAAACTGATTTAGTACAATTGAAAAAGTAATTTCACCCAAGGGGTTAAATAGTATTTAAGTTGTTAAAACAGTTTTTAGCCTGAATACTAAAATTCCTGAATGCCTAATACTTACAAATAAGTACCGAAGAATCAGCTTTAAAAAAGGATTTGGACTCGAGCGATAGCGAACAGACGAAGTAATTTTAAAAAATTTGGAATTTATATTTTTTTAACTACATTTGCACCCGAATTTGACCAACCTCTGGCGAGATCCGTGAATGTTGCTCTTATATTAAACAATAATTTAAAACTATCATGGCAGATTTATTAAAGTTCGTTCAAGACGAATTCGTTGCTAAAAAAGATTTCCCAGATTTCGGAGCTGGAGACACTATCACAGTATTCTACGAAATTAAAGAGGGTGAAAAAACAAGAACTCAGTTTTTTAAAGGAGTTGTTATTCAAAGAAGAGGTTCTGGTAACACAGAAACTTTCACGATCCGTAAAATGTCTGGAGCAATTGGAGTTGAGCGTATCTTCCCAGTAAACTTACCAGCTTTACAAAAAATCGAAATCAACAAGAAAGGTGCAGTTCGTAGAGCTAGAATTTTCTACTTCAGAGAACTTACTGGTAAAAAAGCTAAGATTAAAGATAAAAGAAGATAATTATTTATCTAAATGTTATAAAAAACTCGTTTCACATACTTTGAAACGAGTTTTTTTTATGCTTTATTTTTTTCACTGTCAAAACCGTAATTTTTTAATAGCAAAATCATCGATTTGACAATTTAATGAGCGCGAAATAACAATCTGATAAATCCTTTATTTCGACATAAAACTACACCGATTTCGGACTGTTTTTATTATATTTGCTCCGCTCGTTTTGAGCCGACTATACTTTTCACATCGCCATTCTTTGACGACACGATTATAAAAAAAAAAAAAATGACACAAAAATCAAAAATTTTCTACACCTTAACCGATGAAGCGCCTTTATTGGCAACTTATTCTTTATTACCAATTGTTCAGGCATTTACAGCTACAGCAGGAATCGAAATCGAAACAAGAGATATTTCTCTTGCAGGAAGAATTTTAGCCAATTTCCCTGAAGCATTAACAGATGCTCAAAAAATCGGGGATGCATTGACCGAACTTGGTCAATTGGCAACAAAGCCGGAAGCGAACATTATTAAATTACCAAACATTTCAGCATCTGTACCGCAGTTAAAAGCTGCTATTGCTGAATTACAATCACACGGATATAACGTACCAAATTTCCCAGAAGATCCTCAAAACGATGCTGAAAAGGAAATTAAAGCAAAATATGCAAAAGTATTAGGCTCTGCTGTAAACCCAGTTTTACGTGAAGGAAACTCTGACCGTAGAGCGCCAAGAGCAGTTAAAAACTTTGCAAAAGCAAACCCGCACTCAATGGGTGCTTGGTCTGCTGACTCAAAAACAAAAGTAGCTTCTATGTCAAATGGCGACTTCTACGGAAGTGAAAAATCATTGACTGTAAACGAAGCTAATGACGTAAAAATCGAATTTGTTGCTAAAGACGGAACTGCAACTGTACTTAAGGCAAGTACTCCGTTAAAAGCTGGAGAGATTATCGACAGTTCTGTTCTAAGCGTAAACAAATTAAAAGCTTTTGCTGCAGATGCAATTGCTGAAGCTAAAGCGGCAGGAGTTTTGCTTTCTGTACACTTAAAAGCTACCATGATGAAAGTTTCTGATCCAATTATCTTTGGCGCTATCGTTGAAGTATATTTTGCAGATGTTTTCAAAAAATACGCTTCTTTATTCGCTGAATTGAATATAGATACAAGAAATGGTTTAGGCGACATCTACGCTAAAATAGCCGGAAGACCTGAGCAAGCAGAAGTTGAAGCAGCTATCGCACAAGCAATCGAAAATGGTCCTGCTTTGGCAATGGTTAATTCTGATAAAGGAATTACAAACTTACACGTTCCTTCAGACGTAATTGTTGATGCTTCTATGCCTGCGATGATCCGTACTTCTGGACAGATGTGGAACAAAGAAGGAAAACTTCAGGACACATTTGCTGTTATTCCAGACCGTTCTTATGCTGGAGTTTACACTGCTACTATCGATTTCTGTAAAAAACACGGTGCTTTTGATCCAAAAACAATGGGAAGCGTTCCTAACGTTGGATTAATGGCTCAAAAAGCTGAAGAATACGGATCTCACGACAAGACTTTCCAAATGAAAGCTGACGGAGTTGTTCGTGTTGTTGACGCAAACGGAACTGTTTTAATGGAGCAAAACGTTGAAGCTAATGACATTTTCAGAATGTGTCAAGCAAAAGACGCTCCTATTCAAGACTGGGTTAAACTAGCTGTAAACAGAGCTCGTTTATCTAATACCCCAGCTGTTTTCTGGTTAGATGAAAACAGAGCGCACGATAGAGAATTGATCATAAAAGTTCAAAAATATCTTAAAGACTACGATACTACAAACTTAGATATCCGTATTTTAAACCCAGTTGCTGCAACTGAATTTACTTTAGACAGAATCATCAAAGGTTTGGATACAATCTCTGTAACTGGAAACGTTTTACGTGACTACCTAACAGATTTATTCCCAATCTTAGAATTAGGAACTTCTGCAAAAATGTTGTCTATCGTTCCTTTAATGAATGGTGGTGGATTGTTTGAAACTGGTGCTGGAGGTTCTGCTCCAAAACATGTTGAGCAATTTACAGAAGAAGGATACTTGCGTTGGGATTCTCTTGGAGAATTTTTAGCTCTTGGTGCTTCTTTAGAACATTTAGGACAAACTTTAGACAATGCTAAAGCAATTGTTTTATCCGAAACTTTAGATCAGGCTAACGATAAATTCTTGGCAAACGACAAATCTCCAGCTCGTAAAGTGGGGCAAATCGACAACCGCGGTTCTCACTTTTATTTAGCATTCTACTGGGCTCAAGCTTTGGCTGCTCAAACTAAAGATGCTGAACTGAAAGCAATCTTCACTCCAATTGCAGCTGAATTTGAAGCTAACGAAGCTAAAATTGACGCTGAATTGATTGGAGCACAAGGAAAAGCTCAAAATATTGGAGGATACTACCAGCCAACTCCTGAATTGGTGAGCAAAGCAATGCGTCCTAGCGAAACATTTAACGCTATTATTGCTAAAATTAAATAATTGCAGAAAAACACTTTTGTGTAATCTCAATATAACAAAGGACAACTCGCAAGGTTGTCCTTTTTTTTATCTTAGCCATAATTTAACAATCAATCTTTTTACTATTTAGCACAAATTATTTATTTATGTAATCAAAATCAATATAATGCTTCCTAAAAAATTATATCTTTTGTTGATTGTTATATTTACGGTTTTTAATTCCTTTTCACAGGAAAAATTTACTTTAAGCGGCATCATCAGCGACAGCAAAAATAATGAGACACTGATTGGTGTTAGCATTTACATTCCGGCTTTAAAAACAGGAACTGCTACAAACGAATATGGTTTTTATTCACTTTCTGTTCCAGAAGGCGAATACGAAATCGAAATCAGCTTTATAGGTTATCAGACGATTCAGAGGAGCATTGTTTTGAATCGAAATACCAAAATGAATTTTTCAATCAAAGAAGGCGGAGAAGAACTTCAGGAAGTAATTATAAAAGACAATCGAAGCAAAATCAATATTAAATCTCCTGAAATGAGCGTAAATAAACTCTCTATTTCAGCCATAAAAAAAATGCCTGTCGTTTTAGGAGAAGTCGATGTCATAAAATCGATTTTATTGCTTCCGGGAGTTACAAATGCAGGCGAAGGCGCTTCAGGCTTTAATGTTCGCGGAGGCGGCGCCGATCAGAATCTTATATTACTAGATGAAGCGACAATATTTAATTCCTCGCATGTTTTTGGATTTTTCTCTGTTTTTAATCCCGATGCGGTTAAAGATTTAAAATTGTTTAAAGGAGGAATTCCGGCAAGATATGGAGGCAGGGTTTCTTCTGTTTTAGATATTTATCAAAAAGACGGAAGCAGTAAAGAATTCCATATAAATGGAGGAATTGGATTAATTTCGAGCCGTCTGCTTGCCGAAGGACCGATTGTAAAAGACAAAGCTTCGTTTCTCATTGGTGGAAGAACTTCTTATGCGCATTTATTTCTCAAATTTTCTGAGGAAGACAAAAATAACGCCGCATATTTTTATGACCTTAATACAAAACTGAGCTATAAAATAAACGACAACAACAACTTGTATTTATCTGGCTACTTTGGCCGAGACGTATTCAGCCTTAATAAAAGCTTTACCAATATTTATGGAAATTCGACCTTAAACCTGCGGTGGAATCATTTGTATTCGAGCAAACTATTTTCTAATTTATCGCTGATTTACAGTGATTATTATTACGGTTTAGAGCTTGATGTAGTTGGTTTTAAATGGGACTCTGGCATCAAAAACTACAATATCAAATACGATTTCAAACATTATTTTTCGGATAAATTCAAACTCAATTATGGCTTAAACGGAATTTATTACGAATTCAATCCGGGAACCATTAAACCCAAAGGCGAAGATTCGGGAATAAATCCGGATCAATTAGACAAAAAATATGCTTTTGAACCGTCTCTTTATTTGGATGCCGAAAGTCAGCTTTCAAAAAAAATAACACTTTCATACGGACTCCGTTATAGCCTTTTTTATCGTCTGGGCGAATCGACAATCAATTATTACGAGAATAATCAGCCTGTTACTTTTAATGAAGATATGCAGATTTACGAAAAAGGAATTCCGACTTCAACAAAGTATTTTGAGAAAAATAAAGTAATTCAGGATTACCGTAATTTTGAGCCCCGCTTTTCAATTTCATATCAATTAAATGACGACCAATCTGTTAAGGCAAGTTACAACAGAATGGCGCAGTATCTTCAGTTAATATCCAATACCTCCTCTCCTACACCGCTTGATGTCTGGATGCCGAGCGATAATTACATCAAACCTCAAATCGCTGATCAAGGCGCATTAGGTTATTTTAGGAATATTAAGGACGGTGCTTATACCATTGAAGTCGAAACTTATTATAAAAAGATTAAAAACCGCTTAGATTATATAGACGGTGCCGACCTAATTGCCAACAATGCTGTAGAGCAGGTTATTTTAAATGGCCGCATGCGAGCTTATGGCCTTGAAATTATGGTAAAGAAAAACGAAGGAAGATTTAACGGCTGGATTTCTTATACTTTATCAAAATCAGAACAGCAGACTCCAGGCAGAACGCCGCAAGAAATCGGAATAAATAATGGCGAATGGTACAGTTCTGCCTACGATAAAACACATAATCTGGCCGTAACCTCATCTTATAATCTAAACGAAAAATGGTCGTTTGCTGCTAATTTTACATTGCAATCCGGGCAGCCGGTTACATATCCGAACGGACAGTATCAATATCTGGGCATCACGGTTCCGAGTTATGGCCTACGAAATGAAAATCGTCTGCCCGCTTATCATCATTTAGACATTTCAGCAACTCTGACGCCAAGCAGAAACAAAGAGCGTAAATGGAAAGCAGAATGGGTCTTTGGTATTTACAATCTTTATAATAGAATGAATGCAGCCTCGATCAATTTCCGCCAGAATGTAGATACAGGTGAAAATGAAGCGGTAAGATTATCCATCTTTGGAGTTGTGCCGTCTGTAACGTATAATTTTAAATTTTGAACAATTCACATAACCTAAAAATCATGAAAAAAGCATTTTTAACAATCGTACTTTTAGTGCCGCTTTTCTTTGCTGGTTGTGAAGAAGTTGTAGAAGTCGACTTAGATACCGCTCCTCCTAAATTGGTAATTGAAGCCGCCATAAACTGGCAAAAAGGAACCTCAGGAAAACAGCAAGCGGTAAAACTGACCACCACAACTGGCTATTACGAAAGCAGTGTGCCACATGTTTCGGGTGCCGTAGTCTACATTAGAAACAGTAAAAATGAACGATTCAATTTTAATGAAGTCTCGGGTACTGGCCGTTATGTTTGTAATTCTTTTAAACCCGTATTAAACGAACAGTACACGCTTACTGTGGTCAGCGGAGGCAATACCTATACGGCTACAGAAATTTTAAAACCTGTTGCTCCGATTACGAGAATCGAACAAAATAATGAAGGAGGTTTTACTGGAGAAGATATTGAAGTAAAAGCCTATTTTACCGATCCTGCTGAAGAAGAAAATTTTTATCTTTTTAAATATGTGTATTCAAACAAAGTGACTTCAAGCTATTATGTTTCTGACGACAGATTTTATCAGGGAAACGAAATTTTTAGCCGTTCTGATGAAGAGGATTTAGAACCGGGAAATGAAATTGAAATTACGCATTACGGAATTTCAAAACAATATTACAACTACATGAATATCCTAGTCAGCATTGCCGGAAGCAATGTTGGAGGTCCTTTTCAGACGCCTCCTGCAACTGTAAAAGGAAACATTATTAATACTACAAACAAAAGCAATTACCCTTTAGGATATTTTTCTCTGAGTGAAACCGATGAAAAAATATTTACTATTGCACCAAAACCATAATCATGAAAGCCGAAATTAGAACTTTAGAAGAAAAAAAACTTATTGGGCAGCATCTCGAAATGTCTTTTTTAGACAATAAAACTTTTCAGTTATGGAGCGGTTTTATGCCAAAACGAAAAGAAATAAAAAACACGCTGAATAACAATTTATATTCACTGGAAGTTTTTCCCGATGCTCATTTTGATCATTTTGATCCGGCCTCTGCTTTTCAGAAATGGGCAGCTATAGAAGTGTCAAAATTTGAAGAGGTACCAATGGAAATGCAGACCTTGATTATTCCAGCGGGGCTTTATGCTGTTTTTACTCATTTCGGTCCTGCTTCTGAAGCCCACAAAACCTATCATTCTATTTTTACAGAATGGCTTCCAAATTCAGAATATACAGTAGACGACAGGCCACATTTTGCCGTTATGGATGAGAAATACAAAAAAGAAGATCCCGATTCTGAGGAAAAAATCTGGATTCCGATTAAAAACAGAAATTAATTATGATTACAGAAGCTTTAAAAACTCTTTTTAACAGAGATCTGAATAAACTTAAAACAGAAATTGAATCGTACCAAAACGAAAACACAATTTGGGTTGTTGATAAAAACATTTCAAATTCTGCCGGAAATCTGTGTCTTCATTTAATGGGAAATATCAACACTTATATTGGGAAAAATCTTGGCAATACTGGCTATGTCCGTAATCGTCCGTTGGAATTTTCTTTGAAAGATATTCCTAAAACAGAATTAATAGACAAAATCGAAAATACAATTTTGATGGTCAATAAAGTGCTCGATTCTTTAACCAAAACCGATTTAGAAGCCATTTATCCTGAAATTGTTTTTGAAGAAGAAATGACAACAGGTTTCTTTCTGATTCATCTTTCAACACATTTGGCTTATCATTTAGGCCAAATCAATTATCATAGAAGGTTGCTTGATTTTTAATCTTTTGCTACAGATTAAAGGATTTTATCGACTAATCTTTCTTATCTGCAGAATCTGTGGCAAAAAATCTAAAATCTGCAATCTAAAATCTAAAATTGTAGCCGTACCTTTGCCGTACTATTCTAAAAAAATCAAATGTCATCACATCATATAGTTCGAGACGATCAGGAACCTGCTTTAATTATTGCTAATGGCGCTGCATGCGATCCAGAATTATTAGGACAATTGCTTGAATGGTCTCCTTTGGTAATCGTTTTAGATTCGGCTATAGAAAGAGTGATTGAATTGGGTATAAAAGTAGATGTGCTTTTAGGTGATTTTGACCGGGGCTTTGATCCTGAACTTTACAAGACTTCTCAATATCCTATCGAAATTGTTCATACGCCGGATCAGGATAAAACCGACCTCGAAAAAGCTTTTGATTATTTAATCGAAAGAAAAATACCGGCCGTAAATGTCGTTTGGGCTACCGGAAAACGTGCTGATCATACCATTACCAACCTGACGCAGATTGTTCGTTACCGCAATCTGCTCAAAATCGTAATTCTTGACGACCATTCTAAAATATTTCTTTTACCTACAAAATTTGAGAAATGGTATACGGCAAAAACACCGATTTCCCTTATTCCGATTGGCATTGTAAACGGAATTTCGTCAACCAATTTAAAATACGAATTAAACAACGACACGCTCACAATGGGCTACAGAACAGGAAGCAGCAATTCTGTTGAAAAAGATGGTCTTGTCACTATTTCACATGCAAATGGAGATTTACTATTAATGGAGTGTTTTGATTAGGAGCTATTTCCTGCTGTCCGCTATATCTTTTCCTGGCTAAAGAAGCCAGAAAAAGGATACCGCTTCCATCAGGGCTAGGGCAATCGTTTTCATAATGCTGCAAAATACGTCATTCTTACGGAATTTGATTGAAAGCATTAAAGCCATTAGGTTCAAACAATTTTGTAAGGCCGGATTTCAATCCGGTGTAAATAACAACCAACGTAATTGAGCCGTTTCCAAGGAACTTTTTTCCATCCATTATCCTAATTCAACGGATTAAATCCGTTGCTACAAAATTTCTCATTCCTTCGGAATTCTTATTCCAAAAATGGAATACCTATCTTTGCACCGAAATCAATAGAAATGAAAGCAAAAGACAATTCCGAAAAAAGCAATTTACACCCAAGAAATCTTCATCGTTCCCGTTATGATTTCGAAAATCTAATTTCGAATTGTCCGGAATTGAAACAATACCTATCAATCAACAAATTCGGAGTAGAAACTATTGATTTTGCCAATCCAGGAGCTGTAAAAGTGCTCAACAAGGCTTTACTGAAAACATATTACAATATTAATTTCTGGAATATTCCACCCAATTATCTGTGTCCGCCAATTCCGGGCCGAATAGATTATATCCATTATATCGCCGATTTGCTGGCAACATCCAATAACGGAATTATTCCGTCTGACCCCACAGTTTTAGGTCTGGATATCGGAACAGGCGCTAATTTAATCTATCCGATATTAGGGAATGCCGTCTATAATTGGAGTTTTGTTGGAACTGATATTGACCAAAAAGCGATTGAAAACTGCTCGAAAATCATCCAAGCCAATCCACAATTGGTTGATTCTATTAGCCTACAGCAACAAACGGAACCTAGATTTATTTTCAAAAATATTATTACTCCAGAAGATCGTTTTGCTTTCACAATGTGCAACCCTCCTTTTCACGCTTCTGCAGAAGAAGCCAATAAAAGTGCATCTCGAAAAGTTTCTAATCTAAATCAGAAGGAAAAAAGAAATACAAATCCTGTTTTGAACTTTGGCGGACAAAATGCAGAATTATGGTGCAAAGGCGGCGAAATCGGATTCATTACACAAATGATTTACGAAAGTGCCAAATACACTTCACAGGTATTGTGGTTTACGACTTTGGTTTCTAAAAAAGAAAATCTCTCAGCGATTTATAAAACCTTAAAGAAAGTTAATGCTTTTACTATAAAAACAATTGAAATGTCGCAAGGTCAGAAAAATAGCCGTATTGTGGCTTGGAGTTTTTTAGATGATAAACAAGAACAAAAATGGTTCGTATAAAACACTGATTTTCAAAACCCAACTGTGATTTTGTAATTTACTTTCGTTACATTTATTGTAAACTACTAAAAATCAAAATCATGGCAGAATATATCGGTTATCTCACATCTGTATTTATTGTTGGAGGTTTTATGCTGAAAAATCTCAGAACAATTAGGCTCATTAATATGTTTGGCTGTATCTCCTTTGTCATCTATGGCATATTTTTAAATGATTACAGAGATTTAGGTCAATGGCTTTTACCTGTTATTATTCCAAATGCAATTTTAGCGTTGGTGCAGGTATATTATCTAACCTCAAAGAGCAACACAACCTTATAATTATGATATTTTAAAATAAAATTCTGATACGGTTTCCGCCTGCGATAATTGTAACTTTAAGTTGAAAACTGAATTTTATTTGCCATGTTAAAACTATATTCACGCTTAGCAGTTGTCCTTTTTTTAGTAGCAAGCTGTGCTACAAAAAAAGCAAAATTTGACGATTATGTTTTTAAAACCAAAAGCGAAGAAGTCAAATACCAAAACGCTTACGACAAATCTTTAAAGCTTTGGAACGTTCCTTATACGGAAGAAAATGTAAAAACAAGTTTCGGAACCGCTCATGTTATTATTGCGGGTCCAAAAAACGGAAAAGACCTGGTTTTGCTTCACGGAATGGACGCCAGCTCTACCATGTGGTATCCTAATATCAAATCTTTATCCAAAAACCATAGAATTTACGCCATCGATTTTATCATGGAGCCAAACAAATCGAATTTGACAGCAAAACCGCTTTCATCTGAAGAAATTGTGACTTGGTACAACGAAATCTTCGACCATTACAAATTAAAGAAATTTGATATTGTCGGAGCTTCACGAGGCGGATGGATTGCGACATTACTGGCAACCCAAAAAAACAATTCAATAGACAAAGTTGTTTTATTGAGTCCAGCGCAAACCTTTAAATTTATTGATAAATTCGGTAAGACTTCTTCGGCCCTGATGCTGAAACTTTTTCCTAACGAAAAGAAATTTGGAAAAACATTATCGACTTTTTCAACGCATCCCGAAAAAATAAGTCCCATTTACAAGCGACAATTTTATTTGGCCAATAAATACGCTAAATCAAATTCTAGCATGCTCAAAATGACTCCTTTCTCAGACAAAGAATTGCAAATGATTCAAAATCCTGTTTTAGTTGTAATTGGAGACAAAGACGTTATTAATTCTGAAGAAAGTTTAGAAAGAGCAAAAAAATATTTAGCCAGATGCAAAACAAAAATCATAAAAGATGCAGGTCATTTTTTGACTATCGATCAATCTAAAATTACGAATGATGCTGTCATTAATTTTTTAGATTCGAATTCAAACTTCGTATCTTTACAGAACTAATTTTCAGCATTCAAAATGAAATTTCAAGTTTCCTCAGAATATAGTCCAAAAGGAGATCAGCCTCAAGCCATACAAAAACTGGCTCAAGGTGTAATCGACGGAGAAAAATACCAAACCTTATTAGGAGTTACCGGCTCCGGAAAAACATTTACGGTTGCCAATGTAATTCAAGAGGTGCAAAGACCTACTTTGGTACTAGCACATAACAAAACACTTGCAGCGCAACTGTATTCTGAGTTCAAACAATTTTTCCCGAACAATGCTGTCGAATATTTCGTGTCGTACTACGATTATTATCAGCCCGAAGCTTTTATGCCAGTAACAGGAGTTTTCATCGAGAAAGACTTGTCTATTAATGAAGAACTCGAAAAAATGCGTTTAAGCACCACTTCGTCTCTGCTTTCTGGTAGAAGAGATATTCTGGTAGTGGCCTCGGTTTCTTGTTTGTACGGTATCGGTAATCCGACGGAATTCAAAAAAAATGTCATCGAAGTTTATCGTGATCAGGTCATTTCTAGAACCAAATTACTTCACGGTCTTGTTCAGAGTTTATATGCTCGAACTGAGGCCGATTTTAATCCGGGAACGTTCAGAATAAAAGGTGATATTGTTGAAGTATATCCAAGTTATGCTGACGATGCTTACCGAATTCATTTCTTTGGCGATGAAATTGAAGAAATTGAATCTTTTGATGTCAAAACTTCTCAAGTAATCGAAAAATATAAAAGACTTACGATTTATCCTGCCAATATGTTTGTGACTTCTCCTGAAGTTTTGCAAGGAGCTATTTGGGAAATTCAGCAGGATTTGGTTAAACAAGTGGATTATTTTAAGGAAATAGGAAAACACTTGGAAGCTAAACGTCTGGAGGAAAGAACCAATTTTGACTTGGAAATGATTCGCGAATTGGGTTATTGCTCCGGAATTGAAAATTATTCTCGCTATCTTGACGGACGTGAAGCCGGAACAAGGCCCTTCTGCCTATTAGATTATTTTCCGAGTGATTATTTGATGGTAATTGACGAAAGCCATGTAACGGTTTCTCAAGTTCATGCCATGTACGGAGGCGACCGAAGCAGAAAGGAAAACCTAGTGGAATACGGTTTTAGATTACCTGCCGCAATGGACAACAGACCATTGAAATTTGAAGAATTCGAAGCCATGCAGAACCAAGTGATTTACGTTTCTGCAACTCCTGCCGATTATGAATTGCAAAAATCGGACGGGGTTTATATCGAACAAATTATTCGTCCGACTGGATTATTGGATCCGGTTATCGAGGTCCGTCCAAGTTTAAATCAGATTGATGATTTAATCGAAGAAATTCAGGTTCGATGCGAATTGGACGAAAGGGTTTTGGTAACGACTTTAACTAAAAGAATGGCCGAAGAGCTGGCAAAATACCTGACCAAAGTAAATATACGTTGTCGTTATATTCATTCGGAAGTTGACACTTTAGAACGCATCGAAATCATGCAGGATTTAAGAAAAGGGCTTTTTGATGTTTTAATTGGGGTAAACTTACTGCGAGAAGGTCTAGATTTGCCAGAAGTATCACTCGTAGCTATTTTGGATGCCGACAAAGAGGGTTTTCTTCGTAACCGTAAATCGCTAACACAAACTATAGGCCGTGCCGCAAGGAACTTAAACGGAAAAGCCATAATGTATGCTGATAAAATTACAGAAAGCATGCAGAAGACAATTGACGAGACCAATTATAGAAGAACAAAACAGATTAATTTTAACGTAGAAAATAACATTGTCCCGCAAGCATTAAACAAAAAAATCGAAACTGCATTTACTAAAAACCCTCTTGTAGAATATGAGTTGGGACATATTATGCCAGAAGCGGCAGAGCCAGAAACGGCTTATATGTCTAAAGCAGAATTAGAAAAAATGATTCGAGAAAAAAGAAAATCAATGGAAAAAGCGGCTAAAGAACTCGATTTTATTCAGGCGGCAAAATTGCGTGATGACATTAAAAAACTACAGGAACAGCTGCCTTAATTATGCTGTTCTTGAAAAACTTTTACCACAACATTTGGATCAAGCACCGTATTAGGTGCTTTTTTCATTAATTCTAAAACTCTTTTTACAGCAGTCGGATTTAGTCCCATCTCTAATGCAATCTGCTGTATGGCTTTGAATTCTTTTTCGTGCAGTATGCCGTCGCAATGCATCAATAAAGCTAATCTATAGAACTGATTGATGCGCTGCATTTCAGATTTTATCGGAAGCGGTTTGGTTTCTTGATGAAATAAATCCTGAAATTCAGTTTCGCCAATACCCAGTTCATTAGCTACAATCCTCAAGAAATCAAGCTCACGTTTGTGCAAATGTCCATCTACGGTTGCAAACAAGATCATTTCTAAAAGTAAACTTCTTTTTTCTGCTTCAGTATTCATCAAATTCTTATTTTTAGCTAAAATATTACAATCAAAAATAAATACAAAATAGTGCTTTTTTGATTGTTTAAATTTCAAGCATAAAGGAATAAAAACGCTTCACAATAATTTACCAATTCTTTGCTACTTGCATTAGCAATTTTCTAAATAACATGGAATTAATCCTCAGATCATACAATCTTAAACTTAAACATACTTTTAGAATTTCTAGAAAAACAATCGATTTTCAGCCTTCACTGATTGTTGAATTACACGACGACGGTTTTTCAGGATACGGCGAAGCTACCTCAAATCCTTATTATAATATCACCATAGATATTCTGCAAAAAGACATTGAGAAAATAAGAAGTCTTGTCACAGAAACCTCAAACGAAACACCCGAAGAATTCTGGTCAAAAATAAGTCCGTTCTTACAAGACAATCCTTTTGCTTTATGTGCGCTCGACAATGCATATAACGATTTGTACGCCCGCAAAAAAGGCAAAAAACTGTATGAATTATGGCATTACGATATTCATCATAATCCGCTGACAAATTACACTATTGGAATCGATACTGTCGAAAATATGATGCTGAAAATGGAAGAACTTCCGTGGCCGATTTATAAAATCAAACTCGGAACTCCTGATGATGTTTCTATTGTAAAAGAACTCAGAAAGCACAGCAAATCGATTTTCAGAGTCGACGCCAATTGCGCTTGGACTGTTGAAGAAACACTCAAAAACGCTGCAGAATTTAAAAAACTAAATGTAGAATTTATTGAACAGCCTTTAAATGCAGAGGATTGGGAAGGCCAAAGTGAGGTTTACAAAAACTCTGTGCTCCCAATAATTGCAGACGAAAGCTGTATAAGCGAAGAAGATGTTGCTAAATGTTATAATCATTTTCATGGCGTTAACATCAAATTGATGAAATGTGGTGGCATCACTCCAGGAAGAAGAATGATTGCTGCAGCCAAAAAATTAGGTTTAAAAACCATGGTGGGCTGCATGACGGAATCATCGGTTGGAATTGCGGCAATCGCACATTTACTTCCCGAACTGGATTATGTCGATATGGACGGCGCTTTATTGCTTGCAGAAGATATTGCAAACGGCGTTAAAATCGTAAACGGAAAGACATTTTATCCCGAAAGAACCGGAAATGGCGTTATAATATTCTGATTTTTACTTTGAAAAAAATGTACCTTTGCAAAAACAATCTTGAGGAAGCAACAATACAAAATTGAAACCTCAAACCTGAAAAAAAAACAAAAAATGACAAACAACGATATATTAAAAAAACTCCGCGTGGCGCTTATGCTTCGCGACGACCAAATAGTTGAAATAATGCAATTGGTTGATTTTAGAATTTCAAAATCTGAGCTTGGTGCTTTTTTTAGAGCCGAAGACCATCCAAATTATGTTGCGTGTGGGGATCAGGTTTTAAGAAACTTCTTGAACGGATTGGTAATTCATTTAAGAGGAACTAAAGAAAATCCGAAGAATCCTAATGAAGTTTTAGCAAAACATAAAGCTGAGATTCCGAAAAGAGAAACTTCTAAGGAAAGACCTGAATTTAAGGCTGTACCAAAAGATTCTGAAAAATACCGAGGCGATCAAAGTCCGTCAAAATCGGGGTCAGCTGCCGGAAAGCCTAAAAAGAAATCATTCCCGAAAGGAAATGGAAAACCAGTTGTTGTAGAAAAAGTGGTTTACAAAAACGGCAATAAGAAAAAGTCTTAACTGGACGATTTAACCGCAAAGCACGCAAGTATTTTTATCTTTGATGCTTTAGAAAAACGCAAAGTTCGCAAAGCTTTATCCGTATAGCTTTGCGAACTTTGTTCTTTAAAAAAAGATTCTTATTACGTTGTAATTTTCAAATATAGCCCGCGGTTTCAACCGCTGGAAAGCGTAGAAATACATTTCGTGATATGCTTTGTGTCCCCGTGGTTGAAACCACGGGCTATGCTGAAATAAAACTCGTAAAACCTTATTGATTTACCTTTGCGAACTTTGGTTTTTTCTAAAGCATCAAAGATAAAAAACCTTGCGTGCTTTGCGGTTAAATTTTATTCTGATCAATCGTATCAAAAAAAGCGTCTTTAAAAGTAGCTCCTATCGGCAGTTCTTTTTCATTTATAAAGACAGAAAAATTATCGGTTGATGCAATATGTTTTAATGAAACCACATACGATTTATGAATTTGTATAAATTCATTTTCAGGTAGAGACTCAATTACATTTTTCAACGAAGAATGCGTAATAATCTGTTGCTTTTCGGTATGAATACAAACATAATTCTGAAGACTTTCTACATACAGAATATCACTTAAAAAAATCTTTTGAAATTTATTTTTTCCATCCGTTTTAACAAACAGTAAGTCTGGCAGATTACTTTGATTAGAAACTATTGTTTTTGGCTCCGAATTCAGTTTTGAAACGGCCTGATAAAAACGCTCAAACGAAATGGGTTTCAATAAATAATCGACTGCATTCAGCTCAAAACCTTCTAAGGCAAAATCAGGATAAGCAGTTGTGAAAATGACTTTTATATTTTTCGAAATAATTCTGGAAAGCTGCAAACCTGTCAATTGAGGCATCTGAATATCCAGAAAAATAACATCGACTGTTTGGGCATTCAAAAATTCTAATGCTTTTAAGGAATCATTAAAAACCCCAACTTTTTCAAGGAAATTTACTTTCCCTATATAATTTTCCAGTATCCTAGTTGCAGGCGGTTCATCGTCTACAATAATGCACTTAAAAGCCATAGATTAGTTTTTTAGCGGTATTTTCAAATAGGTTTTAAAGGTATTATTTTCCTCTGTTTTTTCGAGTATAAATCGGTCTTTGTACAGGTATTCGAGTCTTTTGGTTAGATTCTCAAAACCAATTCCGGTAGACGAATAATTTTCTCCATTTACGTTAAAATTTAAAGTAGAAATCTCTAAAAAACCTTCTTTTATTTTGATTGAGATACAAGCTTTTTCTTCTTCATTATTCAGTTTTCCATGCTTAAAAACATTCTCTACAAAATGAATTAAAGCCGAAGAAAGGATTTTTTCATTTGAATATGCTCCTTCAACAGAAAAATTCAAATACAGCTGATCTTCAAAACGTTTTTTCTGCAAATGAATATAGTTTTGAATGAACTGGATTTCCTTGGAAAGAATCGCTTCATCTTTGTCTGTTTCGGTAATAACATATCTAAGCAAATCAGAAAGAACCAAAATATCATCAGCCATTTCATCATCTTTTAAAACCAGCTGACTGTAAAAGGAATTCAGTGTATTGAACAAAAAATGCGGACTGACCTGTGCCTTCAGCATTTGAAACTCAGCTTTTTTGTTTTCCAAAAGCAATTCCTGATTTTGTTTCTGCGAATATTGAGACTGCCAGAATAAATAACTCAAAGCACTAAGAATAATAGCTGGCAATCCAAAGAAAAAATTGTCTTTTATATAATAACTCACCTCCCTTGCTTCGGCAAAATAATTGTGAAATCCTGTAATCTGAAACATAATTATTTCCTGAAAAAGATAACGGATTCCTGCGAAAATCAGCAAAGAAAATGGAATACTCAAAAAGTAAAAATAAATTTTTTTTTTGTTTAGAAACCAATCACAAACTGTATAAAAATTAAGAATATAAACCACAAAAACCGAAGACATAAAAGTAGACGTAACCCAAAAATAAAGTTTAGGTTGCTGTACTATTGCGATTCTGTTATTTATACCAAAATCCCAAAGGAAGTAGGTTAAAAACAATCCGAGGAAAAGAATGATATGGTAGTAAAACGGTATTTTAATTTTCATAAAAATCAGTTATGAATTCAAAAATACGATTATGGCTTTAAAAGAAATCGATATTTATATCAAACCTTTCTTTTTAAGGATGAATAATCGAAAACCTTACACGAACATTTTGAAAATAAAATTTCAATAGTTAGTCTAATGAAATCAAGCCTTCATCAAAAAACAAAATAAAGAATTTAATCTGCCGATACATTTGTAGTGAATTTAAAAACAAAATCATCATGCAAAAAATCATTTTATTACTGGCCTTTCTTACCTTGAATCTAACCGTGGCTCAAACCAAGAAAAAACAAATATTACTGATCGGAACTTTTCATTACGAAAATCCTGGCCGAGACGTTGCTCAAGTAAACACTTTTAATGTAATGTCTGAGAAAAGCCAAAGAGAACTCGAAATAATGACAGATGAAATAAAAAAATTTGGCCCAGATAAAATATTTGTCGAATGGAAATACAGCAAACAAGAGCAGTTGGATAAATTTTACAACAAAAACACAGACAGTTTGCTTAAAAAAGACGCCAATGAAATTACGCAGTTAGCATTACGAACGGCTAAAAAACTGAATCATAAAAAATTATATGCAATGGACTATCGTAATAATTTTCCATACGACAGTTTAATGATGAGTATGGAAAAAGCCAATCAAAAAGATTTGATGAAGAAAAACACTGAATCAATGGAAGATTTCCAGAATCAGCATAACCAAAGAATCATCAAAAGTTCGTTGACTGATATGATGCTTTATTACAACAAAAAAGAAACAGAAAACCAAAACATTCAATGGTATTTGGAAATAGCCAACAGAACTGGAAGTGTAAACGATTTCACAGGAGCTTCTTTAGTTGCAAAATGGTATCAGAGAAACTTATACATGTATTCGTTGATTCAGAAATTAACTGAAAGCACAGACGACAAAATAATGATTTTAGTTGGCGCTGGTCATGCTGCATTAATCAGAGAATTTATAACGCATGATCCTACATTTGAAATTGTAGATTTGGCAACTGTTTTGAAATAGTATTTTTCTAACCGCAAAGCACGGAAAGGATTACGCGAAGTTTGCAAAGCTTTTTTAGCCACAGATTATTAGGATTAAAAGGATTTATAAAATCTGTGTTAATCTTTAAAATCTGTGGCTAACTTTTTTTTAAACATTTAGTTTTGTTCTCAAAATTATCAAGATTGCTATATAAATATTTTTAATTAAAAAAGCAATTATCAATATAACCCGTGGTTTCAACCACGGGGACACAATGTATAATCCATCTCTAAACGTTCCTGCGGTTGAAACCGCAGGGTATATTGAAATACATTATGTAAAATTTAATCTAGCTTTTGCGAACTTCGCGTTTATATTCACAATCCTTGACAAAAAAACCTTGCGCTCTTTGCGGTTAAATTAAAACAAAAAAAATCCACTCCTTTCGGAATGGATTTTTGTATATAAATTGATTTCTTATTGAATTAAGAAAGAGCAGCCTTAACTTGGTCAGCAGCTTCTTGGAATTGAACTGCAGATAAGATTGGCATACCAGAGTTGTCAATTAATTCTTTTGCAATTTCAGCATTTGTTCCTTGCAAACGAACGATAATTGGCACATTGATAGCGTCTCCCATGTTTTTGTAAGCATCAACAACACCTTGAGCCACACGGTCACAACGAACGATACCTCCGAAGATATTAATTAAGATAGCTTTTACGTTTGGATCTTTCAAGATAATTCTGAAAGCTGTTTCAACACGCTTAGCATCAGCAGTTCCTCCTACGTCAAGGAAGTTAGCAGGCTCAAAACCAGCGTATTTAATTAAGTCCATAGTTGCCATTGCAAGACCAGCTCCGTTTACCATACATCCTACAGTACCGTCAAGGTCAACATAGTTAAGACCAACTTCTTTAGCTTCAACTTCGATTGGATTCTCCTCACGGATATCTCTCATTTCAGCATATTTTGGTTGTCTGTATAAAGCGTTATCGTCGATGTTAACTTTAGCATCAACAGCTAAGATCTTGTTGTCAGAAGTTTTAAGAACTGGGTTGATTTCGAACATAGAAGCATCAGAACCAATGTAAGCATTGTAAAGTGCATCGATGAATTTCACCATTTCTTTGAAAGCGTTTCCAGAAAGACCTAAATTGAAAGCAATTCTTCTAGCTTGGAAACCTTGTAATCCTACAGAAGGATCGATTTCTTCAGTAAAGATTAAGTGTGGTGTGTGCTCAGCAACTTCTTCGATATCCATTCCACCTTCAGTAGAATACATAATCATGTTGCGTCCTGTACCTCTATTCAATAAAACAGAAACATAAAATTCAGAAGTTTCGCTTTCTCCAGGATAGTAAACATCTTCAGCTACTAATACTTTGTTAACTTTTTTTCCTTCAGGCGGAGTCTGAGGCGTAATTAACTGCATTCCGATGATTTGTTCTGCTAACTCTTCTACTTGTTGTAAGTTTTTTGCCAGCTTAACTCCACCACCTTTTCCACGACCACCTGCGTGAATTTGTGCTTTAATTACATGCCATCCTGTTCCAGTCTCGGCAGTTAATTGTTTTGCAGCAGCCACAGCTTCAACTGCATTATTAGCCACGATTCCGCGTTGCACACGTACTCCGTAACTCGCTAAAATTTCTTTTCCTTGATATTCGTGTATGTTCATAATATAGAATTTGTCTGGTTCTGAATTTATTTCAGAATAAAAGTGCGACAAAAGTAGCAAAATTCAACTGAAAAGTAAAATCTTTTTTCAATTAAAAAAGACTAACAAAAGAGATTGCGATGCTGTTTTAAGCAAAAGAGAAAAAATGATTAAACAATTGTATCTAAAATGTTAACACAACAATGCCAAAAAGTTTGATATTTAACAAAAACTTCAACGTTAACAATACCTCATTGACGATTTTTCCTAATATATTTTAAGTGGAATTGTATTTTTATCAATTCGCAATGCTTTAAACAACAATATTAATAATTAAGAACCCTTTTTCTAATATTACAACAAAAATGAAAGCAAAAGCATAAATTCAATACATTATGTTTAACGAAATCTTTATTTTTGTAAAAAAAATATCAAGAATGAAAGTTAAAGAACAAGGGCTTTATCTGCCTGAATTTGAACACGACAATTGTGGTGCAGGATTTATTTGTAATTTGAATGGTATTAAGTCAAATGATATTATTCATAAAGCATTAGACATCTTAATTAAATTGGAACATCGTGGTGCCGTTAGTTCTGATGGAAGAACTGGAGATGGGGCTGGAATTTTATTCGACATTCCTCATGATTTCTTTAAGAAAGTTTGTGACTTTGAAATCCCAGAAGCGCGTGAGTATGCAGTAGGAATGGTTTTTTTACCAAAAAGCAAAAACCAGGTTTCTTTTTGTATTAATGCATTTGAGGCCACTATCAAAGACCAGAACTTAAAAGTTTTAGGTTGGAGAGATGTGCCAGTTGACGTTGAAAATTTAGGTGAAATCGCCGCAGAAAAAGAACCAACAATTAAACAAGTTTTCGTTTCTAAAAACGGACAGGATTTAACTGAAAACGAATTTAATGCAAAACTTTTTGCAGCTAGAAAAATTGCTGAACATGCCGTAAGAGGATCTAAAACTTCTGAAAGCCACATGTTTTATTTTACTAGTTTATCGACAACTACTATTATATATAAAGGTCTATTGATGCCGGAAGACATCAGCCGTTATTATATAGATTTGAAAGATCCGGACTTGGTGACGCGTTTAGCGCTTGTACACCAGCGTTTCTCTACTAATACATTCCCATCTTGGGACTTAGCGCAACCATTTAGATACATGTGTCATAATGGTGAAATCAACACACTTCGCGGAAACGTAAGCCGTATGCGTGCTCGCGAAGAGCTGATGCAGAGCGCTGTTTTTGGCGATGATATCAAAAAATTATTCCCAATTATCTTAGAAGGAAAATCAGATTCTGCTTCTATGGATATGGTAGTGGAGCTTTTATTAATGACGGGACGTTCGCTTCCAGAAGCAATGATGATGGTCGTTCCTGAAGCTTGGGAAAAACACCAGACAATGTCTCCTGAGAAAAGAGCTTTTTATGAGTACAACGCTTGCATCATGGAGCCTTGGGATGGTCCAGCTTCTATTCCGTTTACTGATGGTAACGTAATTGGAGCTTTACTAGACAGAAACGGGTTACGCCCTTCTCGTTATACCTTAACAAAAAGCGGCTTCGTAATTATGTCATCTGAAATTGGTGTATTAGACATCGATCCAGAAGATGTAATCCAGCACGGACGTTTGGAGCCAGGAAAAATGTTCTTGGTTGATATGAACGAAGGCCGTATCATCGAAGACGAAGAAGTTAAGAAAGCGATCGTTACAAAACGTCCGTACCAACAATGGGTTGAGGAAAACTTGTTACCATTAGCTAGCGTTCCTTATACCAACAACCCTACTCCTGTTGAAAAATTAGATTTCTTAACAAGACAACGTTTGTTTGGCTACACTATTGAAGATCTAAAAACTATCATCAATCCAATGGGTAGCGATGGAGCTGAAGCCATCAGTTCTATGGGTAACGATACACCTTTGGCGGTTCTTTCAGATCAGCCTCAATTGTTGTACAACTACTTCAAACAATTATTTGCTCAGGTTACTAACCCGCCATTGGATGGTATTCGTGAAGAAATTATTACTGATATCAGTTTAGCGATTGGTGGCGATTTCAATATTTTCGAAATTGAATCTAAACAATGTAAAAAATTAAAAATCCAAAATCCGGTTATCTCTAACGAGGATTTGGATAAAATCAGAAATATCGATCACGCAGATTTCAAATCGGCTACTATTTCTACTTTATACAAAATAGAAAAAGGAGTTAACGGTTTAGAGCGTGCTCTTGAAAAATGTGTTCAGGCAACTTTCAAAGCGGTTAATGAAGGATGCAACATCATCATCTTATCGGATAGAGGTGTAAGCGAACAATTAGCGCCAATTCCTATGTTATTGGCTTGTTCTTACATTCACCACTCCTTAAACATTTTGCAAGTTCGTTCTAAATTTGGAATCATCATCGAATCTGCTGAACCACGCGAACCTCATCATTTTGCTTTATTGTTCGGATATGGCGCAAGCGCCATCAACCCTTACATGGTAAACGAAATCATTCACGATCAGGTTGAAAAAGGTTTCATTACAAAAGTAAAAGCAGATTATGCAGTTGTAAACTACAACAAAGCAATTGCAAAAGGAATCGTGAAAATCATGAACAAAATTGGTATCTCTACTTTACATTCGTACAGAGCTGCTCAAATTTTCGAGATTTTAGGATTAAACAAAACATTTACCTCTAAATACTTCCCTTACACTCCATCAAGAATTGAGGGTATTGGTTTAATGGAAGTTGAAAAAGAGGTTAAAAAACGTTTCCAAAAAGCTTTCCCTAATTCAAAAATTGCAAACTTGCTTTCTCTTGAAATTGGAGGTATTTACAGATGGAGACGTGGTGGTGAAAAACACATGTTTAACCCAACCACTATTTCTAAATTACAGCAGGCAGTTCGTTTAAACAGCCCTGAAAGCTATAAAGAATATGCTAATGCTGTAAACGAGCAAAGCTCAAACTTAATGACTATTAGAGGTTTGTTTGAATTCAACAATTTGGACCCAATTTCTATTGACGAAGTAGAGCCTTGGACAGAAATTGTGAAAAAATTCAAAACCGGAGCAATGTCTTATGGTTCTATCAGCCAGGAAGCGCACGAGAACTTAGCGATTGCAATGAACAGAATTGGTGGAAAAAGTAACTCTGGAGAAGGTGGAGAAGATCCAAGACGTTTCCAGAAAGAAATTAACGGAGATTCTAGAAACTCTGCAATCAAACAAGTTGCTTCTGGACGTTTTGGAGTTTCGATCAACTATTTGACAAATGCCAAAGAAATCCAAATCAAAATGGCTCAGGGAGCAAAACCTGGTGAAGGTGGACAGTTACCTGGAGAAAAAGTAGTGCCTTGGATTGCTGAAACGAGAAACTCTACACCTTACGTAGGTTTGATTTCACCTCCGCCTCACCACGATATCTACTCTATTGAGGATTTATCTCAGTTGATCTACGATTTGAAAAATGCAAACCGTGAAGCTCGTATCAACGTGAAACTGGTTTCTGAAGTTGGAGTTGGAACTATCGCTGCCGGTGTTGCCAAAGCAAAAGCTGACGTTATCTTAATCTCTGGTTACGATGGAGGAACGGGAGCTGCTCCATTAACATCTTTACAGCACACAGGTATTCCATGGGAACTTGGTTTAGCTGAAGCACAACAAACACTTATCTTGAACGACTTAAGAAGCCGTGTAGTTTTAGAATGTGACGGACAGTTAAAAACAGGCCGTGACGTAGCGATTGCTGCTTTATTAGGTGCAGAAGAATTCGGATTTGCAACAGCTCCGCTTGTAGCTTCTGGATGTATCATGATGAGAGCTTGTCACCTGAATACTTGTCCAGTTGGTATTGCAACTCAGGATCCTGAATTGAGAAAAAATTTCAAAGGAACTCCAGAGCACGTAATCAACTTCATGTATTTCATTGCTGAAGAGTTAAGAGAAATCATGGCTCAGTTAGGTTTCAGAACTTTAAAAGAAATGGTAGGTCAGTCTCAAAAATTAAACGTAGACAAAGCTATCAAACATTATAAAGCAAATGGTTTAGATTTATCGACTATTTTATACAAACCGGAAAAAGCGAAAACGGTTCCAAATCATAATACGACAACTCAGGACCACGCTCTTGAAAATGTATTGGATTTTGACATCATCAAAGAAGCTATTCCATCTATTTATAGAAAAGAGAAAACGAGAGTTACCTTCAAAATCAAAAATACAGACCGTTCTGTAGGTGCGATTTTGAGTAACGAAATCTCAAAAATTTATGGCGCACAAGGATTACCAGCTGACACTATTTTAGTTGATTTTGAAGGTTCTGCCGGACAAAGTTTTGGTGCATTTGCAACAAACGGATTGTCATTTAAAATTCACGGAAACTGTAATGATTACTTAGGAAAAGGTCTTTCTGGAGGAAAACTAATTGTAAAAGTACCTCCTACTGCGACTTTCAACCCTGAAGACAACATCATTATCGGAAACGTTGCCCTTTACGGAGCTATTACCGGAGAGGCTTATATTAATGGTATCGCAGGAGAGCGTTTCTGTGTGAGAAACTCTGGAGCAACAGCAGTTGTAGAAGGAATTGGAGATCACGGATGCGAGTACATGACAGGTGGTACAGTAGTAGTTTTAGGAAAAACAGGAAGAAACTTCGCAGCGGGTATGAGTGGCGGTGTGGCTTATGTTTACGATCCGAACAAGAAATTCGATTCTACAGTTTGTAACATGGAAATGGTTGCATTTGATCCAATGGAAGAAGAAGATCTTACGAAACTAAGAAAACTGATCAAAAACCATTCATTGTACACCAGCAGTCCATTAGCTAAGAGAATTTTGGCAGACTGGGAAAATCAAACACAGCACTTCGTAAAAGTAATGCCAACTGATTACAAAAAAGCATTAAAACGAATTGCAGAAGAAAAACAAATAGAAGAATTAATAGCGGGATAAAAATCAATTTCAAAAAACAAAAATCAATTTCAATTACAATGGCAATATCAATGTCAATGAAAATGACTTCCTGAGCGAAGTCCAAGGATTGGAATTTGGAATTTAAAGAAATTGGAATTTAATTGAAAAGTCATGGGTAAAATAGGCGGATTTAAAGAATATAACAGAGCCGACGAAAGTAATTTAGCAGTTGCAGAACGTGTTTCGAACTACAACGAATTTACTATTCCGGTACCAAAAGATAAATTAAGAGAACAAGGATCAAGATGTATGGACTGTGGAATTCCTTTTTGCCACAGTGGTTGTCCGTTAGGAAATTTAATTCCTGACTTCAATGACATGGTGCATCAGGAAGAATGGCAGAGCGCGTTAGAGATTTTACAATCTACTAATAACTTCCCTGAATTTACAGGACGCTTATGCCCTGCTCCATGTGAGAAATCATGTGTATTAGGAATCATCAAAGATCCGGTTTCTATCGAAAACATCGAGAAAAGCATCGTAGAAAGAGGTTTCGCTGAAGGATGGATTAAACCACAGCCACCAAAATCAAGAACTGGAAAAACAGTTGCCGTTATTGGTTCAGGACCTGCAGGTCTTGCAGCAGCTCAGCAATTAAACAGAGCAGGTCACACTGTAACTGTTTTTGAAAGAGACAACGCAATTGGAGGTTTATTACGTTACGGAATTCCAAATTTCAAATTAGAAAAAGGAATCATCGACCGTCGTGTAGCGATTCTGGAAGCAGAAGGAATCACTTTCAAAACCAATGTAAATGTTGGTGTTAATTTCAGCGTTGAAGAATTAAACCAATTCGATTCTATCGTATTATGCGGAGGAGCAACTGAAAGAAGAAGCCTTCCAACCAAAGGAATCGAAAGCAAAGGAGTTGTTCAGGCAATGGATTTCTTAACACAACAAACTAAAGTTTTATACGGAGAATCAATTCCGGATCAGGTTAAAGCAACTGGAAAAGATGTTATCGTTATTGGTGGTGGAGATACTGGTTCTGACTGTATCGGTACTTCAAACAGACACGGAGCGAAATCGGTAACTAACTTTGAGATTTTGCCAAAACCTCCAGTTGGAAGAAGCGAGTCAACTCCATGGCCTTTCTGGCCGTTGCAGTTAAAAACATCTTCTTCTCACGAAGAAGGTTGCGACAGAAACTGGTTGATCAACACAAAAGAATTCATTTCTAACGATAAAGGCGAATTAACTGGATTAAAAACGGTTGAAGTAGCTTGGAAAATGACTCCAGGTCAGCGTCCTGAATTAATCGAAAAAGAAGGTTCTGAGAAAATTTGGCCTTGCGATTTAGCTTTATTGGCTCTTGGATTTACAGGTCCTGAGAAAACATTAAGCGAGCAATTAGGAATCGAAACTGACGCAAGAAGCAACTATAAAGCTCATAATTATCAGACAAATGTTCCTCATATCTTCACCGCTGGAGATATGCGTCGTGGACAATCATTAATCGTGTGGGCTATTTCAGAAGGTCGCGAAGCAGCAAGAGAGGTAGATTTGTTCCTTATGGGATCTACTAACCTGCCTACTAAAGGAAAAGGAGATTTACCAAGCCTTTAATTGTAAGGTTCTAAGATACTAAGGTGCTAAGTTTTTTTCCTAGCACTTTATTAAATCTTTATTCCGATAAACAACATAACTACTAACAAACCCTTGAATTTTATATTCAGGGGTTTTGTTTTTTTGCCACAGATTAAAAGGATTATATTGATTTTTATTTGCCACAACCCGAGCGATAGCGAACTGGCGAAGCAATTGCACAAATTTTCGCGAATTTTTATTTTTTCTAAACGTTTTCTATTTCAAACATAGCCCGTGGTTTCAACCACGGGGACGCAATAATAGGATTGCGCCCAATCCGTAACGTTTCCCGTGGTTGAAACCACGGCTATGTTATAGCATTTTTGAGAAAAATAAAAATTAAAAAATCTGATTTTAAAATATTGCCAGTGGTTTCAACACGGACGCAATAATAGGATTACGCCTCATCTGTAACGCTCCCGTGGTTGAATCACGGGCTATATTTTATGTGTTTTGAGAAAAATGAAAATTAAAAAATCTGATTTTCAAATATTGCCGTGGTTTCAAACACGGGGACGCAATAAAAGGATTACGTTCAATCCGCAACGTTTCCCGTGGTTGAAACCACGGGCTATGTTTTGAGCATTTTTGCGAAAAATAAAAAATTAAAAATTTGCGAAAATTTGTGTAATTTGTGGTTAAAAATCTTAATCTTTAGAAGAAATTGGCATTAAACCCCATTTAGTCAATATAATCTGTGGCAAAAAATCTCAGCAGCATTTTAAAAATTCGTGTAATTTGTGAAATTCGTGGCAAAAAAACTTAGCATCTTAGTATCTTAGAACCTTAGCACCTTAAAAGAGTTACAAAATTTCAAATACAACAACTTTTTGTTTAAAATAAAACAATTTGTTATATTTTGTTATTTTTCTGCATTTTATTTGCTGGTAATCAAAAGTGTAATAACTTTGCCCAAAATAAGTTTAAAAATGCAAGCAAAAGATTTACTGCAGTTAGCAGACCAATTCGGAAGTCCATTGTATGTTTACGATGCTGAAAAAATCCAATCACAGTACAACCGATTAACCAAAGCTTTCTCTAAGGTGGAGAACTTGAGAGTTAATTACGCCATGAAGGCATTGTCAAACATTGCGATTCTACAGTTATTAAAGAACATGGGGTCTGGCTTAGACACTGTATCAATTCAGGAAGTTCAGTTAGGGCTTCACGCTGGCTATGAACCCGAAAGAATTTTCTTTACACCAAACGGCGTTTCTCTAGAAGAAATCGAAGAAGTAGCCGCAATGGGTGTACAAATCAATATCGACAATTTATCTATTTTAGAGCAATTCGGAACAAAACATCCTCATATTCCGGTATGTATTCGTATCAACCCACACGTAATGGCGGGCGGAAACGCTAATATTTCTGTTGGACACATCGATAGTAAATTCGGAATTTCTGTTCACCAGATTCCACATATTTTGCGAATCGTTGAAAACACAAAAATGAGCATTGTCGGAATTCATATGCACACAGGATCTGATATTTTAGATATCGAAGTATTCTTGTATGCTGCCGAAATCCTGTTCGACACAGCTAAACATTTCAAAGATTTACAATTCTTAGATTTCGGAAGCGGATTCAAAGTGCCTTACAAAAAAGACGATATCGAAACAGACATCGAAGAATTAGGTAAAAAATTATCTAAAAGATTCAATGCTTTCTGTGCTGAATATGGTAGAGATTTGACATTGATTTTTGAACCAGGAAAATTCCTTGTATCTGAAGCAGGTCATTTCTTAGTAAAAGTAAACGTAGTAAAACAAACAACATCTACAGTTTTCGCCGGAATTGATAGTGGTTTCAACCACTTAATCCGTCCGATGTTTTACGGATCTTCACACCATATCGAAAACATCTCTAATCCAAAAGGAAAAGAGCGTTTTTACTCTGTTGTAGGATACATTTGTGAAACAGATACTTTTGCAAACAACCGCAGAATTGCAGAAATCACAGAAGGTGACATTTTAGAGTTCAGAAACGCCGGAGCATACTGTTTCTCAATGTCATCCAACTACAATTCAAGATACAAACCAGCTGAAGTTCTTTGGATGAACGGTAAGGGAATCTTAATTCGTCAAGCCGAAACATTTGAAGATTTACTTAAAAATCAAATTCCGTTGCCAGAAGAAGTTGCTGCTACGGTTTAACAATAGAAAAAAAAGGAATATCACTCTAAATCCTGCTTCTTAATTGAGGCGGGATTTTTTTTTGTTTCACGCAGATTTGGCAGATTTGAGCAGATTTTTTCTATTGATTGTCAAGCTGAGCGAAGTCGAAGTCCAAGAAAAGTAAACTCAATACTTGTTTGTATAAGCTCTGCCGACACAGATTGTCATTTCGACGAAGGAAACTCAAATGATAGCGAACAAGCGAAGATTTGCATCGTCTATTCCCTCTACTGATGCGAGAGTACCGCTTGTGAATAACACAAACAGTAATAAAAAATTCTACAAAAGCACAAATATCTTAAGATTTTGTGCTTTTTTTGTAAGACCAAATCTAATTTGATAAACCCCAAAAATCATGAAACCTACAATCCTACTATCAACACTATTACTATTATTTACAACCAATTCATTCAGCCAAACCCTAGCCGATTTAAAACTAAAACCAAAAGAAATTCCAAAAGGAGGTTATATGGTTAGCGATGGGCATGTTTGCATTACGGCGCAAGCCTGTACTTTTTACAATGATATTGAAACATACAGCAATATTGTCGGCAAAATAAAAAGCAAAGCCATTCAGAGTTTTAAAAGTAAAGGCGATAGTGGCTCTATCATGTATTTTGAGTTTGAGCACACTTTTAAAGGCGATCGATTCCTGCAAGGATTGCTTTGGGGAAAAGACGGCCAGCCAACCGATGAACATCCGGAAGAATATGTCGCCAATGGAAAATTCCTTGTTATCTGGAGCTTGCATGCCGATAGTCCGCTGAAAGAAAAATCAGAGGCTAAAATAGAGGCGCTTTTGCCTTGACCTCGATAAGTTTTCCTTTTCTGAATTTATTCAAAATAAGATATTAAAAACCTATTCAAATGAAACCACAAATACGATTCCTGCTTTATTCAACTTTGTTTTTCTTGTATATCATTTCAACATTTCTTTTGCTGCCAATACGCCAGAAATTAGAAACGGATCTATATATCACATTAGGTTGTGGTTTTGGACTTTTGAATATCATTTATGCATTCGCCATATTAAAATGGAAACCTTTACTAAATATAATTTCCTCGGTTATAATCGCAGTTTTAGCCTTATTCCTATCCCTAAAATTTTCAGAATTACATCTATTTTCCAATTATGATCCATACGATATAAAAACTGCAGTTTTGTTTAACGCATTGTTTTCAGTCGTTTTTTGGGAAATTATATATCAAATCAAAAAAAGGAGGGTATGAAATCAAAAATTAGCCTCCTGATTCTCTTTTTATTTGTAATTTCCTGTGGAAAAAAAACTGAAACGCAAACTGAAAATGCAAATACAGAAGCGAAAGAAGTTACCATTCAGAAAGTAGCACCAGAAACCAGAGAAACTCCAAATTTCGATTTTGAAAATTTTAAGATTGAAAAAGGGAAAGTTGGCGACATTACCATTGGAATGACCATGAATGAAGCTGAATCTTTCTTGAAAAATCTCAGCAAAACTGAAGCCGAAGCCTATGATTTTGGATTTGACGGCGGCGGAAAAGCGTATTTGTATTCTTTTAAAGATGAATTGGTACTTGCTCTTATTCCCAAAAGAGATTCTGATGAAATTCTAGCGATTGCTGCTTTAAACGAAAAGCTAAGAACTACGAATGGATTGCATCCGAAATCTTCTATTCAGGAAATCAAAAAACTATATCCTAAAACTCAAATCAATCAAAATTTGATGATGGGATGGGAAGTCATTTATGATGAAAAAAACGATTGGGAATTTGTTTTTATGACCACCGAAGAAAATAGAATTGGAGCTTACAACGATTTTGAAACTCCTGCGGAACCTAAAATAATGAACGCAAAATCAGACTGGATTACAATCAAATAAAAACAAACTGAGCTTACGAAATTAATCTAAAAAAACACGAAAAAACTCTTTTTATACTGTCCTTTTTATTCTTTTTCAAATAGCGTATTGTGATTAAAATATCTTCAAAATCTTTTCAATTGCCACTTTAAATCTACTATTTTAAATTCAAAATATTGATTACATACGTAAAGAATAATTGGTGGCTGAAATATATTTAAGATTGTCGTAAACAACTAGAAGGATGCATTGCAGTACTTTTCACAGCAGAATAAAGTAGTGATTTTTCATACGTATTTTTTTATATTAGCAGTCCAATTTTATCTCCGCCAAATATGAAAATTAGAATTTTACTCCTTTTAGCTTTATTTGCCTTTTCTTGTAAAAAGGAAACAAATACAGAAACCGAAAATCTACAAATTACGCCAAAAGATGCTGTAAAAATTACATCAGAAAAAGAGCCCGAAATAAAAAAGACAGACACCATTGTACTTTCGACAAAACATAAAACCAACAAAATTCTATGTGATCTTGACGGAGACAATCTAGACGAAACTGTAGAAATATTCCGAAGCACAAAAAACCAAAAAAGCGGTCTCAAAATTACGTATGGGAACGGAAAAAAGATTGATTATTTAGGTTTTGGAAATGATATTCTTCAGCAAGGTTTTGACGAAATTGACTGGGTTGGCATTTTTGAGAAAGCCCCAAAGAATGAAGTTTACTATAATAATGTAAACGAAGAAGGCGAGATTATCGGCGAAGATCAGGTCAAAGAAGAAGATAAAATAAAACTTCAACAGGACGGCATTTTTATTCATGCTGATGAAAGCTGTGGCGGAGGCGTTATTTATCTAAAAAACGGTAAATACGAATGGATTCAGCAAGAATAAAACCAGTATAACTTCTAAATATTCTGAATATGAAAAGTACCTTAGAAATTGCAAATCGTTTTAGAGAAATTATCCTAAACGGAACTTGGGTGGCCAATACCAATTACAAAGACCAGCTTGATGGGCTTGCTTGGAAAATTGCGGTAACTCCTATTCAAAATCTCAATACTATTGCGGTCTTGGCGCAACATATTCATTATTACGTAAGTGGAATAAATAATGTTTTTAAAGGAGGTGCATTAGACATAAAAGACAAATTCAGTTTTGACTTTCCTCCTATTTCCTCACAGAAAGACTGGACGAATTTTTTAGATAAATTTTGGAATGATGCCACGGAATTTGCCAATTTAGTTGAAGAAATGCCAGACGAAAAACTCAATCAGGTTTTTGTGGATGAAAAATACGGAACTTACCTAAGAAATATAGATGCCATGATTGAGCACAGTTATTACCATTTAGGTCAGATTGTGCTGATTAAAAAACTGTTGGCTTAATAAAGCAGTGCAATATCCCTCGTTTCTTTAGCGAAGCCATAAAAGATTGCAGCGGAAAGCGGGACAGCTCAGTATTATGAAATGATAGTTACTGCTGCCTAAAATAAATTTGGAGAAAGGCATAGTTGTTGAATGTTAAAAAAGATATATTTACACCTTCAAAACTAAGCCCTATGCAAAAAATTACTTTTCTGTTTGCTCTATTTTTTCTTGCTGTTTCCTGCGGCGTCAAAACTACGCAGTCTTTGCTAAGCGACGGAAATTATGATGCGGCTATTGACCGTTCTGTTGAAGCGCTGCGAACAAAAAAAGACTCAAAAGGAAAGCAGGATTACGTTTATATGCTCGAAGAAGCTTTTGCAAAAGCCAAAGAACGCGATTTAAGAAACATCGAAATGATGGAAAAAGAGCAGAATCAGGCCAACTTAAAAAGCATTTTTAATACCTATCTGCAACTCAATAATCGGCAGGAAAAAATACGTCCGATCTTGCCGCTTCGTTTATTAAAACAAGGAAGAGATGCCAGTTTTGCTTTCGATAATTATTCGGACCAGATTGTAAAAAGCAAAAATGCATTTGCAAAATATTTGTACGATAACGCTCAGGTACTCTTAAAATCAAAAAACAAACTTGATTATAGAAAAGCCTATGATGATTTGGCTTATTTGGAAAATCTGATTCCGAACTACAAGGACGCTAAAAAACTCATGGATAATGCGCTGGCTAAAGGAACAGATTATGTAGACGTTTACGCCACCAATCAAACCGATTTGGTGATTCCGAGAATGTTGCAGGAAGATTTGCTAGATTTTAAAACTTACGGGCTAAACGACAAATGGACAGTTTATCATAGTGCAAGACAAAAAAACATAGTTTACGATTACAGCTTGATTATCAATTTTGTACAAATTGCTATTTCGCCAGAACAAATTAAGGAACGTGAGTTTGTTAAAGAAAAACAAGTAAAAGACGGCTTAAAAACACTTTTAGACAGTCGTGGAAGACCCGTGAAAGACAGTTTAGGAAAAGAAATAAAAGTAGACAATTACAAAACATTGCGAGCCAATGTCTACGAATCAAGACAGTTCAAATCGTGCTTCGTATCGGCAAAAGTCGATTATGTGGATCTAAAAACCAATCAGTTGGTGCAGACTTTTCCCGTAACAAGCGAATATGTCTTTGAGAATATTTACTCAACTTACAAAGGAGACCGAAGCGCTTGCGACCAAGATTATCTAGGATATTTCAACAAACGCTCTGTCGCTTTTCCAAACAACGAACAAATGATTTTTGATACGGGCGAAGATCTAAAAGCCAAACTCAAAGACATTATCGTTCGCAATCAGATCAGGAGATAAAAATACCAAATCCCATTTGTATAGAAGCAAATGGGATTTTTTTTGGGCGTGTCCTTTCGGGTCGGGCTATCCTGTGCAAGTCCTCGTATTCCTTTGTCAGACTGCGGACTTCCACTCCTATTCCTCACGCATTCAGTTCCATAAGCTCATTTTTTTCTTTTATTAATTTTAAAAAAAGTAAATAAAATTAAAATGCAACCAAAAAGTTGCTTATATTTGCAACCTATTAGTTGCACAATTATATAAAAACAATGAAGCGAGATATTTTTCAGGCTATAGCCGATCCGACCCGAAGAGCGATTTTGGTATTAGTGGCATCCAATGCACTGACTCCAAATGCCATTGCCGAACAATTTAAAATAACTAGACAGGCGGTTTCAAAACACATTAAAATTTTAAACGAATGTGAATTGCTTGACGAAAAAAAGGCAGGACGCGAAATTTATTATCAGCTTAAAATAGACAAAATGAAAGAAATTGATCAATGGCTGGAACAGTTTAAAAAGATTTGGGAACAGCGTTTTAGTCAATTGGATCAGGTATTATTAAACTTAAAATCTAAAGAAAATGGGAAATAATCTTATAATGAATTTTTCGGTTGATAAAGAAAATAAAAAGGTGAACATTACACGTGAATTTGATGCACCGCTTTCAGATGTTTGGTCGGCGTGGACAGAACAAGAAATTCTTGATCAGTGGTGGGCGCCGGCTCCGTTTAAATCGGAAACTAAAATAATGGAATTTAAAGAAGGCGGAAAAAGACTTTACGCTATGATTGGCCCAGATGGCCAGAAACGTTGGAGTTTTTTTGAATACAGTTCGATTTCTCCGAAGACAAATTTTAAACATTCGACTACTTTTTGCGATGCCGACGGAAATCCGAATTCAGAATTTGGAAGTTCTTATTGGGATATCAGTTTCTTGGAAAAAGGTGATTTGACTCTAGTTGACATCACAATTAAACGTGACAGTTTGGAAGAATTGGAAAAAATTATAGAAATGGGCTTTAAAGAAGGAATTACAGCCACGATGAAAAGCTTGGATAAAATTTTTGAAGACAAAAAGAAATAAAGTTAACCCGTGAAATAGAATAAAGTAGCTTCATTCAAAAATTAAAATCAAATTTGATCTGCTAAAATTTGCGTGAAATTCTTTTGCTTATTGTTTTTCACGCAGATTCAAACTGATTAAAGCAGATTTAGACAGATTTATATCTAAGCTGATTTAATAGAATTGAAAAAAAATAATTTCACGCAACAGGCTAAAGTTAGTAACGAACCTAAAATAACAAGACTATGAAAAATAATCTTTTAATGGATTTTACCGTAAACAAAGAAACAAGTACGGTACATGTAAAACGTGAATTTAATGCTGATCTTTCGGCAGTTTGGTCCGCTTGGACAGAACAAGAAATTTTAGACCAATGGTGGGCACCCGCTCCTTGGAAATCAAGAACGAAAAGCATGGAATTTAAAGAGGGCGGACGCAGATTGTATGCAATGGTAGGCCCAGAAGGTGAAGAACATTGGGCGTTAGCCGATTTTACCTCAATCAGTCCAAAGACAAATTTTAAATGGTTGGATGCCTTTTGCGACAGCGAAGGAAATATAAACACCGAATTTCCGCGTTCTGACTGGGATGTGACGTTCTCAGAACAAGGCACTTCAACTTTTGTGAATGTAGTAATCAAACACGATAAACTGTCAGATTTAGAAATGACGATTCAGATGGGCTTCAAAGAAGGTTTTACCATTGCACTGGAAGGTTTGGACAGCATTTTTGCATCGAGATAAAATATTTATTTATACAGTTTTTTAATCCTGCTTTGCGCAGGATTTTTTTGTATTTTTCGAATGAAAAAAACAATTTCAAATTACCAAAAATTTACTACTAACCATCAATAAACTAAATGAAAAAACCAATAAGCCTGTTATTCTTTCTTATAGTTTTTAGCAATTATGCTCAAGTTAAACTTGAAAATAAAGATTTAAAAAATCTAATTGCCATAAGCGAAAAATATTCTCAAAACCCAAATGCAAGTGGAGAACAATTTGCAAAGTCGATAGATTCATTAAAAACGCCAAAACTAAATTCTATTTGCGAAACTTTGATTGAAGTCGGAAAAGGGAGCGAATCGCTTATTTCTAAAAAATATCTTTCTAGACCCAATAATGAAGAACTCGTTTTATGGTATGTAATTCGTGAAATTCATTATAATCTAGTAAGCGAAAAACAAAAACCTAGACCAAATATCGAAGTGGCAAAAGAAATATTGTCGCAGAAAATTGATGAGCGCTGGCTTTTAGACAATTACTATTACAGAATACATGGCGGAATTGCATCTTTATTTAACAACGCCGATCTGAGTTCAAAAAACATAAATATTGACGAATTAGGTCTTAAAAACGAAACTGAGAAATGCATATTTTATTTCAATACGATGAATTCTTTAGTAGGAGGACGTTTTAAAGTACTTTTGATGCTCAAGAAATACGATAAAATTTTAGCCTTTTCTGAAAAGCTGCCTACTTTTAATGGTAAAAAATACTACTACCATACTGATCTTGATTTTGATGATTTTGAATGGACGGGTTATGAAGAAAGCAAATCTTACAGTAAAGTAAATTTTGATAATTTATACCACGTACTTCTTGCTCAGTTTATGGCTCTTTCAGAATTAAAAGATAAAAAGGAGGCGCAGGAACTCTATTTTAACTCCATTCTTCACAAAGAAAAATATTTTAAATATGCTACCGCAAAAGATGATTTACAGTATATCTATCTTAAATCAAAATAATGGAATTTCTCATTGCTATTGAAAATTTTGAAATCCCGCTTCAATAATGAAATGGGATTTCCTTATGCAAATTTCATTTTCCATTTTCAAAAAATCATTATTTTAAGCAATACCAAAAATAATTAACCCTTAAATCAAAATGCTAAAAAAACTACTTCCGTTTGAACGTCTAATATATCATTCTTCATTAAACAGACAAGAACTTACAGCACATCTTGAGAATGAAATCGAGCCAGAAAAATCATTTAGTTTTGGATTCAACAATCCTTATACTAAACCTTATCTTGGGAGAGTTTACGATTCTAGATTCGAAATAAAAAAAAATATTACCTACAGAAATTCTTTTTTACCACTTATAAAAGGAGAAATCAGAGAAGACCTAAATGGCACCAAGATAAATGTAAAAATGCAACTGCACACTTTCGTAAAAGTTTTTATGATTGTCTGGCTTGGCGGTGTTTCTCTAGCATTATTAGGAGTGATTTTTACTGTTATGTTTAGTAATGAGTCTGCATTAGAAGCCCTACCTGGATTATTAATTCCGTTGGGAATGTTACTTTTTGGTACTGCAATGGTTTCTTTTGGATTTAAGGCAGAAAGCAAAAAAAGCATTCAGGATTTAGAGCAAATTTTACAAGCAAAAATAATTTCGCAATAATCTAAAACTGACCTAGAGAACCTTACGTTCTTAAATCAAGTATTTATTTAAAATCTAATTTAAAAACCATTTTACCTCAACATGAAGTATATCCTATTATTTATCAGCCTCATAACTTTGAATTCTTGCAATACCAATGGACAAACTGCTGATAGTTTTGCACAAGAAATTGTAGACAACATCAAAAATAAAAATGCTGAAAAAATATACGCTCTCTTTATGACGCCACAAGAAACTGCTCTCTATGGTTTTCAAACAAGTGCAATAAGTACTGAAGAAATGGATAATATGAGCTCGCCTGATGAGTACATACAAATCATTACCGAAAAAGTAAATAAAAATAAAGCATTCGAAATCAAGACAATCAATCAATATATCGCACATTTTAATACGCTATTCGATTGGCAGAAAGCAAAAATTACGAAAATCGAATCTAATCTGCTAGAAAGCAAAAAAGTGCACCACTTTAAAGACAGATCCGAAGCTGAATGCGAAATTTACGATTTAACGATTACTCTAAAATTGGAAGACAATAAAGAACGCATTATTAAAATAAAGAAGGCAATGAAATTAGCTGGTCGATGGTTAATTTTTCCCATTCACAGCTTTGGCATAGAAGTTCCAGAATAGTTTTTTTAATCAATACTGAAAAGGAAACAATTGAAACTAAAATTAGTCCTGATTAAAAAGTAAATCAGGACTGATTTTAGTTATCCCAACCATCCTTCTCTATCTAAACTTCGATACTGAATTGCCTCTGCAATATGGGAAGAAACAATATTTTCAGAATGATCTAAATCGGCGATTGTTCTCGAAACTTTTAGAATTCTATCATAAGCGCGGGCAGAAAGATTGAGTCTTTCCATTGCTGTTTTCAGTAATTCCTTAGACTGTTCGTCTAAAACGCAATAATCACGAATGAGTTTACTGCTCATTTGAGCATTGTAATGCACATTTTCGATATCCTGAAATCTGCGTGTCTGAATTTCACGCGCCGCCGTTACTCTTTTACGGATTTCGATGCTGCTTTCTGCTTTTCGGTCATCGGCAAGTTTCTCGAACGGAACAGGAGTCACTTCGATATGAATATCAATTCGGTCTAATAACGGACCCGAAATTTTGCTCATATACCGCTGCATTTCATGTGGAGACGAAGTATTGGGCATACTCGGATCATTAAAAAAACCGCTCGGACTCGGATTCATACTCGCGACCAACATAAAAGAAGACGGATACGTAATCGTAAATTTTGCACGAGAAATGGTTACTTCACGATCTTCTAAAGGTTGACGCATGACTTCTAAAACATCACGCTTGAATTCGGGCAATTCATCTAAAAACAAAACACCATTGTGCGCCATCGAAATTTCACCCGGCTGCGGATAACTCCCCCCGCCTACCAATGCAACATTCGAAATAGTGTGATGCGGACTTCGAAACGGTCTTTGATTCATTAATCCGACCTCTTTTAATTTTCCGGCTACGCTGTGAATTTTGGTAGTTTCAAGTGCTTCACGCAGAGTCATTGGAGGCAAAATACTCGGAACACGTTTTGCGAGCATCGTTTTTCCCGCTCCAGGAGGACCGATTAAAATAATGTTATGGCCGCCAGCTGCCGCAATTTCCATACAGCGTTTGATGCTCTCTTGTCCGCGGACATCTGAAAAATCAAATTCGGGAAAATCTAGCGTTTTATAAAATTCGGATCGTGTATCTATAACGGTTGGTTTCAGCGTATCTTTTCCGGCAAAAAAATCTATTATTTCCTTTAGATTGCTTACTCCATAAACATCAAGCCCTGCTACAATAGCCGCTTCTTTTACATTTTGAATGGGAAGAAAAAAACCTTTATACCCTTCTTCTTTCGCTTTTATAGCAATCGGCAACGCACCGCGAATAGGCTGTAAACTTCCGTCAAGCGAAAGTTCGCCCATAATAATATACTGTTCAATTTCAGGCGCTTTTATCTGTTCAGAACCCACTAAGATTCCCATTGTCAATGTCAAATCATACGAAGAACCTTCTTTTCTAAGATCGGCAGGCGCCATATTGATGGTGATTCTTTTTCCCGGCATCGCATAACCGTTATTTTTAAGCGCAGCCGCAATTCTAAAACTGCTTTCCTTAATCGCATTATCTGGAAGACCAACCAAATGGTACCCGATTCCTTTATCCATATGGACTTCTACTGTAATAGTAGTCGCCTCTACTCCAAAAACAGCACTTCCGTAAACTTTTGTAAGCATAAAAACCTATTCATTAATATATTTTCCAAACTAACAAAAAATATTTCAAAATATAGCTTTTTTACTACAAAATATTGTATCAAAATGAAAGTTTAATCTGATTTTTAATCTTTTCAACCATACCACTCAACTCTAAGCTATTCTGATGCGACCATAACTCACTTTCAATCTGACCATTACGAATACAGTTGAAACATTCAATCGCTTCATGAGCATAACCTTTTCCAGTAGCAGGCAGATTAAAAACAGACTCCTGATCTTCTTTAAATAATGAAAAACCATTTGCCACGTACCAAGGCGCATTTAACTCGATTCTACCTTCCGTACCAGATATCAAAGCTTTCATATCAGATTCAGAAACTATAGAAACATGCAAAACCGACTGAGCAGATTCATATTGCAAAATCATGGAAGTCTGTAAATCTATATCATTTTTATGTTTAATGGCTTTTGAAATAATTTCATTGGGTTTTCCTAAAATAATGTACGACAGAAATAATGGATAAACCCCGATATCGAATAAGGCTCCCCCGCCTAAATTTTTATCAAAAAGTCTTTTGTTTTCTATTTCACTTCCGTGAAAGGCAAAATCTGCCTTGATATAATTTACGCTTCCTATTGCTCCACTATTTATTTTCTGCAAAACATCTTGCATAGCCGGAATAAATCGTGTCCAGAAAGCTTCCATAAAAAACTTATTATTTTTTCTGGAAGCCTCAATCATTTTGACAGCATCTGAATACGAAAGCGCCAGTGGTTTTTCGCACAAGACATGTTTGCCGCTTTCAAGTGCTTTTAACGTCAGTTCTGCATGAGAATCGTGCGGCGTTGCAATATAAACAATCTCGATTTCGTCATCTTCAAACAAAGCGTCATAAGAGCTGTACACTTTTTCAATAGTATATTTTGAGGCAAACTCAGACGCTTTTTCACTGTCTCTCGAAGCACAGCCTTTCAAAATCATATTGTCTAGCAGTACCAAATCAGATGCAAACTGATGAGCAATATTTCCCAGTCCGACAATTCCCCATTTTAGTTTTTCAGTATTTATCATAAAAAATTATCTATTCATTAAAAATAACGGCTTTATTCGAAACCAACTAAAATAAAGAAAAACATTAACAAAAAATAAATCTCATGTAACATATATTTCATATTTTTAGCAGCAAAATTGTAAATAACCTATGAAAAAAGCCCTATTACTAGTTTTTTTGAGCGTTTTTTTAACAAAAACCTATGCTCAAGAATACTTTCCCGTAAATGAAAGCGTGCACAACAAAAACAAAAATTACACTGTTTTGACCAATGCCGTGATTTATGTAACTCCGACTCAAAAAATTGAAAAAGCAAGCTTACTGATCCAAGACGGAAAAGTAGTTGCAGTTGGAAATTCCATAACTATTCCAAAGAATGCCATCAGTATTGATTTGGCTGGAAAGACGATTTATCCCTCGTTTATTGATATTTACACCACTTTTGGAATTGAAAAGCCAAAAGGCAATATGACTCCGGGTCGAAACCGAAATCCGTTATACGATACTAAAAAAACTGGTTATTACTGGAACGAAAGTGTAAGGCCTGAAGTAAATGGTTATGAAGCTTTTAAATACGACCAACCAAAAGCAGATGAATTCTTAAAAGCCGGTTTTGGTGTTGTAGGAACACACATGCCAGACGGAATTGCGCAAGGATCTGGTGCTTTGGTTGCATTGAACAGTACCGAGAACAGCAGACAAATTATTGCTAATAAATTAACCAACCATTTTGCATTTACGAAAAGCGCTTTGACCAATCAAGCATATCCAACTTCGCTTATGGGAATGATGGCGCTGTTGCGTCAGATGTATCTTGATTTGGATTGGTATAAAAAAGGAAATTCTGAAACAAGAGATTTATCATTGGAAGCTCTTGCTAATAATGAAAAATTGGTTCAGATTTTTGCTTCAGAAGACAAATTAAACAGCTTAAGAGCTTCTAAAATTGCTAAAGAATTCGGTTTGAATTATGTATTAAAAGGAAGCGGAAATGAATTCGAAAGAATTGAAGAAATCAAAGCAACCAATGCTAAATTTATCATTCCAATCAGTTTTCCACACGCTTATGATGTTTCTAATCCGTATTTATCAAACCAAATCGAATTGGCAGATATGCGTTTCTGGAACCAAGCGCCAACAAACTTAAAAGTATTGTCTGAAAACGGAATTGTTTTTGCCCTTACTACAGACAAGCTAAAAAAAATAGATGATTTTAAACCGAATCTACTTAAAGCGGTAAAATATGGTTTTGACAAAACAAAAGCGCTTGAAGCGTTGACTACTATTCCGGCCGCCATTTTAGGAAAAAGCAATGAAGTAGGAAGTTTGAAAGTGGGAAGTTATGCCAACTTCATTATAACTTCAGGAGATTATTTTGACGAAAAAACAGTTTTATACGAAAACTGGGTTCTTGGAAATAAATTTGTTGTTAACGATATGACGACTAAAGACATTCGCGGGAACTACGATTTAACTATTGGAAAAGATCTTTATAAATGGAAAATTGACGGAACTGCCGAAGCTCAAAAATCGGAGGTTACGACTGCAGATTCCAAAAAATTGAAAAGCACTTTTGCCATTTCTAAAAACTGGATTTCATTGGTTATAAAACCTGAAGACACTATCAAATCAAACTTTACACGTTTGACTGGACTTGCCGAAAGCACCCCTAATTTATCTGGAAAAGCAGTACTTTCTAACGGAGAAGAAGTTTCTTGGAATGCCGTAAAAACAAGTGCATTTGTTGCTGTAAAAGATACAACCAAAGCAGAAAAGCCTAATGCAGTTATGCCGGTAACTTATCCGAATATTGCTTTTGGAGAAAACAAAAAACTGACTGCACAGACTATACTATTCAAAAACGCAACAGTTTGGACAAATGAAAAAGAAGGAATTTTGACCGAAACTGATGTTTTAATCAAAAATGGAAAAATTGCTGCTGTAGGCAAAAACCTTTCAGACGGATCTGCAACGGTGATTGACGCAAAAGGCAAACACATTACCAGCGGTATTATCGATGAACATTCTCATATTGCAATTTCTAAGGGTGTAAATGAAAGCGGACACAATTCGACAGCCGAAGTTACTATTCAAGATGTTGTAAACTCAGAAGACATTAATATTTATAGAGATTTGGCAGGCGGTGTAACTATTTCGCAATTATTGCACGGATCTGCTAACCCGATTGGTGGCCGTTCTGCAATCGTAAAGTGGAAATGGGGACAATCTCCTGAAGAAATGTTGTACAAAAACCAGCCTAAATTCATCAAATTTGCTTTGGGTGAAAACGTAAAACAAGCCAACTGGGGAATTGATAATCCGACACGTTTCCCACAAACTCGTATGGGAGTTGAGCAGGTTTTTACAGACTATTTCCAACTGGCTAAAGAATATGACGAAAGCTGGAAAAAATTCAATTCTTCTAAAAAAGGCAAAGCACCAAGAGTTGACTTAGAACTGCAGACGCTTGCTGAAATCTTAAACAAAGAACGTTTTATTACGTGTCACTCTTATGTAGAATCTGAAATTTTGATGTTAATGAATGTAGCAGAGAAATTCAATTTCAGGGTAAACACTTTTACACATATTCTTGAAGGATATAAGGTAGCTGATAAAATGAAACAACATGGTGTTGGCGCTTCTACATTCTCAGACTGGTGGGCGTATAAATTTGAGGTAAACGATGCAATTCCGTACAACGGGCCAATTATGCACAATGAAGGACTGGTCGTAGCTTACAACTCTGATGATGCCGAAATGTCAAGAAGATTGAACCAGGAAGCGGCAAAAGCTGTAAAATACGGAAATGTTTCTGAAGAAGATGCTTGGAAATTTGTAACTCTTAATCCGGCAAAACTATTGCATATAGACGATAAGGTAGGAAGCCTTAAAGTCGGAAAAGATGCCGATGTAGTTTTATGGAGCGAAAACCCTTTATCTATTTATGCTAAAGCAGAAAAAACAATCATTGAAGGAGTGGTATATTTTGACATCGAAAAAGATGCACAAAAACAACAAGCCATCAACAAAGAAAGAAACATTCTGATCGGACAGATGCTGCAGGAAAAAAACAAAGGAAACAGTACTCAGACTCCAACCAGAAAAGAGAAAAAAGAATATCACTGTGATACTTTAGAACAGTTTTAAAACTTTAGAAATTCTAAATGATAAAGAAAAACATCATGACACATAAAAATATATACAAACTTCTATTATTGTTTTGCGCTTCTATGCAGCTGTCTGCACAGCAGATACCAGCGCCAAAACAATCCAAATCGGTTTTAATCTTAAACGCAACTGCGCACTTAGGAAACGGAACTGTAATACAAAACAGCGCCATAGGCTTTAAAGACGGCAAACTGACTCTTGTTGCAGATGCTACAACAATAAGGCTAGCCGACAATGCCTACGACACCACAATTGATGCAAGCGGAAAACATGTTTATCCTGGTTTTATTTCGCCTAATTCTACTTTAGGGCTTGTAGAGATTGATGCAGTAAAATCTTCTGACGACGAGGAAGAAATTGGAAGCATCAATCCAAACGTACGAAGCATCATCGCTTACAATTCAGAATCTAAAGTTGTAGAGACTGTTCGACCAAACGGGGTTTTGGTAGCACAGGTTACTCCTAGAGGAGGCAGAATTTCTGGAACATCATCAATTGTACAGCTGGATGCTTGGAGTTGGAGCGATGCCATTATGAAAGAAAATGACGGGATTCATTTGAATTTCCCATCTAGTTTCAAAAGATCAGGAACTTGGTTCGAACCTGGAGTAATTGAACCTAATAAGGACTATCCAAAACAGGCCGAAGAAGTTAATGCATTCTTTGTAAATGCAAAAGCCTATAATCAGGATACTCCAAAAGAAAGAAACATTGTTCTGGAAGCTGCAAAAGGACTATTTGATGGAACTCAGATACTTTACATTCATGCTGAAGAAGAGAAACAAATAGTAGATGCTATTGAATTGGCAGTTAAAAATTCAATCAAAAGAATTGTTATCGTTGGTGGTTTTGAAGCACACAAAGCCTCAGATATTTTATTGAAATACAACGTAGGGGTTTTGCTGAGACGTGTTCACGATATGCCTACCAGTGATGATCAGGATGTAAATCTTCCTTACAAAATGGCAAAAATCCTAACTGATAAAGGAATTTTGGTTGGTTTAGAAAACAGCGGCGACCACGAACGTATGAGTGTTCGAAATCTTCCTTTTTTAGCGGGAACTTGTGCCGCATTTGGAATGGATAAAGAAAAAGCGGTGCAATTGATCACTTCTAACACTGCAAAACTTTTAGGCATTGACAGTCTGTGTGGTACTCTGGAAACAGGAAAAGACGCAACACTATTTATTTCAGAAGGCGATGCACTTGATATGAGAACCAATAAGCTGACCATGGCATTCATTCAAGGAAGAAACATTAATTTAGATACTTTTCAGAATAAGCTGAATACTAAATTTAAAGCAAAATACAACCAGAAGTAATTCTTAAACTTACTTTCTTAAAAAGACATCAAATGTGAATCGTTTGATGTCTTTTTTTGTTCAAAAAACCATCATTTTTAGAAATTTAAAGATAATACCGCAACATTTTGACTAAAATTCGCACTTTTCAAACCCAATCTTCAACAAAAAATGACCTAAATCGCAGACCAACGGCAAAATTGATTACCAAATCGTAAATTTTTACATTGTTTTAACATACAGAATAAAATTAGAGGGGGTTAAAATGAAAAATTAACAAAAATTAAACACATGACCCCATTTTTTATTGGGGTATGAAATCATTTTATACTTTTATAAAAAATTTTAAAACTAAATAACTATGCGAAAAATTATTTTAAGTGTGATTCTTATCACGATTTTGGTCCTAACCTTTATTTCGAACTTTATTATTGCAGACAACCCAATTCCGGCAGAAGCTGTAAAGTTTGATACAGGAGATACCGCCTGGATGATCGTTGCAACTGCATTTGTATTGTTAATGACTCCCGGATTAGGATTTTTCTATGGAGGTATGGTCGGTAAGAAAAACGTAATTAGTACTATGCTTCAAAGTTTCATGGCAATGGTAATTGTTACTATTTTGTGGACTGTTGTTGCTTTTGGATTGGCTTTCGGACCAACTATTGGAGGGATTATCGGAAATCCGTCTTATAATTTATTCTTCGAAGGAGTTGGCACCAATACCGCTTGGAGCCTTGCACCAACAATTCCTTTTATATTATTCGCATTATTTCAGGCAAAATTCGCCATCATTACTCCTGCATTAATTACAGGTGCTTTTGCAGAACGTGTACGTTTCTGGGCTTATTTGTTGTTCATGGTTTTATTCATATTACTGATATATACTCCGCTTGCTCACATGACTTGGCATCCTGATGGGGTTTTCTTTAAAATGGGAGTATTAGACTTTGCTGGTGGAACTGTAGTGCACATGAGCGCTGGATGGGCTGCATTGGCAGGAGCTATGTTCTTAGGAAAAAGAAAAGTTCAAAAAGTTAATCCTGCTAGAATCACTTATGTATTATTAGGAACAGGTTTACTTTGGTTCGGATGGTTTGGTTTCAACGCTGGATCTGCATTAGGAGCAAACGGACTTGCTGCTCAAGCTTTAGGAACAACTACTGTTGCTGCCGCTGCCGCTGCGATGGCTTGGGTTTTCCTTGATAAAATTTTAGGACACAAATTATCTGCTCTTGGAGCTTGTATCGGAGCTGTTGTAGGTCTTGTTGCTATTACACCTGCTGCTGGTTTCGTAAGTATCTCTCACGCAATCTTTATTGGTTTATTTTCTGCAATTGTGAGTAACATTGTAGTAAGCAAATTCCCTAAAGGAAAAATCGATGACGCTCTTGACGTATTTGCTTGTCACGGTGTAGGTGGTATGGTAGGTATGCTTTTAACTGGTGTTTTCGCTTCAAAAGCAATCAATCCTGCAGTTGGAGACAATCAAGGTTTAATCTTCGGAACTCCAACATTATTCATCAACCAATTAACTGCTTTAGTTATCGTTTCAATCTTTGCTTTTGTAGCTTCTTACGCTTTATTCTTCATCGTAAATAAAATCACTCCTCTAAGAGTTACCGAAGAAAAAGAAGAACTAGGATTAGACATCTCTCAACACGGAGAATTCTTATAAGATATTAATTTTCACTTTTCGTTACTTGATAAAAAAAGCACTCTAATTTAATTTTAGAGTGCTTTTTTAATTTTAGATTGTAGACTTTAAAATGTAGACTTTAGATTGTAGACTTTAGATTGTAGACTTTAGATTGTAGACTTTAAATTGTAGACTTTAAATTGAGAAATAGCATTTAAATCTAACTAAATACAAACAACTAACAAATAAAAACTTACAACTAAGAACTAAAAGAGTAAGGCTGAGAACTAAGAACTAAGGACTAAGAACTAAGGACTAAGAGACTAAAAAAACTAACTCACTCCTTAAAATTCGCAATCCCTTCTTTTAGCCATTTTAAATATTCATCAGTGCTTACATAGCTGATTGTTGGCTTAGAAGTATTCAAGTTATTTCCTTCCGCATCTGTAATTACATACAAAGGCTGCGTATTGGTTTTGTATTTTGAAATCATAAAATCTGTCCATTTATCACCGGTAGTTTCAATTTTTTCTCCAGCAGCGGTAACAAACTGTTTTTCTTTTGGCAATTCGCGTTTATCATCAACGTAAAGCGAAATCAAAACCACATCATTTTTTAAAATTGGCAGTACCGAACTTTCAGACCATACATTATTCTCCATTTTTCGACAGTTTACGCAAGCATAACCTGTAAAATCGAGCATGATTGGTTTCTTTACTTTTTTAGCATAGGCTACTCCGTCTTCGTAATCATGAAAAACTACAATTCCGTGAGGGCCCAATTCTGCGCCTTCAGGAAGACTTTTTGCAGCATCAGTAGTGACAGCTGCATGACCCGACCCTCCTACTCCAAACGGACTTTCGCTATATTGTGGAGGCGGCGGAAAAGCGCTGATCAATTTCAATGGCGCTCCCCAAAGTCCTGGTATCAAATAAAGTGTAAAAGCAAGGGTAACAAGACCTAAATACAATCTTCCTACCGAAATATGATTGGTTGGACTATCATGAGGCAACGTAATTTTTCCGAATAAATAAAAGGCAAGAGCACCAAAAATAGCAATCCATATCACCAAGAAAACTTCTCTTTCTAAAAAATGCAATTGCAATACCAAATCGGCATTTGATAAAAACTTAAAGGCAAAAGCCAATTCCAAAAAGCCTAAAAACACTTTTACAGTATTAAGCCATCCGCCAGATTTTGGCAGCGAATTCAACCAGCTTGGAAACATTGCAAAAAGCATAAATGGCAAAGCAAGCGCAGAAGAAAAGCCCAGCATTCCGACAATCGGCCCAGAAACTCCATTTGTTGCCGCTTCAACCAAAAGCGGCCCTACAATTGGCCCAGTGCATGAAAAGGATACAATTGCCAAAGCAAGAGCCATAAACAAAATTCCGATTATACCGCCCTTATCAGCCTGTTGATCCACTTTGTTTGCCCATGAATTTGGAAGCATAATTTCAAAACCTCCCAAAAATGATGTTGCAAAAACAATCAGTAGGACAAAGAACCCGAGGTTAAAATATACGTTTGTTGCTAATGAATTTAAAGCGTCTGCACCAAAAATAAATGAAACCAAAAATCCAAGTGAAACATAAATTCCAATGATTGACAATCCGTAAAAAACAGCATTTCTGATTCCTTTTGCTTTGCTTTTGCTTTGTTTTGTAAAAAAGCTTACCGTCATTGGAATCATTGGGAATACGCAAGGCGTGAATAATGCAGCAAAACCACCTAAAAAAGCAAAGAAAAATATAGACCATAAACTTCTTGTAGAAGATGGCAACTCTAAATTGTCTTTTGCTTTTGCAGTTTCATTATCCGCTTTTTGCGCTTCGGTTTTTTCAGCTACAGGAGTTTTGCTCACTGTATCAACAGCAAGGCCCACTACTTTGGTTTCGTCTAGTTTTGCTTCTGCAACTACCGGAATATCCTCTTTCTTAAAAGCTGCAGGAACTGCTATCGAGAATTTTTTATTAGAATTGATGCATACTTCTTTACAAACCTGATAATCAAATTCAGCTTCTACTGTCTTTAAATTCGGATTTATAATTGTGATTTCCTGCTCAATACGCGCTTTTCCTTCAAAAAAAGTTTCGTTTACACCAAAAACGTCATTAAAAGCTGTTCTGGTTTTACTTTCTTTAGCTTTGCCTACCAGTTCGTAATTTCCTTTTTGATTTTTGAATGAAATTTCCAGCGCTAAAGGGCCTCCGTCTGGCGTAAACTGCGAGTACATATGCCATTCTTTTTCGATTACAGCATCAAAAATCAGAATAGCTTTATTCTCAGATTTTTTTTCAATTTTAGAAGTCCACTTTACAGGTTCTACCATTTGTGCATTCGCATTCGCGAAAGCAAAAAAGAAAATCAGTAAAGAGAAAAGAAATTTAATTCCTTTCTTTTTGGGAATAGTAGTCTGCTGGCTTAGAGTAAAGTTCATTATTGCAATTCTATTTTTAATATTTTGTTTGTGGTATTTTCTATTTTAAAGCGTTCGTCCTGTCTGACTCCAACAACCCAAACAATTTGGTTATCAGAACACAAAATCCATGTTTTTTCCTTTTCCAGCAATGATAACTTTTCATCCTTAAAATGCTTGCTAACTTTTTTGGACTTTCCGCCCATACCAAAAGGATAAAAAACATCTCCTTCTTTCCATTTACGCAATAGCAAAGGATAACGGATTTTTTCAGCGTCGACAAATATAGTTCTATTTGATCCGAATGTTGTGTGACCTACGTTACAAAGTGTCATTTTTAAGGGAAAATTAACTTCTGTATCGTCTTCATGAATTTCAAACTCATCTTTTTCTGATATTTCAGGAATCGGACTCAAAATCAGTGTTTCTCTATTTTTAATTAACCTGAATGCTGCAGTAAAAACTTGTTTTCCAGATTGGCTTTCGACAAGGTCATAAATGTCATTCCACGCCGAAAATCCAAATTCGTTTAGCCATTGGTACAAGTAGGATTTGTAGTTTGGTAGCTTTTTGAGTTTAATTAGATCAAAATGAATATCTTCTCCTGCTTCTTTGGCCACCTGCTGATAAATCATAATAGAAGCATCATCAACCATTTCTTTGCTTTCTCGCAAGTATGATTGTGTCTTTTGTAAGGCATCTGCAAAATTGGGATTGATTTCCTTTAAAATCGGAACCAAATCGTGGCGTATTTTGTTTCTAAGGTATTTTGTAGATGCATTACTGCTGTCTTCACGCCATTCTATACCATTTTCTTGAGCGTATTTTGAGATTTCTTCTCTTGAAAAAGGCAACAGCGGACGGATGATTTTGTCATTTTGCTCCGGAATTCCGGTTAATCCTTCTAATCCAGTTCCGCGTGAAAGATTGATGATAAAAGTTTCAAGATTGTCATCTGCATGGTGCGCTGTTAGGAGATAATCAAAATCTTTTTCTTCTAAAAGCTCATAAAACCAGCTGTATCGAAGTTCTCTTGCCGCAACTTGCGTAGATAATTTATAATCTTTGGCAAATGCTTCTGTATCAAATTGAGTGGTGAAAATCGGGATATCATTCTGACTGCAATAGTTTTGAATGAATTCCTGATCGCCAAAACTTTCTAATCCGCGAAGTTGGAAATTACAATGCAAAACCGCAATTTGATAAGGAAGTTTATGAAGCAAATACAATAAAACCATACTGTCTAATCCTCCACTTACAGCAAGAAAAAGCTTTTTTTCTGCTAAAAATGGAAATCTGGATTCGATATGGCTTTGAAATTTTGAAAACATCTGATAAAAGTAAAAAATTAAATTTGATCTATTTTTAAACGAAATGTTAAGTCTGATATTTTATTTGCCACTAATTGCACGAATTTGCACGAATTATTTTTTCACGCAGATTTAAAAAAGATTTAAGCAGATTTACGCAAATTAATTTTAATAAAATCTGTTTAAATCTGCTTTAATCCGCTAAATCTGCGTGAAAAAATTTATTGCAAAACTTCATGCATTGCTTTGGCTTTTAGCAAGCATTCTTCATATTCTTTTTCTGGGATAGAAAGTGATGTAATAGCGCTTCCGACTGAAAATGAAACGTATTGTTTTTCTTGATTGTATAAAATACTTCGGATCACAACATTAAAATCAAAATCTCCGTCGGGAGTAAAATAACCAACAGCGCCACTGTATAATCCTCTTTTGGTCGCTTCAAGATTTTCGATGATTTTCATTACAGAAATTTTCGGAGCACCCGTCATGCTTCCCATCGGGAAAGTCGTTTTTAAAACATCAACGGCAGAAAATTGAGCATCTAATCGGGAAGTTACCGTAGAAATCATCTGATGGACTTGCAGAAAAGAATAAATTTTGCAAAGTTCTTCAACCGCAACAGAGCCTTTTTGTGCGGTATGTGATAAATCGTTGCGAACCAAATCGGTAATCATGATGTTTTCGGCGCGTTCCTTGGCATCAGATTCCAAAAATTGCTTAGAACTTTTATCTTCTTCTGCATCCAAAAAACGTTTTGAAGTTCCTTTAATAGGTTGCGAAATAATCTTTTCGCCGCTTTTTTTCAGATATCGTTCTGGAGAAGCCGAAAGCAAAAAGTTTTTATTGTTTTTTAAAAAGACCGAGAAAGGCGCTTGTGAAATCTCATTAAGCTTCTGGAATTTCTCCAACGGATTTATCACAGCTTTCTCTGCGTAAAACTCCATGCAAAAATTTGCTTCGTACATATCTCCTTGATGAATATGTTCGAGCATTTTTTTTACTTTTTCTACATATTTTTCTTTTGAAATTCGTTGCTGTACCTCAATTTTATTCAATGTTTGAAAAGAAACCGATTCGATTTTATTTATCTCATTAAAATCTTCTTCTACTTCATCATCACAAAACAATAAATAACATATTTCAAGCTGATTTCCTTTCATCAAAAATATTTTTTTGGGCTGAAAGAAAAACAGATCCGGAAAATCCAATCCGTCCCAATTATTAGATTTCAAATCTTCGATATCATTTTTCAAATCGTAAGATAGATATCCAAAAAGCCAGTCTTTGGTATTCTGTTGGTACTGTTTTAAATCTTCAAAGGCATTAAAATAATCGGTCTGCAGTAAAGTAAAGGCATCTACAGCAAGAACAAAATCAAAAGAAGAATACTGATCCGGATAGGAATTGCTTTCCAAAAAAGCGACTTCTCGAAACTGCTGTGCCCAGCTCAAAAGCTGTTCTTTAAAACTCTTTGGATCTGCAATATTTTTATGAATAGAAACTCTCAAAAACGAAAAAATTTAAAACTCCAAAATTACGACAAAAAAAATCCTTCGATAAAGGAATCTTACAAAATTATTGGCACGCTTTTTAGTATATCGAATTTGTACAAATTCGCGAATATTTAACAACCAAATGCATTTACATCGTGTAAATGTTTTATCAAAAAAATCAAATATTTAACCTTTTATGAAAACAATCACAAAATTAGGATTGGCCACCTTGGCCGCAGTTACATTATTATTTTCTTGCAAAAAAGCAGATTATGCTACAGAAGAATCGATGGCAGATGCAAAAATGGTTGCAGACAGCACCGCTATTTCGTCTTCGGCCGCTGTAGTTCAAAAAGACAGCAAGCAGAAATTTATAAGGACTGCCGACATCAAATTTAAGGTCAAAAATGTTATAAAATCTACTTATGCTATAGAAAATGCCGTTCAGAAATTTGGCGGCTTCGTCACATATACCAACCTACAGAGCACTATACTCAACCAAATAAAAACAAAAGTTAGTCAAGACAGCACGCTGGAAACCACTAAATATGCTGTAGAAAACAATATCATTATCCGCGTTCCCAACACACAGCTTGACACTATCATCAAAACAATAGCCAAACAGATTGACTTTCTGGATTACCGCGTTATAAAAGCCGACGATGTTTCGTTGAAAATGTTGTCAAATCAGCTTTCACAAAAAAGGAGCGCCGTTACACAAAAAAGGGTCGCAACTGCAATAGATTCTAAAGGGAAAAAGATAAATGATGTTATTGATGCCGAAAATACATTAGCCAACCAAAAAGAAGAGCATGATAACAGAACAATTGAAAATTTATCATTACAAGATCAGATTAATTTCAGCACCGTAACGCTACAGCTTTATCAAAATGAAACAGTAAAACAAGAAATGGCTGTAAGCGAAAAAGACAGTGATGCCTATAAGCCAAACTTAGGAATCCAGATCATAGACGCACTTAAAAGCGGCTGGTATATACTACAGGAAATCATAGTTTTCTTCATTAATATATGGCCTTTCATTTTATTGGCTATTGGTGGATTTTTCCTTTATAAAAAATACATTAAGAAATAAGAAAAGTGCTAATAAACAGCAAGATAGTAACGAAAAATTCATTACATTTGATATAGCATTAAACTAATCCCAAAATAGAATATTATTGATTGTTAAATTCTCAATAAAAACAGGTCTTAAAAAAGATTTCCATTTATCTGAAGAATATGATTTTGCGTTTTCAACACATTAACTATATCATTTTTAACCTCTTTTAATTCTAAGTATTATGAAAATTGCTACTATTATTGTCCGTGTTTTGATTGGTTTATTGTTACTTTTTGCTTCTATCTCCTTTTTCTTTAAATTAGCTCCAGAACCAGAAACAACTGGTAATTTTAAGGCTTTTAATATGGGTCTAGTTGCTTCAACGTATTTGCTTCCGTTAGCAAAAACAGTCGAATTGCTTTGTGGAATTGCATTTGTCACTGGTCGTTTTGTGACTTTGGCAAACATTTTAATTTTACCAATTACAGTCAATATTCTGTTTATAAATTATTTCCTAGCTCCAGAAGGACTTCCGATCGCAGGACTTTTGTTTTTAGGTAATTTATTTCTGATTTACAGATATTGGGATAATTACAAAACCGTTTTCACTCCTTGATTTAGTAAAGGCATCAAATAGAAAACCCGGCAATTAATCTGCCGGGTTATTTTTTAATGAGCTTTGTCGTGTTTTACCCATACAAGTTCAGAAGTCTTATAACCAATTTCCTCAGCTTTTTTGAGGAATTCTGCCTTAACGCTTTCTGGAATCTGAGTTTCTCTTGAAAGAATCCACATGTATTCTAAGCTTTCGCCGGCAACCAATGCATATTTATAATCTTGGTCTAAGGCTACCACATTATAACCTGAATAAAAAGGACCAAAAAATGAGACCTTAAGCATACCAATATCGTCTTTTTTGACGAATTTGGCTTTCCCGATGCTCTCTTCCCATTTGTCTTTTTTGACATTATAGCCCTTATTATCAACTTTTATGGTACCGTCTGGGTTTAGAGAATATTCGGCAGTTACATTGTCTAAATCTCTCTCCCATTTATAATCAAGTCTTGCAATTTCGTACCATCGTCCCAGATATTTTGCACTTTCAAAATTATTTACAGGAACTGCATTTTCTGGAATTTTCGATTTGCAGGAATAGAACAGTAGTGCAATTCCTGCCCCCAGTAAAACTGGTGCTATATATTTACTTTTCATGAACTATCTTTTTAATTATCATAAAGATAGCATCTCAATCGCACATCTAATTTACAAAATTATTTTTGATTATTATATTATATAAAGCATAAAAAAACCGCCAAATTGCTTTGGCGGTCTAGTTATGATAATCGTAAAAAAATTATACGTGTAAAGCTCTATTTTCAGTAGCTGCCAATGCTGCTTCTTTTACCGCTTCTGCGAAAGTTGGGTGTGCATGGCTCATTCTTGAAATATCCTCAGCAGAAGCTTTGAATTCCATAGCCGTAACTGCTTCAGCAATTAAATCTGCTGTACGAGCACCGATCATGTGAACTCCTAAAACCTCATCTGTTTTCTCATCAGCCAAGATTTTTACAAATCCGTCTAAGTCAGCACTTGCTCTTGCACGTCCTAAAGCCTTGAATGGGAAACTTCCTGATTTGTATTTCACTCCAGCCGCTTTCAATTGCTCTTCAGTTTGTCCAACTGCTGCAACTTCTGGCCAAGTATAAACTACACCCGGAATTAAGTTATAATCGATATGTGGTTTTTGACCTGCTAAAATTTCAGCAACCATTACTCCTTCTTCCTCTGCTTTATGTGCCAACATCGCTCCACGAACAACGTCACCAATTGCGTAGATATTCGGAACATTCGTTTGTAAATGATCGTTTACTTCCACTTGTCCTCTGTCTGAAATTTTAACTCCAGCTTTGTCAGCGTTTAATCCGTCTGTGTACGGACGACGACCAACAGAAACTAATGAATAATCTCCTTCTAGAGTGATTGTTTCTCCTTTTGCATTTTCAGCCTGAACCACAACAGCATCACCGTTTCTTTCTACTGATTTTACTTTGTGAGAAACGTAGAATTTCATTCCTTGTTTTTTCAATACTTTAGTCAATTCTTTAGAAAGCGCTCCGTCCATTCCTGGAATGATTCTGTCCATGAATTCCACTACAGAAACCTGAGCACCAAGACGAAGGTAAACTTGTCCAAGCTCGATTCCGATAACTCCTCCACCAATGATAACTAAATGTTTTGGAACTTCTTTTAAAGCCAAAGCCTCAGTAGAAGTAATGATTCTTTCTTTATCAATTTTGATGAATGGTAAAGAAGATGGTTTTGATCCTGTAGCAATTACAGTATATTTTGCTTCGATAGTTTCTGATGTTCCGTCAGCTTTTGCAACAGCAATGTGAGTTGCGTCTACGAAAGAACCTAAACCATTGAAAACAGTGATTTTATTTTTATCCATTAAATAATTGATTCCGCCTACAGTCTGATCAACAACAGCTTGTTTGCGGGCAATCATTTTCTCTAAATTGATTTTTACATCGCCAGAAACTTCGATTCCGTGATCTGCAAAATGAGCGATTTCTGAATAATGGTGAGAAGAAGATAATAATGCTTTTGAAGGGATACAACCTACGTTAAGGCAAGTTCCGCCTAATGAATTATATTTTTCTACAATTGCAGTTTTGAAACCTAATTGTGCGCAACGAATTGCTGATACATATCCGCCAGGACCTGAACCTATAATGACTACGTCAAATGAACTCATAGTTTGTCTATTTTATTTTTAGCGTCACAAATTTAAGGAATAAAGTTCTTTTTAAAGTTTAAATTTCAATGTTTTTTGTTTGAAATTTTGGGCTTTGGTTTTCTGCCACGAAGGCTCTAAGGCACAAAGTTTTTTTGTTTTTTTCCTCGAAAAGACGCAGAGTCGCAAGTTTATTCACAAAGTATGTCATTTCGACTGAAAGGAGAAATCTCCGCGAGAAACTCTACAAAGATTGGCGAAATTCTGTGAAGAGCTACTTACGGAGATTTCTCCTTCGTCGAAATGACAAAAACTGCGTTTAGTAATTCAGACAAAGAAAAGAGAACTTAGCATCTTAGAACCTCAGAACCTTAGCATCTTTCAAAAAGAAATCACCGTAGAATTCTTGACTTCACTTATCATAAACATACTTTGTGTACTTCCGATATGTTGTAATGAAGTTAATTTGGTTACTAGAAATTCTCTGTACGCTTCCATGTCTTTTACCAAAACTTTCAGAATATAATCGTAATCGCCGCTTACGTGATGGCATTCTAGAACTTCATTTAATTTGACTACTTCGCTTTCGAATTTGGTTAAAAATTCTTTGGTATGCTGAATGAGTTTTAAATGACAGAAAACCACAAATCCTTTTTCAATTTTGGATTTGTCGACTAAAGCTGCGTAGTTTTTTATGATCCCTTCTCTTTCAAGTTTTTTGATTCGTTCGTAAACTGCAGTTACCGAAAGATTGAGTTTTAAAGACAATTCTTTGTTGGTCTTTTTACTGTCGGTTTGAAGCAAAACCAGAAGTTTTTTATCTATTTCGTCAAGAATCATTTTGTTGATGGTTTTTAGTTGATTGTTGGTAGTTTCTTTTCAGATGAAAGAAAATCTATTTCGTTATACTTTTTGAATCAAATTTAGATTAAAAATCACAATAAACACATTTTTTATAGTTTTAAAATCTGATTATTTAGTTTATAGTTGATTATTTTTCTTATTAGACCTTATTTTGAACAGAATTTCTTTTGAAAAACGAGTGCCCTAGCCCTGATAGAAATGGAAAGCCCGGAATAAAAAAGATATAAGTTTCTTCTTCTAAAAAAGCGACCAACGGAAGCTCTTTTTGGAACATTAGAAACTTTAGCTTTTTTATGAGGACTTGAAATGGATAGCAGGAATAGCTCCTTATCAATAACAATTTCAAAAATCAATTTCAATAACAAAAAACTAACTATAAATGAAAAACTTCAATCCAGCAGATAAAATTCAGAATCTGCAATATTTTGGCGAATAGCTCCTTATCAATAACAATTTCAAAAATCAATTTCAATAACAAAAAACTAACTATATAAATGAAAAACTTCAATCCAGCAGATAAAATTCAGGATTTGCAATACTTTGGCGAATTTGGTGGAGTAAATCCGTCGATTTCTGATTCTTCTACTTATACTTTTCTTTCGGCAAAAACTATGTTTGATACTTTTGAGGGCAATATGGAAGGTTGTTATTTATATTCGCGCCATTCTTCGCCAAGTAATTTGTATTTGGATCAGGCTTTGGCAGCAATGGAAGGAACGGAAACAGCTAATGTTTCGGCTTCGGGAATGGGCGCTATCACTCCTACTCTACTGCAATTGTGCGGTGCGGGCGACCATATTGTTTCAAGCCGAACTATTTATGGAGGCACTTATGCTTTCCTCAAAAACTTTACACCGAGATTCGGAATTGAAACGAGCTTTGTCGACATTACAAAACTAGATATTGTAGAAGCTGCAATTACATCTAAAACAAAAGTTTTGTATTGCGAAACAGTTAGTAATCCGCTTTTGGAAGTGGCTGATATCGCTGGTTTAGCAAAAATTGCTAAAAAGCATAATTTGAAACTGGTTGTTGATAATACGTTTTCACCATTATCGGTTTCTCCTGCAAAATTGGGAGCCGACATTGTGATTCACAGTTTGACCAAATATATTAACGGAAGCAGCGATACGGTTGGTGGCGTGACTTGTGCATCAAAAGAGTTTATCAATTCGCTGAAAAATGTGAATTCGGGCGCCAGTATGCTATTAGGACCTACAATGGACAGTCTGCGTTCTGCAAGTGTAATGAAAAACCTTAGAACACTTCATATCCGAATTAAACGGCACAGTCATAATGCGCATTTTCTGGCTGACATGTTTGAAAAAGATGGTTTAAAAACGGTTTATCCCGGGTTAAAAAGTCATCCAAGTCATGAATTGTATAAAACGATGATTAATCCTGAATATGGTTTCGGCGGCATGTTAACGATTGACGTTGGAACTTTAGAAAAAGCCAATGAATTAATGGAATTAATGCAGGAACGAAATCTAGGATATCTGGCGGTAAGTTTAGGTTTTTATAAAACGTTGTTCAGCGCACCGGGAACTTCAACTTCTAGTGAGATTCCGCTAGACGAACAAAAAGAAATGGGATTGACCGATGGTTTGATTCGTTTTTCGATTGGTTTAGATAATGATATTCAGCGTACTTATGAAATGATGAGGGATTGTATGATTGAAGTTGGCGTTTTGAATTCTGCCGAGATTCGCAAAGGAGATGCCAAAGAGATTCACTAAGTTTTTTTGTTTCACGCAGATTTAAAAAGATTTAGGCAGATTTTAGCATTTTTTTTTAAAACTAAATCTGCTAAAATCTGCGGAATCTGCGTGAAATATATATTCATTATAAAACAAACATTCCTCTATAAATAAATTTGCACATTTTTATTAGCTTGTTTGAATCCGCTTGGACTTTCTCTACGCGGATTTTTTACAAAAAGCCGTTTTGAAGGTTTTCAAAAACGGCTTTTTGCACTTTATCTTGGCTCGTAAGCTCTAAACGTTCGCCAATATTTATCCTTGTAGATTTCGTAGCTTACATCAAAGGTTTCAGCGTACTTTTCTACAATTTCGTCTGCTACTTTTGTTGGTTTTCTAAAGTCTTTGCAGGCAAAAAAGATTTCTCTTTTATTTGTTGATGTTTCTCTTCCTATATTCAAATACCCCTCTACATCTTTAAGCTTTGACACTATTTCATCTTCAATTTCATTCAGCAACTGATATGTTTCTTGGTCTGGCATTCCGTTATTATTGCTTCCGTCAAAGGGAATTGTAATGATAAATACCCACGGATGTGATGCTTTTTTGTCCCATTGCAAAATATCGCTATTTATAATCGCAATAATCAGTCCGCCATCTTTTGTGGTTGCTTCGAAACTCGAATAGTTGTCATTTTCTGTATTGTGCCTTGTTCCCTCGTACTTCTCCACAAATTCTTTCTCTCTCCAAATCAAATAATCCTTTAATTTTTCAATCGGAATCAATTCTTCTGAAATTTCATTAGGCCCAACAATCTTCATATTATCAATCAACGTGACCGAGTGTAATTCTCCTAAGTAATTATCTAAGAAAATATAAACCCCATTTGTTAAGATTGTCCTTTTTTCCTCTACAAAATCCTCATACACAACCGTTAAATCAATCTCATCTGGATATCCATCATGAATGTTTGGATAAAATTTTAAGTTGTCTTTATTGAATTTAAAACCTTCGTAATCAACACCAATATTCTGAATATCAGATGAAGGTTTTAGCGCCGTAATTTTCCATCCCTGAATTGAAGGTGCAGCATTTACTAATTCCTCAATAGCATAAATATTTCTGATTGCGCCATCTGGGGTTAAAATTAATTCGACGGTATGATCATCAAACATTCCCGTTACAAAATAAATTCCTCCGTGCATTTCATCAAGTTTTGGCGCTAATTTATCAAAAAAGCCTTGGTGGATATTTTGCCTGTTTTTGACGATTTTGAAAAACTCTTTTTCGTGTTTTAAAAACCAATTCCAGAAATCATTATTGGATTGTATTGGAGCTTCTTTTTTGCGCAATATTTTATCTAGAAATCCCATGTATTAAAAATTAAATTGAAATGTTACTGAAAACAAACTTAAGGAAAAGAGATTTTAAAACATAAGAATATTTCTATAAAAATAGCAAGAACAGAAAAAGCCATTCTGAAGTACTCAGAACGGCTTTTCAATATAACTCTTAACTCTTAACTTAGAACTTCTCCAAGTTGAGTTTACTGTTTTGTCGGCTGTAGCCAAAATAAATCAGCAAGCCAATTATGAGCCAAATCGTAAAGTAAATCCAGTTCCACACACTCAATTCGGCCATCATATACAGACAGCAGATTAATCCTAAGAGCGGAATCAATGAAAGATTTTTTCTGAATGCCCAAACTGCTAATCCAACTAAAACAAATAAGAAGATCCACATTGGAATTTTGTGTTTGAACAAACTAAATCCAGATTCGTATTTTGCAGCATCAGCAATTGGCAATCCTTTTACAACTTCAGCATACTTTGCTTCATCGTCTTGATATTGTCCTAACAAATGTTCTAAATCTGATGTTTCGGCTGTTTTATTGTTTACTTCGATACTTTCAAGATATTTAAAAACTTTCTCAGATTCTGATTTATCTAAAGAAGTTACAATTGAAGTGGCGTCATAAATCTGCGGTTCGTTATTGATAAACGCCATTGTCGCTTTGTTATTGAAAGCAAAAGCATAATACAATCCTGCAATCATTAAAACCGGCAGAATAAACTTCGAATTGACATAAGGCGTTTTGAATTTTCCTCTTGGAATTTCAGGTTTGTTCTGCAATACCAAAACTCCTGCACAAACTAATACAAAGGCAAATAAAGTTCCGATACTGCATAAATCGGTTACCATAGTCAAATTCAAAAATAAAGCTGGAACTGCCACCACAAAGCCTGTTACAATTGTAGCAAAAGAGGGTGTTTTGAATTTTGGGTGAACGGTTGAGAATTTTTTTGGCAATAAACCATCACGGCTCATACTCATCCAGATACGAGGCTGTCCCATTTGGAAAACCAATAAAACACTTGCCATTGCCACAACTGCACTAACTGCGATAATTCCTGACATCCATTTTAAATCCAATTTATCGAACACAAATGCCAAAGGATCTCCAACATTTAATTCGTGGTATTTTACCATTCCTGTTAAAACTAAAGCAATAGCAATGTATAAAAGTGTACAAATAATAATCGCCCACATCATACCACGTGGCAAATCACGTTGTGGATTTTTACATTCTTCGGCAGTTGTAGAAATCGCATCAAAACCAATATAAGCAAAGAATACTGCTGAAACTCCTTTTAAAACTCCTCCTACACCATTTGGCGCAAAAGGATTCCAGTTTGCCGTATCTACATAAAATATTCCGACTGCTATTACCAAAAGAACAACACAAAGTTTAACCACAACCATTAAGTTACTCGCGTTACGAGATTCTTTCATTCCTCGGTAAACCAAAGCAGTAATCAAAATAATGATAAATAAAGCCGGTAAATCAGTAACAAAATGGAAAGATCCAATTGTTGGAGCGGTTGTCCAGGCTGTGTGTGCCTGTTGCAAAGCTGCACTTAAATTTTCGAATGATTTTCCGCCTCGCATTAAAGCTTCGGCATCTTTAAATCCGTTTGAAGCGGTTAGGTAATCCATCTGAATCCATTGTGGTAAATGGATACCGCCACTTTGGAGCAGTCCAGTAAAATAATCACTCCACGATATGGCAACGGTTATATTTCCGACGGCGTATTCCATAATTAAGGCCCAACCAATAATCCAGGCAATTAATTCTCCAAAAGCTACATAAGAATACGTATAAGCACTTCCTGAAACAGGAACCATTGAAGCAAATTCGGCATAAGCGAAAGCGGCAAAACTACACGCAAGAGCAGTAAAAAGAAACAAAAAGATTACGGCTGGCCCACCATCGGCACTGGCTTTTCCAATTGTACTAAAAATTCCTGCTCCAACGATAGCCGCTATTCCGAAAGCTGTTAAATCCCTTGTAGTCAAATGTTTTCCTAGTGCATTATGACCGTCTGTTTCGTTCTGTGCAACCTGCTTCAGAATATCCTGCACTGTTTTCTTTCGGAATAAACTTGAAAATGCCATATATGTTTTGCTGTTATAAATTAATTTAATTCAGTCGTTTTTGTTTTATTTTGCAAATAATGCAAAAAATATCTTGATTTCAAATATATAAAACGATTTTGTTTTCTTGTGATTTTTTTTCTTGCCACGAAGGCGCTAAGACACTAATTTTTTTTTGCCACTAATTGCACTAATTTCTCGAATTTCATTTTTTACGCAGATTTTGCAGCTTATATAGATTTTTGATTACGTTGAGAGATTTAAGAAAATCTGTAAAATTTACTCAAATCTCTACAATCTGCATGAAAATCCTTTTTAATCTGTCATTGATTTTTCTCTCGCAGATTTAGCAGATAACGCAGATTTCTTTCATGGTGAAAAGATTTACGCAGATTTAACTAAACTTCAAAAATATAAATCTGCTCAATCTGCCAGATCTGCGTGAAACTTTTTTAGTTCGTTGGCTATATTTTCCCCGCAGATTTAGCAGATAACGCAGATTTCTTTCATGGTGAAAAGATTTAAGCAGATTTAACTAAACTTCAAAATATAAATCTGCTCAATCTGCCAGATCTGCGAGAGAAATAAAACTTTCAGTACTTTCTTAATCACTGTTCAGAGATGAAAGTCATTTTCTTTGCCATCTTTTTTTGCCATCCGTAAGGCAAAATTGAGTGGTTATTTCCGACCATCAAATTCATTTGTTCTACAATTTTGTCTTGTATTTTCTTTGGTAACGCATAAAAATCAGCATCTACAGAAAAATTTCTTTCATCATCAAGAATTCCGTTCTGAATTCTGATTCCTATTTTTTTTCCTTTATAGTATAATAAAATTTTAATTCTTCCATCAGAGTATAAATTAAGTCCGCTTGTACCATAAATTACAATGGGATCAATAATTCCGTCCTGGTCAAAGTCTTCCACGTAAATATATCTTGACCAAAACCATATACTATCTTCATGACTTTCCTTAAAATCATTGATTTCGAAAGTTTTGGTCCAGCGGTCATTTTCTATTTTAAAATTAAATGCCTTCACCGCATTGTTAAAGTTGTTGCCTTTAACGCTTTCCTTATATTTATCTTCTGTCAAAACTAAATAATAGCTTCCTGTTTTGTCTTTATATTCATAAACCTTCCAAATAACAAAATTGACTCCAAGCTCTTTCCTTTTCTCCTTTGTAAAAATCTGATTTACTTTTTCTTCCGATAAAGTTTTATACTTGCTGTTATTTTCATTGTTTAGATATTCTGATATTTCACTAATTCTTTGGCCAAGAATAGCGATATTTTTAACTTCTATATCAGAAAAAACAATACTTTTATTATCGTTCACAGGTTTATACCAACTGTACTTTTTAAAAATAGTTGCGTATTCGGCATTAGAAAAAACATATCCTTTTCTGGCATAAATCTCGTTTTTTAATAATTTTAAAGAGGCAATATCTTCATTATTCAATTTAGCTTCATCAATGATTTCAGAAGAACATTTGGAGCAATCTAGCCTATTTTGTGCATATATTGAAAAAGCAACAAACAACATTACATAACAATAAAACTTCATTTTTAATTTGATTAATGATTTGAAATGTACTTTAAAGAAAATTACAAAAGACAATTCCTCAAAATACTTACCGGATGCTGCGCTTCTCTTTTTGTTCCATCGTAAATTTGATGACGACAGCTCGTTCCTGCAGCAGCGATTTTTACGTTTTCTGCCGTGTTTCTCACTTTTGGGAATAAAGTATCTTCTCCCATTTGCATACTCACTTTATAATGTTCTTTTTCATAACCAAAAGAACCTGCCATTCCGCAGCAACCTGAGTTGTATATGGTAACCGTATGGTTTTTAGGCAAATTCAGCATCGCAAAAGTAGCCTCTACAGAACTCAATGATTTCTGATGGCAATGTCCGTGAATTTTAATTTCTTTCGTTTCTTCTGAAAATGAATCTGGCGTTATTTTCCCGTCTATAATTTCTTTTTTGAAGAATTCTTCAATTGTGAATGCATTTCGAGATAGTTTTTCCGCAGCTTCTTTATCATCTGCCAAACGAAGATATTCGTCTCTGAAAGTTAAAATTGCTGAAGGTTCGATTCCGACCAAAGGTGCATTGGCTAAAACCAAATCTTTAAAAACATTTACATTATAATTTGCGATTTTCTTCGCTTCTTCTAAAAATCCTTTCGAAAGATACGTTCTTCCACTTTCTTCATGATCGACAACTAAAACTTGATAACCTAATTTGGTTAATAATTCGAAAGCATCAATTCCGATATTTACGTCATAATAGTTGGTAAATTCATCTACAAACAAATACAATTTGCCATTTGGAAAATCTGTCGTTGTTGGTTTATAATTTTGAAACCATTTCCTAAAAGTCTTTTTCGCTAAAAGCGGAACCTGTCTTTCAGGAGCGATTCCCATTGTTTTTTTCACCAAAGACTGATTCGAAATAAAATTCGTAATCGAAGGGAATTTGCTTCCCAATTTGTTCAGTTTGGCGTTGTTGGCAAAAATCTTACTACGCGTTGAAAATCCGTTTGCTTTTTGGTATTGGTATAAAAATTCGGCTTTTAAAGTCGCTACGTCCACATTGCTCGGACATTCGCTGGCACAGGCTTTACAACTTACGCACAACTCAAAAACTTCGTATAATTCTTTCTGATCAAATTTGTTTTCTTTTTCAGAATAAGTCAAATATTCTCGCAACGCATTGGCTCTTGCACGAGTTGTTTCTTTTTCATTTCTAGTCGCACGATAGCTCGGACACATCGCTCCTCCGCCTGACGGCAATTTACGGCAATCGCCTGAACCATTACATTTTTCGGCTGCACGCAAAATTCCTAAACTGTCTGAGAAATCCTGAAATGTTTTAATATCGGGCTCTACCCTGCCTGAAACCACACGATGATTTTCATCCATTTTCAAAGCATTGACTATCTTCCCTATATTCAAAACCGAATTTGGATCGAATGCCAGTTTGATTCTTTTCAATAGTTCATAATTTTTATCTCCAATCATAAACGGAATAAACTCGCCGCGCACGATTCCGTCTCCATGTTCACCACTTAACGAACCTTGGTATTTTTTAACCAAATGCGCCACCTCTGTCGCAATGGTTCTGAATAATTTTAAATCGGATGTTTTCTTTAAATTTAAAACTGGACGAAGGTGCAATTCTCCTGCTCCGGCATGCGCGTAGTAAATCGCTTCCTGTCCGTGGCTTAACATCATCGCAGAGAATTCGGCAATATAAGCAGGTAAATCGCTCAGTTCAACCGCAGTATCTTCAATAGAATCGGCTGCTTTGTCGTCGCCTACTATACTTCCTAAAAGTCCGAGACCGGCTTTCCTCAGTTCGTTGGCTTTGTCAATATCATTTCCGTAGATTTTTACTCTTGCGTAACCAAAATTGTTTTTCTCCAAATCGGCAATCAAAGCATCGGCTTGTTTTTCGGCATCTTCTAAAGAGTGCGAAGCTACTTCAAACAACATAATTGCTTTTGGTTCTCCTACCAAAAAGAAACGGTTTTTAATGTGTTCACGGTTTGTTTTGGTACAATCCAAAATCGTGTCGTCGATCATTTCGCAGGTGTACAAATGATGTTTCATAGCCACCACAACCGATTCTAAAGATTCCTGAATCGTATGGTAATGCCCCACAACCATAATACTATGAGGCGGAGGCAAGTCATCCACTTTTAGCGTAACTTCGGTTGTAAAAGCCAAAGTTCCTTCGCTTCCACAAAGCAGTTTTCCAAGATTTATTGTTGGTTCTGTTCCGCCAAACAATTCCGATTTTAGCAGAATATCAACAGCGTAGCCAGTGTTTCTTCTGTGAATTTCAGGTTTCGGAAACTCTTTTACAATTTCTTCCTGAGCCTCTTTTATAGAAAGCTCATCGTAAATCGTTTTGTAAATTTTGTTTTCTAAAGTATCTCCTTTCGTCTTTTCGATAAATTCAGCCGAAGTCAGGTCTTTAAAAATCACTTCAGAACCGTCGCTTAAAAGTGCTTTTACGGCAACAATTTTATCACGCGTAACTCCATAACGAATCGAAGTGGTTCCCGAAGAATTATTTCCCACCATTCCGCCAATCATCGCTCTGTTGGATGTTGATGTAATTGGGGCAAAAAAGACACCATGAGGTTTTAAGTATAAATTCAGCTCATCTCGAATTACGCCAGGTTGAACCGTAACGGTTTTATTTTCGGCATCGTAGCCAATTATTTTTGTAAAATGCTTCGACACATCAACAACCAATCCGTCTCCCACTGCCTGACCCGCCAGCGAAGTTCCCGCAGTTCTAGGCGTAATCGATAGCTTATGTTTTGCCGCAAACTTGATTAATTTGGCAATATCTTCGGTCGTTTTAGGTAATGCCACCGCATTGGGTTTTATTCGGTACACCGAAGCATCTGTAGAATAAAGCGTTTTGTGTAGCTCATCGAATAAAAGTGTGCCTTCTAATGATGATGACAATTGTTGTAACTCTTTAATTATTGACATTCTGTTGAATTTATGACCTAAAACTTATGTGTTTTTGAATACAAAAATACTTTATTTCCTTAGTTTTTTATTGTAAACTAAGAAAATTAGATGCTGTTATTCAATGTTTATATTATTGCGACAAACAATACTATATTATAACATAGTATTAGCAAATAATAAACAATTGTAGAATAAAGGCAGTATACTTTTTTTCTATTTTAAAATAACAGGCACATCTAGTTTTAGTCTGTTTAAAACATTTAAAGTAAAGTTTCCTGAAAATTATTATTTTTGGCTGCCTCAATTAAAATAATAATGATTAGCTTTTTAAAAATCGATATTGCAAATAATAGAATTTTTGGTCTTGATATCCTTAGATGTTTGGCTATATTATTTGTAGTTTTTGGACACGGGAATCTTTTTTTTTCTAGCACAACAGCAAAATATCTCGATTATTTTGTACTAGATGGTGTAAGTATCTTTTTTGTCCTGAGCGGGTACTTGATAGGCGGCATTCTCATCAAGGAGCTTGAAAACAAACCATTTTCTAAAGAAGTTCTTTTTAGTTTCTGGAAAAGAAGATGGTACAGGACGCTCCCTAATTATTTTTTAGTTTTAACATTCCTTGTTTTTCTTAGCTATTCTTTCAGTAATAATTTTCAAATAGCTAACTCAATAAAATATTACATTTTTAGTCAAAACTTGTACTACCCTCATCCAAATTGGTTTCCTGAAGCTTGGAGCTTAAGTATTGAAGAATGGTTTTACTTAATTGTACCAATAATTTTACTAATAATTATTAAATCATTCAATACGAGTGCAAAAAAGGCTATTTTAATCACCGCCGTTTTGGTAATCTTAGCTGCAACACTTTTTAGATATATAAAAAGTTTAGAAATTGTTTTGGAAAACAGCAAAGACTGGGATATCAATTTCAGAAAACAGGTTTTCACCAGAATAGACAGTATTATGTATGGAGTCACTGGTTCGTACATTGCATATTATTATAATAATTTATGGTATAAATACAAAAAAATAATGTTTGCATTGGGATTAATTTTGCTGCTATATAATAAGTTTTTTATTAAATCAGATTTAAATTCTCTGCATGCATGTGTATTCACTTTTTCTTTAAATTCTATTGGAACACTATTGCTTTTACCTTTTTTAAGCGAAATAAAAACCGGCAAAGGCAAGATTTATAAAGTTGTAACCTATATTTCTTTAATTTCTTATTCGATGTATCTACTAAATCTTACTTTGGTTAAAAACTGGATTGTATCAAATATAGAAATTGACTTGATCAACTCTTACATCACGCTATTAATTAAATACATTTTGTATTGGTTTTTCACGATTGTATTATCAATTTTACTGTATAAATATTTCGAAATTCCGACAACCAAACTTAGAGATAGATAATCAGTTTAGTTTTCCCTCATATTTTATAAAATCCGGAGAGAATCCTGTAAAGTATTCCAGTCACTAAAAAGGTAATTTTAAGATTTTACTTTTTTATGCCTTTATCATTATGGAAAATTTCTTTCAGGATGTCATCAACCACCTAGAAAGCTATTACAATAGCATTGTCGATCTTACGCCAAAATTTATTCTGGCAATTTTAGTTATTCTCGCTTCATGGTTTATTGCCAGTCGTGTCGGTATTTTTGCTGGTAACCGACTTAAAGCAAAAATGCACGACCGCCTTTTGGCTGTTTTTATAGCTCGTTTAATTAAATCGGTTTTGATTATTATCGGAATCTTGTTTATGTTCCGAATTATTGGTCTCGAAGGTGTTGCGCAGAGCATGCTTGCAGGTGCCGGAATTTCGGCTTTTGTAATTGGTTTTGCGCTTAAAGATATTGGCGAAAATTTCCTTGCCGGAATTCTACTAGCTTTTAAACGTCCTTTTAACATTGGAGATATTATCGAAAGTAATGGCGTAAAAGGCGAAGTCATTAACCTCAATCTTCGTGATACCGAAGTAAAAAGCGACTCTAAAATCATATACATTCCAAACGCGCTTCTTATAAAAAACACGCTCATTAACTATAATAGCGGAGGCTTTCTGCTCCAGACTTTTACCGTAGGTTTAGAATACGGTTCTGATTATACCAGAGCCATCGAGCTGGTCAAAGAGGTTTTGGGAAACAGCGAAGAAGTAACTGAAAAAGATCATGAAAACGCCGCTGTAATTACCGATGTCGCCGCAGCAGGTGTTATTCATTTAAATATCAGATATTGGGTTAAAACTGGCCCATATAACGAAAATTCAGAATGTCGTTCTAAAATTATTGCGGCTGTTTTGAAGAAATTGAAAGAGAATGAGTTTGTGTTGAAATAGAGGTACTAAGGTTCTAAGATACTAAGCTTCCTTATTTGCCTTTAAAAATGTAAATTTCTTTATTAAACAAGATTTATAATTCCAAAAAAACGACTGCAGAATGTTTAAATTGGAAATCTTAATTTAAAAAAGAATTGGACTTGCGACTCAATAAACAAATTGCTTATTACCTTTGATAGAACTAACCGTAACTATCAAAAATGAAAAATATAATCTTAATCGTGTTTGTACTTTTTTTAAGCTGTAAAGAATCTGACAGCAAAAAGATGATTTCAGATAAATGGTACGGAACTTATTCATTGGCGCTAAATGAAGACAGTGAGGACTGGAGAGACGCGCATTATATTTCGTTAGTCATTACTAAGGATTCTATTATGTATGAAGCCGAAGGATATCAATTGTTTCACTCCTATAAACTTTCTGCTGTCGAAAATGGTAATACTTTAAAGTTAACATTTAGTAAAGCATTGAGAAATACTGAAAGCGTGACTTTAGAAAAAACAAAAGATTTTGGCGTTTTAACTTTACAAAATAATAGCTACACTTGGGAGAGTCCGTTTATGGATGCCTATTATAATGATGGAAAAAAGAAAAAATATGTTTTGAAGAAAACAAAAGGAATTAGCGACTAATCAATAAAAGATTCCTAAATAACTCTATAGCTTTTTAAAGATACATCCAAAAGATTTCCCATCTATTTCTTCTAAAATTTCCCAAGTTAGAACACTAAAATATTGTTAGTTTATAAATCCTACCCACAAAAATTTCTTTTTTATAAATTTATAAGCAAAACATTCCGATTTTAGCGTCACCTATACTATCATTAAAACCTCATTTTAAATGAATAAAAATATAAGCGCTCTTTACGAAATCGCTCAAAAAGAGACTCGAAAAATACTAGGTTTAATGTCTGGAACCTCGCTCGACGGACTCGACCTGGCTCTTTGCGAAATTTCGGGAGAAGGCAGCAATACAAGCGTCAAAATCCAACATTTTGAAACCATAGATTACAGCGACGATATTAAAACCGAAATCAGAAAAGTATTTGCACAGAAAACAATCGATTTTCAGCACTTGGTTTTACTAAACGAATGGATTGGAGATTTACATGCTGGAATGATAAACGATTGTCTTTCTAAATGGAATATTCCCGCAAGCGAAGTCGATTTAATTGCCTCTCACGGACAAACGGTTATGCATGCGCCAAAGTTTTTGCATCAGCAGGAAAAATTTCCAAATGCCACACTGCAAATTGGCGACGGCGATCATATTGCGGTAAAAACCGGAATTATCACACTTTCAGATTTCAGGCAGAAACACGTTGCGGCTGGCGGCGAAGGAGCGCCTCTAGCGGTTTACGGCGATTATTTATTATTTAGCAAAAAAGGCGAAAACAGAATCATGCTGAACATGGGCGGTATTGCAAATTTCACGTATTTGCCGGCCTCGCAAAACGCCAACGAAGTTTTTGTAACCGATACCGGAACTGCCAATACGCTAATTGATATTTTTACTAAACATTTTTTTCCTGAGAAAAGTTTCGACAAAGACGCAGTTATCGCCAAAAAAGGAATTGTTAATCAGGAACTTTTGAAAGAATTAAAAAGTGATACTTTTTTCGCGAAAAGCTTTCCAAAAACAATCGGGCAAGAATTGTTCAACTTCAATTTTGTGAATGCTGCGCTGATAAAATTAAACTTAGAAAATATTTCGGCATCAGATTTGTTGGCGACTCTAACACGCCTTAGCGCCGAAACGATTGCCGAAGCGGTTTTGTTTGTGGTACAAAATACTAAAACGCCAATTGAAGAGTTTACAGTGTATATGTCTGGCGGAGGCGCAAGAAATCCGTTGTTGGTAAGCTGGTTAAAAGAGTTATTGCCTTGTAATTTTGAGAAAAGCGACGTTCTCGGAATTTCAGGCGATGCGAAAGAAGCTGTTTTGTTTGCCGTTTTGGCTAATGAAACTGTCTCTGGAGGAAATTACAATTTCGGTTCCCAAAAAGGAATCCCATCTGTGACAATGGGGAAAATTTCGTTTCCTGATTAAAAAATGAGATAGCCACGAATTACACTAATTGGCGCGAATTTATTGCCACAGATTAAAGGATTTTTAGCATTAATCATTTTTATCTTTATAATCTGTGGCTAAAAAAGTTGCCACCAATTGCACTAATTGGAGCGAATTTATTGCCACAGAGTAAAGGATTTTTAGGAATAATCATTTTTATCTTTATAATCTGTGGCTATAAAAAGCGGCCACAAATTACACTAATTGGCACTAATTTATTGCCACAGATTAAAGGATTTTTAGAATTATCATTTTAATCTTTATAATCTGTGGCTAAAAAAGTTGCCAACAATTGCACTAATTGACGCGAATTTATTGCCACAGATTAAAGGATTTTTAGGAATAATCATTTTTATCTTTATAATCTGTGGCTAAAAAAAGTGGCCACCAATTACACTAATTTTCACGATTTATTCTTTAAAAGAATGATTGCGAACAAAAATTAGTGCAATTCGTGTAATTCGTGGCAAAAACAAACTATTTTTGATTCCTGTTAAAAAGAACATTAAAATGCATAAAAAGCAGCACGTAGTATTCTCTATCTTATTTTTATTTTTGTTTGGATGGCTATCTTCCGCACAGGAAAAAATAATGCATCCTAAAAACGAATTTAGAGGAGTGTGGATAGCAACCGTAGTCAACATTGATTGGCCAAAAGCACCTGCCGACACTGTTGAAAAGGAAAAAGCTGATTATCTTGAAATTTTGGAGGCTTATAAAAAACTAAATTACAACGCTGTAATCGTACAGGTTCGTAGTGTGGGCGATGCTTTTTATCCTTCGCAGATGGCTCCATGGTCTCGTTTTTTAACAGGCAAAGAAGGTCAGGCACCAAATCCATATTACGACGCACTGGCCTGGATGATTGATGAAGCCCACAAAAGAGGTTTTGAATTCCATGCGTGGCTGAATCCGTATCGTGCTACTTTTGATTTAAATAAAAACCTTTTAAGTCCGAACCATGATATTTTCAAACATCCTGAATGGATGATTGAATATGGCGGGAAATACTATTACGATCCTGCCCTGCCAGAAGTTCAGGCGCATTTAACAAAAGTGGTAAAAGAAGTAGTCGACAAATACGATATCGATGCGATTCATTTTGATGATTATTTTTACCCGTATGCCGTTCCCGGAAAGGTATTTAACGATTCGGCTTCATACAAAAAATACGGAGCTGGCTTAAGCCTTGCCGACTGGAGACGTGCAAATGTAAGCAGCTTTGTTCAAACTATTTCAACAACCATCAAATCAAGCAAACCTTGGGTTCAGTTCGGAATCAGTCCGTTTGGGGTTTGGAGAAATAAATCTCAAGATCCGAGAGGTTCTGAAACACAGTCGACATCTAATTACGACGATTTGTATGCGGACCCCGTTTTATGGATGGACCAAAAATGGATTGATTACATTTTGCCTCAATTGTATTGGAGCATGAATAATCCAAGAGCGTCTTACTCGAAATTGGTAAAATGGTGGTCCGAAAACTCCAATAATACTGCAATCTACATTGGTCATGCGTCCTATAAAATAAGAGGAGATGCCGACAAAAGCTGGAATTTTGCGTACGAAATTCCAAATCAGATTGATTTTGCCAGAAGTTTTAAAAACGTTAGCGGAAGCGCCTATTTCAGCGCTAAATGGTTTATGGGCAAAAACTTTGACATCGTTCGTCTTTTAGAAGAAAATCAGTATAAATATCCTGCTTTGCCTGCAGCAGTACCAAACTTGAAACACGTTATTATTGATACCCCAAAAACTGTAGAATATTCTAAGGATAGTGTTAGCTACAATTTTACATTCAACAGTCCGCTCAACACCAAGGTTCGTTACATGGTGGTTTATGGAGGCGACCATATTTCGAAAATCAACACCAATGACCCTTCAAAAATTGTTGAAAAAGTAACCATAAAAGAAATAGATGGAAAAATCACCTTCTCTATTGCTGCAGGAAAATTAAATCTTTACAAAGCCTGCGCAGTAACTTTTATTGATTATTATGCCAACGAAAGCACACCAACCACAATAGATTTAAAGAAACCTTTTAAAAACTATATTCCAGCTCAGCCTAATGAAAACAGATAATAAACCTTGGTTCTGGATTCCACTTCTGAACTTTGCATCCGGATTGCCTTATGCCATAATTATTTCAGTTTCGGTAATTATGTACAAAAATCTGGGAATTTCAAATGAAGATATCGGAGTCTACACGAGTTTATTATATCTTCCTTGGGTAATCAAACCAATTTGGAGTCCGCTTATTGAATTAATCGGAACCAAAAGAAAATGGTTTTTATCGATGCAGTTATTGATTTCGATTGCTTTTCTATTAGTTGGATTTACGATACCGACAAATGGATTTTTTATGATGTCGCTGGCCATATTCTGGGTTGCGGCCTTTGCTTCGGCTTCAAATGATATAGCGACTGACGGTTTTTATTTATTGGTTTTACCAGAAGACAAACAATCTTTCTTTATCGGAATCAGAAGTACTTTCTACAGACTTTCAATGCTTGCCGGAAACGGATTAGTAGTACTTTTTGCGGGTTATTTAGAGCATAAATATGGCGACAATACAAAAGCATGGTCCTACACTATGATTTGCGTTGGTTTATTAATGACGTTTATTACAGTTTACAATTTCATTTTTACTCCCAAAAATGAAATCAATGCAACAGAAAGTAAAAAAGAAACTACTCACCAAAACTTCGGAACCATATTTATCAGTTTCTTCAAGAAAAAACAAATCGGATTAATTCTGGCTTTTGTTCTAATTTTCAGATTAGGAGAATCACAATTACTTAAAATGTTAAGTCCGTTTTTACTAGATTCGAAAGAGCTTGGTGGAATGGGATTAGATACCGAAGCTGTCGGCATTATTTACGGCACGTTTGGAGTTGCAGCATTGACTTTAGGCGGCATTTTGGGAGGAATTGCCATTTCCAGACATGGCCTTACTAAATGGATGTTTCCAATGTTTTTAGCCATGCATTTACCAATTATAGGTTTTATTTTATTAGCATTTTTTCACCCAACATCAATTTATTACATTTATGCCGTGGTGATTTTAGAACAATTTGGCTACGGTTTTGGTTTTACAGCTTTTATGATGTATTTGATTCATGTTGCCGAAGGAGAATTCAAAACAGCACACTATGCGCTGGCAACCGGTTTTATGGCGTTAGGCATGATGCTTCCGGGAATGATAAGTGGTTATATTCAACAATATTTAGGCTATCAAAACTTCTTTATTTGGGTTTTCATCGCCACAATTCCAGGTCTTATTTTATCACGTTTTTTAATTTTCCCGAAAGACTTCGGGAAAAAATCTCAAGAAGTTTTTTAACCCCAAATCAAACATCTTACCTATGGAAATCAATGAAAATTTACAGGCCGAACGCAATCTGAAAGGAAGTGAGTTCGAAAAAAACGGAAATCTTGAAAAAGCAATTGAATTGTATGAAGAGAATGTATCGGAAGGCTTTAAAGGAAATCACCCTTATGATCGACTGGCAACGATCTACAAAAACCAAAACGATCTAGGAAATGAAATCAGGGTTTTAGAAAAAGCCATCTTGGTCTACGAAGAAATCACAGTTGAAGATCGACTAGAAGGACTTCCAAAACTTTTTCGTTTCAAAAATAGATTAGAAAAAGCAATCGAAACCAAAAAACAATTGGCTAAACAAAAGAAAGCAAAGTTGAAATAACTAAATTAAGTTAAGCTTAATTTTCTTTACCATTAAGCCGTTAAGTTCCTAAAGCTTGACTTAAATCACTTAATATCCAATGGTAAAAAAGGATAACTAAATTTTTATTGAAATGGTTACTTTAAAACGCACTAATTCAGACGATATCGATTTTATAGGTCTTGTAGCTTTACTAGATATGGATTTGGCCATTAGAGACGGTGAAGACCATGCTTTTTACAATCAGTATAACAAAACCGACAAAATAAAACACACGATTGTTTATTACGAAAACGGAATTCCGGTTGGTTGCGGCGCTTTTCGCGAAAAGGAATCAGGAACAACAGAAATTAAAAGAATGTATGTGCATCCTGATCACCGAAAAAAAGGAATTGCATCGGCTATTTTGAAGGAACTCGAAATCTGGGCCAAAGAGGTCGGTTATGCGTATACGGTTCTAGAAACTGGAAAAAAACAACCGGAAGCTATCAATTTATACCAAAAATTACAATATACTATCATTCCCAATTATCCGCCATACGAAGAAATGGATAACAGTGTCTGCATGAAAAAGACTTTATAATAATGAAAATCACCGCTGAAGCTTTACGACAAAGAATTGGACAATTCTTTTTTCCTGCCGTTTTTATCAATGATAACGAAGAAAATATTCAGGAAATGGAACGCCTTATTGCAACATATAATATTGGCGGACTGACGTTTTTTCACAGTCGTGCAAGCGCGGCAACGAATTATGAAAGCAAACAAAAAATTGTTTTCAACGATGACAGTTACGAAAAAATCAAAGCTTTGATTATCCGTTATCAAAAAGCGTCCCCAACTCCACTTTTGATCAGTATTGATGCGGAATGGGGATTGGCAATGCGCATCGAAAAAACACCACAATATCCGTACGCAATTACGCTTGGCGCTTTGCCAGAAAACAAATCAAAATTGGTTTACGAAGTTGGAAAACAAATTGGCTTAGATTTAAAAGCAGCGGGAATTCAGTACAATTTATCGCCTTTGGCAGACATCAACAACAATCCAAACAATCCGGTTATTGGCTATCGTTCTTTTGGTGAAAACAAACAAAAAGTAGCCGATTTTGCTGTTGAATATTTAAACGGAATGTCGGAAGTTGGTGTTTTAGGCTGTTTGAAACACTTTCCTGGACATGGAAATACAAACGTCGATTCGCATTTAGGATTGCCTGTTTTAAAGGAAACTTTGGAAGAATTGATGGAAAACGAATTGTATCCATTCATCAAAGGAATTGAAAACAATGTAGACTCGATTATGATTGGGCATTTGGCTGTTCCAAGTTTAAATGACGGAAAAGATACTTCCGCAACTTTATCAAAAGCCGTTATTCAAGATCTTTTGCGTGATAAATTAGGTTATGATGGCTTGGTAATTTCTGATGCTTTGAACATGCACAGCGTTTCTAAATTATACGAAACCAAAGGCCAATTAGAATGGGAAGCTTTCAACGCTGGAAATGATGTTTTATGTTTTGCCGAAAATGTTCCCGACGGAATTGAAGCAATCTATAAAAATGCTTCTCCAGACCGCATTTTCGAAAGTTACAACCGAATCATGAAAGCCAAAGGAAAAGCCGGAATTCTTGCTGGAAATACAACGGCTTCAGGCGAATTAGATTTCGAAAAAACATCTCAACTAAATCTTGAAATTGCTCAAAATGCAATTACAAAAATCATTGACAATTCAAGTTTAGAATTGGCTTTTGATGCTCAGAAAAACAATCAATTAGCCAAACTGAGTTTTTATAAAAATACGGAGAACACTTTCTTCAAAACTTTAAATACAGAATTGCCTTCAGCAGAATTTGCTTTTGAAAATTTAGAAGTCTCAAATATTTCATTCATCAAAAAAGAATTAGAAAATTTTGAGACGATTTTAATTTCGTTATTTGTTCCAAAAGCAAAACCACTGAACAATTTCGAAATTGATAATGAAGTTTTAGAATTGCTTTCTCATTTACTTCAAACCAAAAAATGCATCGTATTTGTTTTCGGAAATCCGTATTCTTTGCCATTAATTCCGAACTTAAAAGAGGCTTTTGGCTTGGTTGAAGTGTATCAGGATTTTGAAGAATTTCAAAAAACAGCTGGCATTCAATTTTTAGAGAAAAATAGTTCCAACGGCGTTCTACCTGTAAACATTGATATTCAGTAAGTTAAATCATGAAATAGTCAAAATTTATCAACTTATAAATATTTATAATCACATCTTATTGTAAGAATCTGCACTTATGCCCTACTTTTGCACCAGAAATAAATTTTTAACGTAAAACGAAAAATATGTCTTTAGTAGGAAAAAAATTCCCAAGTATTGCAGTAGATGCTATCTCAGAAATGGGTGACAACTTAAAAATCAACATTTTTGAAGAAGCAGTAAACAACAATAAAAAAGTACTTTTATTTTGGTACCCAAAAGATTTCACTTTTGTATGTCCAACAGAATTACACGCCTTCCAAGCTGCATTACCAGAATTTGAGAAAAGAAATACTATCGTAATTGGTGCTTCTTGTGATACAAACGAAGTTCACTTTGCTTGGTTAAATACTCCAAAAAACAATGGTGGTATCGAAGGTGTTACTTACCCAATCTTAGCAGATACAAACCGTAACTTAGCTAACATTTTAGGTATTCTTGATATCGAATCTACAAGCTACAGCGAAGATACAGATTCAGTTATCATCGAAGGTTCAAACGTAACTTACAGAGCTACTTACCTAATTGACGAAACTGGAAAAATCTTCCACGAAAGCGTAAACGATATGCCATTAGGACGTAACGTAAACGAATACTTAAGAATGGTTGACGCTTACACTCACATCCAAACTAAAGGTGAAGTTTGTCCTGCAAACTGGGAAGCTGGTAAAGAAGCTATGTCTGCTGACAGAGTTAGTACTGCTGAATACTTAAGCGCAAACTAATTCTTTTTTAAGGTTCTGAGGTTCTAAGATACTAAGGCACTAAGCTTTTTTACTGAACTTAAAATCTTAAATAAAAATCTACAATATAGTTCATCAGGTTCTAAGAATAAAACTTAGAATCTTAGAACCTTGATGACTTAAATCTCAAAAAATAATTTTAACGTTAAGTCTTTCTATGGACTAAGGGAAAAAACTTAGAACCTTAGCACCTCAGCGACTTAGCACCTTAAAAAATAAAAACTATGTTAATCGACTTAAACGAAGATACATTAGCAGATTTAGTTGCTAAAAACGAAAAAGTAGTTGTGCAATATTCAGCTTCATGGTGTGGAAATTGCCGTATTATGAAACCAAAATTCAAAAAATTAGCAACAGAAAATGAAGCTATCACTTTTGTTTTGGTTGATGCAGAAAATTCTCCAGAATCAAGAAAATTAGCTAATGTGAGCAACCTGCCGACATTTGCTACTTTCGTAAATGGACAATTAGTTGGCGAAACGCAGACTAACAAACAAGAAGTTCTTATCGATCTTGTTAATGCAATTGCTTAATTCATCATTTAAAACTCCACAACATGAAATTACCAGTAATTAAGCATTTAACACAATTCATCGAAGAAAACGATCAAGATTATATCATCGAAACAATCGAAGTTTTGGAAGCGATGACCGAAATTCCTTCTCTTAAAGACGAAGAATTAGATGTAATCGGCGAATTGATTTCCAATATGTATGGTGCTCTTGAAGTACAAAAATTAGTTGCTCAGGGAACCGACAAAAAAGAAGCCCTAAACACATTCATGAAACGTGTTTTAGGCTCAATCGATAAATAAGTCGACCTCCTTCCCAAGAATAAAAACAAAAAACAAGGCTGAGAAAGCGTTTCTATTTTAGAGACGCTTTTTTTAGTTTACAGTGGTCAGTTTTTTTAGTACTCAGTGGCAGTCGCAGTTTTCAGTTTCGTTTTAAATAATCTTTGTCAGGCTGAGTGGAGTCGAAGCCCACGCAAAGTAAAACAAATCTAAAATCTACCCTCTAAAAATCTAAAATTAATTAGATAAATTCGTGAATTTGTGGCTACCCAAAAACCATCCTTAATCTCTCCTTAAACCCTTAACAAATACTTTTAGATTCAAATATTAATCCTTACTTTTGAACCTCATTAATTTTAAACAAAAATCATGGCATCTATCACATTAGGAGGAAATCCAGTTCATACATCAGGCGAATTACCAGCAGTTGGATCACAACTAGCTGACTTCAGTTTAGTACAAAACGATTTATCAGTTGCTTCTTTAAGCACTTTTGCTGGTAAAAAATTAGTTTTAAATATCTTCCCAAGTGTTGATACTGGAACATGCGCAGCATCTGTTAGAAAATTCAACGAAAGTGCTAGCGGATTAGAAAACACAACCGTTTTATGTATTTCTAGAGATTTACCATTCGCTCAAAAACGTTTCTGTGGTGCTGAAGGTTTGGAAAATGTAGTAAACTTATCAGATTTTCAAGACGGTGCTTTTGGTAAAGCAAATGGTTTAGAAATCGTTGACGGACCATTAAAAGGTTTACATTCAAGAGCAATTATTGTTGCTGACGCTAACGGAAAAATTCTTCATACAGAACAAGTTGCTGAAATTGCAAACGAACCAAATTACGAAGCTGCACTAGCAGTATTATAATATTTTCCGCTTAATGGAGTTTCAAAAAGACAATACTTTTATTTCAGGGCGTTTAAAAAGCGTGACTTATGCTTTTAAAGGCGCTCTGAAATTAATAAAAACCGAACACAGCATCATGGTGCAGTTCTCATTAGGAATCATCATGACCATTGCCGGGTTTTATTTTCATATTTCACAAACCGAATGGCTTTGCCAGACTTTGGCAATCGGTTTGGTTTTGAGTGTTGAAGGATTAAATACCGCAGTTGAAAAAATTGCCGATTTTATCCATCCCGATTACAGCAAACGAATCGGTTTTATTAAAGATATTGCTGCAGGGGCAGTATTTTTTGCTGCAATGACTGCAATAGCAATAGGCTTGATTATTTATATTCCAAAATTTATTTAGGCAACAGGAAAGCAAGAATGGCAAAAACAAGCAAAAAAGAAACTTTAGACAAAAAAAACGAATCAAAAGAAAACAAAAAACACTTTAAAATATCCAAACAGCAAAAGTTTGTTTTGGGTTGTCTGTTGGTGCTTTTTTCTATTGCGTTATTAACCGCATTTATTTCTTTTTATGTAAACGGCCAATGGCAGACCGACCAAAGTGCAGTTGATCATCTTGGCGACCGTGAAGAAGTTGTACAAAACTGGCTTGGAAAATTTGGAGCCTATCTTGCCGATTTGACAGTTTACAGAGGTTTCGGACTCGCTTCTTTTTTATTCGTACGCCTTTTTTTCCTTACAGGAATGTTTCTTGCATTGGAGCTTTCGACCAAAAAACTAAAAAACACTTGGTTTTGGGATATTTTTGCCATTATAGTCGTTTCTGTCCTTTTTGGTTTTTTTGCTACTTCGGCACCAGAATTAGGAGGTACAATTGGTTACGAATTAAACCTATTCCTTCAGGACTATATCGGAAAAACAGGAACATTGCTTACATTGCTATTCGGCCTAATTGTTTACCTAATTTTCAAAATTAATTTATCTCCAGAGAAAATCCAATCATACTTTGATTCGACTAAAAAAGAATTTAAATCAGAATTAGAGACTTTAAAACCCGTTGCTAAAGAACCAGAAAGCGCCTATAATCTAGAAGAATTTGCTATTGAGGATGAAAGCGATCCTGAAATAGATAATATTCATATCAAGACAGTAGATTCGCAGTTCGAAATCAACAAAGAAGCTTTGAAACCTACTATTTCTCATGCTTCTGAGATTGAGTTAAATCCGATTTTAAAGCCAATTACCCCAAAACAAGAATTGCCATTAGTTTCTCCAGACGAAGCTTTTGTAATCGAAAAATCTGAAGAAGAAGACATCATCGAAGAAAACCTAGCTTCTCGATTGGTGGCCGATTTCGGATTATTTGATCCTACTTTGGATTTATCGAATTATAAATTTCCGACTATCGATTTATTAAAAGAATATTCGACTGGCGGAATTACAATCAATCAAGAGGAATTAGAAGAAAATAAAAACAAAATTGTAGATACACTTCGCAACTACAAGATTGAAATTGCACAAATCAAAGCAACCGTTGGTCCGTCGGTAACTTTATATGAAATTGTTCCTGAAGCGGGAATTAGAATTTCTAAAATCAAAAGCTTAGAAGATGATATTGCATTATCATTATCTGCATTAGGAATTCGTATTATTGCGCCAATTCCAGGAAAAGGTACTATCGGTATTGAGGTTCCGAACAAAAACCCAACTATGGTTTCTATGAAAAGCGTTATTGGAGCAGCCAAATTCCAAGAAGCCGAAATGGAATTGCCAATCGCTTTAGGAAAAACCATTTCTAACGAGACATTTGTAGTCGATTTAGCAAAAATGCCTCACTTATTGATGGCGGGTGCTACTGGACAAGGAAAATCGGTTGGTTTGAATGCTGTTCTGACTTCCTTGTTGTACAAAAAACATCCTGCTGAAGTAAAATTTGTTTTGGTTGACCCTAAAAAAGTAGAGCTTACGCTTTTCAACAAAATTGAAAGACATTATCTGGCAAAACTTCCAGATACAGAAGACGCTATCATTACTGATAATGCAAAAGTAGTCAACACTTTAAATTCTCTTTGCGTTGAAATGGACAATCGCTATTCTTTATTAAAAGACGCGATGGTTCGTAATATCAAAGAATATAATGAAAAATTCAAATCAAGAAAATTAAATCCAGAAGCTGGACATCGATTTTTGCCTTATATCGTATTAGTTGTCGATGAGTTCGCCGATTTGATTATGACTGCAGGAAAAGAAGTCGAGGTTCCGATTGCGCGTCTGGCTCAATTGGCGCGTGCTATTGGTATCCATTTGATTATCGCAACACAAAGACCATCTGTAAACGTTATTACAGGTTTAATTAAAGCCAATTTCCCGGCGCGAATTGCTTTTAGGGTAACTTCGAAAATCGATTCAAGAACGATTTTGGACACTCAAGGCGCCGATCAACTAATTGGACGAGGAGATTTACTTTACACAAACGGGAATGATGTAATTCGTGTTCAATGCGCTTTCATCGATACGCCAGAAGTCGAAAAAATTACAGATTTTATCGGCGCACAAAAAGCATATGCCACAGCATATTTACTTCCAGAGTTTGTTGGAGAAGAAAGTGGCATCAATCTTGATATAGATATTTCTGAAAGAGATACTTTATTTAGAGAAGCTGCAGAGATTATTGTCAATGCACAGCAGGGTTCCGCTTCATTGCTGCAACGAAAATTAAAATTAGGTTATAACAGAGCCGGTCGCTTGATCGATCAGTTGGAAGCAGCAGGAATCGTCGGACCGTTTGAAGGCAGTAAAGCACGCAGTGTAAACATCTTAGACTTAAATGCTCTTGATCAATTTTTTAATAATGAACAAAATTAATCCAATCATGAAAGCAAAATTTCAAGAAATCAACAACAATTCTATCACAAGCATGACTAAAAAGTGTTTTCAAATGGCAATTATCATGCTTTTGAGCTTCACTTCTATGCAGGCGCAGGATAAAAAAGCCAAAGATTTATTGAACGAAGTGACTTCAAAAATAAAAAGCTACGACAACATTGTTATCGATTTTAAATATTCGCTCAACAATTCAAAAGAAAATATAAATCAAGACAGCAAAGGAAATGTCACCATGAAAGGCAATCAATATGTATTGAATTTCATGGGCGTAACTAAAATTTTTGATGGTCAGAAAACCTATACTATTGTTCCTGAAGACGAAGAAGTAACGATATCTAAAGTAAACGAAAAGGACGATAATGCAATCACTCCTTCAAAAATGCTTACATTCTTTAATTCTGGATACAAGTACAATATGGATATCGTTCAGAATGTAAAAGGAAGAAAGATTCAGTACATCAAATTAGTTCCTACAAGCGGAAAAGACCAGCGAAAAGAAATTTTATTAGGCATTGACGTTCAGACCAAACACATTTACAATTTGATTGAAACTGGAAAAAACGGAACAAAAACGACTTTAACCGTTAATTCTTTTAAAACCAATCAGCCTTTATCAAAAAATCAATTTACATTTGTAGCGAGTAAATACCCGAAATACTACATTAATAAATTAGATTAATTACAAGGTTGAAAATTTTAGACAAATACTTACTAAAAACATTCCTATTTACATTTACTACGGTATTTGTAATCCTATTTTTTATATTCATATTACAGACCGTATGGCTCTTTATTTCGGAACTTGCCGGTAAGGATCTCGATTTGATACTGGTTGTGAAATTCCTGCTTTTCTCGATGCCGAGAATCATTCCGCTGGTTTTACCTTTATCGGTATTATTAGCATCGATTATGACTTTTGGCAATCTGGCCGAAAACTACGAATTTGCGGCCATGAAATCATCTGGTATTTCGCTTCAAAGAGCCATGCGTGTACTGATAATCTTTATCTGCGTATTGAGCATTGTGGCATTTTGGTTTGCCAACAACGTAATTCCGTATGCAGAATATAAGTTTGTCAACTTTAGAAAAAACATCGCTCAAGCCAAACCAGCAATGGCTATTGCCGAAGGTCAGTTTAATGACGTGGGCACTTACAACATCAAAGTAAATAAAAAGTCTGGCGAAAATGGAAATCATTTAGCCGGAGTTACTATTCACGAAAAATCCAATAACGTTGGCGAAAATAAAACTGTTATAAAAGCAAAGACTGGAGAATTAATCAGCAGTGAAAAATCTAGCATCCTGCAATTGGTTCTGAATGACGGCTATTACTATCAGGATGTCACTCCTAAAAAATACGAAGACCGCGCCAAACTTCCTTTCATCAAAGGCGCTTTCAAAAAACACATCATCAATATCGATTTGTCTGAATTGAACAAAGTTGATGACAGCAAAGAAAGTATTAACAATACAAACGGAATGCTGAATGTAAACGAGTTGCGTTACACCTTAGATTCCTTAAACAAAAATCTGGATAACGAAATTGTTTCATTTTCTGAGAACATCAATCAGCGTGTAGGAATTCGTAAAACTTCGGCTCCACCAGCAAAAAAAGATTTTAAGAAGAAACAGCTTCCAAACAACCTTCTTTCGCTTTACAACAATAAGGATAAAGCTGATATTCTACGAATGGCCGCTAGTAATGTTACGAGCAGCATCTACTCTATAGAAACGACTCAAAAAGACCTTAAAGACAAACAGCGTGAGATAAATAAACATTTGACTGCATTGTACGAGAAATTCGTAATTGCTTTTGCGTGTTTTTTAATGTTTTTTATTGGAGCTCCACTTGGGGCGATTATCAGAAAAGGAGGTCTCGGACTTCCGATTGTGTTCGCTGTTTTAATCTTTATTACATTTCACTTCATCAATACATTTGGAAAAAGGCTTTCACAAGAAGGCGGTATGAGTCCGTTTATGGGTTCATGGATGTCATCTTTCATATTGTCTCCATTAGCCGTTTTATTAACCTATCGCGCAACAAACGACAATGGGTTAATCAATTTTGATGTAATCACCACTCCAATTTCGCAACTATTTCAAAAAATTTCTGAGCGGTTATTTCCTGCTCAAAATAAACAATAACTATGTCCACAAAAATACAACTCAATACCATTGAAGAAGCCATAGAAGATATTCGTCAAGGTAAAGTAATCATTGTCGTAGATGATGAAGATCGTGAAAATGAAGGCGATTTTTTGGCTGCAGCCGAAAAAGTAACACCAGAAATGATCAATTTCATGGCCACTCATGGCCGAGGATTGATTTGCACACCGCTTACAGAAAGCCGTTGTAAAGAATTAGACCTTAAAGCCATGGTAACCAACAATACCGATCATATGGAAACCGCTTTTACCGTTTCTGTTGATTTAAGAGGCAATGGAGTTTCAACAGGTATTTCTGCCGCTGACAGATCTAAAACTGTAGAGTCATTAATCGACCCAAACACAAAACCACATGATTTAGCTCGCCCTGGACATATTTTTCCTTTGATTGCAAAACAAGGAGGAGTTTTAAGAAGAACGGGGCATACGGAAGCTGCAATCGATTTTGCGAGACTTGCCGGATTTAAACCTGCTGGAGTAATTTGTGAAATTCTAAATGAAGACGGAACAATGTCTCGTTTGCCACAATTGGTAGAAGTAGCTAAAAGATTTGATTTAAAATTGGTTTCTATTGAAGATCTCGTTGCTTATAGAATGCAACACGATAGTCTTATCGTTAAAAAAGAAGATTTTGATATCGAGACACGTTTCGGGACTTTCAGATTGAGAGCTTACGAACAAACTACAAACAAACAAGTTCATATTGCCTTAACAAAAGGGACATGGAATCTGGGCGAACCAATTTTAACAAGAATTCATTCTTCTCAGGTTAACAATGATTTATTGGGCACTTTGACCAATAATGCCGAACAGCAGTTAGACGATATGTTTAAGGTGATTAACGAAAACGGAAAAGGCGCTGTTATTTTTATCAATCAGGATATGACAGCTGTAAATCTTTTAAACCGAATTTCTGAACTGAAAACCCTACAGGCGCAAGGAACCTTAAAAGCTCCAAAAGTGATTATTGACAGCAAGGATTACGGAATCGGAGCGCAAATCCTTCACGATATTGACATTTCTAAAATCAGGCTGGTTTCGAACACAGAACAAACCAAACGTGTCGGAATGATTGGATATGGTCTTGAAATAACGGAATACGTAAACTATTAATATGGGAACGATAGAGGAAAGAATTCTTAAATCTGAAACACGTATTTTTAAAGCTGTTTTTCCGAGCACAACCAATCACTACGACACCTTATTTGGCGGTACCGCCCTTCATTTGATGGATGAAGTGGCTTTTATCTGCGCAACGCGTTTTAGCCGTAAAAAAGTCGTAACGATTTCGACAGGCCAAATTGACTTTAAAAAAGCGATTCCGGCTGGCACTTTGATTGAATTGGTTGCAAAAGTTTTGAGTGTTGGGAGAACAAGCTGCAAAATTCACGTTGATATTTTTATGGAGCAAATGTATTCTGAACTTCGTGAAACTGTAGTTTCAGGTACCTTTTCGTTTGTTGCCGTTGACGAAAACAAAACACCAGTGCCAATTTTAGACGATTTGGACTAGTTTTCAAAAAGACGAGAAATACTGATAACTAGACATTTGGAAATTATTAAAAAAAACTTTCAAAAAAAGTCTAAAAAAAGTTTTGAGAACCGAAAAACCGTCTTATATTTGCACCCGCAATCAGCAATGATAGCGACATACTGGAGAAATGGCAGAGCGGTCGAATGCGGCAGTCTTGAAAACTGTTGACTGTAACAGGTCCGGGGGTTCGAATCCCTCTTTCTCCGCTGGAAGCTAAAAAAGAGACTTTTCAAAGTTTACAAAAAAGGCTAAAATTCACGGAAAACCCTGCAGATCAAACGATTTGCAGGGTTTCTTCTTTTATACCGCTTTTCAATATTTTCAAAAACAGACAAAATCTTCGTGGATCAGGAGCAAAACTTGGGGATTATGCAAAAAGATTGGATAATCTGAACAAGAAGAAGTCTATATTTCTTACGTATCAGGAGCAAAACTTGGGGATTATGCAAAAAGATTGGATAATCGAAATAAAAAGAAATCTACTTTTCTTACTCCCCTGAATTGACTTCTGAAAGCCTTTATTTTTGCATTAAAAGATTCTGCAGAAGCTTTTGTGCTTCTATTATCAAAATAGTTCAAGATTGATTGGTAATTAATGGTTATGGTATTGAGCAGAATATTAAAGTTTTTAAACCCTGATTCCTCTACATTTCTATACCAATGAGCCAGTTTGGTCATGACAATGTGTTTGGCATCGAAGTTTATTTCGGGGATATTTATAAATTCATTTTCTAACATATAGTTGTAATGTATTAAATTCCGAGAAGCAAAAATAAATTCTGTTAGCAGTTTCTATTTCCTTAAAAAGGATTTTTACTATCAAAAAAAGGATTAAAATTAGATTGAGAAGTTATTTAAAAAAAATCACATGACCTAATAAATATCTAAGCAGACTTGACATCTTTTTCGATACATAAAGCAACTTTTTTAAATTCTTTCTCAAAAGACATTTCAAAAAATGATTTGTCTTTTTCAAAAAATGAATACCAAAGCAGGACTACTTCAGATTTTGAACAAGTCTTAAAAACTAAACGATCTTGATTTAAAAAAACCAATGGGTGAAATTGTTTTTTTCAATTCTATTGAATCATTTTTAGATACAAATCTGTTTAAATCTGCGTGAAAAATTTATAAGCAAAAGGATTTTAGCAGATCAAATTAGATTTTAATTATTGAATGTTGCTATTTTGTTCTATTCCACTCAACGGGTTAAAAAAAGTTAGTTTTCTTTATATTTTATTTTCTATTCTTCTTCAGCTAAGAATGCTTTTTTCTTCAAATTTCTTTTCTCAGGATATAAAAATTATTGATTATCAAATAACTTCAACATCGCCTATACACATTTTGTTCGCAACTGCATTCTCTAAAACAATTTATGAAATTGATGAATAAGATGCGAAATAAAGAGGGAACCACCACTTGTCCCAAGTTATATTTCGTTATATATTATTCCTTTTTCGACTTCTGGAATTATGAGTAAATTCATACCTTGGAATATAAATTAGTCGACTAAATGTCATAAAAAACAGATGTATAACGCATACATAATGTTTCGCTTATAAATCTTCTTTTTTGTCTTTAGCAGATTCAAAAACATATTTCAAATTTAATCGTAATCAATAGGGGAAAAAAACTACACATCACTTTTATCAGTAATTGTTGCCTCAGGATATTTATTCTGTTGTGTTTTTCTATTGATGATATTTAAAAATCAGAGTAACCAGGTATTTATGCCTCCTTATTAATATTTAAATTATCTTATAATGAAAAAACGTTTCTCATCAGCTTTACTGCTTTTTACTATTTATTCAGTTCTCCTATCAAATCCTTCTACCGTAATGGGCGCCTCTAATCGTGAAGGGGCATCTCAAAAGCTTGATAACAAATCTTGTGAAAATTCAACAGTTCCATTTGAGGTGCGGAGACACAGAGTATGGATCAACTTAACTAATACTCAAGGACTTTTTAAGCAAATTTTAATTGGCTATGTAGTAGGTGCTACCAACGGATGGGACCATAATTATGATGCCGTAACAATGGATGCGAATCCTTATGCCGATTTTTACAGCATCAATGAAGGTAAAAAATTGGTCATTCAGGGCCGTGCATTACCATTTGACCCAACCGATAAAATCCCTCTTGGCTACAGATCCGGCATAACAGGAGATTTGACCATATCTATTGATCATGCAGACGGAGAGTTAAATAACCGAATTATTTATTTACACGATAAAGAAACTGGAATTGTTCACAATTTAAAAAATGGCGGCTATACATTCTCAACCCTGACGGGCGTTTTTACGGATCGTTTTTTTATCAGTTACGGTTCTTCAGAGAAGACTTTAGGAATTGATGATTTTGAAAATACTCCAGAGAATCTCATCATTTCTTCAAAAAATAGAACTATCAATCTCATATCCAGCCAGTCAGACCTAAGAGAGGTATATGTTTTTGACATCACAGGAAAACTGCTTTATAGCAATAGTAAAGTGGGAAAAGATAAGCTAGAAATTTCAAGCATCCAGGCAGAAAACCAAATTTTATTGGTCAAAACAACACTAGACAATGGGCAAACCATAAATAAAAAAGTGTCTTTCTAGCATAAAAAACTACAAAAAAATAAACCGTGTGGCAACCATTAGGATTCCGCCGGTTTTTTTTATGATTTATAACGCGGCAGAAGTCAAAAGAACTCGAAATGTTTTCCATATTTTTTTTTCAGGAGAAATAATCTTCAAGCCGAAATTACTTTTCATTCAATATACTTTAAAAAGTGTTCGAATTTAAATTGTCAGCTGCTTAATTTTCAATTAAAACAAGACTTAACCTACAATACTTCAAATCCAATCAAAATGCTGTTTTGCACAAGATGCAAAAGAGCGTAATTTATTTTTACAATTATTTATTATTTTAATAATAAATTGTTAAAACAACATTTTTTTTGGCATGTTATCGATAAATATTCTTCAATTAAAAAAAAATAAATAATATTGCTGAACTGATTATCATTCAAAAACATGGCTCGAAATTCTGATGTAAACGAAAAGGAACTTCTTCTTGAATTGTCTCAGGGAAGCGAGCCTGCTTTTACAACAATGTATAATTTATACAAAAACAATGTTTATTCTACTGCCTTACGGATTACACGATCTAAAATTCAGGCAGAAGAAGCTGTTCAAGACATCTTTTTAAAAATTTGGCAAAATCGAGAAAACTTAGCAGAAGTAACTCATTTTGAGAATTATCTCTTTATAATTTCACGTAATCATTTATTTAATTCGATTAAAAAAATTGCCCGAGAAACTAGCTTAGTATCTAAAAATGATTTAAACGAGACCGGATTTATAGATACCGACCTTAATATCAAGGACGAACAATATAATACTATTTTAAATCAGATAGTAGAACAGCTTCCTCCTCAACAGCAAAAAGTCTATCAAATGGCTAAAAGAGATGGTCTAAGTCACCAAAAAATCGGAGAAGATTTAGGAATCTCAACAGAGACAGTAAAAAAACACATGGCACAAGCTCTAAAATTTATTCGTATAAAAATTGCACCTTATATGAATATGTTCATGTCGTTGCTGGTATTTGTAAAACTTTAAGCTGAAGTTTTTTCTTTCAAAAAAACTTCAAATCATCTTTTTTTACATTTTTTTTACATTTTTTTCACTTTCGACTACTCCCTCCCCTTTTTTAAATGGTCTTTATATAAAAGGGACATTTAAAACATGTTCCATCCCCAAAATTAGAAGGGCAAAAAGAAAGAACCCCAAACTATCATTTACGAACAAGTACTAATTTAATTAACGAAACAAATGCAGCAAAAAAAATTCGAAGAGTTATTTGAAGGCTATCTGCTGAATAATCTATCTGATGCAGAACAGCAACAGCTGATGGAGCTTATTCAGCAGGGCGGGCATGATGATTTTCTAAAAGAAAAAATTCATGAAATGCTGAAGGGTGATTATGTTGCCGATGTGATGGATAAAAAACAAAGCGATGATATTTTGAATTACATTTTATCTAAACCGCAAACCGAATCTAAAGTTGTGTATTTGCAAACGAAGAGAAGAAAAATAATTTTACAATCTCTATTTGCAGCCGCTACCATTGCATTACTTGTTGTTTTAGGAAACTCATTATTTAAACAAACAACGACTCCTAGCATTGCTCCTGAAGCACCAGCCGTTGCAGCACAAAATACCCTAATTGATTTTAGCGGAAAACAATTGGTTCGCCTTCCCGACGGCAGTACAGTTTTACTAAACGATGGCAGTACCTTGAAATACGATCAGAATTCTTTTGATTCTAAAACTCGTGAAGTAACACTCACCGGAGAAGCTTATTTTGATATTAAACATAACACTGATAAACCTTTTATCGTACATACTGGTAAAGTTCAGACCAAAGTACTAGGAACTGCTTTTAATATTAATGCCAGAAACTCGTCAGACAATATCGAAGTTACGGTTTCACGGGGTAAAGTTCAGGTTGGAGATGTAGAAAAAATATATGGCGTTATTACGCCAAATCAACAGATTAAAGTAAATAAAAACACCCTGAGTTTTGAGCAGAATAATGTGAGTGCTGCTATTGTAACAGAATGGAAAAGCAATTACCTTATTCTGGATGATTTGAATATGGCCGAAGCTGTTTCATTAATAGCTCAAAAATATAAAGTGCAGATTTTAATCTCCAATGAAAAAATTAAGAATTGCAGAATAACAGCAAGTTTCCTAAATGAAGAAGATCTTGATCATGTCTTGAAAGTAATCAGCAGTGTTATAGAAACGGAGTATCATTACAGTAAGGCTGGCGTTGTGATTTTGGACGGGAAAGGTTGTGAATGAGCAATATAGAGGACAGAATATAGAATATAGAATATAGAATACAGAAAATAGAGAAGAGATAAGGCTGACTAACCTCCTACTTAGAAAGCTTTGAAAATAAATATTAACCTTAAAAACAAGAACCAATTAACCAAAAACCAAATTAAAAAAGCCATCTAGCTCCTACACCAGATGGCCGAGATTTTTAACAATTAATCCAGTAACCATTAAAAAACATGCAAATTTATGAAATTACGCTGTAAAACAACCATGTTTGACAGTGAAAAGAATTCGTCTTTTTTTCATCTGTCAAAAAAAACCATCATGATTATGCGAATCAGTTTATTCCACATTTTCTTACTGACCTGCGGCACTCATATGATTTTCGCTACTGAAATGAGTGGTCAGAATTTAGAATCTATTTCTGTTGACATCGAGCTGCATAATCAGGACATTAAAACGCTTTTTAAAACCATCGAAAGCAGAACGGGATTGCTATTTGCGTATCAGCCACAAATTATAAAAGATTTTCCTAAAGTCACTACACCACGCGGACGCAGAAGTGTAAGCGATATTTTGGATATTGTATTTCAAGGCAGTAACCTTGACTACAAACAGGTTGATAAAAATGTGGTGATTTACAAAAAGGAAAGTCCTAAAGCGTTGGCAACAGCTTCAGGAACAGAAAATAGCGAAGATCCCGATTACGTCCTTGAAGGAAAAATTCTCGATGAAAATGACCTGCCTTTACCAGGTGTGACTGTCTCGCTCGTAGGAAGCAATAAGCAGGGAATATCTGATTTTGATGGTCGATTTTACATTCATCTTCCATCTGGCAAACACACTTTAAGAGTTTCTTATTTGGGATACAAGACTCAGGATCTAATTGTTGAAAACAAAACTTCAATTACGATCAAGATGCAGCCTGACTTAGCTAAACTTGATGAGATTGTAGTGATCGGATATGGAACCACCACCCGAAGAACTTCAACAGGATCAGTAGTTAAAATTACAGCTGAAGACATTGAAAAACAGCCGATAACAAATATTTTACAAACCCTGCAGGGAAGAACTCCTGGTGTTTATGTGACACAGACTTCTGGATACGCCGGAAGTGATATGAACATTAGCATTAGAGGTAGAAACTTTATTGATGGAAGCAATCTGCCGCTATACATAGTAGACGGAGTTCCTTACATTGGAGATGATATTAAACAACAGACACAGGATGACAATGTGATCAGAGGGGCGCAAAAATCTACAAGTCCGTTAAATATCATTAATCCAAATGATATTGAGAGTATTGAAATCCTAAAAGATGCCGACGCAACAGCCATCTACGGTTCGAGAGGAGCAAATGGTGTGGTGCTTATTACAACAAAAAAGGGAAAATCTGGAAAAACAGAATTTACGATTACTACAAATTCTGGAGTTTCGGAAGTGGCACATATGATCAAAACATTAGATACTCCGGCATATCTTAACATGCTACAGACTGCATTGGATAACAACGGTGACACAGCTTCTAATTTCAGCAACGGTATTGCGCTTACAGACTGGGATCCTAATGCGTACACCAACTGGCAGAAAAAATTAATCGGAGGAACCGCAAACTTTAATAACTATTCTGCGTCATTAAAAGGCGGCAATGACACGACAAATTTCCTTTTAAGCGGAGCTTATCATAAAGAAACCACTGTTGTGCCAGGAAATTTCAGCTATGATAAATTCTCTACTAACTTCAATATTAATCACAGTACTCTGGATAATAAATTGAAAATAGGCGCTTCTGTTATTTTTGCTACTGATAATAATAAGCTTCCATTTTTTGATATTACCACCTATGCAATAAACACCGCTCCTAACCGTCCGTTGTACAATGCTGATGGAAGCTACTATTGGTCTCCTGATTACTTCAGCGATATCAACCCGCTTGCAGCATTAGGAAAAAGAGTAGATGATAAAGGACTTAATTTAATTACAAGTATCAGCCTTCAGTATGAAATAGCGAAAGGATTTTCTTTTAAAACAGATTTAGGATACGGAAGAGCACAAATGCAGACTAAACAATTTATGCCTGCATCTGCCAATAATCATGTCTATAATGAAGCAAACGGATTTGATTCTAACTTTTCAAGATCTTACACTACATCAATCAATAATACCAATAATTTTTCTGTTGAGCCGCAGCTTAATTACAACACAACATTATGGAAAGGAAACCTTACAGCCCTTGTTGGAGGTTCTTGGCAGAACAGAAAATCTGAAATGCCAGCATATGTTTATTCAAGCGGTTATAGTTCCGACAATTTACTTGGCAACTTAGCTATGGCAGAAAATGTTACGGCAAACAATGGCTCTACAGAATATAAATACATTTCTCTTTTTAGCAGGGTTAATTATAATATTGCTAACAAATATATTCTGAACCTGAATTTTAGAAGAGACGGTTCTTCTCGTTTTGGAGCCAACAATCGCTTTGGAAATTTTGGCTCTGTTGGAGGTGCATGGGTTTTTTCTCAAGAAAATTTCATGAGAAATATTCCGGTGCTTAGTTTCGGGAAAATCCGTTCAAGTTATGGTGAAATCGGAAGTGATGGAATTGGAGAATACCAATACGCAGACACTTTTGACACGCGTACTTACGGAAACGGAAATCCATCTATGACGGCATCCAGAATAGCAAATCCAAATATTAAATGGGGAATGACCAAAAAATTTGAAGCTGCTTTAGATTTAAGCTTTAATAATGACCGCATTTCTTTCACTACAGCTTATTATAGAAATACTTCAAGCAATCAATTGGTTGGGTATACGCTAAGTCCGCAGGCAGGATTTACGACTTACACTGCAAATTTACCTGCCGAAGTCGAAAACAAAGGATGGGAGTTTACTTTTAGTACAGCCAACATTCGTACTAAAAACTTTAACTGGTCAAGCTCTTTTAATATTTCATTCAACTCTAATAAACTGGTTTCATTTCCAGGTATAGAATTTACCAGCTATTATTCTCAATATATCGTCGGAAAACCTTTAAACAGCCGTTTTCTGCATACTTTTACAGGAGTTGATGCTAATGGGGTTGCTCAATTTGAAGATGCAAACGGAGACGGCAGAATTTCTAATGGATTTGCAGAAACCGGACGAGGAGACAGAAAATATTACGGCCCTGCTTATCCGCAGTACTATGGAGGTCTGTCTAATACTATAAGTTATAAAGATTTTTCACTTGACTTTTTATTCCAATTTGTAAAACAAGACGCTACCACTTTGATGGCCGCTACAGGAACCCAGCCTGGTTATCCGTACGGAACTGCCAACTTTCAAGTAGACGAATACAATGCTTATTTAGCACAAGGAAATGCTTTAAGTTCTGGTTATCAAAACAGCTATTTTAATTATCTAGGATCAAATGCTGTTATTACAGACGCCTCTTTTATAAGACTTAAAAACGTAAGTGCTTCGTATCAAATTCCTTTAGATGAGGGTACGAAAAAATATTTACAGGGAATCCGACTTTCGCTTCAGGGACAAAATTTGCTGACTTTCACTAAATACAAAGGACTCGACCCAGAAACACAAGGTCTGGCGCTGCCTCCGTTGCGCACTATAACTCTTGGAACTCAGTTTACATTTTAAATCTAAAAAACATGAAAAATATTTCTACCAAATATATCGCAGTATTTTCTCTTTTTGTACTGGGGCTTACTGGCTGTGACAGTGCTCTTGAAGTGGATCTTCCGAGCAACCAATTGTCTTCAGAAACTGTTTATTCGTCTGATTCCACTACAGAGGCTGCCGTAAATGGAATCTATCAAAGTATGGTTGCAGGTTTCTACTATAATCAAATACACAGCATTCTAGGAGAGACATCTGATGAGTTAATATTAAGCAGCGGCCTGTCAAATCCGTACACTTCTAATGAGCTTATTGAAACCGATGGCTCAATAAGCAGTATGTGGACAGAATTGTACAAAACAATCTATAACGCCAACAACGTTATTGAAGGAATTACAAAAAGTAATACCCTTACGCCTGCCAAAACAAAACAATGGATCGCTGAAGCAAAATTCTTAAGAGCATATTGCTATTTCTATCTGACTAATCTTTGGGGAGATGTTCCTTTAGTACTGACTACAAATATAGATGTATCAGCAGTGTTGCCACAATCTTCTCAAAACGTTGTTTATACACAGATACTTAAAGATCTGACCGAAGCTTCGCAAGATCTTCCTGCAAATTATGCTAATTATGAAAATGAAAGAATCAGGGCAACAAAAGGGGCGTCTGAAGCTTTATTAGCCAGAGTAAATCTTTATTTAGGAAGATGGAATGAGGCCGCTAATCATGCAACAGCTGTAATCGGCCAAGCTGGAACTTACAGTATGATTACTGAACTATCTGCAACAAACAGTCCTTTTATAGCAGATAACAATGAAGCTATTTTACAAATCCCTTATTTTAATGTCAATTATACTTACGAAGGGTCTTCTGTTTTTGTAAATGCCAATACAGCAACCTATTTACTACGAAATGGCAATTCATTATTTGAAACAGATGATGCACGTAAAATAAACTGGACCAGAAACGTTACAAGCACTCAAGGCAGCCTTGCTGGTGTAGCGCCTACTAAATACAAAAACAGATTTACAAACGCTCCTATCGAACGCTCAACAGTTCTAAGACTTGCTGAATTGTATTTAATAAGAGCAGAAGCCAGAGCTCAATCCAACAATATTGCAGGTGCTCAGCAGGATATTAATATAATCAGAAACAGAGCATTACTAGGAAATACGACTGCAACAAATGCAAACCAGCTACTCGATGTGATTGCTCTTGAAAGACAGCGCGAATTTTTTGCAGAAAACGGCCACAGATGGCTAGATCTTAAAAGAACTTCAAAAATAAATGAGACGCTTTCAGGTTTAACGGGTAAAATCTGGACTGCTACAGATGCTTTATATCCAATTCCGGAAACGGCTATTCGTTCCAATCCTTTCTTAAAACAAAATTCAGGATACTAAATACTAAAATAACGCAGGAATGTAACACAAACATTCCTGCGATTTAAAAAACACTATGGAAACAACAATTGTAAGAGTTGAGGACTTGTCGCATCAATACAGTAAGGATTGGGCGATACAAAATATCACTTTTGAAATCAAAACAAATCGAATTCTAGGCCTTTTAGGATCTAATGGTGCCGGAAAATCTACTACAATGAATATTCTATGCGGGGTATTGAACCAAACCAAAGGAAACATTTTTATTGATGGAATTAACCTGAAAGAAAACCCAGTCGAAGCCAAAAAACTGATTGGCTTTTTACCTCAGACACCGCCTTTGCATTTAGATTTAACAGTGGATGAATATTTGATTCACTGTGCCCAACTAAGATTAGTCCCAAAAGAAAATCTAAGAAGCGCTGTTGAAAAAGCAAAAGAAAAATGCGGCATCTCGCATTTCAGTCATCGCTTAATCAAAAATTTATCAGGAGGTTACAGACAGCGTGTGGGCATTGCTCAGGCCATCATACACGAGCCGAAATTGGTTGTTTTGGATGAACCGACAAACGGATTAGACCCTAACCAAATTTTAGAAGTTCGAAATTTAATTAAGAAAATAGCAAAAGATAAGGCCGTAATATTTTCTTCACACATTCTTTCTGAAGTTCAGGCAACTTGCCAGGATATCAGAATGATTGAAAACGGACACATGGTTTTTTCTGATACATTGGATGCATTTAATAATTATATCGAAGCCGATAAACTGACTGCTAGTTTTGAAAATCCGCCAACTGTTGAGGCATTCAAAGAAATTTCAGAAATCACAGAAGCCGTGTACCTGACTCCAAAAAAAGTCCAGATTACATTCAGCGGCACACAGGAAGTTGCTGAAAAAATTGTTTCCTTAAGCGTTCAGAAGAATTGGAAACTTCGTGAAATTCAATTTGAAAAAGTTTCACTAGACGAAATCTTCGCTCAGTTATCAAAAAAGGCTCCATCTAAAAACGCTACACTTTCTTAAATAAAAAATATACAAATGAAAACAATATATAGAATTGCTAAAACAGAACTCAACACGATGTTCTACTCGCCTGTTGCATGGGTTGTTCTAGTGATATTTTCAATACAGTCCAGCTGGAAATTCTTCGATACGATCGAACGTTTTGAAAAAGCACAAAAAATCGGACAGGGAATGGACAATTTATCACAGGTTGTATTCTCAGGATTCAGCGGTCTTTATACCGAGATGCAGAATTACTTATATTTATATGTTCCACTATTGACTATGGGTTTAGTGAGCCGCGAAATCAACAGCGGCTCTATTAAACTCCTCCTTTCTTCTCCAATAAAAATCAAAGATATTGTCTTAGGGAAATATCTGGCCATTGCCGCTTACTGCATGTTGTTTGTTGCCATACTTGGAGTTCAAGTTATTATCGCAGGTTTTTCTATAGAAAATCTAGACTTTAAGTTCGCTATTTCTGGTCTTATAGGGCTTTATCTATTGGTTTGCACTTATGCTGCAATCGGACTTTTTATGTCTTGCCTTACTTCTTATCAGGTCGTTGCTGCAATCAGTACGTTGGTTGTCTTGGCGGGTTTGAATTTCGTTGGAAAATTATGGCAGGACGTTGAAGTTATAAAAGATATAACCTATTTTCTATCGATATCAGGGCGAGCAAATGAAATGCTTGAAGGTTTAATTATCAGTAAAGATTTACTTTATTTTATCTTGGTAAGTGGTTTATTTATTGTTCTAAGTATCTATAAACTACAAACAGGAAGAGATGCTCAGAGCACTTCAAAAAGAGTTTTAAAATATGCTGTATTAATCACTGTTGTCCTATCGCTTGGTTACATCACTTCAAGAGCACCGCTTACGCTTTACTACGATATGACCCGCACCAAAGACAGAACTCTTACCCAAAACAGCTTGGAGATTGTGAAGCAGATGGATGGTCCTATCAAGATTACTACTTATGACAATCTCCTAGATGTAAATTACTATATGGCAATGCCTTACTTCCAAAATGAGGACATTTCAAGTTTCGCTAAGTATACTCGTTTCTTACCGCAGATAGAACTCGACTACGTATATTTTTACGGCACTTCTACCAATGCAGAACTGTATGCGCGCAATCCAGGTTTGAATGATAAGCAGCTGGCAGAAAAAATGGTGGAATCTCAGGATATGAAATTAAAAAAATTATACACTCCTGACGAAATTAAAAAAATTATCAACCTAGAACCAGAGCAAAACCGAGTTGTAAGAACTGTAGAATACAATGGCAAAAGAACATTTTTAAGGTTCTATGATGATCTTTTTAAAGCGCCAAACGAAAAAGAAATCTCAGCGGCCTTAAAAAGATTGGTGGTAAAAGCTCCAAAAGTTGTTTTTGCCTCTGGAAACATGGAACGCAGCATTGAAAAAACTGGAGACAAAAATTACAAAACCTTTGCTAACGAAATTACATTTAGATATTCGTTGATTAATCAGGGATTTGATGTTGCTACTGTAGATATTAATGCACAGGATATTCCTGCTGATACAGATATTTTTGTTCTGGCAGATCCTAAGACACAATTAAGCCAAGGTGCTGTTGATCGTATCTCTAAATATATTGATCAAGGAAAGAACTTAATGATTTTGGCAGAACCAGAAACCAATTCGGCCTTGGCATCTATCACAGACAAACTAGGAATCGAGTTTACTAAACAGACTTTAGTTCAGGAAAGCGAAACCAATTCTCCAGATTTCTTGGTTACCGAGCTTCAAAAAAATGTTGATTCTACTCTGATCAAATTAAGCAAAATCAATAATCCAATTCCGTTTTTAGGCAGTAGCGGAATTGTGACAACAAAAGAGGTCGGATTTAAAGCAACTCCTCTTTTAAAAACGAATGCCCAGCCAGCTTGGCAGTCTCAGTCCGGAATTACATCAATTACTGAGGAGCTCAAGAAGCAGCCTTCAAAAAAATCAATTCCGCTTGTAACTGCATTAACCAGAAACATAGGCGGGAAAACACAAAAAATAATTGTTGCCGGAGATGCCGATTTTATGGGCAATGCCGAATTAAGCCGTGGCGGGTCTGGAACTTTTCAATTTGTAACCGACGTTTTCAGCTGGTTCAGCAATTATGAATTTCCAATCGATACCACTCGTCCTGTAAAAACCGACAAGAAAATAACAATTACTTCAAATCAGGTTTTCATTAACAAAATCTTGTTTATAGGAATCTTTCCATTGTTGATTATTCTAAGCGGTGCTTTTATACTTATTCGAAGAAATAGAAGATAAAACTCAAAAAAATGAATACTAAAAAAAATATCATGATTGCGATTATGGCCCTGTCTTTTCAGGGTGCATTTTCGCAGTTCAAAACCACAATTCCGCTGGATAAAAATGTTACGACCGGAAAATTAAAAAACGGACTAACCTATTATATTCTGCATAATGAAGAACCAAAAGACAGAGCCAGTTTTTACTTTGTTCAGAATGTCGGCGCTATTTTAGAAGAAGACAACCAAAACGGTTTAGCGCATTTTCTGGAACATATGGCGTTTAACGGAACGGAACATTTTAAAGGAAAAGGCATCATAAAAATGCTGGAAAAAAATGGCGTAACCTTTGGAAAAGATATCAACGCTTATACCGCTCAGGACGAAACGGTTTACAATATCAGCACTGTTCCGGTTAATGAAAAGCTAATCGATTCTACGCTTTGGGTTTTACACGACTGGTCAGGTTCTCTTTCTTTGACCAATGAAGAAATCGATGCCGAAAGAGGCGTTATCCGTGAAGAATGGAGAACGAGAAGAACCAGTGATTTCCGCTTAAAAATGCAGACAGATCCTGTTTTGTACAAAGGTTCTAAATACAGCAAAAGAGATGTTATCGGAGATTTAAACATCATCAACAACTTCAAATATCCTGAACTGCGAAACTATTACAAAAAGTGGTACAGACCCGATTTGCAGGCTGTAATTATTGTGGGAGATATTGATGTAAAAGCAATGGAGCAGAAAGTAAAAACCATTTTTTCTGGAATTCCGTTGGCTAAAAAAGTGGCTTCACGAAATTATGAGACGATTCCGAAACACGATGAATTGTATTTTGGAACTGCATCAGACAAAGAAGCATCATCAACGGTAATTACCTTAAGATATGTACTAGATGAACCGCTGGTAAAAGATAGCACAGCCACCCGTAAAAATGTGCTGAACTCCTTTTATACCAGCATTCTGAATAACCGCTTAAAAGAGTTGTTGCTAAAAAATCAGACCTCAAGCTTGAATATGAATGCTTATTTCAGTCCTATTTCGAGGTTAAACAACTCGTACAATATTTCGGTTGCAGCCAAAAAAGGAAAAACAATCGAAGCTTTTGAAGAAGCATATACCGAGGCAGAACGCCTAAAAAGTTTTGGTGCGGCACAGGCAGAACTAGACCGCACCAAAAAGCTTTTTGTAAGCTCGTATGATGATTTTATAAGCAATAAGGATAAAGTGGATAATGATACTTGGGCAGAAAAACTGACCGATTATTTCTTAAAGGCAAAACCTTTCCTTTCTCCAGAAAACGATTATAAATTGGTTGTCGGGATTATAAAAAACATCACTTTAGAAGAACTGAATGCTTATGTAAAAACCATTCAAAAACCAACCAATCAAGTAGTTTTGGTTACAGGATCTGATGCAGACAAAGCCAATTTTCCGACTAAGGATGCTGTGGTTGGCGTGATGAAAAAAGTCGAAAGCAAGACTTTGGAACCTTACACGAAAAAAGAAAACAACGATCCGTTAATCGCAAAAGAATTAAAACCTGCAGCAATCAAAAAAACATTTGAAATACCGGGAATTACAGCTGCAAAGGGATATACTTTAGAAAATGGTGCTAACGTAATTGTCCTTCCTACAACTTATTCACAGGATCAAGTTGTGCTTACAGCTTTTGCTAAAGGTGGTAAATCTTTAATTAAAACCGAAGATTTAGCTTCTGCAGAAATCGCTACAGTACTTGCAAGATCATCTGGTTTAGGTAATTTCGACAATATCGCTCTAAAAGAAAAACTAACAGGCAAAGTAGCGCAGTCTGCTCCATTTATTGGCGAAAACACACAAGGTTTTCAGGGTAGCTCAAATAAAGCAGATTTTGAAACAATGCTCCAGCTATTGTATCTTTCTTTTGAATCGCCACGTTTTGATTCGAATATCTTCGGCATTCTGAAAGAGCAGTATAAAAACCGTTTAGAAACCATCAAAAAGGACAATGATAATGCTTTTAAGGATTCTATAGACGTTGCAAATTCCAATCATAGCAAACGAACATTTTTGTTCAACGAGCAGTTTCTCCAAAATATAGATTCGAATAAAGCCGAAAACATTTATCGCGACAGATTTAAGAATGCGGCCGATTTTACTTTTGTTTTTGTCGGAAATGTTCCTGATGCTGCGTTAGAACTGATTCAAAAATACATCGGTAACTTAAAGTCAAATCCTGCATCGAAGGAAGCTTTTATTGACCACAATATCGAGCCTAAAAAAGGAAAAACCGTGGTGTATTTCAAGCGTCCGATGGAAGTGGCAAAAAGTTCCGTTTACCTGAACCTAACCGGGAAAACCGAGTACAGCAAGGAGAGCGCAATGACGATGTACATTATTGGGCAATTACTGTCTAAGCGTTTTCTTGAAACTATCAGAGAAGAAGAAGGCGGCAGCTATGGCGTAAATGTAGGCGGTAATCTCGAATTGATTCCGAAACCATCATTCAGCCTTGCCCTCACATTTGACTGCAACCCTGACAAACAGGAAAAATTAATGCAGATTGTCTGGAAAGAAATCAATGATTTAAAAACCAATCCCGTCAATGCAAATGATTTAGAAGATATTAAAAAAGCTTTATTGAAAAACAGGGAAGAATCGCTCAAAACAAACACTTTCTGGGCTACAACCTTATACAATTACAGCATAAATCAGATTCCGTTTTCAACAGAAGAGGAATATAAAAACTTAATTTCTAAAATTAACCAGAAAACTATTCAGCAGTTTAGTAAGCATGTTTTGGATAGTTCTAGTAGCGTTGAAGTTATTATGAGTCCTGAAAGCCAAGCAGGAAAGTAAAACTTCAAAATACATTTTTATTTTATTAGTGAAGGGAGGCTGTCTTTGCCAGACAGCCTTTTCTTAAGAACAAAAATTCTGATTTGAACATTTATAAAAAACACTTGGTTTTTCATTATTTTATTTTAAAGTATTTTTGAATTAGTAAGCATATACTCTAACTTGAAAAACCTAACAAAGAGCTGTCCTAAAAAACAGCTCTTTTCTTTAACAGCATTTGATGTTCAAAAAGTATTTTCTTTAAAAGGCAGTGAAGATTCTTATGATAGAAGAAGTCCTGAAGAAGATTAATACCGGCGAAAAGACTGTTAGAAGCTTTAGCGTTACTATTTTTTCTGAAAGTAAAGATAATTAGTCGTTGTGCCTGTATCTCGGAATCTTATCTGAGAATTATTAAATTCGAACAATTTCCAGTTAAAATTTAATTTAGAAAGCGCTCCCGTACTAAAACTTATTTTGAATTCTCTGACACCGTTTTGAACTGAACTTTCCCATTGCCCGTATTCTGAAACACCTGCTTTGGTGGCCACCACAGCTTTATCTGTTTTAAAGATAAAGGTATAGTGACTGTAATTTGAAGTCTTTACAGTACCGTCGCAAAAATAGGATAAGTCCCAAGCACCGTTGGTGATGGTTGCCGCAAAATCTAGCGTGACAAGGTTATTTTCCGGACAATAATCTATGGCATATTTAATAGCATTTTCAAACTCCAGATTATTTGAAATCGATTTTGTCTGACCATTGTAATCTGCAATTGTGATAGGATATTGCAAAGAAATGTACTGACTTTCGTTTAAATTTTTAATAAAATTAAAGAAGGCCTGATCGCTTACAATTGATTGAGAACTCGCTATCTGATTAATGCTGTTGTAGATATTAATTGTTATGGGATAATTGATATTTAGCCCGTTGATTTTGGATAAAAGATCGGGATAAAGATTCCAATAGTCGATTAAAGAATCGAAATCTGCCTGATCAGGAATTACTTTTTCTATGTAATTGTAGTACACCATCGTTACAGGAAAATCTATTCTTACAATATCATCATCATAGTTGCTGGCGTTGATATTGTCTAAGACTTTTTGATAATCTGCTGTAGTGTTGACTGCAATCTGTTGGTTGTTTACAGTAACGGTATACGGGAGTTTTATAGTGCAATAACTCGATCCGTCAATCATGTTGTCTTGTACGGTTGTAACCATAGCAACCCTTTGCAGATAAGTCGCAAGCGGAGAAACGGTAGTAATTGTTCCCTGCGAATTATTGTTTTCCTCATCTATTTCACTTTGACATGAAAACAACAAGAATAGGAAAATTGCAATCGATGAATATTTTTTCAAGGGAAACATATCAATATTTTTACAAAGGTAATAAATTTAAAAGAAACTGTTTTTTTAACAAACTAACATCAAGAATTTCACTCGGCTCATCGATACTAAATTATCAAAAACCAATAGCATTTTGTTGTCTATAAAACAATCAGCTTTGCTTTTACCCTACTTATGTTAAAAACAAATACTTTTGCGCTGTACAAATAGAAACTTTAAATGCCAGATCAAAACAAATCTAATACTTGTGATGAAATTATTTTTTCGTCTTTCTTCAAAAGTCATGTAAAAGCGCTTCGAAACTTTCTTTTTTACAAATTTGGAAATGCAGAACAAGCAGAAGACATAACGCAGGAAGCATTTGTAAAGCTTTGGCAGAACTGCGCTTCTGTACCTTTAGAAAAAGCTAAATCATATATTTATACCATTGCAAACAACAGCAGCCTAAACCAAATTGCGCACCAAAAAGTGGTTCTTAAATTTGAAAAAAACTTTAGTGGTCTAGACAAGACAAACGAGAGTCCAGAATATCTTTTGGAGGAAAAACAATTTCAGGCAAAACTTTTAAAAGCCATTGAGAACTTAAACGAAAAACAGCGTACTGCTTTTTTGATGCACAGGATTGATGGCAAAAAATACAGCGAAATTGCCACAGAACTCGACATTAGCGTAAAGGCAGTAGAAAAACGAATTCACTTGGCTCTGTTAAGCTTACGTAAAGAAATTGATTTATAAAAAGTAGGGTAAATTTAGTTCTAATTGTTTTAATTAAATAATACGATAAAATGAAAAAAAATCGCTTATTAGCAAAATGGCTCAACGACGATTTGTCTCCAGACGAATTGGCCGCTTTTGAGGCAAGTCCCGATTTTGAAAAATACCAAAAAATAAAAAAATACACCGCTCACCTCGAAGCAGGCGATTTGGATGAAAATACGATGCTGTCTACTATTTTAAGCCAAGAAAAATCAGTTGCAAAAGTAGTCCCTTTGTATAAAAAATGGATTTTTAAGGCCGCAGCTCTATTTGTCATGGCTCTTGGAATTACGTTTGCAATAAAAGCTTTTGCATCTAACACTGAAACTGCAGATTTTGGAAAAAAGACTGCTTTTTCATTACCGGACAACTCTGAAGTGGTCTTAAATTCAGGTTCTGAAATACACTTTAAAAAATGGAATTGGGACAATAACAGACATCTGGAATTAAAAGGAGAAGCTTACTTTAAAGTAGCAAAAGGCAAAAAATTTGAAGTGCAGACAGTTCTTGGAAAAGTAACGGTTTTAGGAACACAATTTAACGTTAAGGCCAGAAAGAACAGATTTGATGTTGTATGTTACGAAGGCCGCGTAAAAGTAAACTATTCTAATATTGAAATTCTGTTGACCCACGGACAAAGCGTTCGTTTTGAAAACGGAAAACAGGTTAAAATAGCTGTAACTTCATTACAACCAGAATGGATGAATAACCAGATATGTTTTTATAAGGAAAACATAAGAACTATTTTAGATGAAGTTGAAAGGCAGTATAATATTAAGATCGATCTAAACGCCAAAGACACTATTTCGCTATTTACAGGAAAATTACCTGCAAAAGACCTCAATACAGCTTTACAGATTATCGGTACAACTTATCATTTAGAAGCCAGAAAACTTTCGAACAACAGAATAATTTTTGACGAAAAATAAATGTTCCGCCCCAAACAATTTCATTTTTTGTTTTTTTTCTTTTTTCTAGTCCTGAATCTTTTTGCTCAGGGCAAAGAAAAAGTTATGCCTTTTAAAAAAATAATAACTGATATTGAAGAACAGCACGATGTAAGCTTTAATTACACCGAAGACAATATAGAAGGTCTGGAACTAAATCCCCCTAAGAAATCGCTTTCTTTAGAACAAAAATTAGAATATCTCACCGAAAAAACCGATTTATCTTTTGAAAATATTGGAAACAAATTCATCAATATCTATAAAAAGAATAAGGCCTCAAAAATAATCTGTGGCTATATTTTATCTTCAGCAGACAAAAAGCCTGTTGAAAATGCAAACATAGGCCTAAATAATAAAAAACACTTTACCAGTGATTCCGACGGCTATTTCGAATTTAACAAAGAGAATCAGAATGCCTTTATTATTACTCACGTTGGTTATGCCTCGAAGAGAATTTCAATCGGAAATACAGATGCCAATGATTGCTTCCAAATTCTACTTGAGCCTGAAATTACTGAATTGCACGAAATTAAAACTAATTCTATTTTGGCTTCGGGTATTTCAAAAAACACTGACGGATCTCTTGAAATTAAACCCAAAAAATTTGGTATTCTTCCTGGTCTTATTGAACCTGATGCTTTGCAGACCATGCAGCAGATTCCGGGTGTAAACAGTCTAGACGAAAGTGTATCGAGCATAAACGTTCGAGGCGGCACGCATGATCAGAATTTATTTTTGTGGAATGGAATTCGAATCTTTCAGACTGGACATTTTTTTGGTTTAATATCTGTTTTCAATCCCAATCTCGCGCATACGATTTCTATCTACAAAAACGGAAGTTCTGCCTTTTATGGAGAAAGCGTTTCTAGTGTAGTAGCCATTTCTTCTACCCCTGAAAAGGCAGAAAAAAATTCATTCAGTGCCGGAATCAACATGATCAATGCTGATGTTTATGCCAAGTATAATCTTTCTAAAAAAAGTTATATCGAAATCTCTGCACGCAAATCGATTACTGATTTTCTGGAAACCCCTACTTACAAAGAATATTTCAATAAAGTATTTCAGAACACTACGATAACAGATTTTTCGCAGAACCAAAATGTAAATTATCAGATTGACAAGAAGTTTGGCTTTTACGATGCAACCTTGAAGTATGCTCAAAAAATTGGCCTTAAAGATCAAATCGTATTAGACTTAATTACCATAAAAGACAATCTCGAAGTTTTTCAGAGCGCAACGGTTTACGACATAAATACTTCAGAAAACAATGTTTTACGTCAGCAGAACTATGGCGGAAATTTGTTGTGGAAAAGAAACTGGAACAACTTCAACACCACGAAAATTAATGTCTACAATTCTTCGTATGAACTTTTGGCGAATCAGAAGACAACATATGGAAACCAAATTGTTGTTCAGGAAAATACGGTAGACAACAATGGGGTTAATTTAGAAAACAATCATATTCTAAACGCTAAATTTAGTTTTAGCGACGGTTATCAGTTTAACGAAATCGGTATTACCAATTTAGAGCATGTTACTAATCCTGCTTTCTATCGCAAAACAAAAGATGTCTTACGAACTCATGCAGTAATTTTAGAAGGAAAATATAACGATACCATTTCCCGAGTCTATTTTAAGGGCGGCGTTAGACTTAACTATATCGAAAAATTCAAAAAATATATTGCAGAACCAAGAGTGCAGGTGGCTTACGGAATCAGCAAAAGTCTAAACTTAGAATTGCTGGGCGAACTCAAAAGCCAAAATTCACAGCAGATTATTGATCTACAGAAAGATTATTTTGGCATAGAAAAAAGACGCTGGATTGTCTCAAACAATGGTACAATTCCGATACAAAGAAGCAGACAGCTGTCTTTGAACTTGGCTTATCAAAAAAACAGCTGGCTTTTGGACATCGAAAACTTTTACAAAAAAGTGACCGGAATAACGACCTCTAGCCAAGGTTTTCAGAATCAGCTTGAATTTGTTAGAACAACGGGCGATTATGAAATCTGGGGAACAGAAATGTTGATTCAGAAAAAAATCAATCACTTTCTTACCTGGCTAAGTTATACGTACAATGAGAACAATTATCATTTTCCTAATTATGAGTATCAGCGTTTTCCAAACAACTTCGAACTCACCCATACTTTATCTTTGGCAGGAATTTATGAGAAAAACAATTTCAAGATTGCTTTAGGAACAAAATGGTCTTCTGGACGACCAAAAACATCTCCAAACGTATCTCAAATTGATCTTTCTGATCCGGTATTGGTCTACAATAGGCCCAATAACAGCAATCTACATATGTTTTCGCAGGTCAACCTTTCGTCAACCTACAAGTGGGAAACCGCAAACGGAATTCAATACAAAATAGGAATCTCTATCCTAAACATCCTCAACAGAAAGAATGAAATCAGCGAATATTACAGAATTAGTTCTTTAACCAATTCTATAGAAGAAGTTGATACTTTTTCATTGCAAAGAACTCCAAATCTGAGTTTTAGAATTTCATATTAACCTTATTCCTACGAGAGTTTTTAAAACTCTTGTGTTTATTTTTTATTTTTTTTCAAAAAATCACAATTCTTTGGTAGGGTAATCTGTACTAAGGCTGTTTCACTATAGAATCATCATTTGATTTGCCACAGTTTAAAGCATGAAATTCAACATCCGATAAACGACAGAAATGATTTGCATCAAAAATCAAAATCTGAACTAATGTTTATCTATTAAAAACAACCTATGAAAAGAAAAAAAACAGCAATTGTAGCCGCAGTGCTACTCCTAATGGTTTCTGCCGGCATCTATGTTTATGGAATTGTTTTCAAGGAAGCCCGTAACATAGAATCAGAAGCTCCTGATTGTAGTATAACGGCAAAAAAACTACTTGACGATTATAATTCTAATACTAAAAAAGCAGATTCTTCATACCTCAACAAAACCATCGAAATAACAGGTAAGGCAACCAAAGAAACCGATTCGGTAATTATACTTGAAAATGGGGTTTTCTGTCTTTTCAAAGAAAGATTAAACACCAAAATGATTGATCAAAAAATCACAATTAAAGGCAAATGCATTGGTTATGACGAATTATTTCAAGAAGTCAAAATAGACCAATGCAGTGTTAATAAACTAAACAAATAATATTTATTTATGAAGAAAATTCTAGTTCCGTTCTGCCTGTTTTTAGCAACATTGGCTTATTCTCAGGATGATTTACTAAAAAGTCTGGATTCTACACAAGTAGAAGAAAATTATGCTACAGCAACTTTTAAAGCTTTACAAATGGTAACCTTGCAGACTACAAAAATGCCTGCTAAAAAAGAGTTTTATTTTGTGGTCTCACATCGTTTCGGCACTGTTAAAGATGGTTTTGACAGTTTTTTTGGCCTTGACAATGCTACCACAAAACTTGGTGGTATTTACGGAGTTACAGATTGGTTTTCAGTAAGCCTTTCTAGACATACTTTAAACAAAATGTACGAAACCGGACTAAAGTACCGTGTAGCAAGACAAAGTGATAACTTTCCTTTGGACATTGTAGGATACACTGTGGCAGATATCAATACTTTTCTAGAAAAAGACCAATATCCTGGATTAGAATTTAAACATCGTATGACGTATGTGCAGCAAATTTTGATATCCAGAAAAGTCAGCGAAAAATTCTCATTAGAATTAGTACCGTCTTTTCTGCACAAAAACCTTTACAATCCCGATATAGAAAGAGATAACCAGTTTTCTTTTGGAGGTGGCGGGCGCTATAAAATCACCAAAAGATTATCAGTCAATTTAGAGTATATGCACAATTTTGACAAGCCCGACTTTTATAAAAATCCATTGTCTGTAGGTTTAGATATTGAAACAGGCGGACATGTATTTCAATTGATCTTTACCAACTCACAATCTATGAGTGAGAGCGGCTACCTAACTAATGCCTCTGGTGACTGGGGCAAAGGAGATTTCTTCTTTGGCTTTAACCTATACAGAGTATTCTAACAATTAAAACAATAAAAATCATGAAAAAAGCAATCTTACTTACAATTTTAATGGCTGTATTTGCAAGCTGTAGCGACTCTGACACTTTTGAGGACATAGAAAATCCGCCTACTTCGCCAACAAATCCAACAAATCCGACTAACCCGACAAATCCGACTAACCCGACAACATCTGTCACTTACAATAAAGATGTAAAATCTATTATCGATGCTAATTGTGTAAGCTGCCACTCCAGCGGAAGATCTGCGGCTTTTAGACCGCTGACCACTTTTGCACAGGTAAAAGCGGCAGTCGAAAGTGCTGGTTTATTAAACCGAATTCAATTGCAAAACGGACAGCAGGGACTTATGCCTCAAGGTGGAAGAATGTCTCAGGCTAACATTGACCTGATTGTAAAATGGAATACAGACGGACTAAAGGAAAATTAAACAATTATGAAAAAGTCATTCATTAATCTCTTTGCATTGCTACTGATCATGTTTTTTAATTCACAAGCATTTGCACAAAAACTAATTACAAAAACAGGAAATATAAAGTTTCAGGCGTCTATGCCTTCATACGAAGAAGTTGCTGCCGAAAACAAATCAGTTTCGGCAATTCTTGATCAGACAACGGGAGATTTTGCAGGCCTGGTCCTGATAAAGGGTTTTCGATTTAAAGTTGCGCTGATGGAAGAGCACTTTAATGAAAATTACATGGAATCTGAAAAATTTCCAAAAGCCACTTTCAAAGGCAAAATAGAAGATTTTGATATTTCTAAAATCACAAACTCTCCCAAGAATTTCACATTAAAGGGAGACCTTACTGTTCATGGAAAAACAAAACCTATTTCTGTGATTGTGAAAATTTCTAAAGTCCAAAACGGAGTTAATGCAGTTGGCTCATTCGAAGTTAAACCAGAAGATTTTGATATCGAAATACCAAGTCTTGTCAGAAAAAAAATTGCAGAAAAAATAAAAGTTAGTTACAATTTTTTATTAATCAAATAATCTTTTTTAAGGATAGAATACATTCAGATTACGCAATCATCTCAATATATTCTCTTTGGATCTGAATGATTAATAACATGACTAATCTGGAGGCCGGTAAACTGTATTATACCGGTCTTCTTTTTTAACCTTAAACCAAATTAAAATGATCTACAAAAATTACGTTGTTACTGGAGAGGATGTAAATGATTATATGGTTATGGAAAATGCTGCATATGCATCCTACACCCTTCGATTGTTGTATCATTTTTTGTTTTATAACGGGTTTTCAAAAGAGAGGCTCAATTATATGCATTTAAGTTTGCAGGAAGGAAATCATGAATTAGTTTCTCATAAAGATTTGATGTTTACCGAACATTTTTTAGTTGAACTGAAACATTGTACTATAGATGATAAAATAAACCTAAAAAGTTATTTTTTTAACTCCAAAAACGAGTGCTGTGCCGAAGTTACAAAAGAAGTAAAATGGTTTGACCCAATCAGCAAAGAAGTTATTAAAACTCCACAACTCATTCTCAGACATTTCTATCCTAAAATTTAATGGTTAAATCATTAGCTAAAGTTGTGCGCTTCGTTTTTTCTTAAAACTCGTACCAAATTAAAATACTGCTTACTGGAGTAAAGCGCAAAAAAGAGCGCCAAAAGATGCTAATACCTTGGTCGGTAAACCATAAATATTGCCTGTATGTATAGCATAATTGCTATTTCTCCATTGTGCGCCAAGTGTATCTTTAGCGTAAAATAAATCCGTTGGGTGAAATTGAGTAAAAATAACTTCATTTAAGAATTAAAATCTAATTAGATCTGCTAAAATCTGCGTGAATTTCTTTTGTTTATAAATTTTTCACGCAGATTCATACAGATTAAAGCAGATTTAGACAGATTTATATCTAAGCTGATTTAATAGAATTGAAAAAAATAATTTCACCCAACGGGTTAAATGATGCTATTTTTAATTTGTTTATTGCTTTCAGATATCTTTATTTTTAAGAATGCATTTTTAATTTCGAAACATCTTTTTGCAACATAACGATAACCTTTTTTAATTTAAAGGCTCAAAAAAGATTAAATAAACATACGAGCAACTGAACAACTCTGCGCAATCACTATTCGGACTTTATTTTTATTTTCCCCTTCTGAAGCCCCTTGCCCGTAACTTCCAATTGGATTTCGCCAGCATTTTTAATAGATTTAACCAACACTACCAATTTCCCACTGAAAAGCTTCATTTTATTGTCATGGAATATTTCCAATGATGTTGCATCTCCATTACACGCTGCTCTATAAGTTCCGGCTCCAGTAACTTTAAATTCCAGTTCGTCGACAGCCGTTGGACATGGAATTCCGTTTTTGTCTACCACCGAAACTGTAACAAAAGAAATATCATCTCCGTCAGCTTTGATTGTTTTACGATCCGCTTCTAGCACAATTTTATAAGGATCTCCAGCGGTTTTAATTTCATTTTCTGCCGCTATTTTCCCATTTGAATCAAATGCTACGACTTTTACGGTTCCAGGTTCATATTTTACATCGTTCCACATCAATCTGTAACGGTTCTGTGGCGTCGAATTGTTTTTCTTTTGAACACCCATACTTTTTCCATTTACAAAAAGCTCGGCGCTGTCATAATTGGTATAAACAAAAACTGGAGCAATTTCTCCCTCTCTTCCTTTCCAGTTCCAATGCGGGAGTATATGAAGCGTTTTCTCTTTTGTATTCCATCTGCTTCTGTAAAGATAAAAACGGTCTTTAGGAAGTCCTGCCAAATCTGAAATCCCGAAATAAGAACTTCTTGAAGGCCATTTTTCGTCATATGGCGTTGGTTCTCCTAAATAGTCAAAACCAGTCCAAACAAACTCTCCAATAACCCAAGGTTTGTCATCCTGAAGCACAAAATCCTCATCAGGAACATTGGACCAGCTGCAAGCTTCTAAATCATATGAAGAGCTTTGAAAATCATCGTATTCTTTATTTTTTGCCTGTACAACAGGAAACTTATAAATTCCCCTTGAACTCACTGTTGAAGCCGTTTCAGAACCTAATATAAGTCCTTGCGGAAATGTTTTATACGCTTCTTCGTAAAGATGTACTCTATAATTTAATCCCGGAATATCGAGCAAAGCTCCAAAACCAGATTCCATAGTGGCTTTTACCTGATCCATACCAACGGTCACAGGCCTTGTAGGATCTTCACGGTGAAAAATGTCCTGCAACCATCTCGCGCGTTTTACTCCTTCAGCGCCCCATTGATCCGGAACTTCATTTCCTGAACTCCACATTACAATACAAGGATGATTGCGTGTAGCTCTCACTAAATTTACAATGTCTTTTTCGGCATATTCTTGAAAAAAGCGATGATATCCGTTTTGTACTTTTGGCTTTGCCCACTCATCAAAACTTTCTGCCAGAAACATGAATCCCATTTCGTCGGCCAGTTCCAACTGTTCAAAAGAAGGCATGTTATGAGAACTTCTAATCGCGTTACATCCCATATCTTTTAGAATCGTAAGCTGTCTTCTAAGCGCTGCTTTATTTATAGCCGCACCAAGAGGTCCTAAATCATGATGAAGACAAACTCCTTTAAATTTCGTTACTTTACCATTAAGGCTGAACCCTTTATTAGCTTCATATTTAATAAAACGGATACCGAATTTTATATTTTGTTCGTCTTTTAAAGTTCCATCTGCAGCATATAATTTGGTTGTCGCTGTATACAAATAAGGTGTTTCAGGACTCCACAAATGAGGTTTTGCGACCACTATTATTTGATGGATTGTTTGATCTTTCGTTTCTCCGCCTTTTTGTGTCGCTACAACATTATTGTCGGCATCTTTTATTTGCGTAATCATCGACATGTTACTGCCTTGAAATGCAGCTTTAATATCGACAACAGCATGATCGTCTTTCATTTCAGGAGTTGTAATAAAAGTTCCCCATTGTTTAAAACTATCTTCTTCTTTTATTACAATACTAACATTTCTATATAGTCCGGCTCCAGGGTACCATCTTGACGAAAAAGGCAAATTAGTCAATTTAACAGCCAATAGATTTTCCGCATCTGCTTTTAAATCATTCGTAATATCGATATAAAAATAGCTGTAGCCATAACCCCATTCTCCTATCTTTTTTCCGTTTAAGTAAACTTGTGGTTCACTCATAGCACCTTCAAAAATAAGAAGTGCTTTTTTTCCTTTTTTAAACTGCGGAATAGAGAATGTGTTACGGTACCACCCCGTTCCAATATGTGGTAATGATCCGGTACGACCTGTTTTTTCTGTTGGAATTTTTTCTCCGTTTTGTTCAATTGCCGAAACCTGTTTGTCCCATTCTTTGTCAAAAGGTCCGTAAATAGCCCAGTCATGAGGTACGCAGACTTTTTCCCATTTAGAAGTATTAAAATCTACAGAAAAAGCGTCTTCTTTAACTTCTTTAGAAAAACGCCAATTGTCTTTTAAAACAACTGTGGTAGATTGTGACATCATTTTTCCAGATGAAAAAAACAGCAAACTGGAGCATAATATTGACCTAATAATTAATTTCATTTTCTTTTTACTTTTTTTCACCATTAAGGTAATAAAGCTTTGCCGCTGCTTTGTCATTAATAATTAAGAAAATTAAGTTATGCTTAATTTTCTTGACAAATCTTGACTTAATTAACTTCACTCCTTAATGGTAAATTTAATATTTAATTTTTGAAAGCATCCAATGCAGGCGAAGGTTTTCCGTCAGGAAGCCAAGCATTAAGCTGATAACCGCTCCAGCTTTTTTCGCCTTGCGGTTCCCAATAAATAACGCCTAAACCTTTATTATTAGGTACACTTTTTACGGCTTTTATAGTTGCCTCAAGCAGTTCTTTTGTGTTTTGTACTGCTTCGAAATCACCACCGACTTCTACAACCATAACTTCTTTGTTGTAACGCGAAGCCATATCTTTTAGATTATTTTCTAAATCTAAAATGGTGCTTTGGTAATCGGTTTTGATCCAATATGGATAATAGGATAAACCAATTACATCATATTTGACCTTGTTTTCGGTTGCTTTATCAAAAAACCATCTGAATTTTTCACTTTTATTCCCTTCGTCCAGATGCACTATCACTTTAATTTTTGGGTCAATCGCTTTTGTGGCTTCATACCCTTTATTGAGCAATTGCGCCAACTGACCAAAATTATCTGTGCTGCCTTCCGGCCAAAGCATACCGCCTGGAATTTCATTTCCGACTTGAACCCATTCTGGAGTTACTCCTGCTTTTTTTAACAGTTTCAAAACGTCATAAGTATGCTGGTAAACATCTGTCAATAATTCTGGAAAAGAATGTTTTGCCCATGCTGCAGGTTTGTTTTGTTTGCCTGGATCCGCCCACGAATCGCTGTAATGAAAATTGATCATAATGCGCATTCCCATTTTTTGTGCTCTAACCGCCATCACAACGGTTTCTTCGGGACTGCAGTGTCCGCTGGCTTTATCATCATTCGGATTTACCCAAACTCGAAGCCTGATGGTATTTATGCCGCGGTCTTTTAATAATTGCAGACAGTCTTTTTGAGAACCGTCTGCATCATAAAATTTATAACCGGTTGCTTCCATCTGTGGTAACCAGCCTACATCTGCTCCTTTTGAAAAGGAATTTTTTTCGCTAATCATTTTTGGTTTACACGAAGTAAAAGCAACACCAATTAGCATTAAAAAAGAAATAGTTTTTAGCGTTTTTTTCATGATTTAGTCTTTACTGAAAGCTTGCATTACAGATAAGGCATTGTTATCAAAACTATATAAAGCTTGATTTTCAAATGTAGAACCACTTGTAGATTGCGGTCCTTTAAATGCAACCCATTCACCGCCCCAATACGCAAAGCCTTGTCCATATTGCGATGTTTTTACTATGTTTTTAATATCCATAACAAAAGTTCTTTGTCCAGCAGGAGTGGCAGGATATCCTGGCACCAGCTGATCACTTGTTCCTACAATATTATTAGTCTGATCATTATGCAGTAAAGTAAAAGGATAAGCCGTTTCTGCAATCAGAACTTTTTTACTGAATTTCTTTCCTAAAGCATCAATAGTATTTTTTACTTCATTTAAATCCTTACCATGCCAAACAGGATAATATGATAATCCGATATAATCGTAGTCAATACTTTTCATTTTGGTAAAAAACCAATCTGTACCGCCGCCATTTACACCAGCATAATGAATCATTATTTTTGTGTTGGGCGCTTTACTGCGAACTACTTCACTTGCAGCAGTTAATATTTCGATACATTGTTTTTCGTTACTGATAAGATTTCCTTGTGGCCATAATAATCCGCTGTTGATTTCATTTCCGATCTGTATAATATCCGGATTTATTTCGGTAATAATTGTCGATGTATAAGACGTAACAGCCGATTTTAAATCGGTAAAATTTAGATTTTTCCATTCTTCTGGAGTGGTCTGAACACCTGGATCTGCCCAATCATCAGAATAATGAACCGTAAGCCATACTCTTAAACCCGCTTGTCTTGCTTTTTGAGCCAATTGTTTTACTTCGCTCAAACCAGAGCGTCCATTTACAGGTTTTTTCCATAAACGAATTCGGACCGTATTACAACCTGCATTTTTTAGCGTGGTAAGCATCCCTTCGGCTTTTCCGTTATTGTAAAATTTAGTTCCCAGAGATTCCATTTGTGGCAGAAAAGAAACATCTGATGCCCGGATAAAAGTATCACTTGCATCTGGCGGATTAACCGGTTCTGTGTCTGCATTATCATTATTGGAGCATGAAAATTGAATTGCAGTTATAGCAAGTACTCCAAGAATCTTTATATATTTTTTCATGATAGAAGTTATAAATAGTGAAATTTTGAATTTAAAATAAGTTCTTTTACTATAAAAAAGAAGCTGACCGAAATGCATTAGGCAATCTATTATGTTTTTATATCTGTATATTTTAATGAGCTCCAGAGGAGCGAAATATTTATAGAAATTGAATTGTTATCGATAGCAAAGCTCCAGCGGAGCGACATTTTTTCTACACAAACTATATATTTCGCTCCTCTGGAGCTCTTTTACATAGACATAAATGAATTTCTATAAATATTTCACTTCTCCGAAGCGTTTTTTCTTGTCCAATCCTTTTTCGGACAACCTCTCTTATTTTTTAATTCAATTATGGCGTTGAAATAAACATATAACGGCCATCTAAGTCATTGAACCAGATTTCGTATTTTCCGGCTTCAACAATAATATCTCCGCCATTGTCTCCCCAGCTTACGTCCCAACTATTGTTGGCTCTGAATTTCATTTTTCCAGCTTTCAAGGTTTGAGTAACTTTCCAGATATGACCATCAAATGCTGATTTTACTAAAGCAACATCTTGGCTCCAGCCCGTATCATCGCCTGTTAATACCGATCCCGTCAGCGTAATTGTTGCATAGGTTGTCATTGGTCCTGTGTACGGCGTAATTTTGTATGTCAATTCTTCAAGATTAACTTCAAAGCTGTAATAGCCGGAAGCAGCAGTCGGGAAAACACCTGGATCCGTATCTGCTTCTGTAGCTCTGTATTGCACTTTAGCACCATTTGTTCCGTACAACGGAGCCCAGAATCCAATTTGTTCTATTAATTTAAACCCATCTTTGTTAAAAAATCCTGTATAATAGTGTTTTGCATTCTCTTTTGGATCTCTATAAATCGGCATATTGTTGCTTGTTACGCTCCATCCTGCTGCAGTTCCGGGTCCCACAAGAAACAAATCGACTTTAGGGAATACACCTCTATACGGAGTTAAATTGATTGTAATTGGCGTAGAAAGTTTTGGCTCAGAAAGTGTTGTACCAACAGTAGATTTAATTCTCACATCAATTGTGCCTTCTACGCCAGGCGTAAGTCCAAGTGCAAGCGCTCTTGTGTTAAGCTCAGCAACCGAAATAGAAGCGTGCGTAGAAGTTGAAGAAGTGATGTCTACCGGCGCCGCAAACTCGGTATTGCTAGCCGCGAACTGTACAGTGTAAGTCACAATGGTTGGTGTGCCGTAGCTTACCTTTTCCCAAGTAAAAGTCAAAGCCGTATTGTTGGGCGTTTCCTTATTTAGAATAGTTGAGGAGCCACCTTCTGGAGTTATCAAAGCAAAAGCAGCTTCTTGAGGTTCTAGAATCATTAAATTTTCTTCGTTTTCACAAGACCAAAATCCTGTAAGTAAAACAACAGCTATAAAAAATTTATATATAAGTTTCATTTTGTGTATCGTTTAAGTTAAAAAAGTTTTAGTAACCTGTGTTTTGCGTCAAATTTCTGTTGGCTCCCAATGAACCCTCCGGAATAGGAAAAACGCTCATATGAGAAGCAATCGCAATTCCTTTTGAAGAATTTCCTTTCCATGCCCAATTGTAAGAACCGCCAGTATATTTTCCAAAACGAATCAAATCTTGCCTTCTGTGCGCTTCCCAGTGCAATTCTCGAGCTCTTTCATCAATAAGAAAATCAAGCGTCAGCTCACTTAAAGTAATGTTCCCAACAGTCGAATTATTATTCGCTCTTTGTCTTAAAGCATTTACATAATTTAATGCTTGAGTAGTTGTTCCGTTTCCACCTCTCAAAGTGGCTTCTGCATACATTAAATACACATCGGCCAATCTGAATAATGGAAAATCGGTATCCGCATACGTAGAACTTATTCCGTTTACTCCTGTAGAAGTTTTATTAGAAAATTTCGACAAAATATAACCTTGTGTTTTTACACCAATATCGTCAATATCAATAGACCTTTGTTTTGCTGGATCTCCCGGCACGCCTTTACCTATTGTATTTCTAGTGTCTTGACTGAATTTTGCACCATCAAATTTTTGAGCAAATTCTTTTCTGATTCTCAGCGCTCCTGTCCAGCCGCCAATTCCAAAATCGGCACCATTGTTTTCCCAAGCACCAATTTGTCCGTTTGTCAACACAGTTGTGGCTCCCCAGTTTTGTGAAACTGCTCCGTCTGACTGGATTCCGAATATGATTTCTTCAGAAGTATTATTGTCTGCTTTAAAATTGTCCAAATATTTTGGTTTCAAAGTATAGCCGCTTGCTATGATTTCGTTGCACATGGTAATACAATCATTAAAACGATTGGCCTGAATGTAAACTTGTGCATTCAAATACATTTTAGCCAAAATCATGCGCGCCATAGATTGGTCTACTCTTCCGTATTCGTTTGTTCTGGCAGCTTTCAAATCGGGCAATACCGCTTTTAATTCAGTTTCGATGAAATCGAATAATTGTTTTCTGTTTACTTCTGGTCCTGTAAAATTTAGAGGATCGTTCTCGGTATACATTGGCGCTTTTCCAAATAAATCCATCATCATATAATAAGCATAGGCTCTTAAAACACGAACCTCTTGACGATAAAGTGCTATATCGGCCAAAGTAGCTGCATTTGTAATGCCTCTTGCGCTTAATTTGTCTGGTGTGCTTTGGCGTAGAAACTCATTTGCATAAGCCACAGAAACCATAGTTCTGCTAAACATTCCTAAAATAACCGGATTTGCTGGTGTCCAGATATTGCGCTGTAATTCTGCCGTTCCTCCATCATTTTCATAACTCCAAACCAGTTCGTCTGTCGTTAATTCCTGCATGTACAACAAACATCTTGTAAATTGGCTCGTTCCTGCATCGACACCTTCAAGCGAAGAATCGTTTGGGCCGATAACCCCAGTCAAAGTCAGATTGCCGTAAACGCCAGCAAATGCTTTTTTATATCCATCTGGAGTAGAAAACAATACATCAGAAGAAAGTACATCGTCGTCTTTGGAGACAACATTTAGATCATCTGTACAGGACTGAAACATAACAGACAATGCCACTATGGTTATTACTATATATTTTTTCATGATTTTGTTGTTAAAATTTAAGATTAAGACCAAACAATACTGATCGTTGTCTTGGATAAATCGTTTTGTCGACACCATTATTTGTGATTTCAGGATCTAAACCACTATATTTTGTAATCACAAAAACGTTCTGAACTCCCGTTGATACTCGTAATGATGCTTTGCTGTTTAGCCAGTTTGATAAAGTATATCCCAACGTAATGTTGTCTAATTTTAAAAATGAAGCATTTTCAATATAAAGATCTGATAATACTACATTTGAAGTAGTCTGAAAATTGGTTTCCAATACCTGAGACGGAATATTACTTAAAACACCTCCATTTTCCATAGCATCATATTGTGCTCTGCTGGCATCTACAGCATTAAAAATTCGGTTACCAATACTTGCACGTAAATTGAATGAAAAATCAAACTTTTTGTAATTCATATTCGATGCAAACCCAAGTGTAAAATCTGGATCTGGATTATTGTAAATGTATTTATCTGAATCGTTTTTGATATTATCGCCATTTAAATCAGCAAACGCGCCGTCAATTGGTTTCCCTTCGTTGTTGTATAATTGTTTGTATACATAGAAAGAATATGGCGTGTAGCCTTCTCTAAAAATTTGTCCCGGAGTTCCTGTTCCTGCAATATTATCTCCTAAAAAGATATCGGTTCCGTTCACTAGATTTTTGATTCTTCTTTCGAATTTGGCGATATTAAAGTTCATATTCCAGTTAAAATTTTCTGTTCTAACTGCATTCGCGTTAAGCGTAAACTCAACCCCTTTTGTGGTAAAACTTCCAACATTTTGATAAACACGGTTAGAGAAATTACTACCATCAGATATTGCTGCGTTTACTAATAAATCTTTAGATTCTTTATAATAAACATCAAGACCTGCAGATAAACGATTGTCTAAAAATCCAAAATCAAGACCTGCATTGTATGAAGTGGTTTCTTCCCATTTTAGATTATTTGTTCTTTTTGAAGGAAGCGCAACCGGAACTGGACTATCTCCAAAATAATATTGAGCATTTCCGCCTCCAACTTGGTATTTCTGCAAGTATCCGTTTGGTTCAGGAATATCCTGCTGTCCTGTTATACCATAACTCAATCTTAATTTTAAATCTGATAATGTGGTGCTGTTTTTAAAAAAATCTTCTTTGATTTTCCATGCAAAAGCCACAGAAGGAAAATTTCCCCAACGGTTTGCTTCTTCAAATCTAGATGAACCGTCTCTTCTGTAAGACAGCGTTAATAAATATTTATCTCTAAAATTCAAGTTTGTTCTAGCAAAAAATCCTAGCAAAACAACATCGGTATCCAAAGTAGTTTCAGGAAATGTAGATGGTAAATCGGGATTTAAAATATTACCCGTTTCAAATTTTGAGCTTTGAAATTTTTGGTAGGAATAACCTCCCGTCATTTCAAAATTCAAAGAATTAAACGTTTTATTATACACTAAATAAGTATCTAATAATTTATTTCTTCTAGTTTGTTCGGTATATTCATTTGTTCCGTACGGAATGTTGTTGTTTGATGGCGCAGAACCTGCATCGGCACCAACCAATCTTCTTCGTTCTCCATTCGATTCATCGAAACCTACATTTACAACAGCTCTTAAAGCAGGCAAAAAGTGGAATTTATAATCGATTTCAAAATTTCCAAAAATTCTGTCGTTCGTTCCCCTGTCATTGGTATTCAGTAATTGCGAAACAGGGTTTCTGGCAACGGTGGCTACTAACGGATAATTTCCGTTGGCATCTACACCTGTCGTATATTCAAAATATCCTCCGTAAGGAGCGCCTTCGACTTTGATTGGCTGTGTTGGGTCAAAGCCAATAGCAGATCCTTCAACAGCATCCGTAAATCGGTTAATCTCGTTTGTATAATTCGCCGAAAGTCTCATTTTTAAATGATTGTCCAAAAACGTCGGATTCATTACTAAACCAACGGTGTTTCTTTTAAAATTATTCGTCAAACGTAATCCCTGCTGATCGGTATTTCCAAGCGTTAAACTGGTTGGAATGATATTGAATAAATTTCCTCTGATAGCCAAACTCTGATCTACTGTTCCCGTATTTCTATAAATTGCTTTTTGCCAGTCTGTATTTGCAGTTCCTAGTTTATCCAAATCATCGCTTCTTCTGTCTGCAATTACACTTCTAAATTCGTCAGCACTAAAAACATCAACGGTTTTAGTCAACGAACCCGCGGCATACTGCACATTGTAATCTACAGATAATGTTTTACTCCCTTTTTTAGTGGTAATAATAATTACACCGTTTGCCGCACGCGAACCGTATATGGCTGAAGCCGATGCATCTTTTAAAACCGTAATCGATTCAACAGTTGCTGGATTCAATGAGGCTAAAAAAGAAGAAGAACCAGTATTGGTAGCATTATCAAGAGGCAATCCGTCTATCACAATAAGTGGATCATTACTGGCAAAAAGCGAACTTCCGCCTCGAATTCTAATTTGAGAGCTAGAACCTGGAGCGCCTGTTGAATTTATTGTTAAACCCGCTACTCTTCCGTTAAGCAGATTTTCTGTTGTAATATTATTTCCTTTATTGAAATCTTTTGTAGAAAGCGCCGTGACAGACCCTGTGGCATCTTTCTTTTTTACGCTTCCGTATCCTACCTGCACAACTACTTCTTTCAGCTGATTGGTATCTTCTTCTAAATATACAGTAATGCTCTTCTGCCCGCCGACCTTCATAGTCTGATTGACATAACCGGTGAAGGAAAATGTAATCTGGCTATCTGTTTTTAGGCCAGATAACTGAAATTTTCCATCAAAGTCAGTAGAAGTGCTAATGTTTGCTCCTAGTACTTTAACATTTGCTCCTGGTATGGGCTGATTGGAACCCTTCTCCAAGACGACACCGCTGATTGTGTTCTGAGCAAAAACACAAAAGGGAAGCAAGAGCCATAAAAGTAAAAATTTGGTTTTAATTCTTTTCATACTTTTTGAATTGGTTTGGTTTAAGTTAGTTTTTGTTAATTCTGTTTAGGTCAAAAAAAAGATGCACGGAATAAACCTAAAGAAACAATGATAAGTTTTTACACTTATTGCTTCTTAGAATTATAAACTGTTTTCTTTTTAAAAATAAGCTTAATCTTTTCTTTAGAATGAGGACAGGTTTCCTCTGTAAAATTTAATTGGAGTGCTGGTCATTTTTTAAATTATTATTTGGTTAAGATAATTAGCTAGGTGTTTTGATTGGCTCACTTTACACAAAAAAATAAAACATTATTATTCAATCGTTATAGTAATCAACTCACATTGCAAATTAAGGCTACGTTGGGTTTTCAAGACAGGGAAAAATTCATTTATAAAAGGGGACAATTTCGTAAAATCACAAATAGAGCAGATTGCAAAAACATATTCTTCATTTTTTTAATCCAAAAAAAATGACAAAATGAATAATTCAACACTAAAAAAACATATTTAACAATCTATTACATCTGGCCGATTCTGCTCTTTTGAAGAAAAAATATCGAAGCAGGTCGCCGCAATCAATCTAAAAAACGAATAGTACTTTTTAAACATTATACAATAAATTATTATTTTCGCAAGGTAGACCAATCTCGCATATCCATATAAAAAACTGATTCAGCTTTCAGACCACACTCCTTCTATTTTCGTATAATTATAGAGCAGTAAGCTTAAAAAAATTCTATGAATAAGTTAGCCTTCTTTATTATTAATCTTGTTTCTATAGTTGTATTGGGGCAGAACTATCCAATAAGGCATCTTGATATCTCCTCAGGACTTTCGAACAATTCTGTTGCGTCAATCTATCAAGATCAAAATGGATATATGTGGTTTGGAACTTTTGACGGACTTAATAGATATGACGGAAACGATTTTAAGATTTACCGCCATATCCATACTGATCCAAATTCTATTCAAGGAAACGCTATAAGCTGCATCGAAGGCGACTATCAAAACAATTTGTGGATAGGAACAACAGCTGGACCCGTTATTTTTAATGCAGAACGCTCTTCTTTTAGTCCGTTGAAATATATTGGAATTGATAAAAAAGTCAAACCTTTACAAATTACTGCCTACGAAATCATTGCAGTACACTCTGAAAATATCATTCTGGTTGCAACAAAAGAAGCAATTGTACTTTATAAAGAAGGCGAGAAGACTGGAACAGCAATACCATTTAATGGGAAACTAAATTACATAGCCCGTTCTATCGCTTACAATGCCAAGAAAAAAATCTTTTATGTTTTTATAACTGGAACAGGTCTTTGCCAGTATGATATTAAATCAAAAAAACTAACACTTCTAAACAATAGTATTACAGGTGCAAATTGCATAAAACTCACTAATGAAGGACTTTGGATTGGCTCAGATGAAGGTGCCTATTTGTATAATGCAAGCCTGAATACGTATTCTAAAAACTACTTTCAGGAAAAAACAGTAGTCCGTGATTTTTTTCAGCAAGACAACAGACTTTGGATTGCTACAGATGGAGCTGGTCTTTACACTATTACAAAAAATCAGTCTACTCCTATTTCATATCAGGCAAATGGTCCAATTTCCTTATTGAAAAGCAAATCGCTGTATGATATTTTTGAAAGCAAAAACGGAGAAATGTGGTTCGGAACACTGCGTGGTGGTGTCAGTATGATGGGAAAAAAACCGCTCTATTTTAATCATTACAAAAGCAAAAATCCACAAACGAATAAGGAAGACGAAGATCCTGCAGCAAACTTCATGCTTTCGTTCTGTGAAGATGAAAAGAAAAACATTTGGATTGGTACAGATGGCGCTGGAATGCGATACTGGAACAGAAAACAAAATACCTACGATGTTTACTCTACCACATCATCATCTAACAGAAAACTTCAAAGCAATTTTGTGACCAGTATCGTTAGAGATTCTGACAATGCTATCTGGGTGGCGATGTGGAAAGGCGGTGTATGTCGTATCGACCCAAAATCAAAAGCAATTCAAAATTATTCCATTTACAATCAATATACTAAAAAAGCGGAACAAGAATCATGGTTGCTCTTTTTAGATTCAAAAAAAACACTTTGGCTTGCCGTAACTAATGCAGGCGCATTTTATCAATTTGACAGAAAACAGAATAAATTTAGCTGCTATAGTAATACTTTGCGCGATGTAACTTGTCTGTACGAAACCAAAGACGGCAAAATATGGGGTGGTACATTCAATTCTTTTTTTGAGATAGATTCCAAAACAAAAAAAATTAAAAACTTCCATTCTGATTACAATGTTAGATGCATAACCGAAGATAAAAACAATAATCTTTGGATTGGTACTGTAGAAGGAGGTCTGCTTTTATTCGATAGAAAAACAGGAAAGACCAAAAAATACACCACTCAAAACGGCCTTCCAAGTAATACCATATTACGTCTTTTAGAAGATAATGAAGGAAATTTATGGATGAGTACGTATCATGGAATCTCAAGATTTAACCCAAAGAATAATACTTTCAGAAATTTCGGAACCACCGACGGACTTCAAGGCAATCAATTCAGCTGGAATTCGGGAACAAAACTTTCTACAGGAGAATTCATTTTTGGAGGTATAAATGGATTTAATGTTTTTCATCCGGACAACATAAAAGACAAAAAAAATACAGGCCGATTTTTATTAAATGATTTGCTGGTAAACAATGAATCTTTACCATTGAACAGTCCTTACATCACTGAAAAAAATCTGGAAATGATTAGCAGTGTCGAGCTTCCTTATGAAAAATCGGCATTGAGTTTTGATTTTGTTTATCTGGATTATGTTAATTCTGAAAAAATCAATACCGCTTATTTTCTCGACGGCTGGGATAAAACCTGGAATTATGCTTCAAAAAATAACCGAGCAAATTATTCCCGACTAACTGAAGGAACTTATGTTTTTAAAGTAAAAACAACCGATGTGTTTGGAAATTGGACCAATGAAGTAACATTGGCAACAGTAACCATCCTTCCGCCTTGGTACAGAACTTGGTGGGCTTATACCTTTTATTTAATAGGTATAATTGGCGCTATCTACGCTTATGTCGGCTATCACAAAAACAAGGAAAGACTTCGCTACGAAATAAAACTGGCGCGAATGGAACATACCAAAGACAAAGAACATGCTGAGAAACAATTTTCTATGTTCACGTATATGGCTCATGAATTGCGCACTCCTTTGTCTTTGATTATAAATCCGCTTAAAAGTGCAATGGAAAGAAAAAACCGCACTGAAGATGATTTAGATTTAAATCTTGCCTACAAAAATGCGAAGCGATTATTGAGTCTGACAGATCAATTACTGCTGTTTCGAAAAGCAGAAACTGATCTTGACGAACTCAAAATTTCCAAGATTAACCTAAATCTGCTTTGTAAAGAAATTTACGAGAGCTTTACACAAATGGCGGCGGGTAAAAATCTAAACTATCAATTTATTGAAAATGAAACAGCAGTTGAAATCTATGGAGATTACGAAAAAATAGAAATTACACTGTTCAATTTAATCTCAAATGCTTTTAAATTCACTCCTAATAAAGGATCAATCACACTTGAAGTAATCGAGAATAGTGCTGACGTTTCGATAGTTATATCGGATACTGGAAGCGGCATCGCTGAAAATGATATTGAAACTATTTTTGAAAAATTCAAGCAAATTAAGTCTAAATCCACCAATGGTTTTGGAATCGGACTTTACATCGCGAAATATTTTGTCAACAAACATCATGGGGAAATTATCTGTAAAAGTAAGGTAGGAGAAGGCACTTCATTCATCATCACGCTACCAAAAGGAAACAGCCATTTTGCATCAATGAACATCAACGAAAATCACCCGCACATGTCGCCGCTTGTGGGAGAACTTCTTGAAGGAATGCCCGCCGCACATCAAAATACTTATGAAAAAAGTACGCCATTATCTTATCCTGAGAATCTTCAGGAAGAATTAATCAGCACGAAAAAAACGCTATTGGTTGTTGAAGACAATCCCGAAATGAATCATTATCTGGTACAGCTTTTCTCTAAAAACTATGTTGTTTACGCTGCAGCTAATGGTATTGAAGGATTAAAACTGGTAGAAAAACATATTCCAGACATTGTGCTGAGCGACATTTCGATGGAAGGGATGAATGGATTGGATTTGTGCAAAAAAATCAAACAAAACGATGAATTGAGCCACATCCCTGTTATACTGCTTACCGCTACGACCAGCAATGACATTCATTTACAAAGCATAACAGAAGGCGCCGACGATTATGTGACCAAACCTTTTGACAGCGATATACTTTTAGCGCGAGTAGATTCCGTTCTTAGAAACCGAGGGCAATTGCGCAAGTATTTCTTAGACAGCATTACGCTTCGTGAAAACGCAAATAAAGTTCCAACCGAATACAAAGAATTTCTGGATAAATGTATCGAAATTGTTGAAGCCAATCTTGAAAACAGCGAATTCAATTTAAAGAGTTTCTCTGCCGCAATGGGAATGAGTCATTCTAGCCTTTACAAGAAAATCAAAGCAATTTCGGGCCAGACCGTAAATGTTTTTATCCGATCAATCAGAATCCGCAGGGCTGCTGTAATCATGCTTACCGAAAATGTGAATATTGCCCAAGTCGGACCTCAGGTCGGAATAGAAGACCAGCGCTATTTCCGTCAGCAGTTCATAAAATTGTTTGGAATGAAACCTTCTGAATATATCAAAAAGTATAGAAATTCTTTTAATAGGGAATTAAACATCATTCAGAAAAAGGAAATCTAATGAATTGCATGAAAACTACATCGCATTTCATACAGTAGCAAAAAAGCAGCACTACATAAAAGTAGTTTGTGGCATTTTTTTGAATCCTCTTTCTCCGCGAAAATCTGTGCATCAGCTTTGTTAAGGCTCTTTTTTTATTATCATAAATTTATTTAATAAATAGTAGCGAAAAGTTTTTTACAATAAAAAAAACATTCTATATTTGCACCCGCAATCAGGCAATGATAGCGACATACTGGAGAAATGGCAGAGCGGTCGAATGCGGCAGTCTTGAAAACTGTTGACTGTAACAGGTCCGGGGGTTCGAATCCCTCTTTCTCCGCTGGAAGCTAAAAAAGAGACTTTTCAAAGTTTACAAAAAAGGCTAAAATTCACGGAAAACCCTGCAGATCAAACGATTTGCAGGGTTTCTTCTTTTATACCGCTTTTCAATATTTTCAAAAACAGACAAAATCTTCGTGGCGCATTCGTGGCGCAGGCTAAGATTTTTAAAGTGTGCCACAAGATTTTATCTTAAGTCCCGATATCAAAGGGGTTAAGCACGTTTACATCTTGTTTAAATAAGGTTATAATTCTACATTTACTAATCTAATAAATTGAATTATGCTAGAGAACAGCTTTGGGTTAATTTTCTTCTTGAAAGTTCCCCGACATGAGAGTAAAATTAGAACCGTTTATTTCAGAATCACCGTTGACGGCATTCCTAAAGAAGCATCTACAAGACGACAATGGGATCTGGAGCGATGGAACCAGAAAACTGAAAGAGCAGTCGGCACAAAAGAAGACGCAAAGTCACTTAATTTTTTTCTGGACTCGCTCACCTCAAAAATCCACGATATCAAAACAGAGATACTCTACAGCGGAAAACCAATAACTTCCCAGAAAATCATGGACTACGTGATGGGAAGAATAACACCGAGAGTAAAAGTGCTTGAAGAATTTCAGAAACATAATGATGAACTGAAAGCTCTTATAGGCAATGGCTACACCGGTGCAACGCTGGAGAGGTTTAACATAACCAAAAACCACGTGTCCAATTTTATAAAATTCAAGTATAATTCGGATGATTTAGAATTTGCCGATCTAGATCTTGAATTTGTAAAAGATTTTGAATTTTACCTGCGGTCCGCACGTAAGTGCAGCAATAATACAACCCTTAAGTACATTGCCAACTTCAAAAAAATTGTGATACGTGCACTTGATAAGGAAATTATAGAAAAAGACCCTTTTAAAAGCTTTAAAGGCAAAAAAACTAAAATTGTCAAAAAGCCTATCTCTGCAAAAGAATTAGCTGAATTGGAAGCCCATCAGTTTTCAATAGAAAGACTCAGTATAGTACGCGACATTTTTGTATTCCAATGCTATACAGGACTTGCATACATTGATGCCTACCAGCTCACAAGTGCTGATGTAAAAGACGGAGTGGATGGAAAACCCTGGATTATCTCTGAACGGCAGAAAACTAATTCAACTGCAAAGATTCCGCTACTGCCTCATGCTGCCAGAATTCTTGAAAAATACAAAGATCATCCTCTGTGTATTAAAAGAGGGACTCTCCTGCCTGTTTATTCCAATCAGAAAATGAATGGCTACCTTAAAGAAATTGCCGTATTATGCGGTTTTCCTTTCCCTCTTAACACGCATATGGCACGCCGTACATTTGGAAGCACGGTAACCCTGAACAATAATGTCCCAATTAACGTAGTCAAAGAACTGCTTGGGCACTCCTCTGTTAAGCAGACAGAAGCTTATGCCATAACAGAGCAGACAACTATAGGAAGAGAAATGTCTATACTAAATCAAAAACTCAATCCGCATACAAATGAGATTTCCAAAAAAGATTTAACCACGCTTGAGAAGCTTGAAAAAGAAATTCAATTAATTAAAAATAAATATAAAAATGCAGCCCTTTGACACAAAATGAGGTCTAACCAACATACGGATTTGTAAGAACAATTAACTTATAAATCATCCAAATATTAGCACCTTTAAAATGTTAAAAAGATACCTCATGGGTTCGAGTACTGCTCTCCCCACAAAATGGGTAAAAGAAGCCGAAACGAAAGTTTTTCAATCTTTTCAAAAACCCATAAAAAACGTGGTAAAGCCTGCAAATCTAATGATTCGCAGGCTTTTTTCATTTCATCCTGCTTTTCATATTTTTTAAAACTGCCCAAAATCTCTATGGCAGAATCGTGGCACTTTCATGTGTCGGGAAAATGTGCCACAGAATTTGAAACAATCCCTTACAAACAAAGGGGTTAACGAGGTTAACGACTTGTTTTTTTGACGCTATAATTCTACATTTATTAATCTAAAAAGCTGAATTATGTTAGAAAACAGTTTTGGGTTGGTTTTCTTTTTGAAAATACCCCGCAAAGAGAGTAAAATTAGAACGGTTTATTTCAGGATAACCGTAGACGGCATTCCAAAAGAAGCATCGACAAAGAGAAAATGGGACATTACGCGATGGGACCAAAAGGGAGAACGAGCAGTCGGCTCTAAAGAAGATGCAAAGTCTTTAAACTTCTTCCTAGATTCATTGACAATAAAAATCAATGAAATCAAAACTGAAATGTTGTACAGCGGAAAATCAATAACTGCTGAAAAAATCATGGATCAAATTCTTGGAAGAACTGCACCAAAGATCAAAGTGATGGAAGAATTCCAAAAGCATAACGATGAAATGCAGGCGCTTCTTGGAAAAGGTTATGCAAAAGGCACTCTTGACAGATTTACAATCACTAAAAACCATTTGACAGCTTTCATTAAATTCAAGTTTAAAAAAGAAGATGTTGAATTTTCGGATTTGAATCTTGAGTTTGTCAAGGACTTTGAGTTTTATCTCAGAACAGTGCGCGACTGCAGCAATAACACAACGCTTAAGTACATTGCAAATTTCAAAAAGATTGTAATCCGCGCGATTGATAAGGAATTAATCTCCAAGGATCCTTTTAAGAACTTTAAGGGGCGAAAAACAAAACTGGTGAAGAAACCGCTTACCACCCAGGAACTGTATGAACTGGAAAGGCATTATTTTACCACTGACAGGCTCAATGTTGTCAGGGACGTGTTTGTATTCCAATGCTACACTGGACTTGCTTACATAGATGCTTACCAGTTAAAAAAAACTGATATCAAGGAAGGCATTGACGGAAATCTTTGGATTATGTCAGAAAGACAGAAAACAAATTCAACGACCAATGTACCGCTTCTGCCTCAGGCACTTAAAATCATTAATAAATATAAAGAACATAAACTCTGCATTCAGCGCGGAACTGTCCTGCCTGTTTCTTCCAACCAAAAGATGAATGAATATCTGAAAGAGATAGCAATTTTGTGCGGTTTGATTCTGTCGCATCTGGCATGTAAATTCGAAAGAAATCAGAAACCCGGAAATTATGCAGCCAATTTACAAAATGATTTGAACATGCTTATTCCTGGCTTAAGCATCTGATTTTTTCTCAACATATGTACAACTTCTATTCCACTTAATGTTCGTCTGGCCGATTCAAAACTTTTAAAACCCAGACCGTTCTGTATCCGCCATTTTATAAAACGATGATCCTGCTCAACAATATTGTTCAGATACTTACACTGCCTAATCTTTATATTCGAAAATGATCGTTTGTTGTAAACCCTTATTGCGCTGGTGTTAGAGCCACTTTTGTCTATATTTATTACCGTTGGCCGGCAATTATTCTTTATCGCTTTTATTAAAAATGACTGTGCGCTCATTCTCTGTCTTCTTCTGGTCAAAAGAAAATCCACCGTATTACCACATTTATCAACAGCCCGATATAAATAACACCAAATACCTTTAACTTTTATGTAGGTTTCATCCATTCTCCAGCTCACTCCCACTCTGTTCTTTCGCTTTTTCATCTGAGATTCAATCATTGGGCTAAATTTAAACACTCAACGTTGAATCGTAGCATGATCAACTTGTATTCCACGCATTTTCATTATTTCCTCAACATCCCTGTAACTCAATGTAAATCGCAATTTGAAATAGACTGCCTGCAAAATAATGGCTTTGGGATAACAATGACCTTTGGTATTCATTTAATATTGTTTGAAGCTCGAAAGATAATAAGTTTCAAATAGATGCGACAAAGCCAATTTTTTAGCCCTTCACTTTTTCAGGAATATATCGAGAAAGAAATTGAACTCCGAGTTTTTTACATAATGGGCAAATGCTACTCAATGGCAATATTTTCACAAAGCAATCCACAAACCCGATTAGATTTTAGAGCATACGACTGGGATAATCCTAATAGATTCATTCCGTACCAACTTCCTGAACATATCGAAGCAAAAATAGAGATGCTCATGAAAAACCTAAACCTAAATACTGGCTCAATCGATTTAATTAAATCCTCCACAAACGGTGATTATTATTTTTTAGAGGTTAATCCATCTGGGCAATTTGGAATGACTGCCTTTCCTTGTAATTTTCCACTTCATAAGATAGTCGCTGAAAATTTAATTTTGCTTAACAATGAAAAATAAACTAAAAATAAGTTTGCCAGTCATTGCAGAACCAGCTAAAGAAAATCTTATCTTGACAGAAGGTCCTGGAAACTATTACAGATATGCTGAATCGAGGTTTTACCAAAGTTCAAAGATTATTTGCAGTGAATTTCATAAACCCATTTATCTAAAAAAATCCAATGATAAATAAAAAATTCAAACTATTTTCAAACTGTCTAACTGTAAAGGGAATAAATCGAGGAATAATAATTGACTTTCAGAGAGAAAATTATTTTGTAGTACCCAATCAAGTCATTGATTTTATAAGCGAGTATTCCGAAAAAAATGTATACGAGCTGTTCAAAGATTTTCAGAACGACAAGCCGATCCTAAAAAAATATATCCGTTTTTTTATTGAAAATGAATTAATCATTGTCAGTGATGATATAAGAAGGTTCCCGGCAATAAGCAATCATTTTGAGCGTCCATACAGTATTGACACAATAACTTTGGATCTAAATCTTAGCACCTCAATTTTAAAAGATTTCCTAGAACAAAGAATTGATAATTTGGGTGTATCTAGCTTAAAATTAATCTCTGGGGATTTCAATTTACAGAAATTGGCAGAAGTACTTAAAATTATTGACAAATCTAGAATTAAGTCTGTTGTCTTATATATAAAGCACAATAACGTATCAGAAAATGAGTTAGTGAAACTTAAAGATAAGTTTTCCAGAATAGCTGAAATTATTTTTTATGAAGCTGAAAAAGGAAATGATTCTAGAGAAAGTAATTTTATTTACGAGAGGAATTCTTTGGCAGAAATACTGGCTATGAAAATCAGTGATCAAGATGATTTTTTATTGAACATCGCAAATTTTAATGAATCATTAAAATACAGTTCCGCCTACAACAGAACAGTCTTTATTGATGATCTTGGAAATGTGCGGCGATACGTTGAAGATGAGTCAATTTTCGGCAATGTGGCTAAGGATGATTTAAGGGAAGTTGTCCTTAACAGCGAAATAATAAGTTTTTGGGAAATTAATAAGGATAAAATAAAGATTTGCAGAGACTGTGAATTCAGATATATCTGCCCAGATGGAAGTATCCCTTTCAAAATCGACGAAGAAAAATATTATTCTTCTTCAAATAGCTGCAACTACAGTCCATATACTAATAAATGGAATGCCATGCAATAGGATCTTAGCGGTAAAGGGAAAACTTCAAAATAATTTCAAGGCACATAATAATCAGGTACTATATTTAAAACAACTACAAGTGATGTCAAAAAAAAAACAAATCAATTTAATAAGGTACTATTTCTCTGCAGCTTGTTTTCTTGCACTGTTTGGATGTAAAACAGCGAACCAGGATATTACAAAACATAATTATGTGGTTGGAGAAAGCAATTATGGAGATTTGCTTTATAACGATCTAATCGATGTCTCAATCGACATTTTAGGAAACGTGACTTATAATGATTTTTCAAAGTTAAGAAGCATCAAATTAAAAAAAGAAATCAGGGCCGTCAGAAATGTCTCCATCAAAAATCTGATCGTCAGCTGCAAAGCGGATCAAAATTTTGAGATTTTTTATTTCTTCGAAAAAATAAAAAATCCAATCGATACAATCGTACATGAAAAGCTTGTGAAAAATGACAGCATCAATAGGATTTTCGTTTTTGAAAAGCAAAAGGGAGCAAAAAAAATTATCTGCATTACGCGCGCATTGACCTATAGTGTAAATAATTTGAAAAGGGCTTCCGAAAACATAAAAAAAGTCTATTTAGACTCTACCAACCTCAATAAGCTGTCCTACATGAAAATGTTTAATCATTATACGCAGGAGCCAAATAAAAATTTTCTTCAAGGAAGAGAAAAAATAAAGACTGCTCCCATAAAGGATTCTAGAAAACTCATGATGAAAGAGCCATTGTATTTCACTCTCAATTCTTTCATGAATGGCAACGAAGAATACGATTTATTGATCAAGGGCTATGAAAATGAGAAAAATCATTATGATGCAACAGTAGAAAGCTCCTTGTCAAAAAATGAAGTTAAGAAGAATGGTGATGTATACAATGAAATTGCCAAAATAGCTAGAGACAATCAGATAATCATACTCAATGAAGATCATTTTTATCCTAGGCATCGATTATTTGCCATGCTGCTTTTGGATGTCTTAAAACAAAATGGATTTACAAGTATTTCCCTAGAAACATTTGTACCAAACGAAGAGGGCGATAGTACGATAGTTCCAAACTCTAATAATGGGTTTTATATTAAAGACCCCTATTTTGGCCATTTTATCAGAAAAGCAAATGCTATGGGTTTTAACCTTCTGGGACATGAAAATTATGAGAGCAGCATAGATAGAGAAGCTGGACAGGCCAAGAACATCATGAAACTGCTGGAGAGAGATCCAAAAGCAAAAATCTTCATTTATGTAGGTCACGGCCATTTGGAAAAGGAAGGAAAAAGACGTGCCATGGCAAGTTATTTAAAAGAATATTCTAATATAGATCCGGTTACAATCAACCAGGAGACAGTAATGACCAAGACGAAAGAAGAATTGGTTTTACTTCCCAAATCCGTATTTGTGAAAGACACTTTAATGAAATCAAGCGCCGATTATTTTTTAGTAAATAACCTTTCGGCAAACCTAGAATCGGTCTATCCTAATGACGTTTTTAGAAAAGCTATTTTGAAAAACGAAAAATTTAGGTTTTTTAAAAATCAGGAACTATTAGTTGATGTTTTTCAACTGGAAGAGTATGATAAAACTAAGAATGCGGATTTATTAGTTCCAATCGAATCAATTCTTGCTGTTCCAAAAGGGGATGAAATCGAAATTAATTTACCTGTTGGCAACTATTATGTATCAGTGAAATCAAATAACGGAGAGGTGTTTAAATTTGATGATTTTATTAATAAATAATCATTTAGCCTTAGTGGTCATCCACAATTAGGAGATAGCCACTAAGGTTGGAATCGCTTCGCTTTCATAATCAGTATCACAGGAAGCAAAGTACTTAATACAGTCCACGTCCTGAAGATGTCTAGAATGCTTGCGATATGTCGGCATTATGCTCGCATGCCGTAAAGCCATAATTCCGCTCCCGCAACTTTAGCTCTTGCATACACCCTAAACTCAGGATTGCGGCGACACATTGAAAATCTGAAAGCCTGCAGAAAGAAAAAAAAGAAAATAGGCAGGACTAGCCAATATTCAAATATTCAGGAGAACATGCCGGATGTCATATAACCAATCAATTTATCAGTCAAACCGACCTATTCATTTTATAATTCAGAGTCTTGTAATACCTATGCAAATGATCGTAAATAACAAGTTCATACATTCTCTGTCTTGAAGTATATTGCCTGTTGATCATCATGTGTATGTGGCTAGACAAAAAATCATTTAAAGGAAGCTCAATTTTGCCTATAATTTCAAGAGCCGTTTTTTCGATTTGTCGAGATTTTTCATCGACAATGAAAAAAAGATCTGAAAAGCCGCTTTGGCCTTGATTCGATTCTTTCAAAAAAACTTCTAATTTGGGATAAAATATGCGATAATTTTTATCCATTTCTTTTTTCTGAATTTTATCTATTTCAAATTCTTCTTTAAAGGTAATTTGAAGTTTATTCATTAATGCTGATTTTTCTAAATTTGACAGCTTGAACGAATTTAAGAAAGATTCTATCATTAAAAAACTAAAAAAAACAGGAGTTTCATTATCAGTAAAAGAAGTTTTTATATTCAAATATTTTAAGATTATCCTGCTGTCTTGCCAGAAAAGGAATTCAGAATCATACATAGTTTCTTTACCATATCGCTCTATTTCTCTTTGATAAGTATCTGTCTGAATTTTCCAAACTACATCTTCATCCATAAGTTCCTTAAAAACAGCATATAAACTTTTCACAAGCAAACTAATATCATCAAGATCATCAACTAAAAAACGAATTCGCAGGTGTTCTTCAGGGTCTCTATATCTAATAAAAAACCATTTTAGAATCTTTTTCTTTTTTTCTAAGTGAATTATAACAGGAGCTAGCTTTTCTACTAAAATGTAATCGGCTGTTTTCACGCCAGTATAAATTTTGTAATATAACCACTGACTGCCCAAACAAAAATTTCTTTGCATTTTATTCTTTGTAAAACGATAATATAAACTGGTTACAATAGCTATCCGCATTTTTATTTTTTACCACAGACTTTTTGGCAAACAAAAACTCTTCTAAGATGATTTCCTGCTTATTTTTAACTGAATTTAAGAATAAATCAACTCCAATTTCAGTTTCAAAATCAAACAAAAGTGTATTGTCATGATTTACCCAATTGACATAACGAGGAATACTTCTCTGTGAGCGCCAATTTAAAAATTCTTCTGTCAGTTGTTTATTATTCATTTTAGAAAAACATGCAATTTCTTTCTTTTCTACAACCCAGAAAGATTTTGATAAAATTGTATCATTATAAGCTACTCTTGGAAAAAATTTATAATGTTCTTTTAAAGCTCCCCAATCAAAAGAATAAATCGGTTTTATATCCTGAAATTGCAAGTCACATAAAAAATGATAAAGAGGTAATGAATTCTTAGAAAAGTTATGAGCATTTGACAAACATGGAATTATCCTTTTATTGTGTTTTTTTGAAAATAGTATTATGGTATCTTTTTCTATAGAAATCCATAAATCGTTTAAATTAATAGTACAATTTTCCGGCACTCCTGATTTTGCCAGGTAACTAATCTCATAATTCCGTAAAACAGGTCGACGTAAAATATTTCCTGTTCTGGATTCAGGAATATGGGCAACCTCCGCCATGATCTGATCGGCATAAAAAACTTCTTCTTTTTGTACAATCTCTCTAGTTAGCTTATCGATAGAAAGATTACCATTACAAAACCGTCCTAAGAGTTTCGCGGCACTTATATTTCCTGATGGTTCGATTACAACTTTATCTTCATCAACAACCTCGCACATTACAGAAAATGTGACTGGCACACTGCTGAAATCACTATTGAAGTTAGGAAAATCTTTTTCAGTTAATGCTATTTCACTTTCTCCTTTTAATATGCACTCTTGCATTTTTTTCTGCAAGATGAAATCATAAGATGTCCAATATTCATTCTCAATCCCTTTAGGCCTAACTAAAAGAAACTCTAATAGTTCGTGGCAGTCATTCATCGCGTGATTTTGAAGATAGCCAATTCCTATCTCTGTGTCCAGAACTGTTGTCAACGGCATCATTCTGTCTTCATATCTTTGGATAAATGCTTTTTTAAAATTTTCCTGTCTTTTAAATTTCTGCTTAATTTGAATACCGTTTAAAAACGCAATCGCACGAAGAACTTTTTTTCGAACACTTTTGTCTAGGGTATTTGTGGACGTATTTAAATTTAAATCTGTTTGGAAAAGATATTTTTCATCAAAGTCAAGTCCGATTTGTTTAATATTGTTTTTAATCTCCTGATAGTTAGTTTCGGAAGGTACCAGTTTTTCATCTAAAGAACAAAGCTGTCTTAACGTCTTTTCTAATATCCGATATTCTTTCTCCAGTTCCGGAATCTCTTTCAAAACAGCAAATATACTGTTCCAATCGTTATTTCCCGTAACGGCTGCATCTAACTCGCTTACTAAAAATTGAAAATCAATAAGCTTTAAGATATATTTTTGAGCTTCCTGTTTTTCATCCTCATCATCTGATAAAAATGCGACCATTTCCTCAATAGTCATTCCTTGCGGTACTGCATTAAGCAATGCCACCAATACAGCAGACTTTCTTAATGCCGAAATGCTATGTTCCCGCTTCATCTCTATACTTTTATATTCGATATAGCGGTAAAAATCTCCAATTCTGTAAATGCTGTTATTTGGATAAAATTTTAAATGCGGCACTGTTTCTTTTTTTTTCGAAAATTCCTGAAGCAGCAGTATCCAAAATTGCATATCAAATTGAGTAAAGCGTTTAAAGCTCTCCAAATCCTCCAGAATAATTCTCGTTTCGTCAGCTATTCTCCCCACAGAACAACCCGAGAAAAGGCCAAATGGTGTACATCTGGAAGACATCCTTGCTAAATACTTCAGAAATGTAAGTTCTAGCTTTTCTGCCTTTTTACCGGATAGGTTTGAATCTGATTTAGCCCATTTGTCCAATTCTTTTCTCAAATCTGGAGAAGCCAAGTTAATCGCCTCTCTTATCAATGGGTTTTGATAATGAAGTTTTGCTTTTTCAGCAGAATAATTTTCTGCTGTGTCAAGATATAGAGATAATGGAAATAAGGGCGTTCTTAATACATAATTCTCGAATGATGAAATCTTGCTATTGGATATCATTTTTATTTCGGTTCACTTTTTTGGCTAGGCTCATCGCATTGTATACATTTAGAACTTTACCTGATTTTGACAATTCTGAAAATGGCACTTTTTTGTCTTTTGTCCCAGGGACCAATACTTCTAGATTATAAACTGTTCCTGAATCCAGAATAATTTGTTTCACTTGATGAACAGTAAGTTTAGGATAATAAGACCAGATTAATGCGGCAGTTCCCGAAACCATTGGAGCCGCTAATGAAGTCCCTGAATCAAATTTATAAGTATTACCGGATGCGGTGGTATAAATATCTTCTCCTGGAGCAAATAAATCGACATTCTTTTTACCATAATTAGAAAAACGAGAAACAAATGTATTGTCAAGCCTATTTGATATTGAGCCAACGTTAATAAAATTATTGCAGATATCTTCAAATCCATCAAAATTGTTATCACTCGGATAAACAGGATTTTCATCAACATTAAGAGATTCATTTCCAGCAGCGTGAACAATTAAAACATTGTTTTTTTCGGCATAGCGAAAAGCTTCAGAAACCCAATCCTGTTTTAACGAAAACTCCTTAATGAAAGACAAATTAATTACTTTTGCTCCATTGTCAACCGCATAGTAGACCGCCATTGCGATATCTTTATCATGTTCATCTCCTGAATATGAAATCGTTAATGGCATAATTTTTACGTTATCTACAATTCCGTTAATTCCGACAGCATTATTTCTTTCGGCAACGATAATGCCCGATACTTTTGTATTATGATCCTGAAAAGACCTATGTCCTTTTTTAGAAATACTTATATACTTACTTCCATATCCTTTTTCGAGAACATTAGGATTATCTCCAATAAAACTTCTTTCATTAAAATCCAAATTCAAATTTTTGTTCACAATAGAGTCTGTCTGTATCTCAGTTTCGATAACATCAGCTAGTGTCTTTTCATCTTGATCAAATCTAAACTTCATAAAACCAATCATCGCTCCTAGGTCTCGATCATCGTCTTCCCTTCGCTGACGAAAAGTCTTATCATTAATTTTATGAATTTTATACAAACTGTCTAATTGTTCATATGTGTAATCTTCCTTAGGGAAATAACGTTTTAAGCTATCTTTGGCGATTGGAAAGATTATCTTACTGTATTGCTGTGATTTTAGTTTGTTTTTATAATATTTTAATTGATTTTCGAGGCTTTTTTTTGCCCTCAAATATTCTTTATATGCACGCATATTATCTTTAGAAATCTCAAAATCAGCTTTATTTTCAAACTTGCCTTGAAGTTCTCTTACCAATCTGACGTATTCAAAATTTCCCCAAACTACATAACTGTCGTTTTTTGCAGTAAAATTCCACCCTTGTATGTCATCTATATATCCATTTTGATCATCATCAAGATTGTTGTCAGGAATTTCCTTAGAGTTTAACCAAATTTTATTTTTTAGATCTTCATGGTTTTTATCAATTTGAGTGTCTATTACTGCAACGATAATAGTCTTTTTTGCTTTGCTCCCGTTTTCACCGTACCATTTTTCTAATGAAATACCTGGTGTATTAGTAGAATTGTAGTCTTTTTGATACCAATTTTGTTCTAAATCTCCAGATTTTAAATTAACGGTTTCTCTTGATGACTTACAGCTACACATAATAAGATAAGCAAAGCAAACAACATATATTTTTTTCATTCTATTCTAATCTTAATGATCAACTCCTCCATTACAGTTTTTGCTAGTTGCCGTTCCTGTGTTTGGGTCATCTCCGCCCCCGCCCCCAACAATCAAATGCAGGCTTTTCAGTTTTGCAAAGCTCATTTTTTCCAAATCAAATTTTTTAGCCTCTTTTTTTTTCTTCTTACTTTTCATATTATCCTTTTTAAATGTTATGCCACAAATATAAATTTTGTTTGGCAAGATGATATTCAATAACAATTCTGTTTGTCGAAATTCCTGAATCCCGACATCAATAAAGCCGCAAAAAACCCTCATTACCAACACATTAAACTTTACTGTTTTTCTCTAGCTGCTTAATATAATAAGCTGGCTTAATGCCTGCTTTTTTGTAAAATGCAGTCGAAAACGATTCAGCATTATTAAAACCAAACTCGATAGATAACGCTTGAATAGTATATTTTCGTAGTTTATGATCTTCCTTTATGGATTTTACAGCATGTTCGATTCTTAAATCGTTGACATATTGCGTAAACGATTTTTCTTTGTAGGTATTTACGACTTTAGAGATGTATTTACTGTTAGTTTTAAAATTATCTGACACTGACTGGACCGTAATATTTGAAATCAGATAGCCTTTAGTTGTCTCAAAATGGCTCAACTTTTCTAAAATCTGTTTGACCAACTCTTCATTGATTCCAATGTTTTCTGTTTCAGGCTTTATGGTCTTGACTTCTTTCTTAATTTCTTTTTCACTATTAATCGGTTGTGACACTAATTTTTGAAATTGGGAGTATTGCCTCTTTTTTGTTCTATATTGATAATAACCAAAGCTTGTCGTAATCATAAGTAAGCAAAATAATATTCCCATTTTCCAATAAGATATGGTTTTGTCATTTTTAAGGTCCTGTATCAGGTTTTCCTTTTCTAAAACTAAGTTAGGAGTATCATACTCGTTTTGCAGTTTTTTACTAAGCTCTTTATAATTCGACTGCAGCACACTGTCAATAGACATATATCGAGTAAGGTATCTGAGTTGCCTTTCTTTGTCGTTTTTCTTCTTAAAATAAGAAATCATAAGCAAATACCCGCTTGTAAACCCAGGAGTGATCTTTCCTCTTTTGCTGTAGATAGAATCTACTTTTATAAAATTTTCGACAGCCTTATCTTTTTTGCCTAATCCATAATATGCTTTCCCTAAATAATAATAGGAAGCCAGCATATTTTCTGAATTTTTATAGAAGACCACTTTCGGCAAAGCTTTACTTATGCTGTCTATTGCCGCATTATACCTTTTCCTTTCTACCAAATTGGCCCCTTCATTTAATATAAAAAGCGCATTATATTCATAATCCTCGGTAAGTTTTGATTCCTCATAACCCAACTTATTGTAGTACGTTGCCGAATCCAACTGTTTTAGTGCTTTATATGCATCAGCTAGTCCAAACAAAACATCCTGATAGGCGTACGAGTACTTGGGATCTCTCACATCCTTTTCTTTGTAATAATCAAAGCATTCTCTATATAATTTGAGGGCCTCATTGATTTCTCCTAATTGTTCAGATCTTAAAACCGCTATCGAATATTTTACTTTATAATAAAAGTCATTGTTATTCTTTTTAGCGGCATTTTCAGCCATCAGAAAGTTATCGGTAGCTTCTTTGTACTTAAACTGATACATTAGTTCGTAAGCCTTTCTCGAAAAAGCGTATGCCGGATACTTTGCATCGTTGAGACTTCTAGAATAATAAATCGTGCTATCCAGATAAATAATTGCTTTCTGTCCGCTGGACAGCAGCGCAAGCAAGTACCAGCCCCTCGCCTTTTCAAGAGAATTATTTTCTTTAGTGGCTTTCGCTAAATAAGCATCAGCATACAGCTGCTGTCTGCTTTGGCTCTTCTCGCTGCTTTTATAAAGCTCTTTCAACTTCTCATAAGAAAGATTGGTGAAATCTTGGTTTGACCTCTGGGCGGCTACAAAAAAGGAAATAGCATTAAGAATAAATTCGTCAATATTCTAAATCGTGGCATATGGAACTTTTAATTTCTGACAAAAGTAAATTTAAAACTAAAATTTAAGAGAAAAAATCTTAAAAAAAAGCCTTACAAACTAACCAAAAACTTATAATTCAGGAATGACGCTCCCTGAGCCCAGGAGGGACGTGCTCATGAAGAAATTCCCCTTATGCAACCTCAAATGATTTCTTCTTTTTATTTACCCGCAGCGGCAGTATTGAATCGGCTTACTCTCCAGTCGCTTCCAATAAATATAAATATCTGACGGCTTACAATTTGAGCATAGAAGCGATTTGAGCGGTTAAGTTCGAATCCGCTTCTGAATCAGATGAACCTTTAAAAGCAGGTTCATCATCTTCAAATTCAAGATGAAAGAAGCATTTATTCGTCTCGAAAGAGTAGCTTTCCAAAATTCCAATAATTTCTCTATTCTTTTTAGTCAAAATAGAATTTTTAACATGTTGAGATTTGATTCTGTCGCATCTGGCATGTAAATTCGAAAGAAATCAGAAACCCGGAAATTATGCAGCCAATTTACAAAATGATTTGAACATGCTTATTCCTGGCTTAAGCATCTGATTTTTTCTCAACATATGTACAACTTCTATTCCACTTAATGTTCGTCTGGCCGATTCAAAACTTTTAAAACCCAGACCGTTCTGTATCCGCCATTTTATAAAACGATGATCCTGCTCAACAATATTGTTCAGATACTTACACTGCCTAATCTTTATATTCGAAAATGATCGTTTGTTGTAAACCCTTATTGCGCTGGTGTTAGAGCCACTTTTGTCTATATTTATTACCGTTGGCCGGCAATTATTCTTTATCGCTTTTATTAAAAATGACTGTGCGCTCATTCTCTGTCTTCTTCTGGTCAAAAGAAAATCCACCGTATTACCACATTTATCAACAGCCCGATATAAATAACACCAAATACCTTTAACTTTTATGTAGGTTTCATCCATTCTCCAGCTCACTCCCACTCTGTTCTTTCGCTTTTTCATCTGAGATTCAATCATTGGGCTAAATTTAAACACTCAACGTTGAATCGTAGCATGATCAACTTGTATTCCACGCATTTTCATTATTTCCTCAACATCCCTGTAACTCAATGTAAATCGCAATTTGAAATAGACTGCCTGCAAAATAATGGCTTTGGGATAACAATGACCTTTGGTATTCATTTAATATTGTTTGAAGCTCGAAAGATAATAAGTTTCAAATAGATGCGACAAAGCCGAAAATAGGAATTTATTAATTTCCACCACAAAACTCAATTAAATTTTCAAATCTAAATCAAATCTTAAAAACTCTTTCAGTTTTACTTCCCTTTACTGATTTTAATAATGTAACTTTGTCTTTATATAATTAATGAATTATATCACAATTTAAACAAGATTAAGCTATCATAGAACTTTCATAATGCATAAAAACGCATAAAAAGTTCGTGGCAGAATCGTGGCGCAACACCGAAAAAAATATAAGAAATGCAGTATATAAGAGGAATTAGCAAAAAGTTGCTATCCCTCTTTCTCCGCTGGAAGCTTAAAAAGAGACTTTTCAAAGTTTACAAAAAAGGCTAAAATTCACGGAAAACCCTGCATATCAAACGATTTGCAGGGTTTCTTCTTTTAAATTCATTTTGAGTATTTTTAAAATGTAAAATTATCGAATTAATCGCAAAAGTTGGGGATTAGGCAAAAAGATTGAATAATTTGAAGAGAAAAAAAGGTTCAAAACTATTACTCAGATAGTGAAACGATACCCCAGAAACTAAACTTTCAGTATATCAAATATAGCCAGCGGTTTCAACCGCTTGAATTCAACGTTACCACAACGATTATTCGTATTCGCCCGCGCAGTTAAAACCGCTGGCTATCTTCAGTGGCTACGGACAACCTTTGGATGGATTACCCAATCACAACAAAAAGAGCAACTAAATAGTGCATTTTAACGCACTATTCAACAACAATAAAGCCACAGAATGAAAAAAGATGGCAAATAGTGCTTTATAATGCTCTTTTAAATGATATTTGAACAAAAAACTATTATATTTACATAAAAAAGAGCTTTATAATGCACTTTGAAGAGATTATTAAAATTATCAAAGATAGAAGAGACACCCTTCAGGTTACTCAAGAAACACTGGCAGAATTGTCCGGGGTTGGTCTCCGCACGCTCAAGCAGTTTGAAAGTGGCAAAGGAAATCCGACTCTGCTTACCCTTTCTAAACTTGCTGACGTACTTGGGCTTGAAATTACCCTTCAAGTAAAAAATATAAAACCATTTAAATGAGAAAAGCGGAAATTTTATACAAGGATTGTCCCGCCGGAATACTTACCCAGCATGATGACGGCAGTTTTACATTCCAATACCATAAGCATTGGATTGAAGACTTGAATGCACCTGCCATCAGCCTAACGCTTCCTAAATCTGACGCACCGTATAAAGCCGATTTTCTTTTTCCTTTCTTCTACCATATGCTGCCAGAAGGGTCCAATAAACAAATTGTCTGCAGGTACAATAAAATTGACCGAGATGATTACTTCGGCATTTTAATGACAACTGCAAAAAATGACAGCATTGGAGCTGTTAGAGTACTAAAAATAGAATAAGGATGAGCTTACCTGAAATACATTTTTGCCCAGGCACACTGGCACCAGAATTTGACACTTACAGCAGAACTGCTTTAAACAGAGTTTTCAACGGTAGAAAAGTATCTCATATTCTCCCATATTCATCTCCCGCCTCTAATGTAGAAATGGACAAACTCTTCGAAGAAAACCGCATGAATATTTCTATTTCAGGCGTACAGGAGAAATTTTCAGTACTGCTTGATAAAAATAAATTAAGGCTAATCTCCGAGGGAGAAAAAGGAACCTACATTCTAAAACCCATTCCAAATGCAGGTAGGATTCCTCATGAGATGCCGGCCAATGAGCACGTCACCATGCAGATAGCAAGACAGGTATACGGAATTGAAACAGCCGAGAACGCACTTATTTTTTTTAGTGACGGAAGCCCCGCTTATATTACCAAACGCTTTGACGTACAGGAAGACGGATCCAAATTGGCTCAGGACGATTTTGCTTCACTTGCCCAAAGAACACCTCAGACACATGGAGAAAACTACAAATATCAGGGAAATTATCTTGAAATTTTTCAACTCATGCAACAGTATCTTCCCGTATATAGAATCGAGGCACCAAAACTTTTGAAGATACTTATGTTTAATTATCTGTTTTCTAACGGAGATGCACACTTTAAAAACTTCTCCCTGCTCGAAACCCCAATGGGAGACTTTCGTCTCAGCCCTGCATATGACCTCTTGAACAGCAGAATTCATATTGAAGACAAACCTTTTGCCTTAGAAGAAGGACTGCTGCCGAGGAAGTGGTCACAAGGCAGTATCAAAAGCCAATTTTTTAAACTTTCGCAAGAAGCCCAGATAGAGGAAAAAACATTTAATGTTCTGTTTGATTCCATGGCTTCACAGTCAGAAAAAGTATATCGGCTTATTGAAGCGTCCTATCTTGAAAACAGAACTAAAAGAAATTACCTACAGTCTTATCAAGGGCGTTTAAAGCAATTTTTAAAATAGAAAGTCAGTGTTAATTCTGACTTTTTACAAGGTTTTCAAGATTTTTCGACTTTTACAGAGGTTGCTAACCCTACGATTTATTAGAAGTAATGCAAAAAAGTCCTGTACCATAAATTTTTATTTAATAAATTTACTCCTATTAGATTTCAAATTAGTAATTAAAAAACAAATGAATTTATCCGAATATGTAAAAAATAGAAATGGAGTACCAATAGGGCATTCTAAGTCACTTCGGAATAATTTGTATAGATCGCTTGGAGCAAAAAACTTTTCTGCATTTTGGAATCACTGGAATCCTATTTTCGGATATTATCTCGGAACAAAAATTTTCAAACCTCTTAAACGAATATTTCCAGTTGCAATTGCTTTAATTCTGACATTTGTTTTTTGCGGATTGGTTCACGATTTCGTAACAACATTATTGAGACGGAAATTGTCATTATTCTTTTCTGTTTGGTTTTTTATCATGGGTATTTCGGTCGCAATCACTAAATATATAGATTACGATTTCTCTCAAAAACGATGGATTTTTAGAGCAACGACAACTTTGCTAATAATAGCGTTTTGCATTGCATTAACACTGTTTCTAAATAAGGTCTTAAATTTTTATTAAACCATTTTGGTTGTTGCAAATGGAAAATTGGAGCCGAAAAAGCAATCTTATTGAAAACAGACTCTTAATCAACACTTTGAATTCTAACATTAGAGGCAAGTTATGAAACTCCTCTAAATCCAATACTAAGTTGTCAAAAAAGTCATTTGATCAATAACAACATAAGCACTTAAACTGATTACACAAAAAAAGGCTGCTTCATATACTATGAAACAGCCTTCTCCTATTTTGTAAAGACAACTTTAACTCAACTTTTAATATAAATAATTCAGGGCTGTGATATCGTTAGCATTGAAAGCTCCCGTCTCGCTTGAACTAAAGCATGCTCGCATATAAGAAGTTGCATCGTATCCTGTAGGCGTTCCCGGAATATGGATTGCTCCAACACCAGCCGTTCCTTCATTGGAATTCTGCCCACAGCTTTGACGGCTAAACCAGTCTGTATGGCGTAAACCAATACAGTGACCAATTTCATGTGCCGATACGTGTGCATTTACTCCTGTCGAATAAGTGTCTAATCCAGAATACAAAGTAACTGAACTATACGGATTTCCGCCTGACGGAAAACCTGCTACTCCTCCTGCAGATCCGACCTGTCTTCTTACAACAATGTTGGCACCAGAAGTCGACGAGCTGAAAGTAAGGGTAAAATTAATAGACAAACCTAAATTATTATATCTATTAATTGCAGCCTGCAATCCAGCACGCATATTGGTAGTCAATGCTGTTGTACCAGTGCCAGATAATCCCACCACTCTTATGGTTCTGGGTGCAGATACTAAATTTGTCGTGCGGTATTGTTCTGTGGTAATACCTCCGTGAAGATCCATTTTGTTTAATTGGTCTTCTGTCATGACGATACATCCTTCTATTAGAAAGGCATCCTCAGTAGTTCCATCTAAATTAGTGTTTTTTATCACTTGAACATCTTTATTGTTCAGCGAGAGGGAACTAATTTTATTTAATACGTCTGGTGTTACTTTAAGCGACCCTTGGTCTGATTGAGTTGTCGCATCTTCTTTGCTGCACGACAACAAGGTTAATGTCATAAATAACATTACTAAAAATGATTTGTTTTTTTTCATAATAGGTTCTTACTTGGTTGTTAAATAAGTTGATAAATTTGGAAATCTTTACAAAATATTAATACTATTTATACCCCAATTTAAAAATTTTTTAACATTAAAATACCTATAATAAGAATTTTAACAAAAATATTACTTTTTGTTGTATTTATGTAAATTTATTCTTACAGTTAATTACAAATTATTTTAATCAAATGTAAATCAGGTAAATAAGAAAAAATAATCTTAAGCATTTTTTGAAGATTGCAAATATAGTTAAATATAATCTTACAATAAGTATTAATTTAAAATAAAACCATATCGAATAAAATCACATTTGTAATTTTTTATGTGATTTTTTGCAAAAATGAAAAACAACACTATTTAACAAATATTTTACTAAATTTGATTCAATTGTCACAGTAAAATATTTCCAAAAAGAAACAACATCCAAACAAATAATTTTCTTAACTGCAGAAGAGAATCTTTTTTTGAATAGCCCCTAATTTTACACTAAATGAAGAAACAGATAATTTTTCTATTTTTAATGACCACTACAATTTGCCTTTCTCAAAGTTCTGAGAAATGGAGCAAATACCTCAAAAATGAAGAAAATCCAAAATCTGATAAATACTATTTTACTTCTTTAGAAAATGCTCATCAAAAAAAATATCGGGTTGTAAAAAAACTGGACAACACATTTTGTATTGTTGGAGAGGAAAATATAAAACATGATCAGCTTTCTCGATTAGTGCAACCTGTGAATAATCTATGGAAACTGCCTGCGGATTTCTCCAACCATAAAAGAGAAAAACAGTATATAATTTCTACTGACAATATTAATGAGTTGATTAGAGATCTCAAATCAATAGCCATTTCGGATATCAAAATACTCAACAACAATCTTGTGCTGCTAAAAAGCGATTCTCAAAAAATTAAAGATGCTATTATAGGTTTGAGCAGCGTCTCATCAATAACCCAAGAATCATTAGAACCTAAAATGGAATCTAAAATAATTGACCAAAATTTCAGCGTCAATTGTATAAATAAAGCTATCGCTGATTTTCCTCTTTTGACTGGAGAGGATCAAATCGTTTCTATCAAAGATGATTTATTTGATGTCAATGATGTCGATTTGTTAGACAAGCACATTCCGTCAACAATTGAGTCTTCTACCGTATCAGAACATGCTACGGCCATGGCCACTATTGTTTCCGGATTAGGAAATAGTTCTGTATTAGGCAAAGGTGTTGCAAGCAAAGCGAAGATACAGTCCTCAGATTATCTTACGATTTATCCTGATGACGTAACTGATTTGCAAGGCGCCGTCACACAAAATCATTCTTACGGTACAGTTGTTGAGAATTTTTACGGTTCTCTTGCCAATAGTTATGACGCTCAATTAGCCGAAAATCCTTATCTGACGCATTGTTTTTCATCTGGAAATAACGGTCTTCAAGGGTATCAATCTCTGACGGGCAATTTTAAGCAATCTAAAAACAGTATTGTAGTGGGTTGTATTAGCCAAAATGAGGTAATAATGCCTTTTTCTTCAAAAGGTCCAGCATACGACGGACGAATAAAGCCTGATCTAGTAGCCTTTAGTACACAAGGAACTTCAAATTCTACCGCACTGGCTACAGGAATCATAACACTTATGAAACAGCATTACAAAACAGTAAACAACAATTACTTAAACAATGCATTAACTAAAGCCATTTTAATTAATAGCGCAAAAGATTTGGGCACTATTGGCCCCGATTTCACTTATGGCTATGGCAATATCAATGCCTACAAAAGTTTAAAAACAATCAGCGAAAATAGAATAGCGACTGGCAATATAACTTCCGGACAAACCAAATCTCATTCTATTATTGTTCCTGAGCATGCAAAAAACTTAAAAGTCACATTAGTTTGGAACGATTTGCCTGCTGCAATCAACAGTAATGTGGGTTTGGTAAACGATATAGACCTCGAAATCCTGACGGCTGATCAAAATACCTTTTTACCATGGATTCTTAATCCAGATTCTCCAGAAAAGCAAGCTATTCGAGGAAAAGATAAGATTAACACTATTGAGCAGGTGACTATTGAAAAACCATTATCTGGAACTTACCTTATTAATGTTATTGGAGCATATATTTCGACTGTTTCTCAAGAATACGCTATTGCCTATGAATATGAAACAGAAAATAAATTTGAGTGGAATTACCCCGTACGTAATGATAATTTCCCGTATGATGGCAGGACACCTTCTCCGCTAAAATGGAGTTCCTCGTTTTCTGGAGCCTCGGGACAATTGTCTATTAGTTATGATGATGGGAGCAGCTGGGAGATTATTGCAGATGGCATAAATCTCGATAATGAGCAATTTACTTATTCACCTTCAGAGAAAAAATTTTCGAAGGCAAAATTAAAAATGACGATAAATGGCGTTGATTATATGTCTGACAGCTTCACTGTTTCTTATGATTTAAATATCAATACCAGCTTGGTTTGCGACGGGACAACAGAAATTAATTGGGATAAACCTGCCAATATTTCTTCATTTAATATCTATCAATTGATCAATGGCCGTTTAGAATTTAGAGAGCAAACAACCAATACCAATTACATTTATAGTGACGAAACAATTTATACTGTTTCTGCTGTATTTGATAATGGTGAAGGAATTAAAAGTGAAGCTACGTTAAGATACGCTCAAAACTCAAATTGTTATTTTGAACTAACAGCCGCAGAGGTTTTTCAGGAAAATAATGTAAAGATTGATGCGAGCCTTTTTAGCTTGTACAATATCAAGAGAATCGAATTAGTAAAAATTAGTAATGATACTGAAAATGTCATTAGTACAATAAATGATCTAAGCTCAAAAACTTTCTCTTTTTTGGATACCGCACCAGCAAAAGGCAGTAATAAATACAAAATAAACATAATATTAGAAAACGATAATGTAATAAGTTCCCTAATTCTAGAAACCAATTATTTAGGCGACGATCTATTTTTTGTCTACCCTACACTATTAGCAAAAAATGAAGAATTAAATATTGAAACCCAAAAAGAAGATAACGCTATTTTCTATTTGTATACCATTGATGGACAAAATACTATAACTTACCCCTTGCTTTCTAAAACCAATAGCATCAATTTAAAAAATACGGCTTCAGGAATCTATATCTACAAGATAGTTACAAGTTTAGGAAAAACTGTAACAGGAAAAATTGCTATCTTATAATGCATTTCAACTTCAATATTAAAAATTTTTAATCGTGAAGACGATTTTTTTTTATTCCTTTACAAAATAACTGCCAATCACTATATCCTTTAGTTATCTTTCGTAATTATGCATAATTTATACGACCTATTTCAGAACAAAATAAAATTACTTCCCCTTGCAATTCTATTTATTTTGAAGCCAAATCTGTACGCGCAACCTATTCCGTTGTTAAAGACTATAGAAAAAGCTAATCTAAAGAAAACCCGAAATGCCATAGGAACACCAGGAGCAAATTATTGGCAGAATAGCGGAGATTATTCTATAGATGTGCAATTCGACCCTTCGACAAGAAAGCTTAACGGAAAAGTACGCATTGCCTACAAAAACAATAGTCCGGACACCTTGAAATTGCTGATGATCAAATTATTTCCTAATTTCTACAAAAGTAATTCAATGCGAAATATGCCTGTCGCTTCTGAAGATTTAGGCACTGGCATCAACATAGATTTCATTACTATTGATGGGCTTGAATTTAAAGACTTTAAGCGTAAAATAAGAGGGACTAATATGTACTTAACCGGGGTAAACATTTTGCCGGGAAAAAATACTGCAATTGAGATGGAGTACGACTATACCGTAAACAAAGGTTCTTTTGTAAGAACAGGGCAAGTTGATCCTGAGAGTTTCTTTATTGCCTACTTCTTTCCAAGAGTTGCTGTATATGACGATATTGACGGTTGGGATGACTATCCATATTTAGGCAAGGAAGAATTCTATAATGATTACGGCAACTTTAAGGTGTCGATTACAGTTCCCGGCAATTATCAGGTCTGGGCGACTGGTGATCTTAAAAATCCTGAAACGGTTTACGAACCTCATATTCTAGATAGAATTAAACTCGCTGAAACAGGAGATAAAGTAATTGATATTATCACCGATTCAGATATCAAGAATCAGAATAGTACAAGAAAAAACAAATTCAATACCTGGAAATTTGAAGCGTCAAATATTACCGATTTTGCGTTTGGCTTAAGCAATCATTTTGTGTGGCAGGCGTCGAGTGTTTTAGTGGATCCTCTTAATAAGCGCCGTACCCGCGTAGACGCAGTATTTAATCCGGAGCATAGCAATTACAGTAAAGTCGTAGGTTATACTGCCAAAACCGTAGATTTGATCAGTAATTATTTCCCAAATATTCCCTTTCCATATTCTCATCAGACAGTTTTTGACGGTTTAGATGCTATGGAATACCCTATGATGGTCAATATGCTGCCATTTGAAGATCATACTGAGCTGCTGGAATTGACAGTACACGAAGTTTTTCATAGCATATTTCCATTTTATGTGGGAACAAATGAAACAAAATATTCATTTATGGATGAAGGATGGGCGACTTTTACAGAATTCTATCTCTCTCCACTTATCGATTCGTCTGTGGCACTAGAATATGACATCAGCGCTGTAAACAAGAGTGCCGGAACGGCCGAAGATATGCCGATTATGACACCGACTCCTCAGCTATACGGCAAAGCACGTTTCTCTAATAAGGATTTAAAACCGGCATTGGCGCACCGCTACCTTCAGGAATTGCTGGGAAAACAATTGTTTGATAAATGTATTCAGAATTACATTAAGAACTGGGCTGGTAAACATCCGACACCATATGATTTTTTTAATAGTTTTGAAAATGACAGCAAAGTTGATTTAAAATGGTTTTGGAAAAATTGGTATTTTGAAAAGAATGTTCCCGATTTGGCAATTACTAAGGTCAAAAAAAATAAAAAAGACTATAACATTACGATTTCAAGCCCTGGCAAATTGCTAATGCCAATTCACTTAACAATTACCTTTTCTGACGGAAGCAAGGAAACAATTTCTAAAAAGATATACTGCTGGAAAAAAGACTACAGCGATGTTAGTATTATTTTTCCAACCCAAAAAACTATTTCACAAATAAATCTGGGAGACTCCTTTGATGTTGATATAAATCCTGAGGATAATGTATGGAAGTAATTGACAGTCATCACTCTGAGAAAAACACCTTTATTAAACTCACAACAAACATTAAAAAGTAGAGGTATCGATAAAAGATTCTAAATGCTAAGAATTGTATTGCATCTTATTAAAAACCAATCCAGAACAGATTCCGTATATGGAATAAAAGAGAATCAATCATGACTGCAAATTCGTACCATCTGCCATCTGCCATATACAAATATCTTTCCCTAAACGAAAATCGTCCTGTCCCTTTTCAGGAACTGTGTCTCTTTCTTTATACCTTGGGAAGCGAAGCTGCCTTTTCTTTCGAAGTTTTTTCAGCTGAAAAAGCTTACCAAACCCGCGTTATGGATATATTGATTTTTCTTTCAGACATTAACCTCATCACTCTTGACCAAGCTACAGACGAAAGCGTTATCAATAAAATCTGCAGAAATTGATTTTCTTCTTTTTGCTAGAGTTTTTTTGCAGACTGACCAAAAATCTATAGTCATGAAAATCAAAAAAAATTACTTTTCTTTTGTGACTGGTACAACAAAATCTATCTTGATCTCGTTTGAGACTTTTTTAGACATTCCCTCTAAAGTTCCGATTCCATAATCGATTCTATTGACACTGAAATTACCTTTAAAAGTGTTATTTACAAATGTAAACGGAATCGCGATTTCTTTCTCGATTCCATGCATTTTCAAAAATCCCTTTACGTTAAAGCCGTTAGCTGTTTTAGAAAATTTAGATGACTTAAAAACTATGTTGGGATATTTTTCTGAATCGAACCAATTATCGTTCTTGGCATGTCGGTTTTTCAACCAGTTTCCTGTTGATATGGATTCTACTTTAATATTTAAAGAAAATTTGCTCGACGCTAAATCATTTTCATCAAATATAATCTGACCACTGAAATTTTCGAAAATCCCTTCAACACTATTGCCTGCAAAATGTATTCTAAAATTATCATCAATTTTCCAGCTGCTCGCAAGAATGGTGAAACTGCTTATTAGTACAAATAAACCAAAAAATATAATGCTGTTTAATTTTCGCATGTTAATCAAATTAATACCAAGAGATAGACAAAAATAAAACATTTGATGTTAGATTATTATCCCACAAAACCTTTAATTTCATTGAACTTTTAGCAGATTCAATATCAATTGTTTTACACACCATTTCTACTGTAAAATCGCTGCTATAACATCATAATTACACCGTTTCTCTTTGTTTTATAATTGATTGCCTAACAAGATTATTGTCGTTTCTGGGTTGTATCAGTAAAAACTTGTCCAACATCAGTAATAAAAATAATCTTCCGCAATTATTCGGGATATATTTTCTAAATTGGTAGTATGAAACAAAACAGCGACGTATTAATTATCGGCGGAGGACTTGCCGGACTGGCTGCAGCAATACATTTATCCAAAAAAAAACTGAATGTAACGCTAATCGAAAAATCGGCCTATCCTCGCCATAAAGTCTGTGGCGAGTATGTTTCGAATGAAATTCTGCCTTACCTAAAATGGCTAGACGCAGACGTATCTGAACTTTTTCCAGCAAGTATATCTCAATTTGAATTCAGCACCAATGACGGAAAAATTGCAAAAGCAAAACTTCCGTTGGGAGGATTTGGCGTAAGCAGATATTCGCTTGATTATTTTTTGTATCAAAAAGCCTTGGCGCACAACTGTACAATTATTAAAGATACGGTTACTGCAATCGCTTTCGAAAACGAATTATTTACTGTCACGACAACATCACAGGTTCTGACATCAAAAATAGTATTGGGTGCTTTTGGAAAACGTTCAAATCTGGATCAAGTTTTGAATCGAAAATTCATTGTTAAAAAATCTCCATGGCTGGCCGTAAAAGCGCATTATTCTGGAAATCTAGATAGTGAACTTGTGGCTCTGCACAATTTTAACGGTGGCTACTGCGGCGTTTCAAAAGTTGAAAACGATATTATAAACATCTGTTATCTAGCCGACTACAAAACTTTTAAGAAGTATAAGAATATTGAGGATTATCAAACAAACATACTGTATAAAAATCCGCATCTTAAATCAATTTTTCAAAACAGCACACTTCTTTTCGATAAACATTTATCCATCAGCCAGATTTGTTTTGAGAAAAAGCAATCAGTAGAAAACCACATTCTGATGATTGGCGATACCGCAGGACTTATTCATCCGCTATGCGGCAATGGCATGGCAATGGCCTTTCATAGTGCAAAAATTGTCTCTGAGCAGTTATTGGATTTTTTTTCAGACAGCAAAATATCACGTGAGACATTAGAAAAAAACTACGCTAGAGAATGGAAAAGACATTTTGGAAGAAGAATATTGATGGGCAGAATACTAGCCCGAATATTAATTCATAAAAAGCTTACCAGTTTGCTTGTTTTTTTGGCGGTATCTTTTCCAGGATTACTGCCGGCGATTATAAAACAAACACATGGTAATCCCATAACGATAAAAGAATGAACACGAAATATAGAACCCAGAAAACCGAAATAATGGATGATTTTTCTCTTGAGGGAGAAGAACTACGGGCGGCGCTGGACCAAATTGCACGCATCAACCAATTGCTAGGCGGCAATCTTTTAACTCTAAACGGATTAAAGAAATTGTTAAAGCAAACTGATGCGTCACAAATAATCACCGTGGCAGATATTGGTTGTGGCAATGGAGATATGTTGCGGATGCTTGCAGAATTTGGAGCAAAAAATAACCTTAAATTAAAACTTATTGGTGTAGATGCTAATATTTTTACGGTAAACTATGCTCGAAAGCTATCACAAGAATATCCAAACATTGAATATAAATGCTTGGATATTTTTAGCGAAGCATTTAAAACATTAGAGTATGATATTGCCTTATGCACCCTAACCCTGCATCACTTTACCAATGAGGAGATATTAAATATTATTAGTATCTTTAATAGGAATGCCAAAACCGGCATCGTTATCAACGACCTGCATCGCAGCAAACTAGCTTATAGGCTTTTTGAATTGATCTGTGTTGTTTTTAATCTAAAAAAAATGTCGCGCGAAGACGGATTAGTATCTATTCTAAGGGGCTTTAAGAAAAATGAATTGGAGGAATTCTCTAAAAAACTAAATTTAAAAAACTATACCATAAACTGGAAATGGGCTTTTCGCTACCAGTGGATAATCTCAAAAAAATGAGCGTAAAAATTATAACAGCTGCCAAGCAGCTTCCGAAATACTCAAGACAAACAGCCGACATACTCCCGCTGCTAGACAACTGGCTGGAAGGGCAAGAAGAGCGATTTGTCAAAAAAGTCAAAAAAATCTTTGAAGGTGCAGCCGTAGACAAACGTTATTCTATTATGGATCCCGAAGAAGTCTTTACGGCTACGTCTTTTGAAGAAAAAAATGATATTTACTGCCGAGAATCTATTATTCTCGGTGAGCAGGTTTTAGAAAAAGCACTTAAAAAATCTGGCTGGGCTCCAGAGACTCTGGATTATATCATTACTGTTAGCTGTACTGGGATTATGATACCTTCTTTGGATGCGTACCTAATCAATAAAATGAAGCTCAGGCAGGATATTGTGCGGTTACCGGTAACAGAAATGGGATGTGCGGCCGGAATATCGGGAATTATTTATGCCAAAAATTTTCTGAAAGCCAATCCGGGAAAACGTGCCGCAGTAATTGCGGTAGAATCGCCGACTGCAACTTTTCAGCTCAATGATTTTTCAATGCCCAATATTGTCAGCGCCGCTATTTTTGGGGATGGCGCCGCCTGTTGCCTGCTGTCTTCACATCAAGATGATTATGGACCGGAAATTCTAAACGAGGAAATGTATCATTTTTATGATGCCGAACACATGATGGGATTCAAATTGACCAATACAGGACTGCAAATGGTGCTAGATATTGAAGTACCAGATACTATCGCCTCCCATTTCGGAGCTATTATTCATCCCTTTTTGCAAAAAAACAATTTGACGGTAGACGATGTAGATCATATGATTTTTCATCCGGGAGGCAAAAAAATAATCAATACTGTTGAAGCTCTCTTCTCTGGACTTGGAAAAAATATTAACGATACCAAAGAAGTTCTTAAACACTATGGCAATATGTCTAGCGCAACAGTTTTATATGTTTTGGAGCAAATTATGGACAGAAAACCAAAACCGGGAGAAAAAGGACTAATGCTTAGTTTTGGCCCTGGTTTTTCTGCACAAAGAGTTTTACTGCAATGGTAATCTAAAACTTTATTAAAAATGGAATTAACCAATATACTGGCACAGTTGCCCTACAGCAAACCTTTTTTATTTGTAGAAGAACTGCTTCATGTTGATGAAAATAGCGCTGTAGGAACTTATACATTCGATGCAGAATTAGATTTTTACAAAGGTCATTTTAAAGATAATCCAGTAACTCCAGGAGTCATTTTAACCGAATGCATGGCACAAATCGGTATGGTATGCTTAGGGATTTATTTATTGGGCGATGCTTTTAACAAAAATACTGTTGTTGCTTTTACATCTGCCGACATGCAATTCTTAAAACCAGTCTATCCGAACGAAAAAGTTACCGTAACTTCTCAAAAATCATATTTTAGATTTGGAAAACTAAAATGTGAGGTTGTAATGCAAAACGAAACTGGGCAAGAGGTCTGCAAAGGCATTTTATCTGGAATGATTACCAATAAATTATGAGCAAAAGGGTTGTGATAACAGGACTAGGCGTGGCTGCTCCTAATGGTGTCGGAATTGCAGAATTCAGTCATGCCATAAAAAATGGGCTTTCTGGAATTCAGCATGATTCCGAACTGGAAAAATTGCAGTTCTCCTGCCAGATTGCGGGCACTCCACCGATATCTGAAGAACTCAAATCGCACTATTTTACAGAACTCGAACTCCGAGGCTTTAACAGTACAGGAATTTTGTATGGTGTTATTGCCGGAATGGAAGCTTGGAAAAATGCAGGACTCCCAATAGAAAACAAAGAAGAACCCGATTGGGACAGCGGTACGATTTTCGGTTCGGGAACATCGGGCATAGACAAATTCCGCGAAAGCATTTATAAGATAGACGAACTCCAGGTTCGAAGATTAGGAAGCAGCGTGGTAGCCCAAACGATGAACAGCGGTGTAAGCGCTTTTTTAGGAGGCAAACTGGGGCTTGGAAATCAGGTTACGACCAACTCTTCTGCCTGTGCAACAGGAACTGAAGCTATCATTCTGGCTTATGACCGCATACAATCTGGGCAAGCAAAACGCATACTTGCAGGAAGTACAAGCGACAGCGGACCTTATATCTGGGCAGGATTTGATGCCTTGCGGGTATGCAGTTCCAAATATAATAATGATCCCCAGCAAGGTTCCCGCCCGATGAGTGCATCGGCATCTGGATTTGTTCCCGGAAGCGGTGCCGGAGCGCTGGTTATCGAGGACTTAGAAACTGCTCTACAACGTAAAGCAACCATATATGCCGAAATATTAGGAGGCAGCGTAAACTCGGGCGGACAGCGCGGCAGCGGGAGCATGACCGCACCTAACAGTACTGCTGTACAGCGATGCATTACAGATGCGATTCGTAACTCAGGTATCGCCTCAGCGGACATTAACGCCATAAACGGACATTTAACAGCAACTACAAAGGACAGTCTCGAAATCGAAAACTGGATCAAGGCATTGAATCGAAAAGGAGCTGATTTTCCGTATATCAATTCTATAAAAAGCATGACAGGACACTGTTTGAGTGCAGCCGGAAGCATTGAAAGCGTTGCTTCGGTACTGCAACTTCATGAAGGTTTTATATTTGGAAATACAAACTGCGAAGATCTTCATCCCGAAATTACCGCATTGATTGACCCTGTGAAAGTGCCTTTAAAAACCATTGATCTCCAGCCCGAAATTATTGCCAAGGCAAGTTTTGGTTTTGGAGATGTGAATGCCTGTATAATTTTAAGAAATTTTGTAAAATAATCGTATGAATAGAGAAGAACTGATAGACCGACTTAGAGAAATTATAAAACCGTATGCAGCCGATACTGAGGCGTATGAAAATCTCACAGAAGACACTGACTTCATTAATGATTTACGCATAAATTCGGCAAACTTGGTTGACATTGTACTGGATATTGAAGAAAATTTTAATATCGTGATTGACAACACAGATATGGAGCGCATGCTGAGCGTTAAAGCAGCTGTGGAAATCATTGAAACAAAACTTTCGCAAGAGTGATCGGAAATGACGTCATAGACCTGCAGCATTCGCGGCTTGAAAGCAATTGGCGACGCAAAGGCTTTGTAGAAAAGCTTTTTACCGACGAGGAACAGTCGATTATTGCAAATGCGCAAGACTCAGAAATTATGATTTGGGTGCTTTGGAGCATGAAAGAGGCTGCATATAAGGTCTATAATCGTAGAACTAAAATAAGAGAGTACATTCCCACAAAACTGCAATGCAGATTGGAGGAAGAAGGCGTCTCTTGCATAAAAGGTATTGTTTCTTGCCATGAGAATACCTATTATACAAAAACAACGATTTTTAAGAACCAGATTCATACGATCGCTGTAAGCTTGCTAGAGAATTTAAGCAAAGTCAAAGAAGTCAAAAGAAAGTCGATTCAAAAAGACAGGGATAATATTCCTTTTTTTGTTTGCTCAAAAAAAATAGTCCATGATGCTTCTGTAAGTCATCATGGACGTTTTGAAATATGCGTGACCTTGATTTGAAGGTTGAGCCTTTCGAGAAGAATTCGTTTTACAACCTATAACTTTCACCAATGTTGGAGTAATTTCCGACTGTTCTTAATGATTTTGCATATTGAAGGAAATCGATAATCTACATTTTGGTTTCGGGTCTTCCTCAATTTTATTGAAGTAATGAAAGTATTTTAGTGAACACTTCATTATTTTCATAAACACCTTGAAAATCTTGCGAATGCGGGCCATAAGAAAAAATAGGCACCATGGTCGCTGTATGATCGTTGGTTATAAAATCGCCTTCGATTATTCGTTTTTTTACATTTCCTTGCGGAATGGCAAATCCCGAAGTTTCATGATCAGCAGTTACGATAACCAAAGTTCCTTCGTTTTTATCGGCGAAAGCCAGAGCCTGAGTAATGGCTGTATCAAAATCAATAGTTTCTGATACGATTCCGGCAGCATTATTAACGTGGCCGAAACTGTCGATTTGTGCGCCTTCGACCATTAAAAAGAAAGGTTTATTCTTTTTGTTTAAAAATTCCAAACTGTATTTTACGGCATCAGCCAATACTACTCCTCTTCCTTCTAAAACAGATGGAACCCTGTGCTGTGAAATGAAAACACCAACGGCATCATTTTTCTCGGCCTGCATTTCCTGAACCGAATTCAATAATTTGAATTTAGAAGCCAGTGTAGTATTTTTAAAAGTAGAAGCACCGCCTCCAACAAACAAATTCAATTTACTTTTTACTAAATCTTGAGCTATAATTTGTGTATTCGACCTTTCTTCGGTGTGGGCATAAAAAGCCGCTGGAGTTGCTCCGGTAATTTCATCTGTCGTAATAATTCCGGTTGAGAAATTTCTTTTTTGCAAAACTTCCAAAATATTCGGAATCGGTTTTTGCAGACTATCTGTCCCGATTGCTCTGTTATTTGTTTTTTGACCTGTTGCCAATGCCGTTCCCGCTGCTGCGGAATCGGTGGTGAAATCATCTGCCGATTGTGTTTTGATGAAACCGATGCTTTTCAGCTGCGTAACAGATAAAGCGCCGTTATTAGCCAAAACAGCCGACGAAATCTGCGACAAACCATTTCCGTCTCCGATTAGAAGAATTACATTTTTTACAGGAACGTTTTTCTGATCTGTTTTATAGGTTGGCGCATACACTTTTGAAGAATTGCTTGCCATAACCAGTCTTTTTGGGAAAGAATGCAGATATTGAACACAATTATAAGGCGAATCGGTATTAATGATATCAACTCCTAATTCTAAAAAGGCTTTCCAAGCCGATTTAGTATCTGGACAACCCCAAAAACGAAATGGTTTGTTGTTTGCTTTTGCTTTAGCAATTACTGATTTTACTTTATTGTAATCGTCATGTGTTAATCGTCCTAAACCATTCCAAACCGAATATTTTTTATAATCTACACTGATCATGGCCACTTTTTCCCAGTTTTCTTTTGAAATCGTTTGGTCTATTTCCTGATAATCAAACCAGATAAAATCGGGGTATTTTTTATACGTTTCTGCATCTGGCCTGTTTCCGGATACAACGATTTTAATATCCTTATTTCTTGTGATGGTTTCATATTTTTTTAGAACAGAAATAAGCTTATCTAAAGTAGCTTTTGCTTCTGTTTTAATGTCAATCAGTAAAACTAATTTGTGCTCTTTTTTATAATCCATTTTTAGAGCCGTTTCTAACGGTTTTAAATACAAATCTTCTAAAGTTCTTGCAGCAGAAATTCCTTTTTCATCATGAGAGACATATAACATATTATCTTTCAAAAAAATATCGGCTTCTATAGACGAAGCGCCGTTTGCATAAGCATTCCAAAAAGGAACCGCCTGATTGTAATCGTTATGAGAATGTACTGTAACTAAATTTTGAGAATATAGCTGATTCTCTGCTCCCCAGAAAAACACGGACAGCCAGAGGAATAAAAATGATATTTTCATTTGGAATAAATTGATGGATTTTGAAAGAACAAAATAAAAGGTAGTAGATGGGTTGGGGGCAAAAAAGGTCTGTCAACTGAAACTAATCAGCCGAAAAAAAGTTAAAAATAAAATTAGGATTAAAAAAAACAGGGTGTTTTCTTAAAGGTTCAAAAACTACCCTGTTTTAACAACTAACACAAAAAAGACTGCCTACTTTACAATAGAGCACTATAAAACGGCAGTCTTCAATTCAAACGTAAAAAAATAAACTAAAACTTAATATCCTTTATTCTGTACTAAATAACCTGGAGTGTTAGATGCACCATCAATTGCTACCTGTGGAATCGGGAACAATCTCTTGTTTACATCTGCATCTGATTTTTCAGTCCATTTATCTTCAAAATGACTGAAACGGATTTGAGTATTTCTTCTTAAACCTTCCCAGTAAAATTCGAAACCATATTCTCTGTACAAAATATCTAAATTGATTGCAGGAAGCGCAGCAGGAATTGGAGCACGAGCTGTTCTTGAAGTTCTAACTGCGTTCATATCGGCTAATGCCCCAGCGTTATCGCCTTTTCTTAATTTAGCTTCAGCACGCATCATAAAAATCTCAGCATATCTAAGCATAACCATGTCAACACTGCTATATGTATTTCCGTCAGGAGAAGTGTGGCTAAATTGATATTTCGATACTCTAAATCCAGAATAGTGCATACTTCCTTCTTTAGTAAAATCAACTTTTTCTGTAAGGTTTACATAACCAACGTTTTTATCAGGACCATTTCCTTTGATTTGTTTTACGGGATAAATTCTGTATCCGCCATCGCATTTATAGAACGCTCCGTTATTATCTTTTCTGGCAGCCCACGGAATACCTCTCATAATTCCTCTGTCGATTTCAAAATCTTCCGCTTTAACGCAGTAGTAGTGGTTTTCATCATTTAGTGGAGAAAGCCCTGTAAGATCTTTCAAATGAGCTGGCACTTTAGCATTGTCTTTATAAAATCTTGAATCAGCATCGGCTGGATCAACAGAACCATAAGCATTTACCCATGTACGATAAAAATCTGAAGTAATAGCAGGACCGTCTGTACCATCTGCATTGATAGACTCAGGTCTTGGGAACATAGATCCCGGAATTGACCAATAGGCCCAACGGTTGTGCTCATCAGCCAAAACTCCACGCTGATCTATTGAAAAGATAACTTCTTTGTTTTTGTCATTGCTGTCATCAAATAAGTCAAAATACTCAGGAGAAAAACTGAATTTACCAGAATTGATAATATTATCTGTATATTTAATAACCTTATCCATGTCTGCAGGAGTAAATGATGGAGTTCCATAAGGATCACGATATACGGCAGCATTTAGATTTAATCTCGCCAGAAGTCCCCAAACCGCAGCTTGAGTCATTCTTCCTGGACCTTTATCTGTATTGATTACATCTGCAACAGAAAGTAATTCATTTTCAATATAACTCACAGCATCTTGTCCTCTTAAAATTTCTGAAGTAGACGCCGATGATTCTTTTTTGAACACCAATCCCCAGCTGTCTAATGTCATCATATTCAAATAAGCTCTTAAAGCCTTCATTTCGTAAAGCGCTCCTTGTGCTTCTGCATTGCCGCCTTCTGCCAGAGGAGTCAGTACTTCAATAGCAGATAATGTTCTCGAAATGTTTTTAGTAAGGGCATTCCACGTACTAGTAACCAAGTCATTTGTAGGTGTTGTGGTATGCGCATGTACTGCTAAATATTTACCTCCATCGTACCAGTCTGTTCCTCCTCTATAAGGCAAAATACCCTCATCACTGGCAATTAACTGCAAACCAAAATTATTGGTATGGTACCATGTCGCTTTTAATTGTCCATAAGCGGGAGCTATCGCACCGCTGATTGCCTCTGCTTGTCCGGCTCCGTTTAAGGATTCGTCAAGCACTTTTTCTTCTAAATCTGTACAGCTCCAGGTAAATAATACACCTAATGCAAGAGCTGCTATAATTATTTTATTTTTCATGTTTTCTTTTTTTGATTAGAATGCTACGTTTAAGCCAAATACAATTGTTCTGCTTCGTGGGTAACTGAAATAATCAATACCAAAAGACTGAATTTCGCCCACAGAAGTTCCAGTATTGATTTCAGGATCGTAACCGCTGTATTTTGTGATTACAAATAAGTTCTGACCTGTTACAGAAAGACGAATGTTGTCCATCACATCGCCAAGTCCAACTAATTTTGGACTTAAATTATATCCTAAACTCGCATTATTCAATCTTAAGAAACTTCCATCTTCTAAGTATCTTGTAGAAACTGTATTAGAGTTTGTAGACGCTTCGTTTAAATATTGTGAAGCTCTGTCTGTCGTATTAAAAGAGTTTGCTAAATTTCCTCTATTGAATGATGTCATCGCAACGTGGTTGTAGATTTTATTTCCAGCTGCACCATTAAAATTAGCAACAAAATCAAAATTCTTGTATTTCAAATTCAAGTAAAAAGCATAGATATAATCTGGCAATGCACTTCCTGCAACAATACGATCGTTGTCAAGGATAGAACCATCTCCGTTGGTATCTGCAAACTGATTCTGACCGTCAGGACCAATTCCTGTAAAATCAAGCATATAGAAAGAACCAATTGGGTGTCCGTTTAAAACTCCGTTGATAGTTGCTCCAGTCTGACCGCCACCTTGCGCCGCTCCGGTAGTCAATATTTTATAAGGAGAGTTTACTACTTTATTGTTTGTAAAAGATATATTTCCTCCAATGCTGTACGAGAATTCTTTACTTTTATCACTGCTGTAATCTAAAGCAACTTCGATACCGTTGTTTTGGATTTCCATATTAGGAATGTTTGTCCAGTACTTTGATGCAGGCTGGATAGGATCTACAGGAGCAACCTCTAACAAAATATTATCTGAAACTTTGTTAAAATAATCTACTGTACCTGATAATCTGTTATTGAATAAACTAAAATCTAAACCAACGTTTGTTTGTGTTGAAACTTCCCATTGCAGATTTGGATTTGCCAAACGAGTATAGATTGAACCATAAGGATAACTAGCTAAATCTGTATCGCTTGGATCTAACGGATACGTATCATAGCCACTGTTGCTTTCTGTATAACTTGTTTTGGTAATTTTTGAAGGAATCTCTTGAACACCAGTCTGACCCCAGCTCGCTCTTAGTTTCAGGTTGTTCAGCGTTTCAGATTCTTTTAAGAAATCTTCTTTTGTAATATTCCAACCTAATGCTACAGATGGAAAATATCCGTATCTGTTGTTTTTACCAAATTTAGAAGAACCATCTGCACGCATCGTTGCAGTCAATAAATATTTGTTGTCATATCCGTAGTTTAATCTACCAAAGAAAGACTGAAGCTCATTTTCTATCGACGATGAAGATTTTCTTCTAAGCTCAGCTGCTGCTCCAATTTGATTTTTAGGCTCTACACCATTATCCGGAAATCCTTTAAAATCATAATTCTTCTGACTTACTTGTATTTTCTGGTAAGATTGACCAGCTAAAACCGTGAAATTATGGTTTTTAACATTGAAATTATACGTCAAAGTGTTTTCGTACAAAACGTTATTATTATTCGTAACAATGTTGTTTAAAGTACTTTCAGTTGTATTAGTAGCCGAAGTATATGGCAAAACTTGAATGTCTCTTTCAGACATAGAATAATCAACTCCAAGGTTAAATTTATACGTTAATCCTTTTATAAACTCATACGACGGACTAATATTGGCAAGAATACGATTGTTGTTTGTTTCATCAGAATAAATTCTCTGACTGATTAAAGGATTTACAGCATCGTTGCTTAAGTTAACATTTGGCTGTCCGTTAACATATACTGCATCCGTAGGATTCATGGTCAGCATGCTTCCAACAACGTTTCTTGCATCTGGTCTCGAATTTTCAAGTTTAGTTGCTGTCAAGTTAAAAGCAACATTAAATTTATCATTTAGCCCCTTTTGGTTTAAATTCAAACGTCCTGAATAACGTTTTAAATCACTATTTTGAAAAATACCTTCTTGATCATCCATACCTACAGAAGCTGCGTAAGTTGATTTTTCAGTGCCACCGCTCATCGATAGATTAACGTTTTGAGAAACTCCAGTTCTTGTTAATTCATCCTGCCAGTCTGTATTTGCTCCTCCATCTTGTAAAGTTCCGTTTACCGCAGCAACTTGTCTTCTAAATTCATCTGCGCCAAAAACATCTACTTTATTGGCTAAAGAAGAAAAACCAGTTGTCATAGAAAGGTTGACTTTCGCCTGACCTTTTGAACCTTTTTTAGTTGTAATTACCACTACTCCATTCGCAGCTCTAGAACCATAAATAGCCGCTGCCGATGCATCTTTAAGAACATCAATGCTCTCGATATCTTGTGGGTTGATAAAGTTTAAAGGGTTTGTAGCAACACCATTGCTTGAATTGTCCAGAACAAATCCGTCTACTACGTAAAGAGGTGTTGTTCCAGAACGCAAACTTCCAACTCCACGAATAATAATATCCTGACTAGCTCCTGGCTCACCGCTCGCCGCCATAACATTGACTCCGGCAACTTTACCTTGAATCAATTGTCCGGCATTGGCCACAACTCCTTTGTTAAAATTCTCGCTTTTTACAGAACCAATAGCTCCCGTTACATCCGATCTCTTTTGAGAACCGTAACCTACCACTACTACTTCGTTTAAAGTACTAACTTCTTCTGCCAAAGAGACATTCAGTTTTTGAGTGCCTGAGAAAGAAACTTCTTTTGTTTGAAATCCAACATAAGAAAAAACCAAAATACCTTCTTTTTGTTGTGCCTTAATTACGAAATTCCCGTCAAAATCTGTTGTAACAGCTCCTTTAGGTTCTCCCTTAATATGAACTGAGACGCCAGGAACCGGCACTTTTTCTACATCAGAAACCACAACTCCTGATACATTTACCTGCGCATAGGAGTATGACATACATCCGAAGGCAAGAAGTAATAATGCATAAATTTTTTTCATTTAAAATAGTTTTTTTGTTTTGCCAAAAGTATTTTAACGGTTTCGCCAAAGGGAGGATTTTTGTTTTCCAAAAGAGGATTTTTAATTCAATTTAGGGCAGGATTAACAGCAAAAAAGAGGAATTTTGCACATTAACATTGCCCTAACTTTCTACAAATACAGGGCTAACAAAAATTTTAAACGGTGTACTCTTTAAGTTCCTTAAATTCTTTCGGGGTTTTTCCAAAATACTTTTTAAACGAACGTCCAAAATATTTTGGATCATTATATCCACATTCAAAACTTATTTCTGAAATGTTTAATCTTTTGGTTTTCAACAAAACCTCAGCCTTTTGCAGTCGAAGCGACATTAAGATATCTGAAGGCGACTGATTTAAAGTTTCCTTGAAAATGCGATAACATTTTACTCTCGAAGTCCCCAATTCCTCCACAAGCATTTCGACATTAAAAGAAGGGTTATGCAATTGCTCCTTAATTATTTCTAAAGCCCTTCTCAGGAGTTTTTCATTTGCTGTGACATGTGTATTGTCTTCCGTAAGAATCTCGAATATTTTCTCTTGGATTTTGTGTTCTCTCAGAGGCTCAATATTGTGATTAATCAAACTGTCTATTTTTTTTCTGACAAATGATGCGCTAGCCGGAAGCTGAATGTGGGTTTCGATTCCGATTTCTAACAGTTTTTCATTCAAATCATAATTGATGTCTTCTGAGATATAAATCATAGGTATTCGGATATTCGAATTTTCTTTATTTAATTTTAGAAAGTCAACCAATTTTTTAGAAAATTCTGCCTGATACAAAACCAAAGCCGAAATATCTATTTGTTTCATTATTGAGTTCAAATTGAAAACAGAATTTTCAAAAATCAGATTGAAATTTTCGCTTTCCAAGACTTGGCTCGCCGCCGCATTATTGTAGGTGTCGCCGAAAATTAGAAGTGATTTTTTATCAGACGAAAATTGATCAGCATTATTAAAATTTTTCCACGAAATGGTTTCTTTGAAATTAATCTCAGGATCCACAATTTCTATCGGAATACACAAAGTCATACCAAAATCGTTTCCTGAAAAGGGAACCAATTTTCCATCTAAATCTTCCAGTAAAATCTGCAAGGCTTTAAAATACGGGCTGTAGTGCGAAATGTTGTACCAATTGTCTTTCAGAATAATACTATCCGAAGTCGCTTTGATTTCGATAAAATTGCTTTTGTAGGCGATCGCAATATTCAGAGTGCTGTCTCTGTCTGAATACTTGCTCAAGTCATTAAAAAAATACTGCATTGCCAGTTTTAAACGCAGCACGTCTACGATAGAAAAACATTCCGAATTATCTATTTCGCAGGTAAAATTGACTTCATTTCGCTGTAGGTCTTTTTTTAGCCTTTCGACATTATTCTTAAAGACAGGAAAAAGGTCTGCAGTTGATTTTTTTATCGGACCAAGGTCTTTTGCATGTTCGAGGTAATTCCATTCTGAAATAAGTTTTACCAGCTTGCTTGATTGCAGTATTAAATCGCGATGCGTTTCTGCATCTTTTTTAAAAGTGCTTGAAATTTTAAGAATTTTAGATATTGGTTCCTGAAACTCTGCCAACATAAAAGCCTTAAACTTCTCTATTTCGAAATTTTCCTTTTTTAAGTTGCTATGAAGAATCAGAAGTTTTTCTTTTTGTTCGATGATTTTTCTGTTTTTTTTATCCAGTTCTTCATTTACTTTTATCATTTCCTTTTTCTGGTTTTCGATGACAGCTGTTCGGGCCGCAACTAGTTCTTCCAGATATTTTTGCTGTGCAATTGCGGCTTTGTTTTTTACATAAACCACTATAATGCAGATTATCAAAATTATACCCGACAAGAGTATATAAAAAAATATCGATTCGTAAAATGCTTTGCCAATGCGGAGAGAAAAATAAGCTGGTTCTGGTTTTCCGTCTTTGCCTTGTTTGATAACAAAGCTGTAAGTTCCAGAATAAAGGTTCGAGTATTCTATTTTATTATTTGGAGGCAGCACCTTCCATTTTTCATCCCTTCCCTCCAGTTTATAATAAATATCGGTTTTCTTGTTCCTCGGAAAAACAATCGGAATTACCTCGATTTCTAAAGAATTGCTGTTAAAACTTTTTTTGATTGCTTTTGATGAATTTTCGACACCGTCGATTTTCAATTTAATTTTCGCTTTAGCATTGCTGGCATAAATATTTTCTGGATTGAAATAATTAAGACCTTCTACTCCTCCAAAAAACAATTTCCCTTCCTTATCCTTATAATAGGCCCCTTCGGAAAATTCTGTGCCCTGCCATCCTTGGTTAGGAGGATATGCCGTAACGGTGTATTTATTTTTATCTATAGAAGCAATTCCTTTTGTAGTGCTCATCCAGACCTTATCGCCGTCTTCGATAAGTCCGTAGACCATATGACTTGGCAATCCTTCTGATTCTGTAATATTCTTTACAACACCCGTCTTTTCATTAAAAACCGTTACTCCTCCGAGAGAAGCAATCCAGTAATTATTAGATTTCTTGTCTACCAATACAGCATAAATACTGTTTCCTAAAATGCCTTCTTTTGTGGTGATCTGCTTTAAGGAATTGTTTGCAAGATTAAAGATAATTACGCCATGATTTTCGGTCGAAATAACGAGATTATCATTATTCTTCTTAACATTTCTTATGTGATATTTACTCAGCAATTCCTGCCCTTTAAACTTTTCGAAGCGTCCGGTCGTCAAGTTAAATTTGGCTAATCCTCCCCAGCATCCCATCCAGAGCTGTTTGTTTTGATCCTCATAAAATGAATAACACCTAGTAACAGAAACACCGTCTGTCATGTTATTTTCGTAGCTAGTGCATGTATTATTCTGAATACGCAAAATTCCCTTGTAAGTTCCCGCCCAAAGGCTTCCATCGCTTGATGCAAACAAGCTTCTTACTCTTTGCCAATCTGGATGCGATGCGGTTTTGCTTATTTCGAATTTTTCAAAAAAATGATTTTTATCGTTATAAAAATAGAGTCCTCTTGTGTAGTAACCCAACCAGATTTTTCCTTTATTATCTTTTGTAATTGCTCGAATTGTTTCGTCTGGTAGATAAGGCTGCTTAACAGGATGCGGCAGAATTGAATTCATTTGCTCAGAACCTGTAAATGCCATACTTAGACCTCCATCCTTCTGACCTAGCCATATATTTCCGAAACCATCCTGATGAAGGGTTTCTATTTCATTATTCTTAAAAGAGTACGGTGCATACAAATCTGCCGTAAGATGCTCTATTTTATTTTTATTGGTTATGATATACAATCCGTTCTCGCGAGTCGCAAACCATGTATTTCCAAATTTATCTTTTAGCACATCATTGATAATCAATGTAGGATATTTAGAAAGCAAAGCTTTTTTCAGATTATCGAAGTCGGCTTTTTTTACATCGTTTTGAGCTATTTCTGTAAACGATTTGTTGTTGTATTCGTAATAGTCCGCAGCAGTTTGCACTACGATATTTTCTTTGTGCGATAAAAAAATATTTTTAGGTGTAGCTTTAAACTTAAACTCTTCAAATTCGTCATTTCCGAGATAGCAGTTTACGTAACCTTCCTTCGTAATGATCCAAATTTTTCCGGTTTTATCTTTTTGTAGTCGGGTAATATAGTTGCTAGAGATTGATTTAGGATTGTTTAAATTATTTTTAAAAACCTTAAAGTTATATCCGTCAAAATAATTTAGGCCATCCCAAGTAGCAATCCATAATCCGCCATCTTTATCATTTTCTATATCTGCTACCGAATTGTTGGACAAGCCCTGGCTTGTAGTAAAATTTTCAAATTTTTTATGCTGCCCAAATGAGAATAATGTAAAAAGATAAAATAATAGAAGTGACCTATTCATTGCTTGTTGTTTTAACTCGCAAGGATACAATACGCACTTTATCTAATTATAAATAATGCGTTAAGTTTAAAAATAAGCATGAAATTAAACGCAGGCAATTGAACGGACAGAATCTGTATCTGTGATCACGCATGGTTTATAAAAGGCTAAAAAATAAAAACCCTTGTGCGTTGTATCTTCAAGAGTTTTTATTTTTCAGTGATTTTAGGGAAGACTAAAAGTCATTTTTAGCATTTTTTATCTTTTATAATAAAAATACAGTTTACGGTTTACATCTTCGCCTTGTTCTACAGCTATCCTGATGCTATTTTTATTTCGTATCTTATTTATTGCATTACAAATGTCTGTAAAAAAGAATTCGCCTCGCTGAATCGTAACAACTTCTGAGGTCCAGCGATCTCTAGTTGTCGACGACTCTTTAGGAAGATCAATCTTTTTAACTTCGCTGCTTTCAGCCTTGAAACTTTTAAAGTCAACACTTTCTTCAGGAATTGATGCTGTTCCCGTATAAAAAAGATAATATTCATTTTTACCAGGTTCAACAAGAATGACCGAATCAGGATCATGGATGACTTTGTTCAAAATAAATTCAATCTTAAGTACGTCGCTTGTATAAATAGCCGCCTCATACTTAGCAGTTACATTTAAATCTTTTTGTTTCATAATTATTGGATTAGTGTTTTTAATTCGATTATTAGGAGAAATTGTTTTTGGTAGTTTTATTAAAAGGCATTACATAATGCTACTTCGCTGATTTTCTCAACAATTGCATTTTTGTACATTTCCATAAAAGGAACAGATTTTAAAGGTTATTGGTTGGCTAGGCGTTACAAAAAAACATCCAAATGTTTTCCATGCTCCGGGTTCTAGAGTAAAGGGTACGTGTTCAAAAACTTCTCTTCCTTCGTAAAGCCATCTTTTGGTGACACAACCAGTAATTGCACTGGTATTATGCATATTGGTAAGTCTGTAGTAGCTATAACCATGCACTACGCACGAGAACTGATCTACATAATAATTATCTGCTCGTAGGTAGTTTATAGATCCATCCGAAGTAGCTTCAGCATTTACTTGTACAAGATTTAGCCCATTTTCATCCAAAGAGCCAGTTTTTCCATTTTCGGTCATATGGTACGAAACGAATTTCTTTATCGGAGTTCCGTTAATTTCAGTTAATTGGTTGCTCCATACCAATTGATATAATTTTTTTAAATCTTGAATGTCGCTGTTTTCTAATTTGCTTTTCTCACCATAATTCATAATAGAGAAAGGAGTATCTGTTCCAAACAGTTCGCTTTTCCATTTCGTTTCCGTAATGTTGGCGAAAAAATGGCGCAATCCAAAAATATGCCCCATTTCGTGCTGCATCGTTTCTATTTGCTCTTGATAAGATTGCTTAAACATGGTGGGATAAATGTACAATGTGTTTTGACCTGCTCCAGGAAAAAACGCAGAGGCCAATACGCAGCCCGATTTATCGCAGTCTTCTATATGCATGTCGATTTCAAAATCCCATCCGTCTTTGACTTCATGAAATTTAACAGGACAGGCATCTTTCCAACCTGTTGTTGCTTGCAGAAAAAGATCTCGGACGCCGTTTTTGGCAGTTTCAGGATTTTTAAAATAACTATCAAACGATTTACTGAATCGCCAGTTTAGCACTACCCCGAAATCCCAGAGCGGTATAAAACCGTCTGTAGCGTCTACCCTAATTTTATTCGGATTTCTATTATCTGGCTCAGGATAACCTTTAGAATCGGTAACGCAGATTACCTTGTTGTTGTAAATATGTCGATATTCTTCTGCTGGCAGAAATGTCGCTGTATTCAGATCAAAAGCCGAATCTGTTGTGGGTGTTTTCTTTGTTTCCATTTTTATTTTAGTTAATAATTTATATTCTCTACTTATCCTTTATAGAAAAGCGGTATCAATAAAGTGTACAAAATCAAGATTACAGAAGTAATTAACTCAAAAGAAAAGCCAAGTACATCGTTTGTATAAGGTGAAGCTGTTGCAAAAGCCCAAATTAAAAACCCGATTGTCGAAAACAGGATTTGACGTTTTTTCGAAATTCCCAAAACTTTAATCAAATAAACAGGCGTAAGAATCATTAGAATAAGGATAATGATCCATAACAAATGAGACTTTTCTGCTTCAGGTTTTTGCTTCGCAAAAGCTATTATCAAACCTGATATCGAAATGTAAGCAGCGATAATTTCTGCAGGAATCAGCTTTATTAATCGATCTTTAAAATCATTTGGAGCTACATTTTGCACTTGCAACTGTGGAGCCGATTTAATTTCTCTAGACATAACTTTTAATGTTTAGTTGTTGCCTACTCTATAATTCCCTTTTCGGCTGCCTGGCTGCATTTAAACTAATATGCACTCCAAAAGTATCACTGCCAATAATTTAGCGACTAGGGTAAATACCCAAGAAAAATGTAGTTTTTTAACTAATTTATTAGATTTTAACAATCTATGTTTTATTTACAGGAAAATCGCTACTTTAGCTAACGAAATGATTAATAGGGGTAAAATCTGATTAAATAGGGTTTTACCCCACTATGAAGGTGAGTATAATTATAAAATTTGAAGAATAAATTATTAACCCTTAAATAACTTTAATCATGAAAAAATGTACCCTAATTTTAATGGTTATTTTAACCATTGTGTCTTGTAAAAATGGAAAAGAAGAGAGCACGGGTGTTGCTCCTGAAACTACTGTAGATACGTCAGTTTCAGCTTCTACGATAGATTCTTTGACTTTGGACGATTATTATAAATTAACCAATATCGAAGAAAAAGCAAAATGGTTAAAAAAGAATGGTGATCGAGTTAAACGCAAAATACTAGAAGATGCTGTTTTAAAAGATCATAAAGTAAATGGCACCATAACTAATCAAAAAGAAAAGTATGTTATTACTTGGGGAGAACTTAAAAAAGTAATAAAAAATCATGGATATGATGCCTATTTAAATATAGAATATAAAGAAGATAAAATTAATACCGTGAAGATGGTATATGAATATATATCCAAAGAAGGTGGGCCACATTATCGTTTTTCGACAGCTTTAATACGAAGTTTGGCAAAAGAATATGGCAAAAACAATGATAATGCCCAATTTCAATTCAGTTTCGCCATGATTGATCAATCTACAGAACCTGTTGTTGTCATTCAGGTCAATGCAAACTCTCGTAACGGACAATCGGTAAATGAGACGCCATTTTTCGATTATTCAACTGACCCTTCAAAAAAAGATCAAAGTCTTAATCTTAATATACCATTGTAAATCAACACAATTTGAATATACTAGACATCATAAATCCGATAAAAGCATGCGTTGTAATAACGCTGCTTTTTGGTTTATGGAATCTGCGACGGAGAATTAAAATGCATCGTTATCTGCTTTACATTCTTTTTGTAGTTTTTTTTACAGAATTGATTAATTCTATTCTAGTATACAATAACAGACCCATTCGAATACCATTTAATATCAGTATTATTTTTCACGACATTTTTTGGATGCTCGCATTTAGAGAAAACATCAATCGAAAAAAATTGGCCAATGTAATACTCTGTCTTTTTGCGCTTTTTTCTGTTGTCAACTTTATAATTATAGAAATAGTAGACGAATATAATTATTACACCTTCGTTTTGGGCGCTCTTTTATATGTCTCGCTTTTCATTTATGAAAGCTACAAGCAGTTGAAGGAAGAAAATCTTATGTATTTTTTATCCAACAATTATCTGCTTTTGTTTGCGCCAGTGTATTTCTTTTTCGGTATGGGCTTGCTGTTGGGATTCAAACCCTTGGGAGTTACAAAAATGCTTTTATTTGGTCAGGTTACGCTATATGTTTTCATTGTTAATATAGTCTGTATCGCCTATTATTCTTTAATCAATATTTATATCTACAGAGAAAAAAATAACTACAAATGAATCAAGTCGTAATAGGAATAATAATCGCCTTTCTTTTTATTGGTTTAATACTGTTTTTTTGTGTTATTCTGATTCGTCTTTATTTTAATAAGATAAAAAAATACACAGAAATTCTACATGAGAAAGATCTAAATTTCCAAAAAGCTATTACTCAAACCGTAATCGAAACTCAGGAGCAGGTACTGAACAACATTTCTCAGGATCTTCACGATGATGCCGGACAGCAGCTGACGTACATCAATTTTCAAATAGAAAACATGAAGTTGGATTCTCCCGAATTGGAAGAAAAATTAGAACCAATATCACAATCATTAGGAAATTTATCAAAATCGATACGAAACATCAGTCATGCCTTGAACAGCCAATTGTTATTACAGCAAGATCTGATAAAAGCTATAGCCACAGAAATAAAACGCCTGAAAAAGAACAGTAAAATCGACATTTCATATTCTTTTGAAGAAATTGAAGTCAAAAGATTCAATGACAATGAAAAAATCATTATTTATCGCATTTTTCAAGAATGCATCAACAATGTTTTTAAACATGCCAAAGCTTCTAAAATGAGCATTTCAATAACCACAAGCCCAGATTTTAAAATGATCATCGAAGATAACGGCAAAGGATTTGATTCTTCCGACAAAAAAGACAAATTATCTTTGGGATTGATCAATATGACAAACAGAGCCGACAGTATTGCTTACAATTTTACAGTAACAAGCAAGATAGCGTCTGGCACCGCAATTACCCTTTCTGAAAATAAACGTATTTAAAGTATGGAACAGACTACTATTTGTATAATCGATGATCATGCTATTGTTAGGCAAGGCCTAAAGGAATTATTGCATAAAATAGGCAATTACAAAGTAATTAATGAATTTGACAATGGCGATGATTTTTTGCAGGCATTACCCATAAATCCGTCTCCCGATATTTATATTCTGGATTATTCTATGCCTAGCATGAATGGCATTGAAGTGTTAAAAGCTCTAGAAGAAAAAGAGCAAGAGTACAAAATACTATTGCTGACCCAACATTTTGACGAACAAATAATAGATGCCGCTTATCATCATGGCGCTAGAGGTTTTTTACATAAAAACTGCACAGCGCACGATTTGAAATTTGCTATAGACAACATCATTAAAATAGGTTACAACAACGTTTCTGAAATTCTTAAACGCGTACGCAAGTATGACAACAATAGTGGAAAAAAAGAAAATATTAATTTGACACAGCGTGAATTTGATTTCCTGAGATTGGTTTGTGATGAAAGAGAATTAACCTATGAGCAAATGGCAGAAATTATGAATCTATCCATAAAATCTATCGAAGCCTATAGAGCAAGCTTATTTGAAAAATACAATATCAAATCAAAAGTCGGACTTGTACTGTTTTCTTATAAACACCGCTTAACTGAGCCTTTTTTATAAACAGGGAAAAAGTCATTCTTCTCGAACGTCTATTCATTATTTTTTGGAATATATTCATAAAAAAAGAGCTGTTGGCAAAAACAGCTCTTTATAGGTTTCTCATGTAGTGTACAAGCTTACTAATTCAAATACTAAAATAAAAAATGAAATGAAAAACCAATATTTTAACTCGTTGGGTGAAATTATTTTCAACACATAGAAACATAGTTTAACTAAACTTAAAAAAGGCGTTTCACTAGTCTAAATTCACATAGTTTAGCTATGTGTGGAAACTTGTTTCGTCCATTTTCTTTTTTCGCCACAAAAAACTATGCCTCTATGTGTTAAAATGCTTTTATTTTTTAATTACACCCAACGGGTTATTTTAATATTGCGGTGCAGCAACGGTAGAGTTAGATTTCATAATAACCTCAACCGTACTTGGTTTGGCAAAAAACTCTTTTGCAAAAGCTTTTATATCTTCAGCCGTAACCTCGTTTAAGGTTTTCTTATAAATCGTGTCGTCTTTAAACGATTCATTATTGAGCATCATGTTATTGAGATTTCCTAGCCAGAATGCGTTGGTCATTATCTTTTCTGCCCTTGCTTTTAAAAGCGTGTTTTTAACAGCTTGGACATCTTCTTCTTTTGGTGTTTTTTTCTGAATTAAATCTATCTGCTCGTAAATAATTTTAGTTAGTTTCTCTTCTTTTGCAGGATCACTATCAAAATTAATCGTCATTGAATATTCATCAGACGGCAGACGGCTTACTGAATTGGAAACATGAACACCGTAACTTCCGCCTTCTTCTTCACGAATCAAATCCAAATACTTTTTAGACAGTAATTCAGATAAAATATGCATTGTAAATACATTCTTGTAGTTGTATGGAAATTGTTTCACAAAACGAATGTAAACGCTTGCCTTGGGCACATTCATTTCACGAACCAACAATTGCTTGGCAACTCCTGGAGCAGGATTCAGATGATTGTCTGCAAAATTTTCTTTTTTGTTTGCATCTGATGTTATGCTTCCGATATATTTTTCTAATAATGCAAGGGCATTTTCAGGAAGATTTCCGGTAAATACAAAAGTAAAATCGGCTGCGTTTTGAATTCTTTGCTTATAAAGTTCCGATGCTTTTTCAAAACTCAAACGCTTCAGAAATTCTTCATTCAACAAAGGAACGCGCTTGCTGTGATTATAATTTAACTGCGAAATTGTATCCTGAAAAACTTTCGGATTCGTATTCAAAGTATTTTCTAATGAATTGCTGAAATTGGTCAGCATACGCGTATACGAATCTTTATCAAATCTTGGCTGTTCAAAATATAGATATACTAATTGCAATAAGGTTTCAAAGTCTTTCTGATTGCTCGAACCTCTAAATCCTTCTGTTAATTCTGTGATATACGGTTTAATTTCAACAATTTTTCCGTTTAGTTTGTCTTTCAAGTCAGTGCTTTTAAAACTGCCCAAACCTGAACTTTCTACCAAACTCACAGCAATCTGCGACGACGGAATATCTTCTGTTTTAACTAGCGAACTTCCTCCAAAACTGAAAGCTGAAAACAAAACCTCGTCTTTTGCTAAAGTCGTTGGATATAAAACAATTTTTGCTCCGTTTTCTAAGACATAACTTTTCGCTCCAGAGATTCCTTCAATTGAGGCTTCTTTTGTCACTTTTGAGCCTTTTAATTCTGCAGCAATCAATGGTTTATCAGTATCTGTTTCTTTGTATTTATCAAGCAGCATTTTCTTAACTGATGTCATAATGCTGATGTAATCTTCTTTTGAAGGATAAACGGCATCATTTTTATCTGGCCCCGTAACAGTCATCACGATATTATCTGTTGTCTGCACTTTCTTGACCGCCTGATTGATTTCTGCCAAGGTGATAGAAGCCAGTCTCTTTTGCACATTTTCATATTGTGTTTCAATACTTTCAAACGGAGTTGCTTTTAGGAAATAATTCACCAATTCTTCTGACAGTGCATCATTTTCAAACTTGTCTTTATTCTTCAATAAGTTTTCATACGAACTCAAAACTGCTTCTTTGTTGCGGTCTAGTTCTTTTTGCGAAAATCCGTAACGAACAGCCCTTTCAGTTTCAACCATCATTTCTTTAAAACCTTCGAGTGTTTTATTATTTTTTGGAGTAACATACAAATAATAAGAATCCGTCAATCTCGAAACTTCAGATGTTCCTGTTCCGATTGCCAAAACAGCGGTTTCATTGTTTTGAATAAATTCCTGATAACGTCTGTTCAACATGTCGATGCACAGATTATTTACCAAATCTCTTCGAATGGTTTCGTTGCTTTTTACCTTATCGAAATCCTTTTTAAAATACAGAACAACATTGGTTTCTTGCGCTTCTTTGTCTTTTGCCAAAACATAATTTATTCCTTTGTTTTTAGGAACAGAAACATAGTAACGTTCAGCCGCATTTTTAGGCATTTCGATAGACGAAAACGTCTCGATGATTTTCTTTTCAATTTCTCTTGCGTCTATGTCTCCAACCACAATAACAGCCTGTAAATCTGGACGGTACCATTTTTTATAATAATCTCTTAAAACTTGATAATCAAAAGTATTGATCAAATTCAAATCGCCGATTACATCACGTTTCGCGTATTTAGAATCTTTGTATAAAACTTTATCCGTTTCCAAACGAAGCCTGAAATCCGAATTTCTTCTGGTACGCCATTCTTCTCGAATTACACCACGTTCTGCATCAATTTCTGCATCTTTTAAAGAAAGAAAACCAGACCAATCGTGTAAAGCCAAAAGACAAGAATCAATCAGTTTTGAATCGTTTGCAGGAACATTGCTCAAATTGTAAACTGTCTGGTCTTGTGCGGTGTAAGCATTAATGTCAGCACCAAAACTTACTCCTTTTTTCTCTAACATATCTATGATACCTTTTCCCTCAAAGTTTTGAGTTCCGTTGAAAGCCATATGTTCTAAGAAATGTGCCAATCCGTTTTGATTGTCGTTTTCGAGAATAGCGCCAACATTTTGAGCAAAATAAAAACAGACACGATCTTTTGGAAATTCGTTATGCAGGACATAATACTTCATTCCGTTCTTTAATTTTCCCGAAACTACGTCTTTGCTTAACGGAACTGTAGTCGAAAATTGGGCAACGCTTTTAAATCCGATTAAAAGGAGAGAAAGCCAATATTTTGATTCAAAGATTTTCATTTTGTTAGATTTTGTTGTTGGGTTTAATTTTTTTAAACACATAGAATCATAGGATATTGATTGTCTATAAAAGGCATTTCATTTGTTTAAATAAACATAGGTGTAGGGTCTTTGATCTTTGTCAAAATTGAATGGAATACATACACCAAGCTATGTGTTGAGAAACAAGTTTCTCTTTTATTATCGCTTAACAAGAAAGAAAAAAACTATGTTTCTATGTGTTTAAAAACAATAACCACGACGTTATATGTTATTTTTTAAAATTCCGGACTCCTTCCTGAAGCCATTCGTAGTATTCGTTAATATCCGGATTGTATGCCGATGGCTTATTCAAATCCTTTTCGTTATGATCCATCAAAACGTAATACGGCTGTGCATTGGTTTTGTATTTCAGGATCTGGAGTTCACTCCATTTTTGCCCTGTATATTTCAGAACTTTTCCTGTAATTTTAGAAACCACTTGTTCTTCTTTTGCTAAAGGTCTTTTGTCGTCAACATATAATGAAATCAGCACTACATCATTATTTAAAACCTTCAAAACTTTTGGATCCGGCCAAACACGTTCTTCCATTTTACGGCAATTTACGCAGGCATACCCTGTAAAATCAATCATTACGGGTTTGTTTACTTTTTTCGCGTACGCCAAACCTTTGTCATAATCGTGAAAAGTCGGAATTCCGTTTGGACCACTTTCTGCACCTTCCGGAAGATTTGATTTTTCTGTATTTTGAGTTACTGCATTTCCAAAACCATTTGGCGATTCGCTGTATTGTTTTGCCGGCGGAAATCCGCTGATGTATTGCAACGGAGCTCCCCAAAGTCCCGGAATCATATAGACTACAAATGATACAACGATAATTCCTAAACTCAATCTCCCCACAGAAATATGAGTTACAGGCGTATCATGCGATAGCTGGATTTTTCCAAATAAATAAAAAGCCAACACCGTAAATATGCCGATCCAAATGGCTAGGAATACTTCTCTTTCTAATAAATGCAATTGCAGCACCAAGTCGGCATTGCTTAAAAATTTAAGTGCCAATGCCAATTCTAAAAAGCCTAAAACCACCTTAACCGAATTCAGCCATCCACCCGATTTTGGCAAGGAATTCATCCATCCCGGAAAAGCCGCAAATAAGGCAAAAGGCAATGCAATTGCTAAAGAAAACCCAAGCATCCCGACAATCGGAGCCACTCCCGCCTGGCTTGCCGCCTGAACCAATAAAGTTCCAACAATGGGTCCTGTACAAGAAAAGGAAACTACAGCAAGAGCCAATGCCATAAAAAAGATTCCGAGAACACCTCCCATTTCCGATTTCTGGTCGATTTTTGTCAGCCATGAACTTGGCAGAACGATTTCGAAAGCGCCCAAAAAAGATAAAGCAAAAACCAATAAAAGCAAGAAGAAAACGAGATTAAAGACTACGTTTGTCGCCAAAGCATTTAAGGCATCGGCACCAAAAATAGCGGTCACGAGACTTCCTAAAACCACATAAATTATGATGATAAAAATGCCGTAAATTATTGCATTTCGAATTCCGGTCGCTTTGTTTTTGCTTTGTTTGGTAAAGAAACTCACCGTCATCGGAATCATCGGGAAAACGCAAGGGGTAAACAATGCCGCAAGACCTCCTAAAAAGCTTAAGAAAAATAAAGTCCAAAGGCTTTCTTCAGGGGCTGTTTTTCCCGAAGCAGTTTCTTTTTCCATTTTCAAACTTTCAGGAGCGTCTTTGCCGGCAATGCTAACAGAATCTGTTGTGTTGTTTGTCGTATCCTGTTTAGTAGTCGATTCGTCTTTTGCAGACAAATCAGTATTTTTTGCTGCTGTTGCTTCGTTTGCCACCTCGTCGTTTACAACTGGTTTATCTGATTTTTTGAAGGTAAATTTCACTTCTTTTTCGCCTGGAGGAAGACAGCTGTTATCATTGCAAACCATAAAAAATATAGTTGCATTGATTGTAAAAGCGTCGTTTGTTTTTCTTTCGATATTCTGTGTAAAAACTGCTTTATCTGCAAAGTATTTAATTCGCATATTAAAAACAGGATCATCCACTTCATGTCCCGCAGGCTCGATTACAGCGCCGATTGTTTTGTAGTTTTTAGACTTTGGAAAAGTAAAACTTGTTGGCGCTGGTCCGCCAGAGGGAACCTTTTGAGAATAAATGTGCCAGCCCTTGTCAATTTTAGCAATAATAGACAAAGTATATCTGTTTTCTCCAATTTCTTTTACCGAAGTAGTAAACGAAACTGGGTCGTAAATTTGGGCAGTAAGGTTACTGATCGCAAAGAAAAATGCGATAAAAAGGACTAGTTTTTTCATGATGTTAGAGAAATATACTGATTGTATTTTTTTATCTAAATGTTTTTTAAACACATAGAATCATAGAATTTGATTGTCTGTAAAAGGCATTTCATTTGTTTAAATAAGCATAGATATTAGATTTTTAAACTTTGTCAAAGTTGCCTGCAATACTTACACAAAGCTATGTGTTGAGAAACGAGTTTCTCTTTTATTATCTTTTAATAAGAAAGAAAAACCTATGTTTCTATGTGTTTAAAAATTTTAGGTCACTTTTTATATCGAGCCAAAATCCACTTTGCAATATCATCTAAAACCTCTTCGGCAAAAACTTCATCAATTTCTTTGGCTTCGCTCTGTGTACAGGTTTTGCAATGTTGGTACATATGGTTTAATCCCGGATAAATTTTGGTTGTCAAATCTTTTGTTCCGAGATGTTTTTTGAATGAATCTATATTTTCAGCAGCTGGAACCTGTATATCTTTATCTCCATTTGCTATAAATACCGGAACTGTAATTTTCGGAAGATAGTTTTCTGGTTTGTAATGAATGGTGTAGCGATACCACTTTCTGTCGGCATCTTTTCCGTAACGGTACAAGAAAGTCTGATCTCGTCCGTCTAACAACTGTACTTCTTTTAAAGTAGTCGAATCCTGCTTTTGCATCCACTCTTTCAGCTTGACTTCCATGGCTGGCTGTGCCGATTCTCCGTCTTTGGTATTGTACACAATATTAAACATGATGTTGTACATTTCCATTTGTTTGGCAACCACTTTATCTGAGAATTTATAACTTTTAAGAATGGCTGTGTTTTGAAGATTCAGCATTTCTAATCCGCTTACGCCCACACCTGAAAGACTGATCATAAATTTGACATCTTTGTTTCTTGAACTTACAATTGAGGCAATCATACCGCCTTCGCTGTGGCCAATCAAACCAATAAAAGAGGCGTCGATGTTTTTCTCGCTTTTTAGATACGCAATCTGTTCTTCTACATCATCGGCAAAATCTCCAGTGGTTGCGTTTTGGAAATCTCCAGTTGTTTTGCCAAAACCGCGGTCGTCTACGCGCAAAGAAGCGATTCCGTTTTTTGCCAGATAATCAGCTAAAACCGTAAAAGATTCCCTTCCCATAAAGGTATAATTGCGATCGTGCTGCCCCGTTCCTGAAATTAAAATCGCTAACGGATATTTCTTTTTCCCTTTCGGAATCGTCAATGTTCCTCCGTAAGTCAGTTTGGTGTTTTTTCCTAAGAAAGTCATATCGACAACCTGATACGGATAAGGCTTTTTCGGGTGTTGCGCAAAAAACAAAGGCGTTACTTCGTTTTGTTTTTTCAGTACAATTGCGGCATTCGGAAAAGAATAATTGTTGAAAATTCCAGAAATTGCAGTTTTATCGGAATTGTATTTTCCTTTAAAAACAAAATTATACATTTCATTTTTAAAGAAAATGCTATCCTGTTTTTTTCTGATACCGACTTTAATCGAATCATAAGACATTTCGGGAATACTCAACAAAAGCGAATCCTTTTTACCATCGAAATCTCCCTTTACAATAATTCTTGATGAGTGGTATTGGCCCTGCCAGATGGTTTGTGAAAAACCAATCTGACAGCACAATACTAAAAAACTGAGATATAAAAAATGAACAATTTTCATTACTTAACCTTTTTTTTAACTAAATTATTTTTTCTCAGTTTTTAAATATTCAACGATAATCGAAATTTCGTCAGCCAATTCGCTTGGGCTTCCAAAATAACCATTCGACATCCATCTTAATTTTCCGTTTTGGTCGATGATCATTTTTTCTGGAATTCCAGAAAAATGAAATGCTTTCGAATATTTGTCATATACAGCATCATACTTTCCAGTTTTTGGATTTTTGCTATCGTACAAAATCGTAAAATCGAATCCTTTTTCTTTAATAAAAGCCTGAGTCTGTGCTTTAAAATCTTTGATGTATTCCATTGTATCCACAAAATAGAATTTCACATTGTCATCGGCTTTGTATTTATTTACAGCCATATTCATTCCCGGCATTGCGTTTTTACAAGGTCCGCACCACATTGCCCAGAAATCTAGCACCACAATTTTACCTTTTTGATCGGCTAATTTTACTTTTCCGCCACGGTTGCTTTCCATTTCAAATCCATCAATTGGAAGATTGATTAATTCTGAAATCAATTTCTTTTTATGCTCATCATTTGTTTCTGCTTTTAAAGAATGAAAATAAGCCTCAAAATCTGCCTCTTTTTTACCTGCTTTTACATATAAATCTTTTAAAGCTGTAATTGATGTTGGCGTGATTTTATTCGATTTTGCAGCAGTAATCAAGTAGGCATTTGCTTCAGCCACTCTTCCTTCTCTCAAAAGCATTCTAGAATAAACTTCATTGTAAGATGCATCATCAAACTTCATGATAGGTTTAATTTTTTCTAGATATTTCTTAGATAAATCATACTGCTTTAAAACTTCCAAAAGTTTAGCATAGGTAAAATATTCTCTTGCTGCATTCTGCAGTGCTTGAGCTTGCCATTCTTTAGGAGATAATTTGCCTACGTATTGTTTAGGTAAAAATGCTTCTCTGCTTTCTAACTCCGGAATAATGATGTCAGCATATTTTTTAAGTGTTTCTAATGATGCTTTTTCGCTGCCTTCCTGATCTCTGTCAAAAGGAATTGAAATCAAATGCCATGCATAATCTACCAACATAAAGTAGGAAACATTTTTAACGCTGTTTAAAGTAAAACTATAATCTTTATTTTTTACGATATAATTATACATGATTCCCTTAACCATTTTGTCATAGAAAAGGCTTTCCGTGTCGGTTAAAACATCTTCAAACTTACTTTGCGGGAAGTTTTTTTCAAAAGCATTATATAGAGCCACCTTTTTGTTGAAATCGGCTTCGTTGAATATTTTTTTGATCTCTAAATCGCGAGCCAAAACACCGTTAGGATACTTAGTCAATAAAACTTGCTGTACAGAATCGGTAAAAGCTTTATTGGCTGGCTGTTCTAAAAGATCTAATGCCTTTTGCATTTTATACTGATGTTCATTGTCTAGATTATCAGCTAAAATAAAACGTAATTCGCTTTTGATGCGTTTTGTAGGATCGCCAGGTTTTGCGCTTTTCATCAATCTTAACCCTTCGTAAAAAATATCTTTACGGCTTTCTGGATGGTACTGCATTTCGTAATTGATCCACATCAAACTAATGGTATCATTGATGCTTGAAACAGGATCTAATACGTTTGGATGCTGGTCTGCAAAAGATTCGTTTCTCATTAATCCCCAGCCCGAATAACTGCTTTTGGTTGGCGGAATCATCCAAGAATAGGTTTCTTTGCCGCCTCTGTCTAATAAAGTATCCGAAACAAAAACAAAGTTTATCAGCGCAGCATCATCTGCTAGTTTTATTTTGGTTTGCCATTTTTTATCGGCAGTTTGTTTTAACGTAACGTCACTCACTTTCCATTTAAAACTTCCGTGTGTATACATTCTTCCAGATACTTCTTTAGCATCTTTTAAAATTGTACCAGCAGGATCGTAAGTAATGGTAATTTCTTCTCCTGATTTTGGAGCTTCAGGAGAAACAGCAAATCTTTTTGCTTCACCCTGTGCATAAGAAGCTGCATTAACACTCAAAAAAAGTGCTGCTAGTTTTAGTATTTTCATTTTTTTTGTTTTTTGAAATTTAGTGCACTCAAAAAAGTTTGAGTGCACTTGTATGATTAATCTAATTATGGATTTTGCTGTAAGTTTGGTGCGTAATCGTAGTAAATTGGAGCATAAGGCATCTGGTAGCGATCGCTGTTTGGTGCTAGTGTAAATGTTTGTCCAGCATAAGTATGCGTAATTGTTCTGGCAAATTCTGGTTCTTTGTTTAATCGTTTCAAATCAAACCATCTAAAATTGCCGTGCCCCATTAACTCTCTTCTTCTTTCTGCCAATACCTTAATTAAGGCATCTTTGCTGTCTGTTGCTGTCATGGCAACATATTGTGCTGCCCTAAATCTTTTTTGTCTAAGCTTATTGATTTCAGCCATTGCAGCTTCAGCTGATCCAGCTCTTGCAAGGCATTCAGCTTTTATCAACATCATTTCCGCTACTGTTGGACCTCCATTTCGGCTTTCTCCTGTTAAACCTTCTTTAGCGTAAGTTCTTCCTATTGTATAATCAGAACTAAAAGTACTGGTTGGTTGTGTAAACAATACATAACGCAAATCATTGGTATCAAATGAATTAATTAATTCATCACTTAATGATAGAATTTGCGGCGCATAAGTGAAAGAACTATAGCCATTCCATTTTGATAAAATTAATTCTTTGTCAAATCTTCTGGTTGGAAAAGCATCAAACTCATAATCTTCTAAATTGTTTAAGGTATTTTGAATCGCCAATGATTTTTCTGCATTTTCTAAAGCCAAAGGATAATTGCGCATATACAAATACGTTCTCGCCAAAAGTGCATAAGCTGCGGCTCTAGAAGGAAAAGCTACATTATTGCCCGAATTAATTGGTTTTAATCCTGAATTTACAGCATCATTCAAATCACTTAAAATAATATCATAAGCGTTTTGGACAGAAGTTCTTTTGATATCTTCTGAAACTGTTGGAGTTGTAAAAAGTACAATTCCCAAATCTGTTGCAGCAGTTGTAGCATCATACGCTTTTCCAAAAGCATTTACAAGGGTTAGAAAAATAAAAGCGCGGTGTACTTGTGCTTCACCTTTAATGGCTAGTTTTTCAGCTTCTGTACCTTCTTTACTTTGCATTACTTCATTGATTACGACATTAGCATTGTACAAAGCATTATACATAGTATTCATATTATAATCTAATTCACCATCAAAATAAATTTGATTCGCCCATTTATATTGATTTACAAAAGGACGATAGTAATCTGAAGCACTTAATGCAGTAGTCTGTGCTTCATTTTGAAAACTGATATCATCTGATGCTACATCTAAAGCTCCATAATTGATGTCAAATGTGTAACTATTATTTAATAAATATCTGTAATTTTCAGTTTCTTCAGGTATTAATCTACCCTCTGTTTTGATATCAACGTAATTATCACAGCTCAAAACAACTGCTCCCAAAGCTATTATCGTGATGTATTTTAAATATTTTTTCATCTTTAAAAAATTAAAAATTAACATTAAAACCAATTGAGTATATGGCCATTGCTGGTAATTTCATGTTTGTTCCTGTGTAAGGCAAAAAGTCAGGATCTAAACCGTCTTTATTTTTTCTCCAAAAGAAACCAAGATTTCTAGCCGTAAAAGTTACCGAAGCACCTGTTATAGAACCTCTATTGATTAAGTCATTTAAATCGTATTTTAATGAAAGCTCTCTAAAACGGATATGATCTCCTTCCATGATACGGTTATCTGAAGACAAATATCTCACGAGACTTGTACCACTTGAACCCACAATTCCTGGAACCGATGTCGTAGCCTCATCTCCTGGGTTTCTCCATCTTTGGTCAATATCTGTATTTAAGTCGTATCTGCTAAATCTTCCTGATCTGTCTACATAACCTCCATAAGTTGGTTTAAACATTACATAATCAAACTTATAAGTTGCCAAAATGTATAATGATAATTTTTTATACGTGAAGGTGTGGCTAAAACTTCCAAAATACGAAGGAATATTTGTTCCCATATATTTCAGGTCCTCAATGTCTTTTAATGAAGTAAAAGAGTTTACAATATTACCAGACTTATCGTATACTTGGGTTCTACCGGTAACATCTAATCCTGCTGATCTAAAAGCAAATATACTGTTCAACGGATAGCCTTCAACTGGTGGTGTTCCTCCTGATCCATTTAAATACTGACTGAAATTTTGAAAACGAGAATCGGTTACTTCTGTAGTATTATAAGTAACGACAAGACCTGAATTCCAAGAAAAATCTTTTGCTTTTAAAATCGTCGCGCTTAAACTTAAATCGACACCATTTCCAGATAATGTTGCCGCATTTTGCGTTAACGTGTTATTTTGAACTCCGTAGAATGGAGAAATTGGAAATTCGACAATCAAATCTTTACTATTCTTTTTATAATATTCTACAGTACCGTTCAATCTGTTGTTTAAGATAGAAAAATCTACTCCTAAGTTTAAAATTGCCGTTTTTTCCCAACGTAAATTAGGATTTGCCGGCTTACTTATTGACGCATAAGGCAGCTGTGAAAAATCATCCAAATTATTTAATGTTATGTTGGTAAAAGGAAAGACCTCTAAATTGATATTTCCGTTATAACCATAACTCGCTCTTAAACTTAAACTGTTAAATAAGTTACTGTCTTTTAGGAAAGATTCTTCCTTAACATTCCATTTTGCTCCTGTTGACCATAGTGGCGTTCTTCTTAATCTTTTATCTACTCCAAAATTGTTATAATCATCTAAACGGGCACTTCCTGTAAGTGTATATTTATTTTTGTAAGTATAACCTGCATTGGCATAATATGATAAAAATCTTCTACGAACATCTTTATGCTGGTTACCATATTGCAGCGTATAATTAAATCCGTTTACGTCAACATAATTCATTGATGGAATATCTACAGAAGTTTGCGTTTTTGGATTATATCCGAATAATGTTCTACTGTCTTGACTTTCTCTCGTTTCTCTTGCTTCAATACCTGCCATTGCGTTAATCAAATGATCCTGGCCTATAATACCATCATAATTTAACTGTCCTCTCATCGTGTAACTGCTCGTTCCAAATTCGTTATTTTGATAAATACCTCCTAACGGAATTGCATGTACTAAATCACCGTTACTGTTTATAGAAGTTGCTGAGTTGATTCTATCACGTGCGTAATACGTATTTTCATTGTACATATTATCATTTGATGTACGCGAATTTTCTATAGAATAAGTTCCTACCGCATCTAAACCTTTTAATAAAGGAGCTGTAGCCGAAATGGTAGCACCAAAATTTAATTCGTTTGAGGTTCTATCACTATTGTTTAATTCATCTACATAATTGTAAGTCCATGGTAAATATCCAGCTTGTTCCAACGCAATAGTTTGTACGCTGTAATAACGCTGGTAATAATTTACTGAATTCCCATCGTCTCCAATAATTTGATTGTAAGGCAATAACGTATTTGAATCGATTCCTAACGGCCTAAGTCCTAAACCATTTTCATTATATTTAAAGATAGAACCTCTTAAGTTTGTCGTCATTTTTAAATAATTGAAAAGCTTAAAGTCCTGATTCGATAACAAAGTCAAACGTTGTCCGCTGGTTCCTTGTGCCTGAGTTTCTTCTTTAGAATATGATCCAGACATGAAATAAGAATAATCATTTTGTGCACCGCTGAACGATAAATTATAATTCTGAGTTGTTGCCGCCTGCAATAAATACTGTTCTGCCTGTCCATAAGTATTACGATTTCGCAATACATCTAGACCAGCGTTTCTCTGAGCTTCAGAGATAGCACCGCGTTTGTATTGAAACATCAAGTCCATTCCCTGACTAATAGGAGGAGCCAACATATAAGTTATACTTGCCGGGTCTGTAACTAAATTTTTATCTACAAATTCTTGTTCTAAATTTAAAACCTGAGATGAATTCATCAACGGTAGTTTTGATAAAGAAGGCTTATTTGAAAAACCATAATTTTGCGAGAAACTAATTCTCGTTTGTCCTTGTTTTCCTTTTTTAGTGTCAATTACCATTACTCCGTTTGCCGCTCTTGCTCCGTAAATAGAAGCCGAAGCAGCGTCTTTTAAGAACGTAATTTTCTCAATATCATTAGGGTTTATAGTTCTAATATCCAACTCAGTTGGCGTACCATCCAGTACAATTAACGGCATTGCATTGGATCCGGCATTCTCAAAAGTAGATCTTCCTCTAATGGAAGCTTTATAACTCCCATTTCCCTCAACTGATCCTCTCGTATTTCCGTAAACAAAAGTGTTGTCAGAATCTTCAATATTTAATTGCAGACCGGCAACCTGACCTTCCAATCTATGAAGCACATTATTTACAGGAACTTTTTCTAAATCTTTAGCTGTTATGGCAACATAAGATCCTGTAGAGCGCTCTCTATCAATTTTCTGGTATCCTGTAGAAACGATTTTTACTTCATCCAATTTGCTTACATCCTCTAACAAAACTGGATTAATAATCAAGCTGTCTGTAACAGCAACTTCTAGTTTTTTATAGCCTAAATATTCAAAAACAAGAATGTCTCCTTTTTTAGCCATGATTTCATAAGAACCGTCAAAATTGGTAATTGCACCATCTTTTGTACCTTTTACCCAAACAGTGGCACCGATCAAAAATTCTTTTTTGGCATTGGTTACGACTCCTTTTATTTTTACTTTTTCCTGCATTACAGAAGCAGTTCCTGATTTTGCTTTTGCATTTAAGGATATAACAATCAACTTGCTGTTGACAAATTCTGCTTTGTAATCATCTCCTATCAATTCTTTGATTACCGCCAGCACATCAGCATTATTTACTGTTATATTTACGATTCTCTGTGCATCAAAAACGTCATCACTGTAAAAAAACTCCACATTTGTTTTTTTCGTAATTGTTTTTAAAACATTCGACACAGAAAGGTTTCTTGCGTTTATGCTTACTTTTTGGGAATAAGCAAAAGCAACTATGTTGAAAAGAAAAATCGTTAATATTAGGGATTTCTTCATTAGGTCAAGAAATTTATCCCAAAGCGCGGATTTTACCCCACAATCTTTTGCGGATAGGTTTTTTTTCATACTTTTAAAATGTTTTGGTTGGTTAATAGATTTCGAACTCTTTTTTTCGACTGAACAAATACTGGCCGGGAAATGCTGCAACATTTTCCGGTTTTCTTTTTTTACTTACTTACGGTTACTTCATACGTTTGGTTTACTTTGTTTATTTTATATTTTATATTGGATGTTTTACTGATGATGTTCAAAAAATCATTCAAAGGCTGGTCTTTTAAGACAAGACCTGTAAACTTAATCTGCTCTAACGATTTTTGCTCGAACTTTACATTAAAGTCGTACCACTTGGCCATTTTCGTCAAAATGTTTTTAAGATTCTCATTTTCAAAGTAAATTTTTCCGTCTTTCCATGCCGAATAGACACCTACGGCAACGTTTTTTACCTTTAAGGATGATTTATCAGAAAGCGCTTGTTGCCCCGGAGTCAAGACTACAGATGCATGATCTTTTCCTGTTTCCGAAACTTCTACTTTTCCTTCGTCGAGAGTGGTTACAAAACTCTGATCTTCGGTATAAGCATTTACATTAAAATGAGTTCCCAAAACCGTAACATTTCCTGACCTGGTTGTTACCGTAAAAGGGCTGTTGGGATTTTTTGCCACCTCAAAATACGCCTCTCCATCTAAAGTCACCATTCGCTTATCGCCAACAAATTCTACCGGATACTTTAAATACGATTTTGAATTCAACCAGACTTTAGTACCGTCTGGAAGTTTGACTTGAAAAATTCTTCCATGCGGAATAAATAGCGTATTGTACTGTGCTTTTCCAGGATGAGGAGCAGCCTTATCATCATAACTGATCTGTCCGTCTTGGTCTTTTGTAATTACTACATTTTCCTGACTTGCCACGACTCCATTTTTCTGATCATTTAAAACTACCTTCGAACCATCGGCAAGAGTTAGGATGATATCGTTTTCACTTCTGTTGGTCAGAATTACTTCTTTTTCAACATTTACGCTCGGTACCGAATTTGTAGTCTGGGCAAAATATCCAATTCCAATAAGTAAAACCACTGCAGCTGCAACTGCATATTTATAGTAAGGCCTTAGATTTCTCTTTGGAGAGATTCTTTTATTGATAGACTTCCAAGCTTCACCCAGATTTATGTACTCAATATCATTTTCATAATTTCTTTTTACTCTTTCAAAATATTCCCTGTTTGAGTCAGACTCATTGTACCATGCAGCAAAAATTGATGCTTCTTCGGGGCTGAGAGTATCATTTATTTTCTTGATGATCAGTTTAAAATCCATTTTGAGAATTCTTTTAAATTAACAATTACTTGATGGTAATTTACATCTAAGACAATCGAATTCTGTATATGGGTGACAAAAGTTTAAGAAAAAATGAAGAAAAAATTAAATTTTGGATAAAGCCAAATAATTTTCTTACGAGCGGATAGACAGCAAAGCAAGAATTACAACCAAAGATTGGCTGATCTTGTTTTTAGATCTTTGCAGTTGTGTTTTTACGGTATTTACAGAAATGCCAAGTTCGTCTGCAATCTGGTTATAGCTGTAATTTTCGATAAATTTTAGTTTAAAAACCTGCTGCATACTTTCGGGAAAAGTTTCAATGATTTTTAAAATTTGGTGGTACAGAATGTTTTTTTCTTCTTCGGTAATCAAGTCAAGATCTTCATCTAAAACCAACATCGAATTTAAATCTATCAAATTCAAATCGTCTGTAATTTTTAATGCTTTAAGATAATTTAAGCATCTGTTTCGGGTCATGGCAAACAAATAAGATTTCAATGAAGTTTTAATTTCAATGGTTTGCGCATTTTCCCAGAGCGAAATAAAAACATCTTGAACAACATCTTCACTGGCCTGCTGATCAAAAAGAAAATTATTGGCATAAACGACCAGCCCTTTATAAAAATGATCAAAAACATTTTTATAAACAGTTTTATTTTGTTTCTTAAGTTCTTCTAAAACAATATTAATTTCCAAAATAAAAAGTAAAGCCGATTTAAAAGTAAAAAACAAATCTATATAATTTTACAACATCATCAAACTGGAGTCATCTTCTTTTCTGTCGTAAAAAGGATATGGCTTATTTAACTTGAGGTTAAAAATTTTGAATCCGTAAGTAATTACTTCTTATAGTTTTTGAACTGGCTTTTCCTTAAACTTAAATTTCAAAAAATTTGAAAAACCAAAGGCTTTAAACAATATTATTTAAAGCCTTTTACTATTTTGAAACATTTATTTCTGTGCAATTTATTTCTCCACCAAAACCAAATCATCCACATAACAATATGCATTCGCTTTTCCATCAGCCAAAAAACCAATCTCTACCTTTCCTTCTTTAACAATGATATTCGAAATGGTAATGGTTTTCCACAATGCGTTTTCCCCTTTAATAGTATAAGAGAACTTCTTGTTATTGCTGAGCGCATACATTTCTAAATTCGTAAAATCGGTGCTGTTTTTTATTTTGGCAGAAAGCGTGTAAACACCGTCTTTCAGTTTTACGAATGGCGAAGAAGCGATAGTTTGAAAAATCTTTCTTTTAAAATCTATTTTATCACTGATTTCAAGACTTTTTTCGCCAATAACCGTTTTTCGTTCTTCTTCGGTATTAAAATGATTTAAAACTGGCGAAATTGAATCTAACGAAATCTTATTGCCTTGAATCACTTCAGAAAACCAGCCCGTCAACTGAATCTGAACCGGTTTTACAGGACTCGGAATATGCCTGCGGTCGGCTTCAAAACTGGCATTTTTTATGTAGTTATTATCTTTTGCTACTTCCCATCTTCCCGTTTTTTCTTCCAGATTCCATGAATTTAGCGAATTAAAATAAGGAGTTGTACCTTCAAACGAAATGGGACACCATTGATTATAACCTAATCCGTTTCCAGCAAAATTGGCCCAGCGGTCGCCACAAAACACAATCGTTTCTTGTTTACTGCCTTTTACAGAGAAGAAAAATCCGGTTTGAGAAATGTGGGCAAAATCATCTTCTGTACCTTTCATTACCTGCATATCATTTGTCGGAACATAAGTTCCACGAATATCGTCTGCTACCAAATAATAAGCAAAAGAGGCATCCCAGCCATAAATATTGGACGCAAACATATAATATTTGTTTTTGTACTTAAACATACAGTTTCCCTCACGGCTTTCGCCTTTAAAAACCTCTGTACAATCCAAAAGATTTATTTTTTCGTCTTTAATACCAATTTCAGAAACATAGATTTTATTTCGACCTCGTCCGTAAGAATAAATTAAATAGGACTTTCCCGTATCTTCATCTGTAAAAACAGTCTGGTCGCCAGTGTTGCTCGTTCCAATCATTTTTTCCATATTGATTTTCTGATGCCATTCAAACTGACCCGTCGGCGAGTCCGAAAGTGTAATCAATACTTCTGAGTCGTGCTGTACGAACATTGCATATTTTTTCCATTCTTTGATGTAAGCAACACCCAAACGTCCGACCCAGGTTTTGCCGTTTTTATTTACTTTTTCTTTGGTCAAAACATCGGCTTCAAAAGTCCAATTAACCAAATCTGTAGAGCTGTAACAGGTTACCGCCTGAAAAGTTGATGTTGGCAACGTTACCGCAGGATTATTGCGATAAACATCTGCCTCTTCATATTGAACGCCATACCAATAATATTTCTGAATACCGCTTATAGGATCTTTAAATTTAAAAATACCGCCACCCTGACTGTAAATGGGTTTTCCGTCTTTGGTCTTCCAAAAAGAATCATTTTTAATATTCAACAACTGCGCTTCAACAACTGAACCGTTAAAACAGCATATAAAAATTAAAAGTATTTTGAACAAAAGGGTATTGTTATTCATCTTTCTAAAAATTTAAATCAGTTTTGAGTGCTAAAGTTTTTCACATTTTCATGAATGGATTTTTCTCCCTGAACATTTTGGGCCGTCACATTTTTAAGAAAAACATTTTCAACTGGAAGTTCTTTCTGCGCCAAAATTCTAGAGATAAATTTGACGTTTGTGGCTTTTACATTTTCAAGATACACATTCTGAATCGGTGTAAGTCTTCTTTCGATTGTCGGAACTAAATTTCGCCATTGGTACAAAACATCGGTTTCAATGCCGAGAATTCCTTCGTCGATTTTCCCTGAAGTTATATTGGTCATGTGAATGTTCTTTACATAACCGCCCCTTCGTTCATTGGTTTTAATGAATAAAAGATGATTGAGTTTGGCTCCATCTACCACCGTACAATTATCAATAAAAACATTTTCGATACCGCCCGAAAGTTCACTTCCAATAGCAACTAATTGATGTCCATTTTTGACGGTACAGTTTCGCATTACAATATTTTTTGAAGGCGTATTCAATCTCCAAGCATCCTGATTACTTCCCGATTTAATTGCAATAGCATCGTCTCCTTGGTCAAAAACACAATTTTCAATCAAAACATTCTGACTCATTTCGGGATCTACACCATCGTTATTATGTCCGTGAGCGTAAACATTCAGATTTCGAAGCACTACATCTTTAGACAGAAAAGGATGAATCGTCCAAAACGGACTGTTGGTAATTGTCACCCCTTCCATCAAAATATTTTCGCATCTGTTAAACTGAATAAACTGCGGACGAAAATTGGCTGTATCATTTACCATCTGTCTGTCTTTCATAGGTTTGTTGTAAGAAGCCAGATAATACAACCTTTTCAAGCTTTCCATATGTGCTTTGGGTCTTGCAAACCATTGTTTCCAAACGTCCATTTTGGCTTTTAATTCTCCCTCTCCCGTAATGGCAATATTTTTACATTGATAAGCATAAATCAAAGGCGAATAATTATAACATTCATAACCTTCCCAAGTTGAACGTACGGCTGGCAGGTAATCTTTTGGATTTTCTGAAAAAAGCAAAACCGCGCCTTTTTTCAAATGCAGATTTACATTGCTTTTAAAATGAATTTTCTTTGTTAACCATTCTCCTTCCGGAACAACCACTGTTCCGCCACCCGATTTGCTGGCCTTAGCAATAGCTTTACTGATGGCCTCAGAAGTTTTATTCAAGTCTCCCGCAACAGCACCAAAATCTGTAATCGGGAATTCTTTACAGTTGCTAAAATCTGGAATTTTTATCGCTGGCATTTCAAAAGGCGCTTTTACAGTCACTTCTTTTAAAGTTACTCCTGACTTGTTTTTCTTGAACGATACAAAAACAAACGAAATCAATAAAGCCGTACAAAATATTATTTTTTTCATGATGAAATTGATTTTAATCTTAAGTATTATTTTCTTGCATTAGCCAGGGCATTCGCTTTTAAAAAATAAAAAAAAGTTGGCCACGAACTACACGAATTGTCACTAATTTTTATCCAATTTAAAATTGAATTGTACTAATTCAGTCTGTTCTTAAGAATTTGTGTAATAAAAAAATAGTTACAATTCGTGTTTATTAGTGTAATTCGTGGCGGAAACTTTTAAATGCGAATGTCGTGTGCATTAGCTCTCAACTATTTCTTATCTGATACCAATACAATATTTGGTTTTGGAGCAGGCTTCATGTCTGTCCCCATATAAAAACTAGTATGCGGAGGCTGATTGTAGCCAACATTTTGCCACGCAATGCTCAATCTGTACTGCGGATCGTGCATGAGCGTATATTGTCTGATTTCGGTCGGAATTGTGGTAGAATAAATTCGCAGCTCTTTATTGTCTTCCGACCTCAAAATCAATTCCTCACGCCAATCGCCCAGAATATCGGCCGAAAGTGCCGGTGTCGATTTTGTGCCATTGTTGGAAACCGCTCCATTGGCAGTAAACAAACGGCCTTTACCATATTTATCTATATAATTTGAATTCAGTATTTCACGTGATGTGTCGCCGTCCCAATAAATTAAGAAGTTAATTGAACTTGGTGCTTTTCCAATGACATTGCCTTTCATATCATATAAATTAGCAGAACCTGACCACCAGAACTGAGCGCCTTTTCTAGTTGGATCAATATTGTCTGCAACGCCTCTGCCGACATCTTCATTTAGAGAATCGGTAAATAAGACTTTTCCATCAGCAGCGGCAAAAATAGTAACCCCAGGCCCTTTTGTTCCATTTTCTATTTCATGAATTCCAAAAACTTCTAATCCTGGAAGATCCGGATCTAAATCTGAAACATGAATGGCATCCCCATGTCTGAAACCTGTTGTGTACAACCCTTTTCCGTTGTCATCAACACACATCGAACCGTAAATAATTTCATCTTTTCCATCATTATCCACATCCGTAACTGTAAGATTATGATTTCCCATTCCCGAATAGGGATTCTCAGAATCTTTACTATCAAAAACCCATCTTGAAGTTAGTTTTTGATCTTTAAAATCCCATGCTGCCAAAACTGTTCTTCCATAATAACCACGGCACATTACAACGCTTGGATGAATGCCGTCGAGATAAGCAACACAAGCCAAAAAACGGTCCATACGGTTTCCTTTAGTATCATTTCCGCCGCTGCCACCATATCCTCCCCAACCAGCCAAGTCGCCTCTTTCGGGAATATAATCGACTGTTGTAATGAGTTTTCCTGTTTTTCCGTTAAAGACAGAAAGGTATTCAGGGCCTTTCAAAATTTTTCCGAAAGTTGGCGAATTTGAATCTCGATCAACCCAGTCTTTTGTTGCATCTCCTACAACATTATTCTGACTGTCTCTGGTGCCATCTGCTGTTTTGCATACAAACTCCGAAATTCCGTCTCCATCCAAATCGTACACCATAAACTGCGTATAATGTGCGCCTTCGCGAATGTTCTTTCCTAAATTGATTTCCCACAAAAATTTACCTTCCAAAGTATAGGCCTGAAAAATAGGCGGATCGGTAATTCCGGTATGAGAATTGTCGTGTCCTTTACCGGTCATGTGCACCACAAAATCGTACTTTCCGTCACCATCCAAATCACCCACCGAAAGATCATTTGCCGTATAACCTTCAATTTGTTTTAAGACAATCGACAAATAATCTTTATCAGGACTCGAAGCCGGAATCGTAAAGCTTCCTTTTGCATCAGATTCTTTTCCTTTTAAAACCGTTTTTACAAACCAAGTATTTTCTTCTTGAGGATTAGCATTGGTATCTACAAAGTTTGTTGCGCCAGTTATCGGTTTGTCATTTAATTTCACTGCTTTTCCAGAACCGTTTTTTCGATATAAATTAAAAGCCAAATCGTCTGGGTCTGTTCCTAAAACCCTCCAGCTGATAAAAAACTGTCCTTTGTCTTTAATGGCAATAAGACCGCGGTCTAGGTCTTCCATCTGTCTTTGCGCAAAAACAGAAACCGTTAAAAATGAAACTATTAATAGAATTATATTTTTCATGATTGATGATTTATTATGAAAATTTCACGCAGATTTAAAATGATTTTGGCAGATTAGCACAGATTTTTCAGGTATTCTTGTCATAGAAACCAGAATGACAAACTGTACTTAACAATAAGACAAAAAATCTCAGAACTTAGAGCCTTTAGAATCAAAACATTTTTTGGAATCCTTCGCTTTTTACTTTCCATGTTCCATCTTTAGGGAAACCCGGATTCTCTTCATTTGTTCCATCCCAGCCTGCGCACATCATCGCTACTGCGGTCAGCAATCCGCCATTTCCAGGGAGATAAAGCGTTAAACGTTCTGCTTGATAATTATGCCCGTTTTTTAAATAGGTATTCGTTGTCACATTCATAAACAAGGCATCAATTGCTTTTTCTGGCATTTTCAGACGAGCGGCAGACATGGCGGTCATTGGGAAATCCCAACCCCAAGTTTTATCCCAAGACCAAGTATTCCAAACTAAATCGAAAGTGTTTTTCATGATTTTTTTATCCAATAAAGAAGTTTCAGGAAGCATTCCGAAAGTTCCCAAAACGGAAGGATGGTCGGTTTTAAATTCCGGATTGGTATACGAATCTGTTGCACTTTCTGTCGCCAGATAAACGTTATCTGAAATTGGCAATGGAGACAATTTCGCCAAAACCGTTTCCCATTTTTCAGGTACTTTTTGGTTTAATTTTTTCTTCCATGCAATTGCCGTTTTCAAAGCCCAGTTCCAATACGCCAACTCATAAGTCGGATTAAAAGTTTCCATTGCCTTAAAACGTTCTTGCGCAGGAATAACGCCCGGCCCTAAAACATAACGGTCTTTTTTAGCATCGTAATTCGCAAACGAAGCCATAAAATCTGCGGTTGCAAAAACTCTTTCGCTGTATAAATCTAAAGTTGCTTTTTCGGGTTTATTGCGATACAGCAATTCGGCATAGGTAATAAAATGCGGTTGCTGCCAAATCAAAAACGAACCTACAGAGGACGGACTTTCGTTACCATCAGGATCGGTCATTTTCTGCCATCTTGCTCCTTCAAAACCTTGTCTTTTGGCAATATTTTTTGCTTTATCAAAAACTTTCTGATACCACGGAAGACTTTTTTCTAATAAATCTGCTCTGTTCCAAAGCGCAAAATGAACACCGTGCCACCAATGCATTTCCAAATGCGGTTTTCCATACCAACTGTTATAGGTTAAACCCGTTTCTTGCGGAGGCACTTTTCCTGCACATTGCACTTTGGTTAGATACTGCGACAAAATTACTCTGCGTTCCAATTCGTTGGCACGAGGGTCTGTGCTTCCCGAAAAATCAACTGCTGCACCGCTTTTCCAAAATTGTTCCCAGCCTTTGCTGCTGCTGTTTTCAATAACCGAAAAAGAAGAATTTGAAACTGGTTTTTCCGCTAAAGCGAACAAACAGCTTAATTCAAAAGTATCTGTATTTGAAGGTTCTAAAACAAAATAATGTTCCCCTGTTTTCTTAATCTGCGCGTTTCCTTTCCAGTTTAAACTCACATTGTATGAAATGCTGTCCATCACATGGGTTACAACCACCTGCGTTTTAGATTTTTCAGACAAAGTACTTTTATAATCCTGTTTGCCTTCCCATTTTGTTCCCATATCAGCCCAATCTCCTGTTGGAAAAGGAATACGTAAACTGATTTTCAGTCGTTTTTCTTTCAATAAAGTCGATTTTACTTTTACTCCTATTTCGTCTTTTTCCTGATGCGAAGCAGTATAAACGGTTACCGGAGTTCCTTCCACTTCAAAATAGCTTTCAATTTCGCCTGTCCATAAATTCAATTTTTGAGAAATCGCCTTAAGGTCGCTTGGTTGCACAAGACTTCCATCTTTTTTAGTGATTTCAAAACCTAAATTTCCCAATTGCAATAAATGCGGATTCTGCCTAAACCAGTTTACCGCCTCCACTCTTCTCGCCGGTTCCTTAATCTGAACCGTGTATGAAATATCTCTTCCGTATTGTTTGTAATCTCTTAAAGTCTCTGAAAACTTATAACCGTTTACATTTTTATAACTGTCCCAACCCCATTCTGACTGTGTTCCTAATGGAATTCCGTTTTGATAGGTTTTGGGAAAAGTCTGCAATCCCGTTGCGTCTACCGTAAAGGCAAAAGCGCCATTCCCGACTGTTAAAGAAGCCAGTGTGTCGATGGCTGTAATTTGAACATTATGTCGTGTTACCAAGGCTTTGCGGTTTATTTTCTGTTGTGCCGACAACGAAATCGAAAATAAAGCTGCGATAATTAATTGATATTTTTTCATTGGGTTAGTTTTTTGGTTTCTAATTGAAATGAAATTTTAACCGCAAAGCACGCAAGTTTTTTTACTAAACATTACGTTTTAAAACGCAAAGTCCGCAAAGCTTTATCTACACAAAGCTTTGCGGACTTTGCGTTTTTTTAGAATTCCAAAAGCAAAAAAAACTTGCGTGCTTTGCGGTTAAATCTCAAGCTGTTTCATATTATTATCTAATCAAAGTCAAACTCATCAAACCAATGACCACATCATTCGCAATGGTTTTCAAAGTCAAACTTTTTAATGTTTTATTATTATCTAAAGGCAAATCCAAAATCGTTCCCGCACCGCCTTCAACACCATAATTAGTCAGTCCTTTTATCGGTTTAAAGTCTTTAAAATCTCTCGAAATTTCTCCCGATTTTAGATAAACTCTTGGTGGTTTTGGAGCATCGGTGGTAAAGGCAAGTCCGTCAATAAAATAATCCTGCTCAATTGGCCACCAGTTTTCTGGATTTTTAAGTACTAAAACTTCCGAAGTCCCGTCTGTGTAATTTACTGTGATTTCGCCATTTGTCATTCGGCTCTGCATTGGATTTGTAGTTCCCGCGACCATAAAATAAACATGCGAAGCTTTTCCAGATAACGGAATCGAAACACTTTCTGGATAATTATCCCACATGGAAGTGAAAACAATATTTTTTTTGTCTGATGCAGAAGGTGTGTTAAATACAATTCCTTCGGGAGAAGTTATTTGGTCTTTATTTTTGGCTTTTTCACGAAGGCCGTTGTCGTCAATTTTTACTTCCAAATTGGGATAACACCAATTGCCAATTCCTTGTTTAGGAAGCTGTAATGTTGTTGTTTTAGGTCTTGGTGAAAGATATTCATTGGTAAAAACATCGGTAACTTTAGCATTAAAATAAGACGAAAGAATTATCGATTCCTGTTTATTGGAAGCCGAAAACGGAATATCCCAATTGATTATTTCCATATTTTGAATGGATGAATTGCCGTTCTTAATCTCAAATCTGTTAGTTCCCGGCATTAAATCCTGAATTGGAATTTGAACTGTTTTCTTTTCTAATACATTAAAATTAATTGGCTGACTGGCTTTTTCATTCGTATTCAAAACCAAAGAACCTACAATCTTTTTTACAGTATTGTTTTTAATGGAAATTTCTAAAGTATTTCCTTCTGTAAGTTTGGCTGTAGATTCTAATTTTGGTTTAAAATTAACTTCAACAGGATGCCACCAAGACATTTCGCCTTGTTTCAGTTTTATAAAAAACACGCTGTTTCCTTCCCCATTAACCTTGCCATGAAGCTCATTTTGAGTTTTCGAAATAGTACTCAAAACCGACTGCGGGTCGTAAACCGAAAGAATTTCGGCTTTAAAAGTCATCATATGCAAATCTTGTCCGCTGGTATAAAATGGTGTCTGCTTTTTTGTTTCTAATGGAAAACCTTTCCAATTCACAACCACATCATAAACAGCACTATACGGCAATTCAATACAAATTTTCGGCTTTCCGATGCTTTCTGAAATTGCTTTGTAGGAAGCAATTTTGCCATTTATCATGATACTTTGGATTTTATCATAGGGCGCATCCAAAAGCAACTTTAAACTCATTTTGGACGCAAAACGATTTTCGATTTTGTAACTGTCTTTTTTATTCTCCCTCTTAAAAGAAAATGAAATATCTGGAATTTCAATTGAAGCTTGATTCCACTGAGAAGGAAAACCAGGAGAAATAGTCAAAGTTCCTGCTAAAGCGTCAGGCTGAATTCCGTAAAGTCCTTCAACCAAAGTCCTTGAAGCCATTCCGATTGGGTCGGCAAAATCACGATACAACTCGCCACGCATCGCATCTTGGTACAAAAGCTGTTCGAAAGCGCCTGGCGAAGCTCCGAGATACATACTTTCTATCAAAGCACTTTCCCATAAATGATACGCTTTTTCAGCTTGTCCTCCCTGCCAGAAAGCCAAAGCGGTGTGCAATTGTTCCGCTAATGCCACATTATTGACCGACCACGTATAAGGTTGCCAATTGGTCGTACTGATAGTGAATAAGTCAGTCCTATCTAATCCTTCTGCTTGAATAGGTATGCGAGGAATCTGTTTATCTACATAATTTAACATCTGAAAACTCTCAAAAGGTGTAGCCATTTCTGAATCAATCGTGTGGTAAATGCTCCAGATTCCAGGAGTTTCATGCAATAATCTATTTCCTAAAGCGTCTTTATATTCTGCAAAAATTCCTTTTTTAGGAAGCCATAAAATCTGATTCGAAGCTTTTAAAATTTTATCAGCTTCTTTTGAAAACGGAAGCGCATCAACCTTTAATTCTTGAGCGACAGCGGCAATGGTTTTATTAGCATAATAATTATAAGCCGAAGAATGAATTACGCCACCTCCACTATATTGAAGCGCATCGCTCGCCCAGATTGAGGCATAGGCATCATAAAGGCCGTCGCCGTCTGCATCGAAATTTCGTTTTTCCCAGTTAATATGCCTCTGAAGTATAGGCCACATTTCCTTCATAAAATCGGTATCTCCAGTCCATTTAAAATGACGCAACATTTGGTCAATAAAAACGAGATTCATATCATAATGATGAGCAACAGTATTCTTGTTTGGATTTCTGCTGATGTAGCCGCTGCTGAACATGGATGTTCCCATTTCTTCTTTCTGTCTCGCAAGATTTTTTTCAGCATCAAACACAACTGGGCCACTCTCAGGAGTTGTAACTTGTGAGTTGCTATAACTCTTAAAATGAGATTTTGCACGGTCATGCCAACCCAAAGGGTCAGCCGTGTAAGCACCACGCCACGCATTGAGGTACATTCTCCATGCCACTGCGCCATGCAAGTAAGCTGGACTTTCCCATATTCCGTCAGAAGCAATTGCAAGGGCTCCACCCAATGTATTGATATAAGGGTCTGGAGTAACCACCTTTACTCTATTGGCTAAAACTGTTGTCTGCTGAACAGCTTCTTCATAAAGTGATGCAATATTTTTTTGCGTAAGATTCTGTATTTTTTCAGGTGTCAGAAGCCAATAATTTTCGTTTTGAAGGCTGTTTACTTTTCCCGTAACAACCATAAGCGATTGCGACTCAGAACTGAGCAATTCTAAAGGCGAATTCTGTTTTTCAGCATTAGCTAAACGAACTGTGGAATCCGGAAAATATCCTCTTAAACTCTTGTTGTTTCCCGTTTTTTCCTTGTTGCTTTCTGAACCATATTCCAGCAAAAAAGACTGTTTTTGTAAAGTATATTTATTGTTCACGCAATATTCGGGTTTCAGATAAAAAACCGATTCAGGGTCGGCTCCGATATCTCCGTCACGACTGAATTTTTTCCCTGTCGCGCCACCGTAAACCCAGACGAGACTGCAATCTTTTGGCACATTGACACCTGATACTTTCAAAATAAAACCCTCTTTATCTCGTAAAGCCACGGCATCAATCGACAGTTTTCCAGTTCCTAAAAGAGCATCTTGAATTTCATAATGCATGGTTCCTAAAACATAACTGGTTTGAATTTTTGATGATTCAGTAATCCATCTGCTGTCTTTTCCGCTTATTAAACCTAATTTAAGATTGCCGCCCATTCCTGGCATGTACAGCGCAAATTCTGGCAAATCTCCCGCTTCTGCTCTAAATGCGGTATTGGAACCATAAAGTGCTCTATTAAATTTTCTAGTGCCGTTTTTTAATACAAAACTATTTCCTTCAGGTGCATAATGAATCTTGCGCACCGTTTTCTCCTGTCCGATTATTATTAAGGAATGGAAGAAAAAAATGGCAGAAAATACAGCAATACGGCATGTTTTAGCTTTCATAGAATGGCGAAAAAAGTTATATTTTTAAAATAAACACATAACGAAAATATTTATTGATTTTTTTATCAATTCAATATTATATTGATGCAATTTCTTTGTTTTTTATATACATCGTATCCTGTACATACCTGACTTATGCAATAAATCCTTACTTTTTTCATCATTTTTTAACATCATAGTACAGGATACTATTAAAAACAAGAACAATTAGATTTGAAAATGAAATAAATTAAAATCTTAAAAATTTGACTAAAATTTTCACATATTCGTATTTATTCTTGTTTTCTATTTTGATGTCGTTTCCTGTGTTTGCGAGCAGCTCTGCTAAAAATAGCTACACGGCCAAAACCGTTTTGGAAGACAGTATAAAAAAGCCATGGCTTTTTCAGTTTGGCAGCGATTTAAAAATCAAAAAAGGAATTGCGGTAACAAAATCTTTAAAATACCAATCTGATTTAGGATATGGATTTGATTTTAATACCGAGTCCAACCTAAAATTAAACTCCAATTCTTTTTCTATTGAAAAACCTGTCTACTTTTCTGTAAAACTTCCTGAAGGGAATTATCAAGTTGAAGTAGTTTTAGGAAATCCTCAAAAAGACCTTAAAACAACCATAAAAGCAGAATCTCGTCGATTAATGGTTAATGAGTTTGTTGTTGCAAAAGGAAAATCAGCATTACAGATTTTTAATGTAAATGTTAGAAATCCTAAAATTGATGACAATCTGAGTGTTACTCTTAAAGACCGCGAAAAAGACATCTTAGATTGGGATGATAAACTGACACTGGAATTTTTAGGCGAAACAGCCGTTCAAAGTATCAAAATCACAAAAAAAGACAATTTAACGGTTCTCTATCTAGCCGGAGATTCTACAGTTACCGACCAAGATGTAGAGCCTTGGGCATCTTGGGGACAATTTATTACGAACTATTTTAATGAAAATGTTGTTGTGGCAAATTATGCGTATTCGGGTTCTTCTTTGAGTTCTTTTAAAGCCAGTAACCGCTTGAAAAAAATACTTTCCCAAATCAAAAAAGGAGATTATCTTTTTGTGGAATTTGGTCATAATGATGAAAAAATCAAAGGGGCCGGCAACGGCCCATGGGAATCGTATTCCAATTTACTGACTGAATTTGCTCAGGTTGCTAAAGATAAAGGAGCAATTCCGATTTTAGTTACTCCAACACAGCGCCGTTTTTTTAATGAAAATGGTACATTAAAAGATACACATGGCGATTTTCCTCCAGCTATGCGCACCGTAGCTCAAAAAAACAATACAGCTCTTATTGATATTACAAAAATGACAACCGAGCTTTACGAAACCTGGGGCGACGAAGTATCCAGAAAAGCTTTTGTGCAATATCCTGCCAACACCTTTCCTGGTCAGGAAAAAGCACTAGATGACAACACACATTTTAATAGTTTTGGAGCCAACGAAATTGCACTTTGTGTAATTAGAGGAATTCGTCAGCTTGACGTTCCTTTGAAAAAACAAATCAAAAAAGATATTCCGGAATATAATCCGAACAAACCTAACTATATTTCAAGCTGGACACTGCCAATGAGTGCCCGTTTTGAAATTTCTAAACCAGATGGAAACTAACCCAAGAACCCACTTTTATGCAACTAAAAAAACTTAAAATTCAGTTTATTACGGCACTGGCTATTTTTATTTCACTAAACGGTACAGCGCAGCAGACTGACAAAATTTATCTTTCGGGAAAAGATTTTGAACATCCTGTACAATGGGATTTTTACTGCACCGACGGTAATAACAGTAAAAAATGGTCAAAAATAAATGTCCCTTCTCAATGGGAATTGGAAGGTTTTGGAGAATATACCTACGGACGCTGGTATAAAGAACTAAACCAAAAAGAACCAAGCAAAGAAGAGGGTTTGTATAAATATGAATTTGAAGTTCCAGCGTCTTACAAGGACAAGGAAATGAAGATTGTTTTTGGCGGTGCCATGACGGACACTGAGGTAAAAGTAAACGGAAAACTGGCAGGCGCTATTCATCAAGGCGGTTTTTATGAGTTTAAATATGATATCTCGTCGTTATTGACCTATGGTGCCAAAAACACTTTGGAAGTTCATGTCTGGAAACACTCTGCCAATAAATCGGTTAATGCAGCTGAAAGAAGAGCCGACTGGTGGTTGTTTGGAGGCATTTATCGTCCGGTTTGGCTGGAAGTTTCTCCAAAAACCAATATCCAGCATATAGCTGTAAATCCGAAAATGGATGGTAGCATCACAGTTGATTTGGACTTAAAAAACATTGCGAAAAACAGTACTTTAGAAGCATCTTTAAAAGGTTTAAATGGAGAAAATCTGGAAACTTTTTCTTTTCCGCTTAAAGCGAAAACTACTAAAGAAACTATAGCAGCACAATGGAAAAACATTAAACCTTGGAATCCGGAAAACCCAAATTTATACGAATTACAATTGGTTTTAAAACAAAACGGAAATGTAATTCATGAATACAGCAAAAAAATTGGTTTCAGGACTCTAGAGTTTAAAAAACAGGACGGGATTTATGTAAACGGAACTAAAATTGTCATGAAGGGAATTAACCGTCATTCGTTTTGGCCTGAAGGAGGACGAAGCACCAGCAAACGCATCAGTGAACTGGACGGAAAACTAATCAAAGATATGAATATGAATGCTGTCCGCGGGCATTATCCTCCGGACGAACACTTTTTAGAGGTTTGTGATTCTCTTGGGATTTTCGTTTTGAATGAATTGGCAGGCTGGCAAAACTCATACGATACTGAAACGGGAACAAAACTGGTGGGCGAAATGGTAACACGTGACGTCAATCATCCATCTGTAATTATCTGGGACAATGGAAATGAAGGCGGCTGGAATTATGAAGTTGATAAAGTTTTTGCTGAAAAAGACCCGCAGAAACGAATTGTGATTCATCCATGGGCTGATTTTAATGGCTGGGATACGCATCATTATCCAACTTACTTAACCGGAATGCATCGTTTTAATGCGGGCGAGAATGTGTTTTTTCCAACCGAATTCATGCACGGAACTTATGATAACGGACATGGAGCCGCATTGGAGGATTTCTGGAACCGCTACAAAGAAAGTCCGCTTTTTGCTGGAGGCTTTATGTGGGCAATGCTCGACGAAGCCGTAAAACGTTCTGACTGGACCGGAGATGTAAAATTTGATTCGAAAGGTTCTTTAGCCGCCGATGGAATTTTAGGGCCTCATCGCGAAAAAGAAGGTAGTTATTATACTGTAAAGGAAGTTTGGGCACCAATACAGTTTCAACCAAAACAAGTAACTCCAGATTTTGACGGTTCTTTTCTGATTACGAATGATTATTTATTTAGTAATCTGAACTCTTGCAGAATGGAATTTAAAGTCCTAAAATCTGATGCAGACGTTTTGTACAGCAATAAAAATGCACAAACAATAAGTTCTGGTAAAATTCAAATTCCAGATATAAATCCGGGAGAAACACGTAAAATTCAGTTTGCCGTTCCAAACAATTTTGCAGAAGGAGATGTACTTTCCATTACCGCTTATGACCAGTTTAATAAAGAAATTTATACTTGGACATGGCCGATTCATAAAGCGCTTTTTTACGCCAATAAGTTTTTAGCCGTTCAAAATACAAAAGCAAAAGCGTCGGCAATTAAAACTGCAACCGAAGTTATTTTAAAAGGAAATGATGTTAACGTCGTTCTCAATGCTGCTAATGGAGAAATTACTTCTGTTAAAAACGGAATTGCAACTATTCCATTAACAAATGGCCCGCGTCCTATCGGGATGAAAACGAAACTAAAAGACATTCAAGTTTCACAAGAAGGAGATAAAGCAGTTTGTCTGGTTTCCTATGTTGGTGGAATTTCAACTATAAAATGGACTATGGAAGCTGACGGAAGATTTAAAATGGAAATGATTGTACTGAAAAACGAAAAAGCACCAAGCGGTTTTGATGGTTTTGACGGAGCATTTTTTGAAGATAAAATCAATTCTTTCGGAATTACTTTCAGTTTTCCTGAAAAGGATGTTACGGGAATGAAATGGTTTGGAAGAGGGCCATATCGTGTTTGGAAAAATAGAATAAAAGGCACAACCTACGGAATTTGGGAGAAAGATTATAATACTACGATAACAGGAGAAAGTTTTGAAAATTTGGTGTATCCTGAATTTAAAGGGTATCATGCTAATGTCATTGGAGCGAATTTAAAAGCTGGAGCTTCTTCTTTTAAAGTTTTCAGCGAATCAGATAATCTATTTTTGAGATTATTTACTCCTGATTTACCTAAAAATGGTTTCCCAGGCAGTTATCCACAGCCAGCTTTTCCTGAGGGAGATATTTCGTTTATGTATGAAATTCCGGCCATGAGAGATTTTAAACCTCTTGAACAGCAAGGACCTCAAAGTCAGCCAACCAATATCCGCATCAAAAGCGGAGATGACGGGATAAAAATGAATCTATGGTTTGATTTTAGAGATAAGATTTAATTTCAAGTTTAAGGACTAAATCTTTTAACCGCAAAGAACGCAAAGATTTTATCTGCTTATACTGAAAAAAATAAGTTCGCAAAGCTTTGCGCTCATTGCGTAAAACCTTTGCGAACTTTGCGGTTAAGCAAACAAGCACAACATTATTCATAAATTATAATTCAAAACATGAAATTATTTAAAATACTTTCTGTACTACTTTTGGCTGTATTATTTTTCAATTTTACATCAAAACAAGACAATAAACCTACTCTTTTTATGGTTGGAGATTCGACTGTGAAAAATGGAAAAGGAGATGGAGCCGGCGGTCTTTGGGGCTGGGGAGATTTTATTGGGCAATATCTGGATACAACAAAAATCAGGATTGAAAATCATGCTTTGGGAGGCACCAGCAGCCGTACCTTTCAGGATAAAGGACTTTGGACGGCAGTCTTAAATAAACTAAAAAAAGGAGATTATGTACTGATTCAGTTTGGACATAATGACAATGGCCCCGTAAATGACAGTCTGCGTGCAAGAGGAACCATTAAAGGAATTGGTTCTGAAACCGAAGAAATAGACAATATCTTGACCAAAAAACATGAAATTGTACATACTTATGGCTGGTATATTCAGAAGGTAGTTCGTGAAGCAAAATCAAAAGGCGCCATTCCGATTATCTGCTCTCCTATTCCACGCAATGACTGGCAGGACGGAAAAGTACCACGAAATGATAAATCTTACGGATTATGGGCTAAACAAATTGCGGAAAAGGAAAAGGTAACTTTTATCAACCTGAACGAAAAAATGGCTCTCGAAATGGAAAAATTTGGAGAAACAAAAGTTACAGGCACTTATTTCTATAAAAAAGACCACACGCATACTTCGGCAAAAGGAGCTGTTCTTTCGGCTTCTGTTATTATTGATGAACTGAAAAACAGTAAAAATTCCCTAAAAAAATACATTCTAAACAATCCAAAAATTGTACTTCCTACCAAGAAAAAAGTCTTTTTGATAGGCGATTCGACTATGGCTAACAATAACAATAATCCTGATGCTGTGGGTTGGGGAGTTCCGTTTCCTCAATATTGCGATACAACCAGAATTAAAGTAATCAATAAAGCACGTGGTGGCAGAAGCACCAGAACTTTTGACTATGAAGGTTTATGGACTGAAGTTAAAAACCAGCTGGAACCTGGAAATTTTATTCTGATTCAATTTGGACATAATGATGCCGGCGATATTGATAAAGAAAAATTCAGAGGTTCTTTGAAAGGAAACGGCGAAGAAACACAGGAAGTTACTCGTCCGGACGGAACTAAAGAAATTGTTCATACTTTTGGCTGGTATATGGAGAAATTCATTCGCGAAGCCAAAGAAAAAGGCGCAATTCCAATCGTTCTTAGCCAGACGCCTCGAAATGAATGGCCAAATGATAAAGTACAACGAAGAACTGATACTTATGGCAATTGGTCTAAAATTGCTGCAGAAAAACAAAATGTTCTCTACATTGATTTGAATGAAATTGTGGCGCAAAAATATGAGTTACTCGGAAAAGAAAAGGTAAAAGCTTTTTTCCCAAAAGACCATACGCATACTGGTTTGGAAGGCGCACAAATGAACGCGCTTACTGTGGCTGAAAGCATTCAAAAACTAAAAAACTGCAATTTGAGGGATTATATTGAAATCCCGAAATAAAGCAGGCAGTAACTCGAAGTTCTTAAGGTTGGAAACTTGTTTTAGCCACAAATTCCCACAAATTAATTTGCGAAAATTTGTGTAATTTGTGGTTAAATAAACTTTAGATTATCAACATGATTTTTACAATCCGCACTATATGTCGCTCCTCTGGAGCTTTCCATTGTAAACATTTAATTTTTCTATAAATATTTCGCTTCTCCGAAGCTTACAAAAAGAGAGTTTTGCTTTTGAGCTAAATTTTATTTCAATGGAATTTCATAAGTTCCTCCTTCAGCAGCTAAGTAAACTGCTAATTGGTCAAGTACAATTCCAGTTTGATTGACTTCAATCTTAACGTTATGTTTTCCTTTTGAAAGATTTGTGGCTGGAATTTTTACGATTGCACTATTTCTAAGCACATTTTCTTTCCAAGTTTTATCTCGGTCTTTTGTGTTTATTTTAAAGTATTCTGTATTATTTCCGTCTACCTTAATTCCGATTTCATGGTCAAAATTATTGGAATGAGTTGGAAGCAGACGTACTTCAATTTCATAATCTCCGGCTTTTTCAATTTCAAATTCATAAGAAACAGACGGTTTTTCATTTTTAAAATAACGCTGCGTAAACGGAAATAAAGTCACCGCATTATCACTATATCCTAAACCTTGAATTGTTTTCCATTGATAATTTTCTACCTCTTTTTTGGAAGTAAATTGGTCTGCTTGAATATAAATTCTATTCGATGTTTTTACTGCCTTTTCTTTAGAAACCTCACTAGTTTTAACTGCTTCAAAAACAGGTAATTTTCTCGGCTGCATCGACATCATATAATTCCATTTGCCATTGCTTGCTTTTTCATTATAAAAACGAGTTAATTCCTGAATTTTCTCAAAAGCCTGAGTAGCCAAAGTATTATACTTTTCTTTTTGAGTTACATCTGAAACCATAGCTGCTAAATTCCAATATAAAAATTTATAATTCATATAAGCAGCACCTTTAACAGGATAAACCATTAACTGAAACCAAGCGTCTTTCCTTTCCTCAGGAATAAGCTTTTCCAGTTCGTCTATTTTTTGGACTAGATTTTCATAAACTTTTATTCGGTTTAAGGACTCTTCTTCAGAAAAATCAGAAAATTTAACGGGAGTTGTCGGTTCTGTCTGGCTCCATCCCATATATTCAGGTTTTCTGAGCATTGCTAAACGGTAATATTCTTTTATAATTAATGCTGACTCTTCACTTACTTCGGCAGAAAACTCTCTTGCTGTCCAGTTTTTAAGATATTCATCAATTCCATCCGATTTAATACTGTTGACATTCCAAGCTAAATCCAGAAAAAACTCAGTATCGTATTCTGCTGGTTTAATATCTCCAACATTTACAATCCACATTTTTTTTGCACCATTTTGATAGGCTTTTGTCATTTCGTACCAAATCAAACCTGGCTGTGTGGTGCTCAGCCAAAGATAATCATGAGGACGTCCCCAATAACTAATGTGGTAATACACACCGCTTCCTCCTGTTCGCTTTTGCTCTTCGAGACTGCTCAAACGACGAATGTAACCGTAATTGTCATCAGGCCAGACAAGGGTTATATCGTCTGGAACTTTGAGTCCGTTATCGTATAATTCCAATACTTCTTTATACGGAACAAAAGCCTGAGGAATGGCTGAAAGCGGTTTTTTAAAAGTGTTTGAAAGCATTTCGCGTTGATTCAGAATAATCTTCTCGACCATTGAAATCGATTCCTTTAAATCTTTTGCGCCTTCCATTTTACTGTCATGAACACCACGCATTCCTAAGGTCATAATTGTTTCATTTTGAGCCGATTTTAATTCATCCAATCGCTCCTGCCAATATTTATCGACCTGAGATTTATTCGTAAAATAATTGTAATCGCCATAAATTTTCGGTTTCCATTCGTCAACATTGTTTCGAAGCATAGGTTCGGCATGAGAAGAACCAATCACAATTCGATATCGCTGCGCCATTTCCTTATTCCCCGAAAGGGTAAAAAAACCTCTTGTAGAAGGATGCATCGCGGGCCAGATTGTATTCGCTTTTAAACGCAGGAGCAACTGAAAAATTTTCTCATAGGTTTTAGGGCCGATATCTCCTGTTTCTGGTTCAAAAGTTTTGGCTGCCCATGGTTGTAATCCCCAGTCTTCGTCATTTAAAAAAATACCTCTATATTGTACTGATGGCGCTTCAACAATTCCTTTTGACGGAAGAGGCAACAAAAGATTTTCTTTTTTTAACGGATGAACATCTGCCCACCATTTCCAAGGAGAAATTCCGAGACGTTTGGTGGTTTCAAAAATTGCATAAACTGTTCCTCTGACATCTGAACCAACAATCAGAAGATTATCTTTTTCTTTTCTAATGGAAAATTTTTCCCAGTGATTCGCTAATTCTTTCTCATTACTTTTGGATTGAAATAATTTTGAAGAAACCTGACCAACATAAATTCCTTTTTTAGAAACGTCATTTACAGTAACAATTTCAGGACGTTTTCCTGTTATTTCCTTAATGTCATCTGCGAGTTCGTTTACAGCCCAAACTATTAGTGAATCCGTGTTTTTGTCAATGAAAATATTTACTGCATGATTGGAATCTGCAATTAAAAACTCAGTTGCATTTTTATTTTGGCAAAAGACATTTATAGATAAAATTGAGAAAATTAATAGCAGTGTTTTTTTCATTATTGTTGTTTTTTTTTTGCCACGAAGGCGCTAAGGCACAAAGTCATTTTTTAGGAAACTCATTATTTGGCTAAAGCCATTTTTGCATGACATGTTCAATACCTCCAGCTAAAGATGGAGGCAATTCAATTTAATTTTAAAGGTTTGGGTTAAATTTTGTAAAAATCAAAACTAATCTCTTTCATCTTTTGGATTTTTTCAATTCTAAACCTTAGCACCTTAGAAGCTTAGCATCTTAGAACCTTTAATCCACAAGTTGCTTATTCAAATAAACATTTTTAAAAGTCACACCATTTATCAAACTTTTATCAATATTTGTTTTTGCAGATTCTATATTTAAGTTTTCAAAAGTGAAATTAGACAAACGAACATTCGGGTCGTTTTCTACTCCGTAAAAAGTATCGCATTTCAATTCGATGTTTTTCATAGTCACATTATCGCCGTAAGAAAGCGGAATATCGGGACGTCCTTTTAAATCAAAGAATTGTTTCCAGGCAAAAACCGCCAATCCTGTTTTTGCTTCTCCTTTGATATCTTCAACTCTGATGTATTCGTAGCGCTGTGGCGTGTCAGGTCTCATTTTCAGCCATAATAATCTTGAAGCGCCGTCAATTTTACAATTACGCATAATTACATTTCTATTGTGAATTGCTTCGCTTCCATTAGTCAAAGCTGAATGGCAGAAACCGAAATTACAGTCTTCGATGATAATATTTTTGTTTGCTCCATTATTTGGGTCTTGGTCTGCATAAGGACCTTTTCCGCCTTTAAGCGCAACGGCATCATCATTAACCGACATATAACAGCCTTTAACTAAAACATTGGTGCAGATATCTACATCAATAGCGTCAGTGCTTGGTGCTTTGTCCTTAATATGCGGAGAAAAAATATACAAATCGAGCAGTTTAACATTGTTGCATTTGTAAAAATGATTCGTCCAAAAACCAGAATTAATCAATTTCACATCCTGAAACTGCACATTATTTGAATTCCACACAAATACCAATCTTGGTCTCGAAACTTCCAAATTCGTACATTTTGGATTTTCTTTACGACGCGCCCAAAAAGCATCCCAATATTTTTTTCCGTTTCCGTTGATAGTTCCTTTTCCTGAAATTGAAAAATTATCAACTCCGTACGAATTGACCAAAGCTGGGAAATAATCTAAATTCTGCCCTTCCATTCTAGAAGCCATAATCGGAAAATCAGCGATATTATCTGAACCTTTCAAGACGCCGCCTTCGCTGATATACAATTTTGTTTTAGGCTTAAAAAACAAAGCACCGCTTAGGAAAACGCCTTTTGGAATCACAATTACGCCACCGCCGTTTGCAGCTGCTTTGTCTATCACTTTCTGAATGGCCGCTGTCTGCATTTTGGTACTGTCTGTCCTCACGCCATGGTCTGTAATTTTATACTGTTTGCCTAGATTTTTAAGTTCCAGTTTGGTATAATCTTTAAACCATGGCGTAATTTCGCTTCCATCAGGAAACTTGTCATTGCTGTATTTTTGTGAAGAAGCGTTTTGAACCATTCCCAAAACGCAAAAAACTAAAGTGAAAAACTTTTTCATTGTATCCTATTTTTATTTTATTATCTAATAGCAATTTGAGTTACAGATATGTAATTTCCTGTACTGCCGTAATTTGATTTTCTTTTGTCTGACCAATTGGGTCTTTCTCCAGTTCCATAAACTGTCAATGTATAATTATCTTTTTTTAAGACTGGAGATTTATAAACTGTTGCTTCCATTGCATTTTTGCTGTACATATCTACCGTTGCGCTGTTAACTATTTTTCCTTTTTCATCTGTAACAACAACTTTGGCATAACCATTTTCACGACCAACAAAACTCGAAAAACCAATCTGCTGTCCTTTAAATTGAATCGAAAATGAAGCCTCTTTATCATCTGATTTGCTTTCTGAAATCCTATTCTCTTTTACAGCATGATTCCACTTGCCAGAATATTTAATTTTAGAATCTGTATTCTTTACAATTTTATCTGCATTTTTTGGTACAGCTACAATTCCCGTTTGTAAGTCAATCTGCCAGCTTTCCTTATATTCTGGGATTTTTAAAGAAGTTCCCGAAATAGTAAGCGGTTGCCAGACATAAGTTGCCGAAGAAGCCTGTTTTGGAAAAGACCAGCGGTCTCCCATAAATATATAACTTTTTGTTTTAGAACCCTGAACAGGCAAAACAAAAGTCGACTGGGAATTCCACGTCAATGTTCCTTCGGGAGCGATTAAACCACGGGATTCCCAAGGCCCTTTAATTGAATTTGAAGTGTAATAATAATTGTCATTTCGTTCCCAGCTGGTCAGATGCGAGCCAATAAAATAATACAAATTGTCTTTTTTAAGCATCGTTGGCGATTCAAAACCTGTTGTTATGTTTTCGTTCACTTTTTCTGTAACCGATTTATAATCATCACTTAATTTATAAATTTCACCACCATGAACCAGAATATATCCTGAACCGTCATCGTCTTGAAAAGTTCCCATATCCCATTTTTTTATTGGTTTTCCCTCAAACAAAAGCGGGCCTTTAAATGTATAAGGTCCTTCTATGTTTTTTGAAACAGCATAACCTACAAATTGGTCTTTATAGGTTAAAGAATCGGCGTGCATATACATTACATACTCAGCCGTTTTGGGACATTTCATCACTTTTATTCTTTCTCCAACACGATTTGGGCCTAGTTTACCTTCTTTTTGTACTGGAAGTGCAATGTTTTCAAACCTCCAATTGTAAAGGTCTTTAGAAGAATAACAATTAAATCCAGCAAATGCATTGCTATCGTCAGAATGAGCTTCTCCAAAAAGATAGAAAGTCTCCTTTTCTTTTACAACACAAGCTCCGTGTGCGCTTACAATATTTCCGTTCTGGTCAAACCATGGTACTCCAGAATAAACAGCATCCATCCTCTCCAACTTTTGAGCAGAAGAAATAATGATATTGGCAAGGAAAATAATCCAGAATACTGTTTTTTTCATTGTTTATATTTTTGTTTTTATTGGAATTTGGGGTTTAAAATTTGATGTTTTTTTACAAAGCTATTTCCTCTTCAACCATTCTTTAGGCACATTTACAATACAAATATTCATAGTCCTGTTATCTTCTGAAAGCATGGCCGACTGAATTTGGATTTTAGTTCCGTCCCTGTTAAAAGTCGGATGTACATGGTCTGCAGCGGTTTGTTTGTGACCTGTTGTCAGCATTATCATTTCGTTGGTTTTACGGTCTATTAAATATAAACTTCTGGAGAAATCATCCCCAACCGCCCATCTTCCGTCAGCAGAACCGTGTACATGCCATAATCCGCTGCCACTTTTAGTTTGTCCAGCAATAATCATTTCGCGGGTTCTTAAATTTACAATCGCTAAACCTGTTGGTTTTTCTCGTGTTCCTGAGTTTCCCCAATTGCTTTCTTGACCTGGATTCTGCGGGTTTCTGACTTCTGTACTTTCGGTAACTTCAACTGGAGCTTCTTTTTGAATATCTATTTTTCGGTGTCCCATAATAGCCATTGCCACCTCATCTTTAGAAATTACCGCTTCGTGTGTCACCCATTCATAATCCGATTCAGGATACAAAGGCCTTAAACCCGAACCGTCTGCCATAACCGTCCAAGTGCGCTGAGGCGATTTACCGCCAGTTTCCCAGCAGAAAACCAATTCGCCAGGATTCCAGATATTCGATTGAATATGGCCTACCTGAAACGGCACCGAAACTACATGTTTCAACTCTCCTGTTTTTATATTCATACTGCCAATACCGCCCGGTCCTGCGCCCATATTTCTGGGACCAAAGCTTTTTTCAATTTTAATGTTCGGATCCAAATGTTTTGCCGCTTCTTCTCTTCCGATTCTAAAATAGACTCGGTCTTCGTCGGCATCCAAAGCCATATCTCCCGATGCTCCCATTTCTGAAGGTATTATCCCGCAAATACGTTCGTAAGCTGCAACTGATTTCATTTTTCCAGCTTGACTATCCTTAAAAACGTTGTCCAGATTTACTTCTACAATCTGCATTGTATTTTCTTCGCCTTTGCGCATATAATACAATTTCATCGATTTTTGCGCCATACACAAAGTACCGCTGTAACCACCTTCTGTAACCTGAACCATCACGCCCGATTTTTCATTGACTGCAACTGCATCACCATTGGCTCTTTTAGTTCTAAAAATAAGCCACTCGCCGTCTGCTGTCCATTGCGGATGAGTTGGATATGTTTTCGAATCACCTGCCGATTTCGTAGTCAAAAAGATCAAATCGACACCCGTGACAGGATCTTTGATTATCTTTTTCTCAGATGGAAAACGTTTCCCAATCTGACTAAAAGCTGTCGCCGAGAAAAAAAATAAAAATATAATGGAGATTGATTTGAATTTCATCTGTTTGTTTTTGATTAACCTTAGCACGGTTTTCCCATAGTTAAAACTATGGGCTATGTTTTAAAATTAAAATGATAAAAGCATATTGCACAAATCATCGCATTCCCATAGTTGAAACTATGGGCTATGTTTTAAAATTGGAACGGTAAACTCTTTCGCATACCATATAACCATCAAATCATAACCCTTAACTTATAACTCTTAACTCATAATTCTTAACTCATAACTCTTAACTCATAACTCCCCTACCCCTTAATTTTCAACTGAATAGAACTGTCATTCATTTCAAATTGGTTATTTTTTAAAAGCGTAATTATTTCGGCTCCAGCCAATAAAACGGGTCCGTAACCGTGAGCAGCATATAAATTTATAGGGCGGTAATAGTAAAACGCAGGGTCAAATGCCATTCCGGTTCCTACACAGGTTCCTTCTACCTGACCTTTTTCATTTACTTTAGAGGCTACCGCATTCCACGCCAATAAAACTGCTGGTGCGTAAGCCAGTTTATCTACATAACCACGATTAATCGCTCTTGCAATAGAATACGTATAAATGGCAGTTGCTGAAGTTTCAAGATAAGAATCGTTTCGGTCCAGCAATTGGTGCCAGAAACCAGTTCCGTCTTGATACTGCATAAGCCCACCGATATGTTTTTGAAGTTGTGCTAGAACCTGAGAATATCCTGGATGGTTTTTGGGAAGCACTTCCAATAATTCGACCATAGTCATCACTGCCCATCCATTTGCTCTTGCCCAATGAAACTCAGGATGCACCTGCATTGACTCTACCCAACCGTGCTTGTAAATTCCTTTCTGGTTATTGAACATTCTTTCTGAAAACTGATTGACTTGTTTTACCGCATCATCAAAATATTTTTTATCTCCTGTATAACTGCCCATTTGCGCTAAGGCAGGAACACTCATAAACATATCATCCAGCCATAATGTATTATTCTGCGGTCTGTTTCTGGCTAGTGTTCCATCTTTTAAACGATGCTCTTTTTCGCTTATGTATTTAATGAAGTTATTGATAACGGGGTCAACATTGGCATTTAATCCCGCTTTTTTTGCTTTGATGAAAGCAGCACAGAGCGCTCCCGCATCGTCTAATGCATGTGGCTTTAAAACGGTGCGAATTGGTGAATCTTGTAGATTTTCACTTTTAAAATTTTCAGCCATATCAGCAATTAATTTAATTCGCTTATTGGCATATTCTGCATATTCTTTTTTTCCTGTTGCTTCAGATGCTAAAAGCATTCCGGCATAGGTAACGCCCCATTCGTAGCTTGTAAGCCTGAAAGAGCTGGGAGAAAAAATAAGTTTCCCTTTTGCTTTTTTAAAATCTTTTACTTCTGAGTTGTCATTTGCATGCAGCACTTTTGAAGCGGTATTTTCTTCAAGGAAATTATATACTCGATTTAAAACCGCCTCAATATTATTTTTTTCCGGAACAACATATGGCGTTACATAATCCGGCTGCATGGCATGCAAAGGTGTGGTTACATCATTTGTCTGCGCATTCGCGGAAGCAAAAACCCCAAATGCGATTAAGGCAAGTATTTTTACAGATGAATGGTTCATAGTTAGTATTTTTGGTTAAATAAGATTCAATTTAACGCTGCAATAACAATTTTGGTTTCCCAAAGTGGTCTATTGTCATTGAAAGCGAAGAAGTTATAAAAATTATTTTTTAATCTAAATGAAAAACTTCTTTTAACGGAATGGCAATCGGAGAATTATCTGGATTGGTATCCATAATATCAGCCATATAAGCCCACCATTTTTTTACTAATGGATGGTTCGGAAGATGCTTTTCATCAAAATCGGTACTGATTTTTTGAACTGCAAATAAAATCAGTGTTTCTTCATCTAAAAAAATACTGTAATCCTGTATGCCAGTTTCAGACAATAAAGTCTGTAATTCTGGCCAGATTTCGTCATGCCTTTTTTTATATTCTGCTTCAAAACCCGGTTTTAATTTCATTTTGAAAGCATTCCTAATGGTACTTTTATTTTCCATTTTCTAATGTTTTAAATTGATTTGAACTGATTTGTCACGATTACAGCTGATTTCTCCGTTATTATATTCAAGCTCTGCCACCTGTATAGAACTTCTTTTGGTTTCATAGTTGTCAACTCCTTTGTTTTCTGGAGTTCTTCCCGGGTGGGTGAAATAAAACACATACGCTTTCCCGTCATTTACCACAATATCTGCATGTCCTCCAATTACTTTATCATCTTGACCAGTTCCCGGAACCTGCAGTATATTTTTTTCCTGACGGTTCCAGTTAAGAAAATCTTCTGAAGAATATACATTCAATCCTCTCCATGAATCAGAAATCAGCCAGTTTTTTCCTTTCCAAACAAAGACTTTTGGCCCTTCGCCACGGTCTTTTATAATTTTTGTACCGCTGTCTTTCCAATTGTACAAATCATTACTGTCTGCATAATAAATTGATTTTCCGTCATTTTCATTATTGTAAAACATTCTCCATGTTCCATTTGGAAGTCTAAATACCGAAGCATCAATGCATCGCTCAGAAGCCAATTTTAATTCTGATTCAAAATTCCAGTCCATCAAATTAGTACTGGTAAGATGAATTATCGAACGCGGATGATACCAGTCATTAAATATTCCAGGTACAATCGTTAGATACATGTGGTATTTATTTTGATACTCAATTACATCTGGAGCCCAGTAGGTTATATCTTTAAGTTTATAATCGATGTTACAAGTATCTTTGTACGTCCACTTTGCGCCGTCTTTTGAAACTGCAATTCCGATTTTAGTGCCGTGAACCCATGTTATTCCTTTGACCGTCGAATCATTTGCTCTTCGATTGGTATAGAACATAAACCACAGTTTTTCTTTTTTGTTCCAGATAATTGTTGGGTCGGCTGCACCGTCAAAAATGGGGTCGCGATACAATGGTTTTGGCGCCGTATGTTTCAAATCTTTTTTATTTTCATTCTGAGCCGAAATTGTCAAAGTGAACAACACAATTGCAAGATTTAGAAAAAGATTTTTTAGTTTATTTTTCATTTGGTTTTGTCATTTTTTGCTCAATTTTGTCATTCCGACGAACGAGGAATAAAAATCGCAACTCAACAAAGATTGACGAATTACTGTATGGTTACTGTGCGGAATTACTAGTGTGATTTGCTCCGCCTATTCGCTATCGCTCGAGTCTCGTTCCTCGGAATGACAAACTGGACTTAATTTTTTACAAAGTCTACAAACTTTTAATTTTTAATTCTTAATCTTTAATTTTTAGTATTCACCCAGTCATCAGTCCTAAAAGGTGATGCTGGAAGATTTTCGGCATTAAATAAATTTGGATTCGGAACGGCTTTCCATGCAAAACGCACCGCTTCTGGATTTTTTACTTTTGATGAAGAAACAACAATGGTCTTTCCGTCAATTTTTGCATCAGCTGGATAAAAAACGTGATCGCTTCCTGCAATTTCAAATTCTCTTAAATCGGCTGTCTTTTTAAATCCGTTCTCCACCTCATCAAAAAACAACTGAATTTTCTGCTTTTTGATTTTCATATGATTATACACTGGTCCAGAATTTACTAGATTCTTTTCGTTATACGTTTTAGATTTCGCCAGTAAAGCTAAACGATAACCAACTGTCTGTTTATCGATAGGATGGATATTGTTCTCATCTCCAACATCTGTAGTCACGACCATTCCAGTATTTGTAACCGATTTTGAAACCAATAATTGAGCTTCTCTTATGTCAGGATTCTGACCTTTGTGCGGTGCAATCTGAACAAAATAAAACGGAAAATCTCCCTGATTCCAATCGCTTCTCCAATTTTTTATCATAGCAGGAAAAAGACTTCTGTACAAAAAGGCGCTTCCGGCATTACTTTCTCCCTGATACCAAATCACTCCTTTTATTGTGTAATTGATTAAAGGATGCAACATGGCATTGTACAACACATACGAAGTTTTGTTTTCTTCTTTTTTCGGTTTTTTAAGCTCCGTTTTGGTTACATCGTTATTGTTTGAAATTCTTTCCGCTTTTAAATCGGCGTAATATTTTTCCAGCTTCTCTTGAAATAGCTTTTCATTTTTGGCATCATTTTCTAATATTCCCAAAAAGTCTGGATTTTCTTCCAATACTTTCTGCGAAGTCCAAGCTTCTGCTTTTGTTCCTCCCCAAGAAGACGAAATTAATCCAATCGGAACTTTTAAATTTTGGTACAAATCGCGTCCAAAAAAATAAGCCACGGCCGAAAATGTTTTGATGGAGGCTGGTGAACATTCTTTCCAGTTTCCACCGACCTCATCCAAAGGTTTTTGAGAAGCTTTGGTCGGAACGGTAAATAATCTGATGGATGGAAAATTGGCGTTTTGAATTTCTTGTTCGTAATTTTTAACACCTGTTTTCCAAGTACCGTCTTCTTTTCCGACAGGAAAGTACATATTTGACTGTCCGGAACAAACCCAGACTTCTCCAATCAGTATATTTTTAAGAATGATTTTATTTGAAGCTTCGATGGTGATTTCATATGCCTTTTCAGTTCCTTGTGGTGTTTGTACAGCTGTTTTCCATGTACCATCTAGATTTGTTGCAACTTCGACGGGATTCTGTTGCCATCCTAGTTTGATATTTATCTTTTCGTTCGGAGAAGCCCATCCCCATAAATTCACTTTCGAATTTTGCTGTAAGACCATATTGTCCCCTACCAAAGCAGGCAGTTTTACTTGTGCTGCGAGGTCCAGCCTTATTCCAAAAAAAATAAGTAATACAAAATTTTTCACTGAATAAATAATTAGTTACACAATTTTACTCCTAAAATTTTAAAGATATGACACTAAATCGTTTTCCGTATCCTGTAGTGCCCTGTCCTGATATTTTCAATTTTAAAACACAATTTCATTTAAAGCTCCGCTTAAAAATCAGAATTTCCACGGATTTTCGAAACGAATGAAAAAGCCGCCTAAAACGAGGCGGCTCTTTTCAAAAAAAACAAAATATAGAAATCTTTTTCTTAATAACCCGGATTCTGCCATGCCGCCTTTTGTGCACTAGATAAATTTGAACCATCATCATTTAACAAACCATCAATAAACGTTTGAGGAATTGGACGAAGTTCGTGTTTATTAGCTGTAATATTTGGCGCTGCTTCAGCATTAAATGCTTTAGCACGTTTAATAAGCATTCCAGTACGAGAAAGCGTTTCCCAACGTTGCCATTCTCCTAAAAGCTCACGAGTAGACTCATTTAGAATAAAGTTTATAGCACGTTCTTTATCTGTTGAAGCTCCAATTTTAACCATAACCGCTTCGTCTTCTGGAGGAAGGTTGTTAGGGAAAGTAGTTAATCTTAAATCTGAAGCTGCAGTAGTAACTGCAAGCGTTGGATTAGATAAATAATAGGTATTCATATCTAAATTAGAAGCTGTAAAATTTGTAGCCGAAGTTCCCGTATTTAAAGGATTTACTTTGAACGCCTGAGAACCATCATTATAATAAGATCTGTTTTCTCCAGCCTTCCATTGCGCTCTAACTCTCACTACGTTGATATCCTGCATTGCATTTCCATACTGCCCCAAACGAGCATAACATTCTGCACGCACTAAATAAGTTTCGGCAAGACGTGCCATAATTACATCACGATGTGAATCACCTCTTTCGGCTGTACGAGATCCGCACTCTGTTTTATTAATACCCGCAAAGAAGTTACAAATTGGCTGGTTTTTAAATGTCGGTGCTACATAGACTCCATTTTGGTATAATACCGAAGAGTTAGGTACAAATTGTCCTTTTTTAACTGCTAAAGTCCCCGAAGTAGCAGTTTGTCTTGCCCCAGTATTCCACTCAGGAAGACGACCATTGACATCTGTCCAAGTTGGCGCCTGTACGCTACAACCAAATTTAGCATTGTTATACGTATTGTCATTTTTAGTATTCAAAATCATTACAATACCAGGATCTCCGACTTTCACCCCTGCACTTGCAGTCACAACAGTATTTGCACCATAAACAGTTCTAAAGGTCTTCCACATACGGGCATCATTTACGTGATCAAAAATTCCGTATGTATATTCCGTTGGACGACAACGCTGAAAATCCATACTTCCAATCCAAACACCACGTCTCACCCATCCTCCTGAAAAACTTGAAAATTGAGGAGCAAAATAGCTATATGTACGATTTCCAAAACGACCTACAGTAGAGGCATCTCCATTGTGACCTGCAGCCATTAAAATTTCGTTTAACTGCTCATTCGGACAGTCAATCCCTGTCCAGTTAGCATACAAATCACTATAATTAGGCGTCAACGGTCCACGTGCTGTAATGGCATACGAACAAGCATCGATTGCTTCTTTTAGATCAGTATCTTTATAAGCAGCATTCCAAGCGTCATTACGCTCAGAAGAACGGAACAACAATGCTTTGGCTAAGAAATGTGCAGCAGTAGCTTTTGTCCAAGTAATTCCTTTTCCATAAGTAAAAACTTCACCTTCAAACAGAGCATAAGCATTACGGAAATCAGATATTACCTGTTCCCAGCATTTTTCTTCCGTGGCACGCTCGTAGTTACGAACCACTCCTTCGATAGGTTTTGTCTGCAGCACAACACCTCCGTATTGCGCAACAAGTCTGTAATAGTTATATCCTCTTAAAAAATAAGCATGAGCTAAGCAACGGTTTCTGATTTTTAAATCTGAAATTACCGTTTCTGCTTTAGCAATAATCGTATTACAAGATGCAATACCGTAATACATTTCGTCCCAAAGTGCATTTGGATTCGTTGCATTTCCATTTGCTGCTCCCGTTGCAGTTGATGCTCCTACTGGTCCAAAACGATTATCATAAGTATTCCACATTTCGTTGGTAAGGTCATTTGCATTGGTAAACTCATCTGTACCATACAATGTGTTACCATAAGACCATTCAAAACCAAAATGCCAACGGATATTACCATAAAGCGACACTGTTAATGCTTGAAGACCTTCGGGTGTATCAAAATAAGCTGTTGAATAAGCATTTGTTTGTTCTTCATCTAGAAAGTCTTCTGAACACGAAGCAAAAAACACCCCCGTCATTAATAAAAGACCGATTCCTATATTTTTTAAATTATTCATTTTTTTCACATTTAATGTTATACTTCAATTCGCCACAATTCATTAAAAACCAACTTCAACGCCCATAACAAAGCTGCGATTGAAATATGTTCTATTAGTGTCAAAATCATACCAATCTAGTGACTGGTAAATGCTTCCCGGATTAACGGCCTGAACATAAAACTTCATGTTTGCCAACCCAATTTTATTTGCAAAATCTTTAGATAAATTATAGCCTAAAGAAATATTACGAATTTTTACAAATGCCGCTTTTTGAAAACCAAGAAGTCCGGAGAATGCATCTGCAGAACCTGAAGTAGCCTGGCCTAAAATTGGTTTTTGGAATTCAGCATTTGGATTATCAGGAGTCCAGTAATCTGTTTCACGCTGGTTAGCATGAGCAGTTAAAGCTTCACCTCCTAAAGAAGCTGTATACCCCATACGTCCGTAAAGATTTATTCCTAAATCAAATCCTTTATAGCTAAAGTTATTATTCCATCCCATTGTCCAGTTAGGGTTACTGTTGCCTACCACTACACGATCAGTACCGTCCATTCTATAATCGCCATTCTGATCTTTAGGTCTCACGTTTCCTGGTGTAAATTTGTAGCCATTGGCATTCCATTTAGCCATCTCAGCAAGATCTTCCGGAGTATCTTGCCAAAGCCCTTGATTATCATACCCATAACGAACAGCAATAGACTGACCAATGAACCAAGAGTTGCTTACCATATCTTGTACGCCATTCGCCAAACTGACAATCTGATCTTTTTGCCACGCACCGTTTAAATTTGTTTCCCAAGTAAATCCGTTCGCCATTTGTACAGGGATAAGATTAAGCGTTACCTCAACTCCATGATTTTTTGTCTCACCAATATTCGAAACAATGTATGGATAACCAGATACTGGCGGGATATCAACTTGTAATAGCAAATCTTTAGTATCTGATTTGTAAGCATCAATGGTACCACTGATTCTATTTTTTAAGAAACTAAAATCAAAACCAAGGTTGTACTGTGTTGTTTTTTCCCAGCCTAAGTTCTTATTAGGCATTCCTGTTTGTGTGTTTGTATAATAAGGCTCATTTGTAGTAAAACCTATTGCATTACTTTGACCATTGAAAGGAAGAAATATTTGACTGATATTTCCTAATGTTCCATAAGGATCAACAGAAGAGTTACCAGAAGTACCGACACCTAAACGAAGTTTTAGATTATCGACCCACTGAACATCTTTCAAGAATTTTTCATTGTTGATACGCCATGCTAATGCCGCTGAAGGGAAAAAGTCCCATTTATGTCCTTCAGATAATTGCGTAACTCCATCCCAACGTCCTGAAACTGTCAAAAGGTAGCGATTATCATAGCCATAATTCGTACGAATCATATACGAACTAATAGCACGCTCGGTAAGACCTGAACTCATACGTGCATTATTAGCAGCATTTGTAGCATCTACAGAACCCATTGCATTCCATATAAATGAAGGTTTCGGAATATTATTAGCACTCATTGATGAGTTTTCTATATTCCAAGATGATGCCGTTTGCAATAAAGTTAAACCTACTTTATGTTTCGCAAATGTACGGTCATAGTTAATAATATTATCTACAGTCCATGATAAGTCTCGACGGTTTTGAAGACGTGCAAAATTGACACCAGCACTACCATTTGAATTCACTTTTAATGATGAAGTTCCATCAATATAAGCACCTTCTCTCCAGTGACGGTAATCTGGTCCAAAATTTAATTTATAAGTAAGGCCTTCTAATGATTTCGTCATTTTACCGAAATCTAAAGTAGCAGAAAAATTAGCCAAAACACGCATAGTCTGCGATTGTTGTGTACTTTTGTTCCACTCTTCCATAACGGTATAAACACCCGACTCTCCACCTGGATTAATGATTAAATTACCATTTGCATCATAAGGAACTGCAATATTGTAAATTTGTTTAGCCGCACCATAAATAGCATCTGGTGCTGTACCGCTTCTTGCGCTCAAAGTGGACATACCGTAATCCTGCTCACTCCATGAAACATTAAAGGAAGCATTCATTTTAAACCAATCCACCGGAGTAATATTCGATGTCAGTTTTGCAGTATAACGTTTGTACCATTGCCCTTTTTGAGTACCTTGATTATCCAAATACCCAACAGAACCATAAGTATTTACTTTTTCAGAACCACCGCTGGCACTAATAACATGCTCTGTGCTCACGCCTCCCTGAGTCACATAATCTGTCCAATCTGTATTCGTTACTTTTGAAGCATCCCAAGTACCACTCGCCCATCCTTTTAACACATTATCTCTTGATGTTTGTCCATCTAACGCACTATCAAAAATTAATCTGTCATTTGCTATAGTTGGCGAATCTGGATGTGCATATTTAGTAGGATCAAGGTTGTAAGCAGCCCAACGTCTGAAAGTAATAAAATCAGATGCACTCATTGATGGTGCCCTGTCAACAATTTCAGAAGTAGTTACTGTACCAGCATAATTTAAAGTAAATCTTCCTGCTTTTCCTTGTTTAGTAGTCACAATAATAACCCCATTTGCACCACGAGATCCATAAATAGCAGTCGCAGAAGCATCTTTAAGAATATCCATCGATTCAATATCTCTTGGATTTAAAGTTTCAATTGCAGAGGCAGACATTAATGGCACACCGTCAACAACATACAAAGGATCGTTGCTTGCTGTTAAAGATCGAGTACCACGAATACGAACAGTACCAAGACTACCTGGACGCTCATTTGTTGTGATATCAACCCCAGCAACTTTACCCTGTAATGCTTCAGTCGCATTTGAAACAGGTCGATTCATTAATTGCTCAGAATTTATAGTGGAAACTGATCCTGTTACATCAGATTTTTTCTGAGTTCCGTATCCAACAACAACAATCTCATTAAGTTGCGATATTTCGTCAGCAAGCACTACATTAATTTCTGAATTAGTTCCTACAGTTTTTTCAACGGTTTTAGAACCTGTAGAAGAAAAAACTAAAACCTGTCCCGTAGCAGCGCTTATCGAATACTTCCCGTCGAAGTCCGTACTAGTTCCCTGCTTTGTTCCTTTGACAATAACGTTGGCTCCCGGAATAGGCAACCCAGATACGTCGGTAATTGTACCTTTAACCGTTTTGTTCTGTGCATGACCCAATGTATGCATAAGTACACACATACAGAAGACCACAAAAAGACTCCATTTGTTTTTCATAAAAGTTAAATTTGGTTAGTAATTAGTTAAATCAAATTTATCTAGAAGCTTTTTGCACCGTATCCTGTTGTATCCTGACTTATACGCCTAATTTACAGTGTATAAAATACACTTATTAAGTTTTTTTTAACCAATAAAATCTTTTGAGGCCTTGATTTCAAAAGGAAAAGAGCAAAAAATCATTTAAAGAAAACAAAACAGCACAATAATTAAGATTGTCGTAATTTTTTATATTTTTTTTTACACACTAAAAAAATAATATGCGAAATAAGTGTTATTTCAATATTTAACAATCTATTTCCATACATTTAAAATTGGTTTTATAGAGACACTATTCGGCTTTTATTTATATCAAAACAAAAAAATCGCCTCATTGAGACGATTTTCTTCAAAACATAAAACTAAATTAAAACAACATTTATTAATCATAACCAAGATTCTGATCGTATAATCCAGGAACTGCAAGGATTTCTGATAACGGAATTGGATACAACAATGAATTATTATCAATAGTTCTGATTTTATTCTCCGTATCTTCCGCTGCTTTCCAAGCATTCATGATTGTTACAGCTTTGCCTGATCTTATTAAATCAAACCACCTTGTTCCCTCTGCAAAAAACTCTTTTCTTCTTTCTACGAATAATTCATCTAAGGTAATATTAGAAGCATTTGCAGCAACTCCCGCTCTTGTTCTTACTTTATTAACGATATCATCAACTTCTGCCTGCGAACCTCCACCGCCATGAAGCGTACATTCTGCCATTAACATTAAGACATCTGTATATCGTGTAATCATAAAATCGACTCCCCAGTCCTCACGACCGTTCCCGTATCTTGTAGCATCAATGTATTTTTTAAATACTGGAAGGGTGTAACTGCCTTTGTATGTTCCAGAAGCTACGGTATAACTTGTGGCAATTCCAAAAATTTTTCTTTTATCGGTTGCAGCAAACAAGCTCATAAATCCGTTTGAAATAGGTCTGGATTCTAAAGCTCCTTGCGCCGACAAGTTTAAAGAAGCAAAATAAGGCTCATAACCCAATTCTACCATAAAATTGCCTCCTACCGGAGTGGAAATATTCTGTGTATACGGAATTACAAGTACATTTTCTTTGTTAGCATTTCCTTCTGTTTTAAAAATCTGATCGTACTCTGCTCCAAAAGCATACAAACCACTTAACTTAATATCATTTAATTCTTTATATGCCTTATCCCATTCATTTAATCCTAATGTTGCACCGTCAATCCCGTAAGTTGGACTTGATCGCGTCATGTAAACCAATCCCAATAATGCTTTTGCACCATATTTAGTAACACGACCAAAATTGGCAGTATCATATGACGGAGGAAGATCAGCAATAGCCAATTCTAAATCTGAAATAATTAGCCTGTAAACATCTGTAACAGCTGTTCTTGGTATTTTCGCGGCTTCTTGTGCTGTTAATGTTTTGTCTATTAGCGGCACTCTTCCAAACCATCTAACTAAATCGAAATAACAAAATGCTCTCAAAAAACGCGCCTCTGCTGCCATTGTAGTTTTATCAGCAGGATTCGTAAAAATCGCATCTCCTTTTTCCGCAATTTTTTCTAATAATTGGTTGGCTTTGTAGATAGCATTGTAATTAGTCAAATAAGCTTCTTTCACATAAGTATTAGAACTGATAGAAGTATAAAAACTGTTGATTCCTTCCCAGTCTCTTGACGCCTGTGTTTTGGCCATTAAATTATCTGACCTGGTTTCACTTAGATTCATTAATCTGTTGGCATAACCATATACGCTTGCTCCATGAAAAGCTATCGAATATGTGGCATTTCTAGCTTGCACAAAATCACCCGGAGTCGCATAAAAGTTCTCGATTGTTCCCTGTGACAAAGGCAGCTGCGTCAATTCATCTGTACAAGATGATTGTGCAAACAATAATATACCTGCTGCTATAATGATATATTTTTTCATTTTCTTTTAATTAAAATTAATATTAAGCCCAATTACTAAAGATTTCGCCAAAGGCGCTCCTCCGTAATCTACAGGTACCGAAAAATCACTATTTGAACTTGCTGAAGTATTTACTGCTTCTGGATTAAAACCTACTTTGTATTTATTCCAGTAAAACCAGTTTTCTCCTGTTACATATAATCTGGCGTTATCTATTCTTGAAATTCCTTTAAGCGCTTGTCTTAAATTGTAGCCAATAGAAATATTTCTGATACTCACGTAATCCGACTTATACAACCAGTCTGAGTTGGCCTGATAACCAAAAGATGTCCTCCAGTTTCCTCTAACGGCTGGATCAACGTTTAATGAATTTTCGACAGACCCCATGCCAGTACGATCAATAGCACGTCCTGTTAATCCGTAAACTGTTCCCCCGTTTTGTCCCTGAACCAATACGTTTAAATCAAAATCTTTGTATTTAAACGTATTGGTTATTCCCCACGTATATTTTGGAGTCGGATTGCCTAAGTCAACACGGTCTTCTGCATTGATTTTTTTATCTCCGTTTTGGTCAACATACCTTGGATCTCCAAGTACTAATTTATTTCCTCCAATTGTAGTTCCGCCTGCATCGATATCCGCCTGAGTCACTACTCCGTTCTGCTTCAATCCAAAAATTGTATACATTGGCTTTCCAACTTCTAGTTTTACAAATGGAACACCTCCATCATATGCATTGCTGATTTCAATTTTAGACTGACCAGGCCCTAATGCCAAAACTTTATTTTCATTATGACTTATGTTTGCAGAAGTTCTCCATTCAAAACTTGGTGTTTTAACATTTAAAGAATTCAACTCAAACTCCCATCCCTGATTCTGCACCTCTCCAATATTAGTTAAATATGTTTGAAAACCAGAATCTCCTGGCACTGGAACCCTTAAAAGTAATTCACTATTATTTTTCCTGTATAACTCGAATGTTCCGGTAAGTCTGTTTTTAATAAATCCGAAATCCAAACCAAAATCTATACTTTTTGATTCTTCCCAATGCAAGGAAGGATTTGGTATAGAAGCTGCCCCTTGACCAATTGCAACCGCACCTCCAATCGAATAGTTATAAGTGCCTAGAGTTGCATATTTCGCATAACTTGCAATGTTATTACTTCCATTTATACCAGTACTTGCTCTAAGCTTAAATTCGGTTAGCCAATCAACATTTTCAAGAAAAGCCTCTTGTTTAACTCTCCATCCTAACGAAAGAGAAGAAAAAGTTCCCCATCTCCTCTCGGTACCAAATTTCGAAGATCCATCACGTCTGATACTAGCTGCAAAAATGTATTTCTCTTTGAAATTATACTGAAGACGAGAGAAATAAGACAGTAATGTGTTTTTCTCGGCAGTAGTAGAACCGATAGATCCCGCAGGAAGCGTTTCTATACTTGAACTATTATAAAGCGCTCCCGATGACATGGTAGATTTTGTGATTTGATACGAATTGAATGACTCTCCTAAAAGCACATTAAAACTGTGTTTTCCAAAAGTTCTATCAAAAGTAAGCGTATTTTCATTTACAATATTTTGCCTTCTGTACGTATTATATGCTCCTCTAATACTTGCAATAACATCATTTGGCGTGTAACTTTCATTTACATTGTCTGAGTTATCAAAATTAATAGTACTCTTTAAAGTAAAATTTTTAGCAAACTGATAACTGGCATATCCTGAAATTAGATTTCTGTACATGGAATTTCTCCCTGTTCGCGCTAAAGCGTTCAGCATATTTGTTGTACTAGAACCCCATGCATATCGAGTTGTATATTTTTCTCCTTTAGCATTTGAAGCACTTTCAAAAACTGGAGTTGCGGTAAGAGCTTTAAACAAAGTATTATCTTTCCCTTCAACCCCTGGATCATTTTTAATTGAATACGAAGGCGCCAAATTTATTCCCATTTTAAAGTTTTCAGACAATTTAACGTCTACATTAGCTCTTGCAGAAAAAAGAGAATAATCTGTTCCAATAATATATCCAGTATTTTTTTGATAATTGGCAGAAACATAATAATTTACAGCATCTGTAGCTCCAGAAGCCGTTAATTGATAATTACTAAATTCTCCTGTGCGGAAAACTTTATCCTGCCAGTCAATATAATCTAATCCTGGGTGCCCTGGCATATCCCATCTGTCATCATACAAGTATGTAAAGTATTTTGAATTAGATGTTGTAAGCGGATTGGCAGGATTTACTGCATTGTATGCCGCTATTCTTTCTGCTGTAGTCTGGCCTGCAGATGCTCCAGCAATTCCTGAACCAACCCATTGCGAATCGATCATCGTTTTCGCACGTTTAATCCATCCTTCTGCAGAGAGCATATCTACTCTGTTAGCTTCTTTGTTAACTCCTCCATATGTATTAAAAGTAAATTTTGGTTTTCCTTTTTTACCTTTCTTTGTAGTAATAATCACCACTCCATTTGAAGCCCTAGAACCATAGATTGCAGCTGCAGAGGCGTCTTTTAAAACTTCAATCGAAGCCACATCATTCGGATTCATATTATCAAGCGGGCTTCCGTTAGAAAAACCCCCGTTACTGTTTGATCCTTCAGTGTAAATCGGAAATCCATCTACAACATACAAAGGCTCATTTCCTGCCGTAATAGAACCAGCTCCTCTGATTTCTATACTAAAAGGCTGCCCTGGAAGACCTGTAGTCTGCTTTACACGAACACCAGCTACCTGACCAACTAATCCCTGGTCAATTCTCGAAATAGGACGTTCTGTAAAAGTTTCTGTTTTAATTCCTGAAATTGCTCCAGAGGTTAGTTTCTTCTTTTGAGTCCCGTAACCAATTACTACAACTTCATTCAGGTTCGCGCTCTCAGCATCAAGCGAGACGTTGTAACTCGAAGCAGTTCCGAGTTTTACTTCCTGTTTAACAAATCCTACAAACGAAAAAACCAATGTTTCTCCAGGCGCTGCTGCAATAGAGTATTTACCGTTAAAATCTGTACTGGTTGACCTGTTGGTTCCTTTTACAACTACGTTAACACCTGGTATTGATAATTTGGCTGGGTCTGTTACGGTTCCTGTAACCGTTTTTTCTTGCGCGTAGCCCGATGGGTACGCAAGCAAAAATAAAATCACAATCAGCAAAAGATTAAGATTGTTTTTCATAAAGGTTTAATTTGGTTAATGAATAGCTAGCTAGCACTCCAAATGTATTTAGAAGCAACCTCCGTGGTATCCTGTAGTATCCTGTTAGAAATCAATATCTTATACTTTAACATCACTTTGTTGTACTTTTTTTAACAAGAGAAATAGTGCTAACATATTGATTTACAAGCAGACAAATCTTTCAAAAAATAAAATTTCAACATTCGGAATTTATTTTAAAAAAAATTAAAGTATTACTCATTTAACACTTTAAAAAAAGAGTATTATTCAAAAACATATAATAATAATTGTAAATAATACATTTATTAAATTCACAAAAAACAGGACGCTACAGGATAGCATTCTGACTCACAAAAAATATTTTTACTTTATCATTATATCTCGTTGAGACCGAGCGTAGCTCTTTAAAAAGCTAAATATAAGCACCTTACCAACTATAACTGACCAACCACTTAAAAAATGAGAATACAAAAATCATATATCGTATTTTTCCTCTTTATAACTCTAATTTCTTTCAGTCAGAAAAATGAAAAGTCACCTTGGTCTTCTTCTTCCAACATAAACCAGCCTTGGACGAGATGGTGGTGGATGGGAAGCGCAGTTGACAAACCTAATTTAAAGAGAAGCTTAATCGATTTTCATAAAGCAGGAATTGGAGGCGTTGAAATTACTCCGATTTATGGGGTTAAAGGAGAAGAAAAAAACTTCATCGATTATCTTTCTCCAAAATGGCTGGAAATGCTCGATTACACCATTCACGTAGCAGACAGTCTTCATATGCAGGTCGATATGGTATTGGGTACTGGATGGCCATACGGTGGGTCACATGTTACACCTGAATATGCCGCTACCAAACTTATAGTAGAAAAATATCCATTAAAAAAGAATGAAACAATAGACAGGGTTATCAAACTAGAAAACAGCAAAGAAAAAAATCCTGCTTCGCTTTTGTATGTTGTAGCTTATGGAAGTGATGGTTCTTACGTTAATCTCACGGATAAGCTTACGGGAGGTAAACTACAATCAAAAGACAAAGGTTTTGATGGAAGCTCAGTTTCATTACCAAATCCGGAGCCTAACAAACTAAAATGGACTGCAAAAAAAACAGATTACACTTTATATGCGGTTTTTACGGGAAAAACTGGTCAGCAGGTAAAAAGAGCTGCGCCGGGAGGAGCTGGTTTTACATTAGACCACTATTCTGAAGAAGCGCTGAATGCTTATGTTGTTCCATTCAATAATGCTTTCAAAGGACGTGAAGGAAAAATCAGAGCTATATTTAACGACAGTTATGAGGTATATGGCACCGATTTTACTCCTACTTTTTTTGATGAATTCTTAAAACTTAGAGGCTACGACCTTAAAAAACAACTGCCTTTGCTTCTCAATGAAACTGACGATGAAATAAGCAACAGAATTCGAAGCGATTACCGCCAGACTATTGGTGATTTATTACTGAATAAATTTGACAAACCTTGGACCAAATGGGCCAATTCTAAAAACTTTAAAACCAAACTTCAAGCACATGGTTCTCCTGGAAATTTAATTGATTTATACGCTTCTGCGGATATTCCAGAATGCGAAACTTTTGGTTCGATGCCGTTTGATATTCCTGGTTTTAGACGTGAAAAAGAAGATATTCGTCCCGGAGATGCTGATGCTGTTATGTTGAAGTTTTCTTCATCGGCGGGACATATTTCAGGTAAAAATCTCGTCTCTTCTGAAACATTTACTTGGCTTCGCGAACATTTTAAAGCAGCATTGTCACAATGCAAACCAGAAGCTGAAGATTTGATGCTGAACGGAATCAATCATATTTTCCTGCATGGTTCTACTTATTCGCCAGACAGAGCCACTTGGCCGGGCTGGCAGTTTTATGCTTCTGTAAATTTTAATGCCACTAACAGCATTTGGGAAGACGCTCCTGCCCTATTTTCTTATATCGCCAACTGCCAGTCATTATTGCAACAGGGAAAATCAGACAATGAAATCCTATTGTATTTTCCCATTTTTGATACTTGGAATGAATACAAAAAAGGCACTTTGTTTTTTGAATTCAAAATTCATTCTCTTTCAGAATGGCTGCACGGAACCTCATTTTATGATATGACCAATAAATTGATGAAAAAAGGCTATGGCGTTGATTTCATTTCGGATAATTTCATAGCTGATGCTAAAGTTGTTGATGGAAAAATAGTATTGCCGGGCGGGACTTTTAAATCTTTAATTATTCCTTCCTGCAAAAAAATGCCTTTGGCAACGCTTCAAAAATTAATCGAACTGAAAAAAGCTGGAGCCTCAATTATTTTTGAAAATCTGCCAGAATCTGTTCCCGGTTTCTACGATTATAAAAATCAGGAAGAAAAACTGCAATCGCTTTTAGCCGAAAACAAAGAAGTAAAACCTGTTTCGGATATTTTTACAGCATTAGAAAATGTACAGATTTACCCAGAAACACTTGTCAATACAGGTTTAAAATATATTCGAAGAACAATCGACGGAGAAAAAATATATTATTTGGTCAACCACACCACCAAAACAATCGACGATTTTATTCCGTTGCAAATCGGCAACAAAGAGGTCATTATTCTTGACCCCCTAAACAGGGAATTTGGCAATGCCATCGTTAAAAAAACAGGCGATAAAACGTTCGTCAAAATCAGAATAGAACCTGGCAAGTCTTATTTCCTAAAAACAGAAAATACGGCCTCGCAAAAAAAATGGACTTACTTTGAACCAACTGCCGAAGCTGTTCCGCTAAAAGGAAAATGGAAAATTACTTTTGACAAAGGAGGTCCAAAACTGCCAAGTCCGGCTACAATTTCAAATTTGGAATCATGGACAAGCTTAAGTCCTGAAGCCGAAGCTTTTTCGGGCTCTGCAACCTACACTTTGGAATTTGACAATCCGAATGCCAAAACAGAATCTTGGAATCTCAATCTGGGGGATGTCCGCGAAAGCGCAAAAATCTGGCTGAATGACCAATATATTGGCACAGCATGGTCTGTTCCATATCAATTGAATATTGGAAAACTAAAATCAGGCAAAAACATTCTTAAGATTCAGGTCACCAATCTTTCTGCTAACCGAATTCGCGACAAAGAATTAAAAGGAGAAGAATGGAAGATTTTTTACGAAATCAATATGGTTGATAAAGATTATAAAAAATTCGACGCCACAAAATGGAGTCCGATGCCTTCTGGATTATTAGGGCCGGTGACCCTTACACCTTTAACCTCTAAACTAACTATTAAATAACGATATCTAAAATGAGAAAATTACTTTTAATCTTCGCTATTGGAGCTTTCTATACTGTGAGCGCACAGCAGTTTGATAAAAAATTAGTGCTCAAACAAATGATTTTGGCCAACGATTATTTTATGCAGAAATGGCCTGAAACCGGAAAAACAATTATTACCAATAAAGAACGCCCAAGCAATATCTGGACAAGAGGTGTTTATTATGAAGGATTGATGGCGCTGCATGAAATTTTTCCGAAAGATGCGTATTATGATTATGCCATGTCGTGGTCTGAGTTTCACAAATGGGGATTCAACGGTGGCAACACTACAAGAAATGCTGATAATTACTGTGCTGCACAAACGTATATTGATTTGTACAATTTAGAACCAGATCCTAAAAAACTAAAAAATACAAAAGCCAATCTGAACATGCTGTTAAACACGCCTCAGCTTGATGACTGGTCTTGGATTGACGCTATACAAATGGGAATGCCTGTTTTTGCCAAAATGGGTGTTTTAGAAAAAGACAATCGTTATTTCGAAAAAATGTATCAAATGTATATGTATTCAAGAAACAAACACGGCGATCACGGACTTTTCAATCCAAAAGACGGTTTATGGTGGCGTGATGCCGATTTTGACCCTCCGTACAAAGAACCAAACGGAGAAGATTGTTATTGGAGCCGTGGTAATGGCTGGGTAATTGCGGCTTTAGCAAAAGTATTGACCATTATTCCTGAAAATGCGCCGCACAGAGAGCAGTATGTAAAAGACTTAAAAGCAATGGCAACTGCACTTGTCCCAATTCAAAGACCTGACGGTTTTTGGAATGTAAGTCTGCACGACCCAACTAATTTTGGAGGAAAAGAAGCTTCTGGAACTGCCTTATTTGTTTACGGAATGGCTTACGGCGTAAACAACGGCATTTTGAAAAAAGAAACTTATCTTCCTGTAATTGAAAAAGCTTGGAATGCGCTTACAAAAGAAAGTCTTCACGAAAACGGATTTTTAGGATTTTTACAGTCAACTGGAAAAGAACCTAAAGACGGACAACCCTTATCTTATGACAAAATTCCTGATTTCGAAGATTATGGACTAGGCTGTTTTTTACTGGCTGGTTCAGAAATTTATAAAATGAAATGATGAAAAAGGCTCTCTTGTATACTGCGTTAATTCTATTTACTACCGCTTTATTTTCTCAGGAATTTAAGAGAGAAAAATACAATTTCAATTCGGATTGGAAACTGAAAGCAGGTGATTCTAAAAATGCAGAATCGCCTGCTTTTAATGATAATTCGTGGAAGAAAGTCACATTGCCTCATGCCTACAATCAGGAAGAGGCTTTTGAAAAAGATATCGAACATCTTACCACAGGAATTGTCTGGTACCGCAAAAAATTCAAACTTCCGAAAGGAATTAAAAACAATAAAGTTTTTATAGAATTTGAAGGAATTCGTCAGGCAGGCGTTATTTATATAAACGGACACAAAATCGGCCTTCATGAAAATGGAGTAATGGCTTTTGGATTTGATATTTCAAACCTGCTCAAACCTTATCCGCAGGAAAACTGTATTGCTCTTCGAATTGATAATGACTGGAAATACAAAGAACAAGCCACTGGAGCTTCTTATCAATGGAATAATATCAATTTTAATGCAAACTACGGCGGTATTCCCAAAAATGTTTTTCTTCATGTTACCGGAAAACTATATCAGACATTACCGCTTTATTCTAATCTAAAAACGACTGGAGTCTATATTTATCCTTCTCAAATAAATATAGATGCCGAAAATGCCGTCATCAACGTTGAATCTCAAATTAAAAATGAATTCAACACTCCTAAAACAGCGACATTAGAAGTTATAATAGAAGATTTGGAAGGACATCAAAAAGCTCAATTTTCAGGAGACAAAATCCTTATCCAACCTAATGAAACTAAAATTGTCAAAGCGCACCAATTTGTTGAAAAACTGCATTTCTGGAGCTGGGGATACGGCTATTTATATAATGTCAAAACCATTTTAAAAATTGACGGAAAAACGGCTGATGAAGTTTCTACCAAGACAGGTTTCAGAAAAACTGATTTTAAAGACGGTCAATTTTGGCTTAATGATAGAGTATTGCAACTAAAAGGTTATGCCCAAAGAACCAGCAATGAATGGCCTGCGATTGGCATGTCAGTTCCGGCGTGGCTCAGTGATTTCAGCAATAGAATGATTGTGGAAGGAAACGGAAATCTGGTTCGCTGGATGCATGTAACGCCATGGAAACAAGATATAGAATCCTGTGACAGAGTTGGACTTTTGCAAGCAATGCCAGCAGGAGATGCCGAAAAAGATGCGCAAGGCGATACTTGGAAACAACGAGTAAACCTGATGCGGGATGCTATTATTTACAATCGAAATAATCCGAGTATCATTTTTTATGAAAGTGGCAATGAATCCATCAGCGAAGCGCATATGCACGAAATGAAAAGCCTTCGCAACACTTATGACGCTTTTGGAGGTCGCGCCATTGGTTCCCGCGAAATGCTTGACAGCCGTGAAGCAGAATATGGAGGCGAAATGCTTTACATTAACAAAAGCGCTGGAAAACCGCTTTGGGCAACCGAATACTCAAGAGATGAAGGACTTCGCAAATATTGGGATGAGTTTTCTCCACCTTTTCATAAAGAAGGCGACGGTCCTTTATACCGAGGTAATCCTGCAGAAGCTTACAATCATAATCAGGACAAACACGCCGTTGAAAATATTGTTCGCTGGTATGATTATTACAGAGAAAGACCAGGAACTGGCAAAAGAGTAAGTTCTGGCGGTGTCAATATCATTTTCTCGGATTCCAATACCCATCATCGTGGTGAAGTAAATTATAGAACGAGTGGCGAAGTCGATGCCATGCGCATTCCAAAAGATGGTTTCTGGGCACATCAAGTTATGTGGGACGGCTGGGTAGATATCGAGAAACACCGTACTCATATTATGGGACATTGGAATTATTCTGATTCCGTTACCAAAAATATTTATGTGGTTTCAACTGCTTCAAAAGTAGAGCTTTTTGTAAATGGTTCTTCACAAGGTTTCGGGAAAAGAAGTAGTGAATTCCTTTTTACTTTTGAAAATATAAAATGGAAATCAGGAACCTTAAAAGCGATTGGTTATGATGAAAACGGAACTATCCTAAGCGAAGATTCTAAAAGCACTTCTGGCGAGCCTTATGCCATTAAATTAAAACTAAACAGCAATCCCAAAGGATTAACCGCAGACGGAGCCGATACGGCATTGATTGATGTAGAAACGGTGGATAAAGAAGGGAATCGCTGTCCAATCAGCAACAATATGATTTCTTTTACTTTGGAAGGACCTGCAGAATGGCTTGGTGGTATTGCTCTTGGACCAAAAAATTATATTCTTTCTAAAGAAATTCCAGTTGAAAACGGTATCAACAGAGTTATGATTCAGTCTATGACCAAAACAGGAAAAATCAAGATTAAAGCGGTCTCAGAAGGATTACAATCTGGCGAATTGATTTTTGAAAGCAAAACAGCTGAAACTACGAATGGTCTTTCCAAACAGCTCCTAGGAAATGACCTTCCTTCGTATTTAGAGCGCGGTCCAACTCCTAAAACATCCTCTTATACCCTAAAAAGAAAACCTGTTTATATCTTAAATGCGGTCTCTCCATCAAACAACAACGATACTTACAAAAGTTATGATGACAATGAGCTGACAGAATGGAGAAACGATGGAAACATCAATACTGGAACTATTACCTATACTTTGGCAAAAGCTTCTATTGTAAACGAAATAGTGATAAAACTCACAGGCTGGAGATCCAAAATTTACCCAATCAGGATTTTGGCCGACGGACAGGAAGTTTTTAAAGGAAATACGACTCAGAGTTTAGGGTATATTACAATTCCGCTAAAACCTTTCTTGGCCAAAAAAATTACAATTGAATTAATAGGCATTAACACCGAAAAAGACAATTTCTCGAAGATTACAGAAGTAGACCCTACGAAAGAACTTGACTTATTTAAAGATAAAACTTCCGTTGATGCGTCGGGACAATTACGCATTGTAGAAATAGAATTTTATGAAAAAATCGACTAAAACCAAAAAACTAAAAGCAGTCTTATTTTTAACTTCTTTATGGCTAAGTTTTGCTGCTTTGGCACAACAAAAAGAAATACCGTTATGGAATACTATTCCCGATGAAATTCAGTCAAAAGAATATGCAGAAAAAGTAGATTACAATAAGGACGGAATTGCAGAAGGAGTCAGAAAAGTAACTGTACCCACTTTAACCCCTTATTTTGCCGACCCTGAAAAATCAAACGGAACGGCGGTTATCATCTGCCCTGGCGGTGCCTACGGAATGCTTGCCATCAACAAAGAAGGTTTTAAGGCTGCGCAATGGCTAAACAGTATCGGTATTCATGCTTTTGTGCTCAAATACCGTTTGCCTAGTGATTTGATTATGAAAAACAAAACCGTCGCTCCGTTGCAAGATGCGCAGGAAGCGATGCGCATGATAAGACGCAATGCTGTGAAGTGGAAAATTAATCCGAACAAAATCGGCATCATGGGATTTTCTGCTGGAGGACATCTTGCTTCGACTTTAAGCACGCATTACAATGACCAAGTATATACTCCGTCAGATACTATCAGCGCTAAACCTAATTTTTCTATTTTAATTTATCCTGTTATTTCAACGCAGGAAGGTGTTACGCATCAAGGTTCAAAAGACAATCTGCTCGGAAAAAATCCTGAACCGACCTTAGTCGATTTTTATTCTAATGAAAAACAGGTAAATGCTGCAACCCCAAAAGCATTTTTAGTACATGCAACAGATGACAAAGCCGTTCCTGTAGAAAACAGCATTAATTATTATCTGGCTTTAAAAAAGGAAAAAGTTGCAACCGAAATGCATTTGTATGAAAACGGCGGTCACGGTTTTGGTTTAGGTGTAAAAGGAACGAACACTTTCTGGCCAAAAACATGCGAAAAATGGCTAGCAGCAAATAATTACATCCTTCAGCCCGATGCTTATGTATTTACTTACTTTAAAGGAAACGGCGAAGACGGACTGCATCTAGCTTACAGCGAAGACGGCTATAAATGGAATACGCTTAAAAATGATACTTCTTTCTTAACTCCTGAAGTTGGAAAAGATAAACTTATGCGTGATCCTTGCGTAATCAAAGGGGGAGACGGATTATACCACATGGTCTGGACGGTCAGTTGGACTGATAGAGGCATTGGATATGCTTCATCCAAAGATTTGATTCATTGGTCCAAACAGGAATTCATCCCCGTTATGATGCATGAAGAAAAAGCCCGCAATACCTGGGCACCAGAAATTACTTATGATGAAAAAAGCAAAAACTATATGATTTACTGGGCTTCTACTATTGATGGAAAATTCCTTGAAACAAAATCAGAAGAAGAAAAAGGTTACAATCATCGAATTTATTACACCACAACCAAAGATTTTAAAAAATTCAGCAAAACCAAACTGCTTTATGACCCTGGTTTTAATGTAATTGATGCTTCGATTGTAAAACAAGATAAACAATATGTAATGTATCTAAAAGATGAAACCCGTAATCCGGTTCAAAAGAATCTGAAAGTGGCTTACAGTAAAAATCTGACCGGCCCTTACAGTAAAGCAAGCCAGCCGATTACAGGAAACTACTGGGCAGAAGGACCGACTGCAGTAAAAATCGACAACAGCTGGATTGTTTATTTTGATAAATATAGGGACAAAAAATACGGTGCGGTTAAAGAAACTGCAAAAGGCTGGGAAGATATTTCGGAGCAAATCAGTTTTCCTTTAGGAACGCGTCACGGAACCGTAATAAAAGTTTCAGCAGCAGAATTAAATGCTTTAAAAAAAGAAGCAGGTAATAATTAACAACAAGATTAAAGGTAAGAGGCTTATAATTTAAATCCCAAAAGTCATGATAGCACCAATAGAACATTCAGAAATAAAAATAGAACCCAATTCCAGCATTCCTAAATACATTCAGGTAGCAAACAGTCTTGCCGAAGAAATTTTGTCTGGAAAAATGGAAAACGGACAGAGACTTCCCTCTATTAATGAGCTGAGCAAAGCAAATTCAATCTCACGCGATACGGCAGAGAAAGCCTATAAGGAATTAAGAGATAGAAATTTGGCTTTTTCTGTGCTGGGCGTTGGCAATTTTGCTTCTATTAGTGATGAAAAATCCAAAAATGTCCTCTTTCTCATCAACAAACCGTGTTCTTATAAAATGGAAGTCTACGATTCTTTTGTAACTGCAATGGGAAGCAATGTTCATGTCGATATGCATCTTTATTATAATGACGAACAGCTTTTTATTGAAGTCCTCAAAAAAAACATTCACAATTACAACTATTTTGTCATTATGCCTCATTTTCGAAATGCTACAGAAGGTCACGTGAATTATACTCCTAACGTCATTAATTTTATCGAAAATATTCCGAAAGAAAAACTGGTGATATTAGACAATTCCTGTGAAGAGATTACTGGTGATTTTACAGCAGTTTATCAAGATTTTAAATCGGATATATTCAATGCTTTGCGAGAAGGTTTGGAAAAACTAAAAAAATACGAAAAAATAATTTTTGTTCATCCCGAAAAAGCCGCTTTTCCCGCTCCAGGGTCGTTGGTTGATGGCTTTTTAGAGTTCTGTCGCCTTTATAATTTTGAATATGAAATTGCGCCTAAGGTCTATGACAATTTGGAGTTTAAAAATAAAGAAGTTTATATTACGATTGAAGATAACGATCTGGTAAATCTGATTCAGCAGATCAAGCAAAAGAAACTTAAAACAGGAAAAGATGTAGGCGTCATTTCCTACAATGAAACACCGCTCAAAGCGCTTCTGGACATAACGGTTATGAGCACCGATTTTAAAGCGATGGGACAAAAGGCAGGCGATTTGATCCTGAACAGAAAAAAAGAAATTTCAAAAAACCCGTTTCGTTACATCGAACGCAATTCCCTTTAATACGGAATGTAAATATTAAAGACAGCTCCCCTCATAGGTTCGCCTGTGGCGCTGATATGCCCGTTGTGGTTTTCTACAATCTTTTTCACAATGGCAAGGCCGATTCCGGTGCCTTCATAAATGTCTTTTCCGTGTAATTTCTGAAATACGCCGAATATTTTTTCACTATGCTCCGGCTCAAAACCAATCCCGTTATCACCAAAACTAATATGGCAGTAATCGTGTTGCGGTGACAATTTTTCGATTTGAACAGTATTTCGTGCTATAAATTTGCTTCTAATTTCGATTTGCAGCGGTTCTTCTTTTTTTGAAAATTTAATGGAATTGTGAATCAGATTCTCCATAAGCTGCACAAACTGAAACGGAATTATATTGGCTTTATCATGAAAATCGGTTATAATGACTGCATTTTTTTCTGATAAATTCTCCTGCAACGCTAATTTAACATCTGCGATTACAGTGTTTAAATCGGTTTTTTTGAACTTACGATCAACAATCGTAGTTCGTGAAAAAGTCAGAAGACTGTTGATAAGTTCACGCATTCTGTTGGTTGAGTACAGAATTCTATCAAATTTCTGTTTTCCATCATCCGATAAATTTGGATAATCATTATGCAGAATAAGATTTACAAAAGTCTGAATTTTTCGTAACGGTTCCTGTAAATCATGACTTGAAATATAGGTAAATGCATCGAGTTCCTGATTTTTCTTTTTCAGTTCCTCCGCATGTTTTTCTATTGCTTCGTATTGAGCAGAAAGCTTGCTGTTGGCTTTTAAGATTATTTCGTTAAGTGCTTTTGTTTCTTCTTCCTTAATTCGCAATTCTCTGTTTTTTCTAAACAATTCTGTAAAAACCATCACTTTTGCCTGCAGAATTTCTGGAGACAACGGTTTGATCATATAATCGACCGCGCCAGACTGATAACCTTTGAAAATATATTCAGACGCATTCATATTTGCAGTCAGGAAAATAATTGGTACATGTTTGAGTTTATCGCTCTGGCGAATCAGTTCGGCGGTCTCGAAACCATCCATCAAAGGCATTTGAACATCCATGAGTATAATAGCAAAATCCTGATCTTTCAAAAGAATCCGCAAAGCAGCCTTACCAGATGTTGCTTCAACAAACTGATAACCACGGTCAGCCAAAATGACTTGCAAAGAAAGTAGGTTTTCTTTCTTATCATCAACTATTAAGATTTTTATAGCATTATCAACCATTATACTTTCAATTGAATAAAATTAATTACTAAGTCTGTTATTGTAATTTTTGTATCGGAAACATCTTTCTTTTGGGGCGTAAAAAGAGATTTCCGATCCTTATTTTTTTGATTTTAAAACTTCATATAAATTTACATTATTTAAGCCAAACACGCATTAGAGAAGACAATTGTTCTACATTTACCGGTTTTGTCATATAATCAGATGCTCCCGATTCGATGCAACGCTGTCTGTCGCCTTTCATTGCTTTTGCCGTTACGGCAATAATTGTCAGATCTTTATGTCTTTCTTCTTTTCTGATGCGTTTCATCGTTTCGTAACCATCCATTTCTGGCATCATGATATCCATCAAAACAATATCAATCGATTCGTCTTGGTTTAAGATATCGATTGCCTCTTGACCGCTTTCTGCGCTTATCACTTCCAGATTATAGCGTTCCAAAGCTGTGGTTAACGCAAATAGATTACGAACATCATCATCAACAAGCAATACTTTTTTTCCAGACAAAACATCTTCCTTCAAATAAAAAGACTCGATTTTTTTGCGCATTTCCAAAGGCAGTTCTTTGTGGACACGATGCATGAACAAGGCTGTCTGATCAATCAACTCGTCCATAGAAACTGCACTTTTAGTAATAATGCTGTGAGCAAAACGGTTTAAACGCAATTTTTGCTTTTTTGTCAAATCTCCTGCCGAATGCACAATGATTGCGGTTTCCTGACCTGCAATATTATTTTCTAAATCTGTAATCAAATCAAGACCATCGGCATCTGGAAGCACTAAATCTAAAATAATGCAATCAAACGATTTTTCTCGTAAAAGAGTTACCGCTTCTGCTGCTGTCTTGGCGCTGAATACGGTAATATCGTCTCCGCTGACTGCGCTTACTATTCTTTCTAATTCCTGCGGATTATCATCTACAACTAAAAGATTCTTTACTTTTTTATTCTTGAAATCATGAATATCATTAAAAAGGTACGAAAGTGAATCGTTTTTTACAGGTTTTAGGAAAAAATTTCTAGCGCCGCGTTTAAGCCCTTTGTTTCTTTCGTCTTCACCAGAAATAATATAAACCGGAATATGGCGCAGATTGAAATCGGTTTTAAGTCTGTCCAGAATTTTCCAGCCGCTAGTGTCCGGCATATTCAAATCCATTGTAATGGCGTGCGGATTAAATTGGTTGATAAAATCAATCACATCATTTCCTTTAGTGGTCACAATCGCTTTGATACCGTTTACATGTGCCTGTTCGAGCATTATTTTAGCAAAAGTCAGATTGTCCTCGGCAATGAGCAGCACTTTGTCTTCTGGTTTGATGTCGGTTCTATCGTCTCCCACCTCGTCAACAAAAAACAAATCGATATCCGATCTATTGAATTTCTCTGACGGAAGAGATTTAATTCGTCCTTTAACATCCTGTTCTTCTGTCACATCGATATTTGCGATTTCAGAGATATCGACATATTGCAATGGCAAGAAAAGCGTAAACTTACTTCCTACATTGGTATCGCTTTCTAATTCGATGCTTCCTCCAAGCAAATCTGAAAGTCCGCGGCTGATGGAAAGCCCTAATCCTGTTCCTCCATATTTACGGCTCGTAGAACCTTCTGCTTGCTGGAACGCCTCGAAAATAATATTTTGTTTTTCTTTTGAAATACCAATTCCGGTATCTGAAATTTCGAATGCTACTACTGCTTCAGCATTTTCTAGGCTGAGATTGTTAATTTTCCAGTTGTTATTGGCTTTATATATTTTGAGCTGTACTTCTCCTTTCTCGGTAAATTTGAATGAATTTGAAAGCAGGTTTTTTAAAATCTGATTCAATCGCTGCGAATCGGTTTCCATCATTTCAGGAAGCTCTTCATCCATTTCAATTTTAAAGCGCAGGTGTTTTGCGGCCGCAATCGGATTGAAAGTAGATTCTACGAAACGGCTGATTTCTACAAAACTAATCGGATTGTAATCTACTGAAATGTAACCCGACTCGATTTTTGATAGATCCAAAATATCATTAATGAGCTGAATAAGGTCATCGCCGCAAGAATTGATTGTTTTTGCAAACTGAATTTGTTTTTCGGATAAATTTCCGTCGCGATTGGCAATCAGTTCGTTTGCTAAAATCTGTAAACTGTTCAGCGGTGTTCGAAGTTCGTGCGACATATTTGCCAAAAACTCCGATTTATATTTAGAAGTCAGCGTCAGCTGATCGGCTTTTTCTTCCAATGCTTTTCTCGCAACCTCAACTTCTTGGTTTTTAAGCTCTACTTCTTCTTTTTGGTTTGCCAATAAGATTGCTTTTTCTTCTAGTTCTTCGTTGGTATTTTTGAGTACTTCCTGCTGGCTTTTGAGCTCATTTGCCAAAGACTGTGACTGAACCAACAATTCTTCAGTTCTCGAATTCGATTCAATCGTATTCAGTACAATTCCGATACTTTCTGTCAATCCTTCAAGGAAATCCAAATGCGTTTGACTGAAAGTGTCAAGTGAAGCCAGCTCAATGACTGCCTTTAATCGTCCTTCAAAAAGAACCGGTAGAATAATAACGTCTTTAGGTTTGGCATCTCCCAGACCAGAATTAATCCTGATGTAATCTTTAGGGACATTGCTTAAAATAATCCTTTCTTTTTCAACCGCTACCTGACCAATAAGTCCTTCTCCCATTGCATATTGCGTAGGAGAGTTTTTTCTTTTGATATACGCATAAGAAGCAATCAGATTCAGTTTTGAATCCATAAAATCCTCATCTTCCTGAAGGATGTAAAACAATCCGTGTTGGGCTGTAACCACCGTTGCCAGCTCTGAAAGGATTTTTTTGGTAACCGAATTTAATTCTTTCTGTCCTTGAAGCATTTGGGTGAATTTTGCCAGATTCGATTTCAGCCAATCCTGCTCCTGATTACGCAACGTTGTTGCTTTCAAGTTCGAAATCATTTGGTTGATGGTATCTTTCAACGCTTCTACCTCACCTTTCGCCTCAACTCCAATGGTTCGTGTTAAATCCCCTTGAGTTACTGCAGAAGCCACCTCAGAAATCGCACGTACCTGAGTTGTCAGATTCGCCGCAAGCTGGTTTACGTTTTCAGTTAAATTTTTCCACGTTCCCGATGCTCCTGGTACATTTGCCTGACCGCCCAGTTTCCCTTCTGCTCCCACCTCACGCGCCACCGTCGTTACTTGATCCGAGAATGTGGCCAGCGTATCAATCATTTCGTTTATCGTATCTGTAAGCTGTGCTACCTCTCCTTTAGCATCAATCGATAATTTTTGTTTTAGGTTTCCTTTCGCTACAGAAGTTACGACCTTAGCGATTCCACGTACCTGACCTGTTAAGTTAGAAGCCATTACGTTTACCGAATCGGTCAAGTCTTTCCAAGTTCCCGCCACACCTTTTACTTCAGACTGTCCTCCCAGTTTTCCTTCTGTACCTACCTCACGTGCCACACGTGTTACCTCTGACGAAAATGAGTTCAACTGTTCCACCATGGTATTAAAGGTGTTTTTCAAATCCAGGATTTCTCCTTTAACATCTACGGTAATTTGTTTAGAAAGGTCACCGTTTGCTACGGCTTTGGTTACTTCGGCAATATTTCGCACCTGACCTGTAAGATTCGATGCCATCTGGTTTACAGAATCAGTCAAATCTTTCCACGTTCCAGCAACTCCGGGAACAAAAGCTTGTCCTCCCAATTTACCATCCGTTCCTACCTCACGCGCCACACGAGTCACCTCTGAAGCGAAGGCTCTAAGCTGATCCACCATTGTATTAACGGTTTCTTTTAATTGCAGAATCTCTCCACGAACGTCGGCTGTAATTTTTTTGGACATATCTCCGTTGGCTACGGCAATCGTTACTTCGGCGATATTACGTACCTGAGTCGTTAAGTTTCCGGCCATTTGATTTACCGAATCGGTCAAATCTTTCCATGTTCCCGCAACTCCCGGTACGTTGGCCTGTCCTCCCAGCTTTCCTTCGGTTCCTACCTCACGTGCCACACGAGTCACCTCAGAAGCAAACTCCCGAAGCTGATCTACCATCGTATTTAAGGTTTCTTTTAATTGAAGAATCTCGCCACGAACATCTACCGTAATTTTTCGTGACATATCTCCGTTGGCAACCGCAATTGCCACATCGGCGATATTACGAACTTGTGCAGTAAGATTTCCTGCCATCTGATTTACAGAGTCGGTCAAATCTTTCCACGTTCCCGCTACTCCCGGTACGTTTGCCTGACCTCCCAGTTTTCCTTCGGTACCCACCTCACGAGATACACGCGTTACCTCAGAAGCAAAGCCTCGAAGCTGGTCTACCATGGTATTGATGGTATTTTTAAGTTCTAAGATTTCTCCTTTTACGTCTACTGTAATCTGGAGCGAAAGATCGCCTTTTGCCACCGCGGTAGTTACTTCAGCAATATTACGAACCTGACCCGTTAAGTTTGATGCCATTTGGTTTACCGAATCGGTCAAATCTTTCCACGTTCCTCCTACTCCTTCTACCTGAGCCTGACCTCCGAGTTTTCCTTCCGTTCCTACCTCACGTGCCACACGAGTTACCTCAGAAGCAAATGAGTTCAGCTGGCCCACCATGGTGTTGATGGTATTTTTTAATTCGAGGATTTCTCCTTTGGTATCAACAGTAATTTGTCTAGACAAATCGCCTTTTGCCACCGCAGTAGTTACTTCGGCAATGTTACGCACCTGACCTGTTAAATTTGATGCCATCTGATTTACAGAATCGGTCAAATCTTTCCACGTTCCGCCGACACCTTTTACTTTGGCTTGACCTCCAAGCTTTCCTTCAGTTCCTACCTCTAACGCCACACGGGTCACCTCAGAAGAAAATGAATTCAGCTGATCCACCATCGTATTGATGGTTTTCTTTAGTTCCAAAATTTCTCCTTCGGCAACGGCCGTAATTTTTTTAGATAAATCTCCATTTGCAACGGCAGTGGTTACCTCTGCAATGTTACGCACCTGACCCGTAAGATTTGATGCCATTTGATTAACCGAATCGGTCAAATCTTTCCAAGTCCCTCCAACACCTTTTACTTTGGCTTGTCCGCCCAGCTTTCCTTCAGAACCTACCTCGCGCGCTACACGCGTCACCTCGGCACCAAAAGAGTTCAGCTGATCCACCATGGTGTTGATGGTATTTTTAAGTTCCAGAATTTCTCCCGCAACGTTTACCGTAATTTTTTTAGAAAGGTCGCCTTTTGCCACAGCCGTTGTTACTTCGGCAATATTACGTACCTGACCCGTAAGATTAGATGCCATCTGGTTTACAGAATCGGTCAAGTCTTTCCATACACCGCCAACACCTCGCACTCTGGCTTGTCCTCCCAGTTTTCCTTCTGACCCTACTTCTACTGCCACACGGGTAACCTCAGAAGAAAAAGAGTTCAGCTGATCCACCATCGTGTTGATGGTATTTTTTAATTCTAAAATTTCTCCCTTAACGTCAACGGTGATTTTTTTGGACAAATCTCCTTTTGCTACGGCCGTTGTTACATCGGCAATGTTACGCACCTGACCCGTTAAGTTAGACGCCATCTGATTTACAGAATCGGTCAAATCTTTCCATGTTCCTCCTACTCCTTTTACTTGTGCTTGTCCGCCAAGTTTCCCTTCAGTTCCTACCTCACGCGCCACACGGGTAACCTCAGAAGAAAAAGAGTTCAGCTGATCCACCATGGTGTTGATGGTATTTTTTAATTCTAAAATTTCTCCCTTAACGTCAACGGTGATTTTTTTGGATAAATCTCCTTTTGCTACGGCAGTTGTTACATCTGCAATATTTCGCACCTGACCCGTTAAGTTAGATGCCATTTTATTTACGGAGTCTGTCAAATCTTTCCACACGCCACCAACACCTCTTACTTTGGCCTGACCACCGAGTTTTCCTTCCGTTCCTACCTCTCGCGCCACACGGGTCACCTCCATCGAAAATAAATTCAGCTGTTTTACCATTCCGTTTACCTCTTTGGCGATTCTGAGAAACTCTCCCTGAAGCGGATTTCCCTCAATAGATAGAGGCATTTCCTGAGATAAATTTCCTTTTGCCACAGAAGTGATTACGTGTGCAATTTCTATAGTTGGGTGTACAAGGTCTGAAATCAATGTATTGACAGAATCAACACAAGAACTCCATGATCCTCTTGCGCCATCTAGAGCTACTCTGTTGGTCAACTTTCCTTGTTTTCCGATACTTTTCCCAACTTTTTGGAATTCAAAAACCATACGTTCATTAAGGTCAATGATTTCATTCAAGGTATCGCAAATTGATCTTTTTATACCATTCTGATCCGTTGGGAACCGTTGTGTAAAGTTTCCATTTTTAACTTTTAGCAGTATTTTCAAAAACTCTGCGTCAGTCAAAATAGATTCTTCAGCATCAGCTTTTTTAGATTTTGATTTTGAAGATTTTTCTGCCGTAACTATCGGAAACGCGACAACAGCCTCGTCTCTCTTGCTATTTTCTTTACTTTTTTTCATATTCCCAATTCTTTATCGAATAGTTAAAAAAATCTGATCATTAATTTGTTAGATACTTTCGTCAAGAAGTATTTTTCTCAAATGAAACTGCACAAAAGCGTCCATCGAATCCAGCCTTTTTGTGTTTTCTGTATAGTTCAAAGGCTTGATAATATAGCCTGAGATACCCAGTTCTTCGGCTTCGGCTCTATCTCTTCCTTCAGAAGAAGTAGTCATGATGAAGACTTTCAAATCTTTTAGTTTTTCGTCTTCCCGAATGACTTGCAGAAATTCTATTCCGTTCATTCTTGGCATGTTAATATCTAATAAGATAACATCTGGAACCAGGCCGATACTTTCATCCCTTAAAATTCGCAGTGCTTCAATACCGTTATAAGCTGTATAAAGCATATACTCGCTTTCTATTTTCTTTAAAGACCTTTCGACACTAATAATGTCCAATTCATCGTCTTCTATCAGTAAGATTGTTGGTTTTTTCATAATTAGTTATTTCTCCATGTAAAAATAAATTCACTGCCCTTGCCTACCTCCGATTTGACAATGATTTTTTCGTCCTGATCGTCAATAATTTTTTTAACAATTGCGAGTCCCACACCAGTACTTTCCTGTTCGTCTTGTTCTCTGAGTGTCTGAAATATTTCAAATATTTTCTGATGGTATTCTACCGCAATTCCGATTCCGTTGTCCTTTACCGAAAACTCATAATAGGAACTTCTTTTCCTGCAGGTAATCTCGATTGTTGCATCTTCCTGAGGCGTGTACTTTACTGCATTACTGATCAAATTGGCAAACACTTGTTCTAGTTTGATTTGTTCGGTGTATAAATTGGGCAGATTTCCTATTTCTAATTTAAAATTTCTCGGAACAATAGAATCGGCGATTTCATGAACCAGCGCATTGGTATCAATATGTTCAGAAGGCACCTTTCTATTTAATCTGGCATAGTCGAGCAGACCGTTAATCAGGGCTTCCATTCGTCGAGTTTTTTGGGGAATAATTCTCAGATATCTTTTAAGATCTGGAGACAATTCTTTTTCATGATCTTCATGAATCCAGCTTACAACATTATGAATTCCGCGTATAGGCGCCTTGAGGTCATGCGAAACCACATAAGCAAACTTGTTGAGTTCGTCATTTCGATTTCTGAGCTCATGAATATTTTTGTCCAATTTACTCGACATGCTGTTGAGCGAAACCGTTAATGCGGTCAATTCATCATTTCTTGTATCTTTTACCTTAGTAAAATTTCCTTTTGCGATATTTTCTGCCAGCTTTACCATCGAAGTAATTCTTCTATTGATGATGAACATAATAAAAACAGTACTTAAAATTCCGACTATAACAGTAAGCGTCAGAAAGATAAGCGAAAATGTCCGAGCGTACTTTAACGAAGTAAGCAACGTATCGGTATGATGTTTCCTGCGTCTATATTCTATGCGATCAAATCTTGAAAACTTATCTGAAATCTCATCGTTGATTTTCTTTCCGACATGTTTTTTTAACGAATTCTCAAAGAGATTCTCATAAGATTTTGGTGCTTCTTTTCTGGCCTTTATCATTTCTGTCGAATAAAGCAGCCAATTATTGTGAAGGGTGCTAATCGAATCTAAAATGGAGCGCTGCCTATTATTGTTTCCAATTCGACGACGTTGTTCTTTGATAAGAAGCGGCACATAACTAAGACCTTTAAAATACGAGGTCAGAAAAGTGCGGTCGTCTGTTAGCAGATAACCGCGAAAAGCGCTCTGCATATCAATAATCGCTTTATGGGTTTTATTAGAATTACGTATAATTTCTTCTGATCTTGCCAAAAACTTCGAGTTACGATGCACCTTGTTAGACAGCATATAATTGGTATATGAGTCGGCAACAGACAGCAAAATTATCAAAGTAAATGCTGCAAGTATTTGAGTAGATAATTTCATTTACTTAAACTAAATATCTGTTTCATAGTGCTTGACCTTATTTAACAATCCTTTAAAAAGCTTTTTTAAAGATTTATGAATTCTAAACTAAGAATCTGTAACAATACTATTTAACCTGCAAAAGCATATCGGCTTAAGATTTTCTTTAAGTCATTAAAATTATTTGGTTTTGAAATAAACTCATGAGCACCGTATGACTTGGCTTCACGAATAATATCATCCAGCTGCGAAGTCGAAAAAATAATAACTGGAATTTCTTTAAGATTTTCTTCTTTTTTTATTTCTGTCAAAAACTCCAGTCCGGACATGATCGGCATATTTAAATCCAGAAAAATTACATCGGGGTGTATCTCTTTTTCAATCAATTGGCGAAGTGCTTCAACAGGATTACAGATAGAAGTATAAGATGCTGTCGAAACCTCTTCTAAGGCTTCCATAAACAATTCACAATCATCAAAATCGTCGTCGATCTGCAATATATTAGTGTAAGTCATGGTATTATTTTTTATGTTTTTAGGTATATGTTTTTATGATTCAACTAGTTGTTGCAACCAATCCTCTTTTAAAATAATCTTTTGACTTTATAAGTAAACAGACCAGCGTACATTCTTTAATTCTTATTATCCAATAAAATTTTGAATTTTAAATGAATAATCTACCAAAAGAATTTGCATTTTTTATAATAAACCGAACAGATTGTGTTAAAAGACAATACTAAAGCCACTTAACTATGCAGCAGTTTTAGAACATGTCCTGCTACAGTGCAGGAACAAATATTATGTTTTTGTATTTCTAAGCTCTTATATAATAATCGCCAAAACTTATAAAATTCACACATTTCGAATCGAAATTCTGAAACTTGGATTTAATCCAAAAGAAAAGGATGGGCATTATATTTTGCTCATCCTTATCCATTTAACTAATTTAACCAACGTATCTAAAAATAAAACTCTTTAATCTGGATTTGCTAGAATTCTATACAATGCCGCATTTGAGATATAGAATTGATTTTCTATACTAATTTGCGACAATTTTGCACTTACCAGATTGTTCTCCCGCGAATTGATAAGAAATATTGAACTTTCTCCAAATGAGAATAATTTTTCTTCAGAATTAAGCATCATTGTATAATCATTTACAAGTTCGTCAATTACTGATTTTTGTTTTCTCAGAGACGTAATTTCCGTTTGTTGCGCCTTGATCTTATTTTTTAATTCTAAACGTTGTTGTCCTATATCGAATTTTAAATCCTGAATTTTAATTTTAGCCATTTTTAAGCTTCCACGTTCTTTTCTTAAAAAAATCGGAAAACTGAAATCTATATTGAACTTATAATCATCTGCATTGAAGGTATCAAAATAAGACGGTTCTGAAATATAATTGTAGCCCACGTTGATTTTTGGAAGCAGCGCATTTGCCTTGAGCTGTCGGTTGACTTCGAGAATAGAAAGTTTGCTTTCTAAAGCCTGCATTTTTGGATGCGTATCTAAAGACTCCACATTTACCATCATGGTATCTGTTTTGAGTGTTTCTTCTACAGTCTGAATTAAATCTTGTTCTGGCCTAACCATATCATCAAGCTCGACCGGCACATTCTCAATCCATAAATAATTAGACAAATTCAGTTTTGCTTTTGCTAGTTTCAGATTAGCATTTTCTACATTAAGTTCTCTGTTTCGTACTGTGATTTTGGCTTCAACACTATCTATAGATGGCGAATCTCCCAATTCAATAAGCTTTTTAACGCCCTGGAAACGAGTGCTCGCAAAGCCAAGATATCTTTTGTATAATTCGGCTTCATTATAACTTTTACGCCATTCAAAATAGGCTTCACTGGCTTTGTACAGAACTTCAATAGCTCTAAGCTTACGTTCAGCATCGCTTAGTCTCAATTGCAGTTTTCCTTCTCTTACGTCTGCCATTCGCTGGTTTATAAACATGCCTTGTCCTAAAGCAACGCTGATTCCTAGAGAAGTCAATCCTGCTTCTGGAGTACGATTCTGCGGATTATAGTATTGCCCGTCTGTATCATCAAATCCTGCCTTTATTTCGACTCCGTACCAAGTCGGAATTTTAAAACTGCTGTTCAGGATTGAATAATATTCTGTTCCTTTAAATTCTTTTTTATTGTAATCGACTTCAATTTTAGGATCAAATCCGCCACGGGCTGTCATGAGTTTAGCTTGAGCACTACTAACTTCAAGATCAGCCTGTTTTACTAGCGGATGATATTTTTTGACATAACCGAGGAACTCGCTAAAGCTTAATTCTTCTTTATTGAAATCCTGACTATGCAATTGAAAAAAACCAAACAAGAATAAAAAAGAAAATATTTTTATACTGTTTCTCATTTTACTTTTTCTCCTTTCCTTTTGTTTCCTTTTCGCCTGAATTATAGTAGTTTGGCGGAAAACCGTTCAGATTTCGCCATATTTCGTACCATACCGGAACCGTTTCCAGCAATGCAATACTCTGTGCTCCTGCACCAATACTCAATTCTTTCGGCCATTTATGATCTTTTCCATCTGGTGAAACCAAAATTCTGTATTTGCCATTGGCGCTTATAAAGTTTTCTATAGCCACTACGCGGCCTCCAAAAGTTCCGTAAGACAATCCCGGCCAGCCCGAAAATACAATTCTCGGCCATCCGTCAAACCAAACGCGCACTTTTGCGCCACGGTGTACTAGCGGCAAATCTATCGGATCTACAAAAGTCTCTACAGCAATATCATAACTTGCTGGCATAATGCTAATAATTGGTGTCCCTTCTTTGATTGTTTCTCCAAGACCCGCCAACAAGGCACGGTTTACATAACCGCTCTGAGGTGCTGTAATATAATACAAACCGCTTCTTAACCTATAATTGGTATATTGGTTCTGCAGCTTGTTTACCTGTGCTTCGGTATCATACTGCGTGCTTAGTGCAGTAAACTTGTCGCTTCTTGATTTCGAAATTTTCTCAGAATATTCAGCCGTAATTCGGTTTACCTCGACTTTAGCATTAATTAATTCGTTTTTGCTGCTTAAGAGTTTGTTTTGCTGCGTAATAATATATGCTTCAGATTCTTGCAGTTTTAATCTTTTCTGCTCCACATCTGTAAGCGGTTTCAAACCTTCTTTATTTAATGCCGTAGAACGATCAAACTGCGTTTTGGCAATTCTCAACTGCGTTTTAACAGCCTCAAGATCCATACTGTCGCTTTTTATCTTAAGCTGCGCCTGTCTGATTTTGTTTTGGGCCTGTTGCAGTTTTAACTCTCTTTCAGCATTTAAAGACTGTGCCTGAACATCAAGAGAGCTTACTTTGTCTCCATAAGATTCTAGCGCCATCTTTTTTGCTTCTACCTGATCTTTGGTATTTCCAACCAAATTAGGATCAAGGTAATCTTCTTTTACCTCAGAAATAAAAAGAATCGTATCTCCTTTTTTTACATAATCTCCCTCCTGAACATACCATTTCTCGATACGTCCTGCAATCGCGTTATGAACAGTCTGAGGTCTTTGATCTGGCTTTAAAGTCGTAACAGAACCGCTGCCCGAAATATTTTGTGTCCAAGGCAGAAAAAGGCAGGCAGCACAAAAAATCAAAAATACGACAATAACTCTGTTTAAAATTTTATAATGAGGTCTTCGGGCAACGCTGGTTATAGAAGCGTATTTTCCCGGCGTTATCAATACATGATTATCTTTTGATATATTGAGCATGATTAAAGCTTTATGTCGTTAATAATTTTTCCGTCGTCAATCGTGATCATACGGTTGCATTTGTTCTTCCAGATATCGCTTTTAGAAGTTACAATTACCGTCCAGTCATTTTCTTCAGAAAGTAAAAAATCAATTATTTTACCAGAAGTCAATTCATCCATCTTATCAACTGGATCTTCGAGGAATAAAATATTAGGTTTATGAACAATGCTTCGCGCCAGCAAGATTTTCTGCACATCAGAAGCTGAAAGTTCACGGCCTCCCGGATGAACCTGATTTTCAAGTCCGTTCGGGAATGTTTTTATATAAGGCGTAAGACAGACATTATCCAAAGCCCATTTTAAATCATCGCTGTTTAGCGCTTCATTTCCAAAAAGAATATTCTCTTTAATGGTACCTGCAAAAAGTGTATCACCTTGCAGAAAAGTCCCCGCCTGAGCTCTATAGGTATCTTCGTCGAGACGGTTCATAAAATTATCTGTCACGTACATTGCACCGCTTTCAGGTTCAAGCAGACCAGAAAGTAAACGCAATAACGTACTTTTTCCTGCACCGTTTGTTCCTCTCAACAATATTTTTTCGCCTTGAGCGATTTTCAGATTGATATTCTTAAGCGATTTTTTATTGTGGTCAGGATAATTATACGATATGCTTTCTGTCTCAATAGTAATTCCGGTTTCGCTCACTTTAGAAGTCTGCGGAATGCATGAAATTTCCATATCGGTAACCTGTCCAATTTTTTCTAATGAAGTCAGAACATCATAGAATGATTCTAATCCGAAAATAATTTTTTCTACAGAATTGATTAAAAGCACAATAACAATCTCAGCTGCAACGAACTGCCCGATGTTCATTTGATGATGAATTACCAGAAAACCACCAATAGACAATAAGGCAGCGGTTACAATTACTTTAAAGATAGTGAGCTGAATGTATTGTTTTTTCATTACCTGAAAGTGTTTTTCGCGGTAATTTACATAATGGCTTACATACCCGTCGTTACGTTCCAAAGCATAATCAAAACCTCCTTTTTTACGGAAACTTTCGCGATTTCTGGCAATTTCTTGAATCCAGGCCGCTACTTTATATTTAAATTTTGATTCGTTGAGACTGGTTTCGAGTCCGTCTTTGTAAGAAAATTTAAAAATGATGTATAAAATCGCGATAAACAACAGTCCGATTACCATAAAGAAAGAATGATACAGCACCAGAAGAATAATACCTAAACCAACCTGAAGAAAGGCAGTGCAGAAATCTAATAAAAGCTTTGCAGTTCCCTTCTGCACCATCAGGGTGTCAAAAAAGCGGTTTGCTTTTTCGGGCGCATACTCAGTGTACATTTCCTTGAACTTAATCAAAGGCATTCGGTATGCAAATTCAAATGAAGAACGAACGAAGATTCGCTGCTGCAGATTTTCTACAATTCGGAGTTGCAAAATAGTCAGGATACCCCCAAAACCAACTCCGATAGTTACTAAGAAAACCAAAACAATCCAGGAAACACTCAGCTGTCCGCTTTGGATAAAGTTAATAATCGCCTGAATTCCTAAAGGCAATGAAAGATTTACCAACCCTGCAAAAGCGGCATAAAATACGATTTGGTATACGTCGCGCTTGTCTAGTGTGAGTAAATTATAAAAACGTTTTAATGGTGTCATGAATTTAGATATAAAATACAAGATTATAGATAGATAAATATACGGCAAAAACCGCATTCAGGATGTAAGAATTTCTTCCTATCCATCAAAAAACTATTATTTATATCAAACTTTGGGGAGGCGGTAAATGAATCTTACCATGAAAACCAAAAGAGAAAATAGGATTATCGATGTAATTTTTCCCTTTAGCTTCGGCTAGAAAATATAAATTGGGCATTGAGGTATCTGACGAAAGCAAATACTCCATGGGCGGAATACCTTTTGCCAGCTTTGCCGTTTTAGAATCTTTTGTTTTGTAATCATCCAATTCTTCTGGAATTCCGTCGCATTTGAATATTTTTTTTAGAAAATTGCATGCCATGCCTTTAGCAGTTTGCGTTTCTGAATTATCTGCCACAATACGGCCGACACTGTTTGCGATGTTAAGGCTGCTGATTAAAAAATAGCCCACCAGAAGCACCTGAAGGAACTTGCATAAAAAGCTATTTTTAATCTTATTCAACATTTCTAAAAAATAAAAGTTTTCTCTCTCAATTAAAATTTTACTAAACCGTTGAAATCATTTTTTTTAGATTCAGGTTTTTGTTTTGCCTCAAAATTTATTTTTTAGTATAAAAAAATCAAACGAATTTCAATCGAAATCCCAGTGATTTAAGGCAGTTCTGCTCAATTTTCTGAGCGCGCAATTTAGAGTTAAATTTTTTTCGGTACATTAGAATAACATTAGAATTTGCGTAAATACAAAATCTTAACTTGTTATTAATAAACGAGTTCTGTTTTTAATCTAATATTGGGATTTTATTATTAAGAATAATTATAAAAAAAAGTCAGAAGGAATTTCCTGCTGACTTTTGCAAAATAAGATTTTCAGGCTTTGCTACAATTAATGCGATTTTTCATTTCCCATCTGCATCATTCGTGAATAATCTTTCTGATATTTTTCGGGATCCGAAGAAGCATACTCGTTCTCAGGTTCTGGAATGACATGAATTTTAGAATCACTTACCGAAATAGTAGCCGAACAAACATAAATTCCGATTTTGCCCTCGCTATATTTAAAATCAAGCAAAGTAAGTTTTACGATATCATCGATAGACAGCTCATAGTAATTTCCGTAACGGATGATTTTAAAATAAATCTGTCTGTCTTCCTGTATTTCAAATTGATTGGTTTGGATATTCTCAAATATAAAGTTGTTTTTTACATCTTTTTCATTAAATCCCCAGGCTCTAAACTGCACAAATCCATTCACAAAATCAATCGAGATATAATAGCCTGTACCTTCTTTGTCGCACTCAATCACAAAACCGGTTTTTCCGAGTCCTTCAACAGAAAAAGTGCCTTCCCAAACAAAATCTGATGAAGGCTTTTCAAAAGAATAGATTTCATAACCGCTTCGGCATCCAAATCGCCACTTGTTTTCGTTTTCAATCACAAATTCGGCAGTCGGATTTCCTAAAACAGGAAGCGGATGTGGCAAGTCTTTTTGGTGAATGGTTTTCTGATACAGTTTTTCCCAATAATAATAACTTTTCAGCAGTAATCTACCGCTGCTATCGGTAGCCAGCTCTTTAGGAGGAGGAATGACACGGTGGGTGTTGACATTTCCGTCGGCAAAATAAAAATTGTACACCAAAAAATGATCTTCGTTTTTGACCACACGAGCAGCGTAATTGCCTTGAGGCAAAAGCACATTATTATGAAACGCACAATATTCTCCTCTAAATTCTGGCGACGACCAATATCGTACTTTTATATCTTCACGAATAGAGCCCAGAAGATAGTGTGAGCCCTTTATCTCAATAACGCATGGACATTCTACATCGTCATACACATACGGAATATGAAGCGGTTTCTGCAAAACAAAACCTTCTTTTTCTCTTTTGGCGACACCTACACAACCTCTGCGGTAAATTGGCCCAGAAGCACTGCGGGCGCAGACCAACAGATAATCTTCTCCCTCATACCGATATTTAAAAGGATCTCTAAAGCTGATCCATTCTCGCGGATTATTGGTAGGCCCTTCGTAATGAGGCGGTTCGCTTTTAATGGGCATGCCATACGAATTTTCTTTGGTCCAATGAATCAAATCTTTGGAAACGGCACGCCCTACTTTTTGTTCTATGCCTTTGTCCTGACGTTTCAGACCTGTATAATACATTTCATATCCTTTTCCTGTCGATTTTTTACTGACATGCATCGTCCACAACATATCATCATCCCATTCGCCGGGATCGCCAACAAAAAGAGCATTTTTTACTCTTTTCCAGGAAAGACCATCTTTTGATACTGCATGAGCAATATAATCGTGATTGGGAATAATAAGATGAAACAAATGATGAACTCCATTTTCGTCTATAAAAACATCTACATCTCCTATTTCCCAATTACTAAATCCTGAACCTGAATACATATTTAATTTATTTAATGATTTTATAATGCTTTAATCCTTCTAAAATACCCAGCGAAGCAGCGGTTTTTGCCACATAAATGCTTTTAGTGGTTTCGTAATCGGCTAATTCTGCACTTCGATTTCCGACAATGATTCCTTTGATCGGCCCTCTAAACATGTCAACATCATTACCAGAATCGCCAGCAGCAATTACATTGGTCAGCGGAATTGCCCATTTTCTGCATAAAAACTTGATGGCATTTCCTTTTGATGCGCGTTTGGGTATAAAATCCAGGTATTGTCCGTGGCTCGGAATAATATTGATTTTGTACCATCCGTTGCCCAAAACCCTTACAAGTTCGTCATGGTCGTATTGTTCTTTTTCGTAGTAATACGATATTTTATACGGATTTTGTGCTTCGTCTTCCTGCATTTTTATCCATTTAACTGCCGAAAGCTTTTGAACAATCTCATCTCTTTTCCAGCGTCCGGCGAGAAATTTGGCCCAGCCCTTGTCGAGAATGTATTCTTTTCCGTTGGTATAGTAAATTTCGGTTCCTACCGAGCAGATTATAAAATCGGGCAATGAAAATTTTTCTTCTTCGATGATTTTCCTGACCAATTCAAGATTTCGTCCCGAAGCCATCGCAAAAGCCATTTTATCGGTACGATTGGTCAAATGGTTCTTTAGCTCTATCAAACCGGGATTATTTAATTTTGGCTCAATCAAAGTACCGTCGATATCTGATACAAGTAAGTTTTCGACCTTTCGCTTTAAGCGGTCAACATTGATATTGGCATAATGCTGTTTTTTGATTCCTGCACCAGAAGAAACTGATAAATTTTCTTTTACCAATTCGACATACTGATCTACGTGGTTGACCCAGCTGTAATGTTTCTGAATGTTGATGGCGCCATTGTTGGAATAATATTTCCACTGATTTTCGTCGGTAAGGATGTTTCTAAGGGCTTTTTTGATTTGGTTTTCGTCTTGCGGATCAACCAATTCTCCGTTTTGGCAGACCGGAATAATTTCTGCCGGCCCTCCGTTTTTGGTAACCACCACCGGAAGTCCTGAACTTGCCGACTCAATAACAGTTAAACCAAAATTTTCGTGAAGCGCCAGATTTACAAATACTCCTCTTTTTTCTGCTGCATGACGGTAGATAATCGATACTTCATTTTCGACATCATGTTTTTTCGGAATCGCCATTTTGCCATACAAATCGTATTTGTCCATCAATAATAACAAATCGGTCAGGACATTTTTTTCAGATTCGGGCATTTTCTGAATGTCTTTTCGAATTCCGGCAAAAATGACCAAATTGGCAATACTCTGCAATTCTTTATCCTTGCCGTACACTTCTATCAAAGTGCTCAGATTTTTATGGCGATCTGGCCTCGAAAGTGCCAGAATAAAAGGTTTGTGCGGATTGGTCAAAAATTTGGCAATGCTTTCTGAAACCCAATACTTACGCTGCGCCTCCTCCATATTTTTATCGCTATCGGATTCGTGATAATAATAGGGAACAAATTTTCTGGTATCTATTCCGGGCGAAATAGCGTGGTATTTTGCGAGTTCAAAATTTTTATACGCTTTATATGTTTCGATTTCCTGCTCTGTAGAAGTCACTATAAATTCAGAAAGTTCTAATGTTTTTTCTTCAGCTGCAATTCTGGCTTTGAATTTAAATTTCTTTTCTAATTCTTCTTCACTCTGGCCGCTTTCGAGCAGTTTTTTCTTTTTATAAAAACCGAGAGAATGTCCAGTATGTGCAAACGGAATATTTAATACCGACGACAATTCGGCTGCCGCATATCCCGCATCGCCATAATGCGAGTGAATCCAGTCTGGATATATATTATGCGCTTTGATGTGTTGCATTACACCGCTTACAAAAGTATCGAGACCTTCCCAAAGCTGTTCTTTCGGGCGGTATTTTTTTCCTAAAAAAGGAATTCTTCGAATGTCTAATTTTTCATTGACAACCTCAATCGGAACCGCGTATTCTGGCGATAATGAACGGTCGTCTATTAATCTTGTAAATAGATGAACATGCTCTACATCTTCATGCTGTGATAAAAATTCTGCAAGTTCGAATATGTATTTTGTTTGTCCTCCGTTATCAGCATCCCGACCAATTTCAAGGCCAGAACCCTTTAAAAGTCCGTGTATATTTATAAGTGAAATTCGTAATTTTTTCATCATTTTTTACTTCTAAGAAATTTTAAGTTACAAATTTCGACACATTTTAACGGCAGCTTTTACAAAAAAATAACAGTTTCATTACAACATTGACATATGGAAAAACGGTATATTACTGTTAAAAAACAGACTTGAAAATCAATAAAATGCTAAAAAAATGATGATACAAAACACAAAGACTTCTAAAAATACAAAAGCCTTAAAACATACGCTGTCATAAGGCTCTTGTGTGTTTACAGGATAATAAAATGATAAATCTGCTATTTTTTGAAATTTTTGATACCCGACTGAAGCCAATTATAATATTCTGTGATATCCGGATTGTATGCAGAGGTCTCTGTCAACGAATTACTGTTGTGGTCTACAATTACATAAAACGGTTGCGCATTTGCTTTGTAGGTTTTAATCTGTAAATCGCTCCATTTGTTGCCAATTGTTTTAATCTTTTTTCCAGTAGTTTCAGAAACATACTGTTCTCTTTCTGGAAGCTCTTTTTTATCGTCCACATAAAGCGAAATCAGCACCACATCGTTATTTAAGACGCCTAAAACTTTAGGGTCGGACCAAACCAATTCTTCCATTTTTCGGCAGTTTACACAGGCATATCCCGTGAAATCTAACAAGACTGGTTTTCCTTGTTTTTTGGCATATTCCATTCCTTTGTCATAGTCATGAAAAGTGATGATATTCTGCGGACCGTGTTCTGCTCCCTCAGGCAGCGAACCCGTTATTTTTAACTCTGAATTTCCGGAAACGCCCAATCCGTTTGGAGATTCGCTGTACTGCATCGGAGGAGGGAAACCGCTGATAATTTTTAACGGCGCACCCCAAAGTCCCGGAATCAGATAAATGGTGAAACTCAAAACTATAAGACCAAAACCTAATCTTCCGACTGAAATATGATTTAGAGGCGAATCATGCGGTAAAGTAATTTTTCCGAATAAATAAAAAGCCAGCATTCCGAATACGGCGATCCAAATGGCTAAGAAAGTTTCTCTTTCCAGCCAATGCAATTGCAATACTAAATCGGCATTTGACAAAAATTTGAAAGCCAAAGCCAGTTCCAGAAATCCTAAAACCACTTTAACGGTATTGAGCCATCCTCCTGATTTTGGCAATGCGTTTAACCATCCTGGGAAAGCCGCAAATAATGAAAACGGAAGCGCAATGGCTATTGAAAATCCTAACATGCCGACAATTGGAGCTATTCCGCCTTTTGAAGCGGCTTCGACCAAAAGTGTTCCAACGATTGGACCTGTGCACGAAAAAGAGACAATCGCCAATGCCAATGCCATAAAGAAAATTCCAATAATTCCTCCTCTATCTGCCTGCGAATCGACTTTGTTTGCCAAGGCATTTGGCAACATAATTTCGAAAGCTCCCAAAAATGAAATGGCAAAAACAACTAATAAAATAAAGAAAATCAGGTTGAACCAGACATTCGTTGAAAGTGCATTTAACGAATCTGCACCAAAAACTGCGGTTACGATTGAACCTAGCAAAACATATATAATTACGATTGAAAAGCCATAAATCATGGCGTTACGAATTCCGGCTGCTTTGGTTTTGCTCTGCTTTGTAAAATAACTTACCGTCATCGGAATCATTGGGAAAACACAAGGTGTCAGTAAAGCTGCAAAACCTGATAAAAACGCAATGATAAAAATGCTCAACAAACCTCTTTTTTCATTTTTCTTTGTCGTTGCAGCTGTTACTGCTTTCTTTGTTTTTTCTGCTTTATCAACAGCTTTTGATACAGTTACTTCATCAGTACTTATAGAATCTTGTTTCACTGCCGTCGTTTCTGCGGCAGCCGTGGTTTTCTTTTCTGCTGGAATTTTAAAAACTAATTCTTCAGTTGTTGGCGGTAAACAATTGCTGTCATCGCAGACCATAAATTCTACTTCTCCGTCAATGCTAGAAATGCCTTCTGAAGCCAGTTTTATTTTCTGTGTAAAAAGTGCTTTATCTTCAAAATATTTGATTTTCATATCGAAGATTTTGTCCACCACTTCATGCCCTTTTTCTTCAGTTGTTTTTCCAACAAGTTCGAATTTTTTACTGGTATTTTTGAAAGTAAAAGCAGTTCTCGAAGGTCCGCCTTCTTCGATATATTGTCCATACAAATGCCATCCGGATTGGATTACGGCTTTGGCTTTTAAGATATATTCCTTATCTGATACTTTCTCTACAGATGTTGACCATTTTACAGGATTGTACATTTGGGCAAACATACTTCCCGAAAGAAGCAACAGTACTATAATGATACTATTTTTCATTGTTTTTTTGAGTTTGATTTAAAAAAAAGAGCTGCTTGCCGACAGCTCTTGAAAGTCTTTCCTATAAAATTTGGCTTACTAATTCAGATTTTAAAATGAAGTATTTGGAAGACTTTTTTTTTGAGTGGTCAGTATACAGGTTTTTAGTGTTCAGTTTGAAAATTCAACTTTGTCAAAGTTTGAAAGGACTGACCACTAAAAACCTGAACACTGAACACTAAAAATCACTGAATACTTATTTCAATGGATTCCCGTCTTTGTCCAAAGAACCCGATTTAATAATGATCATTTTATCCAGTTTCACATACTTTTTAATCGCATCGTTTACCTGCTGCAGAGTGGCTTTTTCGATGTCTTTTGGATACTGGTCAATATAATTCGGCTCTAATCCTCTTTCAATGAAACTCAAGATGGTTCTTGCCATTCCGCTTGTCGTTGACATTCCCACTTTAAAACTTCCGATTAAGTTGGTTTTCTTGTTCTCAAGCTCTTCTGCTGTGATTCCCTCTTTTACCCATTTATCTACCTGCACCATCGTCGCCTCAAGCCCTTTCTGGAATAAATTCGGATTGAAGGAAGCGTTTACAAACCAATAGCCTCCCGTTTCGATATTCCCTCCTGTTCCGGATGAAATGTTGTACGTCAATCCGTCAACATCACGAACAGTCTGCATTAAGCGTCCTGCAAATCCGGCTCCCAATGTGTAATTTCCGATGTAAAACGGAATATAGTCAGCGTCGGCTCTTTTTAGACCTGTAAACTGACCAATGAATAATTCCGCACTCGGTTTTTCTGGAATGGTTACTACTTCTGTTTTTGAAGCTGCTTTTGAGGCTTCTTCAAATTTTAGTTTTTCCGTAACTCCTCCATTCCAGTTTTTGAATGATTTTTTCAGTGAAGCGTTTAGGTTCGCTCCGTCAGTATCGCCCACGATTACAAGGCGCATTGAAGCCGTTCCGAAATATTTTTTATGGAAAGCCTTCACTTCATCCAAAGTCGCATTTTTGATATTGGCAATATTGTCTTCTACGCTTAAACTATAATTTGGATTCCCTTTCTGATAAATGGCCTGAGATAAAGCGATGCCGCCTCTTTCACCTGGATCGTTTAAATCCTGCTGTGTATTCCCGATAAACTGCTGTTTCAAGTTTTCGAATTCTTTGGCATCGAACAACGGATTTCTTAGTTCTTCCGCCAATAAGGCAATTACCTGATCTAAATCCTTTTTCAAGCATTTAAATCCGATACTGATTTTAAAAGTCGTCGCATTTACGTTTAGCGTCACACCCAATTTTTGCAGTTTTTCTGAAAACTTGAATTTGTCGTTGAGCGTTGTTCCTTTCGACAGCATTGAGGCTGTCAATGCCGGTATGATGTCATTTTTGGTCTCGCTGGCATAATTTCCCAATGAAATGCTCGCTGCAACAGTCACAAAATCTTTGGCTGACGTTTTTACCGAAACCACATCGATTCCGGATACTTTTTCTCTCTTGAATGCTGAAGCAGATTTCTCGATTAAAGTTTCTGCTGCAACAATTTCTTTTGATGATTTTTGCACTGAAGTTGGCGCAGGTGAAACTTCTTCATGAATATGGCCTTCCTGAGAATGTCTGTAATAAAACGGGCCGTTTTCTGGCATGTAATTATTCGCTTTAGCGGAAGCATTATTTTGAGCTCCGGCTTGTTTTGGGACAAAGTACCCTGTTGTGCTTTGGTCTTCAACCAGATATTTATTTGCCACACGAAGGACATCTGCTGGAGTGACTTTTTTCAGGCGTTCGACTCCTGTAATGTAGTCTGTCCAGTCGCCGGCTGCAATTGCTTCGTTTAACGCTGATGCAATCACGCCAGAGCCGTCTCGTGCCAGGATTGTCTGAGCGCTGATTTTTGATACAACGCGGCTTACCTCATCCTGAGTCACGCCTTCTTTCTGAATTTTTGCCACAACCTCACTGATTTTGGCATCAATATCTTCGTGTTTTGAAGTAGTTGGGAATCCTACTCCAATGGTAAACAATCCCACTTCTTTAAATTCTGTTGCGCTGGCATACGAATAAATTCCTAAACGGGTATCTACAAAAGTTTTGTTTAAAATAGCAGAAGGACCATTGCCGATAATCTGTGCCAATATTCCCAAGGCCGGAAGATCTTCGTGCAAAGCACCCGGAATTTTGTAGGCCTTATTAACAACACCCAATTCCCCCGGTTTTCTCACCACAATTTTACGAGGCCCGTACTGCGGGGGTTCTTCTGTGTAAGGCTGTGGCATTGCATGCGGTGCTTTTGTGATTTTTCCGAAATACTTTTCGATTAACGCAAAAACATTCTCTTTTCTGAAATCTCCGATAATGGTCAAAGTCGCATTATCCGGCCAGTAATAGGTGTTGTAAAAATTTCTTAGGACTTCAATAGGAGCATTCTCGATATCCGATTTCCACCCGATCGTCGAATGGTGATACGGATGAGCGATATAAGCCGAAGCCCAGATTTCTTTATCCAGCAAGGCATTCGGATTGTTCTCTCCACGCTCAAACTCGTTGCGAACCACAGTCATCTCGGCCTCTTTATCTTCTTTCAGCAGCAACGAATTACGCATTCTGTCTGCTTCGATCTGGATTGCCAGTTCGATCTTATCGCTTGGCAGCGTTTCAAAATAATTCGTTCGATCGTACCAAGTTGTAGCATTCAGCTGCGCTCCTGTATTTTGCAGAACGTCGGTAATGGTGTTGCCGTTTTTCTTGTTGAATGTGGGAGTTCCTTTAAACATCAAATGTTCTAAAAGGTGCGTAGACCCCGTATTCCCTAAAACCTCGTGTTTAGAGCCCACACGATATACAATCTGTACGGTTGCCACTGGAGAGGCATTGTCCTGCAGAAGCAAAACATTCATTCCGTTTGGCTGGTACAAATATTCTTCGATTCCGCCTAATTCCTTTATTTTCTTAAAGTTAACCGAATTCCCTTGCGCTGACAAAAGAGCGCAGAAAGCTAATGAGCAATAGCCCAGAAAGATGTATTTTTTCATTTTTTTGATTGAGAATTTATTATAGGGTGTTCAGTTTTCAGTATGTAGTGTTCCATCTAACTTCAGAATTGAAAACTTTGACCGAAACGAGACTGAACACTAAATACTGAAAACTGTGAACTTATTTATGATTTACTGAAAATTTCCTTTAGTTTAGATTGCAATTCAGCTTCTCTAAGGTTTTTAGCCACGATTTTTCCGTCAGGTCCGACTAGGTAATTGGTTGGAACCATTTTTACGCCATACAAAACAGCAGCTTCATTCTGCCATCCTTTTAAATCAGAAACATGTGTCCACGTTAAGCCGTCTTTTTCGATTGCTTTTTCCCAAAGTTTCTTTTTATCGTCTAATGAAACGCCTAAAACATCAAACCCTTTATCGTGATACGTTTTGTAAGCCAAAACCACATTTGGATTTTCTTTTCGGCATGGACCGCACCATGAAGCCCAAAAATCAACCAAAACATATTTTCCTTTATAATCTGAAAGTTTTACTACTTTTCCGTTTACATCTGTCTGAGAAAACTCAGGCGCTGCAACGCCTACAGCGGTTTTATCATTCAAATCAATTACTTCTTTTAACTGTTTCCCGTAAACTGATTTTTGTACTTCAGGCGTTAAAACACCATAATACATTTTTACCTGTTCGGGAGTTCCGTAAGACACAATTCTGTCATTGATTACCAAAGCTCCTGCAATTTTATCTTTATTTTTTCTGATAAATTTATCAGTCAAATCATCGGCTAAAGTTTGAAGATTTTTCCATTTTTTGTCCATTGCAGTCTGCTGTTCTGCAGTTAATTTTACTTTTCCGTTCTGTGTCAACGAATCAGATAATTTGTAAATTGGACCCGCAATATTTTGTATTTTTTTGAACTCATTATCGTAATATGATTTGTAAATATCATTCTGCGTTGCTCCCGTAACTTTAGCTTTATAAATTGAATCTTTTTTGGCTTCAACTTTTATATCTTCATTTGACAAAAGAAAAAATGCACCATATTCTTCTCCTTTTAATTTAATGGTATGCAATAAAGGTTCTGAAACTTTTCCTGTAAGCGTAAATGTTCCGTCTTTCTGAATTTCTGCAGAATCTGCGATTTTTTTGTTTCCTTTTTCATCTGTGTTTTCCAGATAAACTGTTCCTTTTTCTAAACCGGCGATTGTTCCGTTGATTGTAAATCCTTCTTCTTTTTTCGAACAAGAATTCAGTACGGTCAGTAACGCTAATCCGGCTAAACCTGATTTTAAGATTGTACTTTTCATGTTGCTATTTTTTGTTTGTTATTTTTTTAATTTCAGTTTAGGTTTTCAGTTTTAATTTTCGACTATGGCTGAAAACCATCACTGAAAACTTAATTACGATTTTAAAAGTTCTTTTAGTTTCGCTTCCAAGTCCGAACCTCTTAAATTATCTCCAATAATTACACCTTTACTATCTATTAAATAAGTAGCCGGAATTGTTTTTACGTTGAATGATTTACTTACTTTATCATCGTCTAAAAGATTATGCCATTGCATATTTTCCTGTCCCAAAGCTTTTTGCCAAGCTTTTTCGTCTTTATCGATTGAAATACTTAAAATTTCAAATCCTTTTGCTCCGTATTCTGCATAAGCTGTTTTTAAATTTGGAATTTCTTTACGACATGGTCCACACCAGGAAGCCCAAAAATCTACTAAAATGTATTTTTTTCCAGCGACAATATCCTTTGCATTATATGCTTTTCCGTCTTTATCTTTCAAATTGAAATTAGCGATACTGGTTCCGATTAATGATTTCGGATTCAAATCCTTATCCACTAATTGTCCGTAGTAGCTTTTTTTTGCAGCATCAGAAAATTGCTCGTAAAGTGGTTTCTGTTCCGGAGAAAAATAACTGTATTGTGTCATCATAAAAAGAGGTCCCCACCAGGTATCTTTATGTTTTGTAATCAAAGTTTCATAGCTTAATTTCACTTTATCAAAAAATGCTTTTTCATCAGCCTCAAATTTTTTCCAAACTGGAAGACTTTGAAGTGAATCTGCCGCTTTTGTATTTTTATCACGTCTTGCAGCACCAATTAACTTACTCAGTTCATTTGATTCCGGAGTATGATAAGCAGTATAATCTTTTTCAAGTTCATCTCTAAAAGCAGTTTCTTTTTTAAAGTAATCGTATGATTTTGATCCTGTAATTACTTCATTTTTAAATTTGATTCTTTCATCTTCCTGCTTTGAAACTTCTGCATCTGCCGTAACTTTTATTTTAGCATTTTCTGCTATTAAATGAATGTATCCTTTGTTTTTTCCAAAAATAATGTAGAAATAACGAGGCTCGTTTAATTTTCCAGTAAAAGAAAATTTACCGTCCTTCAAAGTAGTTTCCGCAACTGGTAATTCAGAAGAATGTGTTGCTCCCGGAATTAATTTTACGGCTATTCCATCTTCAAGACCTGTAATATTTCCATCGATTGTATAAGATGTTGCTGCAGGAACTGCTGCTTTTTTCTTTTGTGCAATACTGCTGTTTGAAAACGTAAATAAGCAGATGCACAATCCCAATATTTTATATTTAATTGTGTTCATTTTTGATTGATATTTTAAAAAAAGCTTCCCTTTCGAAGTTCCTAATCAGGAAGCTTTTGAGTTATTATTTTTCTACATTTTGTGTAATGGTTCCGTTTCCTGGATTTTGTGTTGCTCCTTGCGGGAAAGGCATTGTCCACATATGTGATGTTGAAGACAAATTATAAGTTACACCTCCTACAACTTTAGACAAACTAAACGGATAAGCTCCTTCTGCATTACGACGGCGTGCATCTGCAAAAGGTACAAGAGTCTGCACAAACTCGTTGTTTTTTGTTCTGAAAATAGCATTCAAAGCTGTTGTTTTATCAGTAGTAGAAATATCCTGATAAGAGGCAGGAAGAATACGAGTTTTGCGAACTGTGTTTAAAACCGATAATGCTTCACTAATTTTATTATCACGAGCCAAACACTCCGCTTTTATTAAATAAACCTCAACAGTTGTAAGTCCGCCAAAATTGTACATTCCAGACAATATAGAATAGTAATATGTATCTGCTCCTACGGTTCTTACTTTCCAACGCGATTTTAAACGTGCATCACCTGTTTCAAAACGTGCAACTCTTTCTACCGGAATGCTTGGTTCTCTTCCTAATGAACGGCTAGAACCATGTCTAAAAACATAGTTTTCAATATTGTTATAACCCATTGGCGATACAGCCGTTGTGTATGAATTTGGCACATCTATAATGGTTTTATTGGCTTCGTAAAATGCTACCCAATCAAACAATTTATTATTTTCTGCCAATGCTAAATCTGCATATTTTACAGCTTCTGTATAGTTATTCATTTGCAGATAAACTCTTGCATAAAAAGCGTAACCTGCTCCTAAATTTGGATGCAAAGCGGTTTGAGAAACCTTTGGCAAATATGGCAATGCTTCTTTAATATCATTTAGAATAAAATCATACATTTCCTGAATAGTAACTTGTTTACTTGGCGCATTAATATTGGCACTTGTAATTAACGGCACAGATAATTTTGTCGCAGCGGTAGAAGCTACATAAGTATCTGCATAAAAATTAGCCATATAAAAAAAGTTCATGGCACGCATTATTTTAGCTTGTGCCCAAACTACTCTCTGTTCTTGCTCCGTAGCTTCAGTTGTCGAAAGTGCATTTTCAATAATTAAATTAAAAGCCGAAATTCCGCTATAAGCTGTATAGTATGCTGATTCATCTGATACTTTCAATGCAATACGATCTGCATTTTCGTCCCACATATAATTGGCATTATACAATCTATTACTTGTAAGTGTAGCAGCTGTTACAAATTGATCATTAAGTAAATGTGTAGCGCCCAAGATATCTAATCTTGTGTTGTATTCATCACGCAAAAAAGCTTCATAATCTGCTAATGTTTCTGGTGATTTTGCTCCTTTTGGGACATCGCTCAAATAATCGTCGCAAGATGCTAAAGTCAATCCTAAAGCCAATAAACACGCTACTTTTTTATATATATTTTTCATCGTCTAGTCTTTATAAATTAGAAATTAACATTTACCCCCATAACAAAACTTGGAGATATGAAACCGCCTAACATATACTTGGCATCTCTGCTTTTAGCAAAAGTGTATACGTTTTCTGCGTTTAAATTGAAACGCACTCCGTCTAGTTTCACTCTTTTAATAACATCTTTTGGCATTTGATAAGCTAATGAAATATTGCTTAATCTTACATTTGATGCATCCAAAATATTAATATCTGCATAAGAATAAATAGTACGGGACTCTGAATTAAAATCTGATTCATATTCGTAAACTGCTCTCGGAACATTGGTAAATGCTTCGTCTCCTGGTTTCATCCAACGATCTGCAATACGGTTGTTTACTACCGTAATATCTGTTACATAACCGCCCATTGCACCATTGTAATTATTATTTAGCATTGGCAAGAATGTATTTTTTACTTTATGCCCTAACTCATAAATGAAAAGAGCCGAAAGTGAGAAATTTTTATAATTTGCTGAGGTATGGAAAGAACCACTGTGTATAGGAACAGTAGATCCATAATCTTTTATCGCGTCTAACTGACCCGGGTTGTATTTCACCGCGGTACCTGAAGCATCATAAACCTGAGGCAACCCAGTATTGCTTAAACCAGCCCATTGGTAACCATAAATGCTGTTAAAACTTGTTCCGATTCTAGGATAAGCCTGTGGGTAATCTAACTGCAGATAATAAACAGGAGCTTTTACATTTACGTAATCTACTGTGTTTTTATTATAGGCATACAAAATAGCTGCATCCCAAGAGAAAGAAGGCGTTTTTACCATTGTTCCTCTTAAAGTAACTTCGATACCTTTATTAGTCATTTCTCCATTATTAAGTGTGTAAGAAGAATATCCGAATCCTTCTGTTGGAATTCCTTGACTAGTAGCTAACAAATCTTCACCTTTTTTGTTATATAAATCTAAGGTTCCGCTTAATCTGCTTTTAAAGAATGAAAAATCTAAACCAATATTGGTAGTTGTTGTTTTTTCCCAAGATAATTCAGGATTTGGTCGTTTTCCTACACTTCCGTAAGTTCCTCCAACATTTGAATTGGCATAATAAAAGGCCGTTAAATAAGGTGCAGAATCTTTGGCAATATTTCCTGCAATACCATACGAACCACGCAATTTAAGAGCATCAACCCAAGCAACGTCAAAAAATGATTCATTGTTAATGTTCCAACCCGCACCTACAGACCAAATAGGTTTGTTTTGGTATTTACTATCGGTTCCCCAAAGATTAGAACGATCCCAACGAATACTACCAGAAATAGAATATCTTTTGTCATACGTATAACCTCCTGTTGAGTAAAGAGAAACATAACGGTTTTGCAATTCTTTTTCTAATGAAAAATCATTTATCGACATATACCCGTTAAAAACAGAACCATATACTTTTAGTAAATCGGCTTGATTTATTGCAGTAAATGTTAAAGCTTGCGAATCGTAACCATAACGTGTGTTATCATTATATTCTTGTTTCGAATGGCGGATTTCCATACCAGCGATAGCAGAAAAATCATGCTTCTCAGCAAAAACTTGATTGAAGTTTAACTGCTGACGGAAATTATAAGCATTAGAAAACTGATTCGTTTCTTTAACAATATCTCCATAAGGTAAATTATAAACTGCTTTATTATTTACAATGGTTACCATTCCGTTTACTTTGTTTCTTACATAATAAGAGTCTTTATCAAATAACTGTCTTGCGCGATCTGAAGCAAATTCGTATTGGAACATGGCATTGTATGTAAATGCTTTACTGAATTTCACATTAAACTTAGCAAAGGTTCTATTCAAGAAGCTTTTATTTTCACTAAGATTTCTTCCCAACTCGTCCATTGGCGTAATATCCATGTTGTAAAGACCATAAGTCTGCATAGACTGAAGAGTAAAATTATTGTAGCGAGAAGCGGCAGTAGAAACAAAATTAGTTCCATCATTATTCACTAACTGATTGTATGGTTGCCATTTATAACCTGGATTATCTGAAACAACAGCAGGATTAATAGGCTTATAATACTGAGTATCTCCTATTCCGTAATTCAAATAAGTTCCCAAATCTAAAGACAGCCAGCTATTAATTTGAGTTGAGTTTTTCAAATTAATTCCAACCGATTGGTTTTCAGAATACATATCTTCTAGTTGATTGTCTTTGTATGTTATAGAAGCATTAAAAGCATTGTTTTCGCTAGCTTTACCTAAACTAAGATTGTGCTGCATAAAATACTGATCGCGTTTTGCATATTTAGCAACATCATCATAGTATTTATAACCTTGAGAACCAAGTTGGTTCAATCGATTATTCATTTCTGTTTGAGAAATATTTCCTGCATAACCATTTAAAATGGTCTGCATTCCTAAACTCGTAAACGCAGCATTATTTAGTAATGACTGTGCGTAAGTTGCTACATTGGCAGTCTTAAAATTAGGATTTCCATTTGCCCATCCTCTTTCCAGACCAATAATATCTCCGGAATCAGTAAGGTTTCCTGTATAATTTCTATAAGGCGTAACCGTTAAGTTACTTGAAAACGAAATATTGGTTTTTCCTTCTTTTGCTTTTTTGGTAGTAATTACTATAACGCCATTAGCAGCACGAGCACCATAAATAGAAGAAGCCGCCGCATCTTTTAAAACTGTAATTGTTTCAATGTCTTCTAAGTTAAGACTCGGAAGATTATCTTCTATTGTATTATAAGGGGTTAATCTTGTATTTTCTACCGGAAAGCCGTCAATAACATATAAAGGAGTTGTTAGCCCTGTCATAGAAGTCGTTCCGCGGATTCTTCCATCCTGATATCCAACGATACGTCCTTCTAATATTTTATCCAAACTGCTTAAACGTTGCTCTTGAAAATCTTTAGCTTTTAAACTAGAGAAAGATCCAGTTGCTTTTTCTGCAGTAATATCCTGATAACCTGTCTTTAAAACAATTCCTTCCAATTCCTGTACATCTTCTTTTAAGACCACATTAATAACGCTTCTGCCTTCCACTTTTATTTCTTGTCTAATGTATCCTAAATAAGAATAGGCCAAGGTAGTCTCGCTGCTGACAGCAATAATCTGGTATTCTCCATTAAAATCGGTGTTCACGCCTCTTCCTGAACCATTATCAGCAACAGCTGCTCCAACTAGAGGCATTCCTTTTTCGTCGGTAACACGGCCTTTAACGATAAAATCTGCCACTTCTTTTTTTGCTTCAATAGCATTTTGTACTGGAGCTTGTTTGGCTGTCAAAACAACATGATTTCCAGACACTTGGTAATCTGTACCAGTATCTTTAAAAATCGAATTCAAAACAGTCTCTATTGAAGCATTAGTGACATTCACATTGATTAATCTGTTTAAATCAACAGATTTTACATTGTACACAAACCTGTAATTGGTAGTATATTCCAGTTTTTCGAGTGCTTTTGCAACCGTCATGTTATTGGCGCTGAAAGACATTTTTGCTTTTTGCGAGTACGACACTCCCGCATGCATAACCGATAAGGTAGTTATGAGTAATAATGTGGTCAATTTCATTTTCAAATCAAATTTCACAAAAGGTTTGTCGAACCTGATTGTGTTCAAGAGTTTTTTCATACTTTTAAAATGTTTTTTAATGTTGGTTGGTTAATTAACTGACCGCATTTACCCACCGGAAAATGTTGGCGCATTTTCCGGTTTTTTATAAACAACGATCCCTTTCTTTTTTGGGTTTTGTTACATAGGCTTTTATTTTAGATTTCTGATTTTAGATTTCTGATTTTAGATTTAGATTTTTATCTATCTCTATTTTCTATTTTCTATTTTCTATTTTCTATTTTCTATTCTATATCCTCTTTTTACTTAATTTTAATTTTATCCCTATCAATATCATAATCAATTTTGTAGCTGTCGCTGAAATATTTGAGCACTACTTCTATCGGTTCGTTATCAAAACGGGCATTAAACACTTCTTTTTCGAGCATTTTGTTCTGGTTAATAAAAGTCACATTATAATGACGTTCCAGTTTTCTTATAATCTGTCCAAACGATTCGTTTTTAAAGACCAGATTTCCTTTTACCCAATCGGTATAATAATCTGTATTGACCTGCTCTGTTGTTATCGCAGTTTGGCCCTTTAAATTTGAACCTTTCGATCCTGGTTTTAAAAATACTTTGTCAGCATCATTTTTATAAAGCGATACTTTTCCTTCTACCAAAACAACATCTGTACTTATATTTTCATTATACGAATTCACGTTAAACTTAGTTCCTAACACCTCAACATTTACCCCATTAGTGTTTACCCTGAAAGGATGTTGTTTGTCTTTACTAACCTCAAAATAAGCTTCTCCGGTAAGCGAAACCTGTCTGTTTTGGTTTTCTAAAAACTGCACAGGATAAGTCAGAGAAGTTCCGGCATTCAAATACACCACTGTACCGTCTGAAAGCTGCACCTCAAACTTTTTACCGTAAGGAATTCGCAACGTATTATAGGTCGCTTTGCCATTAGCAAAAGCATGAGCATAAACCAATCTGTTCTTTTCTAGTTTTCCAATTACATTTCCTTCATTATCAGTAATGCTTTTTACCTCTGACGGATCAATATTCTGCGATGATTTGTTTCCTGTCTGCAGTACAATCGCATCTTCTCTCGGAATGACCACATTTTGTTTTGGCGATGTCTGGTTGTTTGCATTTTTATAAAAATAAAATCCGCCCAGCGCCACAATCAAAATAGCGGCATATTTATAATACGATGTAAATCTGCGTTTGTAAAAAACATTCTCCTGCTTTATTTTTTCTGAAATTTGTTTTCTTACCTCAGCAGAATCAAAATTGTTCATTACGGTGTCTATTGCGTAATTGGTTTTTACGAAATCCTTAAACACAATTTGATTTTCATCTTCTTTTAACCACTCGGTCAGTTCTTCTATTTCATCTTTTGAAGCCTGATTTGTGATGAATTTCACGATTAATCGCTCTGACTTTTTCACTGTCATTTTCGTTATTTTTAATATTATTACGAAGCCAAAAAACAAAACCCTAACAATTTGATAAAGTTTTTTTCATTTTGCTGAATTTTTTATTTTTCACAAGTCTTTTCTCTCAATAAATACTACTAATTTTATAGAAATTAAAGAACAAAAGAATTTATCTTTGCCTTTTTGTACCTTTTTATTTGTAATAAATTTCAAATAGAAAAGAAAAAAAAGAAATGTTTTTGCTTAAAATAACCGTTCAATTTAAGTCCAAAAACTATAAATTAATATATTTGTTTTTATGAAGTTAGATGATTACAGCGATAACAACCTTTTGATTGAGGCTCTTAGAAATGGAGACGAAGGCGCTTATACGTATCTTATTGACACGTATCATCATAAACTTTGTGTTTACGCCAACAGTCTGGTCAAAAATGTTTACAGCGCAGAAGACATTGTTCAGAATGTTTTTATTAAGGTGTGGGAACAGCGTGCTAGATTAAAAACAGAACATGCCCTAAAAAGTTTTCTTTACAAACTGGTTTACAACGAGTTTATAGATTTGTATCGAAAAAATCAGTCTTTGTTTTCACTAGAAAAATCGTATCACGATGCCTTAAACGGCATTGTTCAAGAAGACGATTCCGAGTCTTTTCAGAGAATTCTAAATGCTGTGAATAAAGAAATTCAGAATCTGCCTCCAAAATGCAAAGAAGTCTTTATTCTGAGCAAAAAAGAAGGACTGACCAATATTGAAATCGCCGAGCATTTAGAGGTTTCAATCAAAACCGTTGAAGCACAGATTACAAAGGCATTTTCGCTTCTTCGTGTCTCTCTCGAAGAAAAAATTAAAAATGTACTGTTTCTCTTGTTTTCATTTAAAAAAAAATTCAGATTAAATAATTAATCTGAATTTATTGACTTTTGATTTGATATCTTTTTTTTTGCCACAGATTAAAAAGATTAACACAGATTATTAAAAAAATCCTTCTATGCTTTTAATCTGTGGCTACAGTTTTTTTTCTGCCACGAATTTCACGAATTGACACTAATTATTTTCCAGCTATCTTCAATTACACAAATTAAAAAATTCGTGAAATTGCAATAGTATAGACAAAGTATGAATTAGTGTCAATTCGTGAAATTCGTGGCTAAAAAACTATTCATAACTATATAATTTTATTTTTTGGATTTCGTAATCGCCAACTGAAATTCTCAAATGTCTGCCTTGATGGGTTTGGTCTCCGTTAAAATGCCTGAAGGTTCTCCATTTTTCATTTTCGAATCTTCCTTGATCCGTTTTCAAAATTCCGGCATTTAGATTTTCTTTTAAAGATTTAAAAGTGACCACAATTCCGGAACCTGCAATATAAAATTCATCTTTGGCAATTTCAATAATAATGGCACTCGACATTGGCCAGACGTCTGCTTTTGCTCCATCAGACCAATTTAGAGTATAATCATGTTTAAAGGTAAATTCGTAATCGCCTTTTTTAATTATCTGAGTATTATTTTCTTTATCTAATAACACACCATCAATTTTACCTTGTCCTTTATTGGCTTCAATTGTTGGCGTTAACTGCTGAACTAAATCATAAATTTTACCAAGCGGTTCTTTTTTCGCATCGTTAACCGATTCTATAGAAAAAGGCGAAAATCCAATGGCTTCATAATGTCCAATCGCATATAATCCTTTGAACGGAGCAGTTTCGTCAAAACGATGTTCTGGAATAAATAACGGATTTTCTTGTCTCGTAAATAAATCGTTCCATTGTTTGAAAGACGGGTTATAAAAATCTGGCGCCAAAAAGTCGATTGCGTTTCCTGCTGCTTTCCAAACGTCCATTAGGTGCGGCAAAGGTCCTGCGCTTGGATATTGCCCCGGTTTCTTTTCGGGTGCGTTTAAAGCTGCATTCACAAACATCGGAATTGGATGTATCTCTTTTCCTGCTTGTGCAATCGTATTGGTAAATTTTGAGAAATACCAAGCCATGAAAATTTCGTCGGTATGGAGGCCTTTTCCAAAAATAGCTTCCCAATTCCCAGCAGTTTTAAATCCGTTTTTCTTCCAGATTTCTAAAAATTCTGGAACCAGTTTTTCTTTGTTTTTCTGTAAATACTGAATCAATTCTTTTGGAACTTCTTTTTTGAAAGCATCATTTGCTAAAGGATGATAATCTCGTGCTGTTGGCAGCATTCCGATTTCGTTCTCAACCTGAATCATAATTACGGTTTGCTCTTTTTGGTCGAAATCTTTAATATGTTCCATTAATTTTTTAAAGGCATTCAAATCGGCCTGCAGATTATTTTCGCTGAAAGGCGTTAAAATTTCATGACTTTTATCTTTGTCATCTTTAGCTCTTGGATATTTTTTCTGATTGAGTTTTACCCAAGCTGGTGCATGACTTGACATACTGTTTTTCCATGAACCGAACCATAGCAAAACAAGTTTTAAGTTTTCTTTACGCGCTCGTAGAATCAAATCATCGACTAAAATAAAATCAAATTTTCCTTCCTCTTTTTCTATGAGTTCCCAGTAAATAGGCGTCAAAACAGTATTAAGATTCATGTCGGCCAATTTCGGCCAAATGGTTTCCATACTTTCCATGCTGGTCGCCGAAGAATTTCCTAGTTCACCGCCTCGAATCAAAAATGGTTTTTCGTTTACAATCAGCTGTGTTTTGTCTCCTTTTTTCTGAAGATGCGGTATTTTGTTTTGGCTATAGCCGAAATGGATCAGAAGAGCGGTTGTTAGAAGAACGCTATTTTTTAAGAAACTCATTCTTTATGTTTTAAGTTCGAAATTCATTTGTTTCTATTTTCTTCAACAAAAAATTGATTGTATGTGAAGAAAATAAGCAATCCATAATACAAGCCCTTTTACGGGCTCATACTATGGATCATCACCAACTCTGTTATTTAAGGTTTCACCAACTCGCCTGAAAATCCTAAACTAACATCTTTTCCTGCAAGACCGTCTGCTGTTCCTTTGTAAGCATGTTTACGGGCGTAATTAGCATCCCAAAGATTTGGAGATTCGTCTGGAAGCCAGAATTCGTGTTCTTTAGCATTATCAGAAACTCCCCAAATAGTAATGCCGTATTGTTGTGCCGGCGGAATATGTTTTTTGTACATATCGATTACAAATTGATACATTTCTGCCTGCGAAGCCTGCTGTGCTACTGTTGGAGATGCAGTCCCCAATCTTATATCTAATTCAGAAATTTTAATCAATTTTCCTGAGGCAGCCAGTTTTTGGAACATCTGAACAATTTTATCTTTATCAGTATTTAGACCGATATGCATCTGCGTTCCGATTCCGTCAACTTTAGCTCCTTGACTTTCAATATATTCTACATATTTTATCAAGCCTTCACATTTGTCAAGTCTTGATTCTAGGTTATAATCGTTAATAAAAAGCTTGTCGCTCTCATTTCCGTACTGACGTGCCAATTTAAAAGCTTTTACCGCATAATCTTTTCCAAGATATTTTACCCATGAGAAATAATCTGTAGCCGTATCGCCTTCGTTTCCGCTTCTTAAAGTTCCGTCTTCTTTCATTGGTTCATTAACCACATCCCATGCAAAAACGCTTGTTTTGTAGTGCGTCATCATTTTAGAAATCCAATCAGTCATGGCGTCGCCGATTATTTTTGTTTTCTCAGCATCGGTTTTTTCTATTGTGATTGGTGCTGTTGGACCTCCGCCAGATGTTGTTCCGTCAGTTACTAAAACATTATCTATGTAATAAGTTCCCGCAGCTCTTCCTAAATCAAAACCAAAACCAGTCTCGCCTCCTTTTGCAGTGAATTTCCATTCTAATTGTTTCCAAGTAGTGCTAGTTAACTCATCTGGCTGATAGTTTGCTAATGATGATGGTGTCGTTGAACATCTTACAGAACCTGCTGCTTCAGAACGAATCATATAAGAAATTGTATAATTTTTTCCAGCTACCAATGGAGAAGTAAAAGTTGTTTGAATCTGAGTTCTCCATTGATCTGCTGGAGTGCTTGTAGCGTTTACCACCTTCATTGATCCGCTTCCCTCATAAACATTTGCAGCTCCTGTTCCTGCGCTTAAAGCATCCGCAGCACCATTGGCTCTGCTCCATCCTGCTATTCCTGAATTAAAAGTTCCATTAGAAATTAAATTAACAGGTCCTGTTGCGGCATCAAGATCTACAACCGCCAGAGTATTGGCATCAATTAAATAAGTCACATTTGGAAGATAACCTAAATCTAAATTAAACTGAAAACTTGTGCTTCCTGCTTTGAAATCGCTTGGCGCTAATTTAATTTTAACTTGTTGCCAAGCAGAAGTTGTGGCAAAAGCTTCTGTCGCACTTCCTGTATTATACCAATCTTTATATGGATATTGATTGTTTAAAGTGTTTCCAAAAGAAATACGTCCTTTCCCTGCAACATCAGATTTGATATAAAATGAAACTTCATAGTTATGTCCTGCGACAATTGGCACATTTGGAGAAGTCAATTGCAAATTATATGCTTGAGAAGAAGTTGCACTAGAGGCCAACTGAATTGCTGCAGAAGTACTAGTCAATCCTGCATTTGCAACCGTTGAGATTCCTTTACCCGGATTATTTCTTGCCCAGCCTGTAAAAGTTCCTGCTTTAATTGGAGCTAAATCTAAAACATTTGTTCCGCTAGAACCCGGAATTACAGTTGGGGCAATAATACCATTTAAGTAACCCGCATTTTGGTTAGAATGCCAAATTAAAGTATGTCCGTAAACTTTTAGTCCTGCTTTTTTGGTTTCGGCGATAAATGCATCTATAGTCGAAAAGTTAATTTCTCCTTTTGAATTGACCATAGCACCATGCTTCATGGCGTAACCTGGCACTACCTCATCAAAATTTTCATTAACGATTTTACGGTACGTTTCGTCGCTCATATACAAATCGACACCAATACCGTTTCCTAAAACAAGGTCGGTGTAATTTTTTAAAGGTTCGTAACGGCTGATTTTTTCTCTTAATTCTAACGGAAGCTCCGCACCGGTTACTGCTCCGTGCTCAGGGTCTTTTCCCCACTCCATCAGATTGTCATCGCAGGCAGAAAACAGCAATAGCGATGAAGCAATTACAGGTAATATTTTGATGTATTTCATTTTTGGTCTAGGTTTTTAGTTAGTTAAAATCATTGTAAACTGGCGTATCCAATGGTACAATTCTCCAATTGTCTGTGTACACTTTTACAGAAGTTGCCTTTGCTGGGAATTCTACTTCGCTCGCAGATCCTGTTACATTTGATAGTTTTACATCAGAATTTTCGAAATAAATTCCAAAGTTTTGATAAGTCGCCGCTTCACGATAAGCCAATACAGTTTCAAAAGTAAATGCTTCTTTAGACCATGCATAAAATTTGTTTAGCGGAATAGTTACTGTTGTCCAGCCAGCGGTTTGAAAAGCAACTGATTTACCATCTACAATCCATGGAACATAATTATAAACTGCACCTGTCCATTCTCCTCCATTAAAATTATTTACCATGCATATTTTTAAGAAGCCAGAATCTTTCCATGCATCTGGAACCAAAATATCAAATTGCAAGGCTACTTTATCTAATGGTGTGTTTGCAGGAATAAAAGGGGTGAATTGTGCTCTCCAGTTATCAACACCTGTTCCTGCTGTCCAAACTTCTGACTGACGAGGTTTATTTGCTTCGAATGCAGGCATACGAGAAGGATGATGTGGTACATATTTTCCTTGAGAAGTGTTTCCTGTTCCTAAGATTGCTGTTTCTAAATCAGTTGGTAAAATCATAGTCGCTCTATCCCAAGAGCCTTGAGTTCCTTTTCCGTCAAAATTCAATAAAATTCCCCTTTTACAATTAAAATAGGCCGGAGAATAAACACCCCCATTTGAAGTTTGAACGAATAATGAACCGCCATTTTCTGAAACGCCGTTTGGCATAGCAACCTTAAAGAATTCACCATCTTCATCTGAAGTAATTCCAGTTGTTACTTCAATATTGCCGGGAAAGACTACTTTACTTACTTCTGTTAAACCTGTTCCAGAAATGGTAATAGTTTCACCTGGATTTGGCATCGTGTTGGAAATACTAGAAATTGCTGGTTTTCCTGCACGAATTTGAAAAGGAAATGTTACTTCATGAGAATCATTTACAAAACGAATTGTATTTCTTACTGAAGGATCTGCATCTGAAATCGGGGTATCTGCAGAAACATTTATGAGCATCGAATTATCAGATACAAAAACGACGTTAAAATAAGTAGAATATCCATTGATATAGACTTTTTTAAGACCCGTAAAACCTGAGCCCTCAATACGTAAAGACTGTCCTAATCGGGCAAAATTAACTTCTCTGTCTGGTACTGATGAATTGACATCTTCCAAAAATACTCTGGTAATTGTAATTGGTTTTCCTTCAGCATCATTATTATCACAAGACGTAAACAGCATCCCAAATACCAACATTCCCAAGAACGCGATAGGGGCCCAATACTTTTTATTTAAAATATATTTCATGTTAATCTTTTTTAGATTTGTTTTTTATTCTTAGAATAAATCCTTGATTCTTTCTTCTGTAAACTGATATGGCACCGGATTTTCTCTTAAGAGAGGGTTTTGAACCAATTCAGATTCCGGATAAGGAAGAGTAAAAATGGTAGCATCAATTACACCAATAGAACGCGGACTGCTGCTTCTAGCCGGATCAATAGATACGGTATTGGTTGGGGTGTCATAAAGAATTGGCTGTATCGTTCCTCTGTTTTGACCTGTTACATAATTTATTACTTCCTGTTGTTTGTAATAAGCTCTTCTAACTAAGTCGTACCAGTATTGTCCTTCCATTGCAAATTCTACTCTTCTTTCATGAATAATATCAGCATAAGTTAAAGTTGTTTTTGGATCAAGTCCCGCACGGGTACGAAGTTTATTTACTCCTTCAAGAGCCATCGCATCTGATGTAGAAGCATTGTTTCCTAAAGCTGCTTCGGCATAGTTTAGGTAAATTTCACCCAAACGCAGCATATATGTGTTTAATGCCGAATTCATACGAGAAATTTTAGAATTGTCTTTGGTTGATCCTACCACTCCTTTTTTTACTGTCAAAAATTCTTTGCTGTGGTCAACTGTATAACCACCATTTGCCTTATTGATTTCTGGATAATGATCGTCGTCTGCCATCCAAGTCGATTTACGTCTAAGGTCTTTTGATTCGTATTCTTTCAAAACATCGTAAGAAGCTCTTGTCCAATAACCCCAAGCGGCATCATCTCCTGTAATATCAGAACCTAAAGCGAAGTACGCTTGCTGGGTGTTTGTAACGCCAAACTCCCCGTTTGGAACCCATTGAAGCGCAAACATCGATTCTGAATTATTGTTGTTTTCAATCATAAACAAATCCGCATAATTGCTCATTAAACTGTACGGCCCAGAGCTGATTACCTTTTCTGCCGCTTTTTTTGCCAAATCAAGGTATTCTTGGTTTCGAGTGCCACTGTTTGGGTTATCACTGATTCCAGAATAAGAAAGGTACACACGAGATAACATTCCGAAGGCACTGTATCTTGTTAATCGGCCGGACTGACCAGCAGTTTCTGGAAGATATTTAGCTGCAAATTCTAAATCACGCATTGCAAATTCGTAAACATCTTTTAGCGGATTTTTATTGACTACTGGATTTTTAACCAACTCTTTTGGATCTGTCGAAATAATCACATCACCCCATAAAGAAGCTAAATACCAATAAGCTGTTCCTCTCATAAAACGCGCTTCGGCTATATATTTATTTTTAATAGACTCACCTACTGTGCTTCCTGAAATTCCGATTATAACATTATTTGACTGTTGTACCACATTGTATAACGATCCCCAAGCAGAAACCAAAGGTCCAGTTAATCCTGTTTCGGTCAAATCTGTAAAAGGATAAACATAATCTGAATAAGGCGCATATAGATTATTTGAGCGTCCGTCTCCTAATCCATAGTAGAATTTATCGTTAAAATCGAACCAAACTCTATTGTATAAAGGTCCCGTTGCGGCCTGAAAATCGGATTCGGTTTTATAAAAATTTTCTTTTGTAATTACATCATTTGGTTCAACGTCTAAAATATCGCTGCAACTCGTCCAAACAAATGGCAATGCAATAATTAAAGCCGTATAAAATATTTTCTTTGTTTTCATTTTGCAGTTTTTAGAAATTAACAGTTAGTCCAAGTGTGGTAATTATTGGGGATGGATAACGGCCATTATCAACGCCATATAAAAGGTTATTTTGATTCGCCGCCCCAATCTCAGGATCGTATCCTTTATATTTAGTAAATGTCAATACGTTTTGAGTATTCGAATATATTTTGACATTCGAAATACCATATTTAGAATACAAGTTTTTTGGAAGGTTATAACCAATAGAAATGTTTTTAACTCGTACATAAGAGCCATCTTCTACAAATCGGTTACTCAAACGATAATTGGAAGCAGAGGCTGCAGATGAAGCTGCGATTCGTGGCATATAAGGATCACCGCCAACAATTTGAACATTGCGGTAATCGTTTGGCCCATTAGGATCAATAAGTTCTAATTGCGCGTATCCTAGAGAAGTTTTTAAAAGATTTGTATTTTCACGTGGATTTTCTAACCAACGTCTTTGATAGTTTAGCACTTCATTTCCATACGATCCTGTCAGGAATATATTGACATCAAAACCTTTGAATGAAAAAGTGTTTCCAACTCCAAATACAAATTTAGGTTCTGGATTTCCAATATAATCAGTATCTTTTTCATTGATTATTCCATCTTTATTTTTGTCTTCAAAAATATAATCTCCTATCCAGACGCCGTTTTCTCCAATTGCCATTCCTTCCGGCAATGCAGTAGGTTTTACTACTCCGTCTTTATCTTTGTAATAGAAATCTGTTGCTTTCTCAAAACGACCAATCACTTTATATCCATAAAATTGTCCGATCGGCTGTCCAACAGCTGTACGAGTCACCACTGTCACGTCTGATCCCTGTTGAACTCTTTGGTCGTACACACCAGAATCTGAATTAAGAGCAAGAACCTTGTTTCTGTTCATAGAAAAAGTAATATTAGATTTCCAGACAAAATCAGTACGCTCCATGTTTATAGTATTCAAGGTCAATTCAATTCCTTTGTTTTCAATAGAACCAATGTTGTAGATTGGTGGCGTAGTCGACCCTTGCCCTGTGGTTCCTGCGTATGCAGGAAGCGATAGTGGCAATAGCAATCCTTCTGTTTTTTTGTAGTAAAGGTCTGCCGTAAATTCTATTCTGTTATTAAACAAGCCCAAATCAAGGCCAAGGTTGCTAGATTTTGTTTTTTCCCATCCCAAATCAGGATTTGCTGTATTAGTAGCAATCTGTCCGGTACCCCAATTAGTAGCCGAAGTTCCATAGATTGAGGTGTAAGGATAGGCAAATTGGACATTTTGGTTCCCTACAAGCCCCCATCCAAGTCTTAATTTTAGATTATTAACGGTCTTGTTATCCTTTAAGAAACTTTCATTAGAAATCTTCCACGCCAAAGCTGCAGATGGAAACCAATCCCATTGATTTTCTTTAGCAAATTGAGACGAACCGTCTCTTCTCAAAGTCGCTGTCAGCAAATATCTATCATCAAAAGAGTAAAACAACCTTCCGAAATAAGAACTAAGTGCGCTTTTAAAGCTTGAATTTGAGTTTCTTGCCGTTGTAGAATCTCCTGCATTTAAATCTGTCGCCCCATTTGTAATGTAACCAGAACGATAGCCATACAGATTATCACGGTAGTTTTCTACAAATTCCTGACCAGCCATTGCAGTTACTGTATGTTTTCCAAATGTTTTATTATAAGTTAAAGTATTATTCCAAATCCAGTTGTCGCTTAAAGATTTAGTTCTTGTACCTTCTCTTACATCATTAACAAGAGCTCCAAAAGTATAAGAAGGATTAAAAGTGTAATTGTTTCCAAAATTATAATCTACAGAATACTGTGATTTAAGCTTTAAATCCTTAAAAAATGTAATTTCTGCATAAGCATTTGCTCTAATGCCATAATTCTTATTAAAATTATCTCTCATCATTGCCAGCCCCAAAGGGTTGTTCTGTACAAATTCTGTGGTATCCGGCCCATCAAAAGTTCCATCTGCATTACGAGCCGCAACGTTTGGAGTTTGCTTTAAGGCTGTCAATATTAAAGCATTATCAGAAAAAGTATTCACCTGATTTGTTTTGTTCAGTGCTAAATTCACTCCAACCTTTAAAAAACTTTTTACCTGCGAATCGATAACCCCTCTCAGATTAAAACGATTAAATCCAGAGCCGATCGCAATTCCTTCCTGATCCAAATAGCCAATACCAAATGAGTAAGTAGTCGTATCTGAACCGCCAGCACCAGATAAATTGTAGCTCTGCATCATAGCAGTTGTAAATAATTCATCCTGCCAATTGGTTCCGTCTCCTAATAATTCAGGTCTTATAAAAGTATTATCTCTTTGCACGATTCCTAAATCTGCGCGAGTATTTTTAAGAGTTCCATATTCTCTTAAATTAAGAACTTGCAACTGTTTTGGTATTTTTTGCCAGCCTACATAACTATCAAAATTCAAAGATAGCTCGCCTTTTTTTCCCGTTTTAGTCGTAATAATAATTACCCCACTACCCGCTCTCGAACCATAAATGGCTGTTGCTGAAGCATCTTTTAATATGTCAACGCTCGCAATATCTGCTGGGTTAATACCAGCCAGCGGGTTATTGTTGTTTGAGCCTGTATTTCCATCGATTACAACTCCATCAATAACATAAATAGGTTCATTAAGTCCTGATATTGAGCTAAGACCACGAATACGAACAGAAGCGCTCGAACCCGGAGCACCATTGTTCGCCTGTATATTTACACCCGCCGCGCGTCCTTGCAAAACTTGATCGAGAGTTGTCGCTACCGACTGGCTGATTACAGTACTGTTAACGGAAGAAACCGCTCCGGTTAAATCACCTCTTTTGGCAGTACCATAACCGATTACAACAACCTCTTTAAGGCTGTTTAAATCTTCTTCGAGCACAACATCGATTTTATTTTTACCAGCTACCGCAACTTCTTTGGTTTTGTAACCGATAAAACTGAAAGATAAAACTGCATTTGCAGGTACAGAGCTAAGCGTAAAAGTTCCATCAAAATTTGAAACAGTACTGGTTTTAGTCCCTTTAACAAAAATGTTTACACCTGGTATAGGACCGCCGACATCAGAAACTGTCCCTGAAACACTGGTTTGAGCATTTACCGCAGCAGACAATACCAGCATAAGGAATACGAATCCCAAATTCTTAAAGTATTTAGATCTGCTTTTAGTAATTAAAAAGTTAGTCATAAATAATTGGTTTAGTTAATGGTTAGTTTGTAAGTTTTCGTTCCATCAATCAGCTGACTTGTCTTTCAGAATCAGACAAAAAAACAGATTGATTTCAAAACAAATATATATAAAAAAGGACACAAAACAATCGGTTGCGTTAATTTTTTTTGACAATTTCAAAAATAATTACGAATAAAAAAACACTATAAACACTTTAAACGCAAATATTTTGAGTTTTTATCAAAATACCGTGTCGCACGACGACAATCCTAGATAGAACTAAACATTTTTGCCAAAAAAGTTATATAAAATATAAAAGAGGAAGTGAAGACTTTTTTTTAAAGAATTATAACGTAAGCTCAAATATTAAAAAAGGTAAATCGTAGTAATTGCAGTAAACGGAATCATACGAATGATTGTTTAGTGTAGCTGCCGTATGGTAAGTTTAGATAAAATATTCTTTTCGAAAACAAAAACAACAATCGGTTGCTAAAAACCAAAAAACTCCATTCAACCTAAGTTGAATAGAGTTTTTATTTTAATCTAACAAAATTGTCTTTTGTGGCCGTATTACTTACGTACATTTTAAATGTAAAGTAGTATTTGTGTTCAATGCAGCAACTACATCATAAACAACGTTCCTTGACACTATCTTTACCATTTACTTTTTAAAGCCCTGACAGCTAGTAACTGTCAGGACAAAAATTATTATATGTATTGATTGATGATATTCTCAAACAATTCTTGTTTACCACTTTGAAGCGTTAATTCTCCGTTTTGGTTTGCGATATCATAAAGATCTTTTAATCCTAATTTTCCGTTTTCAAAATCTTTACCCTTTCCAGAATCAAATGAACTGTATCTTTCTTTTCTTAATTTCTCGTATGGAGAAGAAGAAATGATTTTATCTGCAGTCAATAAAGCTCTTGCAAAAGTATCAGCTCCACCAATGTGAGCTAAGAAAACATCTTCTAAGTCTGTTGAGTTTCTTCTGATTTTAGCATCAAAGTTAACTCCTCCGCCTTGCAATCCGCCAGCTTTTAAGAAAACTAACATCGCTTCAGTAGTTTCCTGAATATTATTTGGGAACTGGTCTGTATCCCAACCGTTCTGGTAATCTCCTCTGTTAGCATCAATGCTTCCTAACATTCCAGCTTTTGCAGCCACTTCTAATTCGTGTTGGAAAGTGTGCTGCGCCAATGTAGCGTGGTTTACCTCGATGTTGATTTTGAAATCTTTATCTAAGCCATATTCTTTCAAGAATCCGATTGCTGTAGCCGAGTCAAAATCGTATTGGTGCTTAGATGGCTCCATTGGTTTTGGCTCAATGAAAAAAGTTCCTTTAAAACCTTGCGCTCTTGCGTAGTCTCTAGACATTGCCAAAAATTGCGCCATGTGGTCTAATTCTCTTCCCATATCTGTGTTCAGTAAAGACATATAACCTTCTCTACCACCCCAGAATACATAGTTTTCTCCGCCTAAAGCGATTGTTGCATCCAATGCTAATTTTACTTGCCCTCCGGCTCTTGCTACTACATTAAAATCTGGATTTGTAGCCGCCCCGTTCATGAATCTTGGGTTTGAGAAACAGTTTGAAGTTCCCCAAAGCAATTTAATTCCAGATTCTGCTTTTTTCTGTTTTAAATAATCAGTAATAAAAGCCAAACGTTTTTCTGATTCTGCGAAAGTCGGTCCTTCATTGATCAAATCGTAATCGTGGAAACAGAAATAATCGAATCCCATTTTGCTGATGAATTCAAAAGCCGCATCTGCTTTATCCTTAGCAGCCTGATACGGATCTGATGAAGCATCCCAAGCAAACTGCTGTGTTCCTGGTCCAAATGGATCGCTACCTTGTCCGCAGAAAGTATGCCAGTAAGCGATAGCAAATTTAAAGTGCTCACGCATTGTTTTTCCAGCTACAACTTGGTCTGGATTGTAATATTTAAATGCCAAAGGATTATCTGATTCTTTGCCTTCAAACTTAATTTGGCCGATACCTTTGTAGTATTCTTTGTCTCCTAAAGTTATCATTTTGTCTTTTATTTATTTGTTAATATTAATTCTAATTCTTGTTTCCATTTTTTATAAGCCGTTTCATATTCCTCTTTGTTTTTTAGAGGCAAAAAGGTCATTACGTGATCGTTTGTGGTAATTCCTGAACCAAATTTTTCAAAGTCGCCATCTGTCAAGCCAACAGCTCTTGCTGCTCCTACAGCTCCAGTTGTATTGTAAATTTCGATTTCATGCCCAATTAATGTTGCAACCGTATTAGAGAAAATTTCAGAACGGAATAAATTATCATTTCCAGCTCTGATTACATTAATCGTCGCATTATCATCTTTCAAACATTCCATTCCGTACACAAAAGAAAATGCAATTGCTTCCAAAGATGCTCTGAATAAATGCGCATTGGTATGAATATTAAAATTCAGGTTTAAGATATGCGATCCAATGTTTTTGTTATTAAACATTCTCTCAGCTCCATTTCCAAACGGAATTACAACCAATCCTTGTGAGCCTACATTTATCTGAGATGCTTTTTCGTTCATTTCTTCGTACGACTCATTTCCGATATTGTTTCGCATCCATCGGTATTGGATTCCTGCTCCGTTTATATTCAGCAATTTTCCAACTCTCGGATTTGATTCCGTATAATTTACATGAACAAAGTTGTTTACACGAGTACTTTTTCCTGAATTTGTTTCGGTAACCGCATAGAAAACGCCCGAAGTACCACCTGTTGCTGCCACTTCTCCCGGACGAAGTACATTTAATGATAAAGCATTATTTGGCTGATCTCCCGCTCTGTACACAATCGGAATTCCAGCTGGCAATCCTGATTCTACAGCAGCTTTTTCTGTAACAACTCCTTGGTTGGTAAAATTTTCTACGATTTTTGGCGTTAATGCGGCATCAATTCCGTAATATTCTAAAAGCCAATCGGCTACTTTATTTTCTTTATAATCCCAAAGCATTCCTTCAGACAAACCGTTTTTGGTAGTCGTTACTTCGCCTGTTAATTTCAAAGCGATGTAATCTCCCGGAAGCATGTATTTTGAGATTTTATTGTAAACTGCCGGTTCATTTTCTTTTACCCATTTCAGTTTCGAAGCGGTAAAATTCCCTGGCGAATTCAATAAATGCGACATGCATTTGTCTTCTCCAATTTCGGCAAAAGCGGTATTCCCAATCTCAACCGCACGGCTGTCACACCAAATGATTGAATTTCGAAGTGCATTTCCAGCTTCATCCACAATTACCAATCCGTGCATTTGGTACGAAATACCAATTCCTTGAATTTTAGACGCATCGATATTTGCCTCTTTAATTGCTCTTTTCGTTGCTGTACAAATGTACTGCCACCACATTTCGGGATCTTGTTCCGCCCAATCTGGGTGAATCGAAAGGATTTCCATTTCGTTCTGAGGCTCGTTCAAAACAATCACTTTTTTACCCGTTTCTGCTTCAACAATTGCTGCTTTCACAGAAGAACTTCCAATATCATATCCGATATAATACATACTTACAATGATTCTCTTATTATTAATTTTGTCGGCACATAACACTGCGTTTCTTCGTCGTGTGTAATAAATGCCGCCGCTTTGGTTCCCATATCGTTAAAATCAGTTGAAACAACTGAGATTCCTTTGTATATAAACTTCTTCATTGGTGTTTCGTTGTACGAAAGAAAACCAACATCTTTTCCGGGTTCAAGATCTTTTTCCTTGCACTGTTCCAAAAAGCGTCCTAAGATTCTGTCGCTTACGCTGATATAAGCAATTCCTTTTTCGATATTGAACATTTTGGGATCTGTAATAATTCCAAAATCAAACTTAAAGTCACTGCAGAATTTCTTGAAATATTCTACCGTTTCCCATGGATGATTGGTGAAATCCGGATATATAAAATCTATTTTCTTATACTTTTTGAATAAGTCAATCGCCTCTTTTAGGGCATTATAAAATGCTTTTCCAAAATCCTGAAAAACATAATTATTCGCTTTATCAGCTCGGATATTCCAGTCAATCAAAAGCAATTTATCCTTTGAAATCGCCGATAATGCTGGCGGAATTTCCTTGTGATCAAAATTCATCACCACATATTTGTAATACTTCCCGATTCCGTTATTGATGATTGTTTTAAAAACATCAACATTATAATGATGAAATTGCACATCGATAATCACATTATCTGGCAGATTATTCACAACCGAATGATACAAAACCTCTTTATAAGCCTTAAAAGTATCTAAAACCAAAAGCACTTTTCTTGTTTCGCCTGCAACATAATAGCCTTTATTCGGCACGGAATCAATCACTTTTTGATCTTTCAGAATAGAATACGCTTTAAAAACCGTGTCTCTCGAAAGCTGATAGGTTTTGCAGATTACATTTACTGACGGAAGCAAATCTCCCTTCTGCAAAATATTCTCTGCAATCGCATTGGTAATCCCGTCAACCAATTGTTGGTACTTCGGAATATCGCTTTCGTGGTTGATTATAAACTCAAATTTTTCGTCTTCTTTTAGCATACCGTTCTGTTCCGTTCTGTTATGCTAAAGTAGACAAAAATCTTTTATAAAAAATTGTTTTTTGCATTAATTATGTTAAGTTTTTAAAATTCTATATTTCAATAATTTGGCGTGTCCCGCCGAAAAAGGCGGGTCGGGCTATCCGTTGCAAGTCCTCGCCTGTTCGTTCCTCACGGCTGTGGGCTTTCCATTACGATCCCTCACGCGAAACGGTTCCAGAAGAAACTTTTGCGTAATCTTTGTCATTTCGAGGAACGAGAAATCTCCACGAGTAGCTCGACAAAGTAGCTTAACCGCAAAGTTCGCAAAGCTTTACGCAAGGTTCGCAAAGAATTTATCCAAAATATTTGTCATTTCGACTGAAATGAGAAATCACACTAGAAACTCCACACAGCAAATAACCATTCTTTATCGATTCCCTATTGTGATTTCTCGTTGCTCGAAATGACAAATTACACAAATGCCCAACACAACCGATTGTAGTTTTCTTTAAATTTTTTTAAACAAAAAATCTAATCAAACAACCTTCTTATTCCGTAAGGGTCAATCGTAATAATCGAACCGTCTTCCATATAATCGATTTTGGTTACTTTCATGCTTCGCAAATGCGTTACTCCTTTTGACAAACTTGAATCGTGGTAGAACAAATACCATTCGCCTTCTACTTCACAAATAGAATGATGCGAAGTCCAACCGACCACAGGATTCAAAATTCTTCCCTGATACGTAAACGGCCCATACGGATTGTCGCCAATCGCATAACAGATAAAATGCGTGTCTCCTGTTGAATAAGAGAAATAATATTTCCCATTGTATTTATGAACCCAAGAAGCTTCAAAAAAACGACGGTCATTATCACCCGCAAGAATCTCATTTCCGTTTTCATCCAGAATTTTAATCTCTTTGGGGTCTTCAGCAAATTCGAGCATATCGTCTCTTAACAAAGCTACAATTGGTCCCAAGGCTTTTTCTTCTGGCAAAGGTTCTTTATTGTTTTCATCGTATTTATTGTTACGGTATTTTTGAAGCTGACCGCCCCAAATGCCACCAAAGTAAATATAATGCTTGCCATCTTCGTCTTCAAAAACAGCCGGATCGATACTATAACTTCCTTTTATAGCATCTTTTTCCGGAACAAAAGGCCCAACTGGCGAATCTGAAATGGCAACACCAATCTGAAAAATTCCGTTGGCGCGTTTAGCAGGAAAATACAAATAATACTTTCCGTTCTTACAAGCTGCATCTGGTGCCCACATTTGCTTTTCGGCCCAAGCCACATCGTCAACATGTAGTGCAACGCCATTGTCAATCGCTTCTGATGAAATGTCTTCCATCGAAAAAACGTGATAATCTTCCATTCCGAAATGATCTCCATTATCGTTAAACGGAATTCCCGCATCGATGTCATGAGATGGATAAATGTAAATTTTACCATTGAATACATGTGCCGAAGGATCGGCTGTGTACATATGAGATACTAATGGCTTTGAAATCGCCAGATCATTAATCTCCTCAAAATTAATGTGTTCAATGCTATCTTCAGGCATAGTGCTATTTTGTTTAATAATTAAGTTCTTCTTTCTTTTAGTTCTGTTTCGATCTGCACTTCCATTTCTTTGTTGATTTTATAGAAAAACAGCAATCCGGCCCCAATTAGAAAAGGGATTGCAGGGAAAATACTTACTAGCAATTTGATGCCGCTTATGGCGGTTTGCGACTGCTCAGGTGCATTAGGAACGTAATGGAAATAACCTAAAAACAAGGTTGTTAAAGCGCCTCCGATGCTTAACCCTGTTTTTAATCCTACCATCATAGCAGAAAAGATAATTGCGGTGGCGCGGCGGTTATTGAGCCATTCCGAATAATCGGCAACATCTGCAATCATGGCCCAAAGAATCGGAATCGTGATTCCGTAGAAAAATCCATGTAGTATCTGAGAGAAAAATATCAATCTGATCGATGTTGGCGGATAGAAATAAAATGCAATAATAAATATGGTAGAAATGAATAAAAACACTCCAAAAACATTTCGTTTTCCGTATTTGTCAGCTAGATTTTTAGACAATGTAATGCCGACAATCATAAAGATAATTCCGCCAGCATTAAACAAACCAAAACCTGCTGAAACAGGATCATTTCCAAAATGATTCAATCCGATATTAGTCAGGAAATCCAAAATAGGCTGAATAAAAATGGCTAATTGTTCTTTATCTACATAGTTCTCAAAATAATACACATACGAACCGCCTTTCATAGCCAAAGTCACAAAAACCAAAGTCGTCAGCGAAAGCATGATTACCCACGGTCTGTTTTTGATTAAATCGCTTAAATCTTCTTTTATGCTCGACTTTTGTTCTGGTTTCGGAATAACTCTTTCTTTCGTCGTTAAAAAAGTAATCAAAAGCATAATGGTTCCAATTATTGCCAATGCAGTCATTACTTTCTCAATTCCCACTGCTTTATCTCCATTACCAGCGCTTTTAATAATTCCGAGCATGAAAACCTGAACGAAAAACTGCGCAAACATCACCGCAACAAAACGATACGATGACATACTGTTTCGTTCTTTCATATCACCTGTAATCACTCCGCTTAAAGCCGAATACGGCAGATTGTTTCCGGCATAAAACAGAAGCAGTAAAGTATAGGTCACAACAGCATAAATCACTTTTCCCTTATACGAGAAATCGGGAGTTGAAAAGGCTAATAATGCCACTACTCCAAGCGGAACAGCAGTCAATAAGATCCATGGCCTGAATTTTCCCCATTTGGTACTGGTTCGATCTGCCAAAACCCCAATAATCGGATTAAAAATAAAAGCCGCAATTAAACCAACAATCAGCATGATGATGGAAGAATCTGTTGGCGATAATCCGTAAATGTCGGTGTAGAAATAGGCCAGATAGGTCATCAAAGTCTGGAAAACTAAATTGGCGGCTAGGTCTCCTAAGCTGTATCCAATTTTTTCTTTGATGGATAGTTTTTGTGAATTGTTGCTCATTGGTGGTTTTGTGGTTATTTTGGATAGTTAGTTAGGTTCTTCTTTTGTCATTTCGACGAAGGAGAAATCACACGAGGGATTCGACAAAGATTGGCGACATACTACGTGGAGCTTCTAGCGTGATTTCTCCTTCGTCGAAATGACAAGATTGTGTTGAATTAAATTTAAAACAATCGGTTGTGTAAAATTAGACAAAAAAACATATTATACAAATTTAGTTTGCTTAATTTGAGTTATTTCTTATTCCGCAACAGATTGTTAAATAATTTACCATTGAAAAGCCATTCGGAAAGCTTACTGTTTACTTTCTTTCAACTGTAAGATGCTTTCGTAAGCTGGTTTATGTTGTAATTGCTTGTCAAACGGAAGCGGATAATTGGTTCTTCCTTTGATGGGCCAGCCGTTCAGCCAAGATTGTCCGTCATGAACACCCCAAAATGTCACTCTGCTGATTTTGTCTTTATGTTTTAAAAATAGTTTAAAAATCGAAGCATAACGTTCTGCAAGCTTGTTTTGAATAGAATCTGGCAAGGCCTTTGGATACGGATTCATCTTTGCGCTTCCTTCAAAGTTCTGATTCACATCTGCGCCTTTTAAGTCCCACGGATTTGGTAAAACTGTAATATCCAGTTCTGTAAAAGCAACCTTGACTCCTAAAGCTGAATACTCTAAAATACTTTTTTCGATTTCTTCTAATGACGGACTTTGTAATCGCCAGTGTCCTTGAATTCCGACGCCATCTACTTTTCCGCCTTCGGCTTTTATTTTTTTAATTAAAGCGATTGCTCCAGCTCTTTTTGCAGGTTCTTCGATATTGTAATCGTTGTAATACAATTCGGCTTTTGGATCGGCTTTTGCTGCTAATTTGAAAGCATCGACCAAATATTTTTCTCCAAGTGTTTTTAGAAAAACTGATTGTCGCAATGTACCATCTTCATTTAAAGCTTCATTTACCACATCCCAAGAATCGATTCTTCCTTTGTATTTCGAAACGATTGTCGTGATATGATCTTTCATAAACGCCTTCATTTCTGTACTATCAGCTATTTTCTCCATCCATGGGGCTAATTGGCTGTGCCAAATCAAAGTATGGCCGTGAATAAACATTTTATTCTTCTCTCCATACTCCACAAATTTATCCGACAGAGCAAAATCGTACTTGTCTTTCTGCGGATGTGTGTACATCGATTTCATGATGTTTTCTGCTGTAATCGCATTAAACTCTTTTCGAATCAAAGAATCTTCTTTCTGGTCTTTTTGTTCAATTTGATCAGCACTTAAAGCGGTTCCAATATAGAAATCGTCTTTGTAAGCGTCTTTTAACGAGGCATTTTCTTTTTGCGATGTACAGCTTATGGTCAGTAAAGCCGTAAAGGCAAATAAAGAGGTTTTAATACATTTCATATCTTTGGTTTAAATAGTTAATCGTGTTCATTTTGACTATCCCAACAGATTTTCAAAGCCTTCTGGATAGTATTCAAAGTTTTTCCTGTCCTCATGGTAGCCCGACAGGTTTTTAAAATCTGGGTTTAAAACTGATTAAAACCCGGTGTCTGAAATTATTTTTTTCAATTCTATTAAATCAACTTAAATATAAATCTGTTTAAATCTGCCTGAATCTGCGTGAAATATTTATAACTAAAAGGGTTTTTGCAAATCAAATTAGATCTTAATTCTTGAATGAAGCTATTGATATCCTATTTCACCCAACGGGAAATATCTAACAGGTTTTGAAAACCTGTTAGATACTTAAATTAACTTCTATTGCAAATTCAATTTAAAACCAATTCCCATTTCCAAACCTCTTAATTCGGCCAAACCTTTTAATCTTCCTGTCAACGAATAACCAGGATAGGTTTCGGTCGATTCATCAACTCTATGCAGAAAACCGTGATCCGGACGCATTGGGAGACTTATTTTGGTTTTATTCATTAGCAACAATAATTTCTCAACAATCACTTCCATTTTAACATCGCCGTTTAAATGTTCCGATTCCCTGAAAATGGTTTCGCTTTCGCGGATGGTATTTCGCAGGTGCAAAAAGTGAATTCGGCCTCCAAAATCATCTATTATTTTTTCCAGATTGTTTTTCGGATCAGCACTTAAAGAACCGGTGCAATAACACAACCCATTTGCTGTGGATGGAACGGCAGTGAAAATAGCTTTCAAATCTGCTTCTGTTGAAACGATTCTTGGAAGTCCTAAAACCGAAAACGGCGGATCGTCTGGATGAATGGCTAACTTTTGTCCATTTTTCTCCGCAATAGGCGTTACTTCCGATAAAAAATAAACAAGATTCTCTCTTAGTTTCTGATTGTCAATCTCTGTATAATTTTCTAAAAGAGACAAAATCTGTTCTGCCGTAAAATTGATTTTGCTTCCTGGCAATCCTAATAATACATTTTTAAACAGTACTGCCTTTTCATCTTCAGACAATTGATTTCCAAACTGTAATGCTTTTTCTTTTTGAGCATCTGAATAATCGTCTTCTGAATTTGGCCTTTTTAATAGAAACACATCAAAATACGTAAATGCATCCTGATTGTACAGTAAAGCCCTGCTTCCATCTTGATTGATAAAGTCATGATTCGTTCGCACCCAATCCAAAATCGGCATGAAGTTGTACGTAATGATTTTTATGCCGCACGCCGCCAGATTTTGCAAACTGATTTTATAATTTTCAATGTATTGCAAATAATTTCCCGAAGCTCGCTTTATTTCTTCATGAACAGGAAGACTTTCGACCACAGTCCATTCCAAACCTTCCTTTCGGATTAATTGCTGTCTTTCCTGAATATCTTTAATCGACCAAACATCACCTACCGGAATTTGATGCAATGCAGTCACAATTCCCGTTGCACCCGCTTGCTTGATATCGATAAGTTTTACGTTGTCTTGAGGTCCAAACCAACGCATGGATTGCTGCATTTTTATCATACTTCTATTTTTTATGCCACTAAGGCGCTAAGGCACAAAGTTTTTTTTCTACCATTAAGGTATTAAGTTCATAAAGCTCAGCCTTTAATTATCCTTTTTTCTTAGGTTTAAGTCCATAAAGTCACGCCTTAATTTCCTTTTTATCATAACGATTGAGTTCAAAGTTTTGCTTAATTTTCTTAATACCCTAATGGTAGAAAAACTCTAAAGAAAACCTTTGGGCCTTAGCGCCTTAGCGCCTTCGTGGCATTTTCACAATTAAAATCCGATACTGTTTCCGCCATCAACCGGCAAAACTGTACCTGTAGTATATTTTGATTCGCTTAAAGCGAAATAATAAACCGCATCTGCAATGTCTGAAGGTTCTCCTAAATAACCCATAGGCGTTCTTCCAAGAACTTTATTTTTTCTTTCCGGATCGTTATCAAGTGCCGCCGAAGACATTTTAGTCTTGATGAATCCCGGAGCAATACAGTTTACACGAATTCCTGCAGGAGCTAATTCTGTTGCCATTGCGCGAGTCATCGCTTCGATTGCACCTTTGCTTGACGAATACGCTATTACTTTTGGAATTCCGTACTGAGATGCCATCGAACTGATATTAATAATACTTCCTCCCCCGTTTGCTTTCATATTTTTCACTACTTCTCTGCTCACAGCAAAAACACTCAGTAAATTGGTATGAATAATCGAAAGAAAATCTTCATCGGTTACCTCTGGGATTTCTTTTTTCATGTTGATTCCAGCGTTATTTACCAAAATATCAATCGAATTTTCTTTTGCAATGCTTTCAATCATTGCTGGAATGCCTTTCAAATCGTTTAAGTCAAAGATTATCGGAATAGCATTTTCTCCGATTTCTTTGCAAGCGTCTTCTGTTTTTTCTTTTGACCTTCCGATAATATAAGTTTTGATTCCGTTGTCGCAAAGCTTTTTTGCGGTTGCAAAACCTAATCCCGAATTTCCTCCGGTTACAATTGCTGTTTTCTTGCTCATAATTTATTACAATAATTTCATGCTTAATTTTTAAACATAGGAGAAACATAGTTATACTTTGTGTACAAAGGCGTTTCACTTGCATCAATACACATAGCTATGTATGAGAAACTAGTTTCTTTCTCTTAATCTTTTTTGAGTTAAATATAAATTTATGTTTGTATGTGTTTATTTTATTTTTAGTACGCGGATGAAACGGATTCACTATCGCGAAAACGCTGATTTACAAGGACTTTTTTCTCATTTCAATTAAAAAATCCATTTTTTTCCGTGTCTTCGCGATAGCGAATCCGCGTTATCTGTGTTACAATTACTCAATTTATTTACCCATTCCCTGGTGCAAAAGGGAATTTTAATGATTTAAAATACTCTAATGTCTGCGTTGGTCTTTCAACTTCAGCAGGAAGCTCTTTCCCAGAAAACTGCTGAAAATACAGCAAACAGGCATCACGCCACCACTTTGCTTCTTTGTGCTGAATTTCCAACAACATTTTTACTTCTTTAAAACGTTCGCTGTCCACATATTTTTCAGCTTTACTCCAAACATCCTGCATTTCTCTAACTTGATTTACACCTTCCTGATATTTAAGCGCTAAACTATTCCAAAGTGTCTGACCGTTTTTCAGTTTGTAATCCCAAGAAACATGATGAAACCACAAAAGGTCTTTTTCTGGACAGGTTTCTAAATTATCAAAAAGTTTTTCAATCTCAGGTGCGTATTGTGCTGTGGCGTTTGTTCCCGATTTAGATCGGTCAAAACCAATTCCTTTTTCATCAGCTTTATGATAATATGTTGGATTCCATTCTGGTCTTGACAAATTAGAAACCCAAGGGCCAGGTCCGTAATGATGCCCTGTGTCCATAATATGATGCAAACCAAGCGGAGTCATATAATTGACAACGGCTTCACGAGATTTCATCATGATGTTTTTTATAGGTTTAATAAAGTTTCCATCATTGGAAAAAGTACTTCTAAGCCATTCATCGGCAATAATTTCAGAATCCAAATACGGATTCCATGCCAACCTTCCGAAACCGTACCAATTGGCTTGCGCAAATGGATGTCCAGTCCAGTTTAAATCGTTTCCTATATTGGCCACTCCGGCAATTCCAGTTAGTTTATTTTGATACAAAGTCCCATCAACAACTTTGGCAACTGTTGAACCTTTTCCTTTTTGATACGTGTCAGATTCCAGAACTTCTTGAAACAATTTAGGAAGAAAAACCAAATGCGTGCTAAAACCTAAATATTCCTGAGTAATTTGAAACTCCATCATTAAAGGCGTTTTCGGCATAGCTCCGAATAATGGATGAAAGGGCTCTCTAGGCTGAAAATCAATGGCTCCGTTTTTGACCTGAACAATTACATTTTCTTTAAATTTTCCGTCATAGGGCTGAAACTCGGCATAAGCTTGTTTGGCACGATCATTTGCATCATGTTCCGAATACACAAAAGCCCTCCACATCACTACACCTCCAAAAGGCGCAACAGCATCAGCCAGCATATTGGCGCCATCGACATGATCTCTTCCGTAATTTTGGGGCCCTGGCTGACCCTCTGAATTGGCTTTCACTAAAAATCCGCCAAAATCGGGAATTCGTTTATAAATTTCAGCCGCCTTGTTTTTCCACCAATCAATCACTTCAGAATCTTTTGGATCGGCAGTTTTTAGTTTTCCGATTTCGATTGGTGCCGAAAATCTTGCGGTTAAATAGACTTTTATTCCGTAAGGTCTGAACACATTAGCCAAAGCTTCTACTTTTTCTAAATATTGCGGGGTAAGAATTAGAGCGTTTGCATTTACATTGGTCAAAACTGTGCCGTTGATTCCGACTGAAGCATTCGCTCTGGCGTAATCAACATACCGCTGGTCTATAAAATCAGGCAGTTTTTGCCAGTTCCAAAGAGAAAATCCTGCATAGCCACGTTCTACAGTTCTGTCCAGATTATCCCAATGATTCAGGATTCTGATATTGGTTCTAGGAGAATCAACAATATTTAGATTTGTAACTGATTTATTCGTCTGCAATATTCGTAAAAAGTTAAAAACGCCATATAGAACGGCAACATCATTTTTGCCTGTAATGATAATTTGTTTTTTGCTTTTAGACGAAATGGTTTTAATAATAAAACCTTCATTATTTATCTTACCAAAATCAGATTGCAATTCCTTTTTTATTTCGGAATTTAAATTTGACCGCGAACCCACAATAATATCGCTCTCTCCTTTTACTTCCGATTTAATTTCAGGAACATTTCCCAACATATCCCAAAATCCAGTTTTCAGTTCTTTTTCAGCAATTTTGATGGTTTCAGAATTCCCTAATATTGCGATTCCTTTACTATTGTTTTTGTATTCTGAAGCTATGGCAGAATTGGAAACTGTATGATATTGAAGCCACAATTTATAATCCTTTTGTGCTGAAGCCGAAAAGGAAATCAGAATAAACAGAAAAACAAATCTTAATAAAGCCATTAGTTTTAATTTATTTTTTTAAAAATCGTATTTTTAAGCAGCACTATTTTATTTCTTATTTAAAGTATTTGATAAAATTTTAATTCAAAAAATATATTATCCGAAATAAAACAACAATTGCAATCGGTTGCGTAAAAATATAGGATTGTTATGTAAGAAAAAAATTTTAGTTGCTTTTTTTTCAAAAAAAATAATTTTACAAAACAAATAAAAGCAGGATAATTATAAAAACTATCCTGCTATGACGGGTCGAATTTAAGTTTTAGCGCTTAAACTATCTTTTATAATAGGCAACAATACTTGCTTTTGCCAAGGTCTGGTTCCAAAGATTAAATCCTACTACTGCTGGATTTGTATTTTCGTCTGTTCCTAGTTTATTTACTTTTAAAGCATAAACGGTAATAATGTATTGGTGATATCCATGACCAATTGGTGGACAAGGACCTCCAAAACCTTTAATTCCATAATCGGTAATGCTTTGAATTGCTCCTTTTGGAATAAGATTTTTAGTTCCCGCATTAGTTACCAGTTCGTTTACATTTGCCGGAATATCTACAACCACCCAATGCCAAAATCCGCTTCCTGTTGGCGCGTCTGGATCGTACATGGTTACCGCAAAACTTTGAGTTCCTTCTGGAGCGTTTTTCCAAGATAGCTGTGGAGACTGATTTTCGCCTGAACAACCAAATCCGCTGAATTCCTGAACTTTAGTTGTTTCCCCTCCTAAATCTTTACTAGTTAAAGTAAATGTTTTTTGTGCAAAAATCGATGTTGAAAAAATGGCTGACATTGCCAAAATTAAACTTAGCTTTTTCATTTTGTCTGTTTTAAAATTTTAAGCAAAGTTAGATTTGGAATCGCTGGATAACTTTAGCTAAAAAGCCAAAAACTGTTGCTAAAAGCTCAAATCAACTTATGATGTTTAGGTGTTACGCCGTATTTGGTTTTATAAGCTTGACTAAAACTGGAAAGGTTTTCGTAACCTGCTTCGAAATACACTTCAGAAGGGCTTTTTTCCTGGCTCAGCAAATAGTGCGCATGTTCGAGCCTTTTGTTTTGAAACCATTTAATAGGCGACTCTGAATAATATTTTTCAAATTCTCTTTTGAAAGTCGAAACACTCATGTTACACAAAAAAGCCAATTCTTTTAATGTCAATTTGCTTAAATGGCTGTTTTCGATTGTTCGAATGAATCTTTGAGCCGCATCGTCACTATTTGCAGTTAGCGAATACAGAAAATCGGTTCCGTACTGCGCAGTCAAATAAAGCATAATTTCGTCAAACTTAACTTCGAGCAGTTTTGTCTGAATGGTTTTTGAAAGTTTTGAAATATCTGTTAAACTGTCTACAAAACGTTTCAGAAAATCATCATAATCAAAAGCATAAATCGATTTTGGTTCAATAGCTTCTGATTTTTCCAATTCCATTTTTCTGATGAAATTATGAACCATTTCGCTCGAAAAAAACAAAAGAATGCTTTTATATCCAGAGATTTCAGAGATTCTTTTTTCTGTCATTAAACAATTTCCGGAACGCATTATAAGAAACTTAGAAGATGTTATAGCCAATTTTGAAGTATCAAAAATGACTTCTTTGGTTCCTTCAATCAAAAAACTGATGATATTCTGATTTAAAATGATCTGCTGTTTCGAAACGTCTTTAGAACTGCTGTAATCGACAACGTGTACATGTTGCGATTTTTCTAAATTCATTTCGTCCGGAAGTGTAATTGTTTTCATAAAAGTTATTGGCCTATCAAACCAATGATAAGCCTTACTATTTAGAATTTTATTTCTGAGTAGATTCTCTTGCGAGTACTTCTGTATTTAAAAAAGTGATTTCTTTGGCATCGTCATTTTTAGACGATTTTAAATTTTTAATGATAATTTCTGCAGCCGCCTTTCCCATTTTTTCAGCTGGATGCGTAATAGTCGATAAATTCGGATCTATAATCTGCGAAATTGGATCATTATTAAAACCAATTACTTTGAATTCTTCTGGGACTTTTATACCTCGTTTTTTAGCAGTCTGAATGGCACTTACTGCCAAAATATCTCCAGGTGCGAACAGCCCGTCCGGAAGTGGTTTTAAATCGAATAAAGCATTGCTGGCTTTTACGCCGTCTTCGTAGGTAACCGAATTTAGATTGATAATCAGCTCTTCTTCTATTTCTATATTGTGATCTTTTAGGGCTTCTATATACCCTCTTTTTCTTTCGTTGTACAAATTCCCCAATTCTGAACCCGCAGTAAAATGCGCAATACGAATACATCCTTGTTCAATAAGGTGTTTGGTTGCTTTGTAACCTGCTGTATAATTATCAATTACAACCCTAAAGGTATTATAACCTTTCGGTACTCTGTCGACAAAAACCAGCGGAATATTATTGTTGGAAAATTGATGAAAATGAGCTGTATCGCGCGTTTCCATCGCTAATGAACATATTACACCACTCACACGGTTACTGTACAACGATTTGGCCATATTGACTTCTTCATCATAAGAGTCGTGCGACTGCATAATGATTACGGTATAATCAGACTTTTGAGCCGTAATTTCGATTCCGCTAATTAGAGAAGACAAAAAGGGCTGTGTAACGGTAGGAATCAAAACACCAATTGTCCTAGTTTTGTTGCCACGTAAACCTGCTGCTAAAGTATTTGGGACAAAACCCATTTCTTCTGCGGTTTTCTTGACTTTTTTTATCGTTTTATCACTTATCGTGTGATGATCTTTTAAGGCTCTTGAAATAGTCGATGTTGCAAGATTTAGCCTCTCTGCAATATCATAAATCGTTACGTGTTTATTCTCTTCCATAAAACAACTAATAGAAGATGTAAATATAAACTATTTTCGATCACAATATTGCTTCCGAAAAAAGCTGATTTAAACAAAAATGTCCTCAAAAACGATATTTTGGGACATTTTCTTTTTAAAATCAATTTTTACTAATATTGTTTTTCTTATCCTTTAGAATTTTACCATCTTTTGTAAACTCCAAATCAATTTTGCCCGTTAAATCGACATCCAAATCTTTGTGTCCATAATCAATATGAGTAATTTTCTCATTAGGATAATTTTTAGCAACATAATCCTTGATTTCCTTCGGAATAAATGCGGTCGGAATTGGTTTGTCTCCGCCATCAACTTCACGATACGAACCGTCTTTCCAAAATTCTACTTCCGTTCCGTCCTTAAGTTTAACTTCGTATCCTTTTTCGCCATGTTCAGGATCTTTTTGAGCTTTCTCTATTGAAGTATTGCTAAAATGTTTCTTTAAAAATTCTTGTGCTGGCTTAGGCAGTTCTGTAACTTCAATTTTCTTCTGCGCACTCGCTGAAATTGTTAGCGTCAACAACATTCCAGCTAATAATATTTTCGTTTTCATAGTTTGATTTTTTAAGTATACTCTCACTAATTTACTGCAAGAAAAAATGCTTTCAAATTAATTTAAGAAAGTTTTAGTCTTTTAAATTCGACATAAAACACTAACAAACAACCTTTTAAACAGTACAAAAACAGCAAATTATATCACAACTTCATTCAAAAAACTTATTTTTTGAAATCTTTTTTTAATTCTTTTGTAGTACTTTTATCATCTGTTCAAAAAACGATTTAATCTTATAAATCCCAAATTTGCAAGACTTAGAAACTACTCATTTTTCTGCTTGAGTACAAAACTTATTATATGGAAATCTGGCTAAGAAGACTTTTTTTATTGCTCTTCGTCTTTTTATCATTTAATCTGCACGCACAGATTGAAAATAAAAAGAAAGCTTTTGTTTCCAAAAAAACTATTCCTGTCAAAGAAGACAAAAACACACTCGCACTTTATGATTTATACAATAAAGGCGAAGAAAAAAAAGCGTATAAAAAAGCACATTCAATTCTAAAATCTAAAACAGACCACAGAGCTTTGGCGCGAACCAATCTGCTTCTGGCTTATTATTTCAATAAAAGAGCCGTAATCGATTCTTCTATTTATTATACGCAACAGGCTTTGAAATACAATACTGTTGTAAATGATTCTCTAAAAAACCGACTTTTTTCGCTGAGCTACAATCTACTTGCGATTAATTACAAAAAAAGAGGCTTGTTTAATGAAAGCAAAAAATGGCACATTAAAGGGATTGAAGTTTCCCAAAAATACAACGAGACAAATCTATTTTACACCCATACTCATGGTCTGGCACAAGCTTACACTGAGCTGGGCGATTATTCAAACGCTATAAAACTATTCAAACAATGTCTTGAATACAAAGATGATGACGAGATAATCTTAGGAAGCTACATTAATCTTGGAGATATATATTCTCGCATGAAAGATTACGATAATGCATCTATTTTTTACAAAAAGGGTAAAATTCTCTGCGAAAAAACCAAAAACAATCTCGGAAAAACCATCATTTTGTTGGGACTCGGCGAAAATTTCCAAATGCAGCACAAACATCAAGAAGCATTAAAAGCATTTGACGAAGCGCTTACACTTGCAGATAAAAACGAGCTGAATCAATTGTCTGTCATCTCAAGGAGCAGTATCGGCAACAGTTATATTTCATTAAAAAAATACAAAGATGCAAAGCTGATTTTTTCTGAGGCGCTTCAAAAGTCGGTTCATTTTGGTTTGCTCCAGAACCAGACGTATATTTATGATGAGCTTAAAAAAATTGCCATTCAGGAGGATGATTACAAAAGTGCTTATTCCTTTTTTGAAAAAGCGACTCATTTAAAAGATTCCATTAATCAGCTTCAGAAAATAAAGGAAATAAACGAGTTGGAAGTAAAATACAAAACGGCTCAGAAACAAAAAGAAATCGAAGTACTGCGTTTTGAAAATGAGGCAAAAAAATTAGCAATTGCCAATCAAGAAGAAGCGATGGAAAATATGCTGCTTCAGGAACAAATTTCGAAGAAAAATAACGAAAATACGATTTTGGCATTTCAGAATGCTTCCAATAAAAAGAAAAATGAAATTTCGCTTTTAAAGAAAGACCAACAGCTTAAAACACTCGAAATCAATCAGCAGAAAAAAACAAGGCTTTTTACTATAGCCGGTTTTTTAATTCTCTTGATTCCCATTATCGGACTTTTGTTTCAATACTATAAACGATTAAAAGCACAGCGCTTATTGAACAGCAAACAAGCTGAAATTAATCAGCAACAAATTAATGCTATAGTAAAAGAGCAGGAACTAGAACTTATAAAAGCCTCAATAAGCGGACAGGACAAAGAAAGAGAACGTATTTCTCAAGAACTTCATGACAGCATTGGCGGCAATTTAGCGGCTATCAAACTGCAGGTAAACCATTTAAATCCTTCTGACTTTTCTATGATTCAAAAAATCAGCAGGCAATTAGACGAGACTTATCAACAGGTTCGCAGTCTATCGCATACCTTGCTTCCGAAAAAATTCAGTCAGCACAAATTCTTAGAAGTTTTAGAATCTTATCTTAATAACATCAGCGAAGCCAGTCGAATAAAAATTATCTTTCTGCCCTATCCGAAAAATGAAATCAATAATCTGAAAGAAGACATTCAGATCGAAATGTTTAAAATGATTCAGGAACTTTTAACCAATACGATAAAACACGCCAAAGCATCTGAAGTGGAAATTCAGCTGAATTATGTAGAAAATATCCTGAATCTTTTATTTGAAGATAACGGAATCGGTTTTGAAACTAAAAACCATTCAAAGGGCATTGGTTTTATTAACCTTGAAAATAGAATCAATAAACTAAAAGGATCTTTTGTAATTGATTCTAAAGTTAAACGTGGCACAATTATAAATATAGAAATTCCTGTTTCCCAATCAAAAGCAAAAACTAAAATAAAAGGCATTGATTTTAAAAATCAGCTAAATGAATTGAAAAGCAACTAATATATTTGTTGAATGAATACCATTAACCTACTTATTGCCGACGACCACACTATGTTCTTGCAGGGAATGATTTCCCTTTTGGAACAAGAATCAAATATTAATATTGTTGACAAAGCCGCTAACGGAAACGAGGCTTTGGAAATTATAAATAAAGGCCTTGTAAACTTTATTATTCTCGATATCAGCATGCCAGATATGGACGGAATCGAATTGAGCAAGATTCTGCGTAAAAAACACCCAAACATTAAAATACTGATTGTCAGCACCCATAGCAATGTAATGATTATTTCGAGATTGATTAGAATCGGAGTAAATGGTTATTTATTAAAAAATGCCGAAAAAGAAGAACTTCTAAAAGCCATCAATGCTATAGCCAAGGGCGAAAATTATTTTGCAGAAGAATTGACAGAAAAACATCTACAGAATAGCTCAAAGATTGAAAAACAAGTTTCTAACTTAACTGAGCTCAGTTCACGTGAAAAAGAAATCTTAATATTGATCGCACACGAATACAATACTGCAGAAATTGCCGAAAAAACATTCATAAGCTTGAATACCGTAAATACGCATCGTCGTAACTTGTTATCAAAACTAAATGCAAAAAATACTGCAGGTCTTGTGAAATATGCAGTTGAAAACGGCTTGGTAGATTAATGAATAATTTTTGACATTAACTAAAAAACATTTAAGCTCTCTATTAAAACCACACCTGAATAATCCGGCACAGCCCCCCAATGCTATGTATGACTACTCAGGCAGGTAATAATAAAAAAAAAAAATTTCCTACTATCAAATCTTGATTGTAATTAAAGTGGCAAAATTATCATTTTCACATTTTTTCAAATCATCATAAATAATGATTTTACAGTACACATACTGGCTGCTTCTAGACAGTTAATAAATTTCGTATTTTTAGTAAAACTTAAAAATACAATTTATGCGTAAATTTTTATTACTGTTAATAGTAACAGCAATTGTTTCTTGTAAAAAAGAAAATCAATCGACATCTTTAAAAGAATATTTCACATATAATTCTATCGAAAAAGTGGAAGAAGCAGGAATAAAAATGATTCCGATTAAAACCCACGCAGGAAATTTCAAAGTTTGGACCAAGCGATTTGGTACTAATCCAAAAATAAAAATACTGCTTCTTCATGGAGGCCCAGCCATGACACATGAATACATGGAGTGTTTTGAAACATTCTTTCAACGCGAAGGATTTGAATTTTACGAATACGACCAACTAGGATCTTACTACAGCGACCAGCCGAAAGACAGCACCTTATGGACTATTGACCGTTTTGTCGACGAAGTTGAACAAGTACGAAAAGCCATTAATGCTGATAAGGATAATTTTTATGTTTTGGGAAATTCATGGGGAGGAATTCTGGCAATGGAATACGCTCTTAAACATCAACAAAATCTAAAAGGACTAATTGTCGCCAATATGGTTGCCAGCGCTCCAGAATATGGAAAATATGCCGACCAAGTGCTTGCAAAACAAATGAAACCAGATGTCCTAAAAGAAATAAGAGCTTTAGAAGCCAAAAAAGATTTTGAAAATCCGCGTTATATGGAACTTTTAATCCCAAATTTTTATCAAGAGCATTTATGCCGCTTAAAAGAATGGCCAGATGGTCTTAATAGAGCCAGCAAACATGTAAATTCAGAAGTCTACACATTGATGCAAGGACCAAGTGAGTTTGGAATCAGTGGCAGGCTCGCAAAATGGGATATTAAAAAGAGACTTCATGAAATCGAAGTGCCTACACTAATGGTTGGTGCAAAATATGATACAATGGACCCAAAGGCAATGGAAGAGCAAAGCAAAATGGTAAAAAAAGGAGTTTATTTATATTGCCCAAATGGAAGTCATTTAGCCATGTGGGATGATCAAAAAGTATTTATGAAAGGTGTTATTCAATTCATACACAATGTTGATCAAAACAAAATTTAAAAGACAGTTTAACAAAATCAAGGTATGGAAATATTCACTAAGCCCAAAATATAACCTATATAAAGCAAAAAACTTCAATTAGCAGAGCCAATTGAAGTTTTTAGTACTCAGAGCGGGACTTGAACCCGCACGAACATTGCTGTTCACTGGATTTTAAGTCCAGCGTGTCTACCAATTTCA
>NZ_SJTF01000004.1 GCF_004634245.1 Flavobacterium foetidum
GCACTGCTGGCAACATAAGCCGTATTGGCCGGAATGTTGTCAGATATTGTGATTGACGGAATCGCGACAGTGCCCGTGTTCGTCACTTTAATATGATAGGCCAATACTTCATTCGCCTGCGCTTTGTTGTCACCGCTCGCATCTGTTACAGACTTGAATGCCGTGAACTTAGTCGTTCCATCCGTTGGAATCTCCGTTGGACAGTTAGCCGGATCGGTGCATGACGGATCCGGGTTCCCTGGATTCTCAGGATCTTCAGGCGTGGTCGGAGTTCCGTTTACCGTAGCGATATTCGAAACTTTCAAAATGCCCGTCAAATCTGCCCCAACCTGTACATCAAAGGTGTAGGTTCTTGATGCCCCTACAGCCAATGGTGCTGTATCGCTGAAGGTCACTTTGTTGTTGGTGCTGTCGTAAGAACCGCCCGCACTCGCACTGCTGGCAACATAAGCCGTATTGGCCGGAATGTTGTCAGATATTGTGATTGACGGAATCGCGACAGTGCCCGTATTCTTCACTGTTATATGGTAGGTCAAAATCTCATTCGCCTGAGCTTTTTTGTCTCCGTCTGCATCGGTTACAGTTTTGATCGCTGTGAAAGTTGGTGTTGCGCCACATGTCTCTGGAGCAGCCAACGTAGCATTAACAGTTGACGTAAAAGTACATCCTGTAGAAGTGGTTACATTCACATAATAATTCCCCGCATTTGCAGCTGCAAATGATGCTATCGTTAATGTTGTTTCTGTTGCATCAAGACCTGTTGTTATTGGTGTGGCTGTAGCTGGTGTAGCCCCAAAACTCCATACAATACTTGAGATTGGACCAATTGGCATCACGCTAATTTTAGCTTCTTGTCCTTCACAAACTGCTGGCGATGGCGTTATGGTCAATACATGACTTGTTGCGATATCAAGCATTGAAATTTCTGGTTCAATACTTATACATCCTCCCTTTATTTTAACATTATAATTGCCTACTGCAACATTCTCAAATTGATTAGAATCCTGAGGAGCAGAATAACTTGAGTCTGGAGCGCCTACAGGTTTTATCTGATACGTAAATGGTCCTGTTCCGATAGCATTTACAATCATGGTACCAGTCGTTCCTGTACATACTGCTCCACCTGAGTTATTTTTATCCAGTTCCAGAATAGTATTATTGTCTACTATAGTAATCGTTCTGGTATCTGCATAACCGCATGTTCTATCACCATGAAAATAATCAGGATATAGCCCTATAGTATAAGTTCCTGCAGGCAATTCATAATCTCGTATTCCTGCTGTTTCAGTAGGAAACCTAAATTCAGTTTCGTCTATTTTCATCTGTACAGCTGAAGCTAGACCTGTAGGACCTGTATAACCAGTAGGACCTGAAATAATTTCTACCCATGCACTCGCATATTCACTAGGATTATTTCCTGGAGCTGGATCTGTATTCCATTGATTAAATACATTGCCATTTTCGTCTTTTCCAAACAGGGAACCATAAATACTATGAGTTGTAAAACAACCTGTGAATCCTAATTTATCAAAATCATAAGCCAAAAGAGGAACTTTAGCCTCTAAAGTAATATCTTGTGTTCTACAAGGAGTATCTACTCCATTATCTGCATAGGCAATCTTAATTGTATAGTTTCCTGCAGGAAGATTCTCGAATATAGTTGGGTTTCCATAAATTCCATCGCTCGTGGTCTGTGTAAATTTCTTGCCTATTGTACCTGCTGGTCCGCTTGTAATAGTATAAGTGATTGGAAATGAAGAGGGAGATGTTACTGATGACAAAATACCAGTTACTCTCAAATTCAGACTTTCACCTATAGTACATCCCTGAGACACACTGATACTGGCATTCTGGCTAATTGGTGTATATGTATAACTTGTTCCAGAAACTGTAGAAGCAATAGTATAGGTATGTCCCTCTGCATCTGTAGCTGTTATATCATAGGTTCCCGGAGGCACACCTGTAAGCGGGAATTGTACTTGGCTAGAATCTGTCCATGGTCCAAAAGTATATTCTGTATAAGGAGCATTTACATCCTTAACTTTTATAGGATTTATAGGAAAACAAGGCTTTGTATCCCATTGTACGTTTAAAACCAATCCTCCTGTTGTACACATATCAGTAATTACATCACCTGATACATCTACAGCAATTTTGGGATCATTAATATCAATCCATTCTGAATCAACATAAGCACTTGAACAAGGATTCCATATTTTTACACGATACTTAGTTGGAGTAAACGGAACGTAAATTCCCACTTCTTGGCTTGTTTGTCCCTGAACAATGTCATAACTGCTTGTAACTGCAGGTGTTCCTGAGCTAAATTCCAATTTGTAACTCAATGTAAGTGGATCTACTGTTGTTATTTTAGTAGTACCGTTATATAGTCCTATATGTGGCGTAAGGTGTGCTATGTTTATTGCAAGTTTATCGCAAGTAGTTCCTCTATCAAAATATTTTTCAGGATCCCATATTTTGACATTATCAAAACCGGTATAATCAACGCCAGTAACTTTTATATCATTCTCATTAAGTGTTGTATTACAAGCATCTTTTGCATATACTTTATAGGTTCCCGGAGGCACTCCTGTAAAGGTTACTGTTCCTAAAGAGTTTGTTTGTACTGGCGAGGTATAACCTGTACTTTCAATCCAATATTGTACTGGTGAAGTTCCAAATTTAGAACCATAGCTAATTGTACCATTGCCTGCACATGAAGTACCGTTTGTAACTGATATTGCCGTTAACTGCAACGGTACATAAGATGAAGTAACGGTTACTGGAGCGGATGTTACACCACTTAGTCCAGTAGAAGAATCATAAACTGTAATAGTATAGGTGCCTGGAAATAATCCCACGAATGTGCTCGTAGTAACACCAGAATAAACTGGAAGACCTGTAGTATAATCAGTTAAGGTATATGTTGCTGACGTTCCTACTGTCCAAGAAGTAGTATTGAGTGCAACTGTACAATCTTTTTGGCATGAACCATTTGTTCCCGTAATCGTTACAGTTGGAAATAATGTCGTTATAGTTACTGGTTTAATATCTGTACAACCACCTACAGCAGTTGCTTTTATGTAATACGTTTTATTACTACTAATAGATACAGCACTTGGCGTAGCTACTGGTATAGTACATGCAACATCTTCATAATAATCTAAAGAAACAACATTCGTGCTTCCTGCAGTAATTGTAGAAGCTGTAAGATTTACAGTTGCACCAGCAGTTACTACAGGCGCTGGGTTTGTAATAACCAACGCAGGTGCAGGATTAACTGTTACGGTTATTTTTTGTTTAGGCAATACACAACCGCTTCCAGATGTTCCTTGTACATAATAATCTGTAGTTACTAAAGGGGTCACCATAGGAGTTGCTAATACCGTTGTCTGGTCAGCAGCATAATAAATATAAGACGCAACACCACTTGCAGCATTGGCAAGGTTAACGGTTGTTCCTGCACAAACTGTAGCTGGATTTGTAACCACTAAGTTAAGATCTGTAGCTGCAGTTAATTTAATAGTAGAGGTTACCGTACAGCCTACAGGATTTGTTGCCGTCACTATATAAACACCATTTTTTACTGCTGTAAAATTAGGGATAACCAACTGGTAAAGGTCTGCACCTTGCTGGACAGCACCATCAGGCAATGTCCATTTATAATTGGTAACCGCACCAATAGGTGTTGTGGTTATTGTTGCTGTTGTTCCCGGGCAGATGGTTTGTGCTGCTCCCGAAAATATGGAGGCGTCAGAGCTGGCTACAGTAAGATCCTGTGTGATGGTGTAGCCACATCCATCTGTAACCCTTACCGTGTAGAAACCTATAGGCAACGACGAAAATACATTATTAGTCTGATTGGCACTATAAGTAGCATCTGCTGCTCCTTGTTTTTTATAAGCGTATTTCAAATTGATTCCTGTTGCTACTACAGTCAAATCGCCGTTAGTTGCCGGTGAACAGACTAAACCTCCTGAATGTGGTACATCTATAACTGGTATGGCATAGGGAGCCAGCGTAATGGTTTTACTGTCTGATAAACAAGTTGGGGCAGCTCCAACTGTTCCGTCATACGGAGCAATAGTTATGGTGTATGTACCCGGATTTACACCCGTAAAAGTATAATTTGTACTATTATAAGAGTAAACAGTTCGATCACCATTGCCGCTTCCGTCTGTATTGGTAAGCGTAATCCAAACACCATCCGCTTTATCCGTACGAGCGGCAAGTGGAGCTCCTGTCGTTGCATCTGTATAAGAATACGGAATGTTAACAGCATAAGTTTTACAGTTTGTAACGTTAGTCGGAGTAGTCACATTCCCTAGACGTAATGAACTAACTCTTTGTGTTATATTATAGTTAAAGGTCATTGTTCTACATGAAGATGTACCAGTATCGCCAAAATCAATCTGAATGGTATAGTTACCATAAGGAAGATAAGTACCAAATGGGGCTGTAATTTTTAATGATCCATCAGGGTTTTTATCGGTTGCATTAAGCACTGTAACACTGGTACCTGCCCCAGGTCCAGATATGATTTTATAAGTAACTGGGTAAGGACCATTAGGTATAATATTTTTACCAGATGAGCCGTAAAAACTATATTTTACTCCTGTAAAGTCGCAATTATTGCTATTAGGGTAACTTACAATATTTCCATCAGTTATCATATTAGGTAACGCTAGATCTGGTACAGTCATTTGTTTCGTTACGAAAAGGCCCTTCGCATCTGTCATGGTTATCTCAAGCACATGACCAGAAATGAAACCAGTCGTTTCACTGTTGGATACTGAATAACCAGCTGCAAGCCATTTAGTTGTAAATGTTTTATTAGCCAATACTGTGCCTCCAGCTGTTACATCAACTATTTTTACTGTTATTGGTAAGCAGAGCAACGCATCACTTTGCCATTCTGCATTTGTTCGTATATGATCTATAGGCAGAAAATTACAATTGTCAGCATCTTTATAATAAACTGGAAAATATAAATCATGAAATCCATTATAAGTATATGTGGCAGAAGTCGTAAGGTTTGTGTTACAACCACTTTGAAATTCAAAAACAAAGTCAACATCGTTATTGGTGTTTAATGTGTAGTTGACAGTAGCCGGTTGATCTGAAGCAACCCAGCTTGACCAATTGCCATTTGGTGCTTTTATCCTATACAGCACATCTTTAGGATTTATTTTTAAGACATTACCGGATACGTCTGTTAGGGTGTATTTCCAAAAAGTAGTCCCGGGAACAAAAGAGACTGTAGTTTGATCACAAGTACTATTTTCACTGAAATAAACATCATTACTATTTCTATAACCAGTAATGAGCAATGTTGTAGTTAAGGAAGTTGCTTTTGAAATATCATCATAATCGCTTACTGTTATGCCACTATCGCCGCTTCTTACTTCATTATTACAAGCATCAAGTACCAATACAGAATAGGTTCCAGGAGGCACGCCTGTAAAAACATTTGAGGTCTGCGACGCAAAATCTACAATAAGTGTTCCGGTAGCCTGATTAAGCAAAGAATATTTCAGTGGTGCCTTTCCACCCACTGCGGTTACAGTAATTATTCCCCTCGGGGCACATACAGGTAATGTTGAAAGATTATTACTAACCGATACATTGGTAATATCTAAGTCAATAAAATTATTAGTAATAGTTACTGTTTTGGTAACTGGTGTACCACCAGTGCTACCATCCCATACTTTTACCGTGTAATTACCCGAAGTCAAACCATCAAAGATATTGGATGTCCCCTGAGGAAAAGGTGTTGGTCCATCCAGTTGGTATAAAACTTGACCAGTTGTACCAGCTGTTGCTACTTCGATTCTTCCACCATTTTTACAGCCATCAGTAGTAACATTCAATGTAATAGTAGGTGCTAGAACGGTCTTAGTACTTACAGCTTTATGATGATTTAATAGCCTACTATAGACACTTTCAACACCATTGGTGGTGGTTGTCCATGGCATTGGATTAGTCCAATCTTTCTTACTTGCTGCATGATCATATACAGTTGCTCTGACATTTAGTGAAAACACTAAAAAAAGTGTCAATAATATAGAGTAGCAATTCTTCATAGGATTTAATGATTTATTATTCAATAAGTTGCTAAATTTGAAACAAAGAGTTTTTAATTGGCAAAATTATTTTGAATACAGAGCTTAGAGTAACCCCAAAAAGTTTTTAAAATGTTATTAAAAGCCAAAACGATTTTTAATGTAAGAAATAACCTTAATTATTTTGAATTTGGTGCTTTTCATCGATGTTTTTTAACGGATAAGCAGTAAATAAGGGTTCGATTTTTACCCATTTTATAAGAATAAAAACCATAAATCGAGGAGAAATGGACGGAAAAGACCTAAAAAATGTCAAAATGGGGAATTTTGCATCAACTGTAACTACTTCAATTATTGGTTTTGAACTACAGTTGATTCCAGATTGTCGGTTCTGGATGCGGAGTTTCTTTTGGAAATCCTTCTTTCGTCAGGATCACAAGATTGTGGAGAGAAATATATGCTGTCGGGCATAAAAAAAAACTGCCCGAAAGTACATCTGGGCAGTTTTTAAAATTTTATTTATAAATGTAAGCGCTTATTTCGCCGCTTCGACTTTTGCCAAAACTTCTTCTTCTGTTCCTTCAAAGACTTCTGTGGTTGTTTTACCATTTTCGGTTTTAGTAACACTTCCGATAGTTTTACCGTTTATGTTTTTAACCTCAACACGAACAGATGCTTTTTCATATTTGCTAGTATCAAAACAATCTGTTTTTTGGTATTTTCCCGTGTTATCAAAATGAGCCAAACATTTAGCGGTTTCTTCTTCAGAACAACCTTTTTCTTTACACATTTTAATACATTCTTCTTTTGTCATTCCAGACATATCTCCGCATTTAGAAATTCCCGAATGCATCTCAGTTTTGGCACAACAAGAAGCATTTGCAGCAATATCAGACGGAGCATGCCCCTCTCCTAAAATTGGAGCAATAACCAATCCGATCAAGCAAGTTAGTTTAATTAAGATATTCATTGAAGGCCCAGAAGTATCTTTAAATGGGTCACCCACAGTATCTCCAGTAACGGCAGCTTTATGAGCATCTGAACCTTTGTAGGTCATTTCGCCGTTAATCATAACTCCCGCTTCGAAAGATTTTTTAGCATTATCCCAAGCACCTCCTGCATTGTTCTGAAAAACTGCCCAAAGCACTCCAGAAACGGTAACTCCAGCCATGTATCCTCCAAGCATTTCAGCAATCAACTGATTATTGTGCGGATAAACTAATTTTCCTAAAAGAACAATGGCAATTGGAAAACCAATAGTTAAAATTCCAGGGAGCATCATTTCGCGTAAAGCGGCTTTTGTAGAAATCTCAACACATTTTCCGTATTCTGGCTTTCCTGTTCCTTCCATAATTCCAGCAATTTCTTTGAACTGGCGGCGAACTTCATAAACCATGTCCATTGCAGCTTTTCCAACAGAATTCATGGCTAAAGCAGAGAAAACAACCGGAATCATTCCTCCGACAAATAACATGGCTAAAACTGGCGCTTTAAAAATATTAATTCCGTCAATTCCGGTAAAGGTTACATAAGCCGCAAATAAGGCTAATGAAGTCAAGGCTGCAGATGCAATAGCAAATCCTTTTCCGGTTGCAGCAGTTGTATTTCCAACAGAATCTAAAATATCGGTTCTGGTACGAACTTCTTTTGGTAATTCGCTCATTTCTGCGATTCCACCAGCATTATCAGAAATTGGTCCAAAAGCATCTATTGCCAATTGCATTGCCGTTGTAGCCATCATCGCTGAAGCTGCTAGCGCCACTCCATAAAATCCTGCTAAAACATATGAAATCCAGATTGCGATGGCAAACAATAAAACCGTTGGAAACGTAGAAATCATTCCCGTTGCCAAACCCGCAATCACGTTTGTTCCTGCACCTGTAGACGACTTTTGAACAATAGCCAATACTGGTTTTGTTCCTAATCCTGTATAATATTCTGTTACGGATGAAATAGCTCCACCAACCACTAATCCTACCAGAGTGGCATAAAAAACACGCATTGATGAAATCGCTTTTGAACCTTCTCCAAAGAATGTCATCTGCATTGTTTCTGGCAACATGTACTGCACCAAAAAGAAGCAAGCCACGGCCGTTAAAACAATAGAAACCCAGTTTCCAATATTTAGTGCTTTCTGCACTTGGGCTTCTTTAGCGTTATCATCTGATATTTTTACTAATGTTGTTCCTATAATCGAAAATAAAATTCCGAAACCAGCAATTGCCATTGGAAGTAAAATTGGCCCGATTCCGCCAAAAGCATCATTGATACTTCCGCCCATATCTTTAATGACATAATTTCCAAGAACCATTGCGGCTAGAACTGTTGCCACGTAAGAACCAAATAAATCGGCTCCCATACCTGCAACGTCACCTACATTATCACCCACGTTATCTGCAATTGTAGCAGGATTACGCGGATCATCTTCTGGAATTCCTGCTTCAACTTTACCAACTAAATCCGCGCCAACATCGGCCGCTTTAGTGTAAATTCCGCCTCCAACTCTGGCAAATAGCGCAATGGATTCTGCTCCTAATGAAAAACCAGCTAAAGTTTCTAAAACAACGGTCATGGTATCGGTATCTTTCCAAACTCCGTCAGAAAATAAATTAAAGAAAATGATGAAAAAAGCTGTCAATCCTAAAACTGCTAGACCTGCAACACCTAAGCCCATTACAGTTCCGCCTCCAAAAGATACTTTTAACGCCTGAGGCAGACTTGTACGTGCGGCCTGTGTAGTTCTAACGTTTGTTTTAGTTGCTATTTTCATTCCAATATTTCCGGCATAAGCAGAAAACAAAGCACCAAAAATAAATGCAATTACGATTAATAAATGTGTTTTAACTCCTGGGATAAAAGTAATTCCTGCCAAGGCTAAACTGGCAATAATTACAAATATGGTTAATAGTTTGTATTCGGCTTTTAGGAAGGCTAAGGCTCCTTCATAAATGTAATCTGAAATCTCTTTCATCTTACCGTCTCCAGCGTCTTGTTTTAAAACCCAAGTCCTTTTTATTCCCATGAAAAGTAATCCTAAAACTGCCATAATAATAGGCAGGTAAATCATAAATGCATTCATAATTATTAATGGTTTTGGTTAATAGTCAACAATCTAACTGAAACGAATTTAAACAAAAAAGCAATACTCTTAACGGAGTATTGCTTTTTTTATAAAATAGAGGGGATAAAATTATTTAATGCTAAATAATCCCGCTGGTTTATTTTCAATATCATCAAAACGCTTCGTGCATTCAGCAATAATTTCGTAAGCTTCTTTTACATCTCCCCATCCTTCTACATCTACTTTTTTGTGCTCAAGATCTTTGTAAACCTGGAAGAAATGCTCGATTTCTTTTACCAAGTGAGGGTTGATATCTGAAAGATCGTTTAACGAATTCCAGATTGGATCTGAAACTGGTACGCAAATGATTTTTTCGTCTGGACCTTTGTCATCTGCCATATGGAAAACACCGATTGGCTTAACTTCCATTACACATCCAGGAAAAGTTGGCTCATTTACCAAAACCAATACGTCAAGAGGATCTCCGTCTAAAGCTAAAGTTTCTGGAATAAATCCGTAATCTGCTGGGTACATCATAGAAGAGAACAACATTCTGTCAAAACGCATTCTTTTAATTTCAAAATCGTACTCGTATTTATTTCTGCTTCCTCTTGGTATTTCGATTAATACATCGAAAGTCGTTAATTTGTCTGCGGTCATTTTCGTTTTTTATTGTTTCTATAATTTCGGTTGCAAAAGTAAGTAAAGAATCCTTTTTTACAATAAAAAACAATGTAATATCTGCATTAAGTTTTTAAAAATAAGCCTCTAAAAAGTTATTTTCCTGTTTCGTTTACTTAAATAATGATGCCACAGCAAATAGGTTGCATAAGATCGGTACGGACTCCACTGCTCAGCATGAACTCCCATCTGTTCTTTATCATGAATACCAAATAGTTCTTTTATGGTATTTACAACAGCAATATCGCCAAGCGGAATCAAATCGGGCTCTTGTAGGCAGAACATCAAATAAATGTCAATCGTCCAGTTTCCGATTCCTTTCAATTTAATGAGTTCTTCTCTTACTTCGTTTGAAGTTTTTAGGGCCAATCCTTCAATATCCAATTCTTTACTGAGGACAGCTTCAGCTAAAATTTTAATGTATCTCGTTTTCTGGCGGCTCACGCCCAGACTTCTAAATTCCTCATCAGATAAAACCGCCATCGTTTCAGGATTACAAGTCGTATAGGCTTTTATTTTTAAGAAAGTGGCTTTCGCCGAATCTATAGAAACCTGTTGCTCCAATATAAGCAGTACCAAAGTCTCAAAACCTTGCGGTCGTTTGGGAACTGATGGCAAACCGTATTTTTCGATTATCTCAAGAAATATGGGACTTTTAGACGAAAGAAAATCAATAGCTTCCTGCATGATGATTATTTTAAAGTAATCAAAATTAAGAAAATGTAATTAGTTCTCGCAAATGCGTAAGTTTTAGTTTCACGCAGATTTTGCAGATTTAAGCTGATTTAATTTATTATTCACCTGTCTTAAAATTCAGAAAAAAATTCCCGCAAAGGCGTGAAGGCGCAAAGTTTACCTCTCGCAGATTTTGCAGATAAAGCAGATTATTTAAATCAAATTGATCAGCTTTAATCTTTAAAATCTGTGTGACAATTAATACGAAACAAAACTTAGTGTCGTGGCGTCTTTACGACAACAAAAAAAATCGCAAAGATTTGAAACCTTTGCGACTTTGTTACTTTGGACCTTTGCTGCTTTTAAGAATTCATCGGCTCAGAATCTGTAAAATCTGCGTAAAAATTTAATACCAAACAAAACTTAGCGTCGTGGCGTCTTTGTGGCAACAAAAAAAAATCGCAAAGATTTGAAACCTTTGCGACTTTGTTACTTTGAACCTTTGTAACTTTTAAGAACTCATCAGCTCAGAATCTGTAAAATCTGTGTAAAAATTTAATACCAAACAAAACTTAGCGTCGTGGCGTCTTTGCGGCAACAAAAAAAAATCGCAAAGAGTTGAAACCTTTGCGACTTTGTTACTTTGAACCTTTGCTGCTTTTAAGAATTAAAAATAAAACCCAAAAGATCCTTTAATTGCAAATTTGTGAGCATCTGGCATATCTAAATAATTTCCTCTCCAAGAGAAATCAATTCTAAAGACTTTGAAAATATTTCCAATACCAGCGTGATATTCCCAATATACATTTTCTGGAGCATTATAAGGCAATCCAGATGCATTGATGGCACGGTTAGCATCAGAAATTGTTCCGTGCACCGCTCTAACTCCAACAAATTCCCTCCAATTTAACTTTCTCATAAACGGAACTCTTGCAAACAATCTTCCTCCAAAATCATGATTCCACTGCAGGGTTGTATATTGATCTGTTACGAATTCGTAGAAATTCAAATTGCTGAAGGTATTTTCTATCGTGAAGTAAGTCTGGTTACCCGGAATTACACTCATTAATCCTAACGGAATCGTCCCAAAAGTCTTTCCTGTTTCAATTGTAATATTAGTTCTTCCTAAAGGCCCGATGATGATGGGCTGTCTATAGAAAACCTGAATTTTTTCGTAAGCAAAATCACTATCTAAAACACCTTTTAATCCATAACTGAAGTTTACAAAGAAATGACTAAAAGGGCTGTCTACTAAATCTCTTTCAACTCCATAACCAATCGTTTTGCGATTTGGCATATATTCAAACTGAATATTGGCTTCCGATTGTTTGACATCATTTTTTACAACTCCCATTGGGTTTGTGGCGCTAGGCAATGTGGTATAATAATCCAAACTAAATGTTGGCGAAGCCGATTCTAATGTTCTATAAGAAAATCCCGCTTGAATAATAAAATTCTTTTTAGGCTCCATTTCGATAGAAACGTTGCTCAAATTGATGTTGGTCAGTTTTCCATTGCTCCCCGTTGTAAATAATGCCGACGAAGCAAAACTTCTTCCTAACACATCATTTGTAGTGGTTAAACTGGCGCCGATTTGTTCTATGTCACGTCTGTTTCCTCCAGAAATAATAAGGCGGTTTTTCTTGTCCAACATCCATTTTCCAGAAACACCATATTTAAATTTATGATCATCAAATCCGTATGCCGTATATGCCTGAAGACGCCAAGGATCGTTTGGTCCGAAATAAGTTCGTCCTCCTACTCGTAATCGAAGTCCTTCGACCTCATTGTAGCCAAAGGTCGAAAATATAGGTCCGTAATCAAAATTCTTAAATTCGACATAACCACTTCCTAAAATAGAGACGACATTGTACAGCTGCTTAAATCGCTTGACTGTTTGTAAGGTGTCGAGCATTTTATAAATACCCGCTTCATCTTTATTTAGTTTTTCAAAACGGTTTTCTTCCCAGAATTCGGGCGGTCGGTCATAAACAGCATTATCTATAAAGTTGACTTCTTCTTTATAAAATTTCTCTGGTTTCTGAATATTGAATTTATGATTACGATACAAAGTCGTTCGTTTTCCATAAACTCCTTTCGATTTTTCTTTTTTGTTCAAAGCAAAATCAGACATCATGTAGTCTCGTGTAAGAAGAAAAACTGAATCGTTTTCTACTTCAAATTCTTGTTCGATATAAATGTCTTTTACCCAGTTAATATTGGCGCTTTTAGTAACACCCATATTAATTTTCTTTATTGCAAAAGTGGTATCGTTTACCCAGAAATCTCCTTTAAAGGTCAATTCATTTTTACGTCTCGGGTAAAAAACAATATTATAGCACCATTTTTTGTCAACAAAGGCACTGTCTTTCAGCACATAATTGTAAACATCAATTCCGGTTCTTGAGAGCGGACTTGTAAAACTCTTATCAAAAAACTTGAGGTGATTGTCGTATATGTTATAATCCGAATAAAGGTCTTTGACGAAAGATAAAATTTGCTGGTTTCCGTTAAAACCAGACATTTTATTTCCCGTTAGATTTTCTTTTACTTTCTTTAATTTATTGTCGCCGTAAACATCATAAACCGATTCGTTAATGAAAATCGGAAGATATGTTTTACCCGTAACATCTGAAGTGTCAACATGATCAAAGACAAACTCCATTCCTTTGAAAAGCTTGTTTTTCATGAAAGCACTATCAATGGTATTCATATCAAATTCCACTTTTTCGTACTTCTGCATTTGATATTGATTGAATTGGTAAAGTCCGTTTTTACGTTTTCTTTCCCAAATTTTCCTCAAAATATCTAGCGCCGGATTGTTCTTTTTAGATGTTTTTCCCGTATAAATTACAACCTCATTGAGCGCCTCGGCTTCTCCTAATACAATTTTAAAATTATAATTGACTGCTTTTTCTAAAGGAACTTCTTTATCTGAAAAACCAGCAGAACTTACTATTAAGGCAGTATAATTATTAGGAGATTCTAAATAAAAACGACCGTCTTCATTAGAAACGATTCCAGTATTTGAACCTTTAAAAACTACATTTGCAAAAGGTATCGGCTGATTAGACTTGTCCAAAACAATTCCACTCACTTTCGTTTGTGCAGTAGCAATAGACGCAAATGCGAATACAAGAAATAGGCTGAGTAAAATTATTCTTTTCATTGTCAGGACAAAAAAAAACTTCATCAATTAACTATGAATGATGAAGTTTTGTGAGTATTTTAAATATGTATTATTTGTATAATACTTTTTTAACTGCTTTTACTACATCACCAGCATTAGGCAACCAGTCTTTTAATAATACTGGAGAGTACGGTGCAGGAGTATCTGCAGTTGTAATACGTTGAATTGGCGCATCAAGGAAGTCGAATGCCTGCTCTTGAACAATATAAGAGATTTCTGAAGAAAGGCTGGCAACTGGCCAAGCTTCTTCAAGAATTACTAAACGGTTTGTTTTTTTAACCGATTTTAAGATTGCGTCTTTATCCATTGGACGAACTGTTCTTAAGTCGATAATCTCACAAGAAATTCCTTCTTTAGCTAATTCATCAGCCGCGATAAAAGCTTCTTTGATGATTTTTCCGAAAGAAACGATTGTTACATCTGTTCCTTCACGTTTTACATCAGCAACACCAATTGGAATTGTATATTCTCCGTCTGGCACTTCACCTTTGTCACCGTACATTTGCTCAGACTCCATGAAAATTACAGGATCGTTGTCACGAATCGCAGATTTTAAAAGTCCTTTTGCATCATAAGGAGTTGAAGGAACAATAACTTTAAGACCCGGAGTGTTAGCAAACCAGTTTTCTAAAGCTTGTGAGTGAGTTGCTCCTAATTGACCAGCAGAAGCTGTTGGTCCGCGGAAAACGATAGGCACATTAAACTGTCCTCCTGTCATTTGACGCATTTTAGCAGCGTTGTTAATAATTTGATCAATACCAACTAAACAGAAGTTGAATGTCATATATTCTACAATAGGGCGGTTTCCGTTCATTGCAGAACCAACTGCAATTCCTGAAAAACCAAGCTCAGCAATTGGAGTATCGATTACTCTTTTTTCACCAAACTCAGCAAGCATTCCTTTTGAAGCTTTGTAAGCTCCGTTGTATTCGGCAACCTCTTCTCCCATTAAATATATGGATTCATCGCGACGCATTTCTTCGCTCATCGCTTCACAAATGGCCTCTCTAAATTGTATTGTTCTCATATTTTTTATTGTATGTTGAATTTTCTGAAGAGCAAAAATAAATATTTTAAATAACTTAAAAGCAAAAATTAAATTTAAAATCGCATCAACTTCTTTGCATCTTGAGGTTTTAACTTTTTTATGCTTATTGTGATATTTACGAAATCGATATAATAAGGTATATTACACACTTATTTCAACAAAAAAAATTTTCAGACAAACTTTCCTTTATTTGTTATTTCTTGTTTCTCCTGAAATTGAATCCTTAAAACGCCAAAAATCAAAAAAAAGTATTTTTTAGACAAAAATCAAATCTGCTTCAATGGTTCAAATATTGCAAAATCCCTAACAATCAGACAAAATGAGTGTTTTTTCATTTCTTGATTCCGTTGAAAATCACTCAAAACTATACAATCTGCGAAATCGTAATAGTTTTAAAAAATATTATGCATGCATAGTATAATTATTCCAAATTAAATTCTAAATTTGTAAAAGCATATTATAAATTCAAAATATATACTTATGAAAATACTAGTTTGCATCAGCCATGTGCCTGATACTACTTCAAAAATCAATTTCACCAACGGTGACTCAGAATTTGACACCAACGGCGTACAATATGTAATTAATCCTAACGACGAATTCGGTCTTACACGCGCTATCTGGTTTCAAGAGCAACAAGGAGCAAATGTAACGGTTGTAAACGTTGGAGGTCCTGATACTGAACCAACTTTACGTAAAGCATTGGCTATTGGAGCAAACGAAGCAATTCGCGTTAACGCAAACCCTACAGATGGTTTCTTCGTAGCAAAACAATTGGCAGAAGTAATCAAAAACGGCGGTTACGATTTAGTAATTGCTGGTAAAGAATCTTTAGATTACAATGGAGGAATGGTTCCTGGAATGATTGCCGGAATTTTAGGGTATAATTTCTTAAACTCTTGTACAAATTTAACTGTTGACGGAAACTCTGTAAAAGGGGTTCGCGAAATCGACGGCGGAAAAGAAACTGTAAGCACTACTCTTCCACTAATCATTGGCGCTCAAAAAGGTCTTGTTGAAGAAAAAGATCTTCGTATTCCAAACATGAGAGGAATCATGACTGCAAGAACCAAGGCACTAGCTATTGTTGAGCCGGTTGATGCAGCGGTAAATACAAAAGCAGTGAAATTTGAAAAACCAGCTCCAAAATCGGCAGTAAAATTAATTTCTGCAGATAATTTAGATGAGTTAATCAATTTATTACACAACGAAGCGAAGGTAATCTAGTATTCAGTTATCAGTTTTTAGTGTTCAGTTTTAACTGAATCCAAATATTTTAATAATCCATTTTTTAGTTTTCAGTTTAATCTGAAATCTAAAATCTAAAATCTAAAATTATTATGTCAATATTAATATACGCAGAATCTGCAGAAGGAAAATTTAAAAAAGTGGCTTTCGAATTGGCTTCTTACGCTAAGAAAGTGGCAGAATCATTAGGAACGACCGTTACGGCCTTGACAGTAAATATCAGCGAGGTAAGCGAATTAGGCAAATATGGAGTTGATAAAGTCCTAAAAGTAAGCAATGATAAATTAGCTGGTTTTAATGCAAAAGCTTACGCTGATGTAATAAAACAAGCCGCTCAAAAAGAAGGAACAAAATTAGTTTTACTTTCTTCGACTACAGACAGTATTTATCTTTCGCCACTTGTTGCGGTAGCTTTAGAAGCTGGTTTCGCATCAAATGTGGTTGGACTGCCAGTTAGCACTTCGCCATTTCAGGTAAAAAGAAATGCTTTCTCAAACAAAGCTTTCAACATCACAGAAATCAGTACAGAGGTAAAAGTCCTTGGTTTGGCTAAAAACTCTTACGGACTTTTTGAAAGTGCTGGAGCTGCAACTGCTGAAGATTTTAACCCAACAATTGGAGATAATGACTTTGGCGTTAAAGTAGAATCTGTAGAAAAAGTTTCTGGAAAAGTTTCTATCGCTGATGCGGATATCGTAGTTTCTGGCGGACGCGGATTGAAGGGACCTGAAAACTGGGGATTAATCGAAGATTTAGCATCTGTACTTGGCGCTGCAACAGCATGTTCTAAACCAGTTTCTGACTTAGGATGGAGACCTCACAGCGAACACGTAGGACAAACAGGAAAACCAGTTGCAACTAATTTATATATTGCAGTCGGGATTTCTGGAGCTATTCAGCATATTGCGGGTATTAACTCATCTAAAGTGAAAGTGGTAATCAATAATGACCCAGAGGCCCCTTTCTTCAAAGTTGCTGATTACGGGGTTGTTGGAGACGCTTTTGAAATCGTACCTAAATTAACAGAGAAATTAAAAGCTTTTAAAGCACAACATTCTTAAGAATTCTCTTCAAAAATATTGCTGCCTAAAAACAAGATGTTGTATCTTTGTTTATAGGCAACTTTTTTGTTCCATATTTTTTGATTAAAATTGCAGCTTTATTTTCCAATCAAAAAAAGTATTAAAATGAGGCACTAAGTGCCTTTTTTACAAACATTTATGAGTCTAGTAAAACTATCCATAAAAGGAATTTCATACAGTCAAACTCAAAATGGCGCTTATGCCTTAATTTTGAATGAAGTCGACGGAGAAAGAAAATTACCAATTGTTATTGGCGCTTTTGAAGCTCAGTCGATTGCTATTGCTTTAGAAAAAGAAATAAAACCACCTCGCCCGTTAACGCACGATTTGTTCAAAAATTTTGCTGAAAGATTTGATATCGTTGTCAAACAAGTAATCATTCACAAACTAGTTGATGGTGTCTTTTATTCGAGCCTGATTTGCGAAAGAGATAAAATTGAAGAGATTATTGACGCAAGAACTTCAGATGCCATTGCTTTAGCTCTAAGATTCAACGCTCCTATTTTTACTTATAAAAACATTCTGGACAAGGCGGGAATCTATTTAAAATCAAATACAGCCGAAACAGATTCAGGCGCACAAGAAATTGACGTACTTTCTAATCCTGAAACTTTTGGACGCGAAGAAGAAAGCAATCAATCAGGAGATGTGTATTCAAAACATTCTCTACAGGAATTGAATGAGCTTCTGGATCAGGCAGTTTCTCAAGAAGATTACGAAAAAGCCGCAAAAATCAGAGACGAGATCTCAAAAAGATAATTTTGTGTTTATCGTTAAAACACCAACGATTAGGCACTAACTGAATAACAGAATAATGAAACAATACTTAGATTTAGTAAAACACGTTTTAGAAAACGGCAATCAAAAAGGTGACCGCACAGGAACTGGAACAAAAAGTGTTTTTGGCTACCAGATGCGTTTTGATTTAAGTGAAGGTTTCCCAATGGTTACAACAAAAAAACTTCATTTAAAATCAATCATCTACGAATTGCTTTGGTTTTTAAAAGGAGATACCAATATCAAATACCTAAAAGAAAACGGAGTAAAAATCTGGGACGAATGGGCTGATTCTAACGGGGATCTGGGGCCAGTGTACGGTCATCAATGGCGCAACTGGAACAGCGAGGAGATTGATCAGATTTCTGAATTGATTAATGAGTTAAAAACAAATCCGAACAGCAGAAGAATGTTAGTTTCTGCATGGAACCCGTCGGTTCTGCCAGACACAAAAAAATCTTTTGAAGAGAATGTTGCCAATAATAAGGCCGCATTGCCTCCATGTCACGCATTTTTCCAATTTTATGTTGCCAGTCCAGATCCTGAAAAAGGAGAAACAAAAGGAAGACTTTCTTGTCAGTTATATCAGAGAAGCGCCGATATATTTTTAGGCGTTCCTTTTAATATTGCTTCATATGCATTATTAACCATGATGATTGCGCAGGTCTGCGATCTAGAACCTGGTGATTTCATTCACACGTTTGGAGACGCACACATCTACAACAACCATTTTGAGCAATTGGAACTGCAGCTGACACGAGAGCCAAGACCATTACCAAAAATGATCTTAAATCCGGAGATTAAAAACATTTTCGATTTCGATTTTGAAGATTTTACACTTGTCGATTACGACCCGCATCCTGCCATTAAGGGAAGTGTTGCTGTATAAATAAAAAAATCCGCTTTTTGTAAAAGCGGATTTTTTTATACGACTACAACCCCGTTTTCGCTTCCGGCGTAATCATTCCATTTGTAAAAATCAGCCTCAGGATCGTTTACATAATTTCCGTCAATTACGTATTTAAATTCGTAAACCCTGTCTTTTACCAAATCATAAGTTGCTTTAAAAGTTCCGTTTTTCAACTTGCTCAAAGTCCCCTCAGTAGCATTCCAGTTATTAAAATCACCAACAACTGCTGCCGAATCAGCATCTTTGGCATCGATAGAAAAGGTTACTTTACAAACCGGTTTAGTTTTAATAAATTGTTTTTTCAAAGACATAACTACTTAATTTTTAGATTCGTACGTTAAAATTAAACAAAATCAGCTGAACATCAGACATTGTTGTTCCGATTTACGATTATGCCAAAAACAGCATATGATTTTAGCCAATTCGATAATTTAACCCATGCAAAATTTTGTATTTCAAATTCTTAACCGCTTTCGATTCAAATATTCTAGCTTTAAAATGATGAGTTTTCAAAATAAATTTTAACTTTATATTCTCATTTATATCTTTATGGAAAGAGAAGTTCACGAACAATACGAGTACGCTAGAAGACGATTAAGGCAGAAAAAAGTGCTATATTTTCATTTTGTACTTTTTTTAATAGGGAGTTTGTTTTTATTTATTGCCAATCGATTTTTTGGTTTTGGTGAAGGCACAAATCAGAACTGGTGCATTTGGGGAATTACAATCTGGCTTTTTTTATTCATTTTACATTTTATAAAGGTGTATATAACAGACCGTTTTATGAATAAAAAATGGGAAAGAGAACAAATTGAGCGATTGGTTGCTTTACAGCAAAAAAGAATCAGTCAGCTCGAATCGAAAATAAATGCAGAAAACGAAAATACAATTTAGTTCCAGAATACCATGATTATAATGATAGCGGCAGCGGGCGAAAATAATGAGCTCGGAAAAAACAACAAATTGGTATGGCACCTTCCAAATGATTTTAAAAGATTTAAATCACTTACTACCAATCATCATATTATTATGGGAAGAAAAACTTTCGAAAGCTTCCCAAAACCATTACCCAACCGAGTTCATATTGTAATAAGCCGGCAAGAAGATTACAAACCAGAAGGATGTATTGTAACTGACAGTATTGAAAATGCCATTGCGCTCTGTCCAGAAAATGAAGATTCTTATATAATTGGAGGAGGAGAAATCTACAATCTAGCGCTTCCTTTTACTGATATTATCGAATTAACAAAAGTTCATCATACATTTGAAGCAGACGCTTTTTTTCCAAAAATCAGCAAAAGCGAATGGCAATTGGTAGAATCTGAAGAAAATTTTAAAGACGACAAACATCTTTATGATTATACCTACGAAACTTACATTAGGAAATAAAAATAAAAAACATCCTCTTTTGGAGGATGTTTTTGCAAACGATTGATTTTTTTTTAGGCCTAACCTGCTCTAGAAAATAGTTTTGTTAAAAATCACAAATGTTAAAAATAACACTTGAAATAACTGAATAACATTTAATGTAAATTGAGATAAATCTCAAAAGCCTTTAATAACAAATACCACTAAGATATTAAAGGCAGAAAATTAAAATTTCCAAAAACAAATTTAATCCTAAGAACGTATTTCGCACTTTTAAATAGTATTTCCCCCAAGAACAATACTTTCAAAACTACCAGCTAGAACAAATGATTACCAGTGCAAAAAGCATTCATTTGATTAGGTCTCAGCTTTGTAAATCAATCATTAAAACTTTAATCATTTTTACTTTAGCAAAGTTGTCAATAAAAGCATTATCACACAATCCCTAGATTTAGGGATTTTGTAAATATCCCTAAATTTAGGGATGCCAAAACTTAAGTGCTCTATTGCCAATGGACACTTAAAAAAACATTTGATTTATCAAATAAAAAACTCAATTACAGTTACAATAGAATGTTTATATTTGCGTAAATTAAAAAAATGTCTGAAAAAATAACTCCGTATAAAGAATCTGCCTTAGGCAAAAAAGAGCAAGTAACCCAAATGTTTGACACCATTTCTGGGAATTACGATAATCTAAACCGTGTCATTTCGTTTGGAATAGATGTTAAATGGCGAAAAAAAGTATTAAAAATAGTTTCAGACAAAAAACCAAAAGTCATTCTGGATATTGCAACAGGAACTGGAGATTTGGCAATTTTAATGGCAAAAACCAATGCTGAAAAAATTATTGGCTTGGATATTTCTGCCGGAATGCTTGAGGTTGGAAAAAAGAAAGTAGCAGAAAAAGGCTTGTCAGATGTTATTGAGCTTGTTTTGGGGGATTCTGAAAACATGCCGTTTGAAGACAATTATTTTGATGCTATTACGGTAGGTTTTGGAGTAAGGAATTTTGAAAATCTCGAAAAAGGTTTTGCAGAAATCTTAAGAGTTCTCAAACCAAATGGCGTTTTTGTCATACTTGAAACTTCTGTTCCTGACAAATTTCCATACAAACAGGGATATAAATTTCACACCAAATTCATCCTTCCGCTAATCGGAAAAATATTTTCTAAAGACAATAATGCGTATGGTTATTTGTCTGAATCGGCTGCTGCGTTCCCGTATGGAGAAGCTTTAAACAATATTTTGCGAAAAATTGGGTTTATAGATGTCGTGGCAATGCCTCAAACTTTTGGTGCCGCAACCATTTATTCTGCCTCTAAAAAATAGTATGAAAAAAGCTGTAATCTTAATTTTATTGGTCTTAACGACAAAAGGACATTCTCAATTTGCTAAAAGCATGTTTAGCAAAGATCCTATTATCAACCTCGAAAACTGGCAGAAACAACGTATTTATTTCGGTTATTATTTAGGTTTTAACAGTTTTGATTTTAAATTTGATTACAAAACTCCAGCACAAGGCGGCGATATTCAGGTAAAAAAGACTACCGGATTTAATGTCGGGGTTGTAGCAGATTTGAGACTACAGGAATATTTTAACCTGCGTTTCGAGCCTGGCCTTTATTACACAAAACGTGATTTATATTTTCCAGGAGACTGGGATTCTGAAAATGATTATTTAAGAGAGGTAAACAGTACATACATTCATTTCCCGCTTTTGCTAAAGTATTCTGCTCTTCGTACAGGAAACATACGTCCGTATTTATTGGGCGGTATGTCTACGACTTTAAACCTGTCGAGCAATGCAAAATCTAAAGATGATAATTTTCAGCAGAAATTCAGAGTAAAACAATGGACTGCTGCGTACGAATTAGGTTTCGGAATTGATATTTTCACCGAATACTTTATCTTTTCTCCTTCTGTTCGCGGGATGTTTGGCATTACTGATGAATTAATCCGCGACAATCCTGCAAACGGGGCTAGTCCGTGGACAGACAATATCGATTCGATGAAATCAAGAGCTATTTTAATAAATTTCACATTTCATTAAAACAAAATCTTAACTCTTTCGTTTAAATTCACTAAGAATAATTGCTGTCGCAGTAGCTACATTTAAACTTTCAGTTTTCTGAAGCTCGCCAAATCTCGGAATTGTAAGACGGGTTGTGACTGTTTTTTCGATTTCTGATGAAATCCCATTGGCTTCATTACCCATAATAATGATTCCGTTTTGAGGCAAATCAGACCGATAAATAGTATCACCGTTCATAAAAGTCCCAAAAACCGGCAGTTGTGTTTTATCCAAAAAATCTTTTAGGTCTAAGTAATTTACATTTACTCTGGCAATTGAGCCCATTGTAGCCTGAACAACTTTTGGATTAAAAATGTCAACGGTTTCTTTGGAACAGATGATTTGTTTGATGCCAAACCAATCGCATAAACGCAGAATGGTTCCTAGATTCCCTGGATCACGAATGTCGTCTAAGGCCAAAATCAAACCAGAATCGATAATTTTGTTTTCGGCTGGCATTCTAAAAACCGCAAGACAGGTATTTGGAGTCGACAAAGCACTTATTTTCTTAAGTTCCTGATCGTTAATAATCGTTCTCTTAGAGGTTTTAACTTCTTGAAAATCATTTAATGTCGTAAATAATTGCTCTAATTCAAAATTGGATTCCAATAATTCTTGAATTACTTTTACTCCTTCGGCAAAAAATAATTGATTAGCAAAACGGTGCTTTTTTTGATGTAAACTTGAGATAAGCTTTATTTGGTTTTTACTAACCATAAAATAATGTACTTTTGAATTAAATATTTTAAAACACTTGAAAAATAATTCCACAAAAATAACAGCATTTATTCTAATGGCAATACTAATTTGCGCCTGTAATGCTGTAAAAAGAGTTCCTGATGGAAAAAATCTTCTTGTAAAAAATAATATTCTTGTAAACGGAAAACCGACAAACGACGAAAAGGCCGACAATCAAATGTACCAAAAACCTAATGGAACACTGCTTGGTTATCGTTTGCGCTTAAACCTTTATAATTTGGCCAATTTAAATCCGGATTCTACTTATCAGGCAAAATTCAAAAACAAACCTGGCAAATACGAACGCATGTCCAAAATATATTCTGCTAAACAAGTAGATCGTTTGGGACAGTCGTTTTATTATAAAGGAATTCACGAATTTTTAAAAAACACAGGAGAACCACCTGTAATCATCGACACGTCTAAAACCAAAAAATCACTGCTTCGCTTAAAATATTATTATTTCAACAATGGTTTTTTTGATGTCAAAACCGATTATACGATTGACAGCGTCGGAAATAAAAAAGCTCAGATTAATTACAACATTACAACGGGACCTGGATATATTATAGACACTATAAGCACCAAAATCTTATCCCCTGCATTAGATTCGCTGTATAAAACAAATACCGAACCTTCGTTTGTAAAATCTGGAAACCAGTACAAAACTTCAGATTTTGAAGAAGAAAAAAACCGAATAACTACCTATTTCAGAAATCACGGAGCATATTTTTTTCAGCCAACTTACGTTACTTTTGACATTGATACAATAGGCAAAAAAAACAAGGCCAATGTAACCTTGGTCATCAACAATAATAATATTCAGGAAAGAGATTCTAGCCGCACTGAGCCTTTTAAATTATACACCATCAGCGACGTAAACATCTACACTGATTATTCTGCAGCCAATGCTAAGAAAAAGCCTTCGGATAGCACGACTTATAACAATTTTAATCTTTACAGCTTTAAAGAATTAAAATACAAACCAAGAGCCATCACTGATGCCATTTTTATTTCTAAAGGAAGCACGTTTGCCGATTTCAGGACGACACTTTCTTCAAGATATCTGAATAATCTCAAGATTTTCAATTATCCATCTATTCAGTATGAAGTAGACAAGCGAGATCCGACAGCACAGTCATTGATTGCAAATGTTTATTTAACTCCAAGAAAAAAATACAGTTTCGGAACCACTTTTGATGTTACCCACTCCAATATTCAGGATTTTGGTATCGGAGCCAGTATTTCTGAAACGATTCGAAATGTCTTTAACCGCGCCGAAACTTTAGAAATATCAGCCCGTTTAAACATCGGATCATCAAGAGATATGGCTAATCCAAACGATAACTTCTTTAATGTTTCGGAATATGGATTAGATATGAAATTGAATTTCCCTAGGATATTACTCCCTTTCGGAACAGAAAAAATTATTCCGAAAAGCATGATTCCGTCTACTCAAATAACATCAGGTTTTTCTAAACAGCGTAATATCGGTCTCGACAAAGAGAATTTTACTGGCGGTATATCTTACAATTGGTCGCCAAAACGTCATAATACAGCAAAACTGGATTTGTTGAATGCACAGTTTGTGCGTAATTTGAATCCGGGCAACTATTTTAACGTATATACTTCTTCTTATGATGATTTGAATGATATCGCAAGCACTTACAATACAGAAGGTGCAGAGGTTGATACCGACAACAACCTAACGATTCCAAAGGGAACTACACAATTTACGAGTCAGGTTCTAACGCAGCAGACAGCTTTGAGACCGGGAGATCCGCAATATCAAGAAGTAGAAAGTATTGAAGAAAGAAGAATTCGTCTGACTGAAAACGACTTTATTTTAGCCACCAGTTATACTTTTACCAAAACCACCAAAAAGGATTTGGCCGACAATAATTTTTATCAGTTTAGAACCAAAATCGAATCAGCAGGCTCCTTATTATCTGCTGTTTCAGCTATTGGAAATCTTCCTAAAAATTCAAGAGGCAATTATGAGATTTTCAATCTAGAATATTCCGAATATGTTAAAACGGAATTCGATTACATCAAACATTGGGATTTTGGCAAAGAAAAAGTTTTGGCAGTGCGCAGCTTCTTCGGAATCGCAATTCCGTTTGGAAACTCTAATTACATTCCGTTTTCACGAAGTTACTACTCAGGAGGTTCAAATGATAATCGTGCATGGCAACCTTACGCACTGGGACCAGGAAGCACCAATGCCATAAACGACTTTAATGAGGCAAATATGAAAATAGCTTTAAGCGGAGAATTTCGTTTTAAAATTTTCGGAGATGTGAAAGGCGCCATCTTTGCAGACGCCGGAAATATCTGGAATGTTCTGGATAATGTGGTAGACGAAAAAGCAAAATTCAACAACTTAAACGATTTAGATGAAATTGCTATAGGTACAGGTTTTGGTATAAGATACGATTTAAGCTTTTTTGTTATCCGTTTAGATTTAGGCTTTAAGACTTATAATCCGGCGCATGAGAAAGGAGACCGATGGTTTAAAGAGTACAATTTTGGGCATTCCGTTTTAAATTTTGGTATAAATTATCCGTTCTAATGCTAATTAATTCTTATTTTTGCAACCTAAAAACTAAAAACAACTATAAAAAAAATTAAAATGGCACACAACATCAAACCGGGAGTAGCTACGGGAGATCAGGTTCAGGAGATCTTTAATTATGCGAAAGAAAAAGGGTTTGCTTTACCAGCAGTAAATGTTACTGGATCAAGCACAATCAATGGAGTTCTTGAAACTGCAGCGAAATTAAATGCACCAGTAATTATTCAGTTTTCTAATGGAGGAGCACAATTCAACGCTGGAAAAGGGTTATCTAATGCCGGAGAAAAAGCAGCTATCGCTGGTGGAATCGCTGGAGCAAAACACATTCACACATTAGCAGAAGCTTACGGCGCAACTGTAATTCTTCATACTGATCACTGCGCAAAAAAACTATTACCTTGGATTGATGGTTTGTTAGATGCTTCTGAAAAACATTTCGCAGAAACAGGAAAACCATTATTCAGTTCTCATATGATCGATTTGTCTGAGGAGCCAATCGAAGAAAATATCGAGATCTGCAAAGAATATTTAGCTAGAATGAGCAAAATGGGCATGACATTGGAAATCGAGCTTGGTATTACAGGTGGTGAAGAAGATGGTGTTGACAACTCTGATGTTGACAGCTCAAAATTATATACACAGCCAGAAGAAGTAGCATATGCTTACGAAGAACTTTCTAAAGTAAGCCCTAAATTTACGATTGCTGCTGCTTTCGGAAACGTTCACGGTGTCTACAAACCAGGAAACGTAAAATTAACTCCAAAAATCTTAAAAAATTCTCAGGATTTCGTACAAAGCAAATTCAACACAGGACATAATCCTGTTGATTTCGTTTTCCACGGAGGTTCAGGTTCTACACTAGAAGAAATTAGAGAAGCTATCGGTTACGGAGTTATCAAAATGAACATCGATACCGATTTACAATTTGCATACACTGAGGGAATCCGTGACTATATGGTAAACAATATTGAGTACCTAAAAACTCAAATTGGTAACCCAGAAGGTCCAGATGCTCCAAACAAAAAATACTATGACCCAAGAAAATGGGTTCGTGAAAGCGAAGTAACTTTCAACGCAAGATTGGAACAAGCTTTTGCTGATTTAAATAACGTAAACACGTTATAAAAAAGTAATCAGTGTACAGTTTTAAGTGTTCAGTTTGAATACTTAAAACTGAATACAACTGAACACTGAAATTTTATTACTGAACACTGAATACTAAAAGAAATGGCTTGGTTTAAAAGACAAGAAAAAGGGATTACGACCGCGACAGAAGACAAGATGGACGTTCCGAAAGGATTGTGGTACAAATCTCCTACTGGAAAAATTATTGACGCTGACGAATTAGCGAGAAATTTATTCGTTAGCCCTGAAGATGATTTTCACGTTCGAATTGGAAGCGCAACCTATTTTGAAATTTTATTCGACAACAACGAATTTGTTGAGTTAGATAAAAACATGACATCCAAAGATCCTTTGCACTTTGTGGACACAAAGAAATATGCAGAAAGATTGAAAGATGTAATGGAGAAAACTCATCTTAAAGATGCTGTTCGTACCGGAGTAGGAAAATCTAAAGGAAGAGAACTTGTAATCTGCTGTATGGATTTTGCTTTTATCGGAGGATCTATGGGGGCGGTTGTAGGTGAAAAAATTGCAAGAGGTATTGATCACGCCATCAAAAACAAATTGCCTTTTGTAATGATTTCTAAATCTGGTGGAGCTCGTATGATGGAAGCTGCTTATTCTTTAATGCAATTAGCAAAAACTTCTGTAAAACTAGCTCAATTAGCGGAAGCTAAATTACCTTATATCTCTCTATGTACAGACCCAACAACCGGAGGAACAACTGCATCTTACGCAATGTTAGGAGACATCAACATCTCTGAGCCAGGCGCTTTGATTGGTTTTGCTGGTCCGCGTGTTGTTCGTGACACTACAGGAAAAGATTTGCCAGAAGGTTTCCAAACTGCTGAGTTCTTATTAGAGCACGGTTTCTTAGACTTTATCACGCCTAGAAAAGAATTGAAAGATAAGATCAACTTATATATCGATTTGATTCAGAATAATGATATTAGAAAATAGTTTTTAAGACTATTTTAAAAAAACACAAAATCTCAAGAAAATAGCTTCTTGGGATTTTTTATTTTAAACCATATAAGTTATATAAGTGAAATCAAACTATTGATCGAATCTAATCTTGAAGATATATTTTATGCTTCTCAAAATGATACAATTAAAAATCCCTTATTTCTTGAATTCCTAAACACAAAAAAATTGACCCTTACATTATCGGAAGAACTACTCAAGAAGAAGACACTGTTTTAAAATATAAAAACAATCAAAACAGAAATATCTACTATTATCCTGACTCCATAAAATGAGATAAAACAAAGATTAAACTTACAAGCAACAAATAAGAATATCCCTCGTTCCTACGGAACTTATTTCATCGTGTGGTTTCATTATTCAACGGATTGAAATCCGTTGCTACAAAATGATTCATTCCTATGGAATTTATATTTTTAAAATCATAGCTAATCAGTCAACTTACAATCTCTAGAAAAAACCTTTGCCACTTTGTCACTCTGTAACTTTGTAACTAAAAAACTCAGCATCTTTTAAAAACCTACATCCCTGTTCGAATAGCCTCAACAGGATCCAAATTAGCTGCAGAAATCGCTGGAAGAATTCCCGAAATCAATCCAATTATAGCGGCCAAAACAGTTCCTAAAATTATATTTCCAAAACTCAATACAAATTCAAAATCCAGAAGTTTGGTCAAGCCGAATGCAATACCCCAAACCATTAACAGACCAATAATACCACCGATAACAGATAAAATTATGGCTTCAAACAAAAATTGGAATAAAATAAATTTATTTTTTGCTCCCAATGATTTTTGAATCCCGATTAGATTAGTCCGTTCTTTTACCGAAACAAACATAATATTCGCAATTCCAAAACCACCTACCAAAAGAGAAAAACCACTGATGATCCATCCTACAACATTCATCTGACCAATAATTCCGTCTATAAAATCGGTAAAACCAGAAAGAACATTAATAAAGAAATTATCCATTTCGCCTGCTTTTATACCACGGATGGCACGAAGTTTTTGAGACACTTCGGCTTTGTAAGCATCCATATCTACTCCTTTTGTAGGCTTCAAAACAATAACTGGCGTCATGGCATCGCTGTCACCATACATGCGACGTAAAAAATTAGCTGGCAGATAAACCGACGTATCGTTGCTGTCTCCAAAAAAACCAGCTCCTTGTTTCGCCATGACGCCAATAACCGTAAAACGCTGCCCATACAGCCGAATATTTTTCCCTATAGGATCAGTTCCTGCAAAAAGACCTTCTGCAATATCATATCCTAAAACAATAACAGGAGTTCCAGAATTGGATTCAGATTCATTGTAAAACCTTCCTTTATCAAAAGTTAATCCATCAATATCTACCATTTCAGAAGATGACGGAATAATATTTACATCAGCAACAGTTCTCGAATCGTATTTCAGCGTTTCGTGGCTTACAAAAAGCTGATACCCGACTTGATCTGTATTATTCATTGAATTTTTCAATCCGACATATTCGTCATATTTCACATTTGGAAACTGTTCTCTCTTCCACTGTGGAATTTCTGAAGGCCCAAAACTGAATTTCATTAGATAAATCGTGTTCTTATCTAAACTACTCAAATCTTTAGAGATTTTTTTATCCAAAGAATCAACTGCCGCCAACACTGCTATGATCGAAAAAATACCAATTGTAACGCCCAACAGCGACAACAAAGTTCGCAGTTTATTATTGCGTAAAGCATTAATGGCAAAGCCTAAACTTTCTTTTAATAATCTTAGATAAAGAAGCATATTTTTGTATTTTTCAATAAAGTAAAATTCAATAATTTAGAAATAAAAACCTAATAAAAGTTAACTTACTCATCAGTAGATTTTTTTAGCATTTTGTTACATTAATTTTTTTTAAAATAATATATAAAAAAACTACTTTTGCAGACTGAAAAACATAACTACACAATGAGTACAACTAAAACAATACAATCAGCATTAATTTCGGTTTTTTCTAAAGATGGCTTAGAGCCGATTGTTAAGAAATTACACGAACAAAATGTGACCATTTATTCGACTGGAGGAACCGAAGATTTTATTAAAAACCTTGGAATTCCTGTAGTTCCGGTTGAAGACATAACAGCTTTTCCAGAAATTTTGGGCGGACGAGTAAAAACACTTCACCCTAAAATTTTCGGAGGTATTTTGAACCGTCAGGACAACGAAAGCGATGTGCAGCAAATGAAAGAGTTTGACATCCCTCAAATCGACTTGGTGATTGTAGATTTGTACCCATTTGAAAAAACTGTTGCATCTGGAGCAAGCGAGCAGGATATTATCGAAAAAATTGATATCGGAGGTATTTCATTAATCCGTGCGGCTGCAAAAAATTTCAAAGACACTGTAATTGTTCCTTCTATGAACGAATACCAATTGTTTTTGGATTTAATTACAGAACAAAATGGTGCTACAACTCTTGAGAACAGAAGATTATTTGCATCAAAAGCTTTTAATGTTTCTTCTCATTATGACGGTGCTATTTTTAATTATTTCAATACAGACGAAACGATTTACAAAGAAAGCATTTCTAACGGGCAGGTTTTAAGATATGGTGAAAACCCGCATCAAAAAGGGTTTTTCTTTGGAGATTTTGATGCCATGTTTAATAAACTTCACGGCAAAGAATTATCATACAACAACCTTTTAGATGTTGACGCAGCTGTAAACTTAATTGCCGAGTTTAAGACAGACGGACCAACATTTGCTATTTTAAAACACAACAACGCCTGCGGTTTGGCTTCAAGAAAAACAATCAGTGAAGCGTATCTGGCTGCTTTGGCTTGCGACCCTACTTCTGCATTTGGAGGAGTATTGATTTCTAATACCAAAATTGATTTAGAAACAGCCGAAGAAATCAACAAACTATTCTGCGAAGTTGTTATTGCTCCTGCTTATGATGATGGAGCAGTTACAGTTTTACAAGAAAAGAAAAATAGAATCATTTTAGTTCAAAATGAAGTTGAATTGCCATCAAAACAAGTAAGAACTTGTCTTAACGGATTGTTAATTCAAGACAGAAATAACATTACGGATAATAAAGAGCATTTAAAAACCGTTACTATAACTGAACCAACCGCTCAGGAAATAGAAGATTTAATTTTTGCTTCTAAAATTTGCAAAAACACAAAATCAAATACAATTGTGTTTGCAAAAAACGGAACCCTAATTTCATCAGGAACAGGTCAGACCTCGAGAGTAGATGCTTTAATACAAGCTGTAGACAAAGCAAAAGCATTTGGATTTGACTTAAACGGCGCTTCTATGGCGAGTGATGCGTTTTTCCCGTTTCCTGACTGTGTAGAATTGGCAAAAAAAGCTGGAATAACAGCTGTAATTCAGCCAGGAGGTTCAATCAAAGACGAATTAAGTATAAATTATTGCAATGAAAATAATCTTGCAATGGTATTTACAGGAACGCGTCATTTTAAACATTAATTTGTTTAACTTTGTTCAAAATAATTTATAACATTTTAAACCCCTAACAAATATATGGGATTTTTTGATTTCATGACCGAGGATATTGCGATAGACCTTGGTACCGCAAACACTTTAATCATTCATAATGATAAGGTTGTCATTGACAGCCCTTCTATCGTGGCACGTGATAGAGTATCAGGCAAAATCATCGCTGTTGGTAAAGAAGCCAATATGATGCAAGGTAAAACGCATGAAAACATTAAGACCATAAGGCCTTTAAAAGATGGTGTAATCGCCGATTTTGACGCTTCGGAAAAAATGATCAATATGTTCATTAAAAGCATTCCAGCATTAAAAAAGAGAATGTTTACGCCAGCTTTGAGAATGGTAGTTTGTATTCCGTCTGGAATTACCGAGGTTGAGATGCGTGCTGTAAAAGAGTCTTGTGAGCGTGTAAACGGAAAAGAAGTTTACTTGATTCACGAGCCAATGGCTGCAGCAATCGGTATCGGAATCGACATCATGCAACCAAAAGGAAACATGATTGTAGATATTGGAGGTGGTACAACAGAAATCGCTGTAATAGCATTAGGAGGTATTGTTTGCGATAAATCTGTAAAAATTGCGGGTGACGTTTTTACAAACGACATCGTATATTACATGCGTACACAACACAACCTTTTTGTTGGGGAAAGTACTGCAGAGAAAATCAAAATTCAAATTGGAGCCGCTATCGAAGACTTAGACGGACCGCCAGAAGACATGTCGGTTCAAGGTCGAGATTTGCTTACCGGTAAACCAAAACAAGTAGACGTTTCTTATCGAGAAATCGCAAAAGCACTTGATAAATCGATTCAGCGTATTGAAGATGCCGTAATGGAAACATTATCACAGACTCCTCCAGAGTTGGCAGCAGATATCTACAATACTGGTATTTATCTAGCTGGTGGAGGTTCTATGCTTAGAGGTCTTGATAAACGTATTTCTCAAAAAACAGATCTTCCTGTTTATATCGCTGAAGATCCGTTAAGAGCTGTTGTAAGAGGAACCGGAATGGCGCTTAAAAACATTTCAAAATTCAAAAGCATCTTAATCAAGTAAGGTTTAAGATTATAATATATTTTTTATTAGGGTTAAATTTTAATGTTTAACTCTAATAAAATTTGAAACTAAAAGCATATCCTGAAACAAAATAACCAAACAAGAAATGCAGCAAATTTTTAATTTTATTATACGAAACAGCAATCGATTGCTGTTTTTGCTGCTTTTAGGTATTTCGTTAGGTCTCACAATCCAATCCCATTCTTACCATAGAAGCAGAGTAATCAATTCAGCTAATTTTTTAAGCGGAGGTGTTTACGAAAGAATTAATCGTGTTAATGAATATTTGAATTTAAGAGCCGAAAACGACGAACTTGTACTTGAGAACGCAAGATTAAAAAGCTTATTATTTAATAAGGAAGACACTTCAAAAATGCCGCTTCCGGATACAATTAAAGGGGTGAAACCTGCGGATATTATCGTTTCTAAAGTGATTCATAACTCTTACAATTCACACGAAAACTTTATTACCTTAAATTCTGGAAGAAACGAAGGCGTAAAACAGGATATGGGAGTAATCAACAGTTTGGGAATTGTGGGTGTTGTTGACAATACTTCGGCAAATTATTCTACTGTTGTGAGTATCTTAAACATGAAGTCTCAGATTAATGCCAAAATAAAAAAATCAAACCATTTTGGGTCTTTAACCTGGAATGGAAAAAACACAGGATTTGTACAGCTTGAGGATGTTCCTAGACTTGCTTCTATAAGAAAGGGCGACACTATTGTTACTGGAGGACAATCTGTGATCTTTCCTGAAGGAATCAACATTGGTACAGTAGACAAAATCTTCATAAAAACAGGAACCAGCTATTATGTCATTAATGTCAAACTATTTAACGACATGACCAATCTGGGACATGTTTACATCATTAAAAGCAAAGGCAGAGAAGAACTTATTAATTTAGAAAACAAAAGCAAGGAAAAAGATGAGTAGCGCTTTGTTGGTAAATATTTTTCGTTTCATTATACTTCTGGCAGTTCAGGTTGTTATTTTCAACAACATGAACTTTCTCGGATATATAAGCTCTTTTCCTTACATCCTATACATAATATTATATCCAGTAAACAGTAATAAAACAGGACTCATTATCTCCAGTTTTTTATTGGGACTTTCAATGGACATGTTTTGTAATTCGGGCGGAACACATGCTACTGCCTGTGTTATACTCGCTTATTACAGGCCTTATATTTTTAAATTTTCTTTTGGCTTAAGTTATGAATATCAGACCATAAAACTAAACGAATCACTCACGCCAGAAAGATTTTCTTTTATATTGGTTTCGGTACTGTTGCATCATATAGTGCTATTTGTTCTTGAAGCGTTCCAGTTTAAATTTATATGGGATATCTTACTCAGAACCTTATTCAGCACCATTTTGACTATAATCACTTCAATAATAATAATTTATCTTATTAAGCCTAATAAACGATGAGAAAAGTTCTGCTGCCCACTTTAATTATTATTGCAGCATCTTTGCTAGTGATTCGAATCTTCTTTTTGCAAATTATAGACGATTCATTCAAACTGAAATCAGAAAACAATGCAATAAAAAAAGTCTACGATTATCCAGAAAGAGGATATATTTATGATCGTAACGGGAAATTATTGGTAGCCAATCAGGCTTCTTACGATATTATGGTAATTCCGCGCGAAATCAAAGAAGATTTAAATGTTGCCGAATTCTGCCAATTATTAAGCATCACTCCTGAAGAATACCATAAAAGAATCGAGAAGGCAAAAGTTTACAGCCCACGCCTTCCTTCGGTGTTTTTAGCGCAACTCAACAAAAATGAATTCGCCGCTTTTCAAGAGAAAATCAGAAAATACGAAGGGTTTTATTTCCAAAAACGTTCTCTTCGTGATTACGAAGTAGATTATGGCGCAAATATCTTTGGCTTTATTACACAGGTTAATGAAAAATTAATTGCTAAGAACCCATACTACAATAGCGGAGATTTGATTGGAAAACAAGGTGTAGAAGAAAGCTATGAGGAAATTTTACGCGGAATAAAAGGAGTAAAATACATTCAAAAAGATAAATACAACCGAGAAATCGGCGCTTACAAAGAGGGAAAATACGATACGATTGCCGTTGCTGGAGAAGACATCAATCTAACCATCGATGCTGAGCTCCAAAAATACGGTGAAGAATTAATGATCAACAAACGAGGCGGAATTGTTGCAATTGAACCAAAATCTGGTGAAATTCTAGCATTGGTAACTGCTCCGTCATACGATCCTGGTATTTTGGTCGGCAGACAAAGGTCTAAGAATTATACTTTACTGTATCACGATTCTATCGCAAAACCTCTTTACGACAGAGGACTTTTAGCAGAATATCCTCCTGGCTCTCCGTTCAAAATTTTGACAGGATTAATTGCCTTGCAAGAAGGTGTGGTCAATGAACAAACCACTTTTATGTGCCATCATGGATTTAGCTATGGTGGAGGCCGTTTTATGAAATGTCACGGTTTTGGACCTCATCAACTTCATAACGGGATTTATAATTCTTGCAACACTTATTTTGGACAGGCCTATATGTTAACCATCAACAAATATGGGGATCCAGGTAAAGCAGTAGACGTTTGGAGCGATCACGTAAAAAGTTTCGGCTTAGGCCAGTTTATGGGTTACGATTTGCCGACGGGTAAACGAGGAAACATTCCAACATCTAAAACATATAAAAGAATCTATCCTAACGGAGGATGGAGAAGTTCTACGATTGTATCTAACGCAATTGGACAAGGAGAGGTTTTGATGACTCCTATTCAGCTTGCCAATATGATGGCTACAGTCGCAAACCAAGGTTATTATTATACGCCTCATATCATAAAAAAAATAGAAGGCAGAAATATTGATTCGAAATACACAACAAAACATGAAACTACTATTGACAAAAAGTATTTTCCTCCCGTAATCAGCGGTTTGTTTGATGTTTATAACAAAGGAACAGCTTACGCCCTTAAAGTAAATGGAATCGATATCTGCGGAAAAACAGGTACTGCGGAGAATTATGCCAAAATTAATGGAAAAAGAGAAAAACTAAAAGATCACTCTATATTTGTGGCTTTTGCACCAAAAGACAATCCAAAAATTGCTATCGCTGTAATGATCGAAAATGGAGGTTTTGGAGCAACAGTTGCGGGGCCAATTGCCAGTTTGATGATTGAGAAGTATTTAAGACATAAGATTACTAGAACAGATCTTGAAACAAGAGTTTTAAACAAAAGTTTGGCGGCTGAATACGCTAAATTGGGCGGAATGAACGAAGCAAGTAAAATCGAATCGGTGCCAAAAGATTCTGTTCTGCAAGCTAAAATCATTAAACCAAAAACAACCACGGCAGAATCACCAAAAACCGAAGCAAAAAAGACAATAATAGACACTACTAAAAAGAACTAACAAAGATTATTTCAAATGAAAAATCAAAGTGTAAAAAATAATATCGATTGGATAAGTGTCTTTATCTATATTGCGCTGGTTACTTTGGGCTGGCTCAATATCTATTCGTCTTCTTTACTTTCGACAGAAGGAACTTATCAAAAACAGCTCATATTTATCGGCTGTACAATTCCGTTGATTTTTGTAGTGCTTTTTGTTGATGGTAAATTTTATGAAAAATACGCCAGTATCATTTTTGGAGTCTCTCTCCTATCCTTGCTCGGTTTATTTGCTTTCGGAAAAACAATTGCCGGCCAGCGATGCTGGTATGCAATAGGAAGTTTTACCTTGCAACCATCAGAATTTGCCAAAGCTGCTACTTCTTTAGCATTGGCAAAATATCTCAGCGACACCCAAATCAACTTAAAAGAAGTAAACAGGCAGATACAGGCTCTAGCCATCATGCTTTTGCCGGTTATACTCATTTTACCTCAACCAGATCCCGGAAGCGCCCTTATTTATAGTGTCTTTATTTTAGTATTGTACAGAGAAGGTTTGCCTTCATGGTATGTATGGACAGGGTTTATAACCATTGTCCTCTTTGTTTTGACCTTGATTTTGGAACCTTATGTCGTAATTTTAATCGCATTTGCCGTTTTGGCTATCATTCACTTTAAAGGAAGAGCTGTTGACAGAAACATCATTCTAAGTACAATTCTACTGGTTATTATTTCGGCGTTTGTATTTTCTGTTGATTATGTTTTTGATAACGTATTTAAACAGCACCACAGAGATCGTTTTAATATCCTTCTAGGAAAAACAGTTGACATGAAAGGAATTGGATACAACACCAATCAGTCTGAAATCGCAATTGGATCGGGAGGATGGCTCGGAAAAGGTTTTCTTGAAGGAACTCAGACCAAAGGAGGTTTTGTACCTGAGCAACATACCGATTATATTTTCACAACTGTTGGTGAAGAATGGGGATTTGCAGGTTCTCTTGTTGTAATTGTGCTTTTCACTTGTCTTCTATTAAGAATTATTTATTTGGCAGAAAGGCAGAAAACAAAATTCAGCCGAGTCTACGGGCATTGTGTGGCCGGAATTCTATTCATTCACTTTTTTGTAAATATTGCAATGGTAATTGGAATTTTCCCGACAATCGGTGTGCCTCTTCCGTTCTTTTCATATGGGGGTTCGGGACTTTGGGGCTTTACTATACTTCTGTTCATTTTCCTCAAAATGGATGCGAACAAGGTTAACGAATGGTAATCTAAACAATTCCCGTTATTAAATTCTAAATACTAAACAGCAGGATTTACAAATTGGCAACTCAACCTATCAAACTATAAATTTCTACTGTTAAGAAATAACCGTAAAAAAATCCGAAGCTTTAAAAAGACTTCGGATTTTTTAGTTTAGGTATATTTTTTATATCTGTTCTTTTGGTCTCTTCTTTAAAAGCTTTAATAAGACCGGAAACGTTGACATTACAATGATGATGATAATGATGTATTCGATATGTTTTTTAAGATCTATTCCTTGTTTTAAAAACACGCCATATAAATAATGTCCTGCGAAAATTAAAATAAAAGACCAAAGAACAGAACTTAAAATATTGTAAAACATAAATTTTTTCTTGTCCATCGAAACAATACCAGCCACGATTGGGGCAAAAGTTCTAAAAATCGGAAGAAAACGAGCATAAATAATAGCTTTTCCTCCGTACTTTTCAAAAAAGTCTTTAGACTGAAGCAAGTATTTCTTTTTAAACCAAAAAGTATCTTCTTTTTTAAATAAATAATAGCCGCTTTTGGCTCCAAACCAATAACCGGTCATATTACCTAAAACTCCCATAATTGCGACAGCTGTCGAAAGCAGAAATACATTTATAAAATCTCCCGGAATATAAACTACATTTTCGATTAAATCCCTACTATAAATCCCTGCCAAAAAAAGCAGACTGTCTCCCGGAAGAAAGAACCCTGCAAAAAGTCCCGTTTCAGCAAACACAATAAACAAGACAATAAAGAGACCAATCTGGACACCTCCGACGCTTAAAGTGATGTAAAATTCAGGGTTAACTAATTGGGTCCAGTCGAAATTATTCATAAAATGATTTTGGTTGTTTTATAAATGTGTGAAAGTAACAATAATTTACTTTAACCACAATAAAATGCGGTTTTTTAAAAATAAATTAACTATTAAAAAAAGCCCAAGTCAATGCTTGGGCTTGAAAAAATTATTGCTGTCTCTCGTACTTGCAGCAGCTGTGAAGATTATCATAAGCTTCTTTGGTTGCCTTAACTTCCTTAGTATCATGGCCGACCTTTGCTATCGCATTATTCAAATCTGTTGTCGATGATTTTTCCTCATTCATAACCACAGATAATTTATGCGAATCTACATCCCATGAAGCCATTTTTACTCCCGGAACTCCAAACGCCGCTTTCTCGATACGTTTTTTGCACTGCTCACAATTACCATTTACTTCCGTATCATATTTTAAATTCTTATTTTTTTTAGTCTGTGCCTGAACAGACAATCCTAAAAAAGCGAACATGACAGTTAAAATTAAATTTCTCATCTTATTTATTTTTAGTTTTTAAAATTGTTTATTTGATCTTAAATCGCAATCCGGCATAATACATTTGCCCGAATATAGGCGCATACGCCATTGATGCATCAAAATTTGGTCCAAAAGGATTTCCTGCTCCTAAAACAGCTTTTTCTTGCTTGTAATTTCCAATGTTTTCTCCACCTAAATAGACTTCAAAAACTGAAGAAAAAACTTTTGTCACCTGGGCATTCATAACAGCGTAAGAAGGCGAAAAATCAGGGAATTGGTCTTCTGCAGGATTAGACGCGGTGTAAGGCAATTGTTGTTTTCCTGTCCAATTGAATGTAAAATCAAATCGCCACAATTTGTCGTCTACTGTATTGGTTTCGTATTCTAGATTTCCAAGAAAACGATGTTTTGCCTGCAACGGACGCTGGTATGTGCCACGAAGATAATCTGTCTGAATATCGTAAAATTTATAAGCTGTTCTTAAATTAAGGTTGCGAATAAGCTCATAATTAAATTCTACCTGAAGACTGTTGGCAAATGAGTTTCCTTTCAAATTATAAAACAAAACTTCCTGCGGACTCTGCATTAAATCGACAACTGCCTGATTTTGAAAATCAGTTCTGTAAAAATCGAATCCGGCTTCTGCATTTTTATTGAAAATTTTGAATTTCTGAGAAAAACTCAAACCGTAGTTCCATGCAATTTCAGCATTTAGCCCATATATTTTTCCGCTGTTATCTAGTATCGAAAAAGTTCGTGAACTTGCAAATAACTGCTGATTCTCAGCAAAAATATTAGCAGAACGTTTTCCTCTTCCAGCAGAAAAACGAATTACACCATTTTTCCACGGATTGTATCTCATGTGCAATCTAGGCGTAACAAAAACCCCAAGTCTGTTATGATTGTCTACTCTTCCTCCTAAAATCAAACTGAAATTATCAGTATTATCATAAGTGTATTCAAAAAAGGCCCCAACAGAATTATCAATTCGACTATAATCAGTAAAATTTACAAATTCCTGATATTGATCGTATGAAAAATTCAGCCCTGTAGTAAATTTATTCATGGTATTACTGATAATCGAGTTGAAAATCAAGTTCGAATAAAAACTGTTTTGCTTGATGTCATATTGATTGAGTCCGAAATAAGAATCTTGTTTATGACTGTTGAAAGCATTCTGAAAACCAATGCTTTGATAAGGCATATCTTTAAAGACATAACCTAATTTGGTAGAAACATCAAAACGTTCTGTATTGATTTCAGAACCCCAGTAATTTGTAGTGCCACGGTCGCGATCTTTATCAAAATCAACCTCACCTGTCTGTTTTTTATCATTCATATATCTGAAATTGATAAAACTTACAATACCGCTTTCTGGATCATAATATTGATAACGATTCAATACGTTAATTTGTTTTCCTAACGGATTATCCAAAAAACCATCGTCATTCATGTCGTTTTTTGCCACACGCGTATTTCCGTGAACAAAAAGGCTTGTCGCCCACTTATCTGATAATTTTTTATTGAAATGTGTATTCAGCTCAAAACGTGCATCTGTAGAGCCATAAACATTCAGGAAAAAAGGAATGTCGTTTAAGGGTTTTAAAAGTTCTGTATTAATTTGTCCTGAAATACTCTCATACCCGTTTACAACGCTTCCTGCTCCTTTAGTTATCTGAACGCTTTCAATCCAAGTTCCAGGAGTAAACGACAGACCATACGCCTGCGAAGCTCCTCTTACAGAAGGAATGTTTTCTTCGGTTATCATTAAATACGGACTCGTTAAGCCAAGCATTCTGATTTGTTTGGTACCCGTAAGCGCATCCGAAAAATTTACATCAATTGACGGATTGGTTTCAAAACTTTCGGCAAGATTGCAACAAGCCGCTTTAAGAAGTTCTTTGCTTGTTATTACAGATGTATTTGCTGTAAGCGTATAGGATTTTTTTATCCCTTTTTGCTTTTTAGTGATTTTTACTTCGTCTAAATCTTCCTGAGAAAGCGCAGAAACAGAAAGCATCAACATCACAAAAAGCATGATATTTTTTTGCATAAAAAAGATTTTAATAATTTAGAAAATTGCTGTTTCTTGTTCGTAATAAAATAGACAGAAACAGTTCAGCACAAGCTATAAAAGCTTGATTCTAAACATTAAAATCAGGAATAAAAGAGGTATTGATTGTATAATTTGAATAAAGGAGGTGCATTCGCATCAGAATAATACGAAATGACTTCTTTGTTTTTAAAATTGGATACAGCCGCAAAAACAAATGGCTTATAATCCTGAATTACAGCTGGAAACTCGAACTGCAAAAAGAAAAACTTAAGAGTTGCGTCGTCCGACTTTTTCTCAATCTGAACTAATTTGTCTTTACAACAAGAATTCTTTTTTTCTTTAGAACCGCAGCATTTTTTTTCAGGTTCTGCTTTCACGGTTGTATTTAAAGAAACCGAGGCAATTTTTCCGCCGCAGTAATGCACATCAATAGCAAACCCAATATTGGAGACCATTAACAGGAAAGCAAGAAGTAATACTGTGCACTTTTTAAAATTCATACCGCAAAATTATTAAAAATGATGCCAGAAAAAAACAAAAATAAATGTTATTTTTTGGAATACTGCAACTGGTAATAAAATGCCGGAATAAAAATCAATAAAAAAATAGGCTGAATAATGAATCGCCTAACATAGAAAAGCAACCAGTTTGCATCTTGAAAAAAATAAAGTATCGCACAGAAAAAGCCAAAAAGCAACAGTCCAAAAAAGAGGTATAAAAACAAGCTAAACTTTAAGATTTCTTTATCTAAAAATAAATAATAAAGCAAAATCAAAGACAAGCCAGAGTTTAAAGTGTAACGCAGCAGCAATCCCGAAAACAAAGGCAAAGCATCGAATTCGGGAAAAGGCTTATCTTTAAAATCCAATTTAAAAAATTCCAGAAAAGGATCGTAAAAAAGTGTATTCTCGAAACCACGAATTAATGCAAAACCAAAAATAACGGCAATTGCAATTATGATTTTGACTTTATTTTGTCTGATTTTTTGAAGCATATTTCGAAAAATTATTGATCCATATCAACCATAAAACAAACACAAAACCATAAATTATTAGCGGAAAAACAACTCCATGAAGAAAATGGGAATGTTGCGGATAATAGTAAATAAGCACTGTAAGGAACGCAATTCGCATTACATTTAAAACATGAATCGACACAATTCCAAAAAATATAAAAAGGATAGTTGTTTTGAGTTTTCCCGAAAATGCCGCGATAAAAGAAACAAACAAAATAATAACACTTACCGCATTGCAGCCCTCAATTATCCGGACTATATATTTTCCTTTAAAAATTACTTCAAGCCATGGGTCAGAGATACTTTTCTGGATTACAACATCATAATTTAAAAGGCTCAAAAGTTGCCCGACGTTATGTCCAGCAAAAGTCGTAATTCCGTCCAAATCATTTATTTCATAACTATTTAGGTAGAATTTATACAGTATTGTCAGAACAATGTAGACCAAAAAGAAAGTGCCTACAAAATTAAGAAAGGGCTTAAACTGAATCAGATACTTTTTCAAAAGATTTTTTTTTCAAATTTATGTATTTTTTGACTTCAGCTTTAAATACTTTTGTATAAAATTTTTATACCATGACATTTCAAGAATTACAGCCAAAAGTAAGTGAGATTATCGCTACTGCTGCTACCAATAGAGACGAAAAACTGCTGGCAGTGTGCCAGCTTTTAAACGAAAACGTAGAATATTACAACTGGGTTGGATTTTACTTTGCCAATCACGAAGCCAAAACGCTTCATTTAGGACCTTATGTTGGTGCTGAAACAGACCACACGGTGATTCCGTTCGGAAAGGGAATCTGCGGACAAGTAGCAGAAAGCAATGCCAATTTTGTGGTTCCAGATGTTAAAGCACAAGACAATTATATCGCTTGCAGCCTTACCGTTAAATCTGAAATCGTGGTTCCGCTATTCGTAAATGGAGTTAATATTGGGCAGATTGATATTGACAGCCACGTTATTGATCCTTTTACAGAAGCCGACGAACGCTTTTTAGAATTTGTAAATCAAGAAGTTGCTAAATTATTCTAAAAAAATCCGTATTTTTACTGTAATAGATAGTTTCTAAATGAAAAAAAACATCTTCTTTTTACTGTATTTTTTAGTTTCAGTTAGTCTATCTGCGCAAATCAATGTTGTTTCAAAAAAAATCTTCCTTGACTCCTTAAATCAGGAAACTACTCCAGATAAATACGTGTATATGAGAGTAATTACTAATTATTCTCAAAAGAGCGCGCGTTATGTAGTAACCGATTTCTACAAAAACGGAAGAAAAAAAATGACCGGATGCACTTTGGACAGGGATATTTTAAAAAAAGACGGAGAATTTATCTATTACTTTAAAAATGGAGCAAAGGAATCGGTTGTAAATTATACGGAAGACCATAAAAACGGCAAAGAAATCAACTGGTACGAAAACCAAAGTAAAAAATCAGAGAAACAGAATTCATGGGATCCGAAAACAAAAAAGTCTCAAACCTTGATTCTTAATTGCTGGAACGAAGATAAAACACAAACTGTAACTGACGGAAATGGCGAATATGAAGAAACCAATGGATTTATAACTCAAAAAGGAGAAATAAAAAATGGCTTAAAACAAGGAATCTGGCAGGGAAATGATTCGTCTAAAAATATTTCGTTTACCGACAATTATGAGAAAGGTGTTTTAGTCTCTGGAGTGAGCGTAGATGCCAACAATGTAAAAACTTCATATTCTTCTTTAACTGAAAAACAGAGTGGCAAAAGGGCTTCAAAGTCAAAATAACCGCCTTAGATTTTTTTTGATTTATTGATTTCAATCTTTTGTTGATTTGTCTTAAAAATATTACTTTGGCTTGATTTTATTTCCAACCCTTTTATGAAACAAATTTTACGTATTTTATTTTTAGTTTTACTATCTACAAAAGCATTTTCACAAGATGCTGTAATTGCTAATAAGTTAATTTATTTAGATTCTATGTGGGTACCAGCTACTCAGGAAGATTACAAATACACTAGACTTATCGAAGAATACTACTCAGATAAAAAATCTTATATCTATAAAGACTATTACAAATCTGGAAAAATAAAATTTATTGCTACTACAACAGACAGAGATATTATGAAAATTGAGGGACAGGCTGTCTCTTATTATGAAAATGGAAATAAAAAATACACCGTTAACTACGTCAATTCAAAGAAATCAGGAAAAGAATATAACTGGTACGAAAATGGAAATATAAAATCTGAGGTTTACTATCCTGAAGATGGAAAAGGCAGTATTGAAGGCAAACTAAATAACTTTTGGAACCCTGAAAAAGAACAAATTGTAAAGGACGGAAACGGATATTACAGTTACAAAAGTGAAAACAGCGAAGAATCTGGAGAAATAAAAAACGGCGAACCAGAAGGCACTTGGAAAGGAAGCGATTTTAGGAGAAAATCAAGTTTCATTGAAATGTATAAAAATGGGAAATTGGTTTCTGGCATTACCACAGATTCTCTAAACATAAAACATTCTTACGGCACGAAATATCTTCAACCAAGTCCTAAGAATGGAATGAATTCATTCTACAGTTATATTGGAAAGTCAATGCGCATTCCTTTTGAAGCCAGAAAAGTTTCTGGAAAAATATACATGACCTTTATAGTAGATGAAGAAGGAAATCTAGTAGAACCAAAAGTAATAAAAGGCGTTGGTTATGGCATTGATGAAAACGCAATACAATTGATTAAAGAAGCAAAGAAATGGAATCCTGGAAAGAACAGAGGGATTCCCGTAAGAGCTCTTTACAAACTACCAATAACCATAATGGCAAAGTAAAAATTTCAACTCAGGAATTAACTCCAAATCAGTAAAAAAGGATTTTATACACATCTATTTTAAGATTCTTTTATTTTTGTTTGATTCTTTTGTTTTTTTAATCTAATTTTGCACCCGTCTTACAAAAGATGTACGACATACATAAAAATCATTAAATAATATTGGAATGTATTTAACTAAAGAAAAGAAAGAAGAAATTTTTGCACAACACGGTGGTGCTACAAACACAGGAAGTGCAGAAGGTCAGATTGCATTGTTCACTTACAGAATCGCACACTTAACTGAGCATTTGAAAAAAAATCGTCACGATTACAACACTGAGCGTTCTCTTGTACTATTAGTAGGTAAAAGAAGAGCTTTGTTGGATTACTTGAAAAAGAAAGATATCAACAGATATCGTGAGATTATCAAAGTATTGAATATCAGAAAATAATCAATATAGAAAAGAGGTGCGAAAGTGCCTCTTTTTTTATTAGCCCCCTAACCTCCGAAGGGGGAAATATCAAGAGATATTTTTTTTATTTGAATGCTCCCCCTTTGGGGGTTGGGGGGCTAAAAAGTTTGGTTTTTCATTGGGTTTTAGACAACAACAACTACACACAACAACAACTACAACACAACTAAAACCCATTGTATAATCAAAAAGGAAAAATTTATGATTCCACAAGTTTCACAAGAAATTATCGATTTAGGAGATGGAAGAAGCATCTCAATCGAAACAGGTAAACTAGCAAAACAAGCCGATGGTTCAGTTGTTGTAAGACAAGGAAACTGTATGTTGTTAGCAACTGCAGTATCTGCAAGAACATCTAATCCAGGCGTTGACTTTTTACCTCTAACGGTAGATTACCGCGAAAAATTTGCTGCTGCAGGACGTTTTCCTGGAGGTTTCTTTAAAAGAGAAGCAAGACCAAGCGACAGCGAAGTATTAACAATGAGATTAGTAGACCGTGTTTTACGTCCGCTTTTCCCAGACGATTACCATGCTGAAACTCAGGTTATGATTCAGTTAATGTCTCATGACGATAATGTTATGCCAGACGCATTGGCTGGTTTAGCAGCATCTGCAGCATTAGCAGTTTCGGACATCCCTTTTTACAACTTAATTTCTGAAGTACGTGTTGCACGTATTGATGGAAAATTAGTAATCAACCCTAGCAGAGCTGAATTAGAAAACTCAGATATCGATATGATGATTGGAGCTTCTTTAGATTCTGTTGCCATGGTTGAAGGAGAGATGAAAGAAATCTCTGAAGCTGAAATGGTTGAAGCTATTAAATTTGCTCACGAAGCAATTAAAGTTCAAATTGAAGCACAGCAAAAATTAAGAGCAAAATTAAGTTCTCAAGAGTACAGAACTTACGAAGGCGAAATCGAAGATGAAGCTGTTTACGCAAAAGTAAAAGCTGCCGCTTACGACAAATGCTATGCAATCGCTCAAGAAGCTTCTGGAAAAGCAGAAAGAAGTGAAAAATTTGCTGCTGTAAAAGAAGAGGCTAAAGCTTTATTTACTGAAGAAGAATATGCTGAAAATGCAGATCTTGCAGGTTTAGTTGGAAAATATTTCTACAAAACAAATAAAGAAGCCGTTCGTAACGTAATTCTTGAAAAAGGAATTCGTCTAGACGGTAGAAAAACGACAGAAATCAGACCAATCTGGTGTGAGACTGATTACTTGCCATCTGTACACGGATCTTCTTTATTTACACGTGGAGAAACTCAAGCTTTGGCTACAGTAACTTTAGGAACTTCTAGAGAAGCTAACCAAATCGACTCGCCTAGCGAGCAAGGTGAAGAAAAATTCTACTTACACTATAACTTCCCTCCTTTCTCTACTGGTGAAGCAAAACCATTGAGAGGAACTTCAAGAAGAGAAGTTGGTCACGGTAACTTGGCTCAAAGAGCTTTAAAAAATATGATTCCTGCAGATTGTCCTTATACAATTCGTGTTGTTTCTGAAGTTTTAGAATCTAACGGTTCTTCTTCTATGGCAACAGTTTGTGCTGGAACAATGGCACTTATGGATGCTGGAGTTCAAATGATAAAACCAGTTTCTGGTATTGCCATGGGATTAATTACTGACGGTGAGAAATTTGCTGTATTGTCAGACATTTTAGGTGACGAAGACCACTTAGGAGATATGGACTTTAAAGTAACTGGAACTGCTGACGGTATCACAGCTTGCCAAATGGATATCAAAATCGAGGGATTGCGTTATGATATTATGGAACAAGCATTAGCACAAGCTCGCGACGGACGTTTGCATATTTTAGGAAAATTGACTGAAACTATTGCAATTCCAAGAGAAGATGTTAAAGCTCACGCACCAAAAATTATCACCAGAACTATTCCTGGAAACTTTATTGGAGCATTGATTGGACCTGGTGGAAAAGTAATTCAGGAATTACAAAAAGCTACTGGAACTACAATTGTTATCAACGAAGTAGACGAGCAAGGAATTGTAGAAATTTTAGGAACTGATCCAGAAGGAATCAAAACTGTATTGGCTAAAATTGATGCATTAACTTTCAAACCACAAGTTGGCGAAGCTTATGAAGTAAAAGTAATTAAGATGCTAGATTTCGGAGCTGTAGTAGAATATACTGCCGCACCAGGAAACGAAGTATTGCTTCACGTATCTGAATTGGCTTGGGAGCGTACAGAAAACGTTGCCGATGTGGTTAAACTAGGAGATGTTTTCCAAGTGAAATACTTAGGAATCGACCCTAAAACCAAAAAAGAAAAAGTGTCTAAAAAAGCGCTTGTTCCAAGACCTCCGCGTGAGGATAAAAAAGAGTAATCAGATCTTAGTTTACTAAAGGTTTATTCATAGGAAACCCCAATTCAAATCTGAATTGGGGTTTTTCAATTTCAAAAAACAGTTTTCTTATTTTGCTTGAACGGCTGAATTATAAAGCAATGTAGCTTTACCTTTTCCGTCTTTTATAATTATCTCCGAATTTCCAAAAAATCCAATCTCGATATCTTCTGTAACCTGAACAGAGTTAGAAATGCCACCTGCTGCCAACAATCCTCCAATATCAAGCGCAAAGAAATGATGTCCTTTAAATGTTGGATTGTAATTTACCGCACTAACTCCCGTTAAATAGGCATTATACACAAGCCTAACTTTCATCACGCCTCTGCTGGCGCTCAATTCTGCCAAAATCGACTCACCAGGATCGAGAGCAACGCTGACTCCACTTGAAGTACCAATAGTAACAGATTTTGACACAGACCCTCCTTCGCCCCATGTACGCTCATAACTCATCGAAGTTTCTCCTTTTACCCCAACTCCCAGAAAGCCAATGTTATAGGAAACTTTCTGACCAACAGAGATTTTATTTGAGCTACTCCAGTTACTTTGGCTCGTATTATTAACCTGTTGTGTTATGGCAACATTAAAATTACCCTTTACACTACTATTATTAGAAAACTTTTGAGTATTAATGATTTGAGGTTCAGAAGTAATACCAAGAATGGTGGCACTTTGAACAACAAGATTCACTTGCACTTGAGGCCAATTGTAAGTCTTATAAAGATCACCCCAAGGAGTCTCTGAATGCAGATAAGCATCATTCGGAGATTTTCCGAAATATTTTTCGACTAATTTTTTTAGATTAGCATCTTTAATATTAAAAGTTTCTCTTTCTACATCAGTAATTACATGAATTACATTTCCAGATGCCTGAACACTTGATGTCTTTGCATCTAATCCAGCGTTTACATTAATTTGAATTGCCATTTTAATAAGTATTAAATTTATGCCTACTCTAATTAGTTTTCAGCTTCCCTTGTTTTAACATTAATTTGTTTTCATCCCAAAATTGCATAAGAATTCTGTTTTGGATATAAAAAATGTCATTAAACGAAGTTATTGCGACATAAGGCTGCAAAAATTTGATACAAAAGCATTTACAAATTACTTTACCAAAATTGCTGTTCTTAAGGTTTTCCCATTTTGTGCAGGTGCTTAAAATGCGAGAACATCATTTCTAATAAAGTCTTATGATGATAAGGCTGCCGGTATTCTTTTGTAGTCTTTTCTATAATTTGATTTATTTCACTGTAATTGGTATGGCAGATATTCGGAAAAAGATGATGCGCTGCATGGCAATTGGAGCCACCGCTCAAAAATCTAGCCCAACCTTTATCTGCATCCCAGTCGCAACTGGTATAAAGCTGATGCACTGCCCATGTATGTTCTAAAAATTCCCCTTCAGGTTGTGGATAGTCTGCCCCATCAAAAAAATGAGTCCCAACCAACATTATAATAAACACCATTGAAGTAAAAGCACTGGCTGTTAGGTAAGTCACCACCACAAAACTCCATGAAAAATCGGCGTAAAGCAACGGAAACACCAAAACCAAGGAAAAATAAAACACTTTGTACAGCAAGAACCTAAAGTACAATTCAGTTTTAGGAACACCTCTTTTCATCCAATCATATTCATTTGAAAACAGATAAATCCAATCGCTCATAAAAACAGAATGCAGCAAAGTAAACATATAAACAAATGGCGCATAATAAGCCTGATATTTGTGTTTAGGTTTCCAAGGATGGGTGGGACTTAATCGTAAAAATGGATTTTTATCAATATCGATATCACTTCCCTCTACATTAGCATATAAATGATGTGAGCGAATATGCCTCAATCCCCAAAGCAAAGGGTCTATTCCTACCGTTAGAAAACTAAAAAAGTGCAATACCGAATTGGCCTTTTTATTTCTGAATGCCGTATTATGAGAAGCATCATGACCAAAACTAAATCCGATGAGCAATCCGGCCAACTGAAAAACAACATAAAATAGCCAAAAACTTGTCTTGCTTATTGAATCTAAAAAAAGCAACGAATAGGAAAAATAGCAGACCAAAGTCCAAAACAATCCTTTAAACCAAAATCTGGCATCTCCATAAGAAATAATTTTACCCTCAAGTTGTTCATGAACTCGTTGTTTTAACGTAGAAAAAAAGAGTTTTTCTTCTTCAGATTTATTAAAATATTTAGCTTTCATAATTATTATATTTTAAAATGGGTTTTGAGTTTAATTAAAAAGTTTTTTTTAAGGAATATTACTGCGAATCAAATAGGCATGAGCAACAGGCATTTTTTAATTTGTCATTATTTTTATTTCTTAAACTGCCAGTTAAAAAGAGGAAGTTTTCGTTTACCATTTGTATTCCAAAGACCAAATTGTATTCCTCTTAAGTCTTTGGAATTATTAAATAATCCTATTTGAATTCCATTATGCTTTCTAGAAACATTCGATAAACCAACCTGAATTCCATTTCCCGAATCAGACAAATTCGCTAGACCTGAAATACTCACACCCGAAAAACTTTTAGTATTCAATATTCCTCCGATAGAAAATCCATTCATTTTATTTATCCCTGAAATTACCGAAATATTCACACCTCGTAATTCTGAACCGCCTGTAAATCCTCCAGAACTAATATTTAAACCATTTATCTTAATATAGGTATCAACTTCTGTATAAAAGAAAGCTGCATTACTAATAACATGGTCATTTATTCCAACAATAATGGACTCAAACGGAACATTAATCGAAATCGAAAAAAGAATTAAAGATGTTGGACTGGCTTCAATATTTAACCCATTAATTGTTTGAAGTTTGATGTTCTTATTTTCATAATGACCAAATCCAAGAGTAAAACCATTTACCTTATTTAATCTTCTGGATATCGGAGAAAAACTAAAGACCTTAGTACTGTCATTTCTTAAACTACCTTCGGAATTCCCTTTAAGATAATGGGGTTCAATATCCTTTCCATCAAAAACCATTGATAGGCTAACTTGGTTATTACCAACCAATTTATCACCAACTTGGGATGTCTTATTTTGTGAGAAACAAAATCCTGAAAACAATAAAATACCAATAAACAATATCTTGCGAAAACCTTCTAAAGATTTGAAACTCATAATCTGACTGATCCTTTTCATATTATTTCTTTTAAAATTACAAGACAAACCTATTGCAATTTTCACATATCTATTTGTGCAAATCAATAAAACAATTTTGTAAATTTGTGATTATCGCAAAACCATGAAATCACAGGAACTATTTTTAAAAGCAATCAGACAAAAAATATCTAAATCAGTTTCGTTAATAGAAGAGATTGCTGGTGTCTTAGAAATAAGTTACGATGCTTCACATCGAAGAATTTCGGGAAAAAGCAAATTCTCAATAGATGAAACAGTCAGACTGGCTAGCCATTTCAGCATATCATTAGATAGTTTATTTTCTAATAAGGAAAAAGTGATAGTCGAAAAAACAATTGAGATTGAAAATTTGAAAGATATGCTTCAATATTTCAGATCTTCAGCTGAAAATATCGAAGCATTGACAAAAAATGAAAAAACAATACTTTTTTATTCTGCCAAAGATATTCCGCTGTTTTATTTCATGGACGGTACAATCCTGTCAAAATTCAAAGCTTTTGTTTGGCTCAACCTTTTAAATTCAAACCAAAAGGAAGTTTCTTTTGAAAATTTCGTAATCGATGAATCTTTCACAGAATACATGCAGAAATTAAAAAGAATTTACGAAAACACTTTTGTGAATGAAGTATGGAACGACACCACTATTAACAGTAGTTTACAGCAGATTCTCTATTTTTATGAAGCTGGGCTTCTCAATCTCAAGAGCGCTAATGCACTTTGTAAGGACTTAAAGAGAATTATTTCGCTGATTCAGGAAAAATGCAATAAACACAATACAAACTTTGCGATTTATTACAACGAATTAATATTATTAAACAACAACATGCTGATTGAATCTGAAGAAAAACTAACCATGTTTGTTCCTTATACCTTATTGGGCTATTTTATTACTAATAACGAAGAAAGCTGTAAAAATGTACATCAGTTTTTTAAGCAGCAAATCATCAATTCGAAACCTTTAGGGCAATCCGGAATTAAGGAACGGAATTTATTCTTCAATAGAGCAATTAGAAAAATAGAATATTACCAAGACAAAATCAATTCTCAGGTTGACCTTTTATTCTGAAAAGCACTAAGTCTCGAAACGTTAGAATTTCCAATTTTCAACAATCCTGTCATTTCTTTGAAATATATAAATTGTATTATAGCTTTTTAATGTAAAAAATAGATATTTTATTGCATTTTAACAGTATTAAGCAATATCGATAACTTTTTTTAACTATTTTTGGCTCCAACCAGAAACCAACCCCGTAAAAATCTTAATCCGTTGAAAAATTTACAAAAAAAATCCATATTTCTTCTCACAATTGGATTATTACTAAACAATCACTGTATTCAGAGCCAAAATTCCAAAGAAATAGAAATCTATAAATGGCTGGATAAAAATTTAGGCATTGAATCTTTGGACATCAAAAATGGTGCAGCCCACCTTAATTTTGACAAAACCATAAACAATCAAAACAGGTATTATCAAACAGATAATTTTAGGAAAGGAAATGTAAATTACAATAATCAAAACTATTTTGATTTACTTCTTAAATATGACATCTACAAAGATGATTTGGTTCTCAATCCTTATGACGAGGCCAATAACACAAAAATCAATCTCATTAAAGAGAATGTCATCAGCTTTACAATAAACAATGAAAAATTTGTAAACCTAAAGAACCTGCCTGCATCTTTTAAAGGAGGTTTCTACGAAGAAATAGATATCAACAACGATATTACTCTGTATATAAAACACTTAAAAGAGAAAAAAAAGCTCAATAAGGTTGAAAGCGATGAGATAGAATATATTCCTGCTAACGAGTTTATTCTTCTTAAGGAAAAAAAATTAAACCTTATTAATGATAAGAAAGCTATTATTGCCCTATTTCCAGACAGCAAAAGAAAAATAAACGATTATTATTTTATGAACGGAAGCTTGAGGAAAGAAAATCAAGCATTATTCATAAAAAACCTTATCCTTTACATTAATAATTAAAGCTTGAAAATTACGCAATGAGAATATTTATAATCCTTTTACTTTTTTTTGGTTTTAATTTTTTAGCACATTCACAAAATCAGCAGCATACTGTTAGCGTAAAATTTAGTAACATCAACAGAATCGAAGTGTTACAGAAAATTGAAACCGCTACTAACTATAAATTTTACTTTCAGGAAGAATGGTTTGATAAAAATGTGCTGATTTCTGGCGAGTACGAAAATAAATCTATTCAGGATGTTTTGACTAAGGTACTCCAAGACACAGATTTGAATTTTTTTATTGACAAGAACAAAATCATCCTTACCAAAAACAGCATTATTTACAGCAAGGTGAATAATTCTAAAAACACAAATGCACCGATATTTTTCCAACAATATGATTCTGTTCAGAAAAATCAAAAAACAATCGTTGCCCCTGTGGAATTAATTGGAAAAGAAACGGCAGAAACAGATGCCGATTTATACATACTTTCTGGGCATATTACAGATTTGAAAGACCAAAAACCTCTTGCAGACATTACTGTAAAAGTAAAAAACACTCCTATAAGCACGGTTACCAATGCAGAGGGCTATTATAGCTTAAAAATTCCAACTGGGCTTAGCACAATAGAAGTTGGATCTGTTTTGTACAATTCGGCTTCGCGAAAAATAATGATTTACAGCAACGGAACATTAGATTTTACGATTATTGAAAAAATCAACCAGCTTGATGAAGTTTTGGTAAAAAGCAAAAATAGCCAGAATGTAAGAACTGCCATAACAGGTGTTACCACTATTGAAGCAGAAGGAGTTAAAACGATTCCACTAGTTTTAGGAGAAAGAGATGTCTTGAAAGTTGTGCTTACTATTCCAGGTGTTAAAACTGCGGGAGAAGGATCTTCTGGGTTTAACGTTCGTGGAGGAAAGGAAGATCAGAATTTAATGTTATTGGATAATGGAACTATTTACAATCCGTCTCATCTTTTTGGTTTTTTTTCGGCTATAAATCCTTATACGATTAACAAGGTGGATATTTACAAAGGCGGAATTCCACCCGAATACGGCGGAAGGCTGTCTTCTGTTTTTGATATTGTGACAAAAAACGGAAATACAGAGAAATTTTCTGGCGAAGGAGGTATTGGGCCAGTAACCAGCAACCTAACTGCCTCTATTCCGGTTGTAAAAGAAAAAGCAAGTTTACTAGTTGCTGGAAGAGCAACCTATTCTGACTGGATCCTTAAATCTCTTGATGATGAGAATTTGAAAAATAGCCAAGCTTCATTTTATGATTTATATGCAAAATATACACATAAGATAAACAAAAACAATTCGATTGAAGGCTCAGGCTATTTCAGTAAAGACAAATACAATATCACACCAGATTCATTGTACACCTACAGCAACAGAATGGTTTCTTTGAAATGGAAACACGCATTTAATGACAAAAACAATAGCGAGCTTAATTTTACAAATAGCGAATACAAATACAGCGTTGATTACAGCTCAATCAATCCTGAATCATTCATTTTAAAATATAAAATAAACGAAACACAAGGGAATTTAAAATTCAGCAGTGAATTCAACAGCAATCATAAATTTACCTACGGAATCGCAAGCAAATTGTACAAGATAAATCCAGGACAATTAAGTCCAAATGGAGATAATTCTATAGTTAATCCTATTGAGATAGAGCACGAAAAAGGATTAGAATCTGCTGTATATTTCTCAGACAAATTCAAGATTTCCGAAAAACTGCTTCTTGATTTTGGAGCCAGATATTCTATGTTTGCAGCTTTAGGGCCCTCAACTCAAAAAGTTTACGAAGATGGAGTTCCAAAAACGCAGTCTACTGTTACTGAAGAAAAAACATATGGCAACAATGAAGTCATCAAAACTTTTGGCGGATTTGAACCAAGGATTGGCCTTCGATACATTATTGACGAAAGCCTTTTTGTAAAAGCAGGATTTGACAAAAACTATCAGTACATCCATCTTTTGACCAATAATACAACGCAATCTCCTACCGACACTTGGAAATTATCCGATTTAAATGTAAAACCGCAAAGTGGCGAGCAATACTCTTTGGGATTATTTAAAAAACTTGATTATAAAGATTTAGAAATCAGCCTTGAAGGTTATTACAAAACATCAAAAAATGTATTGGATTATAAAACCGGTTCTCAGATACTGCTAAACCAAGATTTAGAAACCGAGTTATTACAAGGTGACGGAAAGGCGTACGGAATTGAGTTTTTATTAAAAAAATCAATCGGAAGACTCAACGGCTGGATTGGTTATACGTATTCAAGAAGTTTTATAAAACTTGACAGTCAGTTTAACGATGAAAAAGTGAACAATGGAAAGTTTTTTCCAACCAATTTTGACAAACCTCATGATGTAAGTGTAGTTATGAATTACAAGATTACGCATCGATACAGTTTTTCATCTAACTTTGTGTATCAGACCGGTAGGCCTATCACTTATCCTATCGGAAAATATTATTACAATGGAGCCGAATACACGCTCTACAGCGACCGTAACAAATTTAGGATACCAGATTATTACAGATTGGATGTTGGATTAAATATCGAAGGAAATCATAAAATTAAAAAATTAGCTCACAGTTTTTGGAATATCTCTATTTACAATCTCTTAGGAAGAAATAATCCATATTCAATCTTTTTTGTGACCAACAATGGCGAAATCAAGGCCTACAAAACCACTATTTTTGCGGTGCCGATACCAACAATTACTTACAATTTTAAATTTTAAATAGTTATGAAAACAATCATACTCTTTAGAGTTCTTATAACGTTAATACTTGCTTCGATTTTTGGATGTACGACACCATACGCTTACCAAACAAATGAATTTGAAGATTTACTTGTTGTAGAGGCAACTATCACAAATCAACTAAAATATCAAACTATTAAAATGTCTAGAACTTATACCCTTGAAGAAAGCACTCCAAAGTTCGAAAAAGGCGCAACAGTATATGTAACAGACGATTTGGGCAACCGATATGATTTTGAGGAAGCACTTGGCGAGTACAGATCAATAAATCAATTTCAGGCTGGTACAGGAAGAGAATACCAACTACATATAATAGCAAGCAACGGCAAAAGTTATGTTTCTAACTCGGAAAAACTGCCACATGAAACTCAAATTGACAATGTACAGGCAAACGCTGTTACTAAAAAAGGTGAACTTGGGGTTGAAATTACAGTAAACAGTACAGACCCTACAAATTCATCAAAATATTACAGATATGAATACGATGAAGCCTACAAAGTTGTGGTGCCTAAGTACTATCCGCAAAAAGCTGTTGTGGTCAACAACAAAATTGAGTTGATAGATCGTACAGAAGATGTAAGAACTTGTTATCAGTACCAAAAATCAAATGAGCTACTTATAACCAATACAAGCAAGCTGAGCGATGATAAGGTAATTAATTTTCCTATCAAATTTATTGATGTCAAAAATTCTATCATAAGAACCCGATACAGCATTTTGGTAAAACAATATGTGCAGAATTTGGCAGCATATACTTATTTCGAAACCATGCAGGAAATTTCTAATTCCGGAAGCATTCTTTCGCAAACACAACCAGGTTTTAATTATGGCAATTTGAAGGCTGTAGATAATCCTGGCGAAAAAGTAATCGGTTTTTTTGATGTTTCTTCTTATTCTGAAAAACGTTTGTTTTTTAATTTTACAGATTTATTTCCAAGAGTTCCTATTCCAGAATTTCCATTTGATTGCCCCGTTCCTATTCCTGATGATATGGCTTATCAATACATGTTTTCTTCGTTCTCATCCCCAACTGCTATACTATTGGTGCAATCGGGGACTAGATCTTATTTCCCTACGGAAGGCCCTTCGTTTATCTTGTATGATATTCAATGCGGCGACTGTACCTCTTTTGCATCAAACATAAAACCTTCATTTTGGATAGATTAAAAAACATAGCACTTTCGGCCCTTTTAATTAGTTTCGGACAGGTTTTAACTGCTCAGAACTTTAATACGCCAACAGAACTGAATAGAATCGACAAAAACTTAAATGAGTCAATTTATATCAGTACAAACGCCGGTTCTTATTTAACTGGAGAAACATTATTGTACAAGATTTTCTGTATAGACAATAGCACCCAAAGCACAAAAACACAAAGCAAAACGGCTTACATACAACTTGTAGACAGCAATAAAAAAAGTGTTTTTACTCATAAAATATTCCTCAAAGACGGAGCAGGAAATGGAGATTTTTTTCTTCCGACAACTTTGCAATCGGGAAATTACAAACTCATTGGCTATACAAAATGGATGTTGAATAAAGATGCTGAAAATTTTTTCAATATTGATCTTTATATTTTAAATCCGTACAAAGAAGCTTCTAATCAGCCTCTAGTACAAAATGAAAATACCGTTTCTTCTCCTGTTCCTGTAACCAGCAGCTTTATTTCTTTTGATTTAAAAAGCAAAAACTACAGCAACCGCCAAGAAGTTTCTCTGGCAGTAAAAAGTGAATCAGACGATTTCTTAAACGGAAAATACAGTCTTTCTGTTAGAAAAACAGATGGCTTTGCAATTCAAAACAGAAACGGATTTGCTCAAACAAAAGACAGCAGAAAAGACATTGTTGCCGCATCGTTTAAAGATAACAATTTGATACTACCAGAATTAAGAGGAGAATTGATTACCGGAAAAATAACCTCATCTTCTGCCGACATTAAAAATAAAAAAGTAGCCCTTTCCATTGTTGACAAGAACTCCGAACTAAAATTCACAAAAACTGATGACCAAGGAAAGTTTGTTTTTAATCTTGAGAAACCTAACCCTAGCTCAAACATAATTGTCCAAGTAGTGGAGGACGACAAGGAAAATTATAGTATTGAAGTCGACCAAGATCCTTCAGTAGATTTTTCGAAACTGCAATTTGCAAATCTTCAATTCAACCCAGATTTTGCGAACAATATTACCGATAGATTGGTTTCAAGCCAGATTGAGAATGCATATTATAATGTCAAAAAAGACAGCATTATTAACTTAAAAGACAGCCTTCCTTTTTTTGGTAATTTATCTTCAGAATTTGTTTTAGACGATTATACCAGATTCAAAACGATGGAAGAAACCATTACAGAGGTCATAAAAGGAGTTTATTTTACAAAAACTAAAAACAACTATTCCATTCATATTTTTGACAATGACCCTAACTACGAATCTACGCTTCCTGCACTTGTAGCTGTAGACGGACTTGTAATTGAGGATTTAAACGAGTTTTTTGCCTACAATCCAAAAAATATCGAAAAAGTAAACGTGGTTAAGGGCATCTATTATTATGGAGCGAAATCATTTAACGGACTTCTGATTTACACTTCTAAGGAAGGAAATTTTGATACTAAGCTGACAGGACGTTTCATCACTAGACCGCAGTTATTAAGACCTGAAATAAAAAAAGAATATTTTCATCCTGATTACAGCACAAACAAAAACGAAAGAATTCCCGACTACAGACATCAGTTATTGTGGAATCCGGATGTAAATCTTAAAAATCAAAAGTTAAACTTTTATACTTCTGATGTTTCTGGCCAGTTTGAAATTATTCTTGAAGGATTTTCAGAAAGCGGAAAACCAGTTTTTATTAAAGAACTCATCACCGTTACAGATAACATTGTAAATTAAGCTTTTACAAAAACAACAAGGCTAAAATCCGGTATCTTTTTGATGGTATCGGATTTTTTTTTATTATTTTTTGAACTAATTGTAACTTTTTTGCATCTTCTTACGTATAACCATCTGTACACTTTAAATTGAGGAGACAAAAACATGAGACAACTTAAAATCACCAAGCAGGTAACTAATCGTGAAACTGCATCGTTAGATAAATATCTGCAAGAAATTGGAAAAGTTGACCTAATTACCGCTGATGAAGAGGTAGAATTAGCACAAAGAATAAAGGCTGGTGATCAAAGAGCTTTAGAAAAACTTACAAAAGCCAACCTGCGTTTCGTAGTATCGGTGGCTAAGCAATATCAAAATCAGGGATTGACTCTTCCTGACTTAATTAATGAAGGAAACTTGGGTTTAATTAAAGCGGCTCAACGTTTTGATGAAACTCGTGGTTTTAAATTCATTTCTTACGCTGTATGGTGGATTCGTCAATCGATTCTTCAAGCTTTAGCTGAGCAATCTCGTATTGTACGTTTGCCATTAAATAAAATTGGTTCTATCAATAAAATCAACAAAATGTATGCGTTATTAGAGCAATCTAATGAGCGTCCGCCTTCTGCTGAAGAAATTGCAAAAGAACTTGATATGACTGTTAACGACGTAAAAGAGTCTATGAAAAACTCTGGACGTCACCTATCTATGGATGCTCCTCTTGTTGAAGGGGAAGATTCTAACCTTTATGACGTATTACGTTCTGGCGAATCTCCAAATCCAGATAGAGAATTAATTCACGAATCTCTTCGTACTGAAATCGAACGTTCTTTAGAAACATTAACGCCAAGAGAGGCAGATGTTGTGCGTTTGTATTTTGGACTTGGCGACCAACACCCAATGACTCTTGAAGAAATTGGTGAAACTTTCGACCTAACTCGTGAGCGTGTTCGTCAGATTAAAGAAAAAGCAATCCGTAGATTGAAACACACTTCTAGAAGTAAAATCCTTAAAACTTATTTAGGATAACAATATTAAATTTCAATATTTTTAAATCCCAAATTGCAATTGGCTTGGAATTTGGTTATTTTAAATTGGAATTTTACCACAAACAACAGTTTGATTGACTGTTCGTTTTTTGATTGATGATTGAAACTCCGGCTGATTACCGGAGTTTTTTATTTTTCTATGTTTTTTACCGCAAAGGATAAACGCAAAGTTCGCAATGTTTTTGTTTAATTTTAAAGGATATAAAAAATACAAAGCTTTGCGAGCTTCCTATTCTTGAATAAACTTAAATGAAAAACTTTGCGAACTTTGCGTAAATCTTAGCGCACTTTGCGGTTAAACTTTATCTTTGTACAAAAACACAACACTACAATGAAAAATACACTTATTGCTCCTTCAGTTCTAGCGGCAGATTTTGCCAACTTACAACGTGATATCGAAATGGTTAACAACAGTCAGGCCGATTGGTTTCATATCGATATTATGGATGGAGTTTTTGTTCCGAATATCTCATTTGGAATGCCTGTTCTAGAAGCAATCACAAAACATGCAAAAAAAACAATCGATGTACATTTAATGATTGTAGATCCAGATCGATACATTAAAACTTTTGCAGATTTAGGAGCTAATAATCTTACTGTGCACTATGAAGCATGTACACATTTACACAGAACGCTTCAAGCTATTAAAGCAGAAGGCATGAAAGCGGGTGTTGCCATCAATCCGCACACCAGTATTGATTTATTAGAAGATGTAATAAACGATATTGATTTGGTTTGCATTATGAGTGTAAATCCTGGCTTTGGCGGGCAATCGTTTATAGAAAACACTTACGCAAAAGTCAAAAAGCTCAAAGATTTGATTACACGAAAAAACGCTTCAACCTTAATAGAAATTGACGGAGGTGTAACCAGTAAAAATGCAAAACAATTGGTAGAAGCTGGTGCAGATGTCCTTGTTGCAGGAAGCTTTGTTTTTAAAGCAGAAAACCCAACAACAACAATTGCTGATTTAAAAGTCCTTACTGCTTTTTAGATTTTTTAGATTAGGGAAAAAATCAATTCCGGTCATTTTTTCTAAAGCTTCGATTGGAACTACAAAATCGTAGATAGATTTATCACTTTTTTCGTTTGGAACTAAAAAGGCAATGGCTTTATGATTTTTGCCCGATTTAGCCAAAACAATTTTATAAAAATATTTAGGAACAGCAACTTTTTCTGTTCCTATTTTTTTATCCGAATCTTTCAAAACGCCACCTGTTACCACATAAATATCATTGTATTTTTCTGCCCAGTAACGAGTCTTCTGTTCTATCCTATTCCAAATTCCAGAATTAAAATCTTTTTTCTGAGGAGAAATATTCGAAGTATAAAAAGTATCATTATAGGCCTCTTTGCTAAATTCCATATCGCCAGCAGGGCAAAGATGTCCTTTATCATAGCCTGAATTTTTATAATTTCTCCAATCTGCAGAACCAGTTGTCACCTTTGGATCCTCAACAAAATAAGGTCTTTTAAAGTCATTATTCTCTAAATATTCTTTTTTTAATTCGTAAGCCACCCATTCTGCCTGTTCAAACTTTTCATTATAAGACAATGTATAATATTGATGCTTCACAATCTGTTTTGTTGTCGAAGTCGGCAAATAAGCCATCGTATATAAAGAATCGGCAGTAGTAGACTTTCCTTTAAAAGAAATCACTTCATTATTGCTCAGACTTTCTTTTGCGATGTTTCCTTTGTTGCAAGACAACAATACTAAACTCATCAAAAACAGACCGGCTAATCCTTTCATAAAAAATAATTTTTAGTGATAAACATACAAAAAAAACGCTCCATAAATAAAAATTTATAGAGCGTTTTTAAACAAATTAAATTCTTTTCGAACTTAAGACTTAACTAGTTTATCCTTCTTCATTTTAGGAGAAACTGTAGTTTTTACCAGCCCTTTCGTTTGCAAATCATCCAATACATTTAAAGCTTCTTCTACATAAACATCTTTGGAAAGCGCCTGATGCCAAGCATCTCTCTTTTCTTTCAAAGCTGCATCGGCTTTCATTTCAGCTTCTTCGTAAGGAAGCGATTTAAACACGAGGTTGTTTTTGTAATCAGAAATAGGCTTGTATTTTTTACCTTCGTTTTCAACTTGTTCCTGAGTTGCTTTAAAATTCTGAATGTTCAAACTATAGGTGTTTTCTTTATTCTTAACATCAATCCATTTTGCGTTATCTTCAATTAATTTAAACTGAGGATTTTGTGCAATTCTGTTTCGGCTGTTTTCAATAGCTCTGTTAAAATTTTGGTTTGAAGTCCAAGTGCTGTAATCCGCTGGGTCAATTTTATCCCATGGCATGGCATTATCAATATCTCGTTCTCCCATTTTTAGGTAAGCATAACGATCGGGCATAACCACATCACTATGAACACCTTCTAACTGAGTAGAACCACCATTGATTCTATAGAATTTCTGACCTGTAATCTTTAAGGCTCCTAAATCACCATAATTTACATTACGAACAAACTGATTTAAATCAAGTACGTTTTGCACGGTTCCTTTACCATAAGTTTGTTTACTTCCGATAATTATACCACGTTTGTAATCCTGAATCGCCGCTGCCAAAATTTCGGATGCAGATGCAGAAAAACTGTTGACCATGATTACAAGCGGTCCGTCCCATTCGATTTTTTTGTCTTTATCGTATAAAACTTCTTTCTTTTTACCAGCAGATTTAACCTGTACGATTGGTCCTTCTTCGATGAATAGACCAGCGATATCAACTACAGTAGTAAGAGATCCTCCTCCGTCGTCACGTACATCAAGAACAATACCGTTAATGTTCTCTTTTTTCAGTCTTTCAACCTCAAGAGCGATGTCTTTTCCAGCATCACGACCGTCTTTATTCTCAAAATCAATATAAAATTTAGGCAAGTAAATTACGCCGTATTTTAGTCCGTTTTTCTCAACGATACTAGATTTAGCATACGTTTCTTCAATCTCTACTACATCTCTCACAATAGAAATTACCTTAATGCTTCCGTCTACTTTTTTTACCGTAAGCTTAACGATTGTTCCTTTATGTCCTTTGATTTTTTTAACAACATCATCAAGACGCATTCCAACAACGTCAACAGGCTCTTCATTTCCTTGAGCTACTTTCAGAATCAAATCTCCCGCCTCAAGTTCTTTTCCTTTCCATGCAGGACCTCCCGAAATTAATTCGTCAATTTGAGTAAAATCATTTTTCTTAGTCAGTCTTGCGCCGATTCCTTCAAGTTTTCCGCTGATGTTTACATCAAAACGGTCTTTTTCTTCTGGTGCGAAATAACTGGTATGTGGATCAAAGCGAGCCATAATCGAATTCAAATAAACAGAAAACCAATAATCTCTGTTCAAGTCTTTAATAACACTAAAGTTATCATCTAACGATTTTAAAGAGCTCTCTCTAGTTTCTTTTTCTAATTCTTCAAAAGGCTTCATTTTATAGGAAGGGTCTTTCTTTTTCTTTTCGTCTTCGATTTTTTGTTTGGTAACCAAAGAAGAAAGTGTAGAAAGCTTAATCTGCTTTCTCCATCTTTCGTTAATTTCTGCCAGATTTTTAGCATACGGAATATTTTCATAATCTGCATTAAAAGTCTCGTCAACTGTATAGTTAAAAGGCTGTGCTAAAATAGTTTTATAACGTTTTTTGCTTTCTTCCATACGTTTCATCAATCTTGCATAAGTAAGATTAAAGAAGGTAATATCTTTGTTTAAGAATGAATCATCAAGCATTAATTCGTATTGCTTGAACTCATCAATATCAGATTGAAGAAAGAATCTTTTTGAAGGATCTAGCGCTTCGATATAATCTTTAAAAATTCCTTTAGAAAACTCATCATTAATTTCAGCGGGATTATAATGTCCTTTTTCAATAACAAACGCGAGTAGTTCTAATAGCGTCTTATCTTTATTAGGATCCGGATCAACTGTCTTATCAGCATTCATCTTAAAAGCAAACAAGGTCAGAGACAAGCATAATACGGCTATGAGTATTTTATAATTTCTTTTCATAAACTTTATAATAGCATTCATCAATTTTTTTATCTAAGTTACGGTAAAAACTATGCCACATAAGCGAAGTTTACTATAATTTTTTGTTAAAGATATAAAAATGTTTCTTGCACCAAAAAGTTCTTTACATTAGTTGACAAAATTTGCTTTTTTTGTGAACTATGTACTAAAATCTGTCACTACATTTGTGTTAAATTCAAATGTTTCCAAAATCAAACATCCCTATTACTTAATATGAAAAACGAAAAACCTTTAATCTTAGTCACCAACGACGATGGCATTCTAGCTCCCGGAATCAGGACTTTGATCAGCATAATGGAAACAATTGGAGACGTAATTGTAGTTGCTCCTGATAAACCACAAAGCGCGATGGGGCATGCTATTACCCTAAACAACACCTTGTTCTTAGATAAAATTTCTAAAGAAGGAGATGTTATCGAAGAATACAGCTGTTCTGGCACACCTGTAGATTGCGTAAAACTGGCTGTAAATGAGATTTTGAAAAGGAAACCAGATTTATGTGTTTCGGGAATTAACCACGGATCTAATTCTTCTATAAACGTAATTTACTCCGGAACCATGAGTGCCGCTGTTGAAGCAGGTATTGAAGGGATTCAGGCAATTGGATTTTCTTTACTTGATTTTGATTGGAATGCCGATTTTGAACCTATCAAATCTTATGTAAAAAAAATAGCGGTAGAAACCCTCAACAACAAACTGCCTCCCGGAGTGGTATTGAATGTGAATTTTCCTAAACTGCAAGAAAATGAAATTAAAGGGATTAAAGTTTGCCGTCAAGCGAAAGCTTATTATGCTCAGAAATTTGAAAAACGACAAACTCCTTTCGGAAAAGATTACTACTGGCTGGCAGGAAAATTTGTCAACGAAGATCAAGGCGAAGACACCGACGAATGGGCACTAGAAAACGGATATATTTCTGTTGTGCCAGTGCAATTCGACCTTACAGCACATCATACTATGCAGCAACTTAATACTTGGAAATTAAATGACTAAAGACATTATCATAGGCTTTTTGATCGGAATTTTCACTTCTCTTCTGGGAAGTTATTTATTCATTACATTTTTTACCAACTTTGACATTTCATCAGGAATACAAGTCATAAAAGAGCAAGGCTATCTTGGAAAAATCATAACATTGGGAACACTTTTAGATCTTGCCGTCTTTGGAATTCTCTTAAAAAGAAATGAGGAATATATGGCAAGAGGCGTTATTTTGGCGGTAATTGTTCTGGCGGTATCCACTTTATTTTTTTAATTCTATCTTTGTAAAACAAAAATCTGCTGCCGAATAAAATCAGCATTTGTAAAATTACGTCATGAAATACTACATCATTGCCGGCGAAGCCTCTGGAGATTTACACGGATCAAATTTAATGAAAGCTTTATACCAAGAAGACCCTCAGGCAGAGATTCGGTTTTGGGGTGGCGATCTTATGCAGAAAGCTGGCGGTACATTGGTGAAACATTATCGTGACTTAGCTTTTATGGGATTTATTGAAGTTATTTTCAACCTAAAAACCATTTTGAATAATATTAAAATCTGTAAAAAAGACATTACAGAGTTTAAACCTGATGTCATTATTTTTATTGATTATCCTGGTTTTAATATGAGAATTGCAAAATGGGCTAAAGAATTAGGTTTTAAAACACACTATTATATTTCTCCGCAAATCTGGGCCTGGAAAGAGAATCGCATTAAGGCCATAAAACAAGACGTAGACAAAATGTTTGTGATTCTTCCGTTTGAGAAAGATTTTTATGAGAACAAACATAATTTCCCTGTTGATTTTGTTGGTCATCCATTAATTGATGCCATACAGAATCAGCCTGCTTTCAATGAAGCTTCTTTCCGTCAGGAAAATCAGCTGGGTGACAAGCCTATTATTGCTTTACTTCCCGGAAGCCGAAAACAAGAAATCACAAAAATGCTCAGTGTAATGCTCAGTGTTGTAGATGATTTTCAGGATTATGAATTTGTAATTGCTGGTGCTCCAAGTCAGGATTTTGAATTTTATCAGCAGTTTATCAGCAACAAAAACATCAAATTTGTATCGAATAAAACCTATGACTTGCTTCGCTCTTCGACAGCTGCATTGGTTACATCTGGAACTGCTACACTAGAAACGGCGCTTTTTAAGGTACCTGAAGTAGTATGCTATAAAGGAAGCGAAATTTCATATCAGATTGCCAAACGAATCATTACCTTAAAATACATTTCGCTTGTTAATCTTATTATGGACCAAGAAGTGGTAACCGAATTAATTCAGGGAGAATGCAACACCAAACGCATTAAGGAAGAGCTTCAAAAACTTTTAGATTCGGAATATCGAGAAAAACTGCTTAAAAATTACGATATCCTAGAACAAAAATTAGGAGGTGCCGGAGCAAGTAAAAAAACCGCAAAACTTATCACTGAAGATTTGAAATTGAATTAAAAATCATTGCCTTGAAGAAATTAGTCACTTTTCTTGTTCTTTTAATTGTTTTTGCTTCTTGTAAATCGACTTCATCTTCGGTGGCAACAACTAAAGAAACGAAAAAAGAAAACAAACATATTGTAAGCAACCTGATTCGAACTGCAACAGATAATATCGGGGTTCGATACAAGGCTGGAGGCACTACCAAAAATGGCTTTGATTGTTCGGGACTTGTTTTTAGCACTTTTGAAAGCCAAAGCATAAAACTGCCTAGAAGTTCTTATGACCAAGCCAAAATCGGAAAAGTAATTCCGCTTAACGATGCTCAAAAAGGCGATTTAATTTTCTTTAAAACCAACAAAAGCAGGCAAATTAACCATGTCGGCCTTATTATCGAGGTTTTACGAGATGAGATAAAATTTATTCATTCTTCCACTTCAAAAGGGGTCATCGTCTCTTCGACGAAAGAATCTTATTACAAAAACTCTTTTGAACAAGTAAACAGAGTTCTTGATTATTTTTAAATTTTACTATTTTTCTTACATATTTTTAATACTTTTACCCAATGAAAGTATTAGATTTTCCATTGGTTAAAATAACCTTTGGTTTTATTATAGGAGTGATTATTGCATACTACGAGCATTTCTCTGTTCTCTGGAGTGAGACAACTTTACTGTGCAGTTTCATTTTTTTCTGCCTCGCTTATTTTATTGATCGAAATCAAAAAAAACAGACTATATTCTTTGGATTGGCTGTTTACCTAATTTCGATAACCACCGGATCGGCGTCACTTTTATTTCATACCGAAAAATTTCAAAAAGACAATTATACTCATTGCGAAACCGCATTTCTAAAACCTCAGGAAATTACTTTAATACTCAGAGAAAAAATCAAGAGCAATGATTATAACGACCGTTATATCGCCATTTTAAAGAAAATTGGAAATAAAACTGTAACTGGCAAGGTCTTATTAAATGTTCACAAGGACAGTTTGAAAACCCCACTTTTAATTGGGAACATCCTCAAAATAAAAACTGTACTACAGAAAAATGTTACAAACAAAAATCCGAACCAGTTTGATTACAGCAGGTATTTGGCAGACAAGCAAATTTACGCACGGTTGTATTCCAGTAAAGCGGCTATAAAAATAAGTCCGATTATACAAAAAGACATTTGGTACTACACAGGAAAATTTCATACCAGAATTGTCGAAAACCTTGAAAAAGCAGGTTTTAACAAGGCCGAAATGAATGTAACATTAGCTTTAATTTTAGGGCAGCAACAAGAAATATCATCAGACATTATACAAGATTATCAATATTCTGGAGCCACACACGTACTCTCGGTATCAGGACTGCATGTAGGCTTTATAATGCTGTTTATAACATTCATTTTAAAACCGATTCCCAACACAAAGAAAGGATCTGCTATCAAATTAGCAACTATATTAACTTCGCTTGCAGTATTCGCAGTAATCTCTGGCTTATCACCCGCTGTACTGCGTTCTGTTGTCATGTTTTCGTTTGTTGCTTGCGGTACTCATCTTAGAAGAGGCACTAATATTTACCACACTTTGTTGGTGTCAATATTGCTGATTCTTCTTTTTCAGCCTTATTTCCTTTTCGATGCGGGATTCCAACTAAGTTATTTAGCCTTATTTTTTATTGTCTGGCTGCAACCAGAACTCAAAAAATTATGGAGTCCGAAAAATAAAATCGTAATTTATATATGGGATGCACTTACCGTTTCATTTGCCGCACAAATAGGAACGATGCCTTTATGTTTGTATTATTTTCATCAGTTTCCGGGACTTTTTTTTGTGACGAACATCATCATACTGCCACTATTATCTTTTATAATGATTGCTGGTATAATCGTAATATTATTCGCGATTTTTATTGCACCACCGCATTGGATGATTTTTATTTTCGAAAAAAGCATCTATATCCTCAACCAAATGATTCATGCTGTCGCATCATTAGAATCATTTGTCATTAGAGATATCAGCTTTAATTTCTCTTATTTGACCACTTGTTATCTGGTACTATTTTTTTCTGTTTTATGGCTGAAGAAACCAAATTACAACAATCTGATTATGACATTATGCTGTTTCATTGTTTTACAACTGTCTTTTATTTACACAAAAAGAGAAACAGGTCATCAGAACGAATTTGTCGTTTTCAATGTTTCAAAAAACACTCTAATAGCAGAAAAAAACGGTAAAAGCATTCACGCTTTTTCAGATAATGAAAATCTAAAAAACAAAGCTTTAGACGCTTATGTCACGGCAAATTTTGGGTTATTACAAAGAACAGAAAAATTGAAAAATCTACTGTTTTTTAATGGACATAAGATTTTAGTAATTGATAGCACCGGAATTTATCCGAACGAAAAACCTGAAATCGTTATTGTAACAAATTCACCGAAAATAAATGCAGAACGCATGCTGGAGAAAATTTCTCCCAAATTAGTAATTGCCGATGCCACAAACTCAAAAACATTTGCTGTGCGTTGGGAAAAAAGCTGTTTGAAAAAAAATATCCCTTTTCATTTTACAAAAGAAAAGGGATACTTTAGATTGAATTCTATTACTCCGGATTTAAAATCAGATTAGATTGAGAAATCCATGATTTTGCGCCTCCGGGTTTATAAGGCATAAGGCCTAATTTATTGAATGTTGTTTTTCCTTTCTTTACGCTAGCAATTGCGAAGCATACCTGAGGAAGTTCTTCTACACCAAAAGCAGTTTTTAGTCGTACATTCTGCTCCATAGTAGTGCTTGAAATGTTCTGATCAGACAAATCTAATCGTACTAGAATAACATTGTCACGAGACCAGACTGCAAAATCTGGCGTCGAAAAAATCTCATTCTGTATATTCTGCGGCATTCCTGCAGCAGTAAAAAAAATCAGTAAAGGTTTTTTTTGTTCAACACCCAACATTATCGCATCATTCATATCTGTTTTCCAAACTAAACTCTGTGCATGGGTAAATGGTGAACCTAAAAAAAGCAGTAGGATAAGTAATTTTTGGGTCATAAGTTCATGGTTTAATTAAGTTTACGCGCCTAAAATAGCATAAAATTATCAGCAAATCATACAAATCATTAGCAAAAATTCAACAAAACCCAAAGAAAACAGGATTTCACAATTAAAGAAGTTTTTTTTATTAAAACCAAAAAAAAACTACAAAAAAAAATAGAATTCTCGAAAGGAATTTTAAATACTTGCTAAAAAAATATCCCTTTCACAAAAATGAAAGGGATATTTTTTAAAATCGAAATTTACATTTACTATTCCACTGGATGCAAAATCAGATTCGACTCGGCAATCCATGCTTTTGCGCCTCCTGGTTTATAGGCAATTTTTCCAAGTGCACTAAAAGTGGTTTTGTTTTTTCTAACAGATGCCATGGCAAAACAAACTTCAGGAAGATCCTGCACTCCAAAAGCATCCTTTAATCTTAAATTCTGCTCTTTTTCGCTCTGATCTGCAGAAGAATCAGACAAGTCTAATTTTACAAGCACTACGTTGTCTCTAGACCAAACAGCAAAATCGGGAGTTTTAAATATCTCATTTTGCAGATTATCAGACACACCTGCAGCGGTAAAGAAAATTAACATTGGTTTTTTTTGTTCATTACTAATAGCAATAGCATCGGTCATATTGGTTCTCCACGCTAAGTTTTGAGCCTGCATAAAAAATGAACCTAAAAAAAACAGTAGGATAAGTAGTTTTTTAGTCATACTAAATTTGGTTTTGGTTAGATTAGCATGACGAAATTAACATAATATTTTAATTATCCAATTTTTTAAGTTATAAAAAATACATTATGTGTTTTTTTATTGATAAAAAAATATCAAAAAAGTAAAACTAGAAAAACATTGCATAATTTTTCTTACGGAAACAAAAAAACTCCGTACAAATTGTAAGGAGTTTTCAGTAACTATAAAAATTAGGTATATCTATATTTTTTTAGGATGCACTATGCTTTCTGCAACATTCAGCCATGCAGTTGGTCCTCCGGCCACATATCCGGTTTTGCCTAATCCTTTAAAATTTATTCTTCCATCTTTTGATTCTGCACTTGTAAAAAACACCGTCGGAAATCCCTGAATTCCAAAAGCCTGTTGCAGTTCGTTATTCTGGAGTTTGATTTCTGGAGTCTGCGCCACGGCTCTAGGATAATCCAACTCTACCAAAATTACGTTTTGTTCTGCCCACTTTTTAAATTCAGGCGTCTTCAATACTTCATTCTGCAAGCGAATGCACCATCCGCACCAGTCGCTTCCTGTAAAAAACATCAACATGGGTTTTTGAGATTTATTACTCACTGTAATTGCTTCTCTAACATCGGTATACCATTTTAACTCTTGTGCCTGCAAGGCAGAAATGCTAAAAAACAAAGCGATAAGTAGTATTTTTTTCATGATAGCTATTTTTTACAAATTTAATCAAAAACCAAATACGCTGAAGCTATTTTACTTCCTGCATTAATTTTTTTAAAAAAGGCGAAATTACAAGCAAAACAACACCCGCAACTAAAGAATAAATCGCTAGCTGATAATACCCGTCTGTGTAAGACTGCAATTTAGAAAGCAACGTAGTCCCTGTATTTGATTTCGATATTTCAGCACCTAGTTTACCGGCAAACAGCTGTCCGAAAGCGGCAGCCAAGAACCATAACCCCATCATCATTCCGAATAATCTTTTAGGTGAGAGTTTTGTGATAATCGACATTCCGATAGGCCCTAAACACAGTTCGCCTATTGTGGTCACGAGATAAGCAAATGTAAAAACATTTAAGGATGCAATTCCTTTTGAATCAGCAAAAAAACGAGTCAGGTAAAAAATGTAAAATGAAGCAGCCAAAAACAAAAATCCAACTCCGAATTTTATTAATGTATTAGGCTCAATTTTTCGTTTACCCATCCAAATCCATAACAAGCCAATCAACGGACTCAATACTACCACAAAGAAAGTATTCGAACTATTGTTGATGATATTAGGGTCAATGGTAAAAAACAATAATTTATCATCTAAATTGTCCTTGGCAAAAAGAGACAACGACCCGCCGCTCTGTTCGTAAATCGTATTAAACAGTAGATAGAAAAAAACAAACAGGAAAGCCGCAAACAATTTTTTCTGCAGCTTGACGTCTCCCAATTTAATCAGCTCATAAACAAAGTAAGCTACTGCAGTAATACCGATTGTATACATGAAATAATCGGTATAATCTGTATTCTTTACCATTATAAAAATAAACGGAATACTCAGTAGAGAAAGTGCATAAACCCCAAGTTCGCGAAGTTTTCTTTTGCCAGCGTCCATTGCCAGTAATGGCGAATCACCAATTGGGCCCAAGTATTTTTTTGTAAAAATAAAGGTAATTAGCCCAAAGAACATTACAATAGCTGCTGATAAAAAGCACAGCTCCCAAGAGTAATATTTACCTAAATAAACACAAAGCGCACCTCCTAAAAGACCACCCACATTGATTCCGGCATAAAACATTCCGTAACCTGCATCACGTCTGCCGTCATCTTCTTTGTAAAGCTCACCCACCATAGAAGACACATTTGGTTTGAAAAAGCCTGTTCCGATAATAGAAAAAGCGATTCCGTAATAAAACAAATCATGCGGTGCAATGGCGATTAAAAGATTACCAAGAATCATTACGATTGCACCAAAAAAAAGTGATTTTTTAAATCCTAGAATCTTATCGGCAAAAATACCGCCAATAAAAGTAAATGCATACACAAAAGCCTGAATGGCTCCATATTGCAGGTTGGCATGGTCTTCTTTCAAAAAAAGTTGATCGACCATAAAAATTGTGAGCACTCCACGCATTCCGTAAAAACAGAAACGCTCCCACATTTCAACAAAAAACAAGTACCACAATTGCTTTGGATACTTGCCTTCAAAATTTTGAATTTCTTCTAATGTAACAATATGCTTCATTTTAAACTTTTCTTTTTAAAGCAATAACAAAAAAACACCAACCCTGTATTTTAGGACAGAGTTGATGTTTTCTATATTTTTTTATTTCAATACTTTATCTAACACCGTGCATTAATTTCTTTAACAATGGCGTTAAAGCAAACAATAGTATTGCAGCAATACCTGTTAAAACAACAAATACCATGAAAAATTCATATAAATTATGGATTTCAAATCCAGCAAAAATTGGATTTTGAGCACTAATTTGGTGCTGGTCTAATAAAGCTATTTGCTCTGCAGTTGGAGTTATTGTTTTATCTAAAACTGCCTGAAGGTCGATACCTAATTCTTTTGCTTTTGCGAATTTATCTCCAGTTGCCGGCAAGATAGATCCTAGAGTTCCACCTAAAGCATATCCAGATGCATTAGATAAAAAGAAAACTCCATACAATAATGACGCAAAACGTTTTGGAGATAATTTACCTACCAATGACAAACCTATTGGAGACAAACACAATTCGGCACATGTATTTAGGAAGTATAACAAAATAAGCCATTTTACTAATAAAAGCCCTGAAGTTCCGATGTACGAAACCTGAGTGGCAATCATAAAGAAACTGATAGAAATCACTACTAAACCAACAGCCAATTTTACTGGAGAAATTGGTTCTTTTCCTTTAGCTCTTAAAGTATCCCATAAAATACTGAAAGGAACAGCTAAAATCACAACGAACAATCCGTTAAAAATCTGAACCATTGACGGAGGCATTGCCCATCCAAAGAAATGCCTGTCTGTCTGGTTATCCGCAATAAAAGTCAGAGATGATCCTGCTTGTTCGAATGCTGCCCAGAAGAAAATAATAAAGAACGAAACAATATAGATTACAATAATCCTGTCTCTTTCAATCTTCGTTAATGAAGTATCGGAAATTATCAATCCTGCTAGAGACAAACCACTTGAATAGATTAGTGTGTAAATTAAATTCTGTCCAACTACATAGTGAAAAAAGAAACCTAAAGCAACAAAAGCGATTCCGGCCATTACCAAAGCCTTATTAGAGAAGTTTGCTTGCTGCGCTTCTCCTTCTTCAAAATCAGAAGCATCATTTTTAGAAGGAAGTCCTCCTAATGCCTTTCCTTCTGGAGAAACTACATATTTATTTTTTAAGACGTAGAAAAGAAGTGTTCCTAACAACATCGCTACAGATGCTGCCATGAATCCCCATCTAAAAGCGTGAATATCTCTAATTCCGCCAGCATCTTTAACATCTCCCAACAAAGGACAAATTGACTGACCTAAAAATGCACCAATGTTAATTCCCATGTAGAAAATAGTAAAAGCACTATCTAATTTTGTTTTTTCTTGTTTTGGATACAAACTCCCCACCATACTGGAAATGTTTGGTTTGAAAAATCCGTTACCGAAAACAATTACCCCTAATGCAGAATACATGATGATTTTGGCTAAGTCGAGGTTAGACTCAAAAACGCTTCCACTGGTAAACAAAAGCATTTGTCCAGTAGCCATCAATAATCCTCCTAATAAGATACAATTTCTGTTACCCAAATAACGGTCGGCTACAAAACCGCCAAGCATTGGAGTTAGATAACAAAGACCGAGGAAACCTCCGTAAATTAGTGAAGCTTCTTCTTCCTTCATCAATAATGAATTCACAAGAAATAAAGTCAATAATGCCCGCATTCCATAAAAATTGAACCGCTCCCACATCTCCGTTCCAAACAATACCCAAAGCCCTTTTGGATGCGCCGTTTTTACTTTAGTTTCTACCATAGTATTCGATGTTTAATTAAGATTAAATGTTTTTAGATTTATAAATTTTCTTTAATGAAATTAGTCATTTTGTTGTACAGCTGAATTCGTGTTTTGCCACCATAAATTCCGTGGTTTTTATCAGGATAAATTTGAGAATCAAATTGTTTATTAGCCTGAATCAAAGCTTCCATCATTTGCATTGAATTCTGAACGTGTACGTTGTCATCTCCAGATCCATGAATCAATAAAAACTTTCCTTTTAATTTTTCAACGTGATTGATTGGAGAATTTTGGTCGTAACCGCTTGCATTTTCCTGCGGCGTCTGCATATATCTTTCGGTATAAACACTGTCATAAAAACGCCAGTTGGTTACTGGAGCAACTGCAATTGCCATTTTGAAAACATCATTTCCTTGGAAAATACAGTTAGACGACATAAAACCACCATAGCTCCAGCCAAAAATTCCAATTCTTGAAGCATCAACGTATGGATAAGCCCCTATAACTTTTGCCGCATCTATCTGGTCTTCTACTTCGTATTTTCCTAATTCTTTTTGAGTTACTTTTTTGAAATCAGCACCTTTAAATCCTGTTCCTCTACCGTCTACACAAGCCACAATATAACCTTGTTGTGTTAATGATAAAAACCAATAATCATCATTATTATTCCAGTCGTTGTTTACCTGCTGTGAACCTGGCCCTGAATACTGATACATGAATACAGGATATTTTTTTGAAGGATCAAAATTTTTCGGTTTTAATATCCAAGCGTTTAATTCGTTTCCTTTTGCCGTTTTTAGAACAAAAAACTCTTTAGTAGGAAGGTTGTATGCTTTTAATTTTTCGGCAAGATCCTGATTGTTTTCAATAACTTGGATTTCTTTTCCGGTTTTAGCCTCATTTAATGTATATGTCGTTGGCTGTAAATTACTAGAATAAGTTGTTATGAAGTACTCGAAGTTCGGACTGAAAGTTGCCGCACTAGTACCAATTTTTGAAGACAGACGAAGCTTGTTTTTTCCGTCTAGACCAATTTTATAAAGATCTCTGTTTATAGAACCATTTTCTGTAGACTGATAGAAAATCGTTTTTGTTTTTTCGTCAAAACCGTAATAAGAAGTAACTTCCCAATTTCCTTTAGTTACCTGATTTTTAAGTTTTCCGTTTTTATCATACACATAAATATGATTAAAGCCGTCTTTTTCGCTTGTCCAGATAAAGCTATTATCTTTTAAGAAAGTCAGATTATCTGTTATATCAACATATGCTTTATCTTTTTCATTCAAAACTACTTTTGGCGCAGCTGTTGTTCCGTCTACAAATAGCAAATCAAGATTATCCTGATGACGGTTTAAAACCTGAGCTGAAAGAACATTATTATCATTAGTCCACTGCATTCTTGCAATGTAAAAATCATTGTAATTGGCTAAGTTAACTTTTTTGGTTGCGCTTCCTGCAACATCATAAATATGCAATGATACTTCTGAATTCTTTTCTCCCGCCTTCGGATATTTGAAAGTTTCGGTTGCAGGATACAAATAGTTTTGGAAGATTGACATCGAAAATTCTGGAACCTGGCTTTCATCAAAACGAATGTATGCTAATTTTTTGCTGTCTTTACTCCAGTCAAAAGCGCGTACAAATGCAAACTCTTCCTCGTAAACCCAGTCTGTAATACCGTTTATTACTACGTTTTTCTTTCCATCAGTTGTAACAGCTGTAGATTTTTTAGATGCTACATCATAGATGTACAAGTTGTTCTCTCTAGCGTAGGCGATTTTTGTTCCGTCAGGCGAAAAAGTGGGTTCCTGAATCTGAAAATCAGCCAATTTTGTCAATGATTTTGATGTTATATCATATATAAAGTAATCAGCAGTAAAAGAGTGACGAAATATTTTATTTGAATTACAAGCAATTAAGATCTTTTTTTCGGAAGCATCAAAAGTGTAACTATCAATTCCGTCTGCAAGTGCCTTATAATCTTTAGTGTCTATTAAATTATTGATTTTTTTAAGAGTCGCAAAATCATAAAGTCCTATCTGCATACTTCTAGCTGCTTGGTCTATATTCAATACAGTATACTGATTCGTATTTTTTAAAGATTGCAGCTCATCCATACCTTTTGCACGAAATGCACCACCGTAAATACTTTCAACAGTTATTTTCTGTTGTGCGAAAGCGGTCGTAATCAAAAATAAAAGAACTAGAGTAATTTTACTTGTATTCATTAGAAATTATTTTAAATATAAAAAGAGCCCAATTTTAGTAAAAAAAACAAACATAATACACATTTTAAGTGTTAAATGTTAAAAAAAATAACGATTGCGTATTTTGAACTTTCAAATTGATTTTAAACAAAACTCTTAAAATGGTATATTTGCCGCAACATTATTATTTAATATATTGAGAATGAACAATGCCGTTGCCGGATTTTCGAAATTATCCAAAAAAGAAAAAATAAACTGGATTGCTGAAACCTATTTTTCAAATCCCGAAGAAGCCCTTACGATTATAAGAAATTACTGGAATTCAGACGAAAAGCTACAGCAGCTTCACGACGAATTTATAGAAAATACAATTACAAACTTATATATTCCGCTTGGCATCGCTCCTAACTTTTTGATAAACGGAAAATACAAAACCATTCCGATGGCCATCGAAGAAAGTTCTGTGGTTGCTGCAGCTTCTAAAGCCGCAAAATACTGGTCGACACGTGGTGGTTTTAAAACTACGGTAATAGATACCGAAAAAATCGGGCAAGTTCATTTTACTTTTAATGGTGATGCCGAAAAACTTCATGCTTTTTTTGATCAGATTAAGCCAAAATTCTTTTCAGAAACGCAGTCTATAACTAAAAATATGGAACAGCGCGGCGGCGGAATTCTTGACCTAAAACTAAAAGACAAAAGAAGTCTTCTTGAAAATTACTATCAGCTTCATGCCACTTTTGAGACCAAAGACAGCATGGGAGCCAACTTTATAAATTCTTGTCTGGAACAATTTGCATCAACCTTAAAAGAGGAATTTCAAAACTCAGATTTGTTTACTAACGATGATGCTTTGCAGGTAATTATGAGCATTCTCTCTAATTATGTCCCTAATTGTTTAGTTAGAGCAGAGGTTTCTTGCCCTGTAGAAGAATTGACAGAAAAACACATTTCGGATCCACAGTTATTTGCCGAACGTTTTGTTCAGGCTGTACAAATTGCAGAAGCAGAACCTTTTAGGGCCGTAACACACAACAAAGGAATCATGAACGGAGTTGACGCCGTAATTTTAGCAACGGGTAACGACTTTAGAGCTGTTGAAGCCGGAGTGCATGCTTATGCTTCAAAAAACGGACAATACGCAAGTTTATCGCATGCTAAAATCGAGAACGGTATTTTTACTTTCTGGCTTGAAATTCCGCTTGCTCTAGGAACTGTAGGCGGCCTGACTTCTTTACATCCTTTGGTAAAACTGAGTCTTGAAATTCTTGAAAAACCGTCTGCTAGCGAATTAATGGAAATTGTAGCTGCTGCAGGACTTGCACAAAATTTTGCAGCTCTGCGTTCATTGACTACTACAGGAATTCAGGAAGGGCATATGAAAATGCACCTAAACAATATTATCAATCAATTTGAGGCTACTGATGAAGAACGTCATTTGATAAAGTCGCACTTCAAAAAAACAACTGTCACCCATAGCGCAGTAGTCGAATTTATAGAAAGCTTAAGAAAATAAACTAATCTGTAAAATCCAATGTTTTAAATTGCAAATTCCAATGTTGTGAATTGGAGTTTAAAATATTGGAATTTTTATAATACTATAAAGACAATTATGTCAACAACTTTTTACAGTAACGGAAAACTTTTTATCGCTGGAGAATACCTTGTTTTGGACGGAGCAGATGCTTTTGCCTTGCCAACAAAATTCGGTCAGGACCTGGTAATTGAAAACGGCAAAAACAACGAGATTCAATGGACAAGCTATGATTATGACAATCGAATATGGTTTGAAGACACCATTTTGTTCAGTGACATCATCAACAAAACAGAATCTAAAACTGAAACTGTAAAAAGCACTCTTATCAACATATTGCACGAAGCATATCGTTTAAATCCTAGTTTTATAGACCAGTCAGAAGGTCACAAGGTAAGCACCCATCTAACTTTTCCACGCAAATGGGGACTCGGGACTTCTTCTACTTTAATCAATAATGTTGCGCAATGGGCAGATGTTAATGCTTTTAAATTATTGAATAATAGCTTTGGAGGAAGCGGCTACGATATTGCTTGTGCCCAAAACGATACTCCAATCATCTATCAAATTAAGGATAATATCGCAAAACCTGTTGATTTTAAGCCTGATTTTACAAACCATATCTATTTTGTTTATCTGAACAAAAAACAGAACAGCAAATCGGCTATTTACTCTTATAATAATCATAAAAATCATAATCTGAGCGAAAGCATTGCGGCAAACAACAAAATCACGGCATCAATACTAAATGCAAAGACATTGAAAGAATTTGCCTCGGCAGTACAGAAACATGAAATCCACCTAAGCAGAATTCTTGAAATGCAGACTATAAAAGAAGCTGTTTTTCCAGATTTTACTGGCGTTATCAAAAGTCTTGGGGCTTGGGGCGGCGACTTTGTTATGGTTGTTTCAAAAGAAAATCCGAAAGAATATTTTGCTTCAAAAGGCTATGAAACTATCCTTACTTATGAGGAAATGATTTTATAGCAATCAGTTTGAATTTGCTTTTTTATTCTCTATTTCGCTGGTTTCTAATCTGCGAACAGCTTGGTTTTCCTGCTCGTTTGATTCGATAAGCGTATTATGAAGACGCTCTGCCATTTTTTCTATACTGTTGGTAATCGAATCATATACGAGCTCCATTCGTCTGTGTTTTTCTTCTTTTACAGCTTTCAAAACATCTTCAACGAACACTTTGTCGTATTTTTCAGCAACAGAGTCTCGGGTATTGGTTAATCTGATTACGTAGTCGTTGCTTAGAATTGTTACCTTAAAATGCTGCTCCTCATTACTAAGATAATACTTACCTCCTAATTCATCAACATTGATGTCGGTGCTGCTAACCTTTAAAAGTTCCGTGATTATACCGAAAATATGATTTTCAATTTTGGTATAAACTTTTGGTTTCTTTCTAAAAATATTTAACTTAGAAAACATCAAGTGTCTGATTATTAAAAGATTTTGTTTTTGGTTGTTCTTTTCAAACTTAATTAACAACAGAAATTACTACAATTTACTTTGTTAAAATAAAAATCGGACAAATTAACTGTAATAATTTGAATATCACAAATTTTTTAAATTAAATTTCTATTATTGCTACACTTACACATTTTAAATGTTAAAAAAAAGCACGAAATACAATTAGCTAAAATTTAAAGCAAAAAGCCCGAAACATGTAATGTGTTTCGGGCTTCTTTATAAGTTAACTTCTAAAAATTAGTAGTTGAATTGCAATCTGTTATCTTCAATTTTAGCGTTGTTTTTCAAAGCTGGCAAAACTCTGCTCGCATCAGAAGCGCTTTGAGCTTTTAATTTCTCTATGTAAGCTGCATGGTTTGCAATTGCTGGAGCTTTTACCGTGCTGATGTTTTTCACTACATAAACACCTGTGTTTCCTTCAATTGGAGCAGAAAGCTTGTTTGCAGCAAGAGCAAATGCATTACCTACAACTTTTGGCTCTTGCCCTACACCTCCTGGAAGTACAGGGTTATCCATCGTTACGTTTGTAGCTTGTTGTACAGCTACACCTGCGCTTTTAGCAACTGCCTCAATGCTTGAACCTGTCATTTTAGCTTTTAAAATTTCAGCCTTTTTCTTGTTTTTCAAGATTGGCTCAACGTATGGTCTTGCCATATTTACAGAAACCAATCCTGATTTGTTCTCCCCTTTGTACTGAGCAATTACGTGACCGATATTTGCCAATTCAAAACGTTTTACATCTCCTTTGCTTGTTTCTTTATCAAATGCCCATCTTACAATGTTGCGTTGGTTTCCAAGAGGACCAAATGCTTCATCCATAGCTTTAACAGAAACTTCTGGAGAAACTTTTAATCCTAATTCTTTTGCAGCTGCATTAAAATCTTTCTCTCCGGCATTCATTTCAAATTTGGTTGCCAAAGTAAATACTTTATCTGAAGTAGCTTCAGAAGGTTCGATTTTTTGAGCAATAGTAGCTAAACGAATTCCGTCTTGCTTATCTGTGATCTTAATGATATGAAAACCGAATTGAGTTTCAACTAAACCTACTTTTCCAATTCCGTTACTGAATACAAAATCATTGAATGGTTTTACCATAGCGTTTGGACCAAAGTAGCCTAAATCTCCACCTTGTTGAGCAGAAGAATCATCAGAGCTTGTAATAGCCAACATCACAAAACTATCTGGATTAGCTTGAACTTGAGATAAGATTTCTTCAGCTTTAGCTTTAGCTTCTTCTTTAGTTCTTTTTTCTTTTTGGTTTGGAGTTTGAGAACCCTCATAACCGATTAAGATATGGCTTGCTTTTGCATTTACACCAGCTTTAAACCCTAAAGATTTAGAGATAGCATAATATCTTCCGAACACATAAGGCCCGTAGATAGCACCTGCAGGAAGACTGAACAATTTATCAGCATCTACAGCAGGAAGTGCATTTTTAGGAATATAAGTAGAATCGTAAGGAATATCAGAATTAGAGTTTACAAATTCAGCAATGTTTGTAGCATTTTTGAATCCTGGCAATGTATCTGTTTTTCCTGTTTTTTCGTTGTATTCAGATCTTGCCGACAATAAAGCTGTCAATTTAGCTTTAATATCTGCCTCATCTTGTTTTGATGGTTTGTCTTCAACTAAAACGTATTGAATTTCACGAGTCGCGTCTGCTTTAAACTTTTTCTCGTTTTTCTTCATATAATCGGTAATTTCTGAATCAGAAATTTTTACTTCGCTGTCTTTAATAGAAGAATAAAGTGCCCCTGCATAAGCAAAGTTTACTTTGTTTGCTTCCATTTCATACTTTAATTTTCCTTCGCTTGCAGTTGTATAAAGTCCTGCTCTAATTAAAGTATTATAGATTTGGAATTTCGCATTCAATTCAGCATCTTTTTCTTTTTGAGCAATAAATTGAGCCGCTTCTGGATTTGCTTTAAAATAATCTTTGAATTTTGCAATATCAAAAATTCCTGCAGCATTTAGAAACATTGGGTTCTTACCAATATTTGGATCAGCTTTTAAAACTTCGATAAGGTGTTTTTCACCTACTCTCAATCCTAATTTATCAAACTGTGCTGATAATAATGCGATTGAAACCTCTTGATCCCATACTCTGTTTGCAGCTTCAGTGGAAGTTATTCCTTGCCCACTTTTTTCAAGATTGCTAACTTTAACTCTAAAGTCTTCAAATGAAATATCTTTTCCATCGATGCTTCCTACATCTTTTGAACTTTGACCAAATGTTCCTCTTGTAAATAGATCTTGTATTATAAATGCAAATAATGCAAGTGCAATAACCCCTATCAATAAAGCGGAACGCTGTCTAATTTTTGCTAAAACTGCCATTTTTATTATCGTTAATTTTATATTCAGTTTGCGAAAATACAATTATCTAGTTAATAACAATACAACTAGGGTTTTATTTTACACAATTTTTTTCATTAATTAAAAAAATCACTCTTTTATTGTCAATTTAACCAATTCAATTTTCTTGTTTGTGGCTTCTTTTATGACAAAATGAAAGTTATCAATTACAATTTTTTCTCCTTTTTGAGGGATTTCTTTTGTAAAGTCTACTATAAACCCGCCTAAAGTTCCGTATGAATCTTCTTCGGGAATCATTAATTTATAGGTTTCATTGAGATATTCTACATCTAATCTTGCCGAAAACAAGTATTTACCCTCTCCTAGTTCTTGTTCAATCAATTCCTCGTCAAGATCATGTTCGTCTTCAATTTCGCCGAACAGTTCTTCTACGATATCTTCGACAGTGACAATTCCAGAAGTGCCACCATATTCATCCAAAACAACGGCTGCGTTTTTGTGTTTTTTCAATAATAATGTCAACACATCTTTTATAAGAATGGTCTCAGGAACAAATTCGACGGTCATCAAAACCGATTTTATAGTCGCTGGTTTTTTAAACAAATCAAACGAATGCACATAACCTACTATATCGTCTAAATTATTCTGATAGACCATTATTTTAGAATAGCCGGTTTCTATAAACATAGCCTTAAGGTCATCGACGCTGTCAAATAAATCGACTGCAGCTATTTCTGTTCTCGGCGACATTATATCTCTTGCCTTAACTCCAGAAAATTCGAGAGCATTCTGAAAAATCTGAATTTCAGAATCAACTTCTTCGTCATCTTCTACAGTGCTCATCTGCTCTGTAATAAAATTTCCAAGTTCGCTTCTGCTGAACAAATGCACTTGGTCGCCCTCAGTTTTAAAGAATCGGCTTAGCACAAAATCGGCAATCCAGATAAAAAAACTCGAGATATAATAAAAAATCCTATAGAATAAATAAGCTGGAAGCGCGAAAATTTTAATAAGCGAATTGGCGTAAATCTGGAAAAAGACTTTTGGGAAAAATTCGGAAGTCAGCAAAACAATAAGCGCCGCGATCAAGGTCTGCACCAAAACGTTGAGCCAGTTTGAAAACGAAAAACCGAAATAGGAAATCCAGCCGAGAATAATATCGCCCATAAAAAACCCGTAGATTACCAGCGCTACATTGTTGCCAATGAGCATCGCAGCAATAAATTTTGATGGGTTTTCGGTAAGTTTGGTTAAAATACGGGATAAAAAATGATCTTGCTTTTTTTCGATTTCAAGATAAATTTTATTGGAAGAAATAAAAGCTATTTCCATTCCCGAAAAAAAAGCAGCTAGTATTAAACATATGATTATAATACTAATTTCCATTTTTTACTTTTTTTTGTTGCGGTCTTCAAACTTTTTGACAAATCTTCTCCTAAAAAAGAACATGAAAATAGCCATTCCGGCAATAATAAAACTTAAAGAAGCATTATCATCTTGCTCGTTTAATTTTGTAAAACCGTCGTAAACAAAATAAAGTCCAAAAACGATGTAAACGTATTGTGTATATTTTAAATAACCCATAATATTTATTCTTCTGATGATTCAATCTCACCGCTTACACGCTGTGAATTGATTACTTTAAAATCTTTGCTGAAATCTATTCCCTGTCCAAATGAAACTCCTTTTGCATCGGTCAGTTTAAATTTCCTTTCGGTATAAAACCACTCGTTCTTCTGATCAAAATACAATTGTTCTGTTTCTAAGACCTGCCCTGTTTCTGATGTTATTTTTACTTTCCCGATCAAATCGATAATTCCTGTATTTTTATATGAAACAGCATAATTACCTTTTATAAAGGTACGCTTTTGTTTTTTATCATACAAAGTGACATCTATTCCTTTTGGAAATTCGGTGAAAGGAAAATCTAGATTGGAGTAATCAAGCATTTTTGGACTTATCAGAACTCCTGTGATACGTCCTGAATCTGTATATTTTATATTGACTGTGTCGGCGTCGCTTGCAGGGACAAATTCGGAGAAATTAATTTTTTGAACTTCTTTAAAATTACTCTCGCATCCAAAAAACAGTGTCACAGCAAAAACTGTGACAACTATAAGACTATATCTTTTTGGTACATTCATTTGCCAAAAGTAGTAAATTGTAATGAGCTTAAAAAAGTAAAAAAAACAATGTTTTTTAGTTGAATTTACTTTTCACAAACCATCTGTCGTTAAACGAGAAGCTTACGCTAAAATTCACGTAATTTTCTTGAACCAAGTCAGAAGACACTGTGCCTCTTTTACCAAATTCAATTCCAAGATTAACATTTGAAAAAGATCCTGTAATAGGGAAACCTGCCCCTAATGTCATTCCGACATCTTTAATAGATTCATTCTTTACGATCAAACCAATTTTTTCGTATTTCAATCCTGCTCTATAAGTAATTCTGCTGAAATAATTTGTAAATGAAGCGTAATTAGGAATAAAATATCCTCCTATCGCATATTTAGAGTATTTCTCGTACTGCACATTTGAACTTTGGTTGTAATAATTTGCATACTGTCCTTCGCCTTGAAAAACCATGCTTGTACCTATCAGCCATTTTCTCGACTCACCAATACCGGCACTAAGACTTAATTTGTTCGGAAGTTTTAGTTCTTGAGAATTTGGTGCATATGTATATGGGTCTGCATCACCGCTTACTGTAATTGTTCTAGTATTATCTGAATTTAGAGTGCTTGCAAAAGCATAGCTTAAACTAGTAAATAAATTAACCTTTTTATAAAGCTTGGTCTGATACATGGTACCAATTGTGAAGCTTGCTCCAGAAAGCTCTGCAATATTCTCTTCTGTAGTAACATTCTGCACACCGGTAACTGCTTCAATACTAGTCGTTGTGATTTTTCCGAAATTATACTGCACATCGGCACCCACATTCCAGTTGCGCATAATTTTGTAGCTCAAACCAAAATATACTTTATTAACACCGCCTTTTCCATCAAGCTGCGCACTTGTAGCGCCTTCTGTTCCTGTATTATCGTTAAGAATTTTATATCCAACAGAAGAAACGGGTATTAATCCGAAAGAAGCTCCTAGTTTTCCCATTGGGATTCCTAACGCTAAATAATCAAAAGTAGTTCTTTGCGCTTTTTCAGACTGAGAACTGGTTTTTAGATTTGAAGTAGCAAAAGTTCCTCCAACCGTAAAAGTTGTTTGCCCAAGATTGGAATAACTTGCTGGATTCTCTATATTAAGGTGAATACTGTCCTGCTCTACTGCAACCCCTGCCATAGATCTGTACTCCAAAGTTCCCTTAAATCTTGCTTCACCAATTCCATAAAAAGAATAAGGCGAAGCGGTACCTTGCTGCGCGAATGAAACGAACGACATAAGCAGACATGCGCTTATTATAAGTTTTTTAATCATTGTCGATTTTATATTGATATGTTTGGCTCAAACTCTCCAGCAGGAAATTTGAATTGGCAAATATGGTATTTTTTAATCGTTTAGCCAAAAAATCTGCATCACCTCCCGTTAAAATTATGATAAAATTTGAAAACTGTCTGCGATATTCATCGATAAATCCGTCAATCTCATAGACGAAACCGTTAACAACTCCCGAATGCATTGCTTGTGTGGTCGAGTTTCCTATATAGGAATCTGGAGCTTCTAATGCCAATAACGGCAGTTTGGCCGTAAAATTATGCATCGATTCATATCGCAAACGAAGCCCTGGAGAAATAGCGCCCCCCAGATAATGGTCATTTTCGTCGACAAAATCGTAGGTAACGCAAGTTCCTGCATCTATGACTAGTCTATTTTTTTTAGGAAACTGCAAAACCGCACCCGACGCTAAAACCATTCGGTCGATTCCTAAAGTTTTTGGCGTTGCATATTTATTGATAAACGGAAAAACATCTTCGTGCGTTAGAAAATGTATTTTTAAGACGTTTTCGAATGTCAAAAAAGCTTCTTTTTCGATTTGACCGACTGATGCGGCTACTAAATCGGTACATTCAGAATACTTTTTTAAAATTATTTCAATTTTTTTTTCGAGTTCATTTTTTTCAAAAATAAAATTTTCTAAAGCAGTATCACCCTCAAATACAGCCGCTTTAATTCTAGTATTTCCAACATCAACTGTTAAAATCATAACTCATTTTTTGCTGTTGCGAAGATACGAATTGATTTTTTTAAAAAAATGTTTTGGATAAACGGAAAATGATTCTATCTTTGCACCCGCAACAAACAAGCACGGTACCTTAGCTCAGATGGTAGAGCAATGGACTGAAAATCCATGTGTCCCTGGTTCGATCCCTGGAGGTACCACAAAACCCGAATAGCAATATTCGGGTTTTTTGTTTTTTATGCTTTTTTGTTTTATCTGACCGCAAAAAAAAAAACGGAAGGTTCACAAAGTTTAAAAATAACTTTGCGAACCTTTGCATAAATCTTTGCGCTCTCTGCGGTTTAAAACCTCTTCAAATTTACTTTAGATTTTAAAACCAAAATGTCAACAAATAAATAGTTTTTGTTAAAAAAGTATTGACTGAATAAAAAAATATCTTATATATTCGTAAAACTATATTTTTAAACTTGATTTACTAACAAGATTATAAAGCAGTTTTATGAGCGAAACTTCTACTAAGGGCATTTGGAAAGTAATTTCAGCCTCTTCTATGGGAACAATGATTGAGTGGTACGACTTCTATATTTTTGGAAGTTTAGCCGTCGTTATTTCAACAAAATTTTTCCCTAGCGATAATCCCACAGCCGCATTCTTGTCTACTTTAGCCACTTTCGCAGCCGGATTTGTTGTTCGCCCGTTTGGAGCTTTATTCTTTGGAAGACTAGGAGACATCATCGGTCGTAAGTATACTTTTATGGCTACTTTATTATTAATGGGAGGATCTACTTTTTTGATTGGCTGCATTCCTAGTTACGAAACTATCGGATTTCTTGCACCTTTACTGGTTTTGATCTTACGTTTGCTTCAAGGTCTTGCGCTCGGAGGCGAATATGGAGGCGCGGCTACCTATGTGGCAGAACACGCTCCTGCTGGCCAAAAAGGATACTGGACATCCTGGATTCAAACTACTGCTACTGTTGGTTTGTTCATTTCATTAATGGTAATTCTCGCTACCAAAACTGTACTCTCTGCAGAAGCTTTTGATTTATGGGGATGGCGCGTTCCTTTTTGGGTTTCGATTGCCATGGTTGGTGTTTCTTACCTGATCAGAAAAAACATGGATGAATCTCCGGTTTTCGCGAAAGCTAAAAAAGAAGGAACAACAAGCAGCAATCCGTTAAAGGAAAGTTTTGGAAACCGCTATAACTTAAAATTTGTTTTACTAGCACTCTTTGGCGCTACCATGGGGCAAGGCGTTGTGTGGTATACCGGGCAATTTTATGCTATGAGTTTTATGAAAACGGTCATGAATATAGACTCTTCGCAGGTTGATAGCCTTCTCGGAATTGCATTATTGATAGGAACTCCTTTTTTTATTTTTTTTGGATGGCTCAGCGATAAAGTCGGACGAAAATATATCATGATGCTCGGAATGCTATTGGCGATTTTCTTATACAGACCTATTTATAGCGCTATGTATAATACAACAGATATTAAAAATAAAACAGAAATCGCAGCAAAAACCACTCAAAATACAGAAAATATTAATAATGCATCGGTAACTACAATTTCTAAAACCTATACAGATGGGACTTCGTATATTGAAAAAAAAACAGCTTTTAGTGATAAAGAATCTCAAAGCACAGTTACAATTAATATAAATTCTGCTGACGAATGGAAATTGATATTTATGGTTTTTGTTCAGGTATTATTTGTAACGATGGTTTACGGTCCGATTGCAGCATTTTTGGTTGAAATGTTTCCAACTAAAATCAGATACACTTCGATGTCGCTTCCTTATCATGTTGGAAATGGCATTTTTGGAGGTCTGCTTCCGGCAATATCAACTTATTTTGTGACGCATGCAAAAGCGGCCGGAAAAAGTGATTTTTACCTTGACGGACTTTGGTATCCTATTATTATCGCTTCGGTCTGTTTTGTAATAGGAATGATTTACATTGACAATAAAAACAAAATTAATCATCTTTAATAATTAAAACATGGATACAGTCAAACAAGCTTTAGGCGTTTTATGGGTTATTTTGGCAGTTGCGGCCGCGTACTTTTGCGTGTTTGAGTTTGGTCTGCCTAAATTATTATCGGATCAGCAGGAAGATCTGGTTTTTGGTATTATTATCCTTTTTATCCTCACACCACTGATTGTTTTAGGGTTAGGAATTTTTGGGTATTTTGCTGTGATCGGCGAATACAACGACAAAAAAAAGTAAAAAAATCAAATCAGAAAAGGGCTGTCTAAATTAATAGAACAGCCCTTTTCATTACTAACCTAACCTAACTACTTTTTATTTTTTAATGAATTTCATCGTCTGCGAATTACCGTTTGCATCAAATGCCTTTACCAGATATAATCCAGCTTTCAAATCGCTTACATGGAATTGATGATTTAAATCGTTATTTGAAGTGAAATCCTTCACCAAACTTCCTGAAACCGAATAAACTTGCACTTTTGACACAGCAAAATTTAAGGTAAAATAACTTGATACCGGATTTGGATGTAAACTAACCGTTTTCTCTTTTTCAAAATCTTCTATTGCCAGATTTGCAGTTTTGTTACCATAAATCCTGTATTCTCCCGGGAGAAGGTTTATTGGCGCATTTATATCTGAAACATTTATGGCAGAGTTGTCCATCAAATTATACCATGTTCCGGTGTACGGAAATCCTGTCGAAATATTTTGTGCTGTAACATCAAAATTGGCTAAAATCAAGACATCTTTTAATTGTGTTGAATTTAGCGCCGCATTTGTAATTTTAATATTTACACTTAATGAGTTTGCATTTAAGACTGTCGCACTTCCTAGAAACACTGGTTCTACGGTTTTCAGCGTAATCATCTTGGCCCAATCATTATAAATTTTACTGCGATTTGTATTTCCTAACCAATTATCTGTCCATTGCGGCTGTGGTTTTGTGTCTAATTTGCAATCTCCTCCTATTGCGTCATAGTCGGTATTTACAGAATTGTTATTGCAGGTAAAAATAGAATTCTCCCAGCCCAGTTCTCCAAAATGCCAAATCATTTTTGGTCCCGGAACCAGTAACGAAACCGCGCCAATTGCAGACATTCTAGACAAAGCAGTATCTAATGTTTTTACATTATAAGATCCAGAAGACGCTCCGTATTGCACATTCTTATACATTAAACGTTCTTCATCATGGCTTTCGGCATAACCCATTAAACGATTTGCTGCAAAACCTCTGCTCGAACTGGTCATTCTAGAAATATTGCTGTCTGAAGCATATCCCATTGACAATTGATTGTAAGGGTTTGTCATTTTTCCCCACATCATGATTCCTTTGCTTGGACTTTCTGCAACTCTGTAATCTGCCCATTGTTTTTCTTCTGCATCTGTTCCCAAATGTTCAAAAATAGTATAATGTGTAGGGTCTAAACTCCATGAATAATCTGCGTACTTCTTTAAAACATCTACTCTATCTTGCTGATAAGCATCTGTACATGCATTATCCGAATCGGTGCAGTTTTGTGTAAATCCTTTGGTTAAATCCCATCTAAAACCGTCAATTTTGTATTCCTGAATCCATTGCTTGATTACTCTTTGTACATAATATTGTGTTTTGTCAGATTGATGATTAAAATCTTCTCCCACATTGTAACTGTGCCTTGCTGCCGTATTAAAATACGGATTTTCGCTAGTTGGCGACCCAAAACCATCTCCGTCTGGATCGTTCATCCACATCCTCACCAGTGGGTTTCTTCCGAAAGCATGATTCAAAGCAACATCAAGAATAACTGCTATTCCGTTTTGATGGCACAAATCGATAAATTCTTTTAGTTTATCCGAAGTCCCGTAGAATTTATCCAAAGCCATATGAAATGACGTATTGTAACCCCAGCTTTCGTTACCTTCAAATTCCATTACCGGCATTAATTGAATTGCATTTATTTTAAGATTTTTAAAATAATCGATTTTGTCAATTAAGCTTTGATAATTTCGGCCAGCGTCGAAATCACGAACTAGAACTTCATAAACAACCAGTTTTTCTTTTTCAGGTTTTATAAAATTCGTCACCTGCCAGTTATATGGAGTTTGTCCTGTTTTTAAAACAGAAACTTCAAACTGCTGACCTGAGGGATAAACCGGCAGATTAGGATAGGACTTTGCAGGGATCCAAGGATCATCATATGGAGACAAAACCAAAGTAGCATAAGGATCTGCCGTTTTTACCATTACGGGCGAGCTGGCTAGCGGAGTTGTGTCAACTACCCAATATTGATAGGTATTGTTTACGCCCGACACGAGTCCGTTTAATTCGAGCCAAAATTTTCCAGAAGCAGGATCTTTTTTCATAGCATAAGCTGATGTTGGTTGCCAATTGTTAAAACTTCCCGCAACGTAAACAAAATCCTTAGAAGGCGCGTCTAAAACTAAAGTTGCTTTTGTAACATCGGCAACATTATAATTTATCCCATCAGCCAAGCCAGCAGGCATAGCCTCAGAAACTGTGTTCGGATTTACAACCACAGAAAATTTCTTTGCAATAGTAGTTGTGCCCTGAACCACAATCAATTCATAGGTTTGATTGCTGGCAATGTTGGTATGGGTATAAGAATAATTGGCCGTACTTGCTGTGTTTAATGTAGCTCCATTCGATTTCAATGTGTAGCTAGCCACTCCATTGGTATTGGTTGCAGCAATATTAAAACTTGCACCTGAAGCAATAATCGTGCTACTGTTTTCTATTGGCGAAGCCAAACTAACCTGAAAGGAACCAACTTCAACAAGAATATCTTGCGATTTCTTGTCTCCTGTTCCATCTTTAGCTTTGATCAAAAAACCAATTCTTCCTATTCCGTTTCTTGCGAAATACGAAGAAGGGGTAATTGTTTTTGTATAAGTATCGGCTCCTGCGTTATAGGTAAATTTACTGGCCTCATTTGATGAAGTCCAAGTTCCGTTTAATGGAGAATCTGTTTGATTGGTATCGTTTACATCATAAGACCAAGACCAAAGATATAATGCGTGAGTGGCGCTAATTCCCCATGAAGCTTCATTAACACTTGTACCATTAATGGTTATCGTGACAGGTGTTGTATCTTCAAAAGTGGTTGGATTTATTGAATAAGTAACTGTTTGTTGCTGGGCAAAAAGAGTTACCGCCATCAATAAAAATATTGATAGTAGAGTTTTTTTCATAATAGTGATTGTTTAGTTAGTCGATTAAAAAAGGGCTATCCGGAGATAGCCCTTTTTCAGTTATTAACTGAAGTTTTATTGATTAGGAATCATCACATAACTTCCGTCTAAATCATTAAAATAAATAAGATATTTAGATTTTGCTACTGGAATATTTTCACCATTTCCTCCACCAGAAAAGGCTGTAGTTCCTCCCCAAGACACATCCCATGCATCATTAGCTCTAAACTTCATTCCGCCATCATTTAGAGATGTTACGCCTAAAGTCCAGATATGCGCATTGAATGTTGATTTCACCATAGGAGTTGAAGCAACCCATCCTTCAGCAGTTGCATCTCCAATAATACCAACTTTATCAAATTTTGGCGCGCTAGCTCCAGCAGCATATGGTTCTAATGAATAAGTCAATTTCTGAACATCCATTTTAAAAGTATAATATCCATCCGCAGGAATTACAAAACTTGCAGGATCAGCATCAGCCTCTACACCTCTGTATGCTAAAGAACCACCTGAACCGCCATACATTGGAGCCCAGCTTCCTAGGTTTTTAATAGCTTTAAAAGCTCCCGCTTTAAAGAATCCCGTAAATTTATATTCATTAGCATTTGTTCCACTTCTGAACAAAATCTGGTTTCCTTTGTTGTTATCCCAACCCGAAACAGTAGCGTCTCCCACTAAATACCAATCATTGAAATCATAATCTACTTTACCTACATAAGGAGTTACAGTAATAGAAATCAGTCCTTTTGAAACCTGAGTAAATCCTCCTGAAACATTTGATGTAATTTTTACATCATATTGGGCCGCTACTTCGGGTACGCCCCCAAGATCAATTGCCGCCTGATTCAAATCTCTGGCAAGTACAGAAACTTCTGTTACATTATTTGTAGTTGCTTCAAGGACTTTAGCCGCTGTAAAATCACCTCCCTTTTTGTCTATCAATAAATTATATCTAATTGATACAGTATTAGAATATTCTGCCGCTGACCAAGTAAACTTAGCTACTTCTTCTGCAGCTTTTTCAACATCAAGGACATAATTTTGTCCTGTTGCCGGAGCAGTAATTTCTGGCGCCACAACCGCATCAAGAACTGGTCTCTCGTCTACAGCATCAGCATTACATGACACCGCTAGCACACCAATAAATGCGATTAAAACTTTATATATATTTTTCATTTTTCAGTTTTATTAGATGTTAGTATCCTGGATTTTGTTTCAAAGTTGGATTAGCCTGAATTGTTTTAGCAGGAATTGGCATTAAATCTCTGTGTGATTCTGTCGCAGTTCCGTTCATCACGCCACCTTTCCATTGCCAGATTTTAGTTCCTCCAGTGAATTTTCCAAAACGAATCAAATCTGTTCTTCTGTGGCATTCCCAGAATAACTCTCTTCCTCTTTCTGCCAAAATAAAATCAAGATTTAGGTTTGCAGCAGAAATTGGAGCGGCTTCAGCTCTAGTTCTGATTTGGTTAATATAACCAACTGCAGTACCTATATTAGCGGTACTTGCACCTCTAACTGCCGCTTCAGCATACATTAAATAGGCATCAGAAACTCTAAACATTGGGAAATCGGTATCAGGAATATCAGTTCTTTGTCCTGGTGAACCATCTGCTTTTTTATTAATATATTTTGTTACAGCATAACCATCTGTAAATGTTGATATATTAGTAATATCCAATGATTGTCCGTCAGTATAGAATGTACCTCTTTTGTCTCCAGTTGCTGTTGCATCAGGGAAAAGAGCGACAAATTCTCTACGAGTTCTGATTCCCTGCCAACCTCCATCCATTCCTCTTGAAGCAGCATCCATACTACCTCCAATAGAAGCGTGAAGAATAAAACTCATTCCACCACCAGTTGCTCTAATAGCGATTCCGTCACTGATGATTGGGAAAATAAACTCGTTTTGAGCACCATTTTTATCATTATCTGCAGAAAACAGATAAGCGTAAGGAACATTTGCAAATTTGTAGTTCGAGTTAATGATTTCTGTACATAAAGTACCTACTTCATTATATCTTTCTGTTCCAGTATAAACTTTAGAATTTAAATAAATTTGAGCCAATAAAAATTTAGCTGCAATTCTATCGATTCTTCCATACTCATTTGCTTTTGCCTCTGGAAGGATAGTTTCTAATTCTTTCAATTCAGACTCTACAAAAGCAAAAACTTCTGCTCTTGATTTTTGCACAGGATAAAAGAATCCAACTGGATCAGCCTCTGTAGTAATTGGCACATTACCAAACAAGTCCATTAAGTTAACATAAGAAAAAGCTCTTAAAAAACGAGCCTCCGCTCTAAAAGTTGCAATTTCAGCTTTTAGATTTGCATCTACACCTCTGGTTTCTAATTTGTCATCTGTAGTTTGTCTTAAAAACTCATTTGCCAAACTGATGTGGTAAGATGCTCTAGAATAAGTCCCATATAAAAACTCATTATTTGGTGACCAAGTTTGAGTGTTTAACGTTGGCAAAGTACCATCGGCCCAAGCAATAATTGCTTCATCAGTTGTAAATTCTTGCGTTACAAAAAGTAAACGTAGATAACTGCTAAAATCTCCACCAAGTCCTGCAATATCAGGATTTCTACCAGGCTGGCTTGCATCTCCATCTCCATCATTACCTCCAACATATAAACCAGCGTACAACTTTGCTAATACTTGTTTGTAAGAGTTTGGGTCTTGAAAAAAAGTTTCAGATAAAAACTCATCATCATCCTTTGGCGTCACGTTTAAATCGTCAGTACACGAAGTAAGCGTCATACTTATCCCTAAAATAAATAGGAAGAAATAAGATATATATTTAAATGATATTTTCATTTTGTATGTTTTAAAATTTTGTTTTTCAATGTACTATTAGAAACTTGCATTTACTCCAAACAAATATGTTCTAGCTCTTGGGTAAACGTTGCCATCAATTCCGTTGAATTTCTCCGGATCCAACCCATCATATTTTGTAAGTACAAAAACATTCTGAACACCTGCAGAGAATCTTAATGAAACATCTTTTAATAATGATTTATCTAAAGTATATCCAAGAGTTACATTATCAAGTTTTATGAAAGAAGCATCTTTTATGTAATAATTAGACAAATAACGTTGTGTTCCATTATCTTCAAATTTGAAACCTGTGTTTAAATAATCTGAGCTAAGGTTAGACAAATCATTATTTCTTCTTAATGCTGCATCTGAATATCCTAGATTAGAATTTACGTTATCAAAAATGTAATTTCCTAAACTTGCTCTCCAGTTCATTGTAAAATCAAACTTTTTGTAGTTTAAAGTTGAGAACAAACCAAATGTGTAATCTGCTGTTGGTTTTTTGTATCTGTAACGATCAGAAGCATCAATTTTACCATCACCATTTCTATCTACATAAGCTCCAGCGATTGGTTTTTTGTTTGCATCGTATAACTGCTCGTAAACGAAGAATGAATTTGGAGCAAATCCAACAGTGTTAATCAATACCTTATTTCCATTTCCTCCTTGAATGTTATCTCCAACTTCATAACCTTGGAAACCTTCTACAGTCTGTCCTAAACTTTCGATTTTCTGATCTAAGTAAGTAGCGTTAACCGCAACATTCCAATTAAAATCACTTTTTTTGATGATATCAGATTGAAGACTGAACTCAAGTCCTTTTGTTCTTAGATTACCAATATTATTAAATCCTTGGTTTCTTAAGTTTGCACCATCCGGAACCAATACATCAGCTAATAAATCTGTTGATTTTTTATCGAAATAGTTTACCGATCCTGTAATTCTATCCTTTAAGAATCCGAAATCAACTCCAATATTCATCTCAGCCAATTCTTCCCATTTGATGTTCTGGTTGTATCCTTCAGGTCTGGCTGTTTTATAAACAACACCATTAAATACGTATTGAGTGTTAACAGTACCAAGAGTAACTCTTCTCAAATAATCATACTGAGCCGAAATATCCTGCTGACCAGTTGTACCATAACCAACTCTCAATTTCAAGCTAGAAAGTGTTTCATTATCTTTTAAGAAAGACTCTTCAGCAATATTCCACGCAAAGGCACCTCCCATAAAATTACCCCATCTGTTTTCTTCAGAGAAACGAGAAGTTCCGTCTCTTCTGTAGTTTAAAGTCAATAGATATCTACTGTCCCAACCTAAATTTAAACGACCAAAATAAGATTGTAAATTGACATCTGGATCAGTAATAACATCTTCATTTCTAGTCTCAACAGGTTGTGTAAGCGCTCCAGATTGGTATTTTTCTTTTTGAAACAACTGATAGTTGTAACCTGCTGTAGCATCTAATTTAAGTTTTCCTAGATTTTTGCTATAAACAAAATACGTATTTAAATTTTTATTTTGAAGATCATCAGTATACGTATCATAGTTTCCTAAGTTTACATAACCTGGAGCCGTAAAAGCAACTGGCTGGAATCCTAGAATACTTTCTGTACTTTGTCTGTTATAACCGCTGCTATCAAATCTGTCGATACCAGCTTCTGCTACGAATCTTAAATCTTCGAAGAAGTGGAATTTATAATCAAGGCTGATGTTACCCCATTTTCTTGTAGATTTAGATCTTTTATCTTCCTGATTTAATCTAGCAACAGGGTTTTTAGCAGGCAACAATGCAATATTTCCGTTTGGTTCTAACCACTCAAAGTACCCTCCATAACGAGAACCTGCTTGATAAGGAGACTGAGTTGGGTCAAAACTAATTGCTGAACCAATTACAGCACCCTCATCCTGAAATTGATTTTTACTGAAAGACAAGTTTCCGCTAATATCAATTTTTAAGTGATTGTCAAATAATACTGGGTTTAACGATATCGATGTCGTTGTTCTTTCAAAAGAAGTGTTTCTTAAGATTCCAGGATTATCAACATTTCCAACAGATAAACGTACTGGTAATTTGTTAAATAATGAACCGCTTACAGAGATGTTATTGTTTGTTGTTAAAGCTGTATGGAAAATTTCATTCTGCCAATTTGTACTAGCGGTACCCATGGTTGCTTTTTGAGCGTCATTTCCTAAAGTATTTACTAAGTTACGGAATTGATCTGCGCTTAAAACATCAACTGTGTTAGCAACCGTATTAATACCAACTTGAGAGCTGAAGTTAACTTTCACACCACCTTTTGTTCCTTTTTTAGTTGTAATTACGATTACACCATTAGCGGCACGCGAACCATAGATAGCTGCAGCAGAAGCATCTTTCAATACCGTAAAAGATTCAATATCGTTTGGATCAATAGTAGATAAAATACTTGTAGCACCACTTGGAACTGCATTACTTAACGGAAGTCCGTCTAAGATAATCAATGGATCATTAGAAGCACTTAAAGAAGATCCTCCACGAATTCTAATATCTGCTTTTGCGCCCGGAGCTCCTCCTCCAACAACATTTACACCAGCAATACGTCCTCCGATTAAACTTTCTGGAGTTACGTTGATACCTTTATTAAATTCTTTTGCAGAAATTTGAGAGACAGATCCTGTGGCATCTTTCTTTTTAACAGTACCGTAACCTACCTGCACCACAACTTCTTGCAGCTGATTGGTATCTTCCTGTAAAGAAACGCTTAAAGTTGACTGACCGGCATAATTTACGGTTTCAGTTTTGTATCCGATAAATGAAACCAGAATTTTGTCTCCATTTTTTAGATTTGTTAACTTAAATTTACCGTCAAAATCTGTTGATGTTCCTCCAGGAGCACCTTGTACATTTACATTTACTCCCGGTATTGGCTGACCTGTTGCAGCATCTACAACAGTCCCGTTTAGAGTGCTTTGAGCTAACACACTAAATGGCAACAATAGGAATAAAAATAACAACTTTTTGTAAATTGTTTTCATACTTTTTGTTTAAATTAGTTTGAGTTTGTGATTGTTAGTTAAGTTTTTAATTTTACTTCGAATTTCAAAATTATGAATTTATTAACGTGCTCGACCAGAGGCAATTTTTATTGCTTTACGAAAACGTGGTAGTGTTGAAAACTTTCTATTTTTTGTAATCTTTTAGCGTTAAAATTGTCAATTATAAAAATATCAGATACCTTTATTATTAATTAGATTTTTTTCAACTAACCACATGAAACGTAAAATAACCTTAAAACAGATCGCAAAGGAACTTGATGTATCGATTTCAACTGTCTCTAAATCACTCAGAAACAGCCTTGAAATTGGAGAAGAAACTCGACTAAAAGTTCAAGCTTTTGCGAAGTTTTACAACTATAAGCCAAACAACATTGCTCTTAGTTTAAAAAACCGAAAAACCAAGAGTATCGGCATCATTATTCCCGAAATTGTACACTATTTTTTCTCTACCGTTATCAACGGAATTGAGCAGGTCGCCAACGAACATGGCTATAGTGTCGTTATTTGCGTATCAGATGATTCTTTTGATAAAGAAGTCCTAAATATGGAGATGTTGGCCAACGGAAGCATCGATGGTTTTATCATGTCTCTTTCTAAAGAAACTCAGTTTAAAGGCGATTTCCATCATATTACAGAGGTTATCAATCAAGGGATGCCGGTTGTAATGTTTGACCGCGTAACCAATGATATTTTATGCGATAAAGTAATTATTGATGATAAAGCCGCTGCTTACGAAGCTGTTCAAAGCTTGATTGACAGCGGACGAAAAAAAATTGCACTGGTTACTACAGTTGATTATGTAAGTGTCGGGAAACTAAGAACAGACGGCTACGAAAAAGCGTTATTGGATAACGGATTACCTTTTAACGAAGATTTAATCATAAAAATTGAAGATGTCAATACTTGCGAAATAACAATTTCGCAACTTTTGCATGACCGCGCTTTTGATGCTGTTTTTGCTGTAAATGAGCTTTTTGCCGTAACGATTATCAAAACAGCCAATAAAATGGGATTAAAAGTTCCTGAAGATTTAGCCGTAATCGCATTCACAGACGGAATTATCTCTAAATACTCAACGCCAACTATTACAACAGTAAGTCAGAGTGGTGAAAAGATGGGAAATAAAGCCGCTAAAATGCTTATCGAACGCATAGAAGCCGAAGAAGATGACGATGAAGAACACAATGAAAATTACATTACAGAAGTTATAGAAACGCATCTGATAAAAAGAGAATCTACTGACTAATTTTCTTAAAATCAATACTTTCTAAAGCTCTAATTTATTTTTATGGCTTTTTTATTAGCATAAATAAAAAAATAATTTATAATTTTACGCCCGTCAAGGCTTTTAGTTTTACTTCGAAAAGAACAAAGTTTTGATAAGCAAAGCGCTTATCGTATAATTTTCACAAATTACGATAATGGAAAAGCGTAAATTAAGTTTCTGGGAAATTTGGAACATGAGTTTCGGTTTCTTGGGAATACAAATGGGGTTTGCACTTCAGAATGCAAATGCCAGCAGGATTCTTCAAATTTTTGGTGCCGATGTGCATGAACTTTCGTGGTTTTGGATTATTGCTCCCTTAATGGGATTAATAGTGCAGCCAATAATTGGTCATTACAGCGACAAAACTTGGGGGAGATTCGGCAGACGAAAACCTTTCTTTTTAGTGGGAGCCGTTTTAGCTTCGGTGGGATTAATTCTAATGCCACAAGCTAATATTTTCATTTCTGTACTGCCTGCGCTATGGGTTGGAGCCGGAATGTTAATGATTATGGATGCTTCTTTCAACATTGCGATGGAGCCTTTTCGTGCACTTGTTGGCGACAATTTAAGAACAGACCAGCATACTGCGGGGTTCAGTATCCAAACTTCATTAATTGGTTTTGGAGCCGTAATTGGTTCTGCACTTCCTTATATTTTAACGAAATATTTCGGTGTTCCAAACAGCACAGTTCCTGGAAGCGTACCCTTAAATCTGACTTTGTCATTTATCATTGGCGCTGCAGTTTTAATTGGTTCCATCTTAGTAACTGTATTCACAACCAAAGAATACTCGCCCGAAGAATTAGCAAAATTTGAAAATCCGCAAAATGTGGTGGTTTCTGATTCTGAGGAAAAATCAAAAATCACGGACATCTTTAGTGATTTTGCAAAAATGCCAGCTACAATGCGTCAGCTCAGCTGGGTGCAGTTTTTTTCTTGGTTCGGATTATTCGGCATGTGGGTTTTTACGACTCCTGCCATCGCACATCATATCTACGGACTGCCGCTCGACGACACTTCTAGCCAGCAATATCAAGACGCTGGAGACTGGGTCGGAATCCTGTTTGGTGTTTATAACTTTGTTTCTGCTATTGTCGCTTTGTTTTTCTTGCCATATATCGCCAAAAAAATCGGGCGAAAAGCAACGCATTCCCTTTCTTTAGTCATTGGCGGAATCGGTTTGATATCGATTTACTTCATGCCAAATGAAAACTGGATCGTATTGCCTATGATTTTAGTCGGAATCGCATGGGCAAGTATTCTGGCTATGCCTTACGCAATACTTGCAGGATCTATTACGCCTAAAAAAATGGGTGTTTACATCGGAATTTTCAACTTCTTTGTGGTTATTCCACAAATCGTAAATGCTTTAATCGGAGGCCCAATTGTAAAATACCTTTACAATGGAGATGCTATTTATGCTTTAGTTACAAGCGGTGTCAGCTTTCTAATTGCTGCGGCTTTGGTTTCTAAAGTAAAAGACGTAGACGACGTTTCCCAAAAAATATAATTAAGATTAATTTTTCCCCTAAAATGAACAAAAAGGCATTTATATTCGACCTTGACGGAGTTATTGTAGACACCGCTAAATACCACTTTTTGGCGTGGCAGAAAATCGCCCAGTCATTAAATATAAATTTTACCCACGAACATAACGAACTTTTAAAAGGCGTAAGCCGTGTTCGCTCGTTAGACATCATACTTGAATTAGGCAATGTTCAGGCTTCTCAGGAAGACAAAGAAAAATGGCTTATTAAAAAAAACGAAGATTATTTGTCTTATTTGGTTGATATGGATGAAAGTGAGGTTCTTCCAGGAGTTTTAAAAATTCTAAAACTATTAAAAGATAAAAATCAGGGAATTGCACTGGGTTCGGCCAGCAAAAATGCAAGACCAATTCTAGAAAAAACGGGTGTTCTGTCTTACTTCGATGTTATTGTTGACGGAAACGATGTCAGCAACGCAAAACCAGACCCTGAAGTTTTCTTAAAAGCGGCTCAATTATTAAACATTGACCCAAAAGATTCAATCGTATTTGAAGATTCTGTTGCCGGAATTCAGGCAGCAAACATCGCAGAAATGGTAAGTGTTGGAATTGGTGAGGAAACAATTTTACATGAAGCTGATCATATTTTTAAAGATTTTACCCAAATCACAGCAGACTTTATAGAAAAATTAATCAATTAGAAAATGTGCCAATTAGATAATTTCTAAATCGTGCAATTATCTCATTTTCTAATTAACTCATTATCAAATTAAATAAATGAACCAAGATTATATAAAACCAGACAATTGGTCAATTATCGAGGAAGGATTTGACGCAGAACGCGTAAAATCGTCTGAAAGTCTTTTTAGTATCGGAAACGGTGCTATGGGACAACGCGCCAATTTTGAAGAAAAATATTCAGGCAAAACTTTCCAGGGAAGCTATATTGCCGGAATTTACTACCCAGACAAAACAAAAGTGGGCTGGTGGAAAAACGGTTATCCTAAATATTTCGCCAAAGTACTAAATGCTCCAAACTGGATTGGAATTGACATTGAAATCAACGAAGAAAATCTTGATTTAAACACATGTACCGAAGTTAGAAACTTCCGTAGAGAATTGAATATGAAAGAAGGATGGTACAATCGTTCTTTTGAAGCAGTTTTGAAAAACGGAACTGAAATCGCTGTAAACGTGCGTCGTTTTCTTTCGTTAGATTTAGATGAAGCCGGAGTTATCAAATACGATATTACACCTTTAAACAAAGATGCAAAAATCGTTTACAAACCGTATATCGATGCTGGTGTAACCAATGAAGACGCCAACTGGGAAGAAAAATTCTGGGAACCTCTTGAAGTTAAAAAAGGAACAAACGAAGCTTTTGTAACCGCTCAAACGTTCAAAACGCATTTTAAGGTTACGACTTTCATGCACAATACGATTTTGGCAAATGGTGAAGATGCTCATATTTCGCCGTCAACAATCGATTCAACGGTAGATAAAGTTCAATATACTTACGGAACTATTATTGCTAAAGGACAAACCTCAACCATTCAAAAAATTGGAGGTTATACCGTTTCTTTAAACCATGAAAATACCTTGGCTGGAGCCGAAAAAGTAATCAAATCTGCTGTTGCTTTAGGATATGAAACTTTGCTTCAAAACCAAATCGATGCCTGGGCAAAAGTTTGGGAAATGTCAGATATTACAATTGAAGGCGATGTCAAAGCACAACAAGGAATTCGTTTCAACATCTTCCAATTAAACCAAACCTATTCAGGAAAAGATTCTCGTTTAAATATTGGTCCAAAAGGTTTCACGGGAGAAAAATACGGCGGATCTACGTATTGGGACACTGAGGCGTATTGTATTCCATTTTACATGGCGACAAAAGATCAGCAAGTGGCTAGAAACTTATTGACGTATCGTTACAATCAATTGGACAAAGCGATTGAAAACGCAAAAGACAATTTAGGTTTCAAAAACGGTGCGGCTCTATATCCAATGGTAACCATGAACGGTGAAGAATGCCACAACGAATGGGAAATCACACACGAGGAAATCCACAGAAATGGAGCGATTGCTTTTGCGATTTACAACTATAACCGCTACACGGGAGATTACTCTTATATTCCAGAAAAAGGATTAGAAGTTTTAATCGGAATTGCGCGTTTCTGGCACCAGAGAGCTTCTTTCTCAAAAGATAAAAATCAGTACGTAATTCTTGGCGTTACAGGACCAAACGAATACGAAAACAACATCAACAATAATTTCTACACCAATTATATTGCAAAATGGTGTATTGATTTTGCTGCTGAACAAATCGAAAAAGTAGCTGCAGAATATCCTGCAGATCACAAACGTATTCTTGAAAAAGTGAGCCTTTCGGCGAATGAAATTCAGGAATGGAAAAAAGTGGCAGACGATATGTATTTCCCAATTTCTGAAGAACTTGGAATCTACTTACAGCAAGACGGTTTCTTAGATAAAGACTTAGTTCCGGTAAAAGATTTGGATAAATCACAGCGTCCAATCAACCAAAAGTGGTCTTGGGATCGTGTGTTGCGTTCTCCATACATCAAACAGGCAGACGTTTTACAAGGTTTTTATTTCTTCGAAGATCATTTTTCGAAAGAAGAATTAAAACGTAATTTCGAGTTTTACGAATCGTTTACGGTTCACGAAAGTTCACTTTCACCTTGCGTGCACTCAATCCAAGCTGCGGCATTAGATAAAATGGATATGGCCTATACCTTTTATTTAAGAACTTCTCGTTTGGATTTGGATGATTATAATAAAGAAGTAGAAGAAGGTTGTCATATCACGTCAATGGCCGGTACATGGATGAGTATCGTGGAAGGCTTTGGAGGAATGCGTGTTAAAAATGACCAACTTCATTTCTCACCAAAAATTCCAAAAGAATGGAAAGGTTATTCGTTTAAAATCAATTTCAGAAATCAGATTTTAAAAGTTTCTGTAAATCATAACGAAACGACTTTTACTGTCGACGGCGATCAGGATTTAAATATTATAGTGAATGGCAAAACTATAACTGCTGGTAAACTCGCACCAATTAATTAAATTACAATACTCTAAAATCTAAAAAACATGAAAAACTTATTTTTCGCAAGTTTAATTTTGTTTGCGTTCAGCACGGTTGCAAAAGCGCAACAGTTAAAATCACCCGAAGGAAAGTTCGTAATGGAATTTTCGCTTCAAAGCGATGGGACTCCAACGTACAATTTAAAATACAAGAACAAAGAAGTTGTAAAAACCAGTAAATTGGGTCTTGAACTTAAAGATGACAAAAAATCTTTATTGAATGACTTTACCATTGCTGATACGAAAACTACAACTTTTGACGAAACTTGGAAACCAGTTTGGGGAGAAGTAGATCACATTAGAAATCATTATAATGAATTGGCGGTAACTTTAAACCAAAAAAGCACAGATAGACAAATCGTAATCCGTTTCCGTTTATTCGACGACGGTTTAGGATTCCGTTATGAATTTCCGGCGCAAAAGAATCTTACTTATTTTGTAATTAAAGAAGAAAGATCTCAGTTTGCTATGACTGGAGATCATACTGCTTTCTGGATTCCTGGAGATTATGATACTCAGGAATACGATTATACGAAATCTAAATTATCAGAAATTAGAGGTTTATCTCAAAAAGCATATACTGCAAACGTTTCTCAAAAATCTTTTTCTCCAACAGGAGTTCAGACTTCTTTGATGTTAAAAACGGCTGACGGAATCTACATCAACTTACACGAAGCTGCTTTGATTGACTATTCTTGTATGCACTTGAATTTAGATGACAAAAACTTAGTTTTCGAATCTTGGCTAACGCCAGATGCAAAAGGAGACAAAGGTCATATGCAAGCGCCAAATCATTCGCCTTGGAGAACGATTATCGTAAGCGATGACGCTAGAGAAATCTTAGCTTCAAAAATGACTTATAACTTAAACGATCCATCAAAAATCGACAATACTTCTTGGATTAAGCCTGTTAAATACGTTGGCGTTTGGTGGGAAATGATTACAGGGAAAAGCTCTTGGTCGTATACAAACGATTATCCAACGGTTCAATTGGGTGTTACTGATTTCTCAAAAGCAAAACCAAACGGAACGCACGGAGCAAATAATGCTAACGTAAAAAAATACATTGACTTCGCTGCTGCAAATGGGTTCGATGCTGTTTTGGTTGAAGGATGGAACGAAGGTTGGGAAGACTGGTTTGGACACTCAAAAGATTATGTTTTTGATTTTGTAACGCCTTACCCAGATTTTGACGTAAAAGGGCTGCACGAATATGCAAAATCAAAAGGTGTAAAAATCATTATGCACCACGAAACTTCTGGATCTGTTCGTAACTACGAGCGTCATATGGATGCTGCTTACAAATTCATGAACGATAACGGATACAATGCTGTAAAAAGCGGTTACGTAGGTGATATTTTACCAAGAGGTGAAAACCATTACAGCCAATGGATTGTCAATCACTATCAATATGCTATCGAAAAAGCAGCTGATTATAAAATTATGGTGAATGCTCACGAAGCAGTTCGTCCAACAGGAATTGCTAGAACGTATCCTAACTTAATTGGAAACGAAGCAGCAAGAGGAACAGAATACCAAGCTTTTGGAGGTTCTAAACCAAATCACGTTACTGTATTGCCATTTACACGTTTAATTGGTGGGCCGATGGATTACACTCCGGGAATCTTCGAAATGGATATCAGCAAAATGAATCCTGAGAACAAATCTCATGTAAACAGCACATTGGCAAATCAATTAGCATTATACGTTACTATGTACAGTCCATTGCAAATGGCTGCCGATACTCCAGAAAACTACAACCGTTTTCCTGATGCATTCCAATTCATTAAGGATGTGGCGGTTGACTGGTCAGAAAGTAAATATATTGAGGCTGAGCCTGGAGATTTTATCACGGTTGCTCGTAAAGCAAAAGGAAAAAACAACTGGTTTGTTGGAAACGTAAACGGAGAAACTCCACGTACCTCAAACATCGATTTCAGTTTCCTTGAAAAAGGCAAAAAATACACCGCAACAATTTATGCTGATGCAAAAGATGCGCATTACAAAACAAATCCGCAAGCTTACACAATCAAGAAAATTGCTGTAACGAATAAATCAAAATTATCTCAGTTTTCTGCTCCAGGAGGAGGATATGCAATAAGCATTATTGAAACGAAATAATTTAAATTAACCATATAAGAAATGTAAGTCCATTTAAATAGAAATCTCCCCATTTTTGTCTTAAATGTTCTTACATTTCTTATATGGTTTAAATTCTTCTCCTGCAAGGTTTTGCAAACCTTGTAGGTTTAAACTTTTCTCAAAACATACCTACAAGGTTTTGTAAACCTTGCAGGAAAAATAAAACTATAAATTATGAGGATTCAAACAAACCACAATTTCTACAAATTAATCCTAATGGTCTTGCTTTTTTCCGCTTCCGCGAAAGCGCAAATCCAAAAAGTAGAACCGCCTTTCTGGTACGCCGGAATGAAAAATTCGGAACTGCAGATTATGTTCTACGGAAAAAATATTTCACAATACGAAGCTTCGGTTTCTAATAATATTGTGATTAAAAACGTCGAGAAAACAGAAAACCCAAATTACCTTTTCGTAACCATCGATACAAAAGATGTCAAAGCTTCTGAATTAACTTTCTCTTTCAAAAACAAAAACAAAATCGCTTTTACTCAGAAATATGCGCTTAAAGAAAGAAGAGCCAATTCTGCCGACAGAAAAAGTTATGATGCTTCTGATTTGATTTACTTAATCATGCCGGATCGTTTTGCTAATGGAAATCCGAAAAATGACAGCAATGTTTCTTTAACTGAAAAAGCAAACCGCCAAGATCCAAGCGGACGTCATGGAGGTGATATCGAAGGAATCATCAAAAATTTAGATTATATTGCGTCTCTTGGCGCAACCACAATTTGGAGCACACCTTTATGCGAAGACAACGACAAACAGCATTCGTATCACACTTACGGACAATCTGATGTTTACAAAATTGACCCGCGTTACGGAACAAATGACGATTACGCTCGTCTTTCTGCAGAAATGCACAAAAAAAACATGAAACTGGTTATGGATTATGTGACGAATCACTGGGGAATTACGCACTGGATGATGAAAGATATTCCAACCAAAACCTGGTTCAATCAATTTGAAACGTTCACACAAACACACCACAGACGTGAAGTTATTACCGATATTCATGCTTCAAAAATCGATCAGGAAGTTTGTGTTGATGGCTGGTTTGTGCCTTCAATGCCTGACTTGAATCTTAGAAATCCTTTGGTTGCAAAATATTTAACTCAAAATGCTATTTGGTGGATTGAATTTGCGAATCTTGACGGATTCAGAGTAGATACTTATAATTACTCTGATAAAACTGCCATGGCAGAATGGGCAAAATCTATTACAAATGAATACCCTAATTTCAATATTGTGGGCGAAATCTGGATGCATAATCAGGCGAATTTAGCTTTTTGGCAGAAAGACAGCAAAATTGGTGCGATTGAAAACTACAATTCAAATCTTCCAAGTGTAATGGATTTTACGCTTCAAAGCCAGATTACTTCTGCTTTCAACGAAGATAATCCAAGCTGGGACAACGGATTGATTAAATTCTACAACAATTTTGCAATGGATTTTTTATATCCAAATACGAATAATATTTTGGTCTTCTCCGAAAATCATGACACGGATCGCATGAATGAAAAGTTCAAATACGATTTACCAAAATACAAACTAGCAATGACTTTATTGGCAACAGTTCGCGGAATTCCACAGATTTATTACGGTTCAGAAATCGGAATGGGCGGTGATAAAGGTAAAGGTGGTGATGCCGATATTCGTCAAGATTTCCCAGGCGGATGGGCTGGCGATAAAAACAACGCTTTCACCAAAGAAGGAAGAACGGCTGAACAAGCAGCTTTCTTTGATTTCTCTTCGAAATTATTCAACTGGAGAAAAACAAACGAAGCGGTTCACTTTGGAAAAATGACGCATTACATTCCAGAAAATAACACTTATGTATATTTCAGATATACTGATAATAAAACGGTTATGGTAATTTTCAATAACAATGCAAAGGAGCAGGTTGTAAAAACAAATCGTTTCAAAGAAAACATCAAAAACTACAAATCAGGAAAAGATGTTATCACAGGAAAAACATTCGATTTGGCTACTGAAATTACTTTAGAGCCAAAATCAGCTTTGGTTTTAGAATTGGAATAAAGCTTTTATTTAAACACATAGAGACATAGTTTTTCTAGCTGAACAAAAGGCGTTTCACTTGTTTAAAAAAACATAGTTATCAACTCAAAACTATGTTAATGACTAGTCATTTTTTTCTAACTTTTTAGACAAAGAAAAATCTATGATTCTATGTGTTTTAAATTTTATTGCCACATATTATAGAGATTAACACAGATTTTGTCTGCCACAAATTACACGAATTTCCACGAATTTATTTATCATATTTGAATTAGTGAAATTCGAGAAATTAGTGGCAAAAGAAAAAAATCCTTTAAATCTTTTTAATCTGTGGCTAACTTTTTTTATAATCCTTGTGCCTTTGCGTAAAACTTTGCGACCTTTGCGGTTAAAAAAACACTGCAAAATGCTCAAAATTGCACATCGAGGCGCCAAAGCCTACGAACCTGAAAATACTTTACCAGCTTTTCAAAAGGCATTAGACCTAAATTCAGACGGAATAGAACTCGACGTTCATTTGAGTTCCGATGGGCATATAATCGTAATTCACGACGAAACCATCGACAGAACCACCAATGGGAAAGGTCTTGTAAACACTTTTACTTTGGCAGAATTAAAATCATTTCTAATTGATGGAGAAAACCAAATTCCAACTTTAAACGAAGTTTTTGATTTGGTAGACAAAAAATGCTTCATCAATATTGAATTAAAAGGTCTAGGAACTGCTCCTAAAGTTGTCGAGTTAATCGAGGAATATATTTCACAAAAAAACTGGAAATACGAGCATTTTATCATTTCAAGTTTCGATTGGAACATGCTGACGGAAACATCAAAACTAAACTCAAATATTCCAATTGGTGTTCTAACAGAAGAAAATATCGAAACCGCTTTGGCTTTCGCCGAAAAAATAAAAGCAAAAGCCATTCATCCCGATTTTCAATTACTAAACATTGATAATGTAAGCGAAATGCAGAAAAAAGGTTTTCTAGTTTTACCTTGGACAGTAAACACCAAAGAAGACATTCAAAAAATAAAAAGTTACAAAGTAAACGGAATTATTTCTGATAATCCAGACAAAATATAAAGTTTAAAATTTTAGCCACAGATTAAAAAATTTTGCCACAAATTCCACAAATTTTCACAAATTAAATGCGAAAATCAATTTGTGGAATTTGTGGTAAAATAAAAAAATTAGTGCTAATTAGTGCAATTCGTGGCAACCTAAAAAAATATGATCAAAAATTTCGACATCATCATCGTTGGCGGAGGCGCAGCCGGCTTTTTTACCGCGATTAATATTGCAGAGAAAAATCCGAAACTGAAAATCGCCATTTTAGAAAGAGGAAAAGAAGTGCTTTCTAAGGTTCGTGTTTCTGGTGGCGGACGTTGCAACGTTACACACGCCTGTTTCGAACCCAACGAATTGGTTAAATTTTATCCCCGAGGTGAAAAAGAACTTCGCGGGCCATTTCACCAATTTTGTTCTGGCGATACTATCGAATGGTTCGAGAAACATGGCGTTGAATTAAAAATTGAAGAAGATGGCAGAATGTTTCCTGTTTCTAATTCATCGCAAACCATTATCGACTGTTTCTTAAAAGCAACCGAAAAATTAGGCATAAAAGTTTTGACAGGTCAAAGCGTTCAATCGATTTTCAAAAAAGAAAATCACTGGAAAATTGATACGCAGACTGATAATTACGCTGCTGAAAAATTGATTATGGCAACGGGCAGCAATCCTAAAATATGGGAAATGCTTCAAGAACATGGACACGCAATTGTGAGCCCTGTTCCTTCCCTATTTACTTTCAACATTAAAGATTCGAGAATTAAGGAATTACCAGGCGTCGCTGCAAAAGTTTCGGTAAAAGTCAAAGACACTAAACTAGAATCAACTGGGCCTTTGCTGATTACGCATTGGGGAATGAGCGGTCCAGCAATTTTAAAACTTTCGGCTTGGGGCGCTCGTATTCTGCATGATAAGAATTATCAGTTTACGATTTTTGTCAATTGGCTGAATGATGTTGATTATGAAGACGCCGAAAAAATCTTAAAAGACTTAAAACAAGAACATGCTAAAAAAGCCGTTTCCAAAAAATCTCCTTTTGACTTTCCGAATCGTTTATGGGAAGGTCTGGTTTTGGCTTCGGGAATTGATTCAGAGACTAAATGGGCAGATTTATCTAAAAACCAATTGCAGAATCTGACTTTGCAACTCACAAAAGCCGAATTTAAAGTCAACGGAAAAAGTACTTTTAAAGAAGAATTTGTAACGGCTGGCGGAATCGATTTAAAGGAAATCAATTTCAAAACCATGGAAAGCAAAATTCATCAGAACTTATATTTTGCCGGTGAAATTGTAAACATAGACGCTATTACGGGCGGATTTAATTTTCAGAATGCCTGGACAAGCGGGTTTATTCTGGCTCAAAATATTTAATAGAATGAAATTTAAAGGAATTATTTTTGATTTAGACGGAACTTTAGTCAACTCATTACACGACATTTCAGATGCGATGAACAAAGTGCTTACCGCTCTAAGTTACCCAACACATGATTACGATACTTACCAGTATTTTATCGGAAGCGGTTTACGAAATCTGGTAAGCAAAGCATTGCCAGCCACAAACAATTCTAATGATGAAATCGAAAGTTGTTTTGAATGTATGGTTGATGAATATACCAAAATCTGTACGCTCAAAACAAAACCGTATGATGGAATTGTAGAATTGCTTGAAAAACTGACTTCACAAAACATAAAAATGGCTGTTTTCTCCAATAAAGCTGATGAATTGACTAAAAAAATAGCTCACGAATTATTCCCTGAACAATTTGACACAGCAGTTGGTTTAAGCACAGAAGAACTCAAAAAACCAAATCCGTTTGAAGCGATTGAAATCAGTAAAAAATGGAATTTAAAACCAGAAGAAATCCTTTTCGTGGGCGATTCTGACATTGATATGCAAACGGCTGTAAATGCTAATATGTTTCCGGTTGGCGTGACATGGGGTTACAGAACAGAAGAAGAATTGAAAAACAGCGGTGCAAAACTGGTTGTCAATACAGCTTCGGAATTGATTGAAATCCTATAATCAGTTTTTTGCAAACCCAGATAAATTAACGCTATTTTACCATTTATTAGGTATTCTATAAAACTATTCAAACAATTTTACTCACAATAAATTTAACCTTGCGGTTATCGACTTTTTGTTTACTAAAAACGAAGAGCTTAATTCTATTCATAAAGTAAACGCATTGATTAAACTTGAAACAAAAAAAACCTTGAACTTGAAACTACCTATTAAGCCACCAAATACTGGCGTTCAAAACCGTTGCAAATGCAACCCAAAATAAATAGGGAATCAATAAATAACCTGAAATTTTATTGATTTTGATGAACTTTAAGTATGTTTCGTAAATCATCAGCCATAAAAGAATGATTTCGATTAAAGCTAACATTGGGTTTTTCAATCCGAAGAAGAGATAAGACCAGATTGCATTTAAAGTCAGTTGAATTAAAAAGAAAAGAAGCGCCGTTTTTACTTTTTCGGTTTGCTCCTTAATTTTATCCCAAACCAAAGCTGCCGCAACAGCCATACAAATATAAAGCACTGTCCAAACCGGCATGAAAATCCAATTCGGCGGATTAAAAACTGGTTTTTCCAACGTTACATACCAAGTCTCAATACTCGGTCTAGTAACCAAACTTGCAGAATATCCAACTGTTAAACAAATTACTAAAGCTATGGCGATTTTTACGAACTTATTCATGATATCAAATTTTGAATTCAAAAATAGTCAAAAGAAAAGTTTAAACCATATAAGTAATGTAAGTTCATTTAAAGGCAACGCTTATATTTTCTTATATGACTTATATGGTGAAAAAATATCAAACCGTATAAGTAATGTAAGTTCATTTTAAGGCAACGCTTATATTTTCTTATATGACTTATATGGTGGAAAAATATCAAACCATATTAGTAATGTAAGTTCATTTAAAGGCAACGCTTACATTTTCTTATATAACTTATATGGTGGAAAAAATATCAAACCATATAAGTTATATAAGTTCATTTTAGTAACGCTTTCTTATAATTCTTATATAACTTATATGGTGGAAAAAATATCAAACCGTATAAGTAATGCAAGTTCATTTAAAGGCAACACTTATATTTTCTTATATGACTTATATGGTGGAAAAAATATCAAACCATATTAGTAATGCAAGTTCATTTAAAGGCAACGCTTATAATTTCTTATATAACTTATATGGTGGAAAAATGAAAAAGTTATCTTTGCCAAAATTTATATTTCATGTTTACAGCAACTGATTTTATACCAAATCCATATACTTCAACAATCGAAAAAGGAAACTTTGAGTGGAGCGCTCCGAGTAACATTGCCTTAGTAAAATACTGGGGGAAAAAAGACAATCAGATTCCGGCAAATCCTTCTATTAGTTTTACTTTGAATAATTGTAAAACGATTACGAAATTAGTTTTTGAAAAAAGAACAAACCAAAATGCTTTTTCTTTTGATTTACTTTTTGAAGGAAAACCAAAAGAAGATTTCAAGCCAAAAATCCAAAAGTTTTTAGAAAGAGTTGAAGTTTATCTGCCGTTTTTGAAAGATTATCATTTTACGATTGATACGCAGAATACTTTTCCGCATAGTTCAGGAATTGCTTCTTCTGCATCTGGAATGGCGGCTTTGGCAATGAATTTTATGAGTTTGGAAAAACTGTTAAATCCAGAAATGACTGATGAGTATTTCTATCAAAAAGCATCCTTTTTAGCACGTTTAGGTTCAGGAAGCGCCTGCCGAAGTATAAAAGGAAATATAGTCGTTTGGGGAAATCAGGCTAATATTGAAGGAAGCACCGATTTATTTGGAGTGAAATATCCTTATGCTATTCATGAAAATTTCAAGAATTATCAAGATACGATTTTATTGGTTGATAAAGGCGAAAAACAAGTTTCAAGCACGGTTGGTCACGATTTAATGCACAATCATCCGTATGCAGAAAGACGTTTTGCTCAGGCACACGAAAATCTGGATAAACTAATCGCCATTTTTGAAAACGGAGATTTAGAAGAATTCATTAAAGTGGTAGAAAGTGAAGCACTGACTTTACACGCTATGATGATGACTTCGATGCCTTATTATATTTTGATGAAACCAAACACGCTGCAAATCATAAATGCGATTTGGAAATTCAGAAACGAAACCCAGATTCCGGTTTGTTTTACGCTAGATGCAGGAGCCAATGTTCATGTACTTTATCCTGAAAATGTTGCAACAAAAGTGCTTCAATTTATTCAAGACGAATTAGTTGTATTTTGTCAGAATAGTCAATACATTTGCGACAAAATTGGAAATGGTGCAATTGCATTGTAATTTTCCTTATCTTTAGTTAAATTTTTGGTTATGGATATTCAATTAGAAAAACTCGAATTAATAAAGCTATTAGCTGATACTGAAAACCCAGCTATCCTGAAATCTATTCGAAAAATTTTTAAAAAAGAAGAGAAAGATTGGTGGGATGATTTGACAGAAGAACAAAAGGCAGAGATTGAAGCATCTGAAAGAGAAATAGAAAATGGTGAATTTTATCTTTTTGAAGATGTAATGGCGAAATACAAGAAATGAGAAGAATTGTGTTTTCTGGTCGTTCTAAATTTCAACTTGAACAGTTACTAGAATATTTAGAGATTAGATTTTCACTTTCAACTAGAGATAAGTTTATATCAAATTTTTATAAAATTATTGAAACAATTAGACTTAATCCTGACACTTTTCCTGTTTCGAGCAGGAATAAAATTAGGAGATGTGTAATTTCAAAACAAACAACGCTTTATTATAAATATAATACTCAAGAAGTTCGTCTTTTGTCACTTTTCGACACCAGACAAGACCCAAATAAAATAAAAAAAGACATTAAATAAAACATGAAAGGACCACTATTTTACTCAAAAATATTACTCTTTGGAGAATACGGAATTATTCGCGACTCTAAAGGACTTTCTATCCCTTATAATTTTTACAATGGCGCTTTAAAGAAATCAGAAGAACCTTCTGATGAAGCTATTGCATCCAACAAAAGCTTAATAAGTTTTGCTTCTTATCTTGAAGTTCTTCAAACACAGCAACCAGAATTGGTTACTTTTGATTTAGAAACACTAAAAAACGATGTAGAATCTGGAATGTATTTCGATTCTAGCATTCCGCAAGGTTATGGTGTTGGAAGCAGCGGTGCGCTTGTTGCTGCGATTTATGATAAATATGCTGCGAACAAAATCACAGTTTTAGAAAACCTGACTCGTGAAAAACTGTTACAGCTAAAAAATATATTTTCTCATATGGAAAGCTTTTTCCACGGAAAAAGCTCTGGTTTGGATCCGTTGAATAGCTATTTAAGCATTCCGATTTTAATTAACTCTAAAGACAATATTGAAGCAACTGGAATTCCGACTCAAAGTTTTGACGGTAAAGGCGCTGTGTTCTTATTAGATTCTGGAATTGTAGGCGAAACTGCTCCAATGGTTAACATTTTTATGGAAAACCTAAAAGATAAAGGTTTCCGTGCAATGCTTAAAAACCAATTTGTAAAATATACAGATGCTTGTGTAGAAAACTTCCTTCACGGCGACATGAAATCTTTGTTTACCAATACCAAAAAGCTTTCAAAAGTGGTTTTAAACCACTTCAAGCCAATGATTCCAGAACAATTTCACGGAATCTGGCAACACGGAATCGACACTAATGATTATTATCTAAAACTGTGCGGTTCTGGCGGGGGCGGTTATATTCTTGGTTTTACAGAAGATTTAGAACGTGCGAAAGCTTCTTTAAAAGATTACAAACTAGAGGTCGTTTATCAGTTTTAAAACCCTAAAAGCCCTTATTATTTGAGTCTGTTTTCATAAGTTTCATCCTAAAATTAGTTGTTATGAAAAGCATTTTTAAAATAATCAAGGCAACTTTTTTAGGAGGAATTCTTTTTCTAGCGCCTTTAGTGGTATTGCTGGTCATTTTGGAAAAAGGATTGGGCATTATTCAGAAAGTTACGTTGCCATTGGTAAATAATCTGCCGAGAGTACACGTTTTAGGAATCGCACTTCAAGAACTTGTCGGCATACCCATTATCATTCTGATTTGCTTTCTAGCTGGTTTGTTGGCCAGAACTAGCAAAGCAAAAAAACTGATTCAGAAATTAGAAAACGGAATTTTAAGTTTTGTACCAGGATATTCATTTATGAAAAGCATGAATGAGAATATTATGGGAATTGAATCTCAAGAAGATTTAAAAGTAATTTTGGTTCCCACTGATGCTGGCTGGCAATTTGCTTTTTTAATAGAACAAATAGACGACACAAATTTTACTGTTTTTATTCCAGACGCTCCAAATCCGTGGAGCGGTTCTGTGGTTTTTGTAGCAAAAAAAGACATCAAGGAAATCGAGATGACACAGAAACAAGCTTTGGCCTGCATCAGAAAATTGGGTTTTGGCTCTAAAGAATTGTTAAAAAACAAGCTCTGAATTTTAGAATCGGAAAATATCATTTAACTTCAATCCTAAATTAATCCACAATTTGTAATCTATGCCAAGCAGACAACGTAAACTTTTGATAATGAAAATTGTTAGCTTGTTCTCTGTGGTACGAGGTTATAATATTCCGATTATCATTCTGGCGCAATATCTGTCGGCTATCTTTATCTTGGCTCCAGAAATTAGAGCTCTTGATATCTTATTGGATTTTCATTTGTTTCTTATTGTTTTTGCCTCAGCGATAACCATTGCTTCTGGTTATATCATCAATAATTTTTACGACAGTCAGAAAGATTTGATCAATCGCCCGAATAAATCAATGTTGGACCGATTGGTAAGCCAGAAAACAAAACTTACCGTTTACTTTTCCTTAAATTTCTTAGCCGTTTTAATGGCTTTCATAGTTTCTTGGAGAGCTTTTTTATTTTTCTCGGGTTATATTTTCCTGATTTGGTTTTACTCTCACAAAATAAAAAAGTATCCGATAATCGGAAATCTGACCTCTGCGGTTCTTGCTGTAATTCCGTTTTTTGCTATTCTGATTTATTTCTACAACAAGATTTCGTTTGAAGAAATCGAGAACCATATGAGTCATTTTATGGTAATTTCGGCACATGCCACTTTCTTGTTTTTGCTATTACTGATTCGCGAAATGATTAAGGATTTAGAAAATCTTAAAGGTGATTTGGTAGCAGATTATCGCACAATTCCGGTGCTTTATGGCGAAAAAGTCTCCAAACAGATTATTTCGGCTCTGACAATTTTGACCGTTTTTCCTGTTTATGTTTTGGTAAATGTTTATGATGTAGGATATATGGACATTTACTTTTATGTGTGTTTTGGAGTCCTGCTTTTTTTCTTGATTTTTTTATGGAAATCAGATTCTAAAGAACAGTTTTTAAGGCTTCATAATTTGCTTAAATTTCTGATCGTGGCAGGCGTATGCTGCATTGTACTGATTAATCCGAGTGTTTTGTGGCACGGGAGGGAATTGATTTCTAATTACTAAACGGTTTAGTTCCTCAAAGATTCTCTAAGATTTACACAAGGGTTCACAAAGTTTTCTTTTTTAGCTTTCTATAGATTTTTTCTTTGAGTAACTCAGCGCAAATCTTCGTGAATCTCTGTGAAATAGCTCATTTTCAATATATTTAAAAGAAGCCAATTGTTTGAATTTAGCCCCGATTGAGGCGATATCCTTGCGTAGTTTACGGAGCGAGATAAAGCCGAAAGCGGGAAACCATGTCTCAAAAAAATACCGAATGTATTGCTTCTAAAACCTTTAGAACAAAATGCTATTAATCTAAGAATATTGAAGTTAAGATTATTAGCAGGAAAAAACTATCTTTGCACAAATTAATGATTTTATGAACAATAAGGAAGGCAATAACAAAAGAGGCGGTTCGAGACCAAACAGCTCAAGATCAAACTCTAACAAGCCAAAACCTGCTTTACCAAAGCGCGCTCAGGGACCGAAAAAAGAAAAACCTGCGGTGAAAGCTGCAAGACTGGAAGCGGAGGAAAAGTTTAAAAAACAGAATCAGCCTGCGAAAAGACCAAAAGCGGCAGATGAAATTCGTCTGAATAAATATATTTCCAATTCAGGCGTTTGTTCTCGTCGTGATGCTGATTTGTACATTCAGTCTGGAAATGTGAAAGTTAACGGCGTTCCGGTGACTGAAATGGGTTATTTGGTAAAATTGAATGATGTTGTGAATTTTGACGGCGTTGTTCTGACTCCTGAAAAGAAAGAATACATACTGCTTAATAAACCAAAAAATTTTACTACAGCTCTAGACGAAGGTCAGGAGTATCGTAATGTATTGGAATTGGTACGTGGCGCTACAAATGCAAAAATTGCTGCTGTTGGCCGAATGGACAAAAATACAACTGGTTTGCTGTTGTTTACGAATGATAATGATATGATTCGTAAGTTTACGCTTCCGAACCAGAAATCGTCTAAAATTTATCAGGTTTCCTTAGACAAGAATCTGAAGTTTGAAGATTTAGAAAAAATCAGTAAAGGCTTGGTCTTAGACGGACATCGCGTATTTGTTGAAGAGGTAAGTTATATTGACAACCAACCTAAAAGCGAAGTGGGCTTAAAACTGCGCACAGCAAACGTAAAAGTGGTTCGATCTATTTTTGAACACTTTGAATACAATGTGTTGCGTATTGACCGTGTGTCATTTGCCGGTTTAACCAAAAAGAATCTTCCGAGAGGAAATTGGCGCTTTTTGACCGAACAAGAAATCATCAATTTGAAAAACGTTTAGTTTCAAATAAGCCATATCTAGAATCCTGTTTTACAATTGTAAAATGGGATTTTTTATTTTTAGAAACTAAAGAAATTGTGTCCGAAAAGAGTGAAGATTGATCTTCCGATCGATTGGTTTTTGTCTTCTACGGTTTCGTAGTTGGAGAATCCGAGGATAATTTTGATTCCAGGAGGAATGCTGTTGAGAACTTCTCTTTTTTGTTCTTCTAAAAGCAGTTTTAAGCTTTCTAACAACTGAAGATTGTTTTTTAGATAAGAGACCACCAAAAGGGCTGAAAAGTTAAGGATTTCTCTGGCTGTTTCGCTTTTGATTCCGACTTCGTTGGAAACCATTTCTGAGATGCGTCCTTTTTTATTGGAGAAAAGTTCTTTTAATAATGAGTTTCCTTCTAGCTTATAACAGTCGTCTACTGATAAAATTCTGCCGGCTGTAAAATCTATTTCCTGATAAAAAGCCGAATCGTCTGGCAGCTGCTGTACAATTTCTGTGTAAAATTCAGGTTCTTCAGCTTTATTGTACAAACCCATCAAAATTGTTCCAATCGAAACATCGATTCCTTTGATAAGTAGTGCATCATTTTCAAAATAAAACTTGTTTAATTTGGAGACAACATTAGAAGAAATAAAACGTCTAAGTTCAATTTGTAGGTTTGGGGTCATACGCTTAACTTATTTAAAAACATTATTTAAACTCATTCGAAATAATCGATAAAGTGAGGCTTTTTATCGTTTATCAGGATAAAAATATAAAATAAAACAACATTTCCAAAAAATAAGTTAAAAATTTACAGGTGAGATTTCCAGTGCTTTAGCTGTAAAATTTAACATAGTCAACAAATACAGCACTTACAATTAATATAAGCAATTAAAATGAAATAAAAAAAAATTATGACATTTTTTCAAAAAACATAAAAAATAAGAAAATGCTTAGGCAAAAATTAACATTTTAAAACAGCAAAATGCGATTCTGCCATACAATCGTGAGAAAAATTCCAAAATAAATGATGCAGAAAAGGAAGTTGACAAAACTAGAGGCCAAAAATCCGAGAAGCGAACCTGTTGCTGCCTTTAAGGCACGCTGATGATTTTTGGAATCGTATAATAATTCACCAATTAAAGCTCCCACAAAAGGGCCTATTATAATTCCGAACGGAATAGGCGCCAAAATGCCGACAATCAATCCGATGTTAGTTCCCCAAATTCCATACGAACTGCCTCCGAATTTTTTGGTTCCTTTTGCTGGAATTACATAATCGAGAACAGTTATTATGAGCATGAGCACAAACGTTGTTGCCAAAACCCAATAATTTATTTCGACGGCTTTGGTTAGATACAACAGTAAAATTCCGACCCAACTTGCCGACAAAGCAGGCAAAACTGGAATAAAACTGCCCAAAATCCCTATAATCATGCAGACAAAACCAAGAATCAATAAAAGTGTATCCATAAAATTTGTAAATTTGCACTTACATTTTTTGTTAAAAAATATGTTATGCGTTTCTCTTTGTTTATACTATTTTCTGTCTTTTTTTCTATGATCGGTTCTGCTCAAGAAATCAAAAAAATTTCAATTGACGACCAACTTATTCAGGACAGCATTTATAAAAGTACTAAGAAAAAAGTACTTAATTATTCTATGAAAGAATTTGATGCATTGTTTTTTGAATATTTTGATCGTAAAAACAATCCAAATATTGTTTTGAGCAAAACTGAATTTTACAATTACACTGTTCAGATTGCCACCTTTTCTGATCGTCTTGCAAAACTATATCCTGACCAAAAAGAAATTGCCGCAAAAAACAAAGAAAAATGGCTTTCTGAAAATTACGAAGATTATCTACAATACAAGGTTTCTCAAAAAAAATAATCGTATTTTTATATTCTAAATTCGGTTATTCAACTCCAATACTTAAATTTTGAAGCAGTTTTTTTTCCTTTTCATTTGCATCGTCTTGAATTCTTGTCAATATTTTGAGAAGCAGGTTCCGTCTGAAAAAGAGTTACTCCAAAAAGAACTAAAATCGATTAATTGGAAAGAGGTAGATGAATATCCATCTGTTTCCAATTGCGAAAAAATAGCCGACAAAAAATTGCGTCAGCAATGTTTTTTTGAAGTAATGTCCGATTTAATTCAAGAAAAACTGAATGTAGACACTTTGGCTATTTTATATCCTGAATTAGATACTATCGAAGTTAAGGTAACTGTTTTTCCGAACGCCACCATGAAGTTTGAACCGCAGTTTCAAAAAGATTCTGTTGCTTACGATACTATAAAAATTGACAGCATTCTGCATGCGCGACTGGTTGATTTCCCTAAAGTGAATCCAGCTATAAAACGCGGTATCCCAGTAAAAACACAATTTATTCTGCCTGTTATTATAAAAGCAAAAGACAATAAATAGTTTTTCTTAACCATATAAGTGATGTAAGTTGATTTAAAATTGGAATGTACTGCCGATTCGTTTAACTTAAATTTCTCGTATAACTTATACGGTTAATTTATTTTGCAAAGCGTCGGTCTTTCCATTCATAAGAGCCAAACAAACTATATAGGGCAACCGTAGAACTAAAAAACGGATATAACAAACTACTCAATAGAAGGCTTTTAATTCTAGTTTTTGTCAAAAACCTATTGGTTATTGAAAGCAAAACAAAATCAATCAAAAACTTAGAAAAAGTAAAAAGTACAAAAATGGGATAGGACCAAATTCCCAAAACCAACAAGAAAAATCCAATTATAAAACTCAAATTTCCGAAGAAAACAATCAAACCTAGAAATTTACCAAAAGCGCTTTTATACGAACTAGTTTTTGCTGCCCATCGTACTCGTTGATAAAATAATGATTTCCAGTTTTCGGTTGGTTTTGTAGCAACTATTGCTTCTTGAGCTTTTAGATAATGAACTTTATCTGGGAATTTCTCAATCGCTTTTTGCAGTAAAAAAACATCATCGCCACTGGCAATTTTATCATTTCCTTCAAAACCATTTAAGCTTTCAAACAATGATTTCGTATAAGCAAAATTGGCTCCATTGCACATAAAACCATTATTCAAACCAAAACTCCCAATTGTTGCGCCTTGTAAACTTGTCAAATCTAATTGCTGAAAATGATCTAAAAAAGAATTTTCGCACTCATACATTACAGCGCTTGCCAACATCGAAACATTATTTTCCTGAATATAATTATCAAACGTCCACAACCAGTTTTCGGGAACAATACAATCTGCATCTGTCGTAATTGCCCACTCTGTTTTTACGTGTTGCATTGCTGTTGTAATCGCATCTTTTTTGGGAGAATTGGATACGCGCATGTTCTCGATCATCGAAACTTGAAACTTGAAACCTGAAACTTGAAATTTTTCGCTTGATGAATCATCAACCAAAATCACTTCGTATAAATCTTTTGGATAATTTAATTTTGAAAAGCTATTTAGAAGATTTGGCAAATTCTCTTTTTCATTTCGAAACGGAACAATTATCGTAAAACTTGTTTTCGGTTCTAGATTCTTTTTGCGGTACATTCTTATTCTGAAAAAACCATAAACAAGCAAAGAAATGTAGCTAATATAAATAGCTAATATGAAGAATAGTCCGAAAATCATGAGATTGTTTTGGCTTTAAAATTGAGCACAAAATAACTTCCTAAGACTACTGGCAGCACCACATTTAGAAACCACATCAAAGTGCTGATGAAAATCACAATCCATTCGTTTACGCCAAGAATTCCGAAGAAATAAATCGCTACGCTTCCTTTTACTGCAAAATCCAAAAACTGGAATGTTGGCAACGAAGAAGCTAGAAAATATACCGAAGTTATTGCGGCCATTAAAGTTAAATAAGGCAAATCGACATCAAAACCTAAAAACAAAAAGTAATATTGATGCGAAAAAACCAAATATCTCAAAATGCCTAAAAAGATGTTTTTTTGATGAACAGTTTTCGGAATTTCATTTATTTTATGGAGCAGCTTTTCTATCGAATAACCTTTTACTTTTATCTTTTTAATTGAAAATAAAACAATAAAGACCAATAGAAATCCACCAAAAAGAATCAGCACTGTTTTGGTTGTAATCACATTGAATTGTGCGTTGAAATACAACAACCCGAAAATCCCGAAAATTACGGTCAGAACCATCTGGATTCCGTTGCAGATTAAGTTTAGAAAAACTACTCTTTTCGCTTCAGATTTTGGATAATACAAAGCTTTTCCGGCGTACTCTCCTACTCCATTTGGTGTGAAAATTCCAGCTGTCAAAGCGGCCAAAACTTGTTTTGTAGATTCATAAACAGAGATTTTACGAATAACCTGCGCCAGATTCTGCCATTTTAAAATTTCGAAATAGCGATTCAAAACACTCAAAAGCAAGATGAATGAAACTCCTAAAACCGATTGGTTTTTACGGAACAATACAATGAATTTCTGCCAGTCTAATTTATCGTTGTTAGCCAGCTGATTGTAAATAAAATAAAATGCGCCGCCAACAATCAAAAGTTTGGCCAGAAGAACTAGGAATTGCTTAGCTTTGTGAGGAATTGAAATCATGCCGCAAAAGTAATTCAATTTGAGAATGTGGCAATTTGAAAATGAGAAAATGAAATGGCAGATTCCATAAACACACAACGTAATTTAATAAGTTCTCTAGTAAATTGTCACTTTTGTATAAAAAATGCATCCAAAACTTCAATATTAAAAGCTTTAAATGCATCAAATCTTGAAGTGGTTGAATTTGATGAAAAATTTGATTGGGATTTTTTATCTGATGAAAACCCTAATAATACCACAAAACCATTTATCCTATTTAGTGAAATAAATGAATGGTGTTATTTAATATGGAACGTTTGGGATTTTGAAGAAACAAAACAAATGACTTTGTTTCTTTCTAAAGAACTTAATACAAAGGTTTATTATTTTTTCATAGATCCTTGGATAGCTACCTGTCGATGGATTTTAACAGATAAAGGAAAACTGCTTAAATCATATAATGAAAGTCATGGTACAATATTAAATGATGAAGGTGATTTTGAAATAGAAACCATTATCAGAAACAAACTAAAAGACCAAAAAGAAAATGAGTTTTGGGAAGATAAATTCTGGAAACTATACAAAAATATTTGCCAGCCAATAGAAATACTTAATAAAGAACAAAATATACTATTGACAAAAGGAAATTTGGGTTGATAATTTTTCAACCTGAAACTTCAAACTTGAAACAAAAAAACAATTGACAAAAGAACGCATCATATTAGGTATTGACCCTGGAACCACAATCATGGGTTTTGGATTGATTAAGGTGACCAACAAAAAAATGGAATTCCTTCAATTGAATGAATTACAGCTTTCCAAATACGATAATCATTACCAAAAATTAAGAATCATTTTTGAAAGAACTATCGAGTTAATCGAAACACATTGTCCTGATGAAATTGCGATTGAAGCACCTTTCTTTGGAAAAAACGTTCAGTCGATGCTGAAACTGGGACGTGCACAAGGCGTTGCGATGGCTGCAGGACTTTCAAGAGGCATCCCGATTACAGAATATGAACCTAAAAAGATAAAAATGGCGATTACCGGAAACGGAAATGCCAGTAAAGAACAGGTTGCTAAAATGCTGCAACAGCTTTTAGGTTTAAAAGAATTACCCAAAAATCTGGATTCAACAGACGGTTTGGCAGCTGCGGTTTGCCATCATTTTAATTCCGGGAAAGTTATCGCTGGAAAGAGTTATTCGGGTTGGGATGCTTTTGTGAAACAGAATGAGGATCGAGTTAAAAAGTAAGTGGTCAGTAGTCAGATTTTTAGTGGTCAGTTGATTTTGAAAATCTACAATGATTCGTTTTTTTAGTATTCTGATGTTTCTAAAAAACGTTTGCTAAAAAAGAAGGCTTTTTCTTATATTTATTTTTATTCATAAATAAAAAACATCATGAGATTTCAAGATTTACTAGCTTACAAAAAGTCGTTTTCTTTAGCAATGAAGATATTTGATATTACAAAACAATTTCCAAAAGAAGAAACATATTCATTAACAGACCAAATTAGACGTTCATCCAGAAGTGTTCCTGTTACCATTGCAGAAGCATACAGAAAACGTATCTATCCAAAACATTTTTACAGCAAATTGACTGATTCTGATGGAGAAAATTCTGAAACACAAGTCTGGCTTGAATTTGCTCTTGCATGTAAATATATTTCGACCGAATTTTACAGTGACCTTTTGTCCGAAAGTATCGAAATAGGAAAACTAATAAACTATATGCTTTTAAACCCAGAGAAGTTTGGAGTCAGAAAAGAGTAAGCAGTGTTCAGGTTTTGAGTGGTCAGTTTTTAGCTTGAGGAATACTGACCACTAAAAACCTGACCACTGAATACTAAAAACTGATCACTAAAATTCTGAACACTGAACACTAAAAAATGAGCGGCATCTACATCCATATTCCTTTTTGCAAGCAAGCTTGTCATTACTGTGACTTTCATTTTTCGACTTCGATGAAAAAGAAAGACGAGATGGTTTTGGCTTTGGCTAAAGAAATCGGTATGCGAAAAAATAAGTTTTCTACTGAGATTGTAGAAACCATTTATTTTGGCGGCGGAACTCCTTCAGTTTTAAATAATGACGAAATAAACTTTTTGATTTCTGAAGTTTATAAAAACTATAAAGTTGCTGAAAATCCAGAAATTACACTCGAAGCCAATCCAGATGATTTGTCTGCGGAACGAATTTTCGAATTATCCAAAAGTCCGATAAATCGTCTTAGCATCGGAATTCAGTCTTTTTATGAAGAGGATTTGAAAATGATGAATCGTGCTCATAATTCTGCTGAAGCCAAAAAATGTCTGGAAGAAGCAACTAAATATTTTGATAATATTTCATTGGATTTGATTTACGGAATTCCTGGATTGAGTGATGCAATGTGGAGACAAAATATCCAGACCGCTTTAGATTTCGGCATTCCGCATATTTCAAGTTATGCTTTGACAGTTGAACCGAAAACGGCTTTGAGCAAATTAATTCAAACTGGGAAAATTGCTGAACCGCAAGACGAAGTGGCTTCGAATCATTTTATGATTTTGGTGGAAATGCTTCAACAAAATGGTTTTATTCATTATGAATTATCCAATTTTGGAAAAGAAAACTATTTCTCCAAAAACAATTCGGCTTACTGGCTGGGCAAAAAATACATCGGAATCGGACCTTCGGCGCATAGTTATGACGGCGAGAAAAGAGGCTGGAATATCGCGAATAATTCATTGTATCTAAAAGCAATTCAGAATGATGAACTCCCAATTGAAACGGAAACTTTAACCATTTCAGATCGTTACAACGAATATATTATGACAGGTTTACGAACGATTTGGGGTGTTTCTTTAGACAGAATCGAAAAAGAATTTGGTTCGGAATATTTGAGTTATTTATTGGAACAATCGCAGAAATTCCTAAATGACGATTTACTTTCAATCGAAAACAACATTTTAAAACCAACTCCAAAAGGAAAATTTTTAACGGATGGAATTGCTTCAGATTTATTTTATCTAAATTTGGAAGACTAAAAATTAGCCACGAAGACACAAAGGCGCAAATCAATTAAACTTTGTGACTTAGCGTCTTTGCGGCATAAAAACCAACTTTGTGTTAGCAAAAATCAACAACTTCGAAATCGACTTATCAAAACCAATCGATATCTCCATTCCATTAACCAATACCGATGAAAACCCCATTGCTTGGTACATCGAAAAACCAGCAATTGAACCTGTAGTTTTTGGTGATTGGATTGGAAAAGTTTCGGAAGGAAAATCATCGACGAATTTCAATAATATTTTCTTCAATCCGCATGGACATGGAACACATACGGAATGTGTAGGACATATTACGAATGATTTTTACAGCATCAATCAATCACTGAAAAAGTTTTTCTTTTTTGCCAAATTGATTACGGTTGAACCTGAAAAAATTGGGGATGATTTTGTGATTACGAAAGAACAAGTTTCATCTCTATTAAATGAAAAAACGGAGGCCTTAATCATCAGAACACTTCCCAATTCAAAAGAAAAAAAATCAAGAAAATATTCCAATACCAATCCGCCGTATTTGTCTGAAGAGGCTGCGATTTTCATCCGCGAAAGCGAAATCCAACATTTATTGATTGATTTGCCAAGTGTGGACAAAGAACATGACGAAGGAAAATTATTGGCTCACAAAGCATTTTGGAATGTAAAAGACACACATAATCTAAATGCTGATGCACGGTTAAATGCGACAATTACGGAAATGATTTATGTCTCAGACAAAATTGAAGATGGCGATTATATCCTAAATCTTCAAATCGCTTCGTTTGAAAATGATGCAAGTCCAAGTAAGCCTATATTATATAAAATTTAAAAGGTAGCCACAAATTACACGAATTTGCACTAATTTCTTTTTTTATTTTGCCACAGATTAAAAAGATTTCCACAGATTTAATCATTTTTAATCCTTTAATCTGTGGCAAAAAATAATTCGTGAAAATTTGTGTAATTAGTGGCAAAAAAACTAAAGAATATGATAACCGTTTCTACAGATAAAACCAAACTCGATGTTGTGTTTATACAGAACTTCCTAAAAGACATTTATTGGGCTGCGGGACGAACTATAGAAGAAGTTCAAAGAACGATTGATGCTTCGGTTTGTTTCGGAATTTATTTAGACGACAAACAAATTGGTTTTGCACGTGTCATTACCGATTATGTAGTTTTTGCATATTTGATGGATGTTTTTATTGATGAAAAATATCGTGGTAAAGGTTATTCATCTATTTTAATTGAAGCCATGATGAACGAGCCTCAATTGCAAGAAGTCAAAATCTGGCGATTGGCAACAACTGATGCTCACTTCTTGTACGAGAAATTCGGATTCACAAAACTAAATCATCCTGAAAAGATGATGGAAAAAATAATCAAATGAAAACAGTTTTAATACTCGAAGAAGCAGCATTGTTTATTCTCGGAATATTTTTTTTCAACCGCTTAAATTACGAATGGTGGTGGTTTCTGGCTTTAATTTTAGCTCCCGATTTGTCGATGATGGGTTATGCGTTTGGAAACAAAGCCGGAGCATTTCTTTATAATGTCTTTCATCATAAAGGAATTGCTCTTTTAATTTATGCAACAGGACATTATTTAAGCATCGAAATATTGCAATTAGCAGGAATTATTTTATTTTCACACTCTGCAATGGATCGTATTTTTGGCTATGGCCTGAAATACGAAAAAGGCTTTAAATACACACATTTAGGCGAAATTGGCAAATAAACAGTTATGAATTTAGAAACTTTTTACGAATATTGTCTATCGAAAAAAGGGGTAAGCGAGCATTTTCCTTTTGATGAAGATACCTTGGTTTTTAAAGTGGGCGGCAAAATGTTTGCTTTGTCTTCCTTATCGCAGTGGGAAAAGAACGAGCAATCAGTAAATTTAAAATGCGATCCAGACCGGGCACAAGAACTTCGAGCAGAATATGACGAGATAAAACCCGGATTTCATATGAGTAAAGTACACTGGAATACGGTGGCATTGAACGGAAATCTGCCAGATAAATTCGTCAAGGAATTGATAGACCATTCGTACGAATTAGTGTTCAAAAGTTTAACAAAGAAAATTCAAAACGAAATTACTGACTTGAGGTAAAATTTTTACCCAACAGGCAGAGCAATTAGAAATTAGGCATTACATTTGTAACGTCTGTAAAAAACTCAGCGACTTAACAGCTTAGCAACTTAGAATCTTTAAAAAAATGAAAGAACAATTTAAAAAATTTCTGAACGAAGAACAAGATCCAAAAGCGATTGAAAAAATCACTTCTAAACTTACAGATTTATTGATGAAAGGTGAAGAAGTTGGTTATATCGCAGTACAAAAAAAACCAGCAATCACTGTTTTTCCTGACAGTATTGTAGTAACAAACAAACGTATCATTATCTGTGAACCAAAAAACCTAGGTCTTTCAATGGATTTTACAGATTATGCTTGGGATGATATTGCAAGTACTTTTGTAAAAGAAAACATTTTAGGTTCGGAATTCTCATTTGCTACCAAAACAGATTTAGCAGTTACGATTGATTATATTCCGAAAATTCAAGCTAGAAAAATATATACTTACGCTAAAGAACAATTAGATTTACTAAAAAATCCTATAACTACTACTCCAATTCAGGAAATCGTAGAAGAAGTTGCGCCTGAAGCGGAAGAAATTGAAGAAGTAGAAACAGAAGAAGTAACCAGCTTTGCAGAAATTTTACCAGCTGCTCCAGCTGTTACCGAAACTTATGAACCGCTTCCAACACAGCCGACACCACCTGCCGGAGAACGCAAATTGAGTGATTTATCTAAAGAAGAACTTTTTGATAAATTGCAGAACTACAAAAAACTTCTTGATAATGGTTTAATCATGCAGGGAGAATATGATACTTATAAAAAAGAGATTTTAAGTTATATGTAAATTTCTAACCGCAAAGAGCGCAAAGATTTACGCAAAGCACGGAATGAAAATCATAAAAAAACCATCAGTTTCCTGATGGTTTTTTCTTTTTAAACTTTGCGAACCTTGCGTAAATCTTTGCGTTCTTTGCGGTTAAGTAAATTAAAGCGTAGCCTTCTGTTTGTCTAAAAAGCTGTGAGATTGCAACTCTAATAACTCTTTTGCATTTTTTCTTTGCAAATCGTAAAGTGCCTTATCTTCGGCAATATCGGCATATACTTTATCATGCATTTCGGCGCTTGTTTTTACTAATAAATCACGTTGGTATTTATTTTGTGATAAAGTCGCTTTCATTGCAGTTTCTGCTTCTTCTTGCTTGAAATCGAATTCACCTTTCGGCGCTAATAATTTGGCAATAATTGGCGATGTTTCGATTGCTAAAAATAATAACATTATAAAAAATGACGGTAGCCAAGGCAGTTTGTTCAAGGCATTGATACGCGCCATTAATCCGTCGAAACCTTCAATGATGGGCTGTGTCTGCGAAACTTTTTTGTCTAAATCGGCTTGAAGTTGTACGCCTGCTTTTTCTTTTTCGGCAATTTTAGCTTCGTTTGTTTTTTTCAGCATTTCAAATTCTTTAAGTGCTGCATCGTGTTTTTCACGTTTTTCTTTATAAACTGGACCTTTTCCTAATTTCTTGGTTCCGGTAGTTCCTTCAGCTTCGGTGATGTAAACCGAATACAAATCATTTACTTCTTTTTCTTTTTTTACAATATCTGCTTTTAGAGCTGCGATTTCGGCTTTGTTTTTATCTAAATCGGTTTTGAAATAAGTTCCAATTTGTTTTTTGTTGGCCAATTCCATTTCGTTTTTCTCTTTCAATAAAACGGTATTGATTTCTTTTTCGAAAATTTTAATCTCCAGAGGTTTCGAAATTACAATCGCAATAATAACCGCCAATAGAATACGAGGTGTTGCCTGTAGAAATTCATCTAGAAAACGATCCCTTTTCTTAATAGTCGAAACGATAAATCGGTCCAAATTAAAAATCAGCAAACTCCATACAAATCCAAATATCAAAGCGGGATAAATAGAATCGAAAACGGTAAAAAGCGCATAGGCACTGGCTAGAAAAGCCATAACTGCTGTAAAGAATACTGTGGCTCCAATACCAACATATTTGGTTTGTTCGCCTTCTGAGCAGTCTTTCAAGATGTCACGGTCGACTCCTGAACATAAAATAAAAAAATGTTTTAACATGATTGATGATTTTTGATTTGATGATACGGCAAATTTAACGCCAAATTTTTAATTAGAGATAAAATATTTTTTTCTTTTTGATTGTGAATCAATTATTTGATGCATTCGATGTTATTTAAAGATTAATAAATTTTGAGAGCAACCTTCCAATCATAACACTATGTTAATTTTTTTTCAAGACTTTAGTAATACACGGGTCTTAGTTTCGCAATCGAAAATCAAACTAACACACACAATGAAAAAATTCTTTTTATTAACAGCTTTCTTTTTACTAGCCTTTACAGGTTTTGCTCAAAAAGCGATTATATCTGGAAAGATATTTGACGCTGATGACAAACTGCCTCTGCCTGGAGCAATGATTCAGATTGTGGGCGAAAAAAAATATACTGTTTCTGATTACAACGGACGTTTTGAACTTCTTAATATTAACGAAGGAACTTACAAACTTGAAGTTAAATATATTGGTTATACTGCTTTGGTTCAGGAAATAAAAGTAGAACAAGGAAAAAACAACGTAATCGATTTTGCTCTTAAAGCTTCTGAAAACGAACTTAAAGAGGTAATCGTTGGAGACATCTTAAAAGGTCAGGCAAAGGCGCTGAATCAACAAAAAAACAACAAAAACATCGGAAACGTAATTTCTTCTGATCAAATGGGACGTTTCCCAGATGCAAATGTGGGAGACGCTTTAAAACGTGTACCTGGTATCACCATGCAGAACGACCAAGGTGAAGCTCGTAATATTATTATTAGAGGTTTGGCTCCATCATTGAACTCTGTTACTTTAAATGGTGACCGTATTCCATCTGCTGAAGGAGATAACAGAAACGTACAAATGGACTTGATTCCGTCTGATATGATTTCGACTATCGAAGTCAACAAAACCCTTACCTCAGATATGGACGCTGATGCGATTGGAGGTTCTGTAAACTTAATTACAAGAGCAACTCCAAACGGAGAAAGAATCTCTGCGACTCTTGCAGGAGGTTATTTGCCAATTCGCGACCACGCTTCTTATACTGCTGGTTTAGTGTATGGTAATCGTTTTGCTAATGACAAACTCGGAATAGTTTTTAGCGGTTCTTACAACAATGTGGATTACGGTTCTGACAACATCGAAAACGAATGGGTAAAAGATGATTTCGGAAATGAATATTTACAAGCCTCTGAAATCAGAAAATATGATGTACAGCGCATTCGTCGCAGTGCTTCATTGGCTTTCGATTATAAATTCAATGAAAACAACACTATTTTTGCTAATGCAATCTACAACTGGAGAGACGATAGAGAAAACCGTTTTAGAACAACTATCGACGATATTGAGCCAATTTATAATGGAGAAAAAATCACTGGATTTGAAGGTCGTGTAAAACGCCAGACAAAAGGTGGTGTAGATAACAGCAGAAACAAAAACAGAAGATTAGAAGACCAAAGAGTACAGAATTATTCGCTTCGCGGAGAACACCTAATCAACTCAACTTTAGACTTAGACTGGTCTGCCAATTATGCAAAAGCAAGAGAATACCGTCCGGGTGAGCGTTATATCGAATACCGTCAGAAAGGTCTTGATGTATTCGAAAATTTAACAGATACCAGATTTCCTCTAGTTACAACAGCGGGAGAAGCTCTAGATCAATTTGAATTTGATTCGGTTACCGAAAATACAGACGAAACAAGCGAAAGCGAGTTTGGCGCAAAAGTGAACATCCGTTTCCCTTTTTCTGTAATTGCAGGAGAAAAAGGACGATTGAGAACTGGTCTTAGACTTCGTTTAAAAGAAAAGGAAAGAAACAATATGTTTTATTCGTACTCGCCTATCAATGGCGGAATGGATTTATTATCTGAAGTTCCAACTTCATACTTTGATGGACAAGGATACAATCCTGGAAGCAAATATGTACCAGGAACATTTGCATCTGCTTCCTATTTAGGTGGTTTAGATTTAAACAACTCTGCCTTGTTTGACAAAGAAACAGATCCAGCAGAATATTTAGCAGTAAACTATAATGCAAAAGAGAGAATTACTGCTGCTTATGTAAGATGGGACCAAGATTTTAATGATAAACTTTCTATGGTTTTAGGTTTCCGTGCTGAGAATACTCATATTGATTATACAGGAAACCGTGTTTTGGATGAAGAAGAATTAGAGAGCAGAATCAACAACACGAACTCTTACACCAATTTACTGCCAAGTATTTCATTACAATACAACGCTACAAAAGATTTAGTATTAAGAGCTGCTGCAACAACGGCTTTGGCAAGACCTAATTATTACGCATTGGCTCCTTATGTAAACAACATCGCTGCAGATAAAGAAATTACAGCCGGAAATCCAGATCTTAAAGCTACGTATTCATACAATTATGATTTCATGGCAGAGAACTATTTCAAATCTGTTGGTTTAATTTCTGGAGGTGTTTTCTACAAAAGATTAAATGATTTTATTTACAACTACAGCGACAATCAATATACTGATGCAAAATTTGCTGCAGATTTTCCTGATCAAGCAAATCCAATTCCGGCGGGAGAAAACTGGTCTTTTTTACAATCTAGAAATGGTGATAATGTTGATGTTTACGGATTTGAGGTTGCTTTTCAACGTCAGTTGGATTTCTTGCCAGGTAAGTTCTTAAAAGGTTTTGGTATCTATTTGAACTATACTTACACAAAATCTAAAGCAAGCGGCATTGCTGATGAAGACGGAAACGAAAGAAGAGACATCACGTTGCCAGGAACAACTCCACATATGTTTAACGGATCTTTATCTTGGGAAAACAAACGTTTCTCTGCCAGAATCTCTACAAACTTCACCTCTGATTATTTAGATGAATTAGGTTCTGAATCGTACAAAGACAGTTATTATGACAAACAGTTTTTCTTAGACGCTAATGCTTCTTACAAAATCACAAAACAATTGCGTGTTTTTGCCGAAGCAAATAACTTAACCAATCAGCCGTTACGTTATTACCAAGGAGTTGCTGCTCATACAAAACAAGCTGAGTACTACCAGCCTCGTTACAACTTCGGTTTGAAATTAGACTTGTAATCTGCAATTTTTTAAATTCTTAAATTAGACAGGGTTTAACCGCTCTGTCTAATTGTATTAAAATATATCACACAAATGAAAAATAAATCTTTAGTTGCTCTTTTACTTTTAGCTGTTTCATTCACAGCATGCAAAGACGATAAATTAGCGCCAATTCAGCCGAATGCTGTTAAACCGACAACCGTTACCGAAGCATTACCTCACGATACAGACGATCCTTCAATCTGGATTCATCCAACCGATGCTACTAAAAGTATTATTGTTGGAACAGACAAAGACACAGATGGTGGTTTGTATGCCTTTGATTTGAATGGAAAAATCCTGAAAAAATCAATCCCATTAAAACGTCCAAATAATGTAGATATCGCTTACGGATTGATTATTGACGGAAAAAAAGTTGATGTGGCGGTTACAACAGAACGCGAAGAAAACAAAATCAGAATCTTCAGCTTGCCAGATTTAGAACCAATTGATAATGGCGGAATTCCGGTTTTTGAGGGAGAAACACAACGCGATCCAATGGGTATTTCCTTGTATACTCGCCCAAGCGATGGAAAGATTTTTGCTATTGTTGGAAGAAAAACAGGTCCTTCTGGAAGTTATTTATGGCAGTATGAACTTTCTGGAAACGGTAAATTCGCTGCTGCGAAAGTGGTTCGCAAATTCGGAACCTACAGCGGTAAAAAAGAAATCGAAGCAATTGCAGTTGACAACGAAATGGGAACTGTTTATTATTGTGACGAACAAGTTGGGATCAGAAAATACAAAGCAGATCCGGCTTTAAATGATAATAAAGAACTGGCTTTCTTTGGTCAGAAAGATTTCAAGGCAGATCACGAAGGAATTGCAATCTACAAAAAAACAGATTCTACGGGTTATATCTTGGTATCAAATCAGCAAGCAAATTCTTTTATGGTTTATCCAAGAGAAGGTGTCAACGGAAATCCGAACAGCTATCCTTTATTGGCTGAAGTTCCGACTTCGACAATCGAATGTGACGGCGCCGATGTTACAAGCGTAAACTTAGGTCCAAAATACAGAAACGGACTTTTTGTAGCGATGAGCAACGGAATGACTTTTCATTATTACACTTGGGATTTGATTCAAAAACGTATTGATGAAGCGAAGAAATAAGTTTGCAATATTCAGTCGCAGTAGCAGTATAAGTGTTCAGTGTTAAAATTACTGAGACTGCGAACTGAGATTGTAAACTAAAAAAAGCTGTTCGTAATGAACAGCTTTTTTATTTGAATCAATAATTCCTTTTATTCTGTAATTGGTGCGCCAGCCAAAATTTCGGCATTGGCAAACTCTTCAAACTTGGCAAAATTAGCTTTGAACTTCTGAGCCAGTTCAAGTGCTTTTTTATCATATAACGCAGAATCTTCCCAAGTATTTCTAGGATTTAAAATTTCGCTTGGAACATTCGGACAAGATTGTGGTTTTGCAACTCCAAATACTGCATGGTTTTCAAACCCTACATTGTCTAATTCTCCTTTCAAAGCAGCAGTAATCATCGCACGAGTATATTTCAGTTTCATACGGCTTCCAACTCCGTAAGGACCACCAGTCCATCCTGTGTTGATCAACCAAACCTTTACGCCAGCATCTTTCATTTTTTTGCTCAACATTTCAGCATAACGTGTTGGATGCAAAGGCATAAACGGCGCTCCGAAACAAGCAGAGAAGTTAGGCTGAGGCTCAGTTACACCTGCTTCTGTTCCGGCCACTTTTGCAGTATATCCAGAAATAAAATGGTAAGCCGCCTGACCTGGAGTTAGTTTTGAGATTGGAGGCAAAATTCCGAAAGAATCAGCCGTTAAGAAAAATATATTTTTAGGATTGTGACCAACCAAACCTGGCTGCACATTATCGATATGTGTAATTGGATAACTTACACGTGTATTTTGCGTAATCGAAACATCGTCGTAATCTACTTCGTTTGTTCCTGCTTTGAAAACCACATTTTCTAAAAGAGCTCCTTTTTTGATTGCTCTAAAAATGTCCGGTTCGTTTTCTTCTGTTAAGTTAATTACTTTAGCATAACAGCCGCCTTCAAAGTTGAAAACCGTATTTTCGTTTGTCCATCCGTGCTCATCGTCTCCGATTAATTTACGTTCTGGATCTGCAGACAAAGTTGTTTTTCCCGTACCAGACAATCCGAAGAAAATTGCTGTATCTCCGTCTTCTCCAACATTCGCACTACAGTGCATTGGAAGTGTATTTTTGAAAACTGGAAGAATAAAGTTTAATGCAGAGAAAATTCCTTTTTTCATTTCTCCTGTATATCCTGTTCCGCCAATTAAAGCGATTTTTTTAGTAAAATCTAAAATCGCAAAATTAGATTGGCGTGTTCCATCTACAGCAGGATCTGCCATAAAACTTGGAGCACATACTACCGTCCATTCTGGAGTAAAATTAGCCAATTCTGATTCTTCAGGACGAAGAAACATATTGTAACAGAATAAATTTGACCATGCTGTCTCAGTTACGACACGAACATTTAGCCTGTAATTGGAGTCTGAACAAACATAAGAATCTCGTACAAAAACTTCTTTGTTTGATAAAAAGGCCGTAACCTTATCGTATAATTTTTCAAATGCTTCTGGTTCAAAAGGAATATTTACATTTCCCCACCAAACCTGATCTTTTGTGATGTCGTCTTTTACAATAAAACGATCCTGTGGAGAACGGCCTGTAAATTCGCCTGTATTAATTGCCAATGCTCCAGTAGAATTCTCAACACCTTGCCCTGACTGCAAAGTAATCGCATGCAATTCATCTGCAGACAATTGATAGCGAACTTTTGCATTTTCAATTCCTAATTCTTTTAACGAAATCGATTGCGCGAAAACTGTGTTAGTGTCCATAAATTTAAGTTGTGTGTGAATGTTTTATTAGAATGCTAAATTATAGATTTAATTTTTACCCTGTTCAAATAATCAAAATTCACTTTTATTTATATTAAAAAAGAGAAATTTTAAGTAAAAAAATGTAAAAACAAAAAAATAACCGCTTCTAAATTCTTTTCTGACAAGCTGTTTACTGAATTTGTTATATTATTTTCTAATTAAATCAAAAAACGTAAAAAATTCACATAAACAAACTTATATGTTATTTATGAGACAAAATTAAAAATTAATTTTCAGATAGAATTTTTTATTCGGGATTTTATGATTTTCTCCTCAAAATCGTAAAGAATAATAACGCCCAAGCAATAATTAATAAGAATCCGCCCAAAGGTGTTGCGAATACGATAATTTTAGAATCAAATACCGTAAGGTCTTTTGTAGACAACAAATAGATAGAACCGCTGAAAAGGATTACACCGGCAACAACTAAATTGTAGATAGCTTTTATTGTTTTTTCAGCAAGTTCTTTTCGAGTAGACAAAAATAAAAGAAACAAAGCATGATACATTTGGTAGCGAACACCAACTTCAAAAGTATTTAACTGATCAACCGAAAGGTATTTTTTTAATAAATGTGCTCCAAAAGCTCCTAAAATAATAGCCACCATTCCGATAAAAGCTCCAGTTAAAACAATTCTTCTTTTCATGATTTGCATACTTTTAATTTAAGACAAAAATACTTCAAACCAACCGAAATTCCGCATTACTGTCGAGATTATTTAGAACAAAATCAAATTATTTTTTATCCCTTTGAAAAAATTAAATGCAGTTTTATCGCGATTCAATTGTTATATTTATAACATTTAAATATATTTGTGTTAAATGTTTAAAACATGAGAAACGTTTTAATAATTGGAGCAGGCAGATCTGCATCGTCTTTAATACGATATCTGCTGTCAAAATCTGAAGAAGAAAGCCTGCATATTACTGTGGCAGACCTTTCTATGGAGTTAGCCGAACAAAAAACAGGCAACCATCCTAACGCCGAAGCTCTTGCTTTGGATATTTTTGATGCCGAAGAAAGAAAAGCCGCTGTTGCAAAAGCATCAATTGTAATTTCGATGCTTCCGGCGCATCTTCATATCGAAATTGCAAAAGATTGCCTTCAATTCAAAAAACATCTTGTGACTGCTTCCTATATTAGCGATGCCATGCAGGAATTGGATGAGGAAGCCAAACAAAAGAATCTGATTTTTATGAATGAAATCGGCCTGGATCCCGGAATTGATCATATGAGCGCCATGAAAGTAATTGATGAAATCAGGGCTAAAGGCGGAAAAATGCTTCTTTTTGAATCTTTTTGCGGCGGACTTGTGGCTCCTGAATCTGATAATAATTTATGGAATTACAAATTTACCTGGGCACCAAGAAATGTGGTTTTGGCCGGACAAGGAGGCGCTGCCAAGTTTATTCAGGAAGGCACTTATAAATATATTCCGTACAGCGCTTTGTTTCGAAGAACAGAATTTCTTGAAGTCGAAGGTTACGGAAAATTCGAAGCCTATTCTAATCGTGATTCGCTGAAATACCGTTCGGTTTATGGCTTAGATGATATTTTGACCTTATATAGAGGCACCATTCGAAGAGTTGGTTTTTCTAGAGCTTGGAACATGTTTGTACAACTCGGAATGACAGACGATAGCTATATCATGGAAGATTCTGAAAATATGAGCTACCGCCAGTTTACCAATTCGTTTCTTCCTTATCATCCAACCGATTCTGTAGAAATCAAAACACGCTTGATTTTAAAAATCGATCAAGACGATATTATGTGGGACAAACTTCTGGAACTCGATTTATTTAACCCAAATAAAAAAGTGAATCTCCCACATGCAACTCCCGCCCAAATTCTGCAAAAGATTTTATCAGAAAGTTGGAGTTTGGAACCAGACGACAAAGACATGATTGTAATGTACCATAAATTTGGTTATGAAATAAATGGAAAAAAAGCACAAATCGACTCTAAAATGGTCTGTATTGGTGATGACCAGACTTATACTGCAATGGCAAAAACAGTCGGACTTCCCGTTGCGATTGCAACCTTGCTGATTCTAAACGGAAAGATTACCTCGTCGGGAGTACAGCTTCCGACCAAAAAAGAAGTTTACGAACCTATATTAAATGAATTAGAAGAATACGGTGTTGTTTTCAACGAACAGACAGTTCCTTACTTTGGATATAATCCTGACTTGTTTTAGTCTGGATCGCATTTTTTTATTTTTAGAATTTTTTTTTAGTTTTTTAATTTTATCCGCTTCTCTGAGCAAGAAGCGGATTTTTTTTATTCTAGTGACAAAGTTCCAAAGATTCAATGGGAAAGAGATTTTCTTTAAAAAAGAAAATATTTGAGCGTACTACGTATTTATTTAATTTAAACAAAAAAATCCGCTCATTTCTGAACGGATTTTATATTGAAGTCAATTTTTTGCTTAAAAATCAAAACTTAGCGCCTCTGCGTATTTGCAGCAAAAAAATAGTGTCTTAGCGCCTTTGCAGCAAAAAGACTTATTTACTTAATTCCACAAAATATTTGTAAAACAACGGAATAGTCTCGATTCCTTTCAGGTAATTAAAAATTCCGAAATGCTCATTTGGCGAGTGAATCGCATCGCTGTCCAATCCGAATCCCATAAGGATTGTTTTGCTTTTTAATTCTTTCTCAAACAAAGCCACAATAGGAATACTTCCTCCTGAGCGAACCGGAATTGCAGGAACTCCAAACGTTTCGGTATACGCTTTGTTGGCAGCCTGGTAACCGATGCTGTCAATTGGCGTTACATAACCCTGTCCGCCGTGATGAGGCGTTACTTTTACCGTAACACCAGCCGGAGCAATACTTGTAAAATGTTTCGTAAAAAGTTCTGTAATCTCTTCCCAATCCTGATTCGGAACCAGACGCATCGAGATTTTAGCAAAAGCTTTGCTCGCAATAACCGTTTTGGCACCTTCTCCTGTATAACCGCCCCAAATTCCGTTTACGTCTAATGTTGGGCGGATTGAGTTTCTTTCGTTGGTTACATAACCTTTTTCACCATAAACATCTGCAATGTTTAAAGCATTTTTATATTTTTCTAAGCTGAATGGCGCTTTTGCCATTTCGGCTCTTTCTTCTGCAGATAATTCCTGAACTTTATCATAGAATCCCGGAATCGTAATATGATTGTCTTCATCGTGAAGCGAAGCAATCATTTTTGCCAAAATATTAATTGGATTCGCCACAGCTCCTCCGTACAAACCTGAGTGCAGATCTCGGTTTGGCCCTGTAACTTCTACTTCAACATAACTCAAACCTCTTAAACCTGTCGTAATAGACGGTTGTTGGTTAGAAATCATTCCGGTATCTGAAATCAAGATTACGTCATTTTTCAGTTTTTCCTGATTGCGCTCTACGAACCAAGCCAAACTTGCAGAACCTACTTCCTCTTCCCCTTCGATCATGAATTTTACATTGCACGGAAGCTCATTATTGCGCACCATGTACTCCAATGCTTTTACGTGCATAAACATCTGACCTTTGTCATCGCAGGCACCACGGGCGAAAATAGCTCCTTCTGGGTGAATTTCTGTTGTTTTGATTACGGGTTCAAATGGTGGCGAAGTCCATAATTCTAATGGATCTGGCGGTTGTACATCGTAATGTCCGTAAACTAAAACCGTTGGAAGATTTGGATCGATTATTTTTTCTCCGTAGATAATTGGATAACCTGGAGTGTCGCAAATTTCGACTAAATCGCAGCCTGCTTGCGATAAACTGTCTTTTACAGCCTCTGCTGTGTCAATAACATCTTGAGAATATGCAGTGTCGGCACTAACCGACGGAATTTTTAATAATTCGATCAATTCGTTGATAAACCGATCTTTATGTTGTTGAACGTAGGACTTAATATTTTCCATTTAAATTATTTTTATAGAAAACCAAATGTACAAAAAAGAGAATTAAAAAAAATTTTCAAAAAATGCTTTGATAATTCAAAAGTATGCCTATCTTTGCACCCACAATTGAGCGGATATGGTGAAATTGGTAGACATGCCAGACTTAGGATCTGGTGCCGCAAGGCGTGTAGGTTCGAGTCCTATTATCCGCACTAAAAAAGCTTCTGAATAGATTTTTCAGAAGCTTTTTTGTTTTGATTTTACTTTACTAAATTCTTTTAATCAAAATTCCAGTAACTTAACATTATAGTTAGAAATATATGTTTGCTTCTGTTTAATAAAAGTAAATAAATACTTATATTTTTTCATATTTCATCCCTGTTTTGTATTTTTGCACAATCTCTCACCCTATAAATTAAAATAATATGCCATACAATTCTACAACCATTGCTAATTATTTTATTAAAAAATATAGTACCGTAGGAGAACTTACTCCTTTGAAATTAATAAAGCTTGTTTACATTTCATATGGATGGTATTTAGAAACTTTTAATTCAGAACGATTAGTAAACGAAAGTCCTCAAGCTTGGAAATTCGGACCAGTATTCCCTATTTTATATAATCATTTAAAAAAATACGGAAAAAAATTTGTTAAAGAACCAATAGAAAATATCTCTACAGAAGTTATTAGTGAAGAGGATGCTAAATTCTTAGACAAAATTTGGAGTATTTATGGAGTAAAAGACGGAATATATTTAAGTGCCTTAACACATAAAGAAGGAACTCCTTGGTCTGAAACGTATCCTAAAGGAGATAATTTAATCATTCCTGATTCTCTCATAAAAGCACATTATAACAGGTTAATTGAATAATGGGTATTTACAATTTTGATCCAAATAAGCTTCCTGATAATTTAGACACATCAAAAGCGGAAAACGAAAATAATTCGTTATTTAATTCTTACAAGAAGAGATATGACGACACGACTGAATTACGAAGAAGTTTAGCCATAATATTCACTATAACAATTATTATGTGGCTATTTATTGTCTTTTTAATACTAATAATCAATAATCGCCTTAAGTTATCAGACTCTGTACTTATAACCCTATTAACCACAACTACAATACAAGTCTTAGGAATGATGTACATCATTCTTAAAGATTTATTTCCTGGAGGAACTGAAGAAGATAAAATATCAAAAAATGAATAATTTTAATTAAGACATACTACAAGCGGATTAACACAAAAGCTTACTTATCCGATTTAAATAAAACCTTTCCATAGAATAACACTCCAAAATAGATTAAAATACAAGAGAAAATCCATGATTCAAAACCAATAGCAAGCGCACCACGAAAACCCTGTGCATACAGTAAGGTCGTAATATATATCATCCAGCAAATTCCAAACTTAAAAATGCGTTCGGTTGCTTTCATTTGCTGCGTATAATAAAAGATGGTAAAGGGTATAAAAAAGCTTAAAAGAATCGCGCCGAATTTACTATTAACATCAGCCTCAACAGGCATCACCAAATAACTGAACGTAACAGCTATGGCAAGATTTAAAAGAATCAAAAAAATCGCATTAACGACAAAAGCTCCAATTTTATTATTTTCTGACACTTTACTTAAATCTTGTAATTCTGACCTATCAATTTGAAGTACTTCGCAAAGTAATTCCAGTGTTTTTCCTCGCGGTTCGTTATTGTTGTTTTCGATTCTTTGAATTGTTCTCAAATTAACTTTCGACAATTCTGCCAATTCTTCTTGCGTAAAGCCTTTTTGCTTTCTCGCTTCGCTAATTTTTTTTCCTATAAAACTCATGGTTCGTATCTTTTATTTTATCCCAAAATTATTTCGAAAAGCTTTTTTTGATAACGGTTTTCTTACGACATTTCTACGACAATTTATAATGTCGCTAATATATCATTAATTTTAATGGAGAAGAATAAGTGTTTTTATCTATGTCGCTATTTGATAAAAAACAAAAAAGCAAGAATTGCCAATTTTTTATATTTGTTCATATTACTAATTTTACTTTAAAAAAATCTTACTCGGGTTAATCGTCTTTGTTTTAAACTTATCGCTATGTTTCAAAAATCAACTTTTGTTATTGTTATTCTTTTTATACTAAGTTCTTGTGCTGTTCAGCAAAAAAGTCTGGAAACAAACGACTGGTATGCTTTTACAAAAGCCAATACAACAAGGCAAGAACCATCTAAAGTATATGAATTTACAGACGGAATGATTAGAATGTATGGCGAAGAAGCCGGTTGCCTGATGACCAAAAAAAGCTATAAAAACTTCGAGCTTTCATTAGAATACAGATGGAATTTGGAGGAAAAATACAAAATGAAAGGCACAAAAAACAGTGGCGTGATGTACAATATTCCACTCGATGCATCGGATAAAATCTGGCCGAAAGGAATTCAGTTTCAAATCAAAGAAAACACTACAGGCGATTTTATCTTTTTGGATCAGGTTACGGCAAAAGTAAACGACAAATGGATTGAGGCCGGAGCAAGCGTGACTTCTCCTAAGTTTTTGGCAAACGAAAATCCGCATGGCGAATGGAATTCTATCGTTATCAAATCTTACAACGGAAAAATTACGCAATACTTAAACGGAAAACTGGTAAACGAATGCACAGAAGCGTCTTCTACAGAAGGTAAAATTTCCCTAAACTACGAACGCTCGCCTATTGATTTTAAAAACATCAGAATCAAAAATATTTCGCAACACTAAAATCACAAACGCTGTAAAACCTTAAACCACAATTCTTGGAATGTTGATGAAAAAATACTTTTCTACTTTTTTTTACAGCTTCTCGAAACCAGTGTTGTTTTGGATTGTTTCTATTTTTCTCCTGCTTCTTTCCAGCAACTTTAACAATCCACTTGTTACAAATATTTGTTTTTGGTTATTCTGCCTAGCCTTATTAGGTTTGTTAATATCGGCCTTTTTCCAATTATCGCAACGAAAATGGCTCAAGGGCTTTATAAGTCTTTTTTTATTCGGCCTCTCGATTTTTTTATTGATTGTCATCGCCTTAGTCGGAACTTTTATTGCAGATGAAAGACCTGATACATGGGCAAAAAACTTAACAATCCCGAAAAACATTCAAATTGACAATCCAGTTGATTTGGACTTCGGCTCAAATTTTAATTCTGAAAGGCCTGACAGCATCACAAATAGGATTGTAACTAAAACAGAATTTCAGCTTTACAATTCTTTTCAGCCTGGACTTTATGAATATGATTTTTGGATTGGCAAAATCGAAAGCGGCACTATTTACCTCAAAGCATATGAAATAACGCAAAACAAAGCGCTTTCTGACGATGACTTACCAAAAACAAGTTCAATTCAAATTTACAATCCAACTGACAGCATAAAAAAATTCAGTACGAAAGACGATTTTACGATTTATGAAGGTGATTGGGGAGATCCGTACGCCGCAAGATTCGAAGTATGGTTCAAATCGGACAACGGAAAACCCGAAAGGAAATTATTCTCTAAAAACTATAAAATTGAAGGATGGATGCGATAGTATTTTTTGATTAATCAATAAAGCTAGATTTCTACTTCAGGTTTCCAAAAATGTTTTTCAAAATCAACAATCTGATTGTTGACTACTTTTATGCCTTCGTTTTCTAAAAGCTGTTGCATCAGATTTGTTCCATCAAAATGATGTTTCCCTGTAAGAAGTCCTTTTTGGTTTACTACTCTGTGCGCAGGCACATCATCCATATTATGAGAAGCATTCATTGCCCAGCCCACCATTCTTGCAGAACGTGCGGTTCCTAAAGCTTTTGCAATAGCGCCATAAGAAGTCACTTTTCCGTACGGAATTTGTCTAGCGACAGCATATACTCTTTCGAAAAAATTCTCTTCAGCCATATTTTCTTTCCTCAGATTACCAGATTAAAATAATCACTTAAAGGTTTCACGCAGATTTTACAGATTTAAGCTGATTAAAATTAGATCAAAAAGTCTTTCAAATCTCTTTAAATCTGCAAAATCTGCGTGAAAAAACTTCATATGTTATCCGAAATAATAATTCAAAATATTAAAAAGCGTCGCCACAGCGATCAAACCAGTAATCAGTCCGATAATGGTGTTCATGTTCCGCATGAGGTAATCGGTTTTCTTTTCGATTCTTCCAAAGAATGCGATGTAACTGTACAAAGCGGCAAAAGAACCTAAAACAGAACCTAAAACAAAAGTAAAAATAACGTTGTTCTCAAACACAAAGAGATGATACGATGCCAAAGTAACGCTCACGACAACATAATACGGAATCGGAAAAAAGTTAAGCCCGGAAAGCAACATTCCGAGAAAAAAACGGCTTTTTTTGCTGCTCTTCTTAATCTTCGATTTCTTTTTAGTTTTGGGCTCTTTTGCAATAAAAAGAAAATAGACCGTCAGAATTGAGAAAATAACAAACCCAACCTCTCTTAAGAGGGTCACAACATCAGGACGATTATCTATAACTCTTGCAAAAAGAACAGCGACATAAACTTGAAAAAATATCACCAAAACCGCTCCAACTGCAAACCATAAAGCATTTTTTTTACCCTCTTTGAGGTTTATCTTGGCCGCCGTCATGTTGATTAATCCTGGTGGAATAATCCCGATTACTGCGGCGATAAAACCAGAAAGAAAAGGGGTAAATAAGGCCATTCGGTTAGGTTGTAAGTTGTAAATTCGGTTTCAAAAATTAAAATCAGTCTTTAATTCTGAAACGAATATACGTAATTGCCTTGTTAATTTCTAAATATTGTTTTTCATAAAAAGTCTGAATCGAAGTTACCACTTCAGGACTGCCTTCATTTTTGTACACATTATGGTTTGCATACAATACTTCGTGGCCTTCTCCATGCAGTAATCCGAGGGTATAGCCGTGCATAAATTCGCTGTCGGTTTTAAGATTGACAACACCGTCTTTTTTCAGGATTTTTTTGTAGAGTTTCAAAAACTCAGAATTCGTCATTCTGTGTTTTGTTCTTTTGTATTTGATTTGCGGATCTGGAAAAGTAATCCAAATCTCGTCTACTTCACCTTCGGCAAAAATATGATTGATCAGTTCGATTTGAGTGCGCACAAAAGCTACATTATGAAGACCGTTTTCAACAGCAGTTTTAGCACCACGCCAGAAACGGGCACCTTTAATATCTATTCCGATAAAATTTTTATCTGGGTATCTTTCAGCCAATCCAACAGAATATTCTCCTTTACCACATCCTAATTCTAAAACTAATGGATTGTCATTTTTAAAGAAATCAGAATTCCATTTTCCTTTTAAAGGCATTAAATCTCCCACCACCTCTTCTCTGGTTGGCTGAAAAACGTTTTGAAATGTCTCGTTCTCTCTGAATCTTTTTAGTTTGTTTTTACTTCCCACTTTATAAAAATTTTGGGCAAAATTAAGGAATATAAACGAATGATATAGCGTAAACGGGTTTTAAATGTTGTCGCCACGAATTACACGAATTTTCACTAATTATTTTTTTTACATAGCAGCTTTGCCACTATGCCTAACATAATTATAAATTAGTGAAAATTATTGTAATTCGTGGCGAAAAAAAAAAATATTTTTAACCGTAATGTGGCTCTGTAATTGGTTTTAATTTCGGATCTAAAGTTTCGTCGTGTTGCGACAAATCCAATCCGATATGTTCTGATTCTTCTGAAACTCGAAGTGGAATAATGAAATTAGTTACTTTGAATAAGAAATAAGCTCCGAAGAAAGTAAAAATAGACACTAAAACCAACGCCATCATATGGTGTCCGAATACGCTCCAGCCTCCGTGAAGCAAACTTGCATTTTCGCCATGAGCAAAAACAGCAGTCAGAATCATTCCCATGATTCCGCCTACGCCATGACAGGCAAATACATCAAGAGTATCGTCAAATTTCTTAGAAAAACGACAGTTTACAGCCGAATTAGAAACCAAAGCCGTTATAAATCCGAAGAACATACTTTCTGGAACCGATACAAATCCTGCAGCAGGCGTAATCGCAACCAGACCAACCACAGCACCAATACAAGCGCCAAGAGCAGAAACTTTTCTACCGTTCATTCGATCAAAGAAAATCCAAGTCAACATGGCTGCTGCCGATGAAGTCGTTGTGGTAGCAAAAGCCATAGCCGCAGTTCCGTTGGCAGCAAGAGCAGATCCGGCATTAAAGCCGAACCAGCCAAACCAAAGCATTCCAGTTCCTAATAATACAAACGGGATATTGGTGGGAATATGCTGGCTGTTTTTTCTTTTTCCTAAAACAATAACTCCGGCCAAAGCTGCAAAACCAGAACTCATATGCACTACAGTTCCTCCAGCAAAATCTTTAACGCCAAAATAACTTCCTAAAACTCCTGTTGGGTACCAAACTGCGTGGCATAAAGGAGCATAAATAAATATCGTAAATAAACTGATGAAAACCAGGTAAGAGATAAAACGCACGCGTTCTGCAAAAGAACCCGTAATAATTGCCGGGCAGATTATGGCAAATTTCATTTGAAACAAAGCAAAAAGCATAAACGGAATCGTGTTTGCCAATTGTTTATGAGGCAAAACGCCCACATAATCCATAAAAGCAAAAGTAGTCGGATTTCCAAAAAAGCTGTAAAAATGATCGCCTGAACCAAAACCTACAGGCTCACCAAAAGCGAGACTAAAAGCTACAACGGCCCATAAAAGCGTAACAACACCCAAGCAGATAAAACTTTGCAACATGGTCGAGATCACATTTTTTCGGCCCACCATTCCGCCGTAAAAGAAAGATAATCCAGGAGTCATAATTAAAACAAGACAACTTGAAGTAAGCATCCAGGCAACATCGGCAGGAACTATATTGTCTGTTGTTCCAAATTCTGATAGAACATAACTATTTTCTGTTATTGTCGGCCAAAATGCACCTACTGTACATACGACACTAATCATAATAAAGGAAATAATCCAGCGTTTTTCTATTTTCATTTTTAAAATACTTTGTTTAACCCTATTTTTTTTGGGGTCAAAGTTAAAAAAAAATAAAGATTCTTGTTTTGAAGGCTATAAAATTAGAGGCTTATCTTTTATTTTGACAAAATACACAAAAGTAAAGCGCTTTTTTTGAAGGTTTCCTATTTTGAACTTCAAAAAAAGCGCTCTTTTTGTCGAATATATTAAAATTAATACAGCAGTTGCTTACCTAAAACACTAGAAAAGTTATGTTTATAAGAATAAAACTCAAAAATGTTTATTTTTTCTGAAGCTTCGAAATCAAAACGTCTTCGATTGGCGCTTTTATTTTGGTTACAGCATCAACCTCATCATTCGGAATCGTCATTGACAAAACATAATGCTGGATTTTCCATTCCTTACCTATCTTAACCAAAACGCCAGAACCGCGACAGATCTTCATTTGTGTATCTAATAATTCATCAAACCAAGCAATTTTTCCCGATTTGTCAAAAAAGACATGACGTTCTAAAGCTTTAAAATTCCAAGTTGTTCCTTTGTCAAAATAAGGTTTTGCCCAAACAGAGAATTCTTTTTTTGTCCAATTTTCAGTAGCATCCGTTCCAATGTAGATTGCATCATCGGCTAAAACATTAAAATAAGCATCAAATTTTACATCGCCTGCCGCCTTGTGCCAAGCATCTAAAATTTGATTGATTTTGTCTTTGTCGGTTTGAGCGTTTGCCAACGAAACGGTCAACAAAAGAAATAAGATTGTTTTTTTCATGAGAGATTTTATTTGACTTTAAAGGTATAAATTTTTTTAAACCATGTAAGTGATATAAGAAAATGGAAGTTTTTTTACTATAATACTCACGATGGTAAACGTGTTGTTTCAAGGATGACATAAATTGCTGATAGTCTCTATGGATTTCGAAATCAAAACAATTTAAAAATCATGCCTTTAATTATCATTAACATTCCTCATGTCATTTAATCGCTCAAAAACTATTATATTTGATTTTCAATAAAAATGCCATCCCCCATGAATCCAAAACTACTTATAAGTTCGCTCGCTATAACCTCTCTATTATTTATTTCCTGCAAAAAGGAATTAGAACCTCAGGAAACTACTGCCAATTCTGAATTGATTAGGCTTGGTTTAGCAAAAGACACTTCTAAAACTCAGACTCCTGCAGTTGCTGCACAAACGCAAACTGCCAATCCTAATACGGTTTTGAGTGATACAAAAGGAATAAATCCTGCACACGGACAGCCAGGACATCGTTGCGATATTGCAGTTGGAGCACCATTAAATTCTGCGCCACAGCAGGGACAAGTTGTCGCGGCACAGCAAGGACAGACCGTTCAGGTAAATCCGAAACAAACGCAAGTCGTAACTACCACACCAGTTAAAACTGCCAAAGGCATGAATCCGCCTCACGGACAGCCTGGCCATAGATGTGATATTCCTGTTGGTGCGCCCTTAAATTCTCCTGCTGCCAAAACGACTGCAACAACAACCAATACAGCACAAAACGGAACGGTTAGCCAGAATTTTACTGTTACTCCTCCGGCATCAAATCCGGTTCCTGCTTTATTGAGTACAGAAGGACAAACGACAGTTGCAGAAGGCATGAATCCCGCACACGGACAACCGGGACACCGATGCGATATCGCAGTTGGGGCACCGTTGCCAAAATCTTAAAAATACGAACAAAGAAACCATATAAGTTATAGAAGTAATTTAAGTTTTGCTTTTCAGCGCTACTTAGTAAACTTATATAATTTATATGGTTTGTTATTTAAAGAAATTAAGCCTCTACGCTTTTCAGCACTTTTTAATATGGACTTATATAACTTATATGGTCAAAACAATTAGTGTGCTTTTATTTTCTCGAAAGTAGAAGTCAACGATTTTTTTGCTTTTGCCAAAGCACCGCTAAATGCTTTTTCAAGAGTTTCGGCGTGTTCTGTAACAGTGATGGGCTGTAATTTAACAGGACGAACCTCGATTACGCATTTTTTGTCATGCAAGCCGAATTTCTCTCCATTTTCGTCTCCAAAATGAATTTCTACGCGAGTAATTTTATCCTGAAAACGTTCTAAGCTTTTCTCTGTTTCTGCAGCAAAATAGCTTTCTAATCTTGCACTTCCTTCAATGTTTTTGTCGGTGTTGATTTGTACTTTCATAACGCATAATATTTAATGATTCATTCTCAAACTTATTTATTTTGAAATAAAAAGACAAGTGAGTTAAGGAAATATTATGAAAAAAAATCACTCCTATTTCTTACTATTCCCATGAAGGCGGAATTTTCGATAATTGCTTTGTCCTAAGATTGATTGCGTTTAGAATTTCCATTACACAAGAACCGAGATTTTTCTTGATATCATTGCTCCAAAAACGCAGGACTTTCCAATTATGCGCCTCTAAATAGGCATTTACTTCGAGATCTCGTTGCATATTTCGCTCGATTTTTTTTATCCAGTATTCCGAATTGGTTTTGGGCTTTTTGCTGGTTTTCCAATCTTTTCCGTGGAAGAATTCCCCATCGACAAAAATGGCTATTTTAAGATTACTAAATGTCAGGTCCGGACAGCCAAAAACCTTTTTATTGTTTTTCCGATACCGCAACCCAATATGCCATAGCGCTTTTGCCAAACGAACTTCGTCTTTGGTATTTTTGCCACGAATCATGCTCATGACTTTGGATCGTTGCTCGGGGGTAAAACAGTCCATGGAAATTTAATTATTAAACCTTTGAAATTTAATAATTAGTGGTATTTATTGGTTACAGATTGTTTGGGTAAAGTTATATTATTTTGGCGTTGGTTTTGTTGGAAATTGTGGTTAAATGGTTTCTTTTTGAAAGAATCTAATTAAGGTAGACTGAATTCTTCAACAGTTCAATTCACTCCAAAAGCGATTAGACAAGTAAATTATATTCTTGCTTTAAACTGCATGAGAGATTCCAAGTTGGTTGAATCGATTGGCTGAGATATTTAATCCTTATTTGGAGGTTGAATAGAAAAATTAGGAAAAGCCACTGTAGAGTTAGTAGCTTTTTTATTTTTATGGATAGATTGTGAATTCAATATTATTTGATTTAGCCACTAATACGTTTTTTTGTATTCATAAGTAGAATATTTTTCGTAATTTTCAAATACTACTTTTGAATACTTAAGAGACTCCAAAATAAATTCGAAACCATTCAAGTGTGAGTTTGTTGTTCAATTTTTTTTTATAAATATTGATTATATGTATCTATAAATTCTTTATGGTATTCTTTAGATTGTTCTAATAATTCTCTATATGTTTTTACGAACACTTCTCCAGACGAGGCATAAGTCTTTTCTTTAGTTTTAAAAAGATTATCATCTGATTTTTCGCCACCGACAACATAGCATACAACTTTTGAAAAACCACTTGTAGATGCATATTTATGATGCAAAAATGCCCCGTATTCATAGGCTTGTTCTAATGCATCTTTGTTAACTTTAAAATTACTTCTTTTAATTTCTATTACATATAAAATTTCACCTAAAGCATTACTGCATAGGAAATCAATTCTTCGATCTTTTATATCAAGTTTATCATCAGGGTAAGTTTCTTTTAGAAGTTTGGTATATGTCACTTCATCTCTAAATTCTAAAATTCGAGGGTCTAGAAGCCATGAGAATTTTTTAAGAAAATTATGAAGGGTTGGCACCTCTCTAGTATTTGTATTAATGTAATCTTCAAATTGTTTAATAACTTCTATTCTCGCAAATGCTAAATCTCTATACTGCTTTGCCTCAATAGATTTCCAATCATCCATTAATTTTAATAGAACAGGAATGTCTTCTGGTCTCGATACATCGGCTATTTTAGATGCATAATCTTTAAAAGTTTTATTGTCAAACTTATCTATAATGTTTCCAATAATTTCACTTGATTCTTCTACATCAATATTAGAGTTTTCTAAAATTGGATTGATTATTTTATCACTTAATTCTCTTTCATAGGTTGGTAAAGAATCACGCCATGTTCTAATATCAAGTAATTTAGAATCTCGTATAGTGTCATTCTTAAGTTCACTTCTTTTAGTTTTCCATTCGTTTCCAATTTTTCTAATAACTGTTTGAAGATATTCCTGTAATTCTCTTGTTTTGTCATTTTCCCAATTTAAGGAATGTCTATCTGTAGAGATTACATCATCATCAAAGTTGTCAATAAAATCAACTTCAAGATAACCTGTAACATAACTATGAAATTGGTCATTATCTCTTAGTCCATAGAAACTTGCATTATTTACAATTTTTCCTCGAGATGTCAGATATATTCCTGTCATATCTGTATCTTTTACAGGTGTTTCAGTAGTAAAAATCTTCCCTTTTACATCCGGCCAATATTCATAAAATTCGTTATATTTTTTGTCTGGAAAGAGCCATTCAAATTGTTGTTTTAAACCATTAAATTTTAATTCATTGGTAATCTCAATATTTGGTTTGTCCTTTTCTATTAATGAAACTTTCATTTCATCAAAAATCAAAAACTTTTTAGACAAGCTAATTGAAATGTTTTTTAATTCAAAAGGCGCTTTTCTTCTAATTTTTTTCAATTTGATTGTTGTTCCTCTTCTTTCTGATGTTACCGTATTTTTTGCAATTAATAATTCAGGAGAATAAATGCCTCCTTTACTATTTTTAACTTTTTCAATATCCATGCAAAAATGATTTTTCATTCCATCTTTAATAGATATTACTTCGACAATATTGCAAATGCCAAAAACAGATAACTTACCAAGTCCCTTCTTGCCAATAAATTTACGACCTTTATCACTTTGTTTTTCTGAAATTTCGACTCTTCTATTTCTTCCGATAACAAGGTACTTTTCATTCAATTCATCAAATGTCATTCCTGTTCCATCGTCAGTATAAATAATTTCTTTATCAGGATTATTGTCAATAAATTCAATTGTTACCTTTTCAGCATCAGCATCCCATGAGTTAGACACTAATTCAGATAATACACTAGGAAGTTGAGAATATAAAGAAATTCCTAAATGTTCTATTGTGTTTGGATCAAATTTTAAAATTAGATTGTCTGACATAATAATTTTTTCATTTTTTTAGCAATTGCAGTTGCCATTAAAGGAGGAACTGCATTACCAATTTGTTTAAATGCTGCTGAACGAGAGCCTTCAAAATAGAAATCATCTGGAAAAGATTGTAATCTTGCTGCTTCACGAACAGAAATAGAACGGCATTGTTTGACATCTGGATGGATATAATGATGACCATCTTTTGCAATATGAGCTACAACTGTATGTGAAACTCCTAAACCATCAATTACTTTGTAACGATCAATAAATGAAGTTTCGTTTTTGTGCGTTTTTAGTTCTTGTGGTAAATCAGGATAAGATAACCTTTCTTTACTTTTATTCCATTTTTGAATTGCGGTCTTGTAAATCTCTAAATCTCTTGAATTATGTGGCCTTGAAATATGTTGCGTAACAAAATCGACTCCATTTCGTAATTCGAATTTTTCAAGATATTCATTCTTAACTTCAGTATATTTTACTGTTTTAAATCCTTCTCCAGGTTTTAATTTAGGTAAATCTTGAAAAGCATCATTTACTTTGTATTCATGAATTATTTTTTCAAATTTCGGATACCCAAAATCATTTTCTTTTCTCCAGCCGACAATAATTATTCGTTTACGTGCTTGTAAAACGCCATAATCAGATGCTACTAAAGTGTCGTGATATACTTCATATCCAAGTCTTCTAAAATATGCTTTTAGGTTTTTAAAATGTTCTCCTTTATTTGCGGTTAATAATCCAGGAACATTTTCGAAAACAAATGCTTTTGGTTTAAATTCTTTTAAAAATCTTCCATATTGAATGTAAAGCTTATTTCTTGGGTCTTTTTCAATATCTTCCTGATGTCTTCTTAATAAAGAATACGCTTGGCATGGCGGTCCGCCAATAATCAGATCAATCTGCTTTCCTGATTGTTTTATTTTATCAAAAAGACCTGCAATTGTATCATCATTAATTTCAATATTTATAACAGAATCAAGAATTTCATTTGGAATTTCATCATAAAAAACATCTTTAGTAATTTCGTTTTTTATGTATTTATAATACAATTCCAGATTGTTTTTTGATTTTAAATAATGATATGCTGCTCTTGTTTTAATAGTCAAGCAGGCTTCGGCGTTCATTTCGATATGAGACACAGGATTAAAACCTGCTTTAATAAATCCCTCAGACATGCCAGACGCCCCAGCAAACAGATCAATAAAATTAAGATTATTCTTCATAATTTTAGCTTATAACTTACAAACGTTTTCATGGCAAATACTTTTTAAAACGTTAAATTGATATTTATTTCTTTTTTATTATGAAGTTTTTTCATTCAAAAATAAAAATTTTATCAAAATAAAAAACAAATCATATTAATCAAAACAAAGATAGTTTTAAACTCAATAGCTTTATTACGGATAACCATAATTATTTAAGGACAATTATATTAATAAATAGACACTAATTATACCGTATTTATACGTTTTTTTCAACTGCAAAAAAAACTAAACCTACTTCCCCCTCTTCCCCCACTTAATCTTAATCTTCCCACCATCATCCACAGCCAATAAATGCAGGACAATACCACGGTCGCGTACTGCATCGCGTTCGGCTTGGGTGGCGAGTTGGGAATCGTTTTTTGAATTTCGGAGCGGAACAGTAAGTGCAAGATTGGTGCCTCTTCCGAATGAGTAGATTCCTTCAATGTCGAAGTTTAAGACATTGGAACTGATTGTCAGTTTATTGACGTCGATTTGCTCGCCTCGTAAATTGAGATCGCCCGATAAATCGCTGAAGGTAATATTTTCTACATCGCGAAACGGAAACGCAAATTTGCCCACTTTTACAATCGGTTCAAAATTGAGCAAAGCGCCCTTATTGACATCAAAACTTAATTTTCCGCGCATTGAGTTGACAATCAAATCGCCTTTAGCACTCATAAAACCTGTTACGTTGGCATTGCTGCTGAGTCGGCCTCGAATGTTTTTGGGATTAAAAGAAGTGATTCCGAAATTATTGAACGACTTTAAAAAACTGGCCATATCAACACGGTAAATCTGTGCAGTTGAACTGAAAACATAATAATTCCCTTTTGGCTCTATAGCGCCATTAAACGCAATGTTTCCGCCAGATGTCTGTACGTTTCCGTTTTTGAGCAACAGTTTAGAATCCAGCATTTGCAGCGTCGCTTTTGTATTGGTCGCAGTCAATGCACCGTACGTTATTTTATCGGCTTTCAGATTGATAACCGCGGTACATTTGTCGATTACCGATTTTAGCTGATTCGAAAAATTGGCATTCTTCTTCGCCAATTTTTTCTGAGTTGCTTTTGCCGTATGATTCTTTTTCAGAATACCTAAAAACTGCTTTACATCGATACTCGGACAGTAGATATTCCAGTTTACAACCATTTTTTCGGGAGCGTCGTAATAGAGATTCAGAAAATTATCAATTCTTCCGTCAATGCGAATTATGTTTTTTTTGTGTTTATAAGCTATTTTTTTGATGTAAAGCGCCTGTTCTGTAAACGATAATTTTACATCGGTTTTTTCGGCTCGAATATTCTTAGGTAGATACTCAAAAGTCGCTTTGTCAATATCCACATTGCCTATTACACGAGGTTTATGAATATATAAATCGACAATATCAAACTGAAATCTTAAATTGGTTTTGGCATGACCGCTTTCAAAATGCAGCACTTTTTCATTGCTTATATCATTAAGTTTCGAAACATCAAAATCGGCATTTACAATTCCGGTTGCAATGGGTTTTTCGAGATTGTTAATGACGGCCTGCGGAATTGTAAGCGGAATACTTTCATAATCGCCCTTAAAATGCGTCAGGATTATGGCAGAATTGGGATCATTAAATCCTTTTTCGGGTTTGAAATTATTAGTAAAAATTCCTTTAAAACTACAATTGGTAAACAATCCGTCGGGAATACTGAGTTCATTGTTTTTAATAACGGCCTGAACCACAATTTTTGGATCACCTTCTACATTCAGATCGCCTTTGATATCGCAATTAACCGCAATCGGTTTTTTTAGATTGAATTGATTGAGTTTCGAACTGATATTTCCCGACAATAAATTAGAAGCGTTTCGCCATAAAATATTCGTCCGAATATTGATTCCAAAAGGCGAATTCCCTTTTCCGACATTAAAAAAAGCCGCAATATCAAAAACATCCGAACCGATCTTTAGGTTTTGGGTCTTAATATCGATCTTTTCATTTTTATTATTATAAGAAATATCAAAATGCCCCTGAAGCTCTTTTTCTTTGGCAAAACTGCCATGCACAGTATTAAAAGCCAAACTGGTTATTTTGGTTTTTAAGAACAAATCGGTTTTCCAATTGTCGTCTTCGTAATCAATTTTCGATTTTAAATCTGTTGCCGCAAAATCAAACAATTTGTGTCCGAGCTGGTTGTCGATGGTGACATGAACATTTTCGATAACAACCTCATCTATTGTAGTTTCTCTCTTCTCCTGATTGGAAGTTTTTTTCTTTTTAGGCTTAAAAATATCGGTGTTGGAGTAACCGTTTGAAGCTTTATAAATATACACATCTGCATTGCTGATAACGATTTTATGAATGCTGATTTCGTTCTGCATCAGGCTCCAGATGTTTAATCGTGCTTCTATTTCATTAGCCTTTAACAAAGTGTGTTGATGAGAAATCCACTGATTGTCTTTGAGTTCAACGTCTTTTAATGCTAATGTAAAATTCGGAAAACCCGTTAAGAACTTATAATGAAAATCGGTTACATGAAATTGTCCCTTAATATTTTCGTTTATTTTATGATTGACTTTGGCAATAATCTCGGTTTTATTCTGATTGAAATAAATCGACAATGCGCCACAAGCCAATAAAAGCAATCCGAGGAGGATTAGAATAAAAATTCCAATGCGTTTAGCATATTTCTTAAACCGTTCAGACTGGAAAATGTTTTTTATTTGAAGTAAAGTTTCCTTCATGATTGTGGATTTTCAGCATGATTAAAGGTAACAATAAAAAACGGTTTTATTTTACAAGACATTAAGGCTTGTAAATAAAGCACATGTGAATAGTATAAAAATTGACGATGCATTTATAATCAAAACTAATTTTCAGATGGTGCAGGATTTGTTTTTAATTTTTAACTTTGTATCTCAGTTTTGAAACTTTTTAAATCTCTTTGAGACAAGAACTGAAGATAACTTTAAAGAAAAATAATTATGGCATTAGCAATAACAGATGCTACTTTTGACGAAGTAGTTTTAAAATCAGATAAACCAGTTATGGTTGATTTTTGGGCAGCATGGTGCGGTCCTTGTAGAATGGTTGGTCCAATCATTGACCAATTAAGCGAAGAATATGCAGGAAAAGTCGTTGTTGGTAAAGTAGATGTAGATGCTAACCAAGAATTTGCTGCAAAATATGGTGTGCGTAACATCCCAACTGTTTTGGTATTCCATAACGGTGAAGTAGTAGGAAAACAAGTAGGAGTTGCTCCGAAACAAACCTATGCTGACAGCTTAGATGCTTTATTGTAATCTCAGATTGCAATTGATATAAAATAGGTTTGACGAAAGTCAAGCCTTTTTTATTGTTTTTTTTCTGCCACAAATTTCACAAATTGACACTAATTTTATTATTTGAAAAACAGATAAGTTTAACGGGGTAATTTCACAAATTTAATTCGCGAAAATTGGTGAAATTAGTGGCAAACCTTTTTAATTATTCGTTAAAAATAATAGTGAAAGTAGCTCCTGCATTTGGCTTGGAACAGACTTCGATTTTGCAGTTAATGGCCGATGCCAAGTCTCGAATTAAATGCAGCCCTAGACCCGATTTGATTCCGATTACTTCAGATTCGTCGTATAATGCTTTAAACTTTTCGATTGTTCCTCCCGGACCGTTATCGGTTATCGAAAGATAGGGCTGATTTTCTTTATAGCCTGCTCTCCATACAATTTTTGGTTCAGTAGTTTTATCGAGCGCTTTTATGGCATTTCCGGTAAGATTTCTAATGATGGTTTTGAGGTAATTTTCGTCTGTATTCAAAACAATGTTTGCTGGATTTTCAAATGAAATCGAAATGTTTTCAATGCTGGAGAAATGCTTTTGTATATCTTCGAAAATCGTATCGACAGGAATTTCTTTAAAATGAGGCTTGAAATTTTCCATTTGCCCTTTGCTCCAAAGCAACATATCTTCCATTGCATCCAATAGATTTTCGGCTCCAGTTGTAATTTTAGTTTGCATTCGGTGTTTTGTTTCTTCGTCCATCAATTCTGGATTCTCTTTTTGAAGATGCAGAAAATGAATCAAATTCGAAATCGGACTTCGTAAATCATGATTTAAAATACTAAAAAATCGAGCTTTTATTTTATTGGCTTCATCCAATTCTTGATTCAGAGCCTGAAGCTTTAAATTGGTTTTCTTTCTGTTCTGATTTTGCTTAAAAAGCAATAATCCGATAACGGCAACCAAAGCAATTCCAGAAATGAGGAAAATACGCTGCTGTTTGGCTTCTGCAATCTGAATATTTTTAATGGTGTTTTCATTTGACAGATTGTGGATTTTCTGCTGTTTGGTTTTATTCTGATAAGAAGCTTCGGCATTGGCGATACTCTGTTTGGCCGATTCCTGCATCATTTCATCATTGGCTTTGCTGTAAATTTCGTTGTAATGATAGGCTTCTTGCCAAAGTCCAAGCGCTGCATAACTCTGTGAAAGTTTTTTGTTGATATTTACAAATGACTCTTTGTCGTAGCTCAGCGCGTTTTTCGAAGCCTCTTTAAGGGTTTCAATTGCTTTTTTATAGTCTTTTTTCTCATACAAAACCCTTCCCATTATGGCATTGGCTTCCATAATCATGTCTTCATCATTGGATTTTTTTGCCAGAGATACCGCTTTTTTTGCATAATTAAAAGCCGTATTGATTTGGCCTTCATTAGCATAATATTCAGAAACACTTCTGTTGGCAAAACTAAGGTTGAGAAACAAAGAATCTTTTACAGTCGGATACGTATAAATGAGTTTATAATACTTTTGAATGCTGTCTAGTTTTTTTAACGGAACAAAACATTGCAGATAATAGTTGCACGAAAAAGCACTGACATACTTAGATGTTTTTATATAAGGCTGCGCATAATTTAGGTATTCGATAGCTTTATTGTACTGCTTCATTTTGGTGTAAGCCGCAGCAATCTGACTGTACGAAACACCGATCACCTCATCATTGGCGACACTTTTGTCTAGCAGTTTTTTATAATTAATCGCTTTTACCTGATAACTGATAAAGGTTTCATATGCCGCATTGTCAAGGTAGTATTCTCCTAAGCTTCCGTAAAGGACCGATTTGGTGTAATTGCTTTTGGTAGTATCGACAACCTTTTTGATATAATTGATTAAATTTTTCCTTTTTTGCGTTTCATTCAAAGCATAATACGCATAATTGAGACGCATCAAAGCCGAAGTCTCATTTTTAAGATGATGTGCCCTTTGCGCGTATTGCAAGGCCAATTCGTAATTAACAACTGCGTCCTTATTTTGATTGTTGTTAAATTCGAATCCTTTCCCTTTTAAAAAATAAAATTTAGAAGTGTAAGCATTATGACGACGCGCAAGTTCAATTCCTTTTTGTGCAACGATAACCAGTTTAGGATAATTTTCTGCATTATCAATTTCATTAGCATATTTAAGCCAAGCTTTTAGTTTTTCATCATTAGATTTAAATCGTGACAAATTCGGTTCCTGCTGCCCAAAAACAGAAAAAGTAATGAGAAACAAAAACAAAAATCGCATTTGCTGCATTTAAATCAGGTTTAGGTTTTCCTTATAACTTCTTCCGACCGGAATAGACACATTATTATTTAAAATGATTTCGGTCGAATTCATTTTCTGAATAAACTGTTTCTGAACCGCAAAACTTCGGTGAATGCGAATGAAAGACTGAAAATGATCTTCTTTCAACAAATTTCCGATACTCGACAAAACACAATGCCTTTTTTTGTTGGTAATGATTAAAGTATAATCTTTTAAGGCTTCGAGATATAGAATCTCGTGCAGTTTTACTTTTGTTTGTTCGTGTCCTTCTTTAATATAAATCGTATCGCCGCCAATACTAGCTTCAAAAAGAGAGGCTTTGAGTTTTATTTCCATAAACTCTTCAATACGATTTATAGTTTGCGTAAATCGATCGAGTTTTAATGGTTTTACAATAAAATCCAAGGTTTCGATTTGGAAACTCTCAACGGCATGTTCGGGATGTGCAGTTATAAAAACACAAACCGGAATTTCGAGCGCTTGTTTTCTAAAATCAATTCCGTTTAAGCCTGGCATATCAATATCCAGAAACAAAATATCGACTTTTTCTTTTTCTAAAAAAGGCAATGCGTCTTCGGCATCTTCAAAAACGCCAATTATATCCAGAATGGGGAATTTTTTCGCAAAAGACAAGACCGTCAATCGATCAATTTCATCGTCATCAATAATAATACAACTGTATTTTTTCATCCTTCGAACTTAAATTATGTCGTCTGTCTATTTAAAATGTTGTTTGTCTATTGGCTGTTTTTGCCGTGATTTTATTGGTGCAAATTTGTCTTGTAAATGTTTCAGAAGCTGAAAAACAAGCTTTTGAACTTTACAAAAATAAGGTTATTGAATTAAATAAAAATCATTCGACTAATTTTTTAAAGACTAAAATCATTATGAAAACTTTTAAAACCATTTTTACAATTTTATTGGCCGCCTTTACAATAATTTCTTGCAGCGGCGACGACGGAGCAGATGGAACTAACGGAACTGACGGAACGCCGGGAGAGACAGGAACAGCAAATGTAATTTACAGCGGTTGGATTAATGCTCCGGCTGCAACACCTGAGACCATAGACGGAACTTCTGGTTTATCTACTTCTATAGCTGCACCGCAACTAACCGCTGATATAATGGCTAAAGGAACAATCTTAGTATATATGTCTTTTGGATCAGGAACTAATATTTACACGCTTCCTTATACCTCTACAGCAGGAGGAGCAACTAATACGATTACAGCAATTGCCAGCCTCAAGTCGATAAAGTTATTCCGATTCAAACATGCAAATGACGGAACAACGGTAGCGCTTCCAAGCACTCTTAGCTGGCGATACATCCTGATTCCTGGCGGTGTGCAGGCGGCAACTTCAAAAACAGCGCAACTGGATTATTCTAAAATGAGCTACGAAGAAGTTTGTGCACGTTTTAATATTCAACCTTAATTATTGACAATCATACATTAACCAAAGTAAAACAATTAAAGATAGTATTATGAAAACTTTTAAAACCCTATTTGCAATTTTAATGACCGCTACAATGGCTATATCTTGCAGCAATGATGACGACAAAGACAACACTCCAACTTTTAAGACAGAAAATCCTCTAGCAGCTTATTATACTCAGACTGGTTTTTCTACTGTCACAAATTTTATAAACTCAGGAGATTATGAATTCGGACTGGCTTTTACGCCTACTGTAAAAGGAAAAATTAAAGCGATCACTTTAAAACTGCCTGCAACAAACCCAAATGTACGTGTTACCATCTGGGACTATACCACTAAGGCAATATTGCGTACCGAAACTTTAAATGTTGCCACGGCAGATGTTCAGGTAAGTAAGGAAATCAGCGAATTGGCTTTAGAAAAAGATAAAAAATACCTGATTACCATGAATTCTAACGACTGGTATAAAAAGAGCAAAGCCGATAATAGCAATATTACCTACCCAGTTGTCGCGGGAAATATCACTATCAACGAATATAGATGGTTAAGCGGTACGGCGCAAACTTTCCCTACGACTGTTGCAATGAGCTACAATGCAGGAGATTTAAGTTTTGATTTTCAGCAGACAGAATAGTAGTTTTTTTGATAGTTTGAACTCGTTGGGTGAAATTATTTTCAACACATAGAAACATAGTTTAACTAAACTTAAAAAAGGCGTTTCACTAGTCTAAATGCACATAGTTTAGCTATGTGTGGAAACTTGTTTCTTCCATTTTCTTTTTTCGGCACAAAAAACTATGCCTCTATGTGTTAAAATGCTTTTATTTTTTAATTACACCCAACGGGTTAGTTTGAATTAGTAAGTTTGAAAAGGTTTGGCAATTGTCAAGCCTTTTTTGTTTGTTTTTTTCCACAGATTACTCAGATTAAAAGGATTAATTAATCTGTGAAAATCCTTTAATCTGTGGCAAACATTTTTTATTTTTACGAATCTTATATTCTTAAAAAATGAAAATTTTCTACAGCTTTTGGGCTTCTATTATAATGATTACGATTGGATTTTCTCAATCAAAAACCGAAGAAGTTTACATTCTAGACAAAGGCGTTTCAAAATACTTGGCAAATTATCGAAAACAGGAAATGTCAAATGTAAGTTATAATCTTTCATTTGAAATTCCGAATAAAAAAGAAGAAGAAATCAAAGCCCATTTAGTTGTAGAAACTACCTTGCCGAATCATCCTTATCGCTATATATATTTGGATTTCAAGGAAAAAACAGAAAACATAAAATCAGTTGAAGCCAACGGAAAAAAAGTTTCTATCGTTCATAAAAACGGACACATTGTTGTTGGTCCAGATGTTTTAACTGAAGGAAGAAATACCGTTTCGATTTCGTTCATTGCCGGAAATTTATCTTTAAACCGAAACGATGATTTTCTGTACACCTTATTAGTTCCGGATCGTGCGAGTACTGTATTTCCATGTTTTGATCAGCCGGATATTAAAGCGACCTACAAACTGAGTCTTTCTGTTCCGAAAGATTGGTCGGTTTTGGCTGGAGCCGATGTAAAAGAAAAGGTCGAAAAAGGTGATTTTACGTCTTACACTTTTAGAGAATCAGACAAAATGAGCACTTATTTGTTTTCGTTTGTTGCGGGAAAATTCAAAAACGTGACACAAAAACCAGCTAATTTGGAAATGACGATGTTGTACCGCGAAAACAATCCCGAAAAGATAAAAGTAAGTACCGATACCATTTTTAATCTGCATCAGCAATCTTTAGATTTTTTAGAAAAATACACCAATTATAAATTCCCTTTTCAAAAGTTGGATTTTGCTTCAATTCCCGTTTTCCAGTATGGCGGAATGGAACACGTTGGCGCTATTCAGTACCGAGAATCGACCTTGTTTTTGGACAACAGTGCCACCGACAGCGAAAAATTAAGTCGTGCAAAATTGATTGCACACGAAACTTCTCATATGTGGTTTGGCGATTTAGTAACCATGAAATGGTTTGACGATGTTTGGATGAAAGAAGTTTTTGCCAACTTCATGGCCGATAAAATCATGAATCCGATTTTTCCGAAAGTCAATCATAATCTACAGTTTTTTACAGCGCATTATCCTAGCGCTTACGCAGAAGACAGATCTTTGGGAACACATCCGATACGACAAAATCTGGCTAATTTAAAAGATGCAGGTTCGCTTTATGGCGCCATAATCTACAATAAAGCACCGATTATGATGCGACAATTAGAAGCATCAATGGGAAAAGAAGCTTTTCAGAAAGGAATTCAAAAATACATTCAGAAATATGCCAATGACAATGCAGACTGGAACAATCTGGTAGAATTACTGGATGCTGAAACGCCTTTGGATATGAAGAAATGGAGTGAGGTCTGGGTAAACAAATCGGGAAGAGCGATTTTCTCCAATAAAATAGAATACAACGCCAAAAACCGTATCAAGAAATTTTACATTATGCAAGATGCAGAACATAAATCGGATAATTTCTGGCCTCAGATTTTTCAGATTGGTTTCGTTTATCCTAATGAGGTAAAAATTGTAACGGCAAATATTACTGATCGAATAATAGATATAAAAGAAACTGTCGGTCTTGAAAAACCACTTTTCATTGCCTACAATTATAACGGATTTGGATACGGAGTTTTTCCGCTTGACGGGAATAACTTAAATTACATTGCTTCTTTAAAAGATGAAATGGCAAGAGCTGCTGCGTATAGCAATCTTTATGAAAATACGCTGATTGGAAATATTTCTGTCGAAAAAGCTTTTGATTGTTTTATGCAAGGAATTGAATCTGAGCAAAATGAATTGGTTTTGCGAATTGCATCAAACAGCCTGAATACAATTTATTGGAGATTTTTAACCGAAAAACAACAGCATAAATATCAGAAACAGCTTGAAGATGTTTTGAACGAGCGTTTGCAAGCCAATTTGTCAGCCAATATCAAAAAGACATTATTCGGATTATTCAGCTCAATTGCTTATTCTGATTCGGCAAAAGCCAAATTATATCAAATTTGGAATAAGGAACTGGTGATTTCGGGACTTAAATTAAACGAAGACGATTTTACCAATATGGCGATGAATCTGGCGATTTTCGAGCATGAAAAAGCCGATGAAATTTTAGAGAAAACAAGAACTACAATTACAAACCCAGATAAAAAGAAGCGATTTGAGTTTTTGCTTCCATCTCTTTCAAAAGACGAATCGGTGCGAAATAAATTTATAGAATCCTTAAAAGACGATACCAACCGCGAGAAAGAATCTTGGGTTTCTGTTGGTCTGGCAAATGTAAACCATCCGCTTAGACAGGAAAGTGCGAAAAAATTTATCAGATTTTCATTAGATTTGGTGGAGGAAATCCAGCGTACGGGAGATATTTTCTTTCCGAAAGATTGGTTGGATAACACCGTTGGAAGATATTCGTCAAAATACGCTTTTGATGAGGTACAGAAATTCTTAAAAGAAAACCCTAATTTTAGTCCGATTCTAAAACGCAAGTTATTCATGGCTACAGATTTGCTTTACAAAGCGCAAAACATTAAAAAATAAACCGAATGAAAATTGAATCGGAAATAGAGAAAGTCTCCAGTTTTCAGCATCTTGAAATGCTGGCGAATCAGGTTGTGGAAGGTTTTATATCGGGAATGCATAAAAGTCCGTTTCATGGATTTTCGGCGGAATTTGCCGAACACAAAGTCTATAATGCAGGCGAAAGCACCAAACATATCGATTGGAAATTATTTGCCAAAACCGATCGTTTGTACACAAAACGTTTTGAAGAAGAAACCAATATGCGATGCCACATTATTGTGGATAATTCGTCATCTATGCATTATCCAGAACTGAAATCGAATCAGCCTTTTTATGAAAAGAAAATCGGTTTCTCGGTTTTGGCTTCAGCTGTTTTAATGAATATTCTAAAGAAACAGCGCGATGCCGTTGGTTTGAGCATTTTCTCTGATCATTACGAATATTATGCTCCAGAAAAAGGAAGCGATCGTCATCACCGAATGCTGCTGAATAAACTGGAACAAATATTAGAACAGCCAAAAACAAAAAAAACAACAGATACCATTACCTATCTGCACCAAATTGCAGAGAAAATGCACCGTCGTTCGATGATTATTCTGTTTACTGATATGTTTCAGACCGCAGATGATGAAAAACTGTTTAATGCTTTACAGCATTTAAAGCACAACAAACATAAAGTAGTTTTGTTTCACGTAATTGACAGCAAAACAGAGTTGGAATTTGATTTTGATAATGCTCCGAGAAAATTTATCGATTTAGAATCGGGAGAAGAAGTGTCTATTTTTGCCGATAATGTAAAGGCAGAATACGAAAAAAGAGCAGAAACATATTTTAAAGAACTGTCTTTAACCTGTGCCAAGAATCAAATTAAGTATGTTCAGGTAAATGTTGGCGATAATTTTGAAAAAATACTAACCACTTATCTTGTTGAAAAACAAAACTTTGGATAATTTTTTAAATAAAAAAAATATTTTTTTCATAAAAACACTTGCAGAAACAAAATTCTGTTATATCTTTGCAACCGCAATAACGCAGAGGTTTGGTAGTTCAGTTGGTTAGAATACATGCCTGTCACGCATGGGGTCGCGGGTTCGAGTCCCGTCCAGACCGCAATATTGGGAGAAGCCTTTCTTAACAGAAAGGCTTTTTTGCCCAAAAACGGTATCTAAGATTAGTTGTGTTGTTTTGCTGAGAATTTGTAACTCTCAGCTCGGTTTAGTAGTTAGACCAATGAAAAGCTTTCCACTTTGTGGATGGCTTTTTTGATTTAAGACACTTTTGTAAAAGGTAAATTCCAATTTCTAAATACTCGTTGAAAATTCCAAATTCCAAAATTGGATTGTGAAGATTTAAACGCAAAGCACACAAAGATTTTTTTTTAAGAATACAAAGTTCGCAAAGCTTACGATTCAGAAAGCTCTACGATTTTTTTTGTTTAATTCTGATTTCAACGAACCATTTGTCATTCTGAGGGACGAAGAATCACACTAGAGACTCCACAAAGATTGTCCATCATGTATTAAGATATAACCCGTGGTTTTCAACCACGGTGACACAATGTATATCAATACGTTTCCTGTGGTTGAAACCACAGGCTATGCTTAGCAAAAATCAAAAAGACTTTGCGCTCTTAGCGGTTAAAAACAAAGAAACTTCTTCTTTTTTAATTTTGTAGCTAATTTTTAAAATATTGGAATTTAACCAATTAAAAATTTCTCAAATATTATTTGAAAAAACACTTGCAGAAATGAAAATCTGTTGTATTTTTGCACTCGCAATAACGCAGGGTTTGGTAGTTCAGTTGGTTAGAATACATGCCTGTCACGCATGGGGTCGCGGGTTCGAGTCCCGTCCAGACCGCCTAAGTTTGTAGAAAGCTTCTCTTCATGAGAAGCTTTTTTGTTTTTATACACTTTGGGGTTTAACCGCAGAGAGCGAAGATTTACGCAAAGTTCGCAAATGCTTTTTTGAGCCAAGATTCGTAAAAGTTCACAAATTTTTATCGTGTAGATTTGCGAACTTTGCGGTTAATTTTTTTTGATTTCATTTTGGAATTTGAAATTTATTTCTTCCCTATCTTTATATAATGGAACAAGGCACATTCAAAGTAGACAAGTATTATCTCAATAAGGTAGATGCTGATAAAAAAAGCATTTATTGTCATCATGATATAATGGGCGAATTGCTTGTTCCAACGCATAAACACAACAAAGCACAAATGCTCTATGCAGAAGGCGATGTGGTTTTTGTGACTACTGAAACGAAATCCTATTTTTTGCCTGCAAGACATTTTATCTGGATTCCGGCCGGATTGGAGCATAGCATCGAACCAAAGTCGGAACATGTGATGATGCGAAATCTTTATTTTCCGGTTGAAAAAGATGATGTTGATTTCTACAAAAGCGAAGGTATTTATCCGGTGAATAATTTACTGCTTCAAATGATGATGTTCACCAATCAGTGGAATGGAGATTTGAAAAAAGGTTCTCCGAATTTTGTTATTGCAAAAGCGATAAAAGCGATTCTTCCGCAAATCTGTACTAATAATTTGCCTTTAGAATTACCTCAGCCAAAAGACAAACGTCTTGGTAAAATTCTGCGCCATATTGAAAACAATCTCGGAGAAACAATTTTATTTGCTGATGTTGCTCATGAATTTGGTTTTAGCGAACGCTCTTTATACCGTTTATTTCAAAAAGACTTAGGCATGTCGTTTATTCAATATTATACCATCCGTAGAATTTTAAAAGCAATCGAACTTTTATTAGAAAGAAAACTTTCGGTAAAAGAGGTAGCTGAAGAAGTTGGTTATAATAGTGTTCCAACTTTCAGTAACACTTTCTTCAAAATTTTAGGCCAAAGACCTTCAGATTACTTAAACGGGGAAGAGATTTTGGAGCGAAAATAAAATTTTGTTTCACCGCAGATTTATCTAGATTAGACAGATTTTGTTATTTCACGCTAAAAATTTTCTCTCGCAGATTCCGCAGATTTAGCGGATTTTTTGAAATGTGCTGAATAAATGTTTCACGCAGATCTAAACAGATTTAAGCAGAATTCGCAGATTTTATTCATTCTTTGCCGAAAAATTTCTCTCGCTGATTGTATTATTTTACAAACTAAAATCTCCTCTTGCAGATTCCGCAGATTTAGCGGAATTTTTGAAATGTGCTGAATAAATGTTTCACGCAGATCTAAACAGATTTAAGCAGATTTCGCAGATTTTATTCATTGTGCTGAAAAATTTCTCTCGCTGATTGTATTATTTCACAAACTAAAATCTCCTCTCGCAGATTCCGCAGATTTAGCGGATTTTTTGAAATGTGCTGAATAAATATTTCACGCAGATCTAAACAGATTTAAGCAGATTTCGCAGATTTTATTCATTCTTTGCTGAAAAATTTCTCTAACTGATTGTATTATTTTACAAACTAAAATCTCCTCTCGCAGATTCCGCAGATTTAGGGGATTTTTTTAAAATTCTGTCAATCTGCGGAATCTGCGGAATCTGCGAGAGGAAAAATAAAAATCAGCTTCATCTGCCAAGATGATTAAATCTACAAGAGAAAAAAAAGAAATCTGTGGCTATCAGCTAAAATCCTTTCAAATCTGCGTGAAATAATTTCGACTTCAACTGTTTACTTATCAGTGCTTTAACATATCGTTTTCGAAAAACGAAATTTTAACGATTGTCCGAAATGAATATGTTATTGACTTTTTAGAATCATCCGCCAAGGAAAAAATGAAGGAACTTTGCAGCATAAATTATTTAAACATCCATGTTCCTTACAAAAACAAACTCTAAAGAAGATTGTTTCCCCAGAAGCTTATTGATTTTACTAATGATATTAGTATTCATTAGTTTACAAGCGCAGGAAGTTCATACGGTTTCTTTACAACAAGCGATGAAACTTGCGAAGGAAAACAACAAAAAAGTCCTTAAATCTCAACTGGAGATTACGATAGCTGAGCAAAACATCAAAGAAAGAAAAGAACTCAGATTGCCAGATGTACAACTAAACGGAATGTACTCGAGAATTACCAACATTACAGAATTTAAAGGAAACGGTTTTTTAAAAGATAAAGAAGTTACACCGGCAATTCCTGAAATCTACGAAGTAAATGCCTCTTTTAAAATGCCTCTTTACGTCGGAAACAAGATTAATAACGCAATCAAAATTGCAAATCAGGAAAACGAAATTGCGAAAATAAAATCAGAAAAAACAGAAAATGATATCGAACTGCAAGTTGTGGCCAACTATCTAGCGATTTATAAAATGATGGAACTTCAAAAGATTTTTGACGAAAACATCAAAGAAGAAAAAAGCAGATTAAAAGAAGTCCAATCGCTTCAAAAACACGGAACGATAACCAAAAATGAGGTTATACGCGCCGAATTACAACTCTCAGATCGTGAATTGAATGCGCTTACAAACTCCAAAAACATTAAAATCGCACTTCACGATCTGAAGACGTTGATTCAGATTCCAGAAAACGAAGAAATTGCAATCGACACCATGACAAATCTCGATGAAATGAGCGGTCTAGATTCTTATGATTTTTATCTAAACAAAGCCATGCAGAACGAGGAAATGCGAATGGCAAGTCAAGAATTAGACATCAGCAAAACCGAATTGAAATTAGTAAAAGGTAATTATTTGCCAACTTTAGATTTCTTCGGGAATTATGGTTTTTATTATCCAAACTACAAATTCTTTCCACCCAATCCGTATTTGTACACTTTAGGCCAAGTGGGTATTGAGGCGCGTTTTGACCTTTCGTCTTTGTATAAAAACAAAACGAAAATGGCGCAAGCCAATACAAAAATCGAAACACAGCAAATGCAGAATGAAATCATAAAAGATGAGATTGAGGATCAACTGTATAAAGAACATGCGCAATATCAGGAAATTCTTGAAAAGTTTGTTGTGGTTGACAAGGCTTTGGATTTAGCTCAAGAAAACTACCGAATCGTAAAGCTAAAATATTTAAATCAATTGGTTTTAATTACCGAAATGGTCGATGCTGACAATGCTTTGCTTCAGGCGAAATACAACAAAATCTCTACCCGATTGGATGCGATTTTGAAACATTACGAGCTGTTGCATACGGCGGGGATGATGCCTAGCGAGATTTAAATTAAAGCATAGAAAATAGAATATAGAGAATAGAGCAAAAAATATAGATTTTCAGTTCCAGAGGAACGATTCATTTTGTAGCGCAGGATTTTAATCCTGGGAAAAATAGAGATTTTCAGTCCTGAAGGAACGATTCATATTGTAGCGCAGGATTTTAATCCTGGGAAGAATAGAGATTTTCAGTTCCGAAGGAACGATTCATTTTGTAGCGCAGGATTTTAATCCTGGGAAAAATAAAGAAAAAGATATGGTTAAGATTAAAAATGAAACTAGAAGAAACAAAACGTTTCATATACTAATAACAATTATTGCATGTTCGCTGGTGATAAGCGGGGTTATTTTGGGAATTTGGTTTTATGTGTTTAACCGAAATCACGAAGAAACCAATGACGCTCAGATTGAGCAATACGTGACGCCAATTATGTCGAGAATTACAGGTTATGTACAGGAAGTTCGTTTTAACGAAAACCAGTTTGTACATAAAGGCGATACTTTGGTGATACTTGATAACAGAGAATATAAATCGAAATTGAATGTGGCTCTTGCCGATGTTCAAAACGCCCAGCAAAATAGTGTTGTAGCTCAGAAAAATGCCATTAACACAGCCAGTGCAACAGCGATTAATGAAGCGCAATTGGAAGCTGCCACATCGAATCTTTGGAAAACAAAATTAGAATACGAAAGATATCAGGCTTTAGTAAAAGAAGAAGCCGCAACTTCTCAGCAGTTAGAAAAAGTCCGTGCCGATTACGAGTCGGCTCAAGCGCATTTTCAGGAAATGAAAAACAGGATTCATTCTTCGGCTTTAAGCACTTCGGTTGCTGAGGCGAATGTTCCGACGACGCAAACCACTATTGCATCCAAACAAGCTGTTGCTGATAATGCGGCATTGTTTCTTTCATACACCGTTATTACAGCGCCTTATGATGGCTGGGTCGGAAAACGAACTTTACAGCCAGGACAAATGGTAAAAGAAGGTCAGTCGCTGCTTTCTATCGTTAGCAAAGAAAAATGGATTACTGCCAATTTTAAAGAAACGCAATTGCAATATTTAACCGTTGGCCAAGAAGTTGAAATTAAAGCTGATGCTGTAAGTGACAAAGTTTTTGAAGGAACGATTGCCTCACTATCTCCTGCCAGTGGTGCGAGATTCTCTTTGCTTCCCCCTGATAATGCTACTGGAAACTTCGTGAAAATCGAACAAAGAATTCCGGTTCGAATTCAATTAAAAGAACAGGACAAACAAACCGATTTTTTAAGAGCAGGAATGAATATTACCATTGTTGCTGCGCACAAATAAAATGGAAAATAAAAGCATCTTTAAATCTTGGGTTCCAAAATGGGCGATCATTATTATTTTGTTCGTTTGTCTCTTGCATTCCATGATTTTATTAGGGGTTTACTCCTCAAACGTTACGTATGCAGCGAGTTTTCTGGACATTGAACCCGAAGATTTGCAGTTTGCAATGTGTGTTACGTACGGAACACTGTTGGCAACCATTTTGATAGAAGGCCGATTTTCAAGTTTTTTCCCTGCAAAAAATTATTTGATGGCGGTTTATTCCCTTATCGGAATTACGATTGTTTCCTCAGCATATATTACCAATTTTTCTGTTTTTTTATTGATGAGAGTTGCCGAAGGAATCCTGATGGCGCTTCCGGTAATCACAATCAGGCAACTGCTTATTGAACAGTTCAATACTAAAAATGCCATAATTATTGGGTTTTCGTTTTACTACGGCGCATTGTTGTTGTCTACACCTTTTATTATGAATATTGCCGTGTGGTTTCTCGATCATTACGACTGGAAATATATGTTGTATGTTTCGGGCGGACTGCAGGTCTTAAACGTCTTTTTAATCTTAGTGACTTTCAGAGGGCACCGAATTACAAAGAAGATTCCGTTGTATCAAATCGATTGGATGAGTTATTTTTTGGTTTTAATTTCGATTCTTTGCGGTGCCTACTTTTTTGTTTATGCTGAGAAAAAATATTGGTTCGAATCTTCGGAAATGGTTTTGATGCTGATCATTTCGCTCATTACGGGTGGCTTATTCATTTTTAAAGAACGTCTGGTAAAAAGACCAAGTTTTGATTTTGAAGTGATAAAATACGCCAATCTGCGAATCGGATTTTTATTGTTTTTCCTTTTCTACATCAGCAGAGCAACGCTAAGTCTTTGCCATTCGGCAATGTTCTCCATTTGGAACTGGGATCCATCGCGCGTTGCGGGCGTACAATACATCAACGGATTAGGAAATGTAATCGGGTTAATTTTAGCTGCTTTTTTCCTGATGAAATCGGTTTCAACCAAAATCATTTTCATGATTGGTTTTACGCTTATTGCAGTGTTTCATTTCTGGTTTACGTTTCTTTTTGTAGCCGATGTAGCGTTGAGCGACATCGTGATTCCGTATATTTTGCAAGGAATCGGTGTGGGATTTTTATTTGTTCCGCTCATCTTATTTACCACCTCATCGGTTCCGGCAAATATGGCAGTTTCATCTGGAATTGTCGGTGTTTCGGGGCGTTTCTGGGGAAGCACAATCGGTTTTTGCATCATGCAGAATGCCGTTGTTTTCTTAAACAAAAAACACTTTTTGAAACTAAGCCAATTCGTCACAAGCGAAAATCCAGCAGCACAGCAAACCATCGCAAGTACAACTCAAAGTTTTATCGCCAAAGGATATTCGGCTGATAATGCGAATGTTCTGACGATGAAGAAGCTTTTCGGTACAATCGCCAAACAATCGACTTTATTGGCCGATATGGAAATTTACACTATCGTAGGTTATGGTTTAGTGGTTTTGATTGTACTAATTGCTTGTAACCAACATTTGAGACAAACCTTTACTTTGGTAAAAAGTAAAATTTGGATTGGTTAAGGATTTAATCTCGCAAAGTCGCAAAAGTTTTATTTACTCTCGCAGATTTGGCAGATTATGCAGATTATTTATTTTCTTATTTTAAAAGTCATATCTGCTCAATCTGCCAAATCTGCGAGAGACAAATCCTTTAAATCTTTTTATTCTGTGGATTTAAATGAATACTCTTCGACTTCGCGACTTTGCGAGATTAAAAAAAACTCTTAGCGAATCTCCATACAACTCTGCGGAATAACTTATCTTGCACCCGTCTAAAAAACAAATAAAATTATGAGCCAAAAATGTGTAATCTTTGATATGGATGGCGTGATTTGCCACACCAATCCGCATCATGTAGTCGCTTTTGAAGAATTTTTCAATAAATATAAAATTCCGTACACCAATCAAGAATTTGAAGAACATATGTACGGAAAACACAATAGTTACATCATGACACATTTCTTCAAACGAACGATTGAAGGAGAAGAATTGCTAAAACTGGAAGACGAAAAAGAAGGAATGTTCCGCGAAATTTACAAAGACAAAGTCGAAACGATTCCGCATTATATGCAGTTTTTAGAAGAACTAAAAGTTCGTGGATTTAAAACCGCTGTTGCAACATCTGCGCCTCGTGCCAATTTGGATTTAATTGCCAATTTCTTAAAATTAGATCAAAAAATGGATTCGATGATGTCAAGCGAAGACGTTACACTTCATAAACCAAACCCTGAGGTGTATCTAAAATCGGCAGAACGTGTTGGAGTTGCCCCATCTGACTGTGTGGTTTTCGAGGATTCTTTTTCGGGCGTTACAGCAGGATTAAATGCCGGAATGAAAGTCGTAGGCGTTTTAAGCACACATACCAAAGAACAACTTCCTCCATGTGATTTTTACATTAATGATTATAGCGAAGTGAATGTGGACAAGATTATTGAAATATTAAATTCCAATTTTTAAAATACCAAGTGATGCGAGACCTTTCTCAAGTTTAAAACTTTGACAAAGGTCTTGCTCATTTTTAAATCAGACATATTACAAAATCGGTTTTTTCTGAGTCGGTTTGGTAGCTTAGATAACCGCCGTGCGCTTCGATAATATTTTTAGAAAGCGTGAGTCCAATTCCCGCACCGTCTTTTCTGGTAGTGAAAAACGGAAGAAAAACTTTGTCCTGAATTTCGGGGTCTACTCCTCTTCCATTGTCCGAAATCACTATAAAAAAACGATTGTTTTCGGTATAACTTGAAAGAATCAATTTCTTTTCTGTTTTATCTTTTAAAGCATGAATGCTATTGGTAATCAAATTAATAACAACCTGTTCCATCTGATTTTTATCAATCAAAATAGAACGCGAACTTTTAATTTCATTGATTAATTCTATATTTTCAGCTTTCAGAATCGGATTCATGATTCGAAGGCAGTCTTCAAACAAAACATTAATTGGAGTCATTTGCTTGTTGGGCGTTGGCAACATGGCGAGTTTTCTGTAATTCTCAACAAAAACCTGCAAATGGTCGCTTCTGTTTATAATGGTTGATATACTGCTTTTGATATCTTCAAAATCATCATTTTCCAGCTCGTCCTGATTGACAATATGCAGCAGATTCTGCGAAAGCGCACGAATTGGCGTCAAAGAATTCATCAATTCATGCGAAATAATTTTCATTAAATTAATCCAAGCCTCTTTTTCCTTTTTCTCAATGACACGCTGAATACTGTCTAATAAAATGATGAAATATTCTTTGTTGTAAGTCTGCGTAAGCGAAGTCTGAAGCATAAAAGTCTGCAGATCCTGATCTTCAATTTTGATTGAAATAGCGGTTTTAAGTTCACCAAAACCTACATTCTCAATCTCATTGCAAAGCCCTGGAAGATAGTTTTTAAGGTATTTCCAATGACTTACTTTTGGCACTTTAAACAAACTTGAAAAACAATCGTTCATGATAAAAATAGACCAATCTTCATTTTCTTTTTCGAGAATCAAAGCAGCAGTGTCGATACTGTTCAAAATCGAACGATAAATGAGTTCTTTTGATGTCTGTTCTTGTCGCTGTACTTTTAGGGTATCATATAAAAGATATAAACTATTGAAATTGTCTTTCTTGTGTTCTTCTGTAAAATGAGCAGAAAAATCGTCGTGTAGAATAGAGTTTATTGTTTTATCATAAAACAGCAATTGGTTTTTGACAAAAAAATACATTTCGACAAGGAAAATTAAAACAAAAACACTAACCAATAAAGCGTTGTAATGAAATCCTTTATAGAATAATAATACGGTGGCAAGGAAGAGCACCATTACAAATAAAACTCTCACGAACAATGCATTATAAAACTTCCAGTTCTTCATTTTTTTTGAATTGCCTCCAGCTTTAGCTGGAGAGATACATTATTTATAGAAATAGGCTTTAGCCAAAATGCCTAAGTTTGGCTAAAGCCTCCAATCTTTATTTCAATATTAACTACTCATTTTCTTTAATTTTTTAAATCGTATTTTTCGATTCTTCTATATAAAGCAGCACGCGACAAACCGAGTTCTTCTGCAGTTTTACTGATGTTTCCGTTATGTTTAAAAAGAGCTTTTTCGATTGCATTTTTTTCCATTTCAGACAGCGGATTTTCATCCATTTCCTGAATTTCTTCAAAATCCAGAATATCCAAATCCAGTACCGTAATCGTATTATTTTCGGCTAAAATCAAAGCCCTTTCGATTTTATTCTCCATTTCGCGGACATTTCCTTTCCACGGATATCGTTCCAGATACGGGCCAGCGTTTTCTTCAAACTGTGCCTCTTTTTGATTGTATTTTTCTGCAATCTTTTCTAGAATAAAATTTGCCATCGGAACAATATCGTCTTTTCTTTCTCGTAGAGACGGCAGATTTATTTCCATTGTATTAATTCGATAGAGCAAATCTTCTCGAAAAGTTTTGTTTTTTACCTCCGTTTTGATATCGCTGTTGGTTGCCGCGATAACACGTACGTTAAGCGGTCTCGGTTTGCTTTCACCCAGACGAACTACTGTCTTAGTCTGCAATACATGGAGCAATTTGGCTTGTAGATGAAGCGGAATATTCCCAATCTCATCCAAAAAAATAGTTCCGTTTTGCGCGGTTTCAAATCTTCCTGCTGTATCGATTTTGGCATCGGTAAAAGCACCTTTTGCATATCCAAAAAGCTCGCTTTCAAACAAATTATCGCTCAAAGAACCTAAATCGACATGTACAAAAGGCTGGTTTTTTCGTTCAGAGTGATAGTGAATGTGCTCGGCAAAAACATATTTCCCAGTTCCGTTTTCGCCTAAAATCAGAACATTTGCATCGGTTCTGGCTACTTTTTCAGCAATAGAATACGCCTGTTTTATTTTGGCCGAAGTGCCGATAAAATATAGTTTTTCTGTCTGTACCGACTTTTCTAAAGCTATTTTTTTATTGTTTTTTCTGCTTTCAACGAGCGCTTTATCTATTATTTCGAGCAGCTTTTCATTATTCCAAGGTTTTAAAACATAATCAAAAGCGCCAATTTTTATGCCTTCAACAGCAGTTTCAATTTTGCCGAAAGCCGTCATTAAAATCACAATCGTATTTGGCGAAAGTGTTTTTATTTCTTTCAGCCAGTGAATTCCTTCCCGTCCGTCTTCAAAACCAATTCGGTAATTCATATCCAGCAAAACCACATTGATTTCGTTTTCACTTAAGATAGAAATGATTTTCTTGGGGCTACTTGTTGTGAAAATAGTTTCGAAATGTTTTTTAAGAACCATTTTGGCCGAAAAAAGAATTTCTTCCTGATCGTCGACAATTAATATTTGGGCTTGCTTTTTTCTCATGATTTGTTTTTTGTGTTCGCTTTCGAACGGTCAACTGTTCATTATCGAACACTGTTGTTAAAAGTCGTTTTTCAAAGACTCTTTAAAATCAATGCTTTACAAATAATAAATTTTATGGCACAGTATTTACCTATTGACTATCAGTAAATTATTAAAGAAAATGGACAAGTTAATTCCTCGTAAAAATAAAAAATTTAGATATTTCACAATAGCAATTGCTCTATTTTTAGTTTTTGCGATTATGCTTTTTTTTGCTTTTAATACCAAAAGAACACTGAATGTAAAAGCAGATGAATTGGTGATTCAGAAAGCAGAGAAATCGTTTTTTGAGGACTTTGTCGTTTTTCAGGCAAAAGTAGAACCGCTTAATGTCATGCTGGTAAACGTAACCGAAGGAGGTTCTGTAAAAGAGATTTTTGTAGAAAACGGCGCTATGGTCACCAAAGGGCAATCACTCGCCCGTTTGTACAATCCAAATACCGAACTGAATTATTTAACACAGGAAACTGCCATTATTGAGCAAATCAATAACCTTAACACCGGAAAATTAAACATCAGAAATCAGGAACTTAATTTGACAAAAGATTTGGTTCTTATAGAGCACGATTACAACGATGCCAAAAGATTGTACGATATGAACTCGAAATTGTTTGATAAAGATGTGATTTCAAAAAATGACTGGAACACGTTTAAAGAAAGTCTTCGTTTTCAGGAAGAACGCAAAAAAACGATTCAGCAGAGCATTCAAAAAGAAAAACAAAGTAATCAGGTCCAGATTTCACAGATCAACCGTTCGATTCAGACAATGGAAAAAAGTCTCGAAATCCTGAGAAACAACAAAAAAAACTTCTTGATCACAGCTCCCGAAACGGGAAGACTAACTTCTTTTGAGCCTGTGTTAGGAAAAACTTTTCAGGCCGGAGCCAGCATCGGCAAAATTGATTCTAATAAAGGATACAAACTCACAGCAGAGGTTGACGAGTTTTATCTTGAAAAAATCAGGGAAGGCTTAAAAGGCCAAGTAGAATTTAAAGGCAAAAATCTTGAAGTTTTGGTGACTAAAGTAATTCCAGAAGTAAAAGGCGGCCGTTTTACAGTCGAATTAGCGTTTACTTCTAAAGAAAATATCATGCTGCAAGACGGTTTAAGCTTTGGAGTAAAACTTATTTTATCTGAGAAGAACAAAACCTTGGTGATTCCAAAAGGAAGTTTTAATCAGGAAGCGGCAGGAAAATGGATTTTTGTCGTAAAAGGAAACAAAGCCGAAAAAAGAAACATAAAATTGGGGCGCGAAAACCCTTCTTATTATGAAGTTCTGGAAGGCTTAAAAGAAGGCGAATCTGTCATTACTTCTTCTTACTCGGATTATAAAGATATCGAGGAACTTTCGCTGGAAAAGTAAACGTTTCAAGTTTCAGGTTTCAGGTTTCAGGTTAACGCAACGAAAAACTTAAAACTTGAAACCTGAAACAAAAATCATCGTTTCAATCATCAATCAAAAAACGCAATTAATAACCATTCAAAATCTTAAAAAATTATGATCACAATTCAGAATTTAACCAAAGTTTTTAGAACAGAAGAAATAGAAACTGCTGCTTTGAGCGGTATCAATTTAGAAATAAAAAAAGGAGATTTTTTAACTATTATGGGACCTTCAGGTTGCGGAAAATCGACTTTACTGAACATCATTGGCCTTTTGGACAGTGCAAATGACGGAAGCTACAAACTGCTAGATCAGGAAATGATAGGTCTTAAAGAAAAAGGAAGAGCAAAAGTGAGAAAAGAAAATATTGGTTTTATTTTTCAGAATTTCAACCTCATCGACGAGCTTTCTGTTTATGACAATATCGAATTACCTCTACTTTACAATAATGTAAAAGCTTCTGAAAGAAAACAAAAAATTGAAGCAATTGCGGAGAAATTGAATATCTCTCACAGACTCAAACATTTTCCGCAACAGCTTTCAGGCGGACAGCAGCAAAGAGTTGCCGTTGCAAGGGCTTTGGTTAATGACCCTAAAATCATCCTTGCCGATGAGCCGACCGGAAACTTAGACAGCAAAAACGGTAATGAAGTAATGGAGCTTTTAACCGATTTGCATGCTAAAGGCGCTACCATACTAATGGTTACCCACTCTGATTATGATGCTTCTTTTTCGCAGAGAACTATTCATATGAAAGACGGAGTTATATTTTCTGAAAAATTAAATCAACGAAATGTTGATGTTTTTATGGACGCTAAATAAATAAAAAATGATTAAGATTATTATAGCCGCATTGGTAATTGTAGTTGAATTTGTTTTCAAAATACTTACGATTATCTAAAACCAACAAGGTTTAAAACAGCCAAAAACAACTATAAAATTGTAAAAAATGATTTTCAACTGGTTTAAAATATTTATATACCATTTAAGACAAAGCAAACTGTTTTCGTTTTTAAATGTTTTAGGATTGAGTATCGGAATTTCGGGTGTGATATTCGCTATTTTGTATTGGAACAATGAACATTCCTATGATCAATGGAATCCTAACAAGGAAAACGTTTATCAGGTACTGAACAAAATTGGGGCAACGGGCGACATCTGGGCTACAAGCTCTATTCCGTTTGGAGAAACCTGCAAAGCCACCATACCAGAAATTGACAAAGTCTGCTTTATTTACAATTGGTATGACCAAGGAATTATAAAATATCAGGGGCAAAAACTGCTGGATAAAAAATTAGTATTCACAGACGAAAACTTTTTTGATTTCTTTCCTTTTACTATCATAAAAGGTAAAAAAGACGAGATTTTAAAAGAAAAAAACAGTGTAGCCATCTCTGAAGATCAAGCCAAAATACTTTTCAAAAATGAAGATCCAATTGGGAAATCCATTACAATGGGAAGCAACATTTATACTGTAAAAGGGGTTTTCCAGATTATCAGTCCTTCTTCTCTCGAACCAAATTATGTTTTCAGCGGTATAAAACGCGAAAGCGACAAAAACAGCTGGGGAAATTTTAATTACGGACTGCTTATAAAAACTAAAAAGGGTGCTGATGTTGCTTTGGTCAGAAAAAAAATGCAGCATGTAAATTATGTCAATAGAACCCTTAAAGACGCCAAAGAAAATGGCCAGACACCAGAACAATACATAAAAGAAAACGGAGAGATTTACGTAATTCTAGATCAGTTAAAAACGGCTCGCCTAAAAGGCACCAAAAGTTCTGGAGGACAGAATTTTCCTGAAGGCAACGGTAATTTAAAATTGCTTTATATCATGGGCGGACTCTCTGTTCTGATTTTGGTTTTATCGCTTGTAAATTATATTAATCTAGCCACAGCATCGGCAATAAAACGTGCTAAGGAAGTTGGAGTACGTAAAATTGTCGGCGCTTCAAAAAACCAGATTATAGCTCAGTTTATTTTTGAAACTGCCATAATTGTCACGCTTGCCATAATTTTTGCTTTGGCTATTGTCGAGCTTTCACTGCCACATTATAATACTTTTCTGCGCAAAAATTTAACCATGAACGGAAGTGAATTTTACCTACAGCTTCTTTTTATTTTTGCATTAGTAATTATTTGTGCCGGGATATTTCCTGCCATTTACATCTCAAATTTTGAAACTTTAAAAGTTTTGAAAGGTAATTTTTCAAGAAGCAAAAGCGGTATCTGGATTCGAAATTCGATGCTTATTTTTCAATTCGGAATCGCAGCGTTTTTTATCATCGGAGCTTTAATCGTTAATTCTCAGGTTAATTATATGATGGATAAGGATCTTGGTTTTAGCGGTGATCAAGTAATTTCGATACCCTTTAATACTACTCGATTGACAAGAACCGACAACTATCTGACTACCAAACAGGAAATCAGCAAAATTCCGGGAGTTATAGATGTAAGCACATTTGCAGGCACTTTTGGTGGCAGCACCAATTCTAGCTCCGGGTTTACATACAACGGCATTTTTGTACAACCAAGAAATGTCGAAATGGATTTTAACTTCCTAAAAATGATGAATATCAAAATCGTTGAAGGTCGCGATCTTTCTCCGAAATATGCTTCAGATACCATCAATAATATGCTGATGAATGAAACCTTGGTAAAAACATTAAATCTTAAGAATCCTATCAATACCATTGTTACTTCTGGTTGGAGCAAAGGCGATGGAACCGAAAATCTAAAATTCAGAATTGTGGGCGTCGTAAAGGATTTTCACATTACAGGATTGCAAAACAAAGTGCCTCCAATGGTTTTTATCAACCTAAATACCTTAAAATGGAATAACTTTAACTATGTCTATCTAAAGGTTTCTCCAAAAAATTTAACAGAAACACTGGAAAATTTGAAAAAATATTGGGAGAAAAACGTCAATGCCGACTATCCTTTTGAATATGAATTTGTTAACAAAAGTTTTGCTAAAACTTATGAGGAACAAGTAAAGCAAAAAAACCTCTTTTTCATTCTAAATATGGTCGTAATTGTAATTGCCGTGTTCGGATTGTTCGCTTTGGCATCATTTTCGATGGAGAGAAGGCTGAAAGAAATCGCAATCAGAAAAACATTAGGTGCAGAGACGAATATTCTTTTGAAGGAATTATCAAAACAATATGTTCTTTTCTGCCTAATGGGATTTGCAATCGGAATTGTTCCTGCATATATTTTATTGCAAAAATGGCTCGAAGATTTCGCTTTCAGGATTGGAGTTTCTCCACTCCCATTTGGTATCGCATTGATTTCTCTTTTGTGTCTAACATTAATAATTGTTGTAACAAAAGCATATCAAGTAACCAAAATAGATGTACTGAAGTATTTAAAATACGAATAATCTTGTAGACCATTTTTTTTAAAAACCCGATAGAAATTTTTTAGGATTTTATCGGGTTTCTTTTCTATTTCATGGTTACAGAATCAGAATAAAGAAGCTTATCCAGACTGTCGTCACGGCCATAAACATCTGGAAAGAAATTTATCTCTCCGTTTTCTTGAACCCATGCGGTAAAGTAACCAATATAAACCGGAATTTTATTTTTGAGCATGCAGGTTGTCTCCTTTTCGCCGCTCATTGCCTTGTCGATTTTAGCAGCTGGCCAATCTGGATCATCTTTTAGAATCGCCAAAGCCAGCGATTTTGCCTCTTTTACATTAATGCATCCGTGGCTGAAAGTTCTATTTTCAAATTCGAACAAACTCTTTGCTGGCGTATCGTGCATGTAAATGTCGTTGGGATTCGGAAACATAAATTTTACCAATCCCAAAGAATTCTTGGGGCCGGGTTTCTGCCTTACTCTTCCGCCGTTCCATTCCATATTATGCTCAGCAAGATAATTTTTATCGTTGGCGATCTGCAGTTTCAGTTCATTTTGAATAATACTGTTCGGTACATACCAATACGGACTGAAAACGATGCGATCCATCATGCCACTAAAAATCACGGTTTCACTCAAACGGTTTCCAACAAAAATATCCGAAACCAATTCGTACTTTCCGTCTTTCACATAAAACATGCGAAACGATGGAATATTGACCATTACATATTCATTTGCTCTTGCCAATTTGGTCGGAATCCATCTGCAACGCTCCATATTCAGCATAATCGTTTTGATTCTTTTGCTGATGGGCTCATTCATTTGATTGATATGATCTCTTGTAATGGCATAATTCAGTTTCAAATTGTATCTTTTTTTATAATTTAAAACACCAGCCATCAATTCTTCATCATAAATATCACTTTGAGAATCTTTTTTAAGATCGCCCACTACAAACAAACGCTGTCTGATTTGTTTTATCGCAACGGCTGTATCATCTGGTCGTAAATCCTTAAAATTAGCGCTGTCTATGCTGATTTTCTGCCAAAGATTATCCTGTTCTATTTTTCTGTATTTTTTTAAAGCCTCCTGAAGTTTATAATATTGACTGAAAAGAAGATAGTCGTCTTCATTAAGCCTATTATTGTCTACAATTAGCGAATCTAAAATTCGAGAATACGAAATGGTTTTGGCTGGAAGATACCAGCCTATTTTCTTCAAAGTCGCCGGATCAACTCCAGAATACACATTGCTGGCATAAAAAACGTACATGCTGGTCAATAATAATTCTGTATCAATCTGCGGCGGCACAATGTTGTCGCTTTCGTTAAACGCTTCGTCGATGACTTCTTTATAAGGCATCTTATTGTCTATTCCCTGATCTTTAAGAACATTAACTTTTTGATACAATAAGGCTCCAAATTCGCTTATGTTTTTATCATCGTACCAAATAGATTTGTATTGCTTGGCTTTGTAAATATCCTCAACATCTTTTTGGTATTTTTTGAGTTTTGGATATTTTTTAAAGAATGAATTGATAGCCGCGGCATCAATCATTACAATGGCAAAACGTGAAGCTTCTGTAGAATTGCTGCTTTTTATCTTGTCTGGAATCGACTTAAATGAAAATGCAAAAAAACTGATTGCAATAATCGATGATAAAGTAAAATTTCGCATATTTTTAAAATTTAAGTTGCTTGAAAATAACTTTTTAAAAAATATCGAAAACCCAAAATAAGATTTCAAAAATAAGTTTCCACATATTTTTCACAACTGAAAATCATAGTTTTAGGGCAATCAAATATAATCAAGATTTGTGAGAATTTAAAGATGTCATCGGAAATTTTATGTCGATTGGCGTGCGATTTTAAAAAGAAAATAGTGCAAAACTTTTCAGGAATTTCTTAAGAATCATTTTGAGTAATCTCAATATCAAGAAATACAATTCAAAAGGGCGCAAATCCGAACTTAATCTGTTATCTTTGCACTCTGAAATCGGTTTAAATTAAGATTATTCTGAAAATTGATTTCCAACAATACAAAATAAGCTCATTACAATGAAACTAGATAGAAAAGAAATTCTTAAAGCTCTGGAAACAATCACCATAGCAGGAGAAGGAAAAAATATGGTTGAAAGTGGCGCCGTAGCCAACGTTATAACATTTGGCGACGAAGCTGTGGTAGATTTAGTACTGCACACACCAGCAATGCATATTAAAAAAAGAGCCGAAGATGATATTAAGAAAACGATTCACGAATTGGTATCACCAGACGCAAAAGTAAAAGTAAACATTAAAGTAGAAGCTCCTGAAAAGCCAGAAATTAAAGGGCGTGCTATTCCAGGAATCAAAAATATTATAGCTGTTGCCTCTGGAAAAGGAGGAGTAGGAAAATCTACTGTAACAGCAAACCTTGCCGTTACGCTTGCTAAAATGGGTTTTAAAGTTGGTGTTTTAGACGCAGATATCTACGGACCATCTATGCCGATTATGTTTGATGTAGAAAACGAAAAACCAATTTCAACAACAGTTGACGGCAAATCTAAAATGAAACCAATTGAAAGCTACGAGATAAAAATGCTTTCTATCGGATTTTTTACTGCTCCAAGCCAAGCTGTAATCTGGAGAGGACCTATGGCCGCAAAAGCATTAAATCAAATGATTTTTGATGCAGACTGGGGTGAATTAGACTTTATGCTTCTTGATTTACCTCCAGGAACAGGAGATATTCACTTATCGATCATGCAATCATTGCCAATTACAGGAGCAGTTGTTGTAAGTACGCCGCAAGCCGTGGCTCTTGCAGATGCTAAAAAAGGAGTGGCAATGTTTATGCAGGATAACATAAATGTACCAGTTTTAGGAATTGTAGAAAACATGGCTTATTTTACGCCAGAAGAACTTCCTGAAAACAAATATTATATTTTTGGACAAGAGGGAGCAAAAAACCTTGCAGAGGACTTAAATGTACCTTTCTTAGGAGAAGTTCCAATCGTTCAATCTATTCGCGAAGCAGGTGATTACGGTCGCCCAGCTGCATTGCAGACCGCTTCTCCAATAGAAAAAGTTTTTGAAGAAATTACTAGAAATGTTGTTCAGGAAACAGTAAACAGAAACGAAAGCTTACCAGCAACTGAAGCTATTAAAATTACAACAATGGCTGGCTGCTCGGCAGTGAAAAAGAATTAGATAATTTGGAAATAAGAGAATTAAATAATTCCCTTATTGACTCATTTTCAAATTGACACATTAATAATCAGATAATTGAGATGATGTGAGAATTAGATAATTTTAAAGAATTTGCTAATTGACACATTTTTCTAATTGACACATTAATATTATGACAACAGAAGAATTAACAAGCAACGTATTATTGGCACTTGATGAAATCAGACCGTTCTTAAAATCAGACGGTGGCGACATTACGCTGATTTCTATCGAGGATGATAAACATGTAAAAGTTCGTCTTGAAGGAGCTTGCATTAGCTGCAGCGTAAATCAGATGACATTAAAAGCAGGTGTTGAAACTACTATAAAAAAATACGCTCCTCAGATTGAGACTGTAGTAAATGTTATGTAACATTCGTCCAGCAGCGTACTATCTTTTATTGGCTGAAGAGAAAAGCAATCAGTAACAAAATGAAAAGTTTGCCAAATATCAATAATAACAAGACATTTGAGCGTTTTTTTTAACAACTAATAAAAAATAACAGAAATAATTGAGATTTTGAGTTTAGTCGGTTTTACAATTTTAAATTAAATTTGCGGCTATAACCCTAAATCTTATTTTTATGAAAAAATTTTACACGCTGCTTTTATCAATCTTTATGGTCTCTGCGAGTTCTGCGCAGATTAAAACCTTTGTTGCTGATAAAGCTTGGGTAAATGAAGCCGAAGAATGGTCTGACTTTCAATATGCGGGGAAGATCGTTTTTTCTTTCAATCCTAATGAGGAGGCAGGAAGTTTGAGGATTGGCAATTATGATTTTTTGTATGATTTTGTAGAAGGAAGAGGTAAACTTGCTAAAGCATCGTATAGTTCAGCAGCATTTTCTCATCCAAAAAAGATCGCTTCTAATACTGATAAACAAGGCATTTTAAACTCTACCTACGAGGGAACTTTGATTTTTCAGGCAGGTACAGATTATTATTCTGTAATTGCAGTTGTAACCATTCTTGAAAAGGATGATAATGTTCTTGGAGTTCAGATGCGCCTCAAAGAGAATAAAAGAAAAGAATTTGCGTTTAGCACAAAACCAAACAGTTAATAAATAAGGATTTTTTCACGTTATAAAGTCCTCTCAATTAAAAATTCCACAAGTTAAAATGGATGTATTAATAAAGATTAAAGATCGAGAAGGAGTTGTACATGAGTTACAGGCTCCGACTGATATGGCAATGAATATAATGGAGTTATGCAAAGCATACGAACTTCCTGTTGAAGGAACTTGCGGCGGAATGGCAATGTGCGCTTCTTGCCAATGTTATGTTCTAAATGATGTTGCTTTACCAGAAATGGGAGACGAAGAAGAAGCCATGCTTTCGGAAGCATTTTATGTGAAATCAAATAGCCGTTTGGGCTGTCAAATTCCGATTACCGAAGACTTAGAGGGTCTAGAGCTGGAATTGGCACCTGAATATTAAAATATCAAATTACAATATATTAAAATTCCAAATTCCAAACGACTTGACGTTATGGAATTTGGAATTTTTAATTCTTTCGAACCCGACAGTTTTTGAAACCTGTCGGGTTTCTTATGAAAAGTCGTTTTTATTCTCTGTTAATTCGTTAATATTTACTGCTGCTTTCTCCTGTGTTCCCGTTTCATGATACCAAAAGTAACCTTAAATTAATTGACCACATTGTTAAACCCGACAAGTTTTAAAAACTGTCGGGTCTACTTTGTATATTATACAACTGCAATTAATCAAAAAACCGTAATACCTTAATACATTAGAGTTTTCTTTTTATCGACTTTTATTTAATCTCTATACTTCTTCCATTGCTCATAACGTGCATCAATAACTGGTTTTAACGAATTGTAATTTTCCCATGTATCTTCTATATGATAAAATGATTCATATTCAAAACCTTTCTTTTTTGCTTCTTTCTCAAAATGTTCTTCATAGTCAGAACCATAATCTCCATAAGATTCTGCAAAACTCGATTCCTCATCATAATATGACCTGGCAAATTCATTGCCTAAATCACTTAGATCATATTCAGAAAATTTTTCGTCACAGTTATTAATTAAAAATTCAGAACCTTTTAGTTCCCTGTTTTTTACAGCGATAATATCTTCTTCTGAATCTTCCAATTGTTCCTCAGATAAAAGATCATTATCAATACACCAAGTTAAAAACATTCCAATGTGAGTTGAAGCGTTTTCATCAGGTAAATTATCAGGGTAGTCACCTCCATAATGCCATGAAGCATCATCATATTTTGCCATAAGTTTATTCTTTAAGTTTATCCTTTCATAAAGGAAACATTTATTGAAATTTTAAAAGTCCCTAAAAAGTCATTTTACTACTAAAAAAAGTTATCGTTTAAATCAAAAAAACCGTAATTACATCACTGTAATACGGTTTTTTATTATTAACAATTTTATTTAATCTCAGCTTATACCAAACCAGCTTGAACTAAATATTCAGCGATTTGGATCGTATTTGTTGCAGCACCTTTTCTTAAGTTATCAGCAACAATCCACATGTTTAAAGTGTTTGGCTGGCTTTCGTCACGACGAATTCTTCCAACGAAAACATCATTTTTACCTTCAGCATATAGTGGCATTGGATAAGTAAATGTATCTAGATTATCCTGAACGGTTACTCCGTCTGTATTATGCAAAATCTCACGAATCTCGTTTACATCAAAATCATTTGTAAACTCAACGTTTACCGCTTCGCTATGTCCGCCCACAACAGGCACACGTACAGCAGTAGCCGTAACTCTGATGGTATTATCGCCAAGGATTTTTTGAGTTTCGCGCACTAATTTCATTTCTTCTTTAGTGTATCCGTTTTCCTCAAAACTATCGCAGTGTGGAATCGCATTTCTGTGAATAGGATATTTGTAAGCCATATCTCCTTGAACTCCTGCGTATTCGTTCTCTAATTGTTTTACCGCTTTTACACCAGTTCCAGTAATCGATTGGTAAGTAGAAACGATGATTCTTTTAATATTGTATTTTTTATGCAAAGGAGCCAAAGCCATTACCATCTGAATAGTAGAACAGTTTGGATTTGCAATAATTTTATCTTCTCTTGTCAAAACATCCGCATTGATTTCAGGAACTACCAATTTTTTGGTCGGATCCATTCTCCATGCCGATGAATTGTCAATTACTGTAGTTCCGGCAGCAGCAAATTTTGGCGCCCATTCTAGCGAAGTATCTCCTCCAGCAGAAAAAACTGCAATATCAGCTTTCATGTCTACTGCAGTCTGTAAGCCAACTACTTTATATTTTTGTCCTTTGTACTCTATTTCTTTTCCTACTGATCTTTCTGATGCAACAGGAATTAATTCTGTAACAGGAAAATTTCTTTCTGCTAAAACTTTAAGCATTACCTCGCCAACCATTCCGGTAGCACCTACAACTGCAATTCTCATTTTTATATTTTTAAATAATTCAATAATCTAATTTAGTAAGGCAAAAGTAAGTATAATAAAAATCTCTGCAAGGCGATTCACAAAAAATAACAAAATGTTACAAAATAAACATTTTGTAAAATATCAAAAGACTAGAAACAGTTTTTATATAATATTACTCCGTTTCCCCAAAAATTAATATTCTATCAATATTTTTAATATTCAATTTTTTCATATGATTAATCTTTTTAAGTCTGTCTGCAAAAATCTGCAACAACTTATTTGCTTCAATAATAGCAAACTCTAGTTTTGACTTTTCAATTTCAATATAACTTAAAGAAATTGGAGGTGCAAAATTTTCTCTTACTTGAATATCAATAAAATCAAAACGAATTTTATTTAAATTTTCTGTAATTCTGGGATAAGGATGTCCTGCATAAAAGGATTTAGTAATTCCAATTAGTAAATTTTCCCACGCTCTTATATCAGCTAAGGAACTACAACATTGAGGAAAATAAACCGATTTGTCATCAATCTTCAAAACATAGCCTCCATTAAAGGAAGAGACTAAATCTTCTATTCCATTATTTTCTTCAGTTTGTTGCATCTCTATTTCTTTATTAATAGTCTGCAACAAATCTATGTCTGAAATTTCTTCAATTGCGTATAACGAAGACCCTTTTAAATAGGGCTTAAGAAATTCTGAAAAACCAGCGGCAATATTGCATAAATGATTATAGTTCTCCCATTCATTTTCATATTCCCAAAATGGACCTAAATCTGGGGACTTAATATTTTCGTTACTATTAAATATTTCAATAACAGGAATTAACTCTACTTTCATAAGATGAATTTTATACAGTTCTTTCTAAAAACAATTTAAATCTTTTCTTACAAATATAACAACAATAAAAAAAACCGCCTCGTTAGAAGGCGGTTAAGTTAGACTTAGTGTAGCGGTATTATATATTTTTGTTTTTTAGCAAATCTCTAATTTCTGTAAGCAATTCCTCTTGTGTTGGCGCTGCAGGCTGATTTGGTGCTGGCTCCTCTTTCTTTTTAAGACTGTTTAATGCTTTAATGATAACGAACAAAACAAAAGCCACTATAATAAAGTTAATTACCGCAGAAAGAAACATTCCGTATTTAACGCCTCCAAAAGCTGTTAAATCTTCTATTCTTGACAGATGAGCTGCATCTAAAGCAGGTTTTAATACCAAAGGTGTAATTACATCTTCGATAAATGAACTTACGATTTTACCAAAAGCTGCTCCTATAATTACTGCAACAGCAAGGTCAACTACATTGCCTTTCATTGCAAATGCCTTAAATTCTGAAAAAAATCCCATATCTGATTTGTTTAGTTTTTAATAAATGAATAACCGAAAATACGCAATTTTCTTTAAAAAACCACATTTTTGTGGCTTTTGAACCATATAAGTCATATAAGAAATTATAAGCTTGACGCTTTGATAGTGCCTAGTTAAGTCAAAAATATAATCCGACTAAGATGAACTCATATCACTTATATGGTTCAAAAAAAAAATACTATCTGAAAAATACACGTTTCACACGCTGCGAAATACTGGTCATTATTTCATATGGAATTGTTTTTAAAACTTCTGCCATTTCAATAACAGTAGGGCTTTCGCCGAAAATCACGACAGAATCTCCTTCCTTGCAATCGATATGAGTCACATCTGCCATGAGCATATCCATACACACGCTGCCGACAATAAATGCTTTCTGGTTTTTAATGGTAACAAAACCAGCTTTATTTCCCCATAATCGCGAAATCCCGTCGGCATAGCCAATTGGAATTGTCGCAATTTTGGTTTCTTTCTGCGCTATAAACCTACGCCCATAGCCTACGCTATCACCGGCCGGAATGGTACGAACCTGCGAGATAATCGATTTTAAGGTTCCTACATTTTCTAAATATTTTTGTTCTGATGGGTCGTTTGAGACGCCATATAGGCCAATTCCTAAGCGCACCATATTGTATTGCGCATTAGGAAAATTACTGATTCCAGACGTATTCAAGATATGTCGAATCGGATTTATATTTAATTCTGACATTAATCTTGAAGACAATTCCTCAAACAAATCGATTTGCTGGTTTACAAAATCAAAATGATTCGGATCATCGCTTGTAGCCAAATGCGATAAGATACTCTGGACGCGAACGGTTGAATTTCCTTTTAAAGTCTGAATCAATTCATCTATGGTATTGTTTTCAAAACCTAAACGATGCATTCCCGTATCCATTTTAATATGGATTGGATAATTTTTCAAATTCTTTTCTCTCGCAATTTTCAAAAAAGCATTTAGTCCTTTCAGACTATAAATTTCGGGTTCCAGCTGATATTGAATAATCGAAGGAAAACTCGTCGATTCTGGATTTAAAACCATTATCGGAAGTTTTATGCCTCCGTTTTTTAGTGAAATTCCTTCATCGGCAAAAGCCACACCCAAATAATCGACTTTATGATGTTCGAGTAATTTTGCAATCTCCAAACCGCCGTTTCCGTAGCCAAAAGCCTTAACCATAACCATCATTTTGACGTTCTGGCGCAGTTTTGATTTAAAGTAATTGAAGTTATGGCTTATTGCATCGAGATTGATTTCTAGTACTGTTTCGTGTGTTTTTTCTTCAAGAAGCGAAACAATTTCTTCAAACTCAAACGACCTTGCCCCTTTTATTAAAATGGTTTCGTTATTAAAGTCAAATCTTTCGATTTCGTTGATAAAATCGGCCGTGTTTTGAAACATGGTGCTGTTTGCAAATTTAGCCGCAAAAGAAGAAATCGTTGGACCGATACCAATGACACGATGTATTTTATTGTCTGAAATAAGCTGGGCAACTTTTGAATACAGCTCTTCATTAGAAAAACCGCTTTGAAAAATATCCGAAAGTATAACGGTTTTTGAAGCATTCTTTTTTTGGCTTTCCAAAAAATCCAAAGCAATCTTCAGCGACTGGAAATCAGAACTGTAACTATCGTCTATAATACTGCAACCGTTGATTCCGTTTTTAACTTCAAGTCTCATTTTTACCGGATACAACATTTTGATACGATTTTGGATTAAAGCAAAATCATATTCAAAATAAAGCAAAACCAACAAGCATGAAATAGCATTTTCTATCGAGGCAGAATCACTAAATGGGATTTCTAAATTGAAAATTTCGTCCTTGTACTGAAATTTTAGTAGAGTCGAATCATTTTTTGTTTCTTTTTTAATGATAAAAACATCCGCAGAATCATCGGTAAAACTCCATGAAAACAAATTTCTGTTTTCTAAAGCATTGGTAGCACAAAATTCAGAAAGACATTGATCTACTAATTTATTCTTCTGATAAATTAAGATAGACGAATCTTTAAAAAGAAGCAGTTTTTCCTTAATCTTTTGTTCAAGGTTTTCAAATCCTTCGTCGTGTGCAGAACCAATGCTCGTTAAAACCCCGATGGTAGGCTTGATGATTTTCTCAAGATTTACCATTTCGTCAACCGTTGAAATTCCGGCCTCAAAAATGGCTAAATTGTGCATTTCGTTTATTGCAATAACCGATAGAGGAACGCCTACTTGAGAATTGTAACTTTTCGGGCTTCTAATGATATTATAATCAGGGCTTAATAAAAAATTAAGCCATTCTTTTACAATTGTTTTTCCGTTGCTCCCAGTTAAACCAATTACCGGAAAATGAAAACCTGCACGATAGTAAGCCGCAAAATCCTGAAGTGCAGAAAGAGAATTCTTAACAACGAGAAAATTGGCTTTTCCAGCTGCATTTTCGGGAATCTTTTCTACAACAAAATTCTGAACTCCTTTTTCTATAAGCTCAACAATGTAGAGATGCGCATCGTGATTAACTCCAGATAAAGCAAAAAACAAAGTCTGCGGTCCGTTTTGCAGTGATCGGCTGTCAATAGAAATATGATCTATGAAAATATCGGCAGCAGAACCGATCCATTCGGCATTTAGAACCGATACGAGGCTTTTTATATTTATGCTCATTTAGAAATTCTTTTTGTCAAAATTAAAACATTAGCAACAGAAAAGAGTTGTGATTTTCTTAAAAAATAAGGAGTTTAGACTAACTTACTTTTATTTCTTATATATTTGTTTACTCCTCTAAATTTGAATGCTTTGAAAAAAATACTGCCCCTTTTCTCGTATATCCTTCATCCGATTTTTATATCTACTTATGCCGCTTTGTTTTATCTTTTTTACAAAGGCGATTTGTTTTCTATACAGGAAAAATACTTTGTATTAGTACAGATTTTAATCATAACCGCAATTGTTCCGGTTTTATTCTTTTTGCTGTTGCGATCAACGGGACATGTAAAATCGGTGATGTTGCCAGAGGTTACAGAACGCAGGATTCCATTAATTCTACAATGCTTTTTGTATATTCTTTTAGTTAAACGAAGCATTGTGATACTCCGTTATCCCGAATTGCATTTCTTTTTTCTGGGAGCGCTTTTCAGTTCTATTATTGCCGTTATCTGTTCCTTATTCAAAATAAAAGCAAGTCTGCATATGCTGGCGATAAGCAGTTTTACCGTTTTTGTCATCGGACTTAATATTCATCTGCAACTTCATAATCCGTATTGGCCAGCATTGCTTATTTTGTTAACTGGAATTACGGCTTCTTCAAGACTAGATATGAAAGCGCATTCTGTAAAAGAATTACTAATAGGACTTTTGATCGGGATTATGCCACAGCTTTTGTTCCTTCCTTTATGGTTATAAAATATAGAAAATAAGACCTGCGTTTAATGTTTTTAGATTCAGTTTTTCTCCCGTAACCGTTTCTGTCGATTTAAACAACGGACTTAATCCGTAATAAACATATAAGTTCCAGGTATTATAACCTGCTGCAATATAAGGACCGTACTGGAACTTATTGATAGCAGCATTATTATTGATTCTGTATGTCCTTTCGCCATCATCTAGAATCGAAGAGTTTGAGAAAACATAACTCAGTTTGATGCCTGTATAAATACGCCAAAACTTATAGCTTTCGTAAGTCGAATTACGCCATCTGAATTCTATCGGAAGATCTACAGAATACTGCTTGTACCGATTAGAAACAAATTGTCCGTAGTCGTTCACACCATATACAGGCGCGCCCGAAGGATCTTGCGAAATGGTAAGATTCTGGTAATAATTTTGGTAACTCAAACCCAAACCGGCAGCAATCGCTTTTGTTCTCTTTTTATTGATAGGCATATCTCTTAGAAAACCACCAGAAAGTCCTAATGAAAACTTGTTTTGCTTAAAATGATCCGGAATATCGCTAAACATATTGTAAGTGATTGAGAAGTAAAATTGGTCTTCTCTATAGAGCGAATCTATTTTTACCACAGGTTTTATTTCGGGTTTGGCCGTTTCCTGTGCCGTAGAAGTAAAAAATACACCTAAAAATAAACAGCTTAAAAAGAATCGCATATCGTGTTTTGGTTTAAAGAGTTTTTTAAATAAACGTTTTTTGACCTTGGTTTATTTTATATACAAATATACTATAATGCTGCATTTAGAGAAGATTACAACTTAATTATTCTATTTCTAGGAGTCATTCTAGTTTTTTATTGGCTTTTTTTCAAAGATTTATCTTCATCCTTAGAAAAAATAATCTCTTATTTTATTTTAATCTTTTATACCTTTGCTGTGCATGAAAAGAAAGCAGCTCATATTAAGTTTTGGCTCTGCTGTAATGATATTGTTCTCAATATTATTTCAGTCGATACATAGTTATGAGCACATTGCAAAACAGCTTACCGAGAAAAAATGCCACCATAGTTATAAGGATCCAAACGGTGAGATTACGCATGAGCATGAGGTTAATGATGTTTGTTACGTCTGCAATTTTGCTTTTGGAAGTTACATTATCCCAGAAAAATTTTCTTTTCAATTTGTCGCTTTTCAAAAAGAAATCCCTTATTTCTTTGCATTACAGGAAAATGTAATTTCGTTTCCTCTAAACTTCTGCCTGCTTCGGGGGCCACCTGCCGTTTTCGCATCTTAATTCGATTGATCGAAAAAAATCATTTTACCTACATCTAAAAACCAAGGAAGACGACTTATTTGTTTTGGAAATTTCAAAAACAAATAGATTTCGGCATCATTCTGTTTTTAGGTTAATCATTTTAACTATAGCATCATTTTCAATGAAAAAATTCATATTAGCCTTAATATTAGGGTTCTCGGGCATTTTATCTGCCCAAAATTCAGTTTCAGGTACTGTAACTGATCATCAAAATAATCCTTTGCCAGGCGTTTCTGTTTATGCCTCTGAATTGCATAAAGGAACTACAACAGACGCAAACGGAAAATACGAGCTGAACAATCTTCCAAACGGAAATCTACGCCTTTCTTTCTCATATGTTGGTTACGCTACTCAAAATAAAACCGTTGTCAAATTAGTAAAACAAAATACAGTTGATGTAGTACTCGAAGAATCTATTTTAGAAATGGATGAAGTAGTTGTTTCTACTCCTTTCAATAAACTGCAGTCGCAAAACGTAATGAAAATTGAGCACGAAAGCATCAAAACATTACAGCAAAAAGGAACCTCAACTTTGATTGAAGGTTTGGCAACAATTCCGGGAGTTTCACAGATTTCTACTGGAACTTCTATCGGGAAACCTGTAATTCGAGGGCTTAGCGGAAATCGTGTATTAGTGTATTCTCAAGGTGTGCGCATCGAAAATCAGCAGTTTGGAGACGAACATGGTTTGGGTTTAAACGATGCCGGAATCGAAAGTGTTGAAGTGATTAAAGGACCTGCTTCCTTATTATACGGCTCTGATGCTTTGGGAGGAGTTTTATACTTTAATCCTGAAAAATTTGCTGATGCAGGCGACTTTAAAGCTAATTTCAGTCAAAAATATTTTACCAATACGCAAGGAAGCAATTCTTCTATCGGATTGAAAACTTCGACAGACAACTGGAAATTTTTAGCACGCGGAAGCTATAATACTCATTCTGATTACAAAATTGCCGATGGTGACCGTGTGACTAATTCACGTTACAACGAAACCGATTTTAAAACCGGAATCGGTTACAGCAACTCTACTTTTTCTAGTGTTTTAAGATACAACTACAACAAACTGGATATTGGAATTCCAGAAGACGGAATTGCCGAACAATCTTCTAGCAAAGACACACAATTTCCGAGACAGGGAATTTTTAATCACTTATTGAGCTTGAATAATGTAATCTTTTTTGAAAACTCAAAATTAGATATAGATTTAGGGTATATCGCCAATGACAGAAGCGAATTTGAAGACAGCAACGAGGCTTCTCTTCATATGAAACTGAACACTTTTAATTATAATGCAAAATACCATTTTCCTAAATTCGGAAAAATCGAAACCATTATAGGAGTTCAAGGAATGCACCAAACCAATAAAAATTCTGGGGAAGAATACTTGATTCCAGATGCTACCACCAATGATTTTGGAGTTTTTGGAACAGCAAACTACGAATGGAACAACAGCGTGCTTCAGGCTGGATTGCGTTATGATAATCGAAATATTACGTCAATCGCTCACGGAACCGAAGGTGAAGAAGGATATTTCCAAGCTTTAGATCGTTCTTTTGACAGTTTTAATGCTTCTTTAGGCTATAAAACCAAATTGGCAGAACCGTTAACATTTCGCTTAAATGTTGCTACAGGATTTAGAGCTCCTAATTTGGCAGAGCTGACCTCAAACGGTGTTCACGAAGGAACAAATCGTTATGAAATCGGAAATGCGAACCTGAAAACAGAGCAAAACGTACAGACCGATTTAAATTTAGAATACAAAAACACACATTTTGAATTTTTTGTAAACGGATTTTACAATCACGTAAACAATTACATTTATACCTCGCCAACCGGAGAAGTTTTAGACGATAATGATGTTTTTGCTTATGTTCAAGATAATGCACAATTGTACGGTGGAGAAGTTGGTTTGCATTTTCACCCACATCCTTTAGACTGGTTGCATTTTGAAACTAGTTTTGAAACGGTCACTGGTAAAAAAGACAATGACGATTATCTGCCTCTAATTCCTGCCAACAATTGGAACAATACGTTGAGAACCGAATTCAACATTAAAAATTGGCTAAGCGAAGGTTTTGCTTCTTTAAATGTTTCTTCAACATTTGATCAGAAAAATGTGAGTGGTTTTGAAACTGCTTCAAAGGGTTATACTTTGGTAAATCTTGGTTTTGGAGGAACTGTTAAACTCGGAAAAACTGCTTTTGACATTACCCTAAACGGAAACAATTTATTCGACAAGAAATATATTGCACACCTTTCTAGATTGAAGACAGACGGTATTCCGAACATCGGAAGAAACATCGTTTTGGGAGTTAATTTTAATCTGTAACATTTTTAAACCATATAAGTCATATAAGTAAAAATAAGCGACGCTTCAAATTAAATGAACTTATATAGCTTATATGTTTTTTTTCTTCTAACTTTTCACAACAAAAAGTACTATTTTTGTTACAAACAGATATAAACTAACTATGAAAAAAACATTTCTATTAATGGCAATTACAACTGCAGGAATTTCGTTTGCACAAAATAAAATTCAATATCCGCAAACTAAAAAGGGAGAAACTGTCGATGTCTATTTTGACACAAAAGTAAGCGATCCGTATCGCTGGCTCGAAGATGATAAATCTGCAGAAACCGGCGCTTGGGTAAAAGCAGAAAACGAAGTAACTTATGGTTACCTTGATAAAATTCCGTTTCGCGATGCGCTCAAAAAACGTATGGAGCAACTGTGGAATTACGAAAAAATAGGCGCTCCTTTTAAAGAAGGAAAGTTTACGTATTATTTTAAAAATAACGGACTTCAAAATCAGTCTGTTGTTTACAGAAAAGACCAAAACGGAAAAGAAGAGGTTTTCTTAGATCCAAACACATTCTCAAAAGATGGGACAACATCTCTTGGTGGACTTGATTTCTCTAAAGACGGAAGCAAAGCCGCTTACTCGATTTCTGAAGGTGGAAGCGACTGGAGAAAAGTCATCATCATTGATGCTCTTTCTAAAAAAGTTCTAGAAGATACTTTGGTGGATGTAAAATTTAGTGGCATTTCATGGCTTGGAAATGAAGGTTTTTATTATTCAAGTTACGACAAACCTAAAGGAAGCGAATTATCTGCCAAAACAGATCAGCATAAATTGTACTTCCATAAACTGGGAACTTCTCAAAAAGACGATAAAGTAATTTTTGGTGCCGACCAAAAAAGAAGATATGTGGGGGGTTATGTTACGGAAGACAACAAATATTTGGTAATTTCTGCCGCCAATTCTACTTACGGAAATGAATTGTATATCAAAGATTTGACAAAAGCAAACAGCGCAATTGTAACTATTGTTGACAACTTTAATTCGGACAGCAATATTATTGAAAACGAAGGAAGCAAGTTGTTTATAGAAACCGATTTTAATGCTCCAAACAAACGTGTGGTGACTGTTGATGCTGCAAATCCGAAACCTGAAAACTGGAAAGATTTTATTAAAGAAACCAAAGATATTTTGTCTCCGTCGACTGGGGGAGGATATTTCTTTGCTAATTATACAAAAGACGCTGTATCATTTGTACAGCAGTATGATTATAGCGGAAAATTAGTTCGCGAAATCAAACTTCCTGCTGTGGGATCTGCTGGTGGATTTGGTGGCAAAAAAGGGGAAAAGATTTTATACTACAGCTTTACCAACTATACAACTCCAGGAAGTATTTATTCTTTCGAACCAAAATCAGGTAAATCTGAAATTTATCAGAAACCAAAAGTAGATTTCAAAAGCGAAGATTACGAATCGAAACAAGTATTTTATACGTCAAAAGACGGAACAAAAATTCCGATGATCATTACTTATAAAAAAGGAACTAAATTAGACGGTAAAAACCCAACGATTCTTTACGGTTATGGCGGATTCAATATCAGCTTAACCCCAAGTTTCAGCATTGCCAATGCGGTTTGGATGGAAAATGGCGGTGTTTATGCAGTGGCTAACTTAAGAGGTGGTGGCGAATACGGAAAGAAATGGCATGATGCTGGAACAAAACTTCAAAAACAAAACGTATTTGATGATTTTATCGCTGCTGCGGAATACCTGATTGCTCAAAAATACACTTCATCAGACTATTTAGCTATTCGCGGAGGTTCTAACGGAGGATTATTAGTTGGTGCAACAATGACTCAACGTCCAGATTTAATGAAAGTCGCTTTACCAGCAGTGGGAGTTATGGACATGCTTCGTTACAATGCCTTTACAGCAGGTGCAGGATGGGCTTTCGATTATGGAACTGCTCAAGACAGCAAAGAAATGTTTGAATATTTAAAAGGATATTCTCCTGTACACAATGTAAAACAAGGAACTCATTATCCTGCTACTATGGTAACTACAGGAGATCATGATGACCGTGTGGTTCCTGCTCATAGTTTTAAATTTGCTTCTGAATTACAGGAAAAACAAGCTGGAGATAATCCTGTTTTAATCAGAATTGATGTTAAAGCAGGACACGGAGCAGGAAAATCTGTTGCGGCTACGATTCAAGAGAATGTAGACATCCAGGCTTTTACGCTTTACAATATGGGTTTTAAAGCTTTACCTCAAAAGTAAGACTTTAAGCTTAATTTTTTTAGCCACGAATTCTCTGAATATCGTGGCTTTTTTATTTCACGCAGATTTTGCAGATTTTTGCAGATCTAAACTGATTTAATTTAAAAATCTGCGCGCATCTGCTTAAATCTGCAAAATCTGCGTGAAATTAATTCGTACTAATTTGATATAGATTTTTTAAACATGTAGATTAAAATAAATTCGTGAATTCGTAGCTAACTTTTTTAAATAAAGCATTTACACTAAATTTGAGAAACTTAAAACTTAAACCATGAAAATTGTAAAATGGGGAATTATAGGCTGCGGTAATGTAACCGAAGTTAAAAGCGGACCCGCTTTTCAGAAAGCGCCAAACTCTGCTTTAGTCGCAGTTATGCGAAGAGATGCCGCCCTTGCTGAAGATTATGCCAAACGCCATAACGTTCCGAAATGGTATTCGAATGCCGAAGATTTAATAAACGATCCTGAAGTTGATGCGGTTTATATTGCCACTCCTCCATCTTCTCATAAAGAATATACTATTTTATGTGCCAAAGCAGGAAAACCTGTTTATGTTGAAAAGCCAATGGCTTTGACTTTTGAAGAATGCAACGAAATGATAAATGCTTGCAAAGAACATAACGTACCCTTATTTGTTGCTTATTACAGAAGAGCGCTGCCTCGTTTCTTGAAAATAAAAGAGATTATCGATGAAGGAAAACTAGGAACTATCAGACACGTAAACTGCGTTTTATACCATCCTTTTGAAGAGCGTTACGATAACGAAATCAATCTTCCTTGGACTGTTTTACCCCATATTTCAGGTGGAGGAATCTTTGTTGATTTGGCTTGTCATACGCTAGATTTTCTTGATTATGTTCTAGGTCCGATAAAATCGGTTCGAGGACATGCAACATCGCAGTTGAAAGCGTATCCTGCCGAAGACGCTGTTTCAATGTCTTTCTTATTTGAAAATGGAATACACGGCTCTGGGATTTGGAATTTCGCAAGTTTTGAACGTTATGACAATACTGAAATTGTGGGTGATAAAGGAAAAATTTCTTTCTCTACTTTTGGAAATGATCCGTTACACGTTCAATATGCAAACGGAGATAAAGAAACCATTACAATAGAAAATCCGTTACACATTCAACAGCCGTTTATTGAAACTGTTATTGCTGAATTATTAGGAAAAGAAAATGGATCTCCATCAAAAGGAATTTCTGGAGCAAGAACTACTTGGGTGATTGATCAAGTTTTGAAGGAGTTTAGAGAGGCTTCTAAATAGTATTTTCACAGTTTTGTCATTTCGCCAAAGGGAGACTCGAGCGATAGCGAACAGACGAAGTAAATCACACTCGAGAATCTACAAAGAGAATCGCCAATCGTCGGAGAGTTTCTAATGTGATTTCTCCTTTCGTCGAAATGACAAAATACAAAAAGAGGATATTATTTCGAATATCCTCTTTGATTTTAAACTATAATAACGGAATAAAATTATAGGCTGTATTTTAACCCAACTGTTAAGCCTATCCCTGAAATTCCAACAAAAGAGCTAATATCATCCGTAGCTCTTGTATCATCAAAACCAGCTGCATTAGTAACTCTACTGTTAGAACTTGTACTCAATTGACTTACATAATTAGTGTGGATAGCAGAATAAGAAGCATCTTGTCTAAAAGTAGATGGTGTATGTAATTTATCTACTCCATTTTCAGTAAACACTGTAGTTTCTTTAGTTTTTCCGTGAACTGTAAAGTTTCTGTATTCTACTTCAGCAAATACAGCAATCTTTTTTCCTAGTTTATAAGAAGTTCCGATTGCAGCCATAAAACCAATAGTTGGATTTGGTTTTACAACATCTTCAGAATATGTCTTTGCCACAACTCCTTGTGCTGTGTAATATTCACGGTTGGTTTCGATAGTTAGATCTCCGTGAATAGGAACAATAATTCCTACCTTAGTATAAGGTTCAAAACCTTTAGTTTCTCCCAAAAACAATACTAAAGATGGCGATAAATCCCATGCTCTAATTTTACCTACAGCATCACCAGTTACAAAAATATTTGCTGGAGAAGTTGCTACTAAACGATTTGTAGTCTCAACCATCAATTTATCTGCACTAGAATAATAGTTAATCCCCATCTCAACTCCTAATCGAGTTGAAAAACGGTAACCAGCAGTCAATCCAGAACGGAAACCTTCTCCAAAAGATCCGTGATTTGTCTTTCTAGAAATTAAGGTAGTTCCATTAGGACCATAAACATCTGTATTAGGCAATTGGCCATTTACAATTGGAAATTCTGTCGCTGCTGTTTGAATGAAATATGATCCACCCAATTTAAAGTACCAGCTTTCTGGTTTATCTGTATTTTCAGTTGTTTGCGCCACACTCATCATTGAGCAAACAAGTAATCCTAATAAAAATATGTTCTTTTTCATAATTCTGATTTAATTAATTAGTACAAACTTAGAATATTAAATACATTCTTACAATTTGTAAAGTTAGACATGTAACGAAATCGTTATAATTTTAAATAATATTACTAAAAATTTATTATGCATGCATATTTTTAACTAAAAAAAATAATATCTATTTAAATTTTAACTGTTAATTTTTTAGTTCAATTTAAAATTAATCTGCATTTTTTCCAATTCTCGAAGTAATTCGGCAGAAATCTTGACTTTTAGACGTCTGCTTGGCATTGTCAATTTGGTCACGACCTTGATTTCCTCAATCTCATTTACCTCTTGTACCTTATTGGTCTGCAAAGCTACATCTTCATTATCATTGTCATCTTCAAAAACAGTTTCATCTGCCTCAAAATCTGTTGGCGTTTGGACTTCAACCAAACGTTTGACCTTTTCTAATTCCATTATTTCAAAAGAAACCGAGTTGTCTCCTTTGTAATCATTAAAGAGATGACTTAATTTATGAATAAACTCCGCCTGTAGGTCTTTAATATTCAGAAGCAAAATCAGTTTTTTGGCAAAAGTTTCCAAAATATCTTGCAGCTGTTTTATCTCCACAAATTGCATCCTCGGCTCTGTTTTTTTACCTGTATCGTGATTTACCCAGCCGTCTTTGATTAATATTTTCAGAAAGGCAAAATTGTTCTGGATTAAGAAATGGCGGAACTTTAAATATTCTTCACCAAAAATCTTAAACTCATAACTTTCATCGTAGCCTTCTAAATTGAAAGCCGCCCAGCCTTTTCCGTTTTTAGCCACACGATGCTGCACGTTATTAATAATACCTGCGAATGTTAAATTCTTACCTACATACTCGTTCATGCTTTTCAGCGCTTCTAATCGGGCATTGCAGAAGTATTTCATTTCAAACTTAAAATCATCCAAAGGATGTCCGGAAATATAAATTCCGACAACCTCTTTTTCTTTGGCCAGTTTTTCCATTGTGCTCCAGTCTTCACATGGCGGTACTACTGGTTCGGCAATCTGTACTTCGCTGGTTTCTCCAAACAAACTTACTTGTGATGAATTTTCATTTTCCTGAAACTTGGATCCGTAACGCATCGCTTTTTCGTAGAATGTGATTCCGTCTCCATCGTCATGGAAATATTGCGCTCTGGTTGTTCCTTCAAATGAATCAAAACCTCCGGCAAGTGCTAAATTCTCAATCGCTTTTTTGTTGGCTGCACGCAAATCTATTCGTTTCGCCAAATCAAAAATCGATTTATATCTTCCGTCTTTTCTGTTTTCAACAATGGTTTCAACGGCTCCTGCTCCTACTCCTTTAATCGCTCCCATTCCGAAACGAACAGCATAGTCATCATTTACCGTAAATTTATAGTACGATTCATTTACACAAGGTCCCAAAACCTGTAATCCCATACGTTTGCACTCTTCCATAAAGAAAGAAACTTGTTTGATATCGTTCATGTTATTGGAAAGTACCGCTGCCATATATTCGGCAGGATAATGTGCTTTCAAATAAGCCGTTTGGTACGCAATCCAAGCATAACAAGTCGAGTGCGATTTGTTGAAGGCGTAACTCGCAAAGGCTTCCCAGTCTTTCCAGATTTTCTCCAGAATCTTGGCATCGTGACCTTTTGCTGCGGCTTGCTCCACGAACTTCGGCTTCATTTTATCCAGTACGTCTTTTTGTTTTTTACCCATCGCTTTACGCAAGACGTCGGCCTCACCCTTTGTAAATCCTGCCAAAGACTGAGACAAAAGCATTACCTGCTCTTGGTAGACCGTAATTCCGTAGGTTTCTGATAAATATTCTGCACAGGCATCTAAATCGTATTTGATTTCTTCATCACCATTTTTTCTTCGAACGAAAGATGGAATATACTCCAAAGGCCCTGGACGATACAAGGCATTCATCGCAATTAAATCTCCAAAAACCGTTGGCTTCAGATCTTTCATGTATTTCTGCATTCCGGGTGACTCGTATTGGAAGATTCCAACGGTTTCACCTCTTTGGAAAAGCGCATACGTTTCTTCATCATCGATTGGAAAAGTATCTGGATTCAGCTCAATTCCCGTTCTATATTTTACCAGTTTTACAGTATCTTTTATCAGCGTAAGGGTCTTCAGACCCAAAAAGTCCATTTTCAGCAATCCGGCACTTTCTGCAACCGAGTTATCGAACTGTGTTACATATAAATCCGAATCTTTTGCAGTTGTTACGGGAACGTAATTCGTAATATCCGACGGCGTAATGATTACCCCGCAGGCGTGAATACCTGTATTACGCAGCGAACCTTCAAGAATTTTTGCCTGCTGAATGGTTTCTCCAGCCAAATCATCTTCATTGGCAATCGCAATTAATTCTTTTACGTTATCAAATTCATCCGAACGAAGCGCTTTTTTAACCTCTTCTTCACTTTCCGAAATAAAACGCGCCAAATTCCATTTGGAAGGCATCATTCCCGGAATCAGTTTTGCAATTCTATCGGCTTCAAACAATGGCAAATCCAGCACACGAGCCGTATCACGAATTGCCGATTTGGTTGCCATCTTACCATACGTGATAATCTGTGCCACCTGTTTTTGACCGTATTTGTTGATTACGTATTCCATTACACGTCCACGACCCTCGTCATCAAAGTCGATATCAATATCGGGCATCGATACACGGTCGGGATTTAGGAAACGCTCAAAAAGTAAGTCGTATTTAATCGGGTCAATATTGGTAATTCCGAGACAGTATGCAACGGCCGAACCCGCTGCAGAACCACGCCCAGGCCCTACCGAAACATCCATTTTTCTAGCTTCGGCAATGAAATCCTGTACAATCAAGAAATACCCAGGATAACCAGAGTTTGAAATTGTCATCAATTCAAAATCCAAACGTTCCTGAATCGATTCTGTGATTTCTCCGTATCTTCTTTTGGCACCTTCCATGGTAAGATGACGCAAATAAGCGTTTTCACCACGGACACCATTGTCTTTTTCATCTTCAGGGTCAACAAATTCCTGTGGAATTTCAAATTTAGGAAGCAATACATCTCGATAAAGCGAATATCCCTCTACCTTATCTACAATTTCCTGAATATTGATTATGGCTTCCGGCAAATCGGCAAAGAGTTTTTTCATCTCGTCTTGCGACTTGAAATAATATTCCTGATTTGGAAGTCCGTAGCGATAACCACGTCCACGTCCGATAGGCGTTGCCTGTTTTTCACCATCTTTTACACACAATAAAATGTCGTGTGCATTGGCATCTTCTTTATTTAAATAATACGTATTGTTAGTCGCAATGAGCTTTACATTGTGTTTTTTCGAAAATTCAATCAGGGTTTTGTTGACACGATTTTCATCTTCCTGATTGTGGCGCATTACTTCCAGATAGAAATCTTCGCCAAATTGTTCCTTCCACCAAATCAACGCTTCTTCGGCTTGGTTTTCACCGATATTCAGGATTTTACTCGGAATCTCTCCGTATAAATTCCCGGACAAAACCATGATATCGCCTTTATATTGCTCCACAATCGCGCGGTCAATTCTCGGAACATAATAAAAACCGTCAGTATAAGCAATTGAAGCCATTTTGGCCAAGTTGTGGTAGCCGGCTTTATTTTTAGCCATTAAAACAACTTGATAACCATTGTCTTTTTTGCTTTTATCTAAATGGTTGTCGCAGATATTAAATTCGCAACCAACTATTGGTTTAATTTCGGTTTCTGTCGGTTCTTCTCCCGCTTCAACCAAGGCTTTGTTTTTTGCAGAAGCACCTTTATTGTGGTTCATGACAGCGCTCACAAAGTGGAAAGCGCCCATCATATTTCCAGTATCGGTCATAGCAACAGCCGGCATTCCATTTTTAGCAGTAGCAGCCACAATATTCCCTATTCCTATAGTCGATTGAAGTACCGAAAACTGGGTGTGATTATGTAAATGCGCAAATTTTGCAGCTTTAAAATCGGCTTTATCTTCTTCTGAAACAACAGTCTGCTGCCCTTCCCCAGCAAGAGCTTTAAGCTGTTCTCTAATTTTATCAGAAGCCGCTTTTAAGTTGATGTGTTTTAAACCAATTAACTTAAATGGCTCTGGATTTCTTTCTTGAAATTCTTTGAAATACTCTTTTGGTACATCAAGTTCTTCTTTGGTGAAAACTTCTCTTCTCACCAATTCAAGGAAACAACGTGTAGTTGCCTCAACGTCGGCAGTTGCGTTGTGCGCTTCCGCGAAAGGAACATTGAATAAATATTCGTGAAGCTCCGTCAAAGTCGGAAGTTTGAATTTTCCTCCACGACCTCCCGGAAGCTGTAATAATGAAGCCGTAACTTCGGTACAAGTGTCCAAAACGGGAATGGAAGCCATAGTAGAATCTACTCCCATTCTATGGAATTCAGCTCCCATAATATTCACATCGAAACCTAAATTCTGTCCAACAATGAATTTGGTTTTGCTTAAAGCAATATTGAATTTCTCTAAAACTTCGGCCAAAGTGATTCCGTCGGCTTCAGCCAATTCAGTCGAGATTCCGTGGATACGTTCAGCATCATACGGAATATTAAAGCCTTCCGGTTTTACCAAATAATCCTGATGTTCAACAAGATTTCCCATTTCGTCATGCAATTGCCATGCAATCTGTATACAGCGAGGCCAGTTGTCAGAATCGGTAATTGGGGCGTCCCAGCGTTTTGGTAATCCGGTTGTTTCGGTATCGAATATTAAATACATAGAGTTGTAAAAATCAAATTTTAAAGCTCCAAATTCCAAATCTTACACATTGCAAAACATTGACAACATGAAACATAATAAAATGCGAAATGAAAAATGGAAGGAATTCAAATTTACGCTTTTTTTGGAGAAATTAAAAGTCTGAAATTGTTAAACTAAGACAACTTCTTTTGACAAAATTTATTAGATTTGAATATTTTAACAATCTAATTTTGACAATAATTTATTTCTAAACTTGATACAGAGGATTTAATTAAATTCTAAACATAAAAATTTTAATCAAAATTCTATGAAAAAACACTTTACTCTCTTTCTGATTATTCTTCTAATTAGTTGTTCAAAAAAGAATACTATTGAAAAATCTTTAGAAACAAAATCTGATGAATATTGGTGTTATTATACTAATTGCGACTCTTATTTTACTTATTTCAAGTTTAAAGACGACCACTTGTCTTATCGGTATAGCAAAAATGGAAATGGAAAATTTACTGATAAGCCGGAAGACCCATTTATGCCGGAAGTTCCTGAAAAATGGTCTGTATCTGAAGACAGTATTTTGACATGGAGAAATTTCTCCTATGACATTGTAAGTTTTAACGAAAAAGCAATCATACTAGCTTATCCCACAAAGAAAAAACCTTATCTAAATTATATTTTTTTAATCAAAGAAAAAGAAAGTGATCATAAAAAATATCCGAATGATTATAATGAGAAAAGACTATACAATCCCGAAAAATATAAACCAAACAAATAAAATTTAAGATGATTCATTCTTCAATAAACTAAATTTCAATGACAAATAAATCTGCAAAGAACCTTAGGATACAATATGTTATTTCATATTTTTTAATCTATTTTATTTCAACTAGTTGCAATCAAAGTGTCGAGTCTAAAATCAACCATTCTATTCAAAGTCTTATTACAAAATATCCGCAATTAACGGCTGATAAAAAACCATCTGAAAGTGAATTCAAGTTTGTAAAAAGTGTTCGAGAAGGCGAGTTTAATATCGAAATTCAACTCTATTCACAGCCTGAAGGATATAAAAACAGAAATCATATTTTAGTTTTCATTAATGGTAAAAAACAAGTCTATGCTATTCCCCTTTTCAATAGCAAATACAGAGATTATTGGGAATTTCCATTTGATAAACTATTGCCAGATGTTCCCAAAACAAATACAACTTTTACAAATCAACTTAATTTAGGCATAGATGAACTAATTAACAATAGCGACAGAAGAAAATCAAATAAGAGGTTTACATTAATCAACGTGATGCTTACTTCAGTATTAAATTGCAAAAGAATTGAAGAAAGAGACAGTACCATCGTACTCAATACTTTAAGAGGAAGTTATGACATTCCTGATGAAAATATCGATTCAGCTAAAATCAGATTACGTAAAAATTATGAGTTAATGAAACGAGAATGGCATCCAGAAGAATATGCATCTAACTACAATTGTTACTTCGACGAAACCAATGCTCGAATTTATCAAATACAAAATCTTGGAAATAAATTTAAAATCAAAACATATAGAATGGATTACGGATTTCATTTTATAAATCTTTAAAAAACAATTAAATTTAAAAAAAAGACACCCTTATTTATTCATCAGTTTTTCTCTTAAAATTCATAAAATTTCACAAAAATACACCTCTTGGACGTCGTAGTATTTCGACCTTTTATTGAATCTAAATAACGTTCGAAAAACTACATTAACACCATCAAAAAATCATAAAAGTGTTCTTTTTACAAGTAAATCAAAACTAACAATTATTACTATTTTTATTAGTTTTGTTAAATTTTTTCAATCAAATTCTTATATTTTATACTGATTTTGAGATAAATTTGCAAACTATTAAAACAAAAAACAAACAAGGAAAATTAAAGCCGAAAAAGGAAAAGCAAATCCGTTTCTTCATCATTTTTCTGTCAAATTTTAGTTTACAAAAGTGGTTTCACAATTTGTAAATTAGTTTGGGTATCGTATAAAATGAAATATCGAAATTGACGCTTTTTTATCTTTTTTTACTTTTGTTTTGCTATTATAATGAACAGGAAATTGCTGTGGTTATAGAAATTACAATTAAAAAAAATAAAAAATGAGTAAGACATTATTTGACAAAGTATGGGATTCACATGTAGTGCGTAAAATTGAAGATGGGCCAGATGTGTTTTTTATTGACCGCCATTTCATTCATGAAGTTACGAGTCCTGTTGCTTTTTTAGGATTAAAATCAAGAGGCGTTAACGTATTATATCCGGAACGTACTTTTGCAACTGCCGACCACAATACACCAACCATAAACCAACATTTACCAGTACAAGACCCGCTTTCTGCAAACCAGCTTAAAGCTCTTGAAGACAATGCCGCTGAATACGGAATTTCGCACTGGGGATTAGGTCACCAAAAAAATGGAATTGTACACGTAGTTGGTCCTGAAAACGGAATTACTTTGCCAGGTGCTACTATTGTATGTGGAGATTCGCATACGTCTACTCACGGTGCTTTTGGAGCGATTGCTTTTGGTATCGGAACATCTGAGGTTGAAATGGTGCTTTCTACTCAATGTATTATGCAGCCTAAACCAAAGAAAATGCGTATCAACGTAAATGGTAAATTGAGTAAAGGTGTTGGTCCAAAAGACGTTGCACTTTATATTATTGCTCAGTTAACTACTTCTGGAGGAACTGGTTATTTTGTTGAATATGCTGGTGATGTTTTCGAAAACATGACTATGGAAGGCCGTATGACAGTTTGTAACTTAAGTATCGAAATGGGTGCTCGTGGAGGAATGATTGCCCCTGACCAAACTACTTTCGATTTCTTAGAAGGAAGACTTTACGCTCCTAAAGGAGAAGCTTGGACTAAAGCTGTTGAATACTGGAAAACACTAAAAACTGATGCTGACGCTGTGTTTGATGCTGAGTTAAACATCAAAGCGGAAGATATCGAACCAATGATTACTTATGGTACAAACCCTGGAATGGGAATTGGTATCACAAAACATATCCCAAGCGCAAAAGAAGTTGAAGGCGGTGAGGAAACTTACAAAAAATCTTTAGCTTATATGGGCTTCAATGAAGATGACGTAATGATCGGAAAACAAATCGATTATGTTTTCTTAGGAAGTTGTACAAACGGACGTATTGAAGATTTTAGAGCTTTTGCTGAAATTGTAAAAGGAAGAAAAAAAGCGGATAATGTTACGGCTTGGTTAGTTCCGGGTTCTCACGTTGTTGAAGCGCAGATTAAAGAGGAAGGTATTTTAGATATCTTGACTGAAGCTGGTTTCGTATTACGTCAGCCGGGTTGTTCTGCTTGTTTAGCCATGAACGATGATAAAGTTCCTGCTGGAAAATATGCAGTAAGTACTTCAAACAGAAACTTTGAAGGTCGTCAAGGCCCTGGTTCAAGAACGCTTTTAGCTTCTCCAATTATGGCGGCGGCAGCTGCTGTTACAGGAAAACTGACAGATCCGAGAGAGCTGTTCTAGTCAATGACAATTGCAATAACAATTTCAAAAATTCAATAAAATTGCTTTTAGATTTAATAGAGATTCTCACTTCAAGAAAATCTAAAATCTAAAATCCAAAAATCTAAAATTAAAATGGCATACGATAAATTTAATATACTTACAAGCAGTGCGGTGCCACTGCCAATTGAGAACGTAGATACAGACCAAATCATTCCAGCTCGTTTCTTGAAAGCTACAAAACGTGAAGGTTTTGGAGACAACCTTTTTAGAGACTGGAGATACAACGGAGATGATACTCCAAAAGCAGATTTCGTTTTAAACAATCCTACTTACAGCGGAAAAATTCTTGTTGGAGGGAAAAACTTCGGTTCTGGGTCTTCTAGAGAGCACGCTGCCTGGGCCGTTTACGATTACGGATTCCGTGCTGTAGTTTCTAGTTTCTTTGCAGATATCTTCAAAGGAAACTGTTTGAATATTGGTGTATTGCCAGTACAAATCAGCCCAGAATTTTTAGCTAATATTTTCAAAGCTATCGAAGCTGACCCAAAAACAGAATTAGAAATCAATCTTCCAAACCAAACCATCACTTTATTGTCAACTGGTAAGCAAGAGTCTTTCGCTATTAACGGTTACAAAAAAAACAACCTAATTAATGGTTTTGACGATATTGATTATTTACAAAACATGAAGGAAGATATTAAAGCTTTTGCTGATAAACTTCCTTACTAATAGAAATATCATTCAGTCTATTAGACCCGAAAGGCTTTAAAACCTTTCGGGTCTTTCTAAATTAATAATACAAACCCGCTATCATTTCGAATTAAAAGAAATATAGAATATCAATATGGAAAAAAGAAAAATTGAAATAATGGATACGACGCTTCGTGATGGTGAACAAACCTCAGGAGTATCATTTTCTGCTGCAGAAAAACTGACCATTGCGCAATTATTGCTGGAGGAATTAAATATTGATAGAATCGAAATTGCTTCCGCACGTGTGAGTGAAGGAGAATTTCAAGCCGTAAAAGGCATTACTTCATGGGCTGAAGAAAAAGGATATAGTAACAGAATTGAAGTCCTGACGTTTGTTGACGGAGGCGTTTCAATCGACTGGATGAAAAAAGCCGGTGCCAAAGTGCAGAATTTATTGACCAAAGGCTCAATGAATCACTTAACACATCAATTAAAAAAAACTCCGGAACAGCACTTTTCCGAAATTGCTCAAATCATTGCTTTGGCTAAAGAAAATAATATTGAAACCAATGTTTATCTAGAAGACTGGAGCAACGGAATGCGAAATTCTCCAGATTATGTTTTTCAATTTCTCGATTTCTTAGCAACGCAGCCAATTAAAAGAGTTTTACTTCCAGATACTTTAGGTGTTTTAATTCCATCTCTAACTTTTGAATTTATTTCAAAAATAAGAACAAAATATCCAAACATTCATTTTGATTTCCACGCTCATAACGATTACGATTTAAGCGTTGCCAATGTTATGGAAGCCATAAAAGCGGGAATCAACGGGCTTCACGTAACGGTTAACGGAATGGGAGAACGTGCTGGAAATGCACCGCTTGAAAGTACCGTAGCTGTTATAAATGATTATATGCCAGAAGTAAATATCGGCATTAAAGAAACTTCATTGTATTCTGTAAGCAAATTAGTAGAGACTTTTACTGGTTACAGAATTCCTGCCAACAAACCAATTGTCGGTGACAACGTTTTTACGCAAACAGCCGGAATCCATGCAGATGGAGACAATAAAAACAATCTTTATTTTAATGACCTTCTTCCAGAACGTTTTGGAAGAAAAAGAAAATATGCTCTAGGAAAAACTTCTGGAAAAGCCAATATCGAAAAAAATCTTCAGGAATTAGGTTTAAAATTAAACAACGAAGATTTGAAATTGGTTACTCAAAGAATTATCGAACTGGGCGACAAAAAAGAAACAGTAACTAAGGAAGACCTTCCCTACATTATTTCAGATGTTTTGGACAGTCATACTTACGAAGAAAAAATCACGATAAACTCGTATATGCTGGTACATTCTAAAGGAATGCGCCCTTCTACGACTTTATCTTTAAATTTAAACGGAGAAATAATCGAAGAAAATGCTCAAGGAGACGGTCAGTTTGATGCTTTTATGAATGCTTTATCGAAGATTTACAAAAGCAAAAAACTAACACTTCCAAAATTGATTGATTATGCGGTAAGAATCCCCCCAGGAAGTAGTTCTGATGCGTTGTGTGAAACCATTATTACATGGGTCAACAACGGAAAAGAATTCAAAACCCGCGGATTAGATTCAGACCAAACTGTAGCAGCGATTATTGCAACACAAAAAATGCTTAATATAATTACTTAAGGCGCTAAGAGACTAAGGTTATGAGGTTCTAAGATTTTTCTTTGACCTTAGAACCTTAGCAACTCAGAACCTTAGAACTTAAAAAACAAACTAAGCCACTAAGAGAAAAAACCTTAGAACCTTAGCAACTCAGAACCTTAGAAAAAAATAAACTAAGCAATAAGAATAAACTAAGCAATAAGAATAAAAACTTAGAACCTTAGAGCCTAAAAAACAAACTAAGCAATAAGAATAAAAAACTTAGAACCTTAGCTACTCAGAACCTTAGAACCTTTTAAAAAATATAGAATGAAATTAAACATAGCCCTTTTAGCCGGAGATGGAATCGGACCAGAAGTAATCAATGAAGCTGTAAAAGTATCTGATGCTGTTGCGAAAAAATTTGGACATGAAATTACTTGGAAACCAGCTTTAACCGGCGCTGCAGCAATTGATGCAGTAGGTGAACCTTATCCAGATGCAACACACGAAGTTTGTAAAAATGCTGATGCCGTTCTTTTTGGAGCGATTGGCCACCCAAAATACGATAACGACCCTTCTGCACCAGTACGTCCAGAGCAAGGTTTGTTAAAAATGCGTAAAGCTTTAGGTTTGTTTGCAAACGTAAGACCAACTTTTACATTCCCTTCATTGTTAGATAAGTCTCCATTAAAAAGAGAAAGAATCGAAGGAACTGATTTAGTTTTCTTAAGAGAATTAACTGGCGGAATTTACTTTGGTGAAAAAGGAAGAAAAGATAACGGAGATACAGCTTACGACAACTGCGTTTACACAAGAGCAGAAGTACAACGTTTAGCTAAAAAAGGTTTCGAACTAGCAATGACTCGTTCTAAAAAATTATGCTGCGTTGACAAAGCAAACGTTTTGGAAACTTCACGTTTGTGGAGAGAAACAGTTCAGGCAATGGAAAAAGATTATCCAGAAGTTGAAGTGAGCTATGAATTTGTTGACGCTGTTGCAATGCGTTTAGTTCAATGGCCAAACTCTTATGATGTATTGATTACGGAGAACTTATTTGGAGATATCTTGACAGACGAAGCTTCTGTGATTTCTGGCTCTATGGGATTAATGCCTTCTGCCTCTATGGGAGCTGAAGTATCTTTATTCGAACCAATTCACGGCTCTTACCCACAAGCAACGGGATTAAACATCGCTAACCCAATGGCTACTATTTTATCGGCTGCGATGATGTTCGAAAACTTCGGATTGATGGAAGAAGGAAAAGCGATGAGAGATGCTGTAAACAAAGCTTTAGAAGCTGGAGTAGTTACCGAAGATTTAGCTAATGGAGGCAAAGCTTACGGAACTAAAGAAGTAGGTGACTGGTTAGCTGCGAATGTATAATTAGTTAATTTTTGTTTCAAGTTTCAGGTTTCAGGTTGTTGGAACTTGAAACCTAAAACTTGAAACTTGAAACCAGTAACTATACACAGTTTTTAATTAAAAACTCATCAAATTGCAATAAATAATTGTTTAGACGAGAAATTCAGAAAAAAATTATATCTTTGCGCCCTTAATTAACAGAGGTCGAGTACCTCAAAATTTAATCACTAGATTATGTCAGTAAAAATTAGATTACAAAGACACGGTAAAAAAGGAAAACCTTTTTACTGGGTAGTAGCTGCAGATGCACGCTCAAAAAGAGATGGTAGATACTTAGAGAAAATCGGTACTTACAATCCAAATACAAACCCAGCAACTGTTGAGTTAGACCTTGACAGCGCAGTTAAATGGTTACACAATGGTGCTCAACCAACTGATACTGCAAGAGCTATCCTTTCTTACAAAGGTGCTTTATTGAAACACCACCTTGATGGAGGTATCCGCAAAGGAGCTTTAACTCAAGAGCAAGCAGATGCTAAATTAGCAGCTTGGTTAGAGGCTAAAGCAGGAAAAGTTGATGCTAAAAAAGATGGTTTATCTAAAGCACAAGCTGATGCGAAAGCAAAAGCTTTAAAAGCAGAAAAAGAAGTAAACGCTAAACGTATTGCTGATGCTGCTGCTGCACAAGCTGAAGCTGCTGCCGCTGCACAAGCTGCTGAGGCTACAGAAGAAGTTGCTGAGGCAACTGAAGAAGCTCCTGCTGCTGAAGAGAATAACGAAACAACTGAGGCATAATTTTACTTAGCGATAATGCGTAAAGAAGAATGTTTTTATTTAGGTAAAATCGCTAAAAAATTTAGTTTCAAAGGTGAAGTTCTGATCTATTTAGACACAGACGAACCTGAGTTATACGAAAATCTGGAATCAGTGTTTGTTGAACACAACAAACACTTGGTTCCTTTTTTTATTGAATCTAGTGCACTGCACAAAAACGACTTTCTTAGAGTCCGTTTTGAAGACGTAAATACCGAAGAAGATGCCGACGCTCTTGTTGGAAATGGCATTTACCTACCTTTATCGATGTTGCCGAAACTTACTGGCAACAAATTCTACTACCACGAAGTTATTGGTTTTGAAATCGAAGACAAACGTTTGGGGGTTTTCGGAAAAATAACTTCTATTAATGATTCTTCTGCTCAACCGCTTTTTGAAGTTTTAAATGGCGAAGTTGAAATCTTAGTTCCAATGATTGATCAATTCCTTGTGAAAATTGATCGTGAGAATAAAAAAGTAATCATGGATCTTCCTGAAGGTCTTGTGGAGATGTATCTTTAAGTTAGTGTTCAGTCGCAGTTTTTAGTATTCAGTTTCTAACTGATTAAAAAATGTCAGTATACCAAACCATAAATCAAAATGTTTCAGTTTAAGCAATTCTTTGTAAAACAAGACAAAACCGCTATGAAAGTAGGCACAGATGGCGTTTTATTGGGTGCATGGGCACCTATTCATCATAATCCGTTTAGTGTTTTGGATATTGGCGCCGGAACTGGAATTATTGCTTTGATGTTGGCACAGAGAAGTTATGCCGAACAAATTGATGCACTAGAAATTGATGAAGATGCTTATGAACAAGCCGTAGAAAATTTCGAAGCTTCTCCGTGGGGAGATCGTTTATTTTGTTTTCATGCTGGTTTAGACGAATTTATTGATGAACCTGAAGATGAATATGATTTGATTGTAACCAATCCGCCTTTTTATGCTGAAGATTACAAAACAGATAATGAACAGCGTGATCTAGCAAGATTTCAAGATGCAATGCCTTTTGAAGAAATTATTGAAGCTGCCGATTTATTACTTTCAGAAAATGGAATTTTAGCGGTTATTATTCCTTTCAAAGAAGAAGAAAAATTTATTGCTCTAGCAAAAGAATTCGAGTTATATCCGTTAAAAATCACCCGAGTTAAAGGCAATCCAAAAACCGAAATTAAACGAAGTTTATTGGCTTTTAGCCGAAATGAAGTTTCTGAAATTGTAATTGATGAATTAACAATTGAAATTGACAGACACGTCTATACTCCGGAATACATTGAATTGACTAAAGACTTTTATTTAAAGATGTAAAAACACATCTTTGTCAAAGTTCAAAAAATTGACAAAGATGTTATTTCTGAATTCTGTTTCGCTCAATAAATTTAAGTTTCTTCGAAAGTGATTTAGAAACAATTGACTATTAGAAAACCATGATTTTGGGTTTAGGTTACTGCTTTTGAAAATGAATGGGTGTTATTTCTATTTTAGACCTGTTCGAAAATACTTTTAAACTGGTACAATATTCTTTCTATTAATCGTAGGTCTTCGGTAATTATCTCAGCTCTTCCTTTCATTTCTTGCTGAAAAACAATTTGTTTATGATACGAAGTCTGCAATCCGTTTGGGAGTTCTACATCGAGCAATAAATTGCCATCTTTGTCTGGAATGAGCGAAATATTCTTAATTTTTCCTTTCAGAACTCCGAATTCGCGATCCGGGAAATTGGCCAATCTTATATTTACGGTCTGCCCGACTTTTATTTTTCCTGAGTTCAACGCAGGGGCTTTTACTTTCCCAATAAATCCGTTTTTTGCATCTGGAATGATTGAAAAAACATTGTCTCCTACATTTATAGTCTGATTTTCGTTCCAAACCTGCAAAAAAGTAACCACTCCACTAATAGAAGACTTTAAGGCATAAGCCATTTCCCAATCTTTTATAACTTTTTTCAGCTGATAAAAAGACTGTGCCATGTTACGTCCGAGATTAACCTCCTCTTTGGTGCCGCTTATCTCCGAATTACGGCTTAATTTTGTATTATCGATAAGAGAGGACTTTAATTGAGAGATTGAGGTTAAAAGATTCTTATAACTCTTTTGTGCCTGCAGGAAACCTAGCTTTTTAGCTTCCATTTCTTGAGCAGAAATTATTCCTTTGTTAAAGAGAGTTTCAAAACGCGCAATTTCATTCTTCTGAAGCTGCAATTCACTTTCATTAATCAATTTTTGTTGTTGCAGAATATCCAGCCTTTCCTTCAATTGGATTTTTTCTGAGCTCTGCGCTCTGCTTTCGACTTCAAAAGGATGCAACTCGTTGTTGAGTTGTTGTGCCTGATAATCTTTTTGAAAAACTGCAAACGCACTTTCAATCTCCCCCAACTGTGCATTTTTGAGTTTTGAAAACGGAAACTCTTTTGACGGATTATTGATGTTGTAATTTTCGACAATACTTTTTAACAGAAAAACATCTTGGTAGTTTGCCGTGTTTTCAATTATGGCAAGCGCTGTGTTTTGAGAAACTTTAGTTTTATTTTTAATCAAAATAGCTTCGATTCGTCCCGATGATTTTGAGACGATTTTCTCTGGAGGAATATTGGTTGTAATGACAATTTCGGTGTTTACAACGTCGGGAAATTTAATAAACCAGGAAATAAAAAACAGCATGACGATAATTGCAAAAATCAAAACAGTACCCCATCTGATCATCCAGTGTGGTACTTTAGTCAGAATATCCTGTACTTCCTCGCTTCTTAATTCGAATGTTTCTTCTGTCATGATTTAATTTCCAAGTTGCAATTGATTTTTAACCAGCTCAAAATAACTTCCTTTCTGCTCTACGAGCGAGTTATGGCTTCCTATTTCGATAATTTTTCCTTTATCCAGAACCACAATCTGGTCGGCGTTCATAACTGTGCTTAAACGGTGTGCAATTACAATCACCGTTTTATTTTTAAAGAAAACATCCAGTTTTTTCATGATTTCCTTTTCATTGTTAGCATCTAAGGCAGAGGTTGCTTCATCAAAGAAAAGTATTTCTGGATTTTTATAAACCGCCCGCGCAATAAGCAATCGTTGTTTTTGCCCGGTGCTCATTCCTAATCCTTCAGAACCGATTTTGGTATTGTATCCCAAAGGCAGTCCGCTGATGTATTCTTTTATATTTGCGACATCTGCTGCATAAATCAGTCTCTTTTTATCGATTTTATCAGCTCCAAAAGCAATATTATTTGCAATCGTATCATTAAAAATAAAACCTTCCTGCATAACCGCCCCCACATGAGAACGCCAAGCTTTTTGCGAAATATTTTTTAACTGTGAGTTACCAACTGCAATTTCTCCTTTTTCAGGTTCGTAGAACTTCAAAAGCAGTTTCATTAAAGTTGTCTTTCCACTGCCGCTGGTTCCTACAATAGCAGTTACTTTTTTAGCAGGAATAAATAAATTAAGATGATCCAAAACAGGAATATCAGAACCTAAATAACGGTAAGTCATATTTTTTATTTCAATATCTGAATCAAAAGGAACATCATTGGTTTGATAAATTTCTTGTTCTGTTTCGTCTTCTTTTTCATGAATTTCAGACAATCTGGCCAGCGAAATCTTTGCGTCTTGAAGCTCCCTTACAAAATCAATCAACTGGCTTACCGGACCGTTTAAACTCCCAACTATAGAACTAATGGCCAACATCATTCCGAGTGTTATTGAACCGTCTATTACCAATTTTGCCGATAAAAATATGATAAAGATGTTCTTGAGTTCATTTATGACTGAAGAACCTATCGTTTGTGTCTGCTCTAAAACAAGACCTTTTATAGAAACTCTAAAAAGTCTAGCCTGAACATATTCCCATCCCCATCGTTTTTGCTTTTCGGCATTATGAAGCTTAATTTCCTGCATCCCGTTAATCAACTCCATCACCTTGCTTTGTTCCTGCGAAACCTCGGCAAAACGTTTGTAGTCGAGCACTTCTCTGCGTTTTAAGAACAAAATAATCCATCCGAAATAAAAGAAGCTTCCAATAAAAAATATCAAAAATATCTTAAGATTAAAATATGCCAATACGCCACCCAGAACAAACATATTTATTATAGAAAAGAAAACATTTAAAGACGAAGTGGTAAGTATTTTTTCGATTCTTCTGTGATCATTGATGCGCTGCATAATATCGCCCGTCATTCTAACATCAAAAAAAGAAATCGGAAGATTCATCAGTTTAATGAAGAAATCTGAAATAAGCGAAATATTGATGCGTGTTGAAAGATGCAGTAAAATCCAGCTTCTTATAAGTTCGAGACCTGTTTTTCCTGCAAAAAGAAAGAGTTGCGCAAAAAGAATTAAGTAGATAAAATACAGATTCTGATTTTGGATGCCGACATCGACAATACTCTGGGTTAGAAAAGGAGCAATCATCATGAGTAAGCTGCTCGCCAGTAGGCCAATGGCAAGCTGTATCAAAAACGATTTGTATCGAAGGACATATTGCGACAGTAATCTGAAACCAAGACCTTTATGCTCTTCCCTATCAAATTCTGTTTGAAAAAATTTTGGCGTGGCTTCCAGCAATAAGGCAATTCCCTCTTCAGTAGTATCTTCTGCATTGTTTCCAATCCAGAATTTTAGAAAATCTGCTTTATTATACTCAATCAGACCGAAGGCAGGATCTGAGATATAATAAACGTCTTTTTTTATTTTATAAAGTACAACATAATGATTTTTGTTCCAATGCAGCATACATGGCAGTGGGGCTTCTTTTAATCTTTCTAGGCTTAATTTTACGCCAAGAGTTCTAAAACCAATCTTTTCGGCGGCATCGCTTAAAAAAAGCAAATTGCTTCCTTCACGGGTAGTTTCGCTTGCATCTCTTAAATCCTGAATATGAATCGTCTTCCCGTAATGTTTGGCTATAATTTTCAAACAGGTTGGTCCACAGTCTTTATGATCTGCCTGTTTGTAATGGGTGAATTTTTTCAATTGTTAGTACTATTTGTCAAAATAAAATTACAATGCTAAATGTAGCTGTTTATTTCATAAAAAAATAGAGAGAAAAATAAATTTTTCTCTCTACTAAAAAAGGTTTTATATAGTAAAATTATTAGTAATATCAATTTTCTCTAGGAGATGGCACTTGGTCAGTCCTAACCAAATAAAACTGACCGAGTGACCAATTATCCTGAGAATCCCGACACCAATCATCAATGTTGGGATAAATTGCTCAATGTTCCACGATCAAGCGCCTACGAATTAAAAAAAACATGACTAAATTTTAAAAAGGCTTTATTGTATATTACTTCTAAGTAATTTTCTAAACTAGCAGCACAAGCGATTTGTCTCGCAAATGCCCGAATAAGTATCTAATGGGCAGATACCGCCCGCAGGTATCAAAACACAGCCGGCTTCTATTGCATATACCCAGCACTCAGGAATGCCTCCCTGAATTTTTTTCTGCTCAGTTTTTGTTATTCTCTGAGCGCTTTCTAGATTCAAAATTTTCTTTAACATAGTACTTTAATTTCATCGACATCATTTCTTTCCCCAAAAGGAATTCTCATAGCGATTAGGCAATTTTTTCTAGAATTGTTTCTTTTTCTTCGACATAATCATTTAAAAAATACTTCAATTCGTTTAGTTCATATTCGTTCGGAAATAATTTTTCGTTTACGATTTTTACTGGCGTATAATTAAAATCATTTTTAGAACACCATTCGTATTGTTTATTGATTTCCTGGTTGATCATTATGCTGATATTGTCTACCTGCCATTTTTTCAACCACCTTTTCAGACTCATTTTTTTGATGTGCCAATCAGAAATCGCCTCAACAATTTTTCCTGGCGTTGCTCTGTTTATTGCCAAAAGCCTTTCTACTACAGCCTTGTATGGATTTTCGGCATTTTCAGGATTAATATTAAATAAAACATTTAAAAATATTTTATCAGGGAATTTTAGCACCAAATCAAATGCTTCTTGAAATGTTTTATGGCAATGCCCGCAACTCGGACTAATAATAACCGTTAGCTTTACGACAGCATTTCTATTTCCGAAATTCAAACCTCTCAATTCTTCAAGTCCTTTTAAATGCTGTACTTTTTTAGATAAAAAGTTTAACAGCGAGTAATTTCTTTTAAATTTCTTAAGATCTTTTAATGAACTTTCGTTTTGAAGCATATTTTTAATCATGTTTTTCACAGCGGCCCAAATCGGAATCAGCATCAGCAAAGAAAACAGAAATGGGAAAATAACTGTAAAACCAAAATCAAGTGTAAATAGGTTTGATGAAAACCAAATGATGCTTTGGCTTAAAATCAAAAACGACACGGCAAGACACATAATGCACCATTTCTGGATTTCGAATTTCTGAATCCATACAGACAAAACTATAACCGGAATCGACAATAGACTCAAGAAACCAACAAATACTGCAGAATTGAGGGGCTGTATCAAAATTGCAATTAAACTTGAACCGAAGAAAAGCAACGGCAAATCTGAAAAACTAACCCAACTGTTTTCGACATCATCTTTAAAATTGATCACAGATTGGCAAGATGTATTAGAACCTCGTTCGCAAAACTTAGAAATCACAGTGTTTTTAACACCCCATTTTTCCTGAACTATAAAAATGCTGAGAATAAATCCTATTATGGATGTAATTAAGAACGTAGTGCTGAATAATTCATATTCATTATAGAAAAAAGACAAACCGCTTACCAGAAGAAGAGGCAGAAAATATTTCAACCAGCTATATTCTGCTTTTAGGTTTTCTCTTGCAATAACATTATTAGGTTCAATCGCCACAATCACTCCATTCCAATCTAAAAGGAAATTCTCATATGATGTTTTAAGATTGCTCTTTTTTGAAGTATGAATGCGGACAAAATTTTTAGCCTTTTCAACCAAGACCAATTCATCTTTAAAATAGGCCAAAAAATTTGACGGCAGATCGACTATCTGTTCTTTCGAAACTCTTACTGCAGCATTCTCGACAGAAAGCAAATCGAACGAATCTGTAATCGCAAATAAGCTCGGATAATTTGGATGAGAAAGAAACAAATCTTTAAACTCATCTTTTATATCTGAATACTTATTTATCTGAAGAAATTTTTGGACAAGTTTCAACATAACTTTTGACCGTTTTTAATTCATAATTACACTGCAAATATTGTTGATTTTATTGAGAAAAAATGTCCATAAGCATACATTTTATGAATTATACCACATACAATTTATAAATTATACCAGTCATTAACACCAACACAAAAGCTTATACAACAAGGAGTTACGTAAAAATACCTTTGCTACAAAGTCTGTAAAAGCCATTTTCGATTAACGGTTTTGCTTTTTCTCTAGTTTTGGATAAACAATAATTCTAATAGTTTAAAACATGAAAAAAATAGGTCTGAAATTCGACGATTTTAACGCAGAGAAATTATCAAAAAACGAGCAAAAAGTCATTAGAGGTGGCGATGGAGATACTGATCTTCCAAACCCAATTAAAGGTGGCGGAGGTGCTGGAAACGTATAAGAAATTGGCTTCGACAAAATCTTAGTTATTATCAGATTTTTTCCAAAAATCTTTATTTAAAACTTCAATTTACTAATTCAAAATATATAAAAGCATGAAAAAAATAGAATCAAAATTCAGTGATTTTGAAGAGCAAAAAATCACAAAAACACAACAAAAAGCGGTAAGAGGCGGTGACGGAGATGACTCTGATCCAAAAAAAGCTGGTGGCGGAGGAGGAAACGGATAATCAATAAACTCTCAATATAGAAATTAATCCAAAAAATAAAGGTTATGAAAACAAACAAATCAAAATTTGAAGAATTCGAAAAAGCACAAATTACAAAAAACCAGCAAAAAGCGGTAAAAGGCGGTGACGGAGATGATTCTGATCCAAAAAAAGCTGGTGGCGGAGGAGGAAATGGCTAATCACCATTAAATCAATTTTAGATATTACTCGCAAATTGAGCTGGAGATACTCCAGTTCTTTTGCGAAATGATTTGGCAAAAGACACTGCATTCTTGAAACCAACACTTTCGGCAATAGCCTGGGTTGAATATTTCCTGTACAAATGATTGGTAATCATCTGATTGATTACATAGTTAATCTTTAGCTCATTTGTATATTCCCCAAAAGATTTGCCAAATCTCTTGTTAACCACATACGATAAATAAGTCGTATTCGTTTTTATTTTCTTAGCAGCATACGCTAATGTGAAATCGGCATTTAGATATTCCAATTTTTCTTCGAGGGCTAGCAGTTTTTCTACTATTTTGTTTTCTTTAGCCTCATCAATGCTCAAATTGACATTTTCTTTCTTGGCGTGTACTTCATCTTCTAACTCCACATTTTCAATAGTTTGAACAAGAACTTGTTCCTGTTCTTTTTTCTCAAGATTTGCTTTAAACTCTTCAATTAAAGCATTCATTTTTTTATGTGCCTTATTTTTATCGCGAATATTTTTGATTAAGAAAAATACGATTCCGACCACCAATACAACATAGAAGATTTTTAATGCTTTATTCCAAAAAACATCATATCGATATTTTTCCTGAATGGTAAACATCTCATCGCTTAAGTCGGCAACTCCAAGTTTATAATTAACTTCAAGTGCTTGGTCTCTAAGGTTTCCTTCGTATTTCTCGTATGAATCGAGATAAAGCTTAGAATGTTTGTACGCAAGCTCAGGTTCGTTTTTTATATTATAAATCTTCGCCTGAATATAATTTGACCGGAAATAACTATCGTCTAGCAACTTATTTTTCTGTGAAATTGAATCTACTTTCTTAAGAAAAACTAACGCTTTATCGTATTTTTTGATCGTATAATACAAGTCACCTAAATTGTAATTGGCAATCTGAAAATAAAACTGATCATTGTTCTGCTTTGCATACAACGCAATATCAAAATAAATCTTTTCTGCATTTTGATAATCGTTTTTCATCAAATATACATTACCGAGACTCAGCTTAGAAGTGATTTTGTTATCCACAAATTTTTCTGAGTAAGTGATTGCCTTTTTGTAGCAATACTCCGCAGAATCTAGCAGATAAGCCTTATCACGGTTTTTCATATAAAAGCCCTCATACGAATTTCCGAGATTGGTATAAAGATTGCTTTTGGCATTCTGATACTGATCGCTCCCGTAGAGGCTTTGGTTTTTGTCTAAAAATTCATCATTTTGTTTCAGGATTTTAATTGATAGCTGGTAGTTTCCTACGCTTTCATTTAAAAGTGCAATGTTGCTTTTAAATTTAATGACCTGAATAATATCATTAATCTGAGTTGATAGTTTAATTCCTTCCTGATAATTGGTGAGCGCCTTGCTGTAATTGCGCCTTTTCCACTCTGCTAAACCTCTGAAATTAAGCAAGTAAGAATGTAGTTTTGTTTTTTCTTCGGAATCAGGCATCTTTGCTAAAGACTTCATAGCCAGTGCATATTTCTGATCCGATTTAGCAATATTTCCTTTGAGTTGATATAAATGAGAAGCTGCTCCATAGGCAAAGGTTAAATGCTTATTATCAGTCGAATTCTCCAACTGATTTACATATTTAAGCCCTTCGTCAAAATTACCATTCATACTGAAACGAATTTTATTCTGCAAGGCTACATACTCTTGTTCAGTAAATTGCCTTTTATTCTGAGCAAAACAAGTATAAAATAGTAATAAAAATATAAAAGAGATTCTCAGCCTCATTTAGTGTGTTTTTGGTATTCAAAAATAGTTCATATATTATCAATAAACTACAATTAATTTGCCAAAATCCTATTAAATATTATTTTGGAAGAGCTAAATATAACAATTTAACTTGTATCTGTTATATTTTTATTGCTTAAATTTGTTTTGTTAAAAAAACAGAAAGATGAAACCAGATTTATTTCAAGCTCCAGATTACTATAACTTAGACGATTTACTAACAGACGAACACAAATTGGTTCGTGAGTCAGCACGTGCATGGGTTAAGAGAGAAGTTTCTCCTATTATAGAAGAATATGCCCAAAAAGCCGAATTTCCAAAACAAATTATAAAAGGTCTTGGAGAAATTGGCGGTTTTGGACCTTATATTCCTGTAGAATATGGCGGTGCCGGGTTAGACCAAATCTCTTATGGACTGATTATGCAGGAAATAGAAAGAGGTGACTCAGGAGTTAGATCCACTTCTTCTGTACAATCTTCTCTAGTAATGTATCCAATCTGGAAATACGGAAATGAAGAACAACGCATGAAATACCTGCCAAAACTCGCAACGGGAGAATTTATAGGATGTTTTGGCCTTACAGAACCCGATCACGGTTCTGACCCAGGAAGCATGATCACCAATTTTAAAGATATGGGAGACCATTACTTATTAAATGGTGCCAAAATGTGGATTTCTAACGCTCCTTTTGCAGATATTGCAATAGTTTGGGCTAAAAATGAAGAAGGAAGAATTCATGGCTTGATTGTAGAACGCGGCATGGAAGGTTTCTCGACACCTGAAACGCATAATAAATGGTCGCTACGTGCATCGGCAACTGGAGAATTAATTTTTGATAATGTAAAGGTTCCTAAAGAAAACCTTCTGCCTAATAAATCTGGACTGGGCGCACCGCTTGGATGCTTAGATTCTGCAAGATACGGAATTGCTTGGGGAGCAATAGGCGCAGGGATGGATTGTTACGATACTGCTCTTAGATATGCAAAAGAAAGGATACAATTTGGAAAACCTATTGGAGGCACACAACTCCAGCAGAAAAAATTGGCCGAGATGATTACAGAAATTACAAAAGCACAACTTTTGACTTGGCGCCTAGGGGTTTTAAGAAATGAAGGTAAAGCCACCTCAGCACAAATCTCGATGGCAAAACGCAATAATGTAAACATGGCAATCAATATTGCAAGAGAAGCTCGCCAAATGCTCGGAGGTATGGGAATTACAGGCGAATATTCAATCATGCGTCATATGATGAATCTGGAAAGCGTGATTACGTATGAAGGAACCCATGACATTCATTTGCTGATAACCGGAATGGATGTAACTGGAATTCCAGCATTTAAATAATTCGCAACTATTAAATTATATGCAAAATTGATACAAAAAGCTTCTTCTAACCGGAGAAGCTTTTTATCTTTGCACCAAAATTCCTGAAAATGAATATCGAAAAGATAAATAAAAGCATCCAACCACAAAAAAATCAACTTCTAAATCATTCTTTATACAATAAAATTCAAAATATCGACGATTTGCATAGTTTTCTAGAAACTCATGTTTTTGCCGTTTGGGATTTTATGTCTTTGCTAAAAGCGCTCCAATCAAAACTAACTTGTACAACAACTCCTTGGTTTGCCACAAAAAATCCGCAAACCCGTTATTTAATCAACGAAATTGTTCTGGCAGAAGAATCCGATTTAACGATAGACGGAAGAAGACAAAGCCATTATGAAATGTATCTTGAAGCAATGGAAGACTGCGGTGCAGATACGACCGGAATTTTAAAATTTTTATCAGAAGTCACTTCTCTTCACAATATATTCGTAGCCATTAAACAAAGTTCACTGCATCCAAATGTAAAAGAATTTCTAGATTTTACGTTTAGAGTTATTGAAGAAGGAAAACCGCACGAAATTGCAGCCGCTTTTACTTTTGGAAGAGAAGACCTGATTCCGAGCATGTTTACCGAAATCTTGAAAAATTTCCAAAAAAACCTGCCAGAAACAGATTTGGCCAAACTGCTTTACTATTTCGAAAGACATATCGAGCTAGATGCCGACGAGCACGGACCAATGGCTATGACAATGATTACAGAATTATGCGAAGAAGATGCTCAAAAATGGAAAGAAGTTGAAGAGGTTTCTATTCTGGCTCTCGAAAAACGTATCGGATTATGGAATGCCATTGAAGAAGAAATTCTTTTAAAAACAGAAATGGTTTAAAAATCCAAAACCTCTCATTTAACGTAACTATTTGTTCATAAATTTAAACAATCATGAAACTACAATTTAAACAAATAGTTACACTTATATTTTCTGTATTTCTTTTGAGTTGTAATGCAGAAGAAAACGGTTCAGCTCCGGCGCCTCCTGCTGTAAATCCGCCAGCCGTAAACCCAAATCTCCCAATAAGCGGCCCAATAAATTATTTAGCTTTAGGCGACAGCTACACTATTGGCCAAAGTGTCTGCGAAACCTGCAGATTTCCCGAACAGCTCAAAGAAAGCTTAAATGCAATGTATGGGGTTTCGATTTCATCAAAAATAATTGCCACAACTGGCTGGACAACTTCCAATCTACTTGCAGGAATAAAAGCGCAGGCCTTAGAACCAAAATACGATTTGGTAACGCTTTTAATCGGAGTAAACAATCAGTATCAGCACAGGAATTTTTCGGTTTACGAAAAAGAATTTCCAGAATTGGTAACCAAAGCCATCGAATTAGCAAAAGGTGATCGCAAAAATGTGATTGTAATCTCAATTCCTGATTATGCCTACACACCTTACGGCAAAAGTGTTGCACGCAATTCAAGTGCCATGATTTCGGCAGAAATAGACCAGTACAATAAATTTGCAGAAAACTATTGCAACGACAACAAAATTACATTTGTAAACATTACAGATATTACACGCCAAGGGCTCGAAAACCCTGAACTCGTGGCAAACGATGGCTTACATCCTTCTAAATTAGCCTACAGCCGATTTGTAGAACGCATGATGCCAAAAGTAAAAATGGCTTTAGAAGATTAATTCCTTTTAGGCAGCAAAAAGTCAGGTTTTCAAAAATTCGTTTAGTCCCGCTATCCGCTTTATTTTTTGCGGTGAACCCCACCACAAAAAGATATCGCTGCTATCGGGGCTGAAAAGAATGTTTTTCCTTTTCATTTATAACGATCAAAATCAACTTCTATCTTTTCAAACAAATCAGACTGTTGTAAAATTAAGTCAATCTTTTTAAGTCCGTCCTGATTTTCATCCGCAGTTACAAAAGCAAGACCCCAGACATCTTTAGAAAGGCTAAATTTTCCCGCTTCAGAATCAAAATGAAGCAAGATTTCATCATTCATCCATAAATCCAAAACCTCGATCATATGAGGCTTTAAAGAAGCTATCGAGTGCAAAAAATCGTTATTAAAGGTTTCCCTTTCAGCACCCAAAAAAATATCAATCAGAAGTTTATCCGAGTGGTATCCTGGGCGAAAATGATATTGATATGGTTTATTCATTGTTGATTCTTTTATTTATAACCAAGATTACAATATCAAGCCCCAAAACATAAATAAAATTGAACCTGAATAGTATTACGCATAATTCATCAAAAGTCGCTTATTAATCATTAAAAAAAGTATCGATGAAACTCAAAAATTTGTTCAAAATTGTATCTCCAACTGCAGCCCTTTGCAATATCGAGGGTTGGTTTTCTAAGACAGCGACTACTTCCTGCTTAGTTGGAATGCGTTGTGAGAACAAATAATCTTCTGTTAGTTTTTTCAACTTCTCAGCATTTAACTTTTCATCGGTTACAAATTGATTAAAAGCTTTCTGCTGTTCTACAATCATAAAAGAATTATAACCTTCCTCAATATCGCTTTCATCAATCAAAGGAAGATTTTCTTCTATAAAACGTTCTATCAATTCGCGTTTACTTCTAAGTTTAGTGTCACCTGAAACTAAATCCAGAATCTCTTTTTGTTTCTTTTCTTTTTCTGCAAAAGTGATTCCTTTTAATTTGGCAAGTAAACTCAGAATATAAGTTACCGTAATATCATCACGATGAATTAATTCCAGCTCAAAATCTACCTCATTTAAGATAGACGTTTTTACTTTTTTCCCTTTATCAGATAAATCTAAATATTTGGATTTATAATCATCAAACTCTTGTTCATCTAAATCAATATCTTCAAAGGTAAAATCAACAAACGAACTGATAATATTTTTTAATCGAATGACTTCTCTAAATGCTTTAACGAATTCAAGTTCTTCTTCCTCAGTATATAAATCATCAACAGATTCAGAAGTCGGTACAATACTTTTTAATTTCTCATAGGCTTCATTTATATCCTCAATGTATTTTTCATAAGGTTGTAGAATGATAACTTCTTTCGCCTGTTTATCCGAAAATAAAGCAATTGCATCGTCTGTGGCTTTTTTAAGATTTCTAAAAACTACAATGTTCCCCTGCGATTTTTTATCGCCTAAAATTCGGTTTGTTCTCGAATATGCCTGAATTAAACCATGGTATTTTAAATTTTTATCTACAAATAAGGTGTTCAGCGATTTGCTATCAAAACCAGTCAGAAACATATTGACAACAAATAACAAATCGACTTGTTTATTACGTACTTTTTGCGCAATATCTTTATAATAGCTGTAAAATGATTCACTACTTTTGGTTGTCCAGTTTGATTCGAAAGTTTTATTGTACTCCTCAATATAAGTTTCTAATTTGTCTCTTTTGTGATAGGAATTATAATCATCACGTTGGTCTCTATCTGCAACAGTATTAAAATCTTGTTCATCAAAATCGGCAACATCACTGATCATTTCATCATTGGCTCCAAAACTAAAAATTGTTGCCATTTTTAAATCGTGCTTTCGTTCTTTTTTAAGTTTTGAAAACAAGTCATAATACTTAATGAGTATTTCTACACTACTCACGCAAAACATCGCTGTAAAGGTTTTGTTTTGCGTTTTAACAGGATGTTGTTGAATGATATAGTTCGCAATTTTCTCGATACGTTCGTTGCTTTCCAGCAATTCCTGCGTATCGATAGCTTCAACTTCAATGTCTATTTCGTTTTGAGAATCTTGTTTCTCTCTGTATCTTCCAACATATTCAACTGAGAAACGCAATACGTTTTCGTCCTTAATGGCATCTGTAATGACATAACTGTGTAATTGTTCTCCAAATAAACTGGCTGTAGTTTGGTTTTGTTTATTTTTAGATAAAGCATTTTCGGCAAAAATAGGCGTTCCTGTAAAACCAAACATTTGGTAATTCTCAAAATATTGCGTAATTCTTTTGTGCGTATCGCCAAACTGACTACGATGACATTCATCAAAAATAAAAACAATCTTTTTGTCTTTTAGATTGTTCATCGTTTTAAGATGATTTTCGCGCGTAGTAGCATTATACAACTTTTGGATAGTCGTAACAATCAGTTTGTTATTGTTATCATTAAACTGACGAACCAGGTTTTTAGTATTATTGGTCGGGTCAATACAATCGGGTTTAAATGCATTAAACTCTTTCGCTGTTTGATAATCCAAATCTTGTCTGTCGACACAAAAAACGACTTTATCGACTTTCGGCAATTGCGATAATATCTGACTGGCTTTAAAAGAAGTCAACGTTTTACCCGAACCTGTTGTATGCCAGATATAACCATTTTTATTGGAGTTTTTAACTCTTTCAATAATCCGTTCTACCGCATAAAACTGATACGGGCGCAAAACCATCAGCATTTTATCGGTATCGTGCAAAACGATATATTTGGTTATCATTTTAGACAAATGACACTTTTCTAAAAATACATTTACAAAATCTTCGAGTTTAGAAATTCGCTTATTATTATCATCTGTCCAGTAAAAAGTCTGTTTGAAATCAGGTTTTTTGTTTCCGAAATTGCTAAAGTATTTGGTGTTTACACCATTACTGATAATAAACAACTGTACAAAATTGAATAAACCTGTATTAGCCGAAAACGAATGTTTTTGATAACGATCGATTTGATTGTACGCTTCTTTTAGTTCCAATCCGGTTTTCTTTAATTCGATTTGAACCAAAGGCAGACCGTTTATTAAAATCGTAACATCGTAACGATTTTTATACGTTCCTTCCACCGTAATTTGATTCGTGACCTGATATTCATTCTGACACCAGAAATCCATATTAAGGAATTCGATATAAACCAATTCGTTCGCTTCATTCCTGAAAGCAAATTTATCCCGAAGCAATAATGCTTTTTCAAAAACATTATTCGTCTTGGTTAAATGATTTAAAATCTGTTTGAAATCACTATCCGAAAACACTTTGTTGTTGTGTTTTTCTAATTGATTTTTAAGATTAACCAACAAATCGGCTTCATCTAAAATGGTTACTTTTTCGTAACCATTTGAAGTTAGTTGATGGATTAAATTTTGCTCTAAAATTAATTCGGATTGCGATGTCATTTAAACTATTTGTATTGCTTTATTTCATTAGTAATTCATAATTACGTTCAATTTCTTTTATTTCTTCTTCGGTTAAAGCAGAAAATTCTTTTTCGACTGCTCTTTTCGAAAGTTTTCCGTCATTTTGTTCCAAGAAACGAATCAGTAATGCCACCATTTTATCTGGCATTTGAAACTCATCATCCAGATAACTTTTCATTTCATCGTATTTTTGAAGATACGTTACTTCTTGCGGAATAACATTTTCGATGGTATCGTTTACACAATCGTACAAAAACTCAGCCTGCTTTGTGGCATCAAAATAACGATAAAAATCGATTGTTTCATTCAGAACTTCCACATTGTTTGATTTTGTTTTTTCCCATTCTATAAAATCAAGTAACGGATGAGAATAGGCTTCCAGAACATTTCGATAATCATCAATATGATTTAAAATAGAAGCCGAAACAGGAAAAATAATTCCCTGATGTATAAACTTCATTTTAGATAAAATATGATGAATTAAATAACGATGAATTCTCCCATTTCCGTCTACATAAGGATGAATAAACACAAAACCAAAAGCTATTGCCGAAGCTGACAAAACAGGATCAAAGTGATTGTCTTCGAGTTTTTTATAGGTTTCTAACAAGCCATCGATCAGTTTTTCGATATCTTCTTTTTTTGCTGAAATATGTTCTGGAATAGGCTCGCCGGTTGTACGATCATGTTCGCCTACAAAACCGCCTTCTTTTCTAAAACCCATTGCAATAAAACGGCTGTTTTCGATTACGATTTGCTGTAAACGCAGTAATTCTTCTTTATCTAAAGATTTTGTACCTGCCTGACCGATTGCTTTTCCCCAGCGTACGGCACGATTTACAGTAGGATTTTCGCCTTCGATTGTAAAGGATGCTTTAGAATCTTTCAGCAGTAAAAATGCCGATGCTCTTTGTAAAACATCTTTATGAAAAGCTTTTAAATAAGTGTCTTTTTTTTGAGAAAGGTTTTCTTCTATATACTTTCTTAGTTTGTCTGTTTTAAAAATTAACGGACAAAAATCTACTGTTCCCGGTAGATTATTTTTAATACGATGACGACTGGAATTAATAGAATTTGATACCCCAAACTGAATATCTTCATCTATTAACGGAATAAAGTTTTTAATTGCCAAGTCTGGAATATCCAGTTTTTCTTGCATAAGCCATTCATACAAAAACCAAATTTTTCGACTGTATTGTCCCGTTGGTTCGCTTTGTACCATGCTTGTTATTTCTTCTTTTGCCACTTTTTGAAATAGCTTTTTAAAAAACAGCAAGTTTATTCCCTCATATTTTAATGCAAAAACCAAATGATGAAACAATGTTTCTTTTGGATGGTGTCTTGGTGTAAAGACTAACCAATTTTCTGTACTATATTGTTTGTGTTTTTTACTGATGGTCGCCAATTTATCAGGCATTGGCATAAATAACTGCAATGCATTTATTATGGCACCATACCCTACTAATGTAACAAGTTCGGGGGTTGTTTTATCATTAAATACTGTTATATCCTTAGAAAAAACTATCATATTTGCACAAACATTTTATAAACAATCTATTCAAATATATGAAAAATAGGTTACAAAAATGAAAAATAGGTTATTTTTGTTTTATAAAATGAAAAATAGGTTTTAATTTTTCTAATAATTTTGAATAACAGGTTAAAATCATGAAAATAGAGTAAATTCTAAATTTTTAATGAAAAAGAGGTTTTTTTAAACTTTACAAAACCTAAACATATTCCATAAAAAACAAACGCTAATTATCATTTTGCAATAAAAACAAACGCTTTCTTAAACTAACAACCTCAGCTTAAACAAACTTGTAATGTAAAACCTTTCTACTTTTCAGCGTATTTGACCATCGCCTGAGCGAAGTATTTAAATACCGTTAGTTCTCCCGAATCGACCGACATAGAAACACCTCCTAATAGAACATAACCTTCTTTAATTTTATTTAAGACTTCGAACTGCAACAACTCCTTTGATTCAAACTCTAAAATAATATAATCTGTAATTTTTTTGTTCTCCATAATTTTTTTTTAAACAAACATTTGCTGTAACAACCCTTTTTTATATTCCTGCGTATCTTCTATTTGTGTTGCTATCAAAGTAATTTTTTCATCTATTGCTGAAAGAAAATTGGCGATTTTGGTTTGTTCTTTTAATTGTGGTAAAATGATAGGCAAAGCAGAGTATTCTTCAGCATTTATTCCTGGTTGACCTGAGCGCATTGACATTATCTTAACCCATTTGTCATATCTTGAAAGTAAAGTTTGATAAAATATAAATTTTGGATTTGCTTTAGCTATGTTAAATTTTATCAAAAATCCTGCGAAAAATAATTTACCATCATTTACATCATATAAATAAGTTTTCCCTGTACTTGCACCAGTTCTAGTAAATAATAAATCCCCAGACTCTAATAAATAGCTATCATCAAATTCTTCTGGCGAAGTAATTTTATTTCTTAAAAATCTTCCAGATAATTCATCAATATCTGTAATTCTAATATATCCATTAATACCATCATACTCTTTTGCAGAAGAATTAAGTCCATACTTAGGTTTTGAAGAAACTTCTCCCAAAGTTTTCTCCTCCCAATCCTCAAAATCATTCCCATTATCATCCTTAAATCGAATTTCCTGATTAAAGATTTTCTGAATCATACCTTTTTTGTATTCTTCTAAAAGGGCTTTCTTCTCTTTTAATAAATTGATTTTTTCATCTATTGAAGAAAGGAAATTGGCGATTTTGGTTTGTTCTTGAAGTGAAGGAAATGGTAAAATAACACTTGATAAAATTTCTTGTCCCACATTATAACGTGTACTTCCTCCTGATTTAGATGTTATTTCTTCTCTTGATAAATTAGTTTTAAGTAATTTATTAAAAAATACAGGATTATATTCTCCAATTTTACGACCTCTAATAACAAATCCTCCAAAGGTTGCTGGTTGTTCCTTATCTAAATAAACATTTGCAGTACCTACTTCTTCTCTTGTTTCAGAACTCCTTTGGAATAATATATCGCCATAAGTCACAAGATATTTGGAAGCAGTTTTTTCATCCACATCAACACTTCCTTTAATTTTATTATGAGTTATAAAGTCATTACTTAAAATGTCCAAAACATTAATGAACTTATATCCTCTTCCATATTGCTCTTTTGAAGCATTGATACCATTTTTAAACTCTAGCAATTTATTCAATTGTATCAATTCCCAATCTTCTTCAAATTCAGGAAACCGTAATTTTGGTTGTAATGTTTCCATCTTAAAAAGGTGTTTTTATATTCAACTCAGCACAAAAAGAAGCAATAGTTTGATCAACCGTTTCCATTTTGCTGTCAATACTTTGTAATTTTTCAGCAATCGCGTTTACATCTATACTTTCGGCTTCTTCAAACGTATTTACATAACGTGGAATATTCAGGTTGTAATCGTTGGCTTTTACTTGTTCTAAAGTCGCCACGTTCGAGTATTTCTCAATTATTGCTCTCGATTGGTAAGTGCTTACAATTTTATCAATATGTTCTTCGCGCAGTACGTTTTGGTTTTTTACTTTTTCAAAATCGTTGCTGGCGTCGATAAACAAAATATCATCCGGGTTTTCTTTGCATTTTTTAAAGACCAAAATACAAGTCGGGATACTTGTACCGTAAAACAAATTGGCAGGAAGACCTATAATAGCATCTATATAATTTCGGTCTTCTATTAAAAACTTACGAATATGACCTTCGGCCGCGCCACGAAACAAAACACCGTGCGGTGCAATACACGCCATGATTCCGTTATCATCCAAATGATGTATCATGTGTTGAATAAAAGCAAAATCAGCTTTGGTTGCCGGAGCCAGTCTTCCGTATTGCGAAAAACGCTCTTCGTTAGAAAATAATGGGTTCGCACTCCACTTTGCCGAAAATGGAGGATTCGCTACGATGGCTTCAAATTTAAATCCTTCGTGTTGTGGTCGCTCAAGTGTATCTTCATGTTTGATATCAAATTTATGATAATTGACATCATGCAGAATCATGTTCATTCGGGCCAAGTTGTACGTCGTACGGTTTTGCTCCTGCCCATAAAAATGTCCTACTTCCTCTACTTCTCTTGCTACACGAAGCAGTAACGAACCACTACCGCAAGTTGGGTCATAAACTGATTTTAGTTTGCTTTTTTTGGTCGTTACAATTTTTGCCAAGATACTAGAAACCTGTTGAGGTGTATAAAATTCTCCCGCTTTTTGTCCGGCTCCTGCAGCAAACTTTGCAATAAGATATTCATATGCATCTCCCAAAACATCACCTTCGGTATTCTCTAAATCAAAATCAATCGCATCAAGTGAAGTTAAGATTTTTACAATAACATTGTTTCTATCTTTTGTTGTACGACCAATTTTGGTAGAATTCAAATCAATATCATAAAAAAGCTGGTCAAAATCGTCCTGACTTTCAGAACCCATGGTACTTTTTTCGATATTACTTAAAACAGCCGCTAAATCTTCAAGAATAAAAGTGCTTTGTATTTGCTCTTCATCCTCTTCATTAACGACTTTAGCATTTCCTTTTTTTGCCAGATTGCTAAACAACTCCGATGGTTTTAAGAAATAACCTAAAGCATCAACAGTTGCCTCTTTTAAAGCGTCTAAAATTTGTTTTCCGTGTTCGCTTTCTTCGTCAATTTCAGCAAAAATTAAGTTATCTGGTTCTAAAAATTTATTTGCTACTTTCTCTAGTTTTTCCGAAAGATACTTGTAAAAAATAAAACCTAATATATAATCCTGAAATTGGTTGGCACTAATTTTTCCTCGTAAAATATCGGCAATCGCCCAAAGCTTTTGTTCCAGTAGTTTTTTTTGATCTTCAGACATTTTTGTTGTTGATTTGGTAATTGGAGAAAGTTATAAAAAAACCCCGAAATAACGATTCCGAGGTTTGATATTATTTAAATTAAAATTCGCAGAAAGGAAGGGATTCGAACCCTCGATACAGTTACCCATATACTAGCTTTCCAGGCTAGCTCCTTAAACCACTCGGACACCTTTCTAATTGGTCTGCAAAGAACACAAAAAAAATCGAGTTACAAAAGTAAATTTGCAGTTTGTTTAAATGCTGTTCTTGAATTCTTCCATGAAGAGTTTTACCGCTTTTTTCTGATAACTTCCGATAGTCAGCATAAACGATTCTCTCTTGGTTATGACTCCTGTTAGTTGTACCGCTTTGAGTTGGTCCCAGCCTTTTAAGGCTTTTTCGGCTACAATGGTTGCCCAATCGCTGTTTTCGACCATTTGAAGCAAGGCGTGAATAGAATGCAATTCAATCGAAATTTTTGGTTTCATGTTGAATTTCTGAAACAGTTCTTCTACAAATTCTCTCGAATTGGATCCTTTTCCGGGCAGAATCAACGGAATTTCGTCTAACTTCTTGAAAGCTATTTTGCCCAAATCTGCCAGCGGATGATTTTTAGAAACTGCCATGACCATATTCGAAATAAACAGAGGCACTTTCTGTATGGGTGGCTCGATTTCGTGCGACGAAATCACCATAACTACATCCAATTCATTATTAAGGAGTTTTTGCTCTAGAGATTCTGTTGTGCCGTATTCTACCACAATTTTTAAGTTTTGATATGCTTTCGCAAACGAGTTGACTACGGGCAAAATCAAAAGTCCGAAAATGTAAGTTACGCCTATTCTTAGTTCGCCGCCAATCATTTCGTTTAAATCTTCAATCGCCTGCTTACCGTTTTCTACATTTTCGACTACTTTTTTAGCATGTATCAGAAAAACAGAACCCGCTTCGGTCAACTGTACTTTTTTTCCGATTCGCTTAAACAAAGGCATACCGAGCTCTTCTTCAAGTTTTTTAATTTGTTGCGAAAGTCCCGATTGTGTTACAAAACACAATTCTGCCGCTTTGGTAAAGTGCAGTATCTCTGCCGTTTTGATAAAATATTGCAATTGATAAATTTCCATATTAATAAGTTTTACTACTCATAATAAGTAAAATTATTAATTTTTCTAATGAAATCATAATTACGAACTTTGTATCAAATAATTTAAGATCATGTTTAAAGCCTTAAAATCTAAAAATTTCAAGTTGTTTTTTTACGGACAATCTGTTTCGGTTATAGGAACTTGGATGCAGAAAACCGCTGTAAGCTGGATGGTTTACAGCATAACAGGCTCTGTCTTTTTATTAGGATTAGCCACTTTTTTAAGTATGATTCCGTCTTTGTTTCTAGCTCCTCTAGCAGGAAGCATCATCGGGCGTTACGATCGTCATCGTGCCATGATTGTACTGCAGTCTCTGGCAATGCTTCAGGCCGGGAGTTTGGCTTTGCTGATTTATCTCAAAATATACAATATCAATTTTATTTTGGCTTTAAGCCTTATTCAGGGAATTATCAATGCATTTGATATGACTTGCAGACAAACCATGATGATTGATATAGTCGACAACAAAGAAGATCTTCCAAATGCTGTTGCGCTGAATTCGACTCTTACTAATTTTGCCCGTATAGCTGGTCCTGCTCTTGCCGGAATCATACTGCATCAATACGGTGAAGATATTTGTTTTATCGGAAACTTCATAAGTTACATTCCCGTTTTGATTTCGTTGTTTATGATGAAGATCACACCGCATATAAAAGCTGAAAGCAAACTGAAAATGCTCGATGATCTTGCAGAAGGTTTTGATTATGTCAAAAAAGAGACCGAAATGGCACGGATGCTTTTAATGCTTATGTGCAGCAGTTTGTTTGTTATTTCATTTAATACCTTGATGCCCGTTTTTGCAAAAGATATTTTCAGCGGAAATGCCGAAACTTTCAGCTGGTTTGAAAGTGCTGCGGGAATCGGTTCTATTGCTGCCGCGATTTATGCTGCCAATCTGAAATCGGCTGAAAACATGGATAAATTAATGCTTTCTGCGACCTTGCTTTTAGGTTTCAGCATTATAATTCTAGCCGTTTCTAACAGTATTACCATAGCCTTGATCTGCATGACATTAAGCGGCATCGGAATGATGGGACAGACCTCATCAATTAATATCTATATCCAAACCAAAAGCACTGTCAAGATGCGCTCAAGAAGCATCAGCTATTATATGATGGCCTATCAGGGAATGGTTCCTGTAGGAAGTCTTATTATTGGGTATGTTTCGCATTCTCTTGGCGTTAGAACTACTGTTGCGATTCAAGGTGTCATCTGTCTTCTTTCTGTGATTGTTTATGTACATTATAAAAAACATAAATCAACGGATGAAGATTTGGAAACTTGTCCGGTTCCATATCAAAATTCCAAAAATTAAATTCCAAATTCCAATTATCCAGCAATTTTGTCATTTCGAGGAACGAGACTCGAGCGATAGCGAATAGGCGAAGCAAATCACACAAGTAACTCCGTTCCAATAGTTGCCAATCTTTGCGGAGCTCTTCGCGAAGATTTCTCGTTCCTCGAAATGACAAACTGTAGCCATTAAAAGAAATTTTCAACAAAAAAAAAACCAAATTCCAAAACTAAAGTATGGAATTTGGGATTTTAAATATTTGGAATTTTGAAACTATGAAATCTCTCCTCTTAATGCAGTTTCAAAAACATCTTTAAACTCATTTTGCGGAATCTTATGCCCTAACAGATACATTAATTTTGTAATCGCTGCTTCGGTTGTAATATCTTTTCCAGAAATAACACCCAAAGATTTTAAGGCTGTACTGGTTTCGTATTGCCCCATGTTGACGCTTCCTCCTGAGCATTGGGTTACATTTACGATATGCATTCCAGATTTGATGGCTTTTTCGATTAAATTTAAAAACCAATCTTCGGTTGGTGCATTTCCTGAGCCGTAGGTTTCTAGAATAATTCCTCTTAAGCCTTTAGTCGCGAGGATTGAAGCCAAAACGATTTCGCTCATTCCAGGAAACATTTTTATGATGGCAACATGATTGTCTAAGTTTTTGTGAACAATCAGTTTTGCATCTTTATTTATGGGAAGAAATAAATGTTTGTTCAACTTTAAATGAACGCCAGATTCTACCAATTCTGGATAATTGGGTGCAGTAAACGCCCTGAAATGCTCTGCATTTACCTTTGAAGTTCTGTTTCCACGATACAATTTGTATTCAAAATACAAGCATACTTCTGTGATTACTGGCTTTCCATTTTCTTGAAGCGACGCAATCTGAATCGCTGTAATGAGGTTTTCTTTGGCATCGGTACGCAAATCTCCAATTGGCAATTGCGAACCTGTAAATACTACTGGTTTTGCTAAATTCTCCAACATAAAACTCAATGCCGAAGCCGAATACGACATGGTATCTGATCCGTGAAGCACTACAAATCCGTCATAAGTAGCATAACTATCCTCGATAATTGTGGCAATCTTCGTCCACATTTCCGGATTCATATTTGAAGAATCAATTGGATGTTCGAATGAAATAGATTCGATTTCGCAGTCCAATTGCTTGATTTCGGGAATTTTCTGAATCAATTTCCCAAAATTGAATGCCTTAAGCGCTCCGGTCTCAAAGTCTTTGCTCATACCGATGGTGCCTCCGGTATAAATCAGCAGTATTTTTGCTTTAGATGACATCTTGGTATTTTAATTTATTGACAACCGGATTGGCATACATTGCCAAAAATCCTTGTCTGGTAACAGGATTATCACTTCCGATACGCATTTCTAAACGACGTTCAAAAAGCTGTTTTTCGCTTTCTTTGTATTTATCAGCAAATCGGTCTGTTTCGTTCAAAATATCGTACGCAATAAAATTAGTCGGCCATAACTGGTAATTTTTCAGAATAACATCATCAATAGTTTGTGCCAATGCCAAAACCTGCTTGTTTGCATTATCGTTTTCAGCCACAATCTGGTCGATTTCGGCATCTAAAACATCTCCAACAGAAATATGGATTCGTTTCTTAGTTCCCATGATACCGCTGATGATATTCATGAAATCTTCGTTTTTATCTTTTACATACACTTCGTTGTTGGCTTCTGCCATCAATTGAGGCATTTTCAACACATCAGTCGGATCGTATTCGTATGAAATAGAAACTGGAACAACTTTTAATTTCTTAAAATAATCCATTAAGTTTTCTTCATCAGAAGCCATCCCGATCATTTTTAAAACACCAGGATTGGTTTCGTCATTTCCGTCTTTGGTTCTTCCTTCTTTCTGAGCAATCCAAACCGAACGATTTTCGCGCAGCAGCAATTGTCCCATATATTCTGATAGCAGTTTAGAGCTCTGCAGCATTTCTCGAGGAGACAAACCTCTTAAAACCAAAAAGTTTCGGTTTAATTTTGCTAAAGTTGCTAGAAAAGCTTTTTTGACCAAATTATCTCCAATCGCAGATGCAGTCATAACCAAACCATGCTCGAACAAACAGACATTCAGCAAAGTCGTATCTAAAAGAATATCCCTGTGATTAGAAATAAACAAATAAGAAGTGTTTTTTTCTAGTTTCTCAAAGCCAGAAGTTGTCAAGCCTTCAGAACTTTTTTCGAGAACTTTTTGTATGGTATTATAAATAAAGTTGCATTGAAAATCACGAATTGAATGTGTTTTCTTCAGTTGCTCTTTCCAAACCTCATCTTTTACATCCGGAAAAGTAAAGTTCATCATGGTTTTCATCATAGGATGATTGACCACCGCATGAAGTGCTTCATTTATTTCGGAATCATAAAACGGTCGAATGGCATCAAATTTCTGCATTATTTATAATTGTTTAAAGTGGGCAAAAGAACAAAAAAAAAATTAAAGTTTTGTAAGGCACAGGTTAAATCCCAAAAACGTCTTTTGAATTTTGCGTTGTTATTGCTGCTATTTCTTCTTCTGAAACGCCATAAATCGCTGCCAGTTTTGCAATTACATTGACTAAGTAACTGCTTTCGTTTCTTTTTCCTCGGTACGGAATTGGAGCTAAATAAGGCGAATCTGTCTCAAGAACAATATGTCTTAAATCGATTTGATCTAAAAACTGATCAATTTTTCCGTTTTTGAAAGTTACAACACCACCAATTCCTAATTTCATATTGTACGAAATTGCTTGCTGTGCTTGTATTAAAGTTCCGGAAAAACAATGAAAAATCCCAAATAAATCTTCAGATTTTTCTTCTTCAAGCACCTCGAAAATTTCATCAAAGGCTTCTCGGCAATGAATCACAATAGGTAAGTTGTATTGTTTTGCCAGCTGAATCTGTTTTTTAAAAGCAATCTGTTGTTCTTTTAAATGCGTTTTATCCCAATATAAATCGATTCCGATTTCACCAACAGCGCAGAACTTTCTTTTGGCTAATTCATTTTCAACATGCGCCAGCTCTTCTAGATAATTGTCTTTTACATAAGTAGGATGCAGTCCCATCATTAAGAATACATTTTCAGGATAACTCTTTTCCAACTCATACATAGACTGTGTTGCTGCAGCATCAATTGCAGGGATAAAAAATCGGGTAACTCCTGCGTTAATGGCACGCTGTATCATTTCATCACGATCCTGATCAAATTCTTCAGAATACAAATGCGTGTGGGTATCGGTAATAATTGGTGTTGAATTCAATGGTGTAAATTTAAAGCCGTCAAAATTACGACAATATTAAAAGAATACCAATTTTGTAGAGATTAGAGGACGTCGATAAAACGGATTTTTCTCTATTTTCATTTTCAGAAATGACGCTTAGAATGATAAAAACCTCTGTCAAAGTTTAAAAACTTTGACAGAGGTTGCTTTTTTTATCATCTTAAGGAACGAAGAATCTCAAAAGTTATATCGCAAAGAAAACCCCCATTTTTTCTAACGATCAACTAGTGTGATACTTCGTTCCTTAGGACGACAAGTAGAAGTAATGAATACTATTTACCCGTTTCAATAAATACTAAAGCACGGTCCAAAACTTCATCTCTTCCTTCCTGAATGCCTTTAATTGTTGGCTTTACTTCAATATCAGGAACTATGCCAATTCTTTGTGTTTCGCGTTTATCTGGATAATAAACGCCAATTCCTGTGTATCTAGTATGGAATGTTTTAAAATCTAGTTCAGTTACATTTCCGTCTGCACCGGCTGTGGCCTACGTTCCGACTGCTAAAGCTGATTATCATAGTCCACATCTCTACTTTTTCAGTGATTGTTTTTGGGACAATTTCTTATAAAAGAAAATCGAATTTAGAATTAAAATTCCAAATTCGATTGAGGTTTCACGTAAAGGCAGCATTTTTTTTGCCGTTTTATGTTGTTTATGTTAATTTAACTCTTCTAGTAGCTGTTCTACTTGGTCATAATCTTCGTAATCCTGAGAAATAGTCTGCAAAATTTCTTCGCATTCTTTATATTTTCCTTGTTTTAATTTCGACAAAGCCCTATTCCATTTTGCTTTTTCCTTATAAACAGAATTTCCTGCTTCTAACTCTTTAAAAACATTTTCTGCTTTTACATATTTATCTACCTGAAGTAACGAAACGCCGTAGAAATATTTAATTTCTTCTGAATTGTTTACTTTTAAAATAGCTTCAAAAAGCGGAACCGCCTTTGCATATCTTTTGCCATTAAAATTATCTTCGGCCTGTTTTAAGGTTTCTTCAGACACCCCTCTTTCTGTAAAATAAGCACTTTCTGGATGGTTGTAATCTTCAAAATTTGGATAATGTTTATAGTCAAAGAAAAACAATCCGAACATAATGGCTGCAGAAGCCGCTGCCGCAAAATACCACGGTCTCATAGAAACTATTTTTGGCTTCTTTTTCTGGAAATACTTGTCTGAAATTCGGGTCAGATTTTCAGTAAAGACTTCTCGCTCTTGTGCGATTCCAAATTTATTTTCCAATTGAAAATGCATTTCTTTGAAAGTTTCTAGTTCGGCTGCCAATTCTGGATTTTCGGCCAATTGTTTCTCAAAGCTGCTTTTTTCATCAACGGTCAGTTCGCCTTGAAGATATTGATCAAATAAGATATAGCGTTCTTCGTTCATGATTATTTGTTTTTTAATAAATTAAAATTTTTCGCTTCTTGAATCCACTGCGTCAATTGTCCTACACATAATGATTTCTTTTTTCGGACATAACCGTACGTAACATTCAGTTTTGCAGCCACCTCTTCCATCGTTTTTAGGCTGAAACTTAGCTTTAAAACTTCTTGACATTTTTCTCCGAGTTTCTGAAACATCGTATCAAAAAGTTGCTGCTTTTCATCAAATTCTTCTGTCTGGGCAATTAAGTCTTGTGCAGATTCATTAGTAGATACGACATGCTCATAAATTGTTACCCTTTGGTTTTCGGATTTCTTCAATTCATTGAGCCATCGCCTTTTGCACAATAAGAAAAAGTAAGCATCAAACGGACAAGTAAGCCTTAGCTTATTGGCTTTGGCTTGATTAAAAAGCAAAATCAATATTTCCTGAATCACATCTTGCGCCTGGTCCTTATCGCCCGAGTTATTGGTAATGAACATACACACCTTGGGGGCGAACTTTTTGTATATCATTTCAATAATTACAGAATCATTGGCTGCAAGTCCGTCGATATATTTTTGGTCAGGATGAGTTTTGTTTTGATCCATAAAAAAGGTTTTAACAGCTAATTTAAAAAAAGAATCTCAAAATTTTTTATAAAAAGGGGTAACAAAGTGGCACTTAATTGTATACAAACATAGAAAAGTCTTTTAAAAACCATTAAAAAATTAAAAGAAATGGAAACCTATCAATTTACAAACCAAAGAAGCATGGCTCGTTTTTATGAGAGAATTGCCGCTAAAAAACGCAACGGTTTCGTTGTTACAGAATACAGCGAAAAACTGCCGTATGTAGTTTTATCTAAAGAAAAACAGACTGTAAACCATTCGCTGCATTTATTTATGAGCTGTATGACTTTGGGTTTATGGATTGTAATCTGGATTTTCCTCATTTTAAAATTTTCTAGAAAAAAAGACATTTTACTCGCTGTAGACGAAGACGGAAATCTTTTTGAAGATAAATGTCTTTCTGTTTAAATAAAAAGACCGTCCGTTACTCGTACCAACTAGGAATCAATTAAATAATCTGTCTAATCAGACGCGGATTAAAACGGATTTTTTTTCATTTATCAAATTAAAAAAATTAAGTAGTAAATCTGTGAAAATACGTGTTTTTACGAAGTAAATCTGTTTTATCCGTGTCCTCTATATGCTTAGTCAATTATTCGTTCGTTAAGCAAATTGTCATTTAAAAAAAATCAAAAATATAGGGTAACAATTTTTAATGCTAATTGATATAACGGTGTAAAAGCATTTAAAAATATTTTTTGAAAACCAGGGTAACAAAATCAAACCCGAATTGATTTAACTAAAAATTAATTAACCAAATCTGAAAAACACTTGATAACATCAAGCCAGATTTATAAAACTAAAAATGATGAAAACAAATTTTAAAAAAATCGGACTCTTATTATTGGCCATTACAACTTTTGCAAGCTGCGACAACAGCGATGGTGACGATATCAAACTTTCGCCTCCAACAGCAGCTGCTTTTAAGAGCATCAGCGAAAAAGGAGTAAAAAGAAACACACAAAACTTTACTATAACTGCAGGAAATGGCGTTGTCAGCCTAACTTCTGCAAAAGGCGTAAAATTGTACATAAATGGCGACTGTTTAACCAAAAACGGAAATGCGGTAACGGGTCAGGTAAATATCGAATATATCGAACTTTTTGACAAAGGAAATATGCTGGTAACCAACAAACCAACGATAGGAATTACTGCTGACGGAAAGAAAAACCTGCTGATTTCGGGAGGAGAATTCTTCATCAAGGCAACTCAGGGGGGAGTCGAATTACAAACTACATGTCAAATGAACATGATTGTTCCTACAGCTTTGACAGATGGTTATGATAACTTAATGACTTTATGGACTGGAGTTATTGATGAAGAGGGTGAATTGGCTTGGAAAGATGCTCGTGGAGCCGACGGAAAAGGCGGTGTGCAAGGAGAAGGAAACAATTATTATGTAACATTCGGAAATTTTGGCTGGACTAATATCGATCGTTTTTACAGCGATCCACGACCTAAAACAACTATTCTGGTTGATGTTCCTGATGGTTACGATAACAAAAACAGCGCAGTTTACCTTTCTTATGACGGAGAAGGAACAAATGCCCTTGCAAAATTAGACACTTATACGCCTCAAGGTCTTTTTAGCGAACACTACGGACAAATTCCGATTGGTCTTGCTTGCCACATCATTTTCGTAACAGAGGACAACGGAAACTGGCGTTATGCAATAAAAGGAGTAACCACAACTGCCAATGCTGTTTATACCTTTAATCTATCCGAAACAACAGTCGGTACAGAAGCCCAACTGGTTGCTGCAATCAATGCTATTCAGTAACTTACAAATGCTTTTTTAAGAAAAAGTGGTGATTTGCTCACCGCTTTTTTTTACATTTAATCCAGTTTTAAAAACATTTTAATGATTTTTAGAAGCTGACCCTGTTGTCTGTTGTATCTTTTCTAGCTAAAGAGCCAGAAAAAGTATGCCATTCCCATCAGGGCTAAAAAACACTTGCTGCTATGAAACCACAATTGTCTATTTTCTTTATTCTATTTTCTATTATCTCAATAGGTCAAACCAAAGTTAAAGACACCATAACACGAAGAGCCTCTATTGGTTTTGCGCAAAATGGAAACCGCGTTAGTTTTAAACCCGAAACACCGCCTTTGATTCCGATTGCGGGTGCGCCAAAACCAAGCTATTCTTATTTATGGGAACTCGGCGACGGGCATTACAGTAAAGAAGCAGAACCCAAGCATGTGTACAAAAAAAAGGGAACATACACCACAAGACTTGCCGTAACCAACAATTACGACAACGGCAAACCTCCTGCAACACGCCCGAAAAAAGTGGCTGTAAACGACCTCACTGATCACGATTATAAAGATATTGCTTCGATAGCAGAACAAAACGGTTTTGCAATTATTAAAAACTGCGACCCGATTCCAGAACAAGAAATGGTAGTGGTGGTAAGTTACCAAAATCTCGAGAATTATGTTTCGAGCGGCAAACTGTATCTTTTTTACAACGAAAAAGAATTCAAACACAACAATTTCGAATTAAGCGATTTCAGAACATATGCTGGCGAGAGGGAAGTAAAAGAAAACCTTGTCGCGTCTGTAAACGACCTTAACGATTCTAATAATTTTACAGCTTCTGCTGAAGCGAATTTGAAATCAAAAAAATATCGAAACACCACTACAGAAGAAGATTTGGATGCTTCTCTTGCCGATGCCAATAAAACTTATCATAATGTTTCTGTTTTAGAATTCGACGATGCGAATCCGGGCGAAACACGAAATGTTTTTTACACTTTCAAAACCACTCCCGAAATGATTAAAGATACCAGTGCAACGGTTACGATGCGCGGTATATTTGTTCCGAACCGAAGTTATAAAAACCATAAAATCAAAAAACTGGAAATGGAAATCGTAACTTCTCACGACCCAAACAAAATGGGTTCTAACGGAAGATTCATGAATTATAGATTGGTGCGTTTTAAAAGGGTGAATTTCAAGACTCGTTTTCAGAATAATGGCGAGGGTCCGGCACGAAAAATACGTTTAGAAACCGATATTCCGGATATGTTTGATAAAAAGACTTTCCAGATTGAAAGCATGTATCCAGAATGCCCAATTTGCCCAAAAGGAGAAGAACCAACCGTGAGTTGTCTGGATACCATTATCAAACAAAAACAGATCATTTTTACTTTTAAAAATATTTATCTGCCCGGAAGCGAACAAAAAAACGTGCAAGAAAAAGACTCTACTAAAGGGTTTGTAAAATACTCTATGAAGTTTGGCGAAGATTTTCATAAGGTAAAAACCAAAAGCAGAACAGCCATTATTTTTGACAAAAACGAACCTATTATTACCAACTACGCCACTACCCGATTCCTACCCGGAATTTCGATTGGCGCCAAAGCGGGTTATAATTTTTATCCCGACTTAGAAAAATCGACCAGTTATTTTGTGGGAGCAACACTTTCGCCTTTTAAATCGTATCGCTTTTATTGGCAAGTTGAATGGGAAAACGCGTTTAACCAATACAACAGCGCAACGAATATCTCCGACCAATTCAATACCAATGCCAACGGTACGAGACAGTTAGTCCGTACTACGACTACGACTGAAAACAAAAACATCAATTGGGAAATTCCGGTTTTAATTCGGTACAACATCAATAATTATATCGGAATCGGTGCGGGAATTCAGGCGAATATCAATGTTTCTTCTGAGCAAAATCAGAGTATAAAGATTGATACTTATGAAGGCGATAAAGAGAACTTTTTAATCAGCTCTACAAGTAGTTCTGATAAAATAAAAAACAGTTTTACAGATGTAAAAACAGGGCTTTTATTGGATTTAACGGCTGGTTTTGCGAGAATTGGACCAAGTCTCGGCGCTCGTTATGTGATGAGTTTTGAACAGAATTTTAATTATTTTCAGGTTTATGGAATTTGGAAATTTTAGAGGTTATTTCGCAAAGATGCTCAAAGGTTCCACAGAGATTCCCAAAGGATCTTTTGCCACGACCCGAGCGATAGCGAACAGGCGAAGCAATTTGGCTAATTTCCACTAATTTTAAATAATGCTTATATGATTATTCATAACTCAGGTTTAAACAAATTTTTGCCACAGATTATATAGATTAACACAGATTAAAACAAACAGTCCAATCTCATCCCGAGATTTAGAGACCGGAACAAAAAATCCTAAAAATCTTTTTAATCTGTGGCCTAAAAAAAATAGTCTGTTTAATAGCAGTCATAATGCTTATTATTGGATTTTTGATTTGTGAAAATTCGTGAAATTGCTTCGCCTGTTCGCTATCGCTCGGGTTGTGGCAAAAAAACAACTTTATATGAAATTATATCACTTATATGGTTTTATCTTCCTTTTCCTGAGTCTGAATGTTTTCGGACAAAATCAGGAGGATAAAATATATAACGCTGTTGATATTTTTACCACAAATCCTTCTGCGGAAGCGTTACAAAATCTCAAGAATATAGAGAATGATTTCTGGAAAAGCCCTAAGCCAAAAACCAAAGACGAATTATTAGCAATTGTTATTCTGAATTGCAACAAAGCCTATTACGAAAATCAGTTTGGACAGACTTTAAAAGCAGTCAAAAGCTATGAAAATGCCTGGATGACTTATCAGAAATACAAGCTGAAGAATTATGATATTGTCGAATTCTGTTTAAAGCCTTTAGGGAATTTGTATACCATTTTGGGCGATTATAAAAATGCCGAAAACATCATCAAACAGTACTATTTTATTGCCAATGAAGAAAAAAACAAAGACCAGAAAGTTGCGGCAATTCTCAATCTGTCAAATGTTTATCAAAACACAGGAAACGTTGATAAAGCCATTGAATTGATTGACAAAATGCTCAAAACCGAAAAGCTTTCGTCTATTCAAAAAGGTATTTTGTACAATAATCTCGGTGCCAATTATTTATTGGAAAATATAAATCCTGATGTACAATTCAGCAGTATCAACAAAGCCGAAAATTCGTTTTTAAAAGCGATTTCCTTATTACAAAATAACAAATCACAAAGCGAAACATTGGCAAATGCTTATCGAAATTTAGCCAAACTTAAAATCGAACAAAATGACCTGAAAGCTGCTGAGTCATTTTTAGCGAAAGCGACAATTGAATTTCAAAAAAATACTGGGAACGAGCCTCGCAAAATCGCGCAACTTTATTACGAGAATGCTTTTCTGTATTTCAAACAGGAAAAGTTTAATGAAGCTTCGCAGCGTATAAACAATATTTTTGAAATCCTGATTCCTAAATTTAGAGGTTCTAAAAATTCGCTTCCAGATGTAAATTCGCTTTATGCTGAAACAGTTTTGCTTGATGCTTTAGATCTTCAGTCAGAAATTTATGCCGCACAAAACGAACCCAAAAATGCCTTAAAAACTTTTGAACTATCGTTTCATATAGAAGAACTGCTTCAGGCTCTTTTGGTTTACGAAAACTCTAAGATTGTAACACAAATCAGGAACCGAAACCGAACCGAAAAATGCATCGAAATCTACAATTGGCTTTTCGAAAAAGAGAAAAAGCAAAGTTATATCGAAAGTGCGTTTCTGTTGTCTGAAAAAACAAAATCGATAGTTTTAAAAAATCATCTTGAAAACTCTGAATTACTTTCGAGAGAGCAAAAACTGATTTTGCAGCAATTGCAAAATTGGAATACTATTATTTTAAAAGAACAGCAAAAGCTTGTATTGGCAGACATTTCAAAAATCAACGAAGCTATAAAGAAACAAAACGAATTGATGTTGCTCTTAAAATCGAAGCAAACAAAAAACAGTATAAAAAATCAAAATGATTTTGATTTGCAAAAGCTACAAGATAAGCTAGAAAATGAAAATGCCGTTTTGGTCGAATACTTTTTTGGATTGCATCGTATTTATAATTTCACTCTAGAAAACAGAAAAATAAAATTGTATTCTATTTCTTTAGAACATAGAGGACTTTCTGATTTAGCGGGTTTTATCGATTATTTTAATGATGCCAAAACAATCACCAATAACCCTAAAAACTATACTCTTATAAGCAATAAAATCTATCAAAAACTTAAAATTCCAAAATCAAAAAACAGGAAAAACCTAATCATAATTCCAGATGGCATTTTAGATTTTCTTCCTTTTGAAGCTTTAATTACGACAAAATCTGAAACAACTAACTTTTCAAAAATGCAATATCTGTTGTATGATTTTGATATTGCTTATAATAATTCGGCTCAGTTTTACTTGAATTCTGTTCCTCTTTCCAACAGCAAAAAAAGTATTCTTGGCATTTTTCCAATTTTTGAAAATACAAATTATACACTTCGTTTTTCTAAAAATGAATTACAATCAATAAAACATAATTTCGACGGACAGTTTTTTGAGAATGAAAATGCCTCTTTTTCTAATTTCAAAAACAATATTGCCGGAAAATCTATTATTCACCTCAGCACTCATGCGTCTGCGGGAAATTTGGAAGACCCTGCAAGCATCAAATTTTATGATGACGAAATTTTATATTCAGAAATGTACAACTTGCAGCTTAATCCTGATTTGGTTGTCTTGAGTGCATGCGAGACAGGCATCGGAAAATTGTTTAAAGCAGAAGGAGCGATGAGCGTGGCAAGAGGTTTTCAGTTTGCGGGAGCGCAGAATCTCTTGTTTTCTTTATGGAATGTAAACGATTATACGACCTCTGTTTTTATGGATTATTTTTACGGAGAAATCAAACAGAATGCTTCTTTTGCAGAAGCTAGCGCTAATGCAAAAAGAGCATTTCTAAAAGATGAAAATATTCCGAACGCCAAAAAATCTCCTTACTATTGGAGTGCTTTTGTGTATTACGGAACTATCGAAACTCCTGAAAAATCTTCTAATTATATCTTTTACATCATTAGCTTTTTGGCTGTAATTGCTTTATTTTTGGGAATCAAGAATAGAAAAAAATGGAAAATCTTCACGAAATTCTCAAAATAGAGAAATACAAAAAAATAAAATTCAAAATTACCAAAACACAGCATCTTCAGATAAAAGCCAAAATCAACGGCATCAGCGGAACGTTTATTCTCGACACAGGCGCATCTAATACTTGTGTTGGTTTTGAATGTATCGAACGTTTTGAACTGGCCGCTAAAAATTCTAAAACAAAAGCTTCTGGGGCTGGCGCAACCGGAATGAAAACACAGGTTTCTTCTCAAAACAAACTAGAATTGGGCAAATGGAAAAATAAAGATTTCAGTCTAGTAATTTTTGATCTTTCGCATGTAAATGAAGCTTTGCAATCGTTTAAAGCGAAACCTGTTCACGGCATTATAGGCGCCGATGTTCTATTGGAAGGAAAAGCGATTATTGATTATTTTAATCATTATTTGTATTTGAAGTAGAAATTACAATAAAAAAAATCCAAATTCCAAATAATAAAAAATAGGTTTGTCTCACTTTTTAGACAAACCTATTTTTATGTAAAACTGCTCCAGCGGAGCAAAATATTTATAGAAATTTAATCATCGATATAAAGGAGCTCCAGCGGAGCGAAATAGCTTCGTTAAAAATATGTCGCTCCGCTGGAGCTTCGTAATTAATATTAATACGATTTCTATAAATATCTCGCTTCTCCGAAGCTGCCTAATGTTGGAGGGGTCTTTAGTTTTTTATATGGCTTCCTGATTCTCTATTTCTGTTCTTGGAGCCGTATGTTTTTTCAACGAAAAATAAGCTACAACCGTACTCAATAACATTAAAATTCCGCCTAATATAAAAGGCGCTCCCGCAAATTTAAAAGGGGCTTCGTCGTGTGTGAAAAAGTAAAAAACATTCGCCATCATGGGCGGCCCGATGATAGAGGAAGCACTCATTAAACTGGTCAAAGTTCCCTGAATTTCTCCTTGTTCACTGGGTTTTACCTTGCTTGCAATTACCGATTGCAGTGCTGGTCCCGTGATTCCGCCAAGGCAATACGGAATTAAAATCACAAAAATCATCCAGCTTTTTGTAGCAAAGGCAAACAACAACATTCCGATAGTATACAATGTCAATCCTAGGTAAATGCTTTTTTCATTCCCTAATTTCGGATTGATCCATCGAATTAAAAGTCCTTGTACCAATCCAATCAAAAGACCGATTATCCCTAATGAAATTCCGACCATTTTTTCATCCCAATTGAATCTGTAAATGGTAAAGAAACTCCAATTGCTTTGTACCGCGTGTCCGCCCACATACAAGAAAAATACTGCCGCAATAAGGCCAATCAAAGTAGGATGTTTTTTTAGTCCGAGAATCGCTCCGATAGGGTTTGCTCTTTTCCACTCAAAAGCTCTGCGGTTTTCTTTTTTCAATGATTCAGGCAGAATAAAAAATCCGTACAGAAAATTAAGCATACATAATACTGCTGCTGCATAAAAAGGAACACGAGATCCATATTGGCCCAAAAGTCCGCCAATTACAGGTCCGATAATAAATCCTAAACCGAAAGCGGCTCCAATTAAACCAAAGTTTTTAGCCCGGTTTTCGGCAGTGCTCACATCGGCAATATAAGCTGAAGCCGTAGTAATACTTGCTCCAGTTATTCCGGCAATAATTCTTCCTACAAATAACCAGGTAATGGTTGGTGCAAATGCCAGTAAAATATAATCCATCGAAAATCCGAAAAGGGAAATTAAAATAATCGGCCTTCTTCCGAATTTATCGCTTAAATTTCCAATCACAGGAGCAAATACAAATTGAGTTATCGCATACGCGAAAGTCAGCCAACCGCCAATTTTTGCGGCTTCGCTGATGTCTCCGTGAATCAATTCTTCGATTAATTTTGGAATCACAGGAATGATGATTCCCCATCCTGTAATATCAATCAACATGGTTATGAAAATGAAACCAATCGCTGCAGATTTGTCTTTTTGTAACATAGTAGTTTTGTAAGATAATGCAAATAAACAGCTTTTTCAATTAACAATAAAAAAATCCCAAAACTCAAAGTTTAAATTCCAAAGCTCAAATTCCAAATTCCAATTTATAGTGCTATTTTTTTCACTCAGATTTAAAAAAGATTTAGGTAGATAAAGGCTGATTTTTTAATCTGATCTGCTAAAATATTTATCCTTTTGCTCAACATAACCCGTAGTTTTAACCACGGGTACAAAATCTATATAATACGTCTCCTGTGGTTGAAACCACAGGCTATATTTAATACAAACGTAGTCTTTTTTAAATCTGCTAAAATCTGTAATATCTGCGTGAAATAATTTTAGCCAAAAAAAATCCCAAATTCATTTTAAAGGAATCTGGGATTTTCATTTTGAAATTCCAATTCGGACTTTGGAATTTCTATCAAAAATTAAAACTATTAATGAGTATGTTTCGGATTGAAACCGTCTTCGCTTAATTCTGTATGCTCATAATCGGCAACCATTTCGGCTTCGTAGTCGATTTTCTCTCCTTTAGAGAATTTTCTAATGATTTTCTCCATAATATCATAGATAACCGGAACCACAATCAACGTTAGGAATAATGAAGAAATCAAACCTCCGATAATTACCCAAGCCAATCCGTTTTTCCATTCAGCTCCGGCTCCAGATGCTAATGCAATCGGGAACATACCGAATACCATCGCAATTGTCGTCATCAAGATTGGACGTAAACGAGCGTGGTTTGCTTGAATCAACGCTCTTCTGATAGATTCTCCAGCTGCTCTTCGTTGATTGGTATAATCCACAAGCATGATCGCATTCTTACACACCAGACCAATCAACATGATGACCCCTAAGATGGTAAAGATATTTAAAGTATTGTTTGTCAATGCCAAGGCAAATAAAACTCCAATGAACGAAAGCGGAATTGCGAACAATACAACAAACGGGTGAACGAAACTGTCATATAATCCAACCATTACAAGGTAAACCAAGATAATAGCCGCTAATAATGCAATCCCTAAAGTACCAAATCCTTCTGATTGGTTTTCTTGGTCACCACCCCAGATGTAGTTAACTCCTGTTGGTTTTTTCAACTTATCTAGTTTTTCCTGCCATTGCTGAACGATTGTTCCTGCCGGTACCCCAACGTTCTGTCCTTGTACGGTTACAGAAGCCGTTTTATCTCTACGCTCCAATTTACTTGGTCCAGAACCTTCTGTAATTGTTGCAAATTGGTTTAATTTAATCTGCTGACCTGCATTGTTGATGAAAATCAGGTTACTAACGTCTGTGATATTTTTTCTGTCAAATTCGTTGTATTTGATGTTGATATCATATTCGTATTCTCCAGCTCTAAACTTACCGTCTGTATTACCGCTGTAAGCTGTCTGCATCGTTAAACCAACCGTTTGAAGTGTTAATCCTAATGCTGCCATTTTATCTCTATCAACCTGAACGTTGATTTCAGGATTTCCGTCTTCAACTGTCAATTTAATCTCGGTTGTTCCAGGAATAGTACGCAATTCAGCTTCGGCCATTTTGGCAAATTTCATCGCACTTTCTACGTTTGGACCAGTTACAATCAAACCTAAAGTTGCATCTTCAGCAGTACCTAAGATACCAACCGGAACTGTTTTTACTTTAGCCCCAACTAATATTTTCTCTAGTTTACGTTTTGTTTTTGCTGCATAAACATTGGCGTCGTCTGTACGATCTTTTTGCTCGATCATTTTAACGTCAATCTCTGCTTTGTATGCTGTTGCCTGAGCTGCTCCTAAACCTTCACTGGTCTGACCAACTGTTGTAATTTGGCTGTAAACATATTTTTCTCCTTTTAAGAAAGCTTCTGCTTTTTGCGTCATAAAGTTGGTCTGCTCTAACGAAGCATCTTTTGGCATCTCAATCTGCACTAAGAACTCACCACTATCAGATGATGCGAAGAATTCTCCTCCGATGTATCCGCCTCCCATTAACCAGAAGATTGTACCGAAGAACATTACCACAATAACTACCATTGTTTTAATGTAGTGATCTAAACACCAGTTAAGCAAATTCGATACCCAGTCGGTAAAACGAGTTAAGTAGCTTTCGAATCCAAGAATGATTCTTCCGAAAAGATTTTTACCTTCAATATGTTCCAGTTTTCCGAAACGAGAAGATAACCACGGAATAATTGTAAACGAAGCCAATAACGAGAACATCGTCGAAATAATTACCGTAACACAGAATTGTGTAATAATGTTTGATACTAATCCTGTACTCATTGCAATTGGCAAGAACACCACCACAATTACTAAAGTAATCGAAGTTACAGTTGCTCCAATTTCTGCAGTACCGTCGTAAGCGGCACGGATTCGGCTTTTACCCATCTCCATGTGTCTGTAAATATTTTCCAATACCACAATCGCGTCATCCACAAGAATACCAACCACGAGAGATAAACCAAGCAACGACATCAAGTTAAGCGTATAACCTAATAAGTAAATTCCAATAAACGTTGCAATCAAAGAGGCAGGAATAGATACCATTACAATCAATGAGTTTCTAATACTGTGCAAGAAGAACAACATTACGAATGCTACCAGAATAACCGCAATCAACAAGTCATGTACAACAGAGTCTGCCGCTTCAAGAGTAAAGACCGTACTGTCTTTTGCTACTTCTAACTTCAATTGAGCAGATTTGTAATCGTTCTCTAATGTTTTGATTGTTTTAATCAACTGCTCACTTACCGCAACGGCATTTGCATCTGACTGTTTTACGATTTGAAGAACAATCGCACTTTTTTGGTCAACACGTGCAATTTTCTCTGCAATTTTTTGAGTATCCTGAACATCAGCGATGTCTCCTAAACGAACTTGAATTCCGTTTTGAGAAGAAACTACTAAGTTTCTTAATTCTTCAACGTTTTTATATTTACCCGCTAAACGGATTAAGATTTTCTGATTACGAGTTTGGATATTTCCAGTAGGGAAATCCAGATTCGAAGTCAGAATAGTCTGCTGAATCTGAGGAACCGAAAGTCCGTATCCTTGCATTTTAACCGCGTCAAGATTTACCTGAATCTCACGCTCCTGACCACCAATGATGTTTACCTGAGCAACCCCTTGTACACGAGATAAAACCGGCGCAATCTTTTTATCAATCAAATCATAAAAAGCTGCTTCATCCATTTTACCATTCGCGCCAAGCGTCATAATTGGTAAATCACTCAAAGAGAATTTAGTCAATGACGGCGGATCTGCATCGTCTGGAAGATCACTCAAAATCGCATTAATTTTACGTTGTGCATCGTTCATCGAAATGTCAACATTTGCATTTGAAGTCAATGTAATCGATACGATTGAAAGACTCTCATATGATTTCGAGTCGATTTTCTTGATATTTTCTAAGGATGCAATCGCATCTTCAATTTTCTTGGTAACGGTATTTTCAACCTCACTTGGAGAAGCTCCCGGATAAACAGTGGAAACCGTAATAACGTTGGTTTCGAATTTTGGGATCAGCTCGTAGCCCAACTGGCTGTAGCTGAACAATCCACCTAATGTCAGAATTGTAAACAGTACAATTACCAACGACGGACGTTTTATTGATATTTCGGCTAATTTCATATGTCTTTTTATTAAGTTCTTAGTATTTTAGTTCCTAGTCCTTAGTTTTTTAGCACTTAGTTTTTAATGACACCCAGCCAGGTACTAAAAAACTAAGGACTAAGGACTAAAACCCTCAACCACTAATTACTTTTATTTAATAATTTCTACTGTATTTCCGTCTTGTAAGTTGATTTGACCTGTAACAATTACAATTTCACCATCATTCAAACCGCTGATAATTTCAACTTTATCACCTAAAATTCTTCCAGCAACCACTTTTTTCAGTTTAGCAGTGTTGTTTTCAACTACAAAGATTTCGTTGCTGCTTACACTTCCTACGAATGCATTTCTAGGAACCACTTTTAAGTTTTGTTTTTGGTTGTTTGAACCAAAGTTTGCCGTTCCGTACATACCCGCTTTCAAGTCATTGTTAGCATTGTTTGTAATTTCGATTTCAACCGGGAAGTTTAAAGAAGCATCTGCTTTTGCGGCAATGAACGTAATTTTTCCAGAGAATGTTTTATCAGGATAAACACTAGCTGTAATGTTTACCGTATTTCCTAATTTTAAACTTGCTACTTGAGCTTCGTTTACTGTAACAGTCAGTTTTAATTTAGAAACATTTACAATATCAAATAAAGCAGTTGCTGGCATTCCTGCTAAAATAGATCCTGGTTCAACATACTTTTTGTTGATATATCCGTTAATCGGAGCCTTAACTCTAGTATCTCCAACATTGATTTTAGCTTGAGTATAACTAGACTGTGCATTTGTTAAAGCCAATTTTGCCTGATCTAGTTGCTGTTTCGTAACGCCGCCTGTTTTAAATGCATTTTCGTATCTTGTATAATCAGATTTTGCATTTTGATAAGCTGCCTCGGCTGCCTGAGCATTTACATTGATAACATCACCTCTTACTGTTAAAAGAGTCTGTCCTACTCGCACATAATCACCTTCTTTTACTAAAACACTGATTACTTTTCCAGATTTTTCAGCAGAGAAAGTCAATTCCTGAATTGGTGCAAAATTTCCGTTTGCGGTAAAACCAAGATTAACATCTTCTGTTTTTACCGTTGCTACTTTTACAGAAACCGCTGCGTTTTTTTCTGCTACAATTGCAGTCTTGCCTTCGTTTTCTGCCTTATTTTTATTTAAGATGTAGTTAATCCCGACTAAAGCCACGACTATGATTACGATTGTTATAATTATTTTCTTCATTGTAATTAGTTATTTAATAAGAGATTTTAGTTCGCCTTTTGATTTGATTAGAGATATTTCGGCAATTTTATAATTTAAAACTGCTCTTGTATAATTGTTTTCTGCTTCAAGCGATGCATTTTGTGCATCTAGCAAATCTGTTAAAGATGCTAATCCTTGAAGATAATTGTTGTTGGTATTGCTAAGAATTTCTGCAGCCAAACGCATATTCTCTTTCTGATTTTCGATAGTTACCAAATTATTATTGATCTGCGTTATTGCATTTCTATAATCTAAATCAAGAGAAAGTTTCGTGTCTTTGATGTCTTCCTGAAGCGATCTGATTTCAACATCAGCTTGTCTTACTTTGGCACGAGTTCCAAATCCTGTAAAAATAGGTACGTTTAAGTTTAATGCAATTGCTGAGAAATCTGACCAGTATACCCCTTTTTCTGGTTTTGCAAACCAAGGAAATTGAGGTCCCTGACCAATATAATTGTAACCTGCACTTAAAGAAAGTGTTGGATAATAACCTGCTTGAACTGCTTTTTTATTGTAAACCAAAAGCTCTTCTTGTTTTTTCAAAAGCAGATATTCGGTTCTGTTTTCAATGTTTGGCTCTTGTGTTAAGGCAACCGGACTTACTTCAAATTCTTCCTTTGGCAGTACGATTTGAGTTTCGATAGGCATTCCCATGTAAAATTTCAGTGCATTTTCCTGCAAAGCAATCTGGTTTTTTATCTGCTGACGTTCTGTGTCGATATTTGACATTCGTACCACAATACGGTCTAAATCAATTTTTTTTGCCAAACCGTTATCAAATTGTCCTTGTACAATGTCTCGTACTTTTGTTGTATTTACATAATTGCTGTCTAATAAAGTTAATCTTTCCTGTTGTACATAAACAGAATAGTAGTTGTTGGCCACTCTTTCGATAACTTGTTCTTCTGTTAACTGGTCGTTGATCTGATAGAACTCACGAGTAGATCGTGCTGCTTTTAATCCCGTAAAAACGGACTGATCAAAAATGGTCTGATTTAAGGAAATTCCCGCAGTAGAAATCCATTTCTGTCCAAATGCAGCCTGAATTACAGTTCCTGGTGCATTAAAAGCCGCTCCGTCAATAACCGTAGTCTGAATGATTGCATTATGGGTTAAATTTCCGTTTGCAGAAATTTGCGGTAATGCTCTTGAGCGCACCTCCTGAATTTTATATTCACTGTTTTCAACCTGAAGCTTGGCCTTTTTGGCATCGGCTTTGTTCTGAAGCGCGTAACTTACCGCATCTTTCAGGGTTAAAGTTGTCTGTGCACTGGCCGATAAGCCTGTAATGCACAAAACTATAAGAAGGATTCTTTTCATAAGTAGTTATTATTTTGTTTTTTGAAAATTAAATATATCACCGCCCTCTATTTAAAAGGCAGTATTTTGGAAATTGATGATTAATTGATAATTCTTTGTAATTGTTTTTCGAGCTCGGCCACTCCTTTTTCTGTAGCCATTGCACGAGTATGGTATTCTAATGCTTCTAATTCTATTTTCTGAGCTTCACTTTCAGAAACCGTATTTTCGTTTATATGAAAAATAAGGGTGTAATAAAACTTCACGTAGGTCTCTACATGCAGATCAGAGCGGTATAATCCTTCTTGAATTCCTTTTTCTATATTGTCTCTGAAACATTTTGTGCATTGATCAATTTCGTGAGACAAAATGTTTTTATAGATTTCAGGATAATGCTTTTTTAACTGATAAATTGGAGAGGTGTCGATGTTGTTTTTAAACATGTCACGAAACATTTCTCTGATTTCAAAATTCTCATGAATGGCATTATAATTTTTTGCAACGATGGTGTCCATAATTTCATGAACCTGCTTGTGAACCATTGAGGTGCTTTCTTCAATAAGCACTTCTTTATTACAGAAATATTTGTAAATCGTTTTTTTAGAAATACACATTTCTCCTGCAATATCATCCATGGTAACGCTTTTAAAACCGAGTTTTAAAAACAATTCACTTGCTTTGGATATTATTTTCTCTTTCATTATTACTCTCATTGCATTACAAATATAACGAGGAAACTAAAAAACAAAAAATAGTTTCCGTACTATTTGTAATAATTTTACATTAAATTAATAATCTTGTAAGATTTATATGCTGAATTCTAAATTCGCAATCAGCTTGATATCTTTACCAAGTGCATTTCCATCTTTATGATGAAAAGAACTGTAATCCAGACCAAAATCTTGGCGTTTGATATTGCCTTTGATTTCAAAAGCTACTTTCTTTTGTCCGTTATAAGTGTTTTCACTAATAAATTCGGCATCAAGTTCTACGACTCTCGTGATATCTTTTATCGTTAAATCTCCTTTGAAAAAGTTAATGTTTCTATTAACCTTCTGAAAAGAAGTCGATTTAAAACTGATTATCGGATGTTCGTCTTCTTCAAAAAAATCCTGAAGCTGTAAATAAGCATCAATCGATTGGAAACTTTCATTTTTATTCTGAATATCTAATGAAAATTCGACCATAGCATCTTCAATCTCATTATCATCAAAATTTACATAACCATCAAACTTATTGGCAGTTCCACCTACATAAGCAGTTCTAGAACGTCTCATTTCTATTAAAACGTCAGATTGTGTTGAGTCTAAAGTCCATGTTGTTTTCATAAGCACCTAATTTTATTGCGTTTACAAACTGTAAAGCTCTTTTGGAAACTTTTGTCGTTTTCTTAGTTTCCATTTTCGAGTGCAAATATAGACAGGAAACTGTAAATACCAAAAAAGTTTCCGCGTTTTTTAAAAATAATTTTAACATTTTAAGAATCAAGATACTTCAAGATGTTTTTAGCAGCATAGCACTCTTTTAGTTCTTTTCAATCAAAATATATCATAATTGAATTGTATCTTTGAGGCTCGTAAATCAGAATTTCATTTTATGCACGATATAAGTCAGTACCAGGATTTTTTTATTGAATACCTAAAAAAGCAAAACATCCATAAAGAACCATACAATCTTTACGAACCAATAGAATATATATTAGGACTTGGAGGCAAACGCATCCGTCCGGTTCTAACCCTAATGGCGGCCGAGGTTTTTGATACTGACTACACAGCCGCACTACCAGCAGCGATGGCAGTAGAGGTTTTTCATAATTTTTCGCTTGTGCACGACGACATCATGGACGATGCGCCTCTAAGAAGAGGACAAGTTACAGTTCATGAAAAATGGGATTTGAATACCGGAATTCTTTCGGGTGACGCGATGCTGATTTTAGCTTATCAATATTTTGAACAGTACGAACCGAATGTTTTTAGAAATCTGGCAAAACTATTCAGTAAAACTGCTCTTGAAGTTTGCGAAGGACAGCAATGGGATGTTGATTTTGAAAAAAGAAATGACGTTTCGATTCCGGAATATCTTAAAATGATCGAATACAAAACAGCGGTTTTGGTTGCCGCTGCCATGAAAATGGGCGCTATTGTAGCCGAAACTTCTGAAAAAGAAGCCGATTTGATTTACGAATTTGGCCTTAATTTAGGAATCGCCTTCCAGTTACAGGACGATTATCTTGATGCTTTTGGAAATCCGGAAACTTTTGGAAAACAGGTTGGAGGAGACATTATCGAAAACAAAAAAACATATTTATATCTAAAAGCTCTAGAGTTTTCGTCTGCAGAAAAAGCTTCTGAACTCCAGAAATTGTTCAGCTTACAATTAGAAGATAATTCAGAAAAAATCGAAACTGCCAAAGCGGTTTTTAACGATTCGGGAGCCTCAAAAGCGACTCAGGATGCCATTGAAATGTACACTTTTAAAGCATTTGAAACGCTTGAAAAAATGGATATAAATGCAGAAAAGAAAAGCGTTTTAAGAACTTTTGGCGAAAACTTAATGGGACGCAAAGTTTAGTGTTCAGCATTCAGTTTCAAGTATTCCGTAAAATCTAAATAGTATGTTTGTTGCACCAGTAAATACCGACTCATTGTTTGCTCAGGCTCAAGCAGAGACATTATATTTAAATCTTATCGAACAGATCAACAAAGATTTTAACCTTGCTAATGAAGGAGTTGATTTTCCGCTCAGCATTTCGCCCGAAGAATTAAAGATTCAGCTTCACGAAAAAATCTACCGAATGATTCAGTACAAATTTGCTGAATATCTGAATCTGCTTTACATTATTGATGTTCCAGAAAACGAAATCAAACAACTTGATGGCTCTGATTTGGTTATTTTGGCTGAAGAAGTTTCATTTCTTGTTCTAAAAAGAGAATGGCAGAAGGTTTGGTTTCGGAATTATTATAAATAAAGGTGCTGAGGTGCTGAGGTGCTGAGGTTCTAAGGTTCTAAGGTTTTTAGCTATTCAGTCGTTTTCTTCTTTTGATTGTAAATTATTATAAATAAGACGCCTAGACGCTAAGACCCTTAGTGCTTTAACTATTCTATAATTTTCTTGACTTCCGATTAGAAATTAATATAAGGTTTAATGGTGTCTTATTAAAATGCTGTAATTTTCAGGTCTTACGATTTTTTGTAGTTTATCTAACTCTATCCAAAGACCAAAACCTTCAGTGTCAATTTTGTTTCCAATAAATTGAACTCGCCCGCATTTGAAGCACATCTTAACTATTCCTACTGTTTCTTTTTTCTTTTTAAAAATAAAAATATCGCGATATTCTGCTGCACAACCAGCGAAAGTATCTTGCAATGAATCTTTCTCACTAAACACATTTTCAATCTCTTTCTGCTGTTTAAGTGATAAATTTGATTTTTTGTAGTTGTAATTCAATAGAATTCTTTCGAAATTTTCTTTTGGAATAATGTCCGGAAAGGTATGAACGAATAAATCTATAAATTCTAGTTCTTCTGGAGTATTCTTCTCTTTCATCATAATCTCTGTAAAATCTTCCTCCAAAAAATTCAAATAATAATGGTCGATTTCATCCGAATCAAAAAAAGGTCGTAATTCTTTCTTTACAGCCACTGCTTTATTATCAGCATGTGACTTCTTAGAATTGTTACAGCTTAAAACCACAATTACCGTAATTAAAAATATTATTTTTTTCAAATTTTTATACTTTTAAAAACCTGAGAATCTTAGAATCTCAGCACCTTAGAACCTTAGAAATATACCCTGACAAAAGGCATAAATCCAGAACCGTAAAGACTTTTATTGGGATTATACAGAACATCGTAACGTGCACCGATTGTTACGTTTCCGGTTCTGTAGCCGGCGCCTAAATAAAGCGCTGTATTCCAATAACTATCAGAAAAAGCAGGTCGGTTAATATTAGAATCATATCTTGTATCTACTCGCACTTGTTCCAATTCTGCAGATAGCTGGACTTCTGGAATCGGATTTACAAGTGTAATCAGACTTCCTCCATACACATACGATTCATAATAATTTCGGGAATTGAGATATCCAAATTGGAGTCCGACACCAACAGCCACAATTTCGTTTACATTGTAAATCGCACTTGGCATTATAGAAATGTCGGTATATCCAGAACCAAATCCTAAGCCTAGTCCGCCACCAAACTGCACCTTATCCCAAAAATTATTTTTGTTGTCAATAACATAATGCTGCTGCGCAGTTGCATAACTAGAAAATAACGCTGTCAAAATCACAAAAAAGAATTTGCAATCGATTGAAAATTGAATTTTATTCATAGTTAACGTTTATTTTAACAAATTTTTACGTAAAAGTACTTAAAAAAAAGATCTAAATAAATGCGATTGTTGTACTTTTGCCATTCTATTTAACAAAAAGTATATTCACTAATATTATGGATAGGTTTTCATTTTTAAATGCAGCGCATACCGAGTTTTTTGCACAATTATACGATCAATATTTAGTAAACCCAGACAGCGTTGAGCCAAGCTGGAGAAGTTTCTTTCAAGGTTTCGACTTTGGAATGGCTACTTATAATGACGAAAATCCAGTGCAGACAATCGTTGAGTATGTGACGAGCCCAAACACAGATTATAGTCAGGTTTCAGACAAACTTCAGAAAGAATTCAATGTTCTAAAATTAATTGACGGATACCGTACACGCGGGCATTTGTTTACCAAAACAAATCCTGTTCGCGACCGCAGACAATCATCTCCGACTTTAGATATAGAGAATTTCGGTTTATCATCTGCTGATCTTCAGACTGTTTTTGACGCTGCGCAAACTATCGGAATGACACCTTCTTCATTAGAAGCTATTGTAAACCGCCTTAAAGCAATTTACTGCCAGCATATTGGTATAGAATATATGTACATCAGAAACCCTGGTGTTGTAAAATGGATTCAGGATAAATTGGCTGTAAACGTAAATCAGCCTAATTTTTCTACAGACGAAAAGAAAACTATCTTAAATAAATTAAACGAAGCGGTTTCTTTTGAGAATTTCCTTCATACTAAATATGTGGGGCAAAAACGTTTCTCATTAGAAGGTGGAGAATCTATCATCCCAGCTTTAGATGCTTTAATCGAACAAGCTGCAGAAAAAGGTGTGGAGCAATTTGTAATGGGAATGGCTCACCGTGGTCGTTTGAACGTTTTGGCAAACATCTTTGGAAAATCTACTCAAGATATCTTTGGTGAATTTGACGGAAAAGATTACGATCAAGAATATTTTGACGGTGACGTAAAATACCACTTAGGTCTTACTGCCGACAGAAAAACAAGATCAGGAAAAAGCATCAACATCAATTTAGCGCCAAACCCTTCTCACCTAGAAACGGTTGGAGCTGTAATTGAAGGTATCACAAGAGCAAAACAAGACAAATATTTTGCTGACGATTTCTCTAAAGTTTTACCAATCGCCGTTCACGGAGATGCTGCAATAGCAGGTCAAGGTATTCTTTACGAAATCATTCAAATGGCACAATTAGACGGTTACAAAACAGGAGGAACAATCCATATTGTAATCAACAACCAAGTTGGATTTACAACTAATTATTTAGACGCTCGTTCGTCTACTTATTGTACAGACGTTGCTAAAGTAACTTTATCTCCAGTATTACACGTAAATGCTGACGATGCTGAGGCTGTTGTACACGCTGTATCTTTTGCATTAGACTACAGAATGCAATTCGGACGTGACGTATTTATCGATTTATTAGGATATAGAAAATACGGTCATAATGAAGGAGACGAACCTCGTTTTACACAACCAGTTTTATACAAAATCATTGCTAAACATAAAAACCCAAGAGATATCTACGCTGAGAAATTACTTTCTGAAGGCGTAATCGATGCATCTTACGTTAATGGTTTAGAAAAAGAATACAAGACTGCTTTAGAAGAAAACTTAGAAGCTTCTCGTAAAAAAGACTTGACTATCATTACTCCATTCATGAAAAACGAATGGGAAGGATTTGTGCAGGTGACTGACACACAAATGCTTCAAAAAGTAGACACTACGTTTGGTAAAGAAGGTTTAGATTCGATCATCAATACCATCTCAACTTTACCATCAGATAAAAAATTCATCAACAAAATCACCAAAATTGTTACCGACAGAAAAGCTGGATACGACAACAATACCGTTGACTGGGGAACTGCAGAAGCATTGGCTTACGGATCTCTTTTAACAGAAGGATTTGATGTTCGTATTTCTGGCCAGGATGTTGAGCGTGGTACTTTCTCTCACCGTCATGCGGTGGTTAAAGTAGAAGATTCTGAAGAAGAAGTAATTTTGTTGAACGGAATTGAAAACAAAAAAGGAAACTTTGGCGTATTCAACTCTCTTTTATCAGAATATGGCGTCTTAGGTTTCGACTACGGATATGCTTTAGCAAACCCAAAAGCCTTAACGATTTGGGAAGCACAATTTGGGGATTTCTCTAACGGTGCTCAAATCATGATCGACCAATATATTTCTTGTGGAGAAGATAAATGGAACAACCAAAACGGTATCGTGATGTTATTGCCTCACGGATATGAAGGACAAGGTGCTGAACACTCTTCTGCAAGAATGGAACGTTACTTACAGCTTTGCGCGAGACACAATATGTATGTGGCAGACTGTACAACTCCAGCAAACTTCTTTCACTTGTTAAGAAGACAAATGAAAACTAACTTCCGTAAACCATTAGTAGTTTTTTCTCCAAAAAGTTTACTGCGCGATCCAAGATGTGTATCTACAGTTGACGAAATTGCAAACGGAAGCTTCCAAGAGACAATTGATGACAATGCAGTAGATAAAAAAGGCGTGAAAACTTTAGTTTTCTGTACAGGTAAATTCTACTATGACATCGTAGCAGAAAGAGAAAACAACGGAAGAAATGATGTTGCTGTTATTCGTATCGAGCAATTATTCCCTTTCCCTGTTGAGCAGATTAAAGAAATCATTGCTAAATATCCAAACGCAGATGATTATGTTTGGGCTCAGGAAGAACCTAAAAACATGGGAGCATACAGCTTTATGTTAATGAACTTTGACCTTGTAAAATGGAGATTAGCTTCATTAAAAGCATATTCTGCTCCTGCATCAGGAAGTTATACACGTGCAAAACGCCGCCATGCTGACGCTATTAGAATGGTATTCGATAAAAATTTATTCAGATAATAAAAAAATGTTTCAAGTTTCAAGTTTCAGGTTCAACAACATGAGACTTGAAACCATAAAAACCTTAAACAAAAACAAAGATGATTTTAGAAATGAAAGTCCCATCACCAGGGGAGTCAATAAAAGAAGTTGAAATTGCAACTTGGTTAGTAAAAGACGGAGATTATGTAGAAAAAGATCAGGCGATTGCTGAAGTAGATTCAGACAAAGCAACTCTTGAATTACCTGCTGAAATGAGCGGTGTTATTACACTAAAAGCTGAAGAAGGTGATACAGTTGCAGTTGGCGCTGTAGTTTGTTTAATTGATACAGATGCTGCTAAACCAGCAGGTGGCGCATCAGAAGCTCCAGCAGCAGAGGCGCCAAAAGCGGAAGCTCCTAAAGCTGAAGTAAAAGCTGAGGCTCCAAAGGCTGAACCAGCACAAGCTCCTGCAGCTACAAGTTATGCAGCGGGAACTCCATCTCCAGCAGCAAGAAAAATATTAGACGAGAAAAACATTGCTCCAGCAACTGTAACAGGAACTGGCAAAGGCGGCAGAATCACTAAAGATGATGCTGTAAACGCAGTACCATCTATGGGAACGCCAACTGGAGGAAACCGCGGATCGCAGCGTACAAAACTTTCTATGTTGCGTCGTAAAGTTTCTGAAAGACTAGTTGCTGCTAAAAATGATACAGCAATGTTAACTACTTTTAACGAAGTTAACATGACTCCTATCAACAACATCCGTAATGAATACAAAGATGCTTTCAAAGCAAAACATGGCGGTCTTGGGTTAGGTTTTATGTCTTTCTTTACAAAAGCAGTTACGAGAGCTTTAGAACTTTATCCTGATGTAAACTCTATGATGGATGGAGATTATAAAGTAGCTTATGATTTCTGTGATATCTCTATCGCAGTTTCTGGACCAAAAGGCCTAATGGTTCCTGTTGTACGTAATGCTGAAAACTTAACTTTCCGTGGTATCGAAGCTGAAATCAAAAGATTGGCTTTAAGAGCTCGTGATGGTCAAATTACTGTTGACGATATGACCGGAGGAACTTTTACAATTACAAACGGTGGTGTTTTCGGAAGTATGTTATCTACTCCAATCATCAACCCTCCTCAGTCTGGAATCTTAGGAATGCACAACATCATCGAGCGCCCTATTGCTGTAAACGGAAAAGTGGAAATTCACCCAATGATGTACGTAGCACTTTCATACGATCACAGAATCATTGACGGACGCGAGTCTGTTGGTTTCTTGGTTGCTGTAAAAGAAGCTTTAGAAAACCCAGTAGAATTATTAATGAATGGTGACGTTAAACGTGCTTTAGAATTGTAATTCTTAAATTATCATTATAATTAGAAACCCTGCTCTTCTCGAGCGGGGTTTCTTTTTTTATCTAATTTCCTACTAATACAATTTTAATGAAATTTTAAGGCATTTAATTTGGAATAAATAAAAATAAAGTTTGCTTGATAAGTAATCAAGACTTACATTTGCGCTATTAAAACCAATTCTAAATAAAATGAACTTTAAATCTTCAATTTCGATTTTGAGCTTTTGTTTTTTCTTATTCACAACCGCAACCATGTGGGCTCAGGAAAAAGCTACTATTAAAGGTCAGATCACTTTAACCAATAATGACGGTGCCGACAACATTTCTGTGATTTTAAAAGGAACAAAAATTGGCACCAACACAGATAGTCAAGGCCGTTACGAACTAAAAAATCTAAAACCAGGTAGTTACGTCATCAGAGTTTCTGGAGTAGGGTATTCTTCAAAAGAAAAAAGCATCACCTTAAACAGTGGTGACGAATTAGTAGAAGATTTTGTAATTAATCCTAATTCTGAAGAATTAAGTGAAATCGTAGTAAACGGGAATGGTAAAAAAAATCCGCTTGCACGTAAAGAGACACAACAAGTATCAAGACTTCCTTTAAAAAATCTTGAAAACCCACAAGTTTATACTACAATTACAGCTGAACTTTTAAAAGAACAAGTAGTTACAAATATTGACGACGCACTTAAAAACTCTCCAGGTCTAACACAGCTTTGGGCATCTACTGGCCGTGGCGGAGATGGTGCGGGTTATTTTTCTCTTAGAGGATTTGTAGTTCAACCCACTATGATAAATGGTTTGCCAGGTTTATCTAATGGAAGTTTGGATCCTGCTAATATTGACAAAATTGAAGTAATAAAAGGGCCATCAGGAACTCTATTTGGAAGCAGTTTAATCTCTTATGGAGGTTTAATCAACATCACTACTAAAAAACCATATGATCATTTTGGAGGAGAAATCAGTTATACTACCGGAAGCTATGGTTTGAACAGGGTTACTGCCGATGTTAACACTCCGCTTGACGAAGAGCACAAAGTAAACTTCCGTATAAATGCAGCTTATCATGACGAAGATAGTTTTCAAGACGCAGGTTTTAGAAAATCTATATTTGTAGCTCCTTCTCTTTCTTACGAAGTAAATGATAGATTATCATTCCTGGTTAATACTGAGTTTTTAAGCAGCGAAAGTACCAACCCTACTATGTTGTTTTTAGACCGTTTTTCACCTCTACGTGTTAACAACATTGACGAATTGGGATATGACAACAAACGTTCGTACACCAGTAATCAGTTAACACTTAAAACACCATCATACAGTCTTCAGGGACAAATGAATTATAAAATTTCTGACCAATGGTCTTCACAAACAGTCCTTGCAAGAAGTTCTACAAAATCATTAGGATACTATGCATATTTGTATGATATAACAGGTAATTTTAGCGGCATTAACGATGGAATAGTTTTAGGAAGATCATTTACAAATAATGACTCCAAAACTTTAACAACCGATATCCAGCAGAATTTTATTGGAGATTTTAAAATTGGAAACTTAAGAAACAGAATTGTTGCTGGTTTAGATTATTTCAATAGAATGCTGGTTGATAATGGCTCAGGATATGTTTACAATGAAAGTCTTATTTATATTGGAAATGATCCTTTACAAACTGTCAATGAAAATGTATATGGAATTACTGATCCTAATAACTATATCACAAATGGAGACAATGGTAATTTATCAAGAGCACATGCCGAAGCTATATTAGCAAATTCTCCTGCAAACAACAGCAAACAAAAACAAGAAGTTTTTAGTGCTTATGTATCTAACGTAATCAATATTACGCCTGCTCTTTCTGCTATGGCAAGTTTACGTATTGACCGTTTCATGAATTCAGGAGATGTAACCACAAAATCAGACGATTTTAACCAAACTACTTTCTCTCCAAAATTTGGTTTAGTTTACCAGCCAATTATCGATAAAGTTTCGATTTTTGCTAACTACATGGATGGTTTCGTAAACCCGTCACCAATTACCGATGTTGCTGCTGATGGTACTAGAACACCTAGAACTTTCTCACCAGAGCATGCTGCTCAATTTGAAGTTGGTACAAAATTAAATGTTTTCGAAGAAAAATTATATGCTACTTTTAGCTACTATGACACTAAAGTAAGAGATATGGTTTACACTGATTATGGAGCAACAACTACAACTAGTTATGACAATGGTGCACAAAAAAATAAAGGTTTCGAAGCAGAAATTATTGCAAACCCAATTAATGGCCTAAACATAGTATTAGGATACAGTTACAACGATGCTCTTTTAACTGCCGGATTACCAGATTTTGTAAATCACAGACCCGAAAGCGCTGGTCCGCAGAATTTAGCAAACCTTTGGGCTAGTTATAAATTTACAAACGGCGACTTAAAAGGATTTGGTTTAGGTTTTGGAGGTAACTATGCAAGCGACAACAAAATAATGAACAGAACTTTAGCTGGAGTATTTACAATTCCAGAATATACCGTACTAAATTCTTCTATCTTTTACGGAACGGAGAAATACACGCTTACTTTAAAAATGAACAACATTGCAAATGAGGACATTTACGATGGATGGTCAACGGTTCACCCGAAAGATGCTAGAAGCGTAGCTGCAAGTTTCTCATACCGATTCTAACAAAAAAAACATTCCAAACACCTTTCTTTTAGGAGAAAGGTGTTTTTTAAATTTTAAAGATTATGATTACAATAGCCAGCATTATCGTTTTTCTAGCTTTTTATACACTTTATTACACCTCGAAAAGGGCCGTTTTGTCGTATGATCTAGGTTTTGAAAAATGGATGAAAGACAATCCAAAACAAACCAAGCGAGCAGGATTAGCACTCTTACTTATTGCTTATGCTTTTTGGCTTTATACAAAGTCTTTGGGATGCGGAACTTTGATGTTTTTTATCCAACTTATGACTATTGGTAGTCTAATCGTTATTTTAGCGCCTCTTAAAAAGGTAAATCACAAAGTTGTTTACGTTCTTTTTTTGATTGCCGCTTTAATAGAATTATATTACAACTAAATTATGCCAGCCAATCCTAAATATTTGACGCAGTCTGTATGGCAGCGTATTGCCAAAATCACAGCCGCAATATTGGGCGGTTATTTTGTTGCTATAAGTTTTCACCTTGCTCTTGCTGCATGGTTTAATCGTGCCAATGTTTTAATGACAATGGCTTTTACCGGTTTTATTCTTTGGGTAGCTCTTATGGTACTTGCTTTTCTTGCCAAAAGTGCTTGGAAAATCTGGGCAATCTATATTTTGCTCACTTTGGTTTTTTGTCTTTTTATTTATCTCGGTCAAACCTATAATACAACGGCGCAATAATTTATGAATAACCGTCATTATAATATTTATTTTCACACACACACTGTCAGCGGTATTGTAATCAGTGTTGTTCTTTTTGTAATTTTCTTTGCAGGGTCTTTTTCTTTTTTTAGAGATGAAATCATCAATTGGGAAAGAAGTGAATCTACTGCAATTACGAGAGAAATTCAGTTAGACTACAATAATGCACTGGACAACCTCGATAAAAAATACATTTTACACGGCAGAAATATCACTATCTCTAAGCCCAATATAGAAAAACGTGTTGCCGTTTACATGGAAGGGACAAGAGATACTCTTGCTCCTGAAAAACAAAAAGACGGACAGTTTTTTTATCTGGATACCGAAAGTTTCAAGTCTTATACTTATGAAGAATCGTATTCGCTAGGAGAACTTTTATATCGTCTGCACTTTTTTGCACAGATTCCTTATCCTGTAGGTTATTACCTTTCAGGATTTACCGCTTTGTTTTTCTTATTTGCAATTGTAACCGGAGTTTTACTGCACTGGAATAAAATTGTTTCTAATTTTTACATGTTCCGACCAAAAGAAAAACTAAAAACTTTATGGACAGATGCTCATACAGCCTTAGGAATGATCGGACTCCCTTTTCAGTTTGTTTATGCAGTAACTGGAGCTTTTTTCATGATCAAGCTGCTCATTGTCGCGCCAGCCGTAATGGCATTATATGACGGAGACGAGAGTAAATTATATAAAGAATTAGAATATAACGACGTTGATCACCCATTTGAATACAAAAAACTGGCAAATCCGTTTAGTATTAATGATTTGGTTGCAAAGACGAAAAGCAATTGGAAAGATTTTGAGATAACACGCGTTATTATTCAAAATTACGGCGATGTCAACATGCACGTTACAGTCGAAGGAGAATTACCTAGCCACACCAAATTTACCGCAATCGGAAAAGTCATTTACCGTATTGCAGACGGAAAAGAAATTGCCAAAAAAAATCCGATAACGCAAACCAGTTATCTGGATGTTGTTAAAAACGTATTGTACCGAATTCATTTTGGTGATTACGGAGGCTATGCCTTAAAAATAATAAGTTTTGTTCTCGGAATAATAAGTTGTTTTGTGATTATCTCTGGAGTAATGATTTGGCTTGTTGCTAGACAAAAAAACAACCTACCAGAAAAGAAAAAACGTTTCAACGCCGCAGTAGTTCGAATTTATCTGGCAATTTGTTTGAGCATGTATCCAATTACAGCTTTAGCATTTATTGGAAGCAAAATTTTCTATCCACTAAGCCAATCTGATTTGTTTAAGATTTATTTTGGCGGATGGCTTCTTCTGACCGTTTTCTTTATCCTAAAAAAGAATGATGCATTTACAAACAAATTCTGCTTGATTTCAGGAAGCATACTAGGATTCTTGATTCCGATTACAAACGGAATCATAACTGGAAACTGGTTCTGGAATTCTTTTATGCGCAATGAGATTCAAATTTTCTTTATAGATGTTTTCTGGATTGTATTAGCCTCAATTACACTCTATATCGCCTATAATTTAAAACCTGTACAACCCAAAGCTGTTTAAAAACCTTTTTCAATACAAAAAAGCCTGAATTTTTTTCAGGCTTTTTTTTCTTAAATTATTTTACTTGCTCTATTTTTAAAAAATAAAAAACCGCCGATAAAGGCGGTTCTCAAAAAACAATAAACGTAATCTTTTAATTTCTGTTAGCAACAGCATTTTTTTGAAGATTCTTAACAGAACTTACTCTGCTGTTTTCGTATGCCACTTCACAAAGATTTTTTTCGTTATAAAACATCCATTTTCCGGTTTTTAGACCATTTGTGTACTCACCTTCTACCGTTTTATTTCCTTTTACATCATAAGATACCCAAACACCGTCTAATTTTCCATCCTTAAAATAACCTTCCTGTTGTACATTTCCATTTTCATAATAATAGATTGCTTTTACTCTATTTCCAACAGCGTCCAATTCAGGTTTACCTTCTTGCGCACTCAAAATTCCAGAGAACAATACAGCCGCTAAAATCACACTCTTTTTCATATCTTTAGGTATTTAATGTTATCAAATCGTTATCAAATATAGTTAAATGTTTACATTAAAAAAACTTTTGCTTAACAATTTGGTAACATTGAATAAAAACTTAACATTGGAAAAATATCAAAAACAAAAAAACCAGCGCTCAAGCACTGGTTTTACTGGTATTCTAAGACTATTACGTTTTTACGAAAACGTTTTAAATTTCGTAAATAAATTAGTTCAGTAATGCATTGAGCTCACTTTCGAGCTTAGGATCAGATGGTCGTGTAGCATCCGGATTTACAATATTTCCTTTTGGATCGATCAAAATAAACCTCGGAATTCCAGTTACACCGTAATTCATAACAAATTCAGATTCCCAGTCCTTATCTGCAAAAAGCTGTACGCCGCCAAGATTTTTATCGGTAACAAACTTTTTCCATTTTTCCTTGTCTTTTAATTTATCAATCGAAATGCTCACAAACTCAATGTTTTTTCCATGAAATTTCTCTTCAATTTTCTGAAGATATGGAATTTCTGCACGGCAAGGTCCGCACCAAGTCGCCCACAAATCTATATAAATGTATTTCCCTTTTAGATCTGCCAGTTTAGTTTGACCTCCCTTATGGTTTTCATAATCAAATTCGGGAGAAGGTTTTCCTACGAGTTTATTTGCTTTTGCCGCCCTTTCGTATTCCTGAGATGCATATTGATAAAAACTTTCAAAACTGCTTTTTAAGGCAGTCTTAAATTCGGGCTCAAAATCACCTTTTTCAACACTTTCTGTATCCGCTTTTAATTTTGCATCCAACAAAGCTCCAAACGCGGCAGCTTCTTTGCTGAATGCATCTTTTTGAAAGTTCTCGTCCTTTAATGCCTGTTGCGCCAAAAAATTACTTTCATTTACGCCTTTACCTTTATATACTATCGTTTCATCAAACTCTTTGGCGTTCATAGTCAGATTTACTTCAGAATTTGGTTTTAAATATAAGTTAGAGGATTCTGTACCATCAGAAAAAACATAAAACCCTTTTGGAGCATCAAATGAAGCCGAAAACACTCCTTTTTTATCGATCGGAATTACCTGTTTAAAGTTATTTCTTCCTTGAATGACCAACGTATCACTGTTTCTATTCGAGATTTTAGCAGTGAACTTAATTGAATTCTTGCTTTGACCTATAACATTCAAAGCATTAATGATTACTAAACCAGCAACAAAAAGTTTTTTCATGGGTTTTATTATTTGTTTTTTAGTGAATCAAAACTAAAGAAATTTAAGCTTCAAAATTTCAGAATTAACAATTTATTTGAAATTATTCTGCATCAACTTATCACTTTGCTATATTATCTTGAATTTTGTATTTACTTTTGCAGTCTAAAATTTTGAATATGTATAGAAGTCATAATTGCGGCGAATTAAATGCCTCAAATATCAATACCGAAGTTACTCTTGCGGGATGGGTACAAAAATCACGTGATAAAGGATTTATGAATTGGGTTGACTTACGCGACCGTTACGGAATTACACAGCTTATTTTCGACGAAAGTCGTACTGAAAAAAGCGTTTTTGAACTGGCTAAAACTCTTGGACGTGAGTTTGTTATTCAGGTAAAAGGCACCGTTATTGAGCGTGAAGCCAAAAACAAAAACATTCCAACGGGCGAAATCGAAATTTTAGTTTCTGAATTAACAATTTTAAACACTGCTCTTACCCCTCCATTTACTATTGAAGATGAAACGGACGGCGGGGAAGACATCAGAATGAAATACCGTTACTTGGATATCCGAAGAAATCCTGTAAAAAACAGTTTATTATTCCGTCACAAAGTGGCAATCGAAGTTCGTAAATATCTGTCTGATTTAGATTTCTGCGAAGTTGAAACGCCTTACTTAATCAAATCGACTCCAGAAGGAGCAAGAGATTTCGTCGTACCAAGCCGTATGAACGAAGGTCAGTTTTATGCGTTGCCACAATCTCCACAAACTTTCAAACAACTTTTGATGGTGGGTGGAATGGATAAATATTTCCAAATCGTGAAATGTTTCCGTGACGAAGATTTACGTGCAGACCGTCAGCCAGAGTTTACACAGATTGACTGCGAAATGGCATTTGTGGAACAAGAAGACATTTTGAATGTTTTTGAAGGATTGACGCGACATTTATTAAAAGAAATCAAAGGCATTGAGGTAGAGAAATTCCCAAGAATTACCTACGAATATGCTATGAAAACATACGGAAATGACAAGCCGGACATTCGTTTCGGAATGAAATTTGGCGAATTAAACGAATTTGCACAACATAAGGAATTCTCTGTATTCAATGCAGCAGAACTAGTTGTGGGAATCGCTGTTCCAGGAGCAGGAAATTATACCCGCAAAGAAATCGATGGATTGATTGACTGGGTAAAACGTCCGCAAGTTGGAGCATCTGGAATGGTTTACGTAAAATGCAATGAAGACGGAACTTTCAAATCATCTGTAGATAAATTCTACGATCAAGACGATTTAGCAAACTGGGCAAAAGCAACAGAAGCAAATCCTGGCGATATGATTTTTGTACTTTCTGGTCCAGCAAATAAAACAAGAGCACAATTATCTGCCTTACGTATGGAACTAGCAACTCGTTTAGGATTACGTAATCCAGAAGAATTTGCTCCATTATGGGTGGTAGATTTCCCATTATTGGAATTGGACGAAGAAAGCGGTCGTTACCACGCAATGCATCATCCATTTACATCTCCAAAACCAGAAGACATGGCATTGTTAGAAACCGAGCCAGGAAAAGTTCGTGCCAATGCTTATGATATGGTTTTAAACGGAAACGAAATTGGTGGAGGTTCTATTCGTATTCACGACAAGGCGACACAACAATTAATGTTCAAATATTTAGGATTTACCGAAGAAGAAGCAAAAGCGCAGTTTGGTTTCTTAATGGACGCTTTCCAGTTTGGAGCTCCGCCACACGGTGGATTAGCATTTGGTTTGGATCGATTAGTTGCGATTTTAGGAGGTCAGGAAACGATTAGAGATTTTATCGCATTCCCTAAAAACAATGCAGGGCGTGACGTTATGATTGATGCACCTGCTGCCATTGACGAGACACAATTGAAAGAATTACATATTAAAGTTGATTTGGTATAATCAATTTGAAATCAATTTTTTAAAACCGCAGCTTTCTAGACTGCGGTTTTTTATTTTCATGCAACTTTTTTCAAAAACGAAAAAAAATAGTACAAAGACTTTTTTAACTAAAAAATCATCGGAATCTTTGTAAAAATGGCTTAATCATAAAGTCAAAAACTTCTTACTTTTTGAAGTATTTTTAATGATTCTCATTTTAACATGAATCATATCAAAATTGCAGCAACAAACCACGTAAAAACACTGTAAATCAATAATTTTTAGAAAAAATTAACATGTAGATGTCTTTTGTATGAATTTATATGTTACATTTGTTTTATTATAAATTATTATTACAATTACAATGCGTACAGGTACAGTAAAATTTTTCAATGAGTCTAAAGGTTATGGATTCATTACAGACGAAGAAACAGGAAAAGATATCTTCGTTCACGCTTCAGGAATTAACGCGGAAGAATTACGCGAAGGTGACCGTGTAAGCTATGAAGAAGAAGAAGGAAGAAAAGGGAAAGTTGCTGCTAAAGTGGCAGTGATCTAAGAAAAATATAGCAATTTATTTTTTTTGCCTCTGAATGGTCTCAAAAGACGTCCCGAAGTATCGGGACGTTTTTTTTTAGACGATTCTTAAAAAAATATTAAAATAACTCTTCGTTATTTATAATCAATAAAAATTACACATAAACGCGGTTTCGCAGCCTACTTAAATCCTTTTTTAGCTTGTGTTTTACAGACTTCCAAGTTATCTTTGTGGCTCATTTTTTTAAGTATAAAACCGAAGTTTATGCAATCTGATCAATACAGTTACATTCCTATTTTAATGCAGTTTCTTTTAGCTGTTGGTTTTGTGGTAGGAACAATTATTATTTCTGGAAAATTAGGACCAAGAAGAACCTCTGAAGTTAAAGACAAAAACTTCGAATGTGGTATCGAATCTGTTGGTAACGCCCGTATTCCATTCTCTGTAAAATACTTCTTAGTTGCCATTTTGTTCGTATTGTTCGACGTAGAGGTTATTTTTCTTTATCCTTGGGCAATAAACTTCAAAGACTTAGGAATTGAAGGAATGTTAAAAATGTTAGTTTTCATGTCTTTGCTTTTAGTTGGTTTTTTCTACATCATCAAAAAGAAAGCATTAGAGTGGGAATAAAGAATATTAGATTTCAGATTTTAGATTTTAGATTAAATTGATTTAGAATTTTAGGTTTGAAAATAATATCTCAAAACACAATATTGAATTTTAAAATTGATTTCGGTTTCAAGGTCAAAAATCTAAAATCTGAAATCTACAATCTAAAATAAAAATGAGCGATTCAAAAGTAAATATGGTTGCGCCACCGGAAGGAGTTACTGGTGAAGGTTTCTTCGCTACAAAACTTAGTGATGTTGTTGGGTTGGCACGCGCGAATTCTCTTTGGCCATTACCCTTTGCGACATCTTGTTGCGGAATTGAGTTTATGGCCACAATGGCATCTCATTACGATTTAGCTCGATTTGGTTCTGAACGTGTGAGTTTTTCTCCTCGTCAGGCAGATATGTTGTTAGTAATGGGAACTATTTCAAAAAAAATGGCTCCAATTTTAAGACAAGTGTACGAACAAATGGCCGAGCCTCGCTGGGTGATTGCTGTTGGCGCTTGTGCCTCTTCAGGAGGAGTATTTGACACGTATTCAGTACTTCAGGGAATTGACAAAGTAATTCCTGTTGATGTTTACGTTCCTGGTTGCCCGCCAAGACCAGAACAAATTGTTGATGGAGTAATGAGACTTCAAGAACTGGTAAAAAGCGAATCTGTTAGAAGAAGAAGCTCTCCAGAATATCAAGAATTATTAGCTTCATATAATATCTCATAAGATGGCTTTAGAAAACACCCTGATCCAAGATAAACTTACTGAAACATTCAATAACGATGTTTTCAACTTTCAGCAAGAGAGAGATATTTTTTCTTTAGAAGCTTCAGCTGATAAAATCACACCGTTGATTCTATTCCTTAAAAACGATCCAGAATTACAATTTCATTTCTTAACTGACTTATGCGGTATCCATTACCCAGATAACGAAAGTGAGCGTCAGTTTGCAGTTGTTTATCACTTACACAACTGGTACGAAAACAAAAGACTAAAAATCAAAGTTTTCTTAAACGGAGAAAAACCAGAAATTAAATCGGTTTCGAATATTTTCTTGAGTTCGAACTGGATGGAAAGAGAAACGTTCGATTTCTACGGAATCAACTTTATAGGACATCCTCAGTTGAAACGTATTTTAAACATGGACGAAATGCAGTCTCACCCAATGCGAAAAGAATTCCCAATGGAAGACAGCGGAAGAACCGACAAAGACGACAGATTCTTTGGAAGAACAACATCAAATTGCTAAAAAATAATTCAACATTATAAAATGTCAGAACTATTATTACCACCAGAGCATCGTTATGCTAAAATAATTAAGGAGAGACTTAACGAAGACGGAAGCGAACTTTCTGTACTGAATTTAGGTCCAACTCACCCTGCGACTCACGGTATTTTCCAAAACATCCTATTAATGGATGGTGAAAAAATTCTTGAGGCTGAGCCAACTATTGGTTACATCCACAGAGCTTTCGAGAAAATTGCCGAAAATCGTCCTTTTTATCAAATTACACCTCTTACAGACCGTATGAACTACTGCTCTTCTCCTATTAATAATATGGGATGGTGGATGACAGTAGAAAAACTATTAGGTATTGAAGTTCCTAAAAGAGCGCAGTATTTAAGAGTTATCGTTATGGAGCTGGCTCGTATTACGGATCATATTATCTGTAACGGGATTTTGGGTGTAGATACTGGTGCGTATACTGGTTTCTTGTACGTTTTTCAATTTAGAGAAAAAATCTACGAAATCTACGAAGAAATTTGTGGAGCTCGTTTGACTACCAATATGGGAAGAATCGGTGGTTTTGAAAGAGACTGGTCTCCGGAAGTTTTCAAAAAACTAGATAAATTCCTAGAAGAATTCCCTCCAGTATGGCAGGAATTCCAAAACTTATTCGAGAGAAACAGAATTTTCCTTGACAGAACTGTAAACGTTGGTGCAATCACTGCTGAAAAAGCAATGGCATACGGATTTACAGGTCCAAACTTACGTGCTGCGGGAGTTGATTACGATGTACGTGTAGCACAGCCATACTCATCTTACGAAGATTTCGATTTTATCGTTCCTGTTGGAAAATCGGGTGATACTTACGATCGTTTCTGTGTTCGTAATGCTGAAGTTTGGGAAAGTTTAAGCATTATTCGTCAAGCATTAGAAAAAATGCCTCCAGGAAACGAATATCATGCTGAAGTTCCAGATTACTACCTTCCTCCAAAAGAAGATGTTTATACTTCTATGGAATCTTTAATTTATCACTTTAAGATTGTAATGGGAGAAGTTCCTGTACCAGTTGCAGAAATCTATCACCCAGTAGAAGGAGGAAATGGAGAAATCGGTTTCTATTTAGTTACAGACGGAAGTAGAACTCCTTATAGATTACATTTCAGAAGACCATGCTTTATTTATTACCAAGCATTCCCAGAAATGATTAAAGGTGCCATGCTTTCTGATGCGATTATCATCCTTTCAAGTTTGAACGTAATTGCAGGAGAATTAGACGCCTAAAAAAATTTAGATTTTAGATACTAGAATTTAAATTAAAATATTTGTGCCTTTGCGCCTTTGTGGCAAAACAAGAATAAAATGGAAAGAAAACATTACAAACAAGAAATAAATATGACTGAGGCATTGATGAACCGCATCAATGAATTGATCAGCCATTATCCTGAAGGCAAACAAAAATCGGCTTTATTGCCTGTCTTGCACGAAGTTCAGGATGCACATAACAACTGGCTTAGTATTGAACTGCAAGATAAAGTTGCCGAGATTCTTCAGATAAAACCAATTGAGGTTTATGAAGTGGTTACTTTTTACACGATGTTCAACCAGAAGCCAATTGGCAAGTATATGTTTGAGTTCTGCCAAACTTCTTGTTGTTGTTTAAGAGGTGCCGAAGATTTAATGGATTATACTTCTGAAAAATTAGGCATTAAAATGGGCGAAACTACTCCAGACGGAATGTTTACCATTGCTGGTGTAGAATGTTTAGGTGCTTGCGGATACGCTCCGATGATGCAGTTGGGAGATTTCTACAAAGAAAAACTGACAGAAGAAAAAATCGATCAGATTATTGCTGATTGTAGAGAGGATAAAATAATATTACACGATAAATAAGATGTCACAAAAAATATTATTAGATAAAATCAATATTCCTGGAATTAAAACCTACGAAGTTTATCGCCAAAATGGCGGATACGCTTCTGTAGAAAAAGCTTTAAAAACATTAACTCCAGACGAAGTAACTGAGGAAGTAAAAAAATCAGGATTACGTGGTCGTGGTGGTGCAGGTTTCCCTGCTGGAATGAAATGGAGCTTTATTGATAAAAAATCAGGAAGACCAAGACACTTAGTGTGTAATGCCGACGAATCGGAGCCGGGAACATTCAAAGATCGATTCTTGATGGAATTTATTCCTCACTTATTAATCGAAGGAATGATTACTTCTAGCTACGCTTTAGGTGCTAACTTATCATATATCTACATTCGTGGAGAATATATGTGGGTTTTTAAAATCTTAGAAAGAGCAATCGCCGAAGCAAAAGCTGCCGGATGGTTAGGAAAAAATATATTAGGATCAGGTTATGACTTAGAACTTCACGTTCACTGTGGAGCTGGAGCTTATATCTGTGGAGAAGAAACAGCATTAATCGAATCATTGGAAGGTAAAAGAGGAAATCCTCGTATTAAACCACCTTTCCCAGCGGTTTCTGGTCTTTGGGCAAATCCAACGGTAGTAAACAATGTTGAAACTATTGCGACTGTGCCATGGATTGTAAACAATTCTGGTGATGATTATGCTAAAATTGGTATTGGACGTTCTACTGGAACTAAATTAATTTCTGCTTCAGGACATATTAAAAATCCTGGTGTTTACGAAATCGAATTAGGTTTAAGCGTAGACGAATTCATGAATTCTGATGAATATTTGGGAGGAATGTCTTCAAGCCGTCCCTTAAAAGCATTTGTACCAGGAGGTTCTTCTGTGCCAATTCTACCAGCTGAATTGATTTTCAAAACAGCAAACGGTGAAGATCGTTTAATGACTTACGAATCTTTAAGTGATGGTGGTTTTGCTACCGGATCTATGTTGGGTTCTGGAGGATTTATTGTTTACAACGATACTGCTTGTGTGGTAAGAAACACTTGGAACTTTGCTCGTTTCTACCACCACGAATCTTGCGGACAATGTACTCCTTGCCGTGAAGGAACTGGATGGTTGGAAAAAATCTTATGGAGAATCGAAAACGGTCAAGGCCGTGAAGAGGATATCGAATTATTGTGGAGCATTCAAAGCAAAATTGAAGGAAACACAATCTGTCCTCTAGGAGACGCAGCTTCTTGGCCAGTAGCAGCTGCAATTCGTCACTTTAGAGATGAGTTCGAATATCATGTTCGTTTCCCTGAAAAAATCAAAAATAGAGATCACTTTGTCGCTGAACCTTTTTCACAAGTAAAACATTTAGTTGGCGGTAAAGCAATCGTTTAAAAATAAAAAGCATAAAGTTATAAAGTTCATAATGTTAAAAAGGACAGCAATTCTTTTCAATATTCCGACTTTCAACAAAAAAGTTTAAAATAGTTTAAAGTTTCAAGTTTTTTTAGTTTCAAGTGAAAACGTGAAAACTGAAACCTGAAACTAAAAAAACAAAATAAAGAGATGAAAGTAACCATAGACGGTCAAAGTATAGACGTAGAACCAGGAACAACGATCCTGCAGGCTGCACGTATGATTGGTGGAGATTTGGTGCCGCCAGCCATGTGTTATTACTCAAAATTAAAAGGCAGCGGTGGAAAATGCCGTTGTTGTTTAGTTGAAGTTTCTAAAGGTAGTGAAGCTGATCCAAGACCAATGCCAAAACTTATGGCATCTTGTGTAACAGGATGTATGGACGGAATGGAAGTAAACAGTAAATCTTCTGCCAGAGTTACCGAAGCGCGTAAATCTGTAACAGAGTTTTTATTAATCAACCACCCATTAGACTGTCCAATTTGTGATCAGGCGGGAGAATGTGATCTTCAAAATTTAAGTTTTGAGCACGGAAACCCGAAATCACGTTATATTGAAGAAAAAAGAACATTCGAGCCAGAAGATATTGGTCCAAATATTCAACTTCATATGAACCGTTGTATTTTATGTCAAAGATGTGTACAAGTTGCAGATCAATTGACAGACAACAGAGTTCACGGAGTATTAGATCGTGGTGATCACGCTAATATTTCAACAGGAATTTCTAAAGCAATCGACAACGAGTTTTCTGGAAACATGATCGACGTTTGTCCAGTTGGAGCTTTAACAGATAAAACTTTCCGTTTTAAATCAAGAGTTTGGTTTAATAAACCTTACAACGCACACAGAGAATGTACTACTCCAGGATGTTGCGGTAAAACTACCGTTTGGATGTTTGGTGGAGAGATTCAGCGTGTAACTGGTCGTAAAGACGAGTACCATGAAGTTGAAGAATTCATCTGCAACAGTTGTCGTTTTGATCACAAAGATGTGAATGACTGGGTTATTGAAGGGCCAAGAGAATTTGAAAAAGATTCTGTTATCAACCAAAACAATTACACTCAAAAACTAGAGAAAGTTACTATCGATACAGAAAAGAACATTCTTTTAGGTAGAGATATCGACCGTAAAAAAATTAGTATGGCAGCAATTCCATTAACTGATAAAGATCAAAAACAATAAGAAATGGAAAGTGCATTTATTATAGAAAAAAGTGTTGTTATTGTTGTCGTTTTTGCGGTAACAATGATTATGGCTATGTATTCTACTTGGGCAGAACGTAAAGTTGCCGCTTTCTTGCAAGACCGCGTTGGACCAAACCGCGCTGGATGGGGAGGTTTATTACAGCCGCTTGCAGATGGTATGAAATTATTCTCTAAAGAAGAGTTTTTCCCAAACACGCCAAATAGATTTTTATTCGTTGTTGGGCCAGCAATTGCAATGAGTACAGCTTTAATGACGAGTGCTGTAATTCCGTGGGGAGATCGTTTGCATCTTTTCGGAAGAGACATCATTCTTCAGGCTACCGATGTAAATATTGCTTTATTATACATTTTTGGAGTGCTTTCTGTTGGAGTTTACGGCATCATGATTGGTGGATGGGCTTCTAACAACAAATTCTCTTTGATGGGAGCTATTCGTGCAGCTTCTCAAATGGTTTCGTACGAGATTGCAATGGGATTATCAATAATCGCTTTATTGATGATGACTGGCACAATGAGCTTAAAAGAAATCTCACTACAACAACAGGGAATGAACTGGAATGTTTTTTATCAGCCATTATCATTCTTAATTTTCCTAATCTGTTCATTTGCAGAAACAAACAGAACTCCTTTCGACTTAGCAGAATGTGAGAACGAGTTAATTGGAGGTTATCACACAGAATATTCATCTATGAAAATGGGATTCTATTTATTTGCCGAATATGCAAGTATGTTTATCTCTTCTACAATTATTTCTGTTTTATTCTTTGGAGGATACAACTACCCTGGAATGCAATGGATGGTTGACAACGTAGGTGTAAATGCAGCAAACTTATTAGGAATTGGAGCTTTATTTGCAAAAATATGTTTCTTCATATTCTTCTATATGTGGGTACGTTGGACAATTCCAAGATTTAGATATGACCAATTAATGAACTTAGGATGGAGAATTTTAATTCCGCTTTCGATCATTAATATCATGATTACAGGTGTTGTAATTTTAAGACATGAAATCTTAGCAACCTTAGGATTCTAAGAATCGTAATTGCTTCAAATAAAAACAAATAGATTTTGAATTTGATTCTTTTCAAATTGTAAATCATAAACTATAATAGTAAAAATGTCAATAGAAACTATATCATTATCGGGTAGAAAAAAGGTGGTGTCAAATAAGGACATGTCTTTTATTGAACGATTGTATCTTGTGGCGATTGTAAAAGGTTTGTTTATTACTGTAAAACACCTTTTCAGAAAAAAAGTTACCATTCATTATCCTGAGCAGGTTCGCGAAATGAGTCCGGTTTATCGTGGCCAGCACATGCTGAAACGCGATGAACAAGGTCGTGAGAACTGTACCGCTTGTGGATTATGTGCTTTATCTTGCCCTGCAGAAGCGATTACAATGAAAGCCGCAGAACGCAAAGCTGATGAAAAACACTTATACAGAGAAGAAAAATACGCTGAAATATACGAAATCAATATGCTTCGTTGTATTTTCTGCGGTTTATGTGAAGAAGCTTGTCCAAAAGACGCTATTTACTTAACCGAATCTAAAGTTTTAGTTCCTGCTAATTACAAAAGAGAAGATTTCATTTTCGGGAAAGATAAATTGGTAATGCCTTTAGAAATGGCTATGAAAAACGCTCAACTTAAAAACGCTAACTAAATGATACATATTCCAGATCTTGCAAACGCAACTCCTGTAGGGGTGATATTTTGTATCTTAGCGTTTATTACCATTATTACTGCTTTCTTGACTATTTTCAGCAGAAACCCGATACACTCAGCAATTTACTTAGTGATTTGCTTCTTCTCTATCGCTGGTCATTATTTACTATTAAATTCTCAATTTTTAGCTGTTGTTCATATAATAGTCTACTCGGGAGCAATTATGATTCTGTTCCTGTTTACCATCATGTTGATGAATCTGAACGAACAAAAAGATGTGCACCGCCCTAGAATCACACGTTTAGGCGCTATTGTTTCTTTCTGTTTAATCCTAATTGTTTTGATTGCTCTTTTCATCAACTCTAAACCAATTGTAGGCGAGTACGATTCTACTGGAGAAGATTTCCAATCAATCAAAGTTTTAGGTAAAATTTTATTGGACGACTATATGGTTCCGTTTGAATTTGCTTCGATCTTGCTTTTGGTGGCTATGATTGGAACAGTTCTATTGTCTAAAAAAGAAAAATTAAATAAATAATGGGTAATATATTAAATCAAATAGGTATTGAGAACTACATCTTTTTGAGTGTCGTACTTTTCTGTATTGGTATTTTTGGTGTATTGTACAGACGAAATGCAATTATCGTTTTCATGTCTATCGAAATTATGTTGAATGCGGTAAACCTTTTATTTGTTGCTTTTTCAACTTATCATCAGGATGCGCAAGGACAAGTTTTTGTGTTCTTCTCGATGGCAGTTGCTGCAGCTGAAGTTGCGGTAGGATTGGCCATTTTGGTTTCTATTTTTAGAAATATTGGATCAATCAGTATCGATAATTTAAAAAATTTAAAAGGATAATCAGAAATGGATACCAATTTAGCTTTACTTTTAGTATTAACGCCTTTTTTAGGATTTTTAATCAATGTTTTCTTTGGAAAAAGCTTAGGAAAAACTGTTTCTGGAACAATCGGAACACTTGCCGTAGCAATTTCTTTTATAGTTACTCTTGTACTTTTTAATCAAATAAATTCGACTGGAAAAGGAATTGAAGTTACTTTATTTGATTGGATTCAGATCAGTAACTTAAAAATCAATCTCGGATTTTTATTAGATCAATTATCTGTTCTTTGGTTACTTTTTGTGACTGGAATCGGGTCTTTGATTCACTTATACTCTATCAGTTACATGCATGATGACGAAAACATGCACAAATTCTTCTCTTACCTGAATTTGTTCGTTTTCTTTATGATCACACTTGTAATTGGAAGCAACTTATTAGTTCTTTTCATCGGATGGGAAGGTGTCGGACTTTGTTCGTACCTGTTAATTGGATTCTGGTATAAAAACCAAGATTACAATGATGCTGCGAAAAAAGCTTTCATCATGAACAGAATTGGAGATTTAGGTCTTTTAATCGGAATGTTTATCATCGGGTCAATGTTTTCTACATTAGATTATGCAACTTTAAAAACTGCAGTTTCCGAAGGTTCTCCGTTACTTTCTTTAGCCGCTTTATGTTTGTTTATTGGAGCTTGTGGTAAATCTGCTCAAATTCCGCTATACACTTGGTTGCCAGATGCCATGGCTGGACCAACTCCAGTTTCTGCATTAATCCACGCAGCTACGATGGTAACTGCAGGTATCTTTATGGTAACAAGATTAAACTTTGTTTTTGATTTAGCAGTTGACGTTCAAACTGTCATAGCAGTTATTGGAGCTATCACTTCATTATTGGCAGCTACTATTGGTTTAGTTCAAAACGACATCAAAAAAGTATTGGCTTATTCAACAGTTTCACAATTAGGTTTAATGTTCTTGGCATTAGGTTTTGGAGCTTATGAAGTAGCTGTTTTTCACGTAATCACTCACGCTTTCTTTAAAGCTTGTTTATTCTTAGGCTCAGGTTCTGTAATTCACGGATTACACGGAGAACAAGACATGCGCAAAATGGGTGGACTACGTAAAGCAATGCCAATTACATTCTGGACCATGATGATTTCTTCATTAGCAATCTCAGGTGTTCCATTCTTCTCTGGATTCTTTTCTAAAGACGAAATCTTATTGACGGCTTTCCATCACAGTATTCCATTATATGTTGTTGGGTCTATTGCTTCTGTCATGACCGCTTTTTATATGTTTAGATTGATGTTCTTGACTTTCTTCAAAGAATTTAGAGGAACTGAAGAACAAAAACATCATTTGCACGAAAGTGGTTCATTAATTACTATTCCACTTATCATCTTAGCTATTTTAGCCACTTTTGGCGGATTAATTAGTTTACCTGGAAACAGTTGGCTAAATGAATACCTTTCTCCTCTTTTCACAAAAGCTGAAGGCGGAGAACACCATTTAGGCGCAACAGAATACACTTTGATGGGTGTTGCTGTTTTAGGCGGTTTATTAGGAATACTGATTGCTTACATTAAATATTTCAAACAAAATAATGTACCTGAATCTGATGACAATATTATTGGTTTGTCTAAGCTTTTATATGATAAATATTATATCGATGAAATTTATGAAGCTGTTATCGTAAAGCCAATTAACTTTTTATCTAAATTCTTTAGAGATTATATTGAAACAGGTATAGCCGCGTTTGTTTTCGGATTTGGAAAAGTTACAGGAGAAATCGCTTTTCAAGGTAAAAAAATACAAACCGGAAGTATTGGATTGTATCTGTTTGTTTTTGTCATAGGACTTTGCGCAATTGTTTCCTATTTATTTTTAGCTCAATAATATTATAACTATGAACGTTTCTACTATATTAATTATACTTTTAATTGGTGCATTTGCCACTTATTTATCTGGTGACAAACTGGCTTCAAAAGTTGCATTACTTTTTAGTTTGGCAGCTCTTGGATGTTCGATTCTATTATTGAATAATTATAATGCCGGCGAAAACATTAGCTTTATCGCAAACTGGATCAATAAACCAACTATCGTTCTTGCCTTAAATGCAGACGGACTTGGAATTGCAATGGTTTTGTTAACTCTTGCCTTAACTCCGATTATTATATTTTCATCTTTTGGGAATGAATACAAAAATGCCAAATCATTTTATGCCTTAATTTTATTTATGGCATTTGCTATGGCCGGGACTTTCTTGGCTGCAGACGGACTTTTGTATTATGTATTCTGGGAACTTGCTCTTGTTCCGATTTACTTTATCGCACTTATCTGGGGTAATGGTGATGCTGAAGAACGCAGAAAAGCAGTGGTTAAATTCTTTATCTATACCCTTGCAGGATCTTTGTTCATGCTGACCGCCTTTATCTATTTATACCAAAAAACCGGAAGCTTCTTGCTTGAAAAATTATATGCTGCAGAATTATCTTCTAACGAGCAGTTATGGATTTTCTTGGCGTTCTTCTTAGCTTACGCGATCAAAATTCCGATTATTCCTTTCCATACATGGCAGGCAAATGTATACCAAAAAGCACCAACTGTTGGAACGATGCTTTTATCTGGTATCATGCTTAAAATGGGATTATACAGTGTACTTCGTTGGCAATTGCCGATTGCTCCGCTTGCTGCAAAAGAGTATTTGAATATTTTTATTTCTCTCGGTATTGCAGGTGTAATCTACGGCTCTATCGTGGCTTTGAAACAAAAAGACCTGAAAAAACTTTTGGCTTACTCTTCTCTTGCACACGTTGGTTTGATTGCGGCAGGATCTTATACTCTTACTCTTGATGGTTTAAGAGGTGCTGTACTCCAAATGATTGCTCACGGTTTTGTGGTAGTTGGATTATTCTTTGCTGCAGAAGTTATTTTCAGAAGATTTGAAACTAGAGAAATTTCAGAAATGGGCGGTATCCGCATACAATCTCCAAAATTTACATCTATGTTTTTGATTTTGGTTTTGGCTTCGGTTGCGTTGCCTAGTACTTTCAATTTTGTTGGAGAATTTACAGTATTGTATAGCTTGTCTCAAATTAATATCTGGTTTGCAGTTTTAGGAGGAACTACTATCATCTTAGGTGCTTATTACATGCTTAAAATGTTTCAGCAGGTAATGCTGGGAGAAGCAAACTCAAAAACATTTGCTGATGTGAGCCTTAATGAAGGAATTTCATTTGCAGTAATTATTGCTGTATTATTGTTCTTCGGATTTTATCCAAAACCAATTACAGATTTAATCACTCCAAGTCTTGAAACTATTTTGAGCGTAATCAATAAGAATTAATATTTTAAACAAAATAAATTAGGAACTCATTATTTTTTGAAATCCTAAATCAAAAAAACAAAAATGAATACATTAATAGCTATAACAGGATTGGGTATTTTTTGCCTATTGTTTGAAATTCTTAATTTAAGGAAAGCCATTATTCCGATTACCATTGCAGGATTGCTTGGTGTTTTGGCTCTTAATTATTGCGAGTTTGGAGCAGAACAAAGTTATTACAACAACATGATTACAGTGAGCAAATTCTCTACTGCTTTCTCATCTTTGTTTATCATTATAACCATTTTTCTGGTAGCTTTAAGTCATAATTTTTATCATAATCACCCAACCAAAATTTCAGATTATGTAGCTATAAAAGTATTTTTATTGGCTGGTGGCGTTGCGATGGTTTCGTTCGGAAACTTAGCTATGTTCTTTTTAGGGATTGAAGTTCTTTCTATCGCTTTGTATGTTTTAGCGGCAAGCGACCGTTTAAACATCAAAAGCAATGAAGCTGGAATGAAATATTTTCTTATGGGTTCTTTTGCTTCGGGTATTATCCTTTTCGGAATCTGTTTGATTTATGGAGCTATGGGGAGTTTTGATATAACAGAAATTCATGAAAGCGCCTTATCTGCCGAATTGCCAATATGGTTTCCGATCGGAATGATTTTGATGGTTGTTGGAATGCTGTTTAAAATCGCGGCTGTTCCTTTTCACTTTTGGGCTCCAGATGTATACGAAGGTTCGCCTGCTCTGACAACCGCTTTAATGAGCACGCTTGCTAAAATTGTAGCCGTTGCAACATTGTTTAAATTGGTTTCTGGTCTTAATTTAATTTCATCTCTAGAAAATCAGGATCTTTTATATACTTTCCAGAATATCGTTGTATTCTTATCTATTGCTTCTATGACTGTCGGAAACATCATGGCATTAAGACAGGTAAATGTAAAACGTATGCTTGCTTTTTCTGGTATTTCTCACGCTGGATTTATGTTAATGACACTATTAACGGTTTCTGCTTCAGCTGGTGTTTTATTGTATTACACGGCGGCTTATGCTTTAGCCGGAATTGCGGCATTCAGTGTGATTTTATATGTATGTAGAGATCATGACAATGAAGATATCACAAATTTCCACGGACTAGGAAAAACAAATCCGCTTTTGGCTGCGATTCTTACCGCATCATTATTATCAATGGCGGGTATTCCTATTTTCTCAGGATTCTTTGCAAAACTATTTTTGTTCGACCAAACCATCAAAGCAGGGTTCGTTAGTTTAGTAATTGTTGCGGTAATTAACTCAATCATCAGCGTTGGTTATTATTTCAAATTGATCATTGCAATGTATTCTAAAGAGCCTAACCAGGAAAGAACCGGAAAACCATTCCTTATTTATGCCGCAGCGGTAGTTTCGATTGCCTTAAATATTATTTTAGGTTTATTTCCTTCATTAGTTTTAGATTTACTAAACTAATCGGAAACCCCTATATTCTTAGAAAATCCATCAAACAACTTTTGATGGATTTTTTATTTTCAGCCAAATTACAAGAAGAGAAATTCATGTTAAAAAAGTCTATACGATAAACTACACTTGAAAAAAACTCCATATATTTGAGTTCAATTAAAAGTATTAAACTATGAACTTTAATTCTAACAACCCATTTTTAAGTAATAAACGATTTTCATCAAACGCTACTTCCAGAACTCAGCAAGTAAACGGGCAAGTTATTGATTATAATCAGGAAATGACTATTTCTGGAACAATCAACAAAACAGCAATCTTATTTCTAATCTTATGCGCTTCCTCTATGATTACATGGTGGATGGCATTTAATGGAATGAATCCGATGCTGCCTGCAATCGGAGGTGCTATTGTTGGTTTGATACTTGTTGTAATTTCTGCATTCAAGCCTCAAGCATCACCTTATCTTGCACCGGGATATGCATTATTTGAAGGATTGTTTATCGGAGGAATTTCAGCTATTTTTGAAATAAGATTTCCAGGAATTGTGTTGAATGCCGTGGGAGCAACTTTGGTTACTTTCTTGGTTTGTCTGGGATTATATAAGTTTAGAATAGTAAAAGTTAATGAGCAATTTAAGTCGATAGTTATTGCTGCTACATTAGCAATTGCAACTTATTACTTATTTTCTTGGCTTGCTTCTCTAATATTTAACTATACTCCTGTTCATTACGGAAATTCGTTGATGAGCATCGGAATTAGTGTTTTTGTAATTATTATAGCAGCCTTAAATTTATTTTTAGATTTTGATCTAATAGAAAAAGGAGCGCAACAAAGAATGCCTAAATTTATGGAATGGTACGGTGCAATGGGATTGATGATTACATTGGTTTGGCTGTATATCGAATTCTTAAGATTGTTATCAAAATTATACAGTAGAGATTAAATTTTTATTTCTATCATATCAAAGCCTTTCTGTTTGACCAGAAAGGCTTTTTTATTTTATATGCGAATCTTAATATAATAAAAAATAATTTTGTCTTTTTTCTTACAAATTTTAATGTAATTTTAATGCAATAAAAAAAGCAAGAATTTACCATTTTTAAACCACATTTTTTGCTGAGTAATAACTTCCTCAACGAATACAACTGATTTGTAAATTTCAATTTATGCAATTAATTACAATTTTTGTAATTTGTTGCATTTTTGATTTTTTAAAATGTAATTTTTAACGATATACAAAATTTTATCAGTAAAAAACTGCATTATTATCAATTTATATTTATTTTTGTGTAATCGATTACAACTAAACCACTTACTAATTATCATGAACCTTAAACCAAACAATTATGAAAAAAAAATTACTTTATCTGGCAGTGATGCTCATGACTGCACAGTTATGGGCTCAATCTATTAACGAAGCGTCGGGATGGCTTGAATCTGCTTTTGTAAAATGGCAACCAGTAAGCAACGCTCAAACCTACAATGTATACTACACTGGAGGTGGGCTAGTTGACCAAAAAATTGACAACGAGCTCATTAGGAGTTATGGTACCTATTTTAGAGCTGATATTCCAGGATTGAAAGCAGGAACGTACACTATAAAAATCAAACCCGTTATTTCGGGTGCTGAAGGAACCGGGACCACAACTTCTTCTTTAACAGTAAAAGCACATGACCGATCTGGATTTGCCTTTTCTAACGCTCGTGTTCCTGGCGCGTATAATGCAGACGGCACGCCAAAAAGCAATGCTGTAATTCTTTACATTACGCAACAAACAAAAAATACAATTTCGTTAAACGTTACTGGCGCATCAGCAAATCCGTGTGTCGGACTGCAAACCATACTTGACGGATATAAAAAAGGAAAAGACACAAGACCTTTAATTATTCGCATGATTGGTCAAATCACCGACTTAACTTATATGATGAATGGTGATTTAGTAATTGAAAATAATAACAATGCTGCAAGCTACATCACTCTGGAAGGAATTGGAAACGATGCTACAGCAGATGGCTGGGGGATTAGGGTTAAAAATGCTTCAAACATAGAAATTCGAAATATTGGAATTATGAATGTGGATAGTGGCGAAGGCGATAACATTGGTTTACAGCAAGACAACGATTATGTCTGGGTACATAATTGTGATTTCTTTTATGGAAAACCTGGTGGCGACGCAGATCAAATAAAAGGTGATGGAGCTCTAGATTGCAAAAAATCCACTTACGTTACCTTTTCATACAATCATTTTTGGGATAACGGAAAAAGCAATTTATTGGGTTTAAGCGAAGGAACGACTGAAGGTTTATACATCACTTACCATCATAACTGGTACGATCATTCAGATTCACGTCATCCGAGAATTCGTTATTATTCAGCTCACGTTTACAACAACTATTATGACGGAAATTCTAAATACGGCGTAGGATCTACACTAGGTTCTTCTGTATTTGTAGAGGCTAACTTTTTTAGAAACTGTAAATATCCGATGCTAACTTCAATGCAAGGCACAGACATTTTTTACGGAACTGGAGGAACATTTTCAAGCGAAGACGGTGGTACCATTAAAGCTTTCAACAACACTATGAGTGGACAAAACCGTTTTATTGCATATGATACTTCAACATATCCTGTAGAGTTTGATGCCTACGTTGCTTCAACTAGAAATGAAACCATCAGCAGTAGTATCAAATCAAAAAAAGGAGCTAAAACTTATAATAATTTCGACACCAATTCAAGTGTGATGTATGCTTATACTCCAGAAAGTCCTGAAAATGCAAAAACAACAGTTATGCAGTATGCTGGACGTGTTTCTGGTGGCGATTTTCAATGGACATTCAATAATGCCGTTGATGATACCGCAGATGGCGTAAACATAGGGTTGAGAGATGCGCTAAACGCTTACCAGACAAGTTTGGTTGCTGTACAAGGAGAAACAATCGGAAACCAAACGTTAACCTCAACTTCTAACAACAATCAAACTGTTGCTAGTGGTACTGCAATACAATCGATAGTTTTTACATGGGGCGGAGATGCAACAGACGCAACAGTAACGGGTTTACCAGCTTCTGGATTATCATTTGTAAAAAACACTACAGCTAAAACAATCACAATTACGGGAACTCCAACCGCTACAGTAAGTTATTCTATTGCTACAACAGGTTCGGCAGGAACTCCTGCAACAGGATCTGGTACAATAACAGTTAATGCAACTGCAACTCAAACATTGACATCTACGAATAACAACAGTCAAACCGTTGCAGCCGGAACAGCAATAAATACAATTGTATTTACTTGGGGCGGCACTGCTACCGATGCAACAGTAACCGGGTTACCAGCTTCTGGAATCAGCTTTGTGAAAAACACTTCGGCTAAGACCATTACCATTACAGGAACACCAACTGCGAATGTAGCGTATACAGTAACGACTACAGGAACAGGAACCGCAGCAACAGCTTCTGGAACTATAACCGTTACAACTAGTAATCCTTCTGGAGATGAAATACATAATTTTACTGTATCTGGAAAAGACAGCGATTTCTACACTATAACAGGCAACCTTTCTACAACAAAAGGAACAGTTACCTATAATGGTTTGACTCTTACCCAATGTTTAAAAATCGAATCTTCTACCAACATTTCGTTTACAACTACTCAAACAAGTACTTTAACTTTGGTCTTTGTTGAAGCGGCAGCCACTATAAAAGTGGATAATATAGATAAAGTAGCAACAAACGGAATTGTAACAGTATCACTTACCGCGGGAAGTCATACTATAACCAAAAAAGATACTTCGAACTTATTTTATATGAGCACGATTTACAATACCGGAAACTTAAAAATTGCTGATTCTGATTTATTTTCTCAGACCGAAGAAAAAGTAATTTTACACCCAAATCCGGTGAACAGTACTTTATATTTGACTGACAATGCTCAAAAAGTGGAAAGTATCGAAATTTTTAATATTCTAGGAAATTTGGTAAAAACTGTTCAAAGAAACACTGAAACAATCGACTTCAGTAATCTGGCACCAGGAACTTACATTGCAAGAATCCAAACTACTGCAGGAACGATTAATCAGAAAATCATAAAAAAATAAATCTTTTCTAAACAAAGAAAGGCTTCCTAAATTTTGGAAGCCTTTTGCATTTTATTTCTATCTATTACGGTTTCTGAATTCTTGTTGCTCTGTTATTTTTCCAAATTCACTCAAACATTTTTTTATCGTTTCTAGATTAATTCCAACGAAAAATAACATACCAATAAAAATTACAATCCAGCTGTAAACAATCTTTACAAAAGAAATATCAGATGCAGCTACGTAGAAAATGAATGTTGGCAGAATCGATACTATAAATGTCAGTCCTAATACCAGCATTAACGGATTTATGATAAAACTGTTTATGCTATGAAGCCCAAGTTTTCTACTAATGATTGCTAAAAAAATCAAAGCCAAAATTCCGAAAACTATGCCTGCAAAACTATAAATCATAACAATATCAGGCTGATTGTTTATCAGTTGTTCATATCCAAAAAAAGTATCAAAATTGAATTCCATCGTACTTCTTTTGTTCTGGTGTTACATCAAATAAACTCTGAGATTTATACCCCATCATTTTGGCTAAAATAAAGTTAGGGAACTCTTCAATTCCCACATTGTAAAGATTTATGCTGTCGTTAAAAAACTCTCTTCTGTCTGCAATTTTATCTTCCATTTGCGAAACTCTTCGCTGCAGTTCCAAAAAATTACTGTTGGATGCTAAGGTTGGATAATTTTCAGAAACAGCAAATAGGTTTTTCATCGTTTTTGAAAACTCATTTGCATTTTCAATTTTTTCTCCAACTGATTTTGAGTTCAAAAAATCGGTTCTTAATTTAGTTAGATTCGTTAATAATTCCGTTTCATGTTCCATAAATTTAGAAGCCACTTTTACCAACTCTGGAACTTCTTCTGCTCTTTGCATTAGAATCACATCTATGTTTCTAAAGGCTTTTTCATAATTATTTTTAAGCATAACCAGCTTATTATAAATTCTGATGAAAAAATTAAAAAATATAATTAGAAGAATTATTCCGGCTATTAAAGCGATGTTTTGAACAGTCATATTGGTTAGTTTAGAATGATATAAATAATTAGAAGCGAAATAAAAAACAAGGTAATCAAAAAAGAATCCAACAAAAGTTTGTATTTATTTCTAAAGGAAATACTTCTCGGAATTGCAATTCCAAATACACTATCTGGGTTTCCTTTTTTTATGATTGTATTTCCATTATCCGAAGAGGCGTAACCCACCAAAAACATATAATCATTATTTTTTAGATACGTTTCAGAATGCCTAGTCTTACCACCCTTTTGATTATCAACCCTATCAAAAAAGTACTCCATTCCTTCTCCGTCAACAGTAACAGAACCTGTTTCGTCTTTAATTTTAAATTTACCTGTCTTAATTTCACTAAAAATAGTCGAATAAGTCGTTCTTCCATCATCGTCAGGTTTGCTTTCTTCTTCAATTTTATAATAATATCCAATGCAGGGTTTATTAAAATACGGCGAAATAATAGGTTCGATTTCTTCTAAATCGCCTTCTACTTCGACCATTCCCATCGCAATTGAATCAATTTTTGAAGTGGGAAGAATGGATTGCAGACGCATAAATTTGCTTTTACTGCTGGGAAAAAAGATATTCTTTAGGATAATAAAACCGGGAATAATTAAAAAAAGAAGTTTTAGATTTCCGGTCTCCGCCAATAAAGCAAAAGTTCCAAAAATGCTGGCTACTATAAAAAAACCTAGAATCTTTTGACCAAAAGTGGTTTTTGGAATGTTATGTTTTTTATTAAACTTTTCTCGCTCTATTTTATCCTCTTTACTACTTTGAATTCCCGAATAAATCATACCTATAATTGCAAAAACAAAAACAGAAATAAATAATAGCAGCACAGCAGCCAAAGGAAAAGAAGGGTCTATTAAAAAACTAATTCCAACAATAGCGGGAGATAAAATAAAAAACAGCCAATTTGGAAATTTCAAATTAAAGAGACCAGAAAAAATTACCGTTTGAAACAAAGCGATTCCTAAACTAAAAAGCATTAAAAAAATAACCTCTACAGCATCTGTTTTGTTATGGGTTAAAAATTCAAAAAGATCATTCATAAAATGGCAAATAGTTTTTAAAATATAATTTCAACTTCACTAGAAAGTAATTTTCTTATTCTGCTTCTCTCTAAGTCTGAAATAGGATTATTACTTAAATCCAAACCGATAAGTTTATGCAATTTATTGACCTCATTCGGTATTTCAGTAATTTCATTATGACTTAAAACCAAGAACTTTAAACTTTTAAACTGTAAAATCTCTATAGGAAATGTTTTCAATTGTTGTTTAGACAAATCCAATTCGATAACCAGTTCTGGTTTTAATTTAGCCTCCTCTAGATTATAAAAAGTCGTTTTTTCTTTTTTCTTCTCTTCCTTATTTCTGCTTAAAAGACCAAATCCCGCTAAAATCAAAGACGCTATAAAAAAGATGCACAAAAACGCTGGCCAAATTGGATCATCTTTTTTTTCTGATGTAAAAAGACGAGCGTAAATGTAATAAGCCATTCCGAGAACAAGTGTAAGAAACAGCCCAAGAAATAGTAAATAAAGACAATATTTTATTATAGAAAAAATCACATTTTTTACTGCGGTCGTTTTCTTTGCAATGAAAAAGTATGCGACCAGACCTAAAATTAAAATCCAAAAAACCGCTACGCCGATTATTGCAATTTTATTTCCGTTTTCAATAATAGCAAATGAGAAAGAAATAGGAAACATTAAAGCAAACCCAATTAAAAGTGCTGCTAAACCAAGAGACAAACAGCCACCCTTTTGTTTTTTATTGGATGATTTCAGCCATAGATAGGCCAATAAAAAAGATAACGGAATAACTCCAATAAATGCATATCCAAAAGGAGTAAGTCCAGCTAAAAAAATCACAGTCATTATTAGTTGCTTATAAATTAGTCATCATTATGATGCTCGGAAAATAACGGCAAACACAAATTAAAGTAAAAATACTACAAATTGTGCCATAAAAAACCGCTTTCTTCAATTAATGAAAAAAGCGGTTTGCAATTAAATTGGGTATCTTTTACAAATCAAATTTAATTCCCTGCGCCAATGGAAGATTTGTGGTATAATTAATCGTATTCGTCTGACGTCTCATGTAGATTTTCCAAGCATCAGAACCTGATTTGAATTAACTCGGAATTCTTTAAAGAAAATAGTTTTTTCTATTTATTTAGTCTCTTTACTTTCGTCAAAGTAAGAAAAGAATTTATAACAAATTATTAAAGACTTGCTTTCACAAATACTCTTTTCAAAACTCCATTTTTTTCGACTCCTTTCACAATTAACATTAATTGCTTGTGAGTTTTATGAAATACCTTGCAATGAACAAGTTTAATATGTCCTAAATAAGAGTTCCCTTTAAAAACCTTAACGGCATTTTTATCAAAAGCATTTTCTGGCTCTAATTCGTATCTTAAAATATCCCCTACAACAATCATTTCTGAAGGAATTTTGGCTTCACTTAACCCTGTTATTTCTGTCACAAATGATAGTCCATCTTTTGGATTAAAATCAGCTAAAAATTCAAAACTATCCGTAGGAAGCAGACCTTGCGTAAAAGCTAACATATAATATTTATCATCTCTTTTAGTAAGATCAATGCCCCAAAAATCATAAAAATCCTTTAAATCTGGTCTTTCGCTTCTAATTAAACGTTGTCCAAAAATTTCAATTACATTTTCAGAATAAATCTTATCCGTGTCAGGAAAACCTTCGTAATGTACAAAACCAAGTTTTTTTGCTTTATCTACTCCTGCCTGATTATATTGAAAGCGGATTCCTTCTGAAGCACTTTTTTTTATAGTACCTACAGATATTCGACTACTGCCTTTTCCTGGTCTCCAGATAAGGTGTATGTTTCCTATTGCTTTCATAAAAGTTTTATTAAATTTTCGATACGCAAAGTTATCACTTTAAACATCAATTGCTTTCTTTCGTCAGATAATTTAAAGTTAATTAAATTAATTGGAATGTTCTTATCGATATTATCTATAATTTCTTTAATTAACTCGGAATTATATCTTTCTTTGACTCTTTTAATATATTTTTTAGTTTTAGGATTTTCATTTATTAATAGTTCAATGAGCTCCAAATGCTTTTTTTTCTTCAAATTACCATTCCAATGAATTTCCGATTCACCTTTTTTCACATAGGCTTCCAGCATTTGTTTATCATTCAACATTTTTAAAACTCTTTGATCAGTATGCTCCCTTCCGAGACAACATCCACTATCATAAATTGGAGCAAAATGATAATTATAAGTGTACGTAACATAATCTGAGTTCATTTTTACATGAACTTTTGTTTCTTCTTTTAAATTGCTATTTGACAGTTTTTTTATTTTATTTTTAATTTTATCAAAAACACTTGATATCTCTTCTTTCACCAAATCTTCATCTAACTCATAAGTTGACAGAACACCCCAATTTTCTTGGTGTCTATCTGAATTTCCAATAATACTATCGAACACAATAATTTCAATTATATTTTTGATAAAATGATCCAAAGAAAAGTCTTTAAGCGCATCACAAATAAATTGAAATGTATAGTCTTTTTTATGCTGGTCGGGATCATAGTGAGGTCTAAAACCTGTTAAATAAGTTTTACCCTCTGTTAATTTATCATTTGAATTTAAAATCATAGATTTTGATATGCACCCAATTCTTTGTTTATGATTTTCATCAAATGCAATATTGTAATCCAACATTGGAAACCCTAAAAACTGTCCTATTTTTGAAGAAACAATTTCCGACCAAAACTCTGTCGGATATCTAATCTCCCCTTCAATTGTTTCTTTAGATCCCTTGAAAAAATATTCATCGTTAGTAGTTGGTTCCAAAGCAATATATTTACTTCTCGTTCCACCTGTACTATAATGCACATTTTTGTGCCATTCGGAAATATCCGTAAATGTCGCTTCAAATTGATTCATAAAATAAATTAAATAAAAATGCTTAATCTAAAATAGAAAAAGCATTTTAAATAACCCGATGTTTATCATATTTTACAAATCAAATTTAATTCCCTGCGCCAACGGAAGATTTGTGGTATAATTGATCGTATTCGTCTGACGTCTCATGTAGATTTTCCAGGCATCAGAACCTGATTCGCGTCCTCCTCCGGTTTCTTTTTCGCCACCAAAAGCACCACCAATTTCTGCTCCCGAAGTTCCAATATTTACGTTTGCAATGCCGCAATCAGAACCTGTTACAGATAGAAATCTTTCGGCTTCTCTTAAATTATTAGTCATAATTGCTGATGATAATCCCTGCGCAACACCATTCTGAATTTCGATTGCATTATCAACTTCTCCAGAATACTTTAGCAGATATAAAACGGGAGCGAAAGTTTCGTGCTGTACAATTTCAAATGAATTTTCTGCTTCTGCAATTGCTGGTTTCACATAACAGCCACTTTCGTAGCCTTCTCCTGAAAGCACTCCTCCTTCAACCAAAATTTTTCCGCCTTCGGCCACTACTTTATTTAAAGCCGACGCATACATTTCTACAGCATGAACATCAATCAGAGGGCCGACATGATTATTTTCGTCCAGCGGATTTCCGATTCGCAATTGCTTGTAAGCGGCCACTAATGCGTCTTTAACTCTATCGTAAATACTTTCGTGAATGATTAACCTACGTGTCGAAGTACAACGCTGACCGGCTGTTCCGACTGCTCCAAAAACAGCTCCAATAACCGTCATTTTTATATCAGCATCTGGCGTAACAATAATCGCATTGTTTCCTCCTAATTCTAATAAAGATTTTCCTAATCGGGCTGCCACTTTCTGTGCCACTATTTTTCCCATTCTTGTCGAACCTGTTGCAGAAATAAGCGGAATGCGAGTATCGCCGGTCATTAATTCGCCTATTTTGTAATCGCCGTTTATCAAACAAGAAATTCCTTCTGGCAAATTATTTTCTTTAATAACCTCAGCGATTATATTCTGGCATGCAATACCGCATAGAGGTGTTTTTTCAGAAGGTTTCCAAACGCATACATCACCACAAATCCATGCCAATGCTGTATTCCAAGACCAAACCGCAACCGGAAAATTAAACGCCGAAATAATTCCAACAATTCCTAGCGGATGATATTGCTCGTACATTCTATGTCCCGGTCTTTCAGAATGCATCGTTAATCCGTGAAGCTGACGCGATAAACCGACAGCAAAATCGCAGATATCAATCATTTCTTGAACTTCTCCGAAACCTTCCTGCAATGATTTTCCCATTTCGTAAGAAACCAATTTACCAAGCGCCTCTTTATTTTGTCGCAATTTTTCTCCAAACTGACGTACAATTTCACCACGTTGTGGCGCAGGAATTAATCTAAAAGTCTTAAAAGCCTCCGTTGCGGTCTGAATTACTTTTTCGTAATCTTCAGACGTTGACATTTTTACTGAAGCAATTAATTTTCCGTCAACAGGTGAATAACTTTCTAAAATTTCTCCCGATGAAAAATTATTTGTTCCTGTCGATGTTCCTTCATTTATGGTTTTGATGCCCAATTTTTCCAGAGCTTCCTTCATTCCAAATTGCGATGCTATTGTTGTCATTGTAACTTTTTTAGTTAAAATTGTTATATTATAAATGTAAAGATATTATTTCAGATTGAATTTCAATTAAATATTCCTTTTAAAAGCTTTCTTGCTTCCTAAAAACAAAATGATCAAAAAGAGAATAAAACTCAATATAGACAAACCATAAATAATAATTTCTTTTCTCTTCAATTCTTCTTCAAAAGAATTTTTTACTAAGTCGATTTGATATTCAATATTATCTTGAAATCTTGAAATTTTAACTTTTTTATCATTCAAAAAATCTTTGTTCAATTTATTTAACAAAACTAATTCTGTCGAATCGATATTTTTTAATAAATCAGTTCTCGAGCAAATCGAGCTATACAAGGCATAACTGCTACTCTTAGCATAAATCAGATATTCTTTCCCGATGTCAAAAAAGAAGTCGCAAGACCCAGAATCAGTAGCCAGCAAATCTCTAAATTCATAACCAGGAAAAAAATTCCCTTTGTATGACTTTTTTATTTTTACTGAAAACACATAGACCTTTTGGCCATAACTTCCATATAACAAGCTATCTATTTTTACTATTTCCCCAACAAAAACCTCGCTTGCTAGTTCCCAATTTTTCTCTATTGATGGTTTTCCAGAGCAATCACAGCAATATGCTTTTGAAGACATTAAAATAAAAAACAGTACGAAAACTATGTTTCTAATCATGATTTAATATTTTTAGACAAATGTAAATTTATGATTAATTACAATGATTTTTTCCATAATAGAGTGCTTTGTTTCTATTTTATTGATGAAATTTGCAACACCAATTTTTTAGATTATGAATAATTTCAGCCGTTTTTTTCTTTGTTTTCTTTTAATTTCATCGAATGTTTTTTCTCAAAAAGAAAAATCCTCTTTTCAGGTAGTTCCTTTAGGAATAAAAGGCGGAATTGACGAAAAAAACCTTTCGGCTTATTTGCTTGCTCCGATTAACACAAACGATTATATCTGTCTCGATGCCGGAACTATAAATGCCGGAATTGAAAAAGCGATCGAAAAGAAAACTTTTAAAGTTTCGACAAGCGAAGTTTTAAAAAAATATATAAAAGGTTATTTGATCTCACATGCACATCTGGATCATGTTTCGGGTTTGATCATCAATTCTCCTGCTGATTCTTCTAAAACCGTTTATGCAACAGAGAAATGCATGGAAATGATGGAAAATCATTATTTTAATGATGAGACGTGGGCAAATTTTGGAGATAAAGGTCCTGGTTTTCCACTAAAAAAATATCACTTTCAAACTCTAAATATTGGTGAAGAAACTTCAATTTCAAATACTAAAATGACGGTTAAGGCTTTTCCGTTAAGCCACGTCAATCCATTTGAAAGCACTGCTTTTTTAGTTAAAAGCAATAATGAATACGTTTTATATTTAGGCGACACAGGTCCAGACGAAGTAGAAAAAAGCAATAATCTTCGCGACTTATGGAAAACTATAGCTCCGTTGGTAAAAGCCAAAAAATTGAAAGGCATTTTTATTGAAGTTTCGTTTCCTAACGAACAGCCAGATAAATTTCTGTTTGGGCATTTAACCCCAAATTATTTAATGAAAGAACTTCATATTTTGGAAGAAATGGCTGGAAAAGGATCTTTAGAGAATTTTAAAATCATTATTACACATTTAAAACCTCCTGCAAAAAATATTGCCAAAATTAAAGAGCAGTTAAAAGCCCAAAACGATTTAGGATTGAAGCTTATTTATCCTGAACAAGGCAAGAAGTTTGAGTTGTAGAATTTAATTTTGTAAGTTATTTTTTATATTTTAGCTGACTAAATTTTTTGAAAAATGAAAATTGTTTGGTCAAAAAAAGCAAAGTATAACTTTTACTCTATTCGAAATTATCTAGAATTATACTGGTCACCATTAATAGCAGAAAAATTTATTCTTGATGTATTAAGAGTAAATAAATTATTAGAAAAAAATCCTCAAATAGGAAAATATAGGGATGATTTAGAATGCCGAGAAATAGTAATCTCAAAACATATCACTTTGTATTATGAAATAAAAGAAAATCAAATAAAACTGATTGCTTTTTGGAATAATCGCCAACAACCTCCTTTGAACTCTTATGATTTATAAATCTAAATAAGATTTTTACTTCTCAATTCTGCAAGCATTTCCTCATGAGTAATAAAATCTCCATTTTCGAAATCACGTTTGCCCTGTTCGATTTCTTGTTTTAATTCTAATCTGAAATTTTCTTCTGGAGAAAGAATTTTAGCGATTGAAAGCATTTCATCTGCAGAAAAAGTCTGAGTCTTTAATTTACGATAGAATGTTGGACTTGGAATACCGACTTGCTCAATAATATAGCTTTTTTTAAAAGGTGATTTGTTCATTAAACTTTCTATATTATCGACAATATTTTTATATGCGATTATCTCTTGTATCATTTTTGATATAATTATAGATTATTTATAATACAAAAATACATCAAAAATGATTGCAAAATTCATATTGAGCGTAAAAAAATAAACCCGACAGGTTTTAAAACCTATCGGGTTTGATATCTAAAATTAAATTCAATTTATTTCTTTGCCACAAATCTCGGATCTGTTTCCATAACTGTTCCACATTTATCGCAGGTTCTCAATTCTTCTGAATTGTAAAAATGCTCAAAATGAGGTAAGAAATCTTTCTCGATATTATGCAGTTCAAAATACACTTCATAAAGTTTGTGATTGCAATTGTCACAGTGCCAAAGCAAACCATCGGTAAAACCTTGCCCAGCACGTTTACGCTCTATTACCAAACCTATAGAACCTGCAGAACGAACGGGAGAATGTGGCACTTTTGCTGGATGCAAGTACATATCGCCTGCGTTTAATTCCATTTCCTTTCGCTCACCATCTTCCTGAATTACCACTTTTATACTGCCTTCTAATTGATAAAAAAGCTCTTCGGTTTCGTTATAATGATAATCTTTTCTCGCATTTGGGCCCGCCACAATCATTACAATGTAATCTCCAGAATCTATATATAGGTTTTTATTTCCAACAGGCGGTTTTAGTAAATGACGGTTTTCGTCAATCCATTTGGTGAGGTTAAAAGGTTTTGCTATAGCCATTTTTTTAATTCTAAATTTTGAAAAGCTAAGGTAGTGAATTTGCAAAGACGCATTGCAGTGCGTCTTAAGGTTTCTAATTCCATTTCGATAAAAAAATAGAAGTGCTACAGTGCGTATCTACGATCCAAATTCTTTTATCAAATAAATGTAAACAGGAAAATGGTCGCTGAAACCAGCTTCTGACAATGTATTTCGGAGCGGGTAACCTTTGTATTGCCCCGAGGATTGAATAAAGTATGGAGCCTTGTAAATTCCTGCTTTCCAAAAATTAAAAGTGGTAAAGTCTGATTTGGTCAAGGATTCGGTCATTATAATTTGATCAAAAACATTCCAAGAATCTCGAAAGGCAATAGTTCCCATTCCCTTGTTCATAAGTTCTTCAAACGGATTGAAAACATCAAATTCTTTCATTTCTTCTTTTTTGCCTTTTGCTCCCAAAGCAACCTTAATGCTGTTATTGATTGGCCCGTCATTAAAATCTCCCATTGTCATTACTTTTGCATTCGGGTTAATGCGCTGTAGCGAATCGATAATTTTTCGGTTTAATTTCCCTGCCGCTTCTCGAAACAAAGTTGTCGCTTTTTCACCTCCTGATCGAGACGGCCAATGATTGACAATAATATACATTTCTTCATTTTCTAAAAACCCCGAAACCAAAAGCTGATCTCTTGTAAAAACACGATTGTTGTTTTCTTTCTTAACTTCAAGCTCATCATCTTCAACTTCTACTTGCTCTTCTTTCTTTGGGAGTTTCCTTTTATAAACAAGTAATGGAATATTAGAAAAGGAAGTCGGGCGAAAATATTTTTTTTGATAAAGCAACGCAACGTCAATTCCTCGTTTGTCGGGTGAATCAAAATGAATAATTCCGTAATCAAATTGCTGCAGTTTCGGTTCTTTGATTAAATCTTCTAAGACTCCCCTGTTTTCTACTTCGGCGCAGCCTAACAAAATGGGCGCATTCGAATTTTCTGGTGTTCCTATTTCAGAAATTACTCTGGATAGATTTTTAAGTTTTTGATGGTACTTTTCATTTGTCCAATTTTGTGCGCCGTTTGGTGTCCACTCATCATCATTTGTAAAGGCATCGTTATTGGTATCATAGAGATTTTCTAAATTATAAAATGCAATGGTGTGAATTTTGTATTTTTTGGATTGCGAAAAAATCTGAAACGAACAGAAGATAAGGATGTAAAAACTAATTTTAAAAAACTTCATAAATTTACTTTTTAAAGTCCAATATTAAGCATTTTATTTAATTGTAAGAAAATTCAAATAATTTTAACTTCTAATTTTTTTATATTTGTTTATCATTCAAAATGAAAAGCAATACACTAATGATAATGAAAAACTCTTTCTTCAAAAAACACTTTACAATCGCATTTCTTATTTTTGCTTTTCAATCGTTCACCTGTCAATCACAACAAAACATGATAACACCACATTATTTACAAAAAGGAGATACAGTTGCCCTTGTAGCAACAGCCAGAAAAAACATCGACGACAATCTAAAACCTACAATAGATTTACTGAAAAGCTGGGGACTAGAAGCCGTCGTTGGAAGTACCATCGGGTTAGATTATCATCAACTGGCCGGAACAGATGAACAAAGAGCGGCAGATTTTCAGAAACAACTTGACAATCCGAACATAAAAGCTATCTGGTGCGTGAGAGGCGGTTACGGAACTGTCAGAATGCTGGACTTATTAGATTTTACCAAATTCAAACAACATCCAAAATGGATAATCGGCTTTAGCGATGTCACAGTTCTGCATAATCATTTAAACACAATGGGATACAAATCGATACACGGTGTGATGCCCGTTACAATTCCGCGCGCTACACCTGCTGCAATCAGTTCAATGAAATCGAGTTTGTTTGGCGAACCTGTTTCTTACTCAATTCCAGCACACAATATGAACCGATTTGGAAAAGGGACTGGAGAAATTGTAGGCGGCAATCTTTCTATTTTATATAGCTTATTAGGCTCTCCATCGGCAATCGACTGTAAAGATAAAATCTTATTTATTGAAGATCTAGATGAATATCTATATCACATCGACCGCATGATGATGAATCTGAGACGTAACGGCTGTATAGAAAACCTAAAAGGAATTATTATAGGCGGTATGACCAAGATGAAAGACAACGAAGTTCCTTGGGGCAAAAACGCCTTAGAAATTATCGACGACGTAACTAAAAAGTATACTATACCAGTAATATTCAATTTCCCTGCAGGACATATTCAAGATAACAGGGCTTTGATAATGGGAAGCACAATTTCTATTGATGTAAATGCTTCTGGAAGTACCGTTATTTTCCAAAAATAAATATTTCCTATCTAAGGAATTTCCAAAAATACCACATAAATCACGTAAAGGCGCAAAGTCACACAGTGTAAATCACTCTGTGGCTTTGCTTTTTTATTCGCTATATCATGCAAAATTGAAACCTGAAACAAAAACATAACCATGGCAGAACATAACGAACTCGGAAAATTAGGTGAAGATTTAGCCGCATCTTATCTTGAAGAAAATGAATATGAAATTTTGGAAAGAAACTTTACTTCACAAAAAGCCGAAATAGATATTATTGCCAAAAAAGATAATGTTATTGCCATTGTTGAAGTAAAAACCAGATCAAGTTTAGATTTCGGTTTGCCACAAGATTTTGTAAAGCCCAAAAAGATACAACAACTGGTAAAAGCAGTAAATGCCTACATAAACGATAGGGAAAAGGATTTTGAAGAAGATTTAGAAATCCGTTTTGACATCGTTGCAATCCATAAAAACGGGGAATCATTTGCAATTGAACATCTTACCGACGCATTTTATCACTTTTAACATAATTTTTTATTGTTATAATTGTAACAAATTGTTTTTTTATTTATATTTGCAGAGATTTATAACATCGCAATGTTAAATTAACAACCAACCGAATTACAAAAAAAAAAAAAGAATTATGAAAACTGTGTCTTCTATTGTAGAAAACTACATTAAAACAAAACCATTTCTACTGAACGCCCTTTCGCTCGGAATTATTAACCTGACTTCACTTTCGCGAAATATTATGACCGAACTAGAAAGTGAGTTTGGGAAAGAAGTAAAACAAGGAGCTGTTGTAATGTCTTTGAAACGACTTACGGAAGAACTGGATTTTAAATTGAACCATAAAATCAACAAAGTAATCAAGAATATCGGAGAAATCACGGTTCGTTCTGAGCTTACCGATTACACTTTTGCCGCTTCTGAAACGGTTTTAAACAAACAGGCCGATTTAATTTCTGACATTAATGCTTTATCTGATATTTTTTATACCTCATCTCGTGGTGTTAACGAAACCAATATCGTTGTCAGCAGCAGTGTGAATCATTTAGTTGAAAAACACTTTATGAGAGAGAAATTAATTCAGAAATTAGATAATTTGGCTTCGATTACTGTAAAACTGCCAAAAGAAAATATCGTAGTTCCTGGAATTTATTATTTTATCTTCCAACGTTTGGCTTGGGAAGGAATTATCATCAATGAGGTAATTTCTACTTCTAATGAATTTACTATATTAGTTGGAGAAGATCAGGTAGACGTTGCTTTTAAAGTGATTAAAGATCTTAAAAACTAAATAATCTTAAATAATAATTCATAAATCCTTTTATCTGTCGGTAAAAGGATTTTTTATTTTTTAGATGCTCGCATACTTTAAAAGACAAATGAAATAACAGGAATATTTTTCCGTATTTACATAATCAAATTTTATTTTTTTATCAAATGCGTTCATATGACACATACCTGTAAAAAGTGGTCTTTCGGCGTTTTTTGCCTGTTTCATACAAAAAACTAACAAAAAATACGAATTAAGTTTTTTTACATATGATTTGTTACGAATAATATTTTTATATATTTGTGAAACAATCTAGCAAATCAATATTACAATATATTCCTTAGAATTTATTCTGAGGCCTCTTTTTAACTTACGATGAAAATCATCTAACCAAAAACCACTATAATGCCAAAAATCACTCCGCGGAGTGATTTTTTTTGCTTTATATTGAAACAAAAGACTTTAAACAAAAAAGAGAGTAATACTTTTGAGTAATTAAAATGAGTAAGTGAGCGTTACGCCGACTTCATTTTTTAGAGTGATGTCATTACGACTGAAACTAGGCTTAAAAGCCAAATTCTCGTTGACATTAAACTGCGATAAAGCCGCATCAATATTGGCGTCGATAATATTTAAGACGTAAAAACCAACCATAAAAAGTGCTGATAAATCTCGGTTGCGCTGAAATCCTTTTTGCGCTCTAATTAGCCTGTTTTCGTCTAATCTAGCAAGGCTTGGCGAATCGCTTACCTTTCCTTCAAGTCTATTTTTATATTCATTTCTGTACATTCTATAACTCTTCTGATTGTCTATATACAAATAAGTACTTACACCAATTGCACCGTAAACCAAAGGAAGTTTCCAATATTTTTTATTGTAAATCTGACCCAAACCGGGTAGAACTGCAGAATAAAAGGCCGCTTTTGCGGGTCGAAGCGGATCAATAGTTTCAGATTTTAAAGAATCGTTTGAAATGATTTTGTCTGTACCTTGGGCAAAAATAGAAGTAAATCCAAAAAGTAAAAAAAGAACAAGAAATTGATTTTGCATAAATGTTGGCTTTGAAAATTTTGATTCAAAGAAAACTTTTTAGTTCTAAGGTTTTTCCTAAATAAAAGGTAAATAAAACTTAATTTTTTTAGCCAAGAATTCACGAATTATTTAAAAATAATTTGTTGCAATCCTTAATCATTAATTAGAAAATTAGAAAATATCTTACTAGTAATAATCCAAAATTATTTCATCTTCTGAGTTAAGATTTACTCCGTCCTCATAAATATAATGGGTCTTTTTTATAGGAAAATTTTCTGAATTATAAAGCATTTTATCTTTTACATAAGTTTTTCCATGATATTTTATTGCTGTTCTATTATTTGGAGAATAATAAATTGCAGGTGAACTAAGGGTATTATAAATTACATAATACAAACTTTGATTTAGTTTTTTAAAGCTGTAATAATATGGATTATTTTTATCATCATATTCATTTTCCTCAATATCAATATAATTAGTTCTATTACTTGATATTCTTTTTATTATATTCCCTCTTGTATCATAAACAAATTCAGTCGTAGAATAGTTTTCTTCACCATTCTCGTCTGTAAAACCCTTAACAGCAATCGTTTTTAAAATTCTTCCTGTATCATCTGTGTTAAGTTCAGTAACATAAGTATGTGGCTTATCAAGGAATAGTACTTGATAGTGTGTCACTATTACCTTATTCTTAGTATATTCCAATGTCGTATAATCATCAGATCCTTCAACAGTAGTCTTAATCAGCCGTTTTTGACTATCATATTCATATAAATTAGATTGAGAATACGTTGCTGATTTGTATTTTTGCTTTATCACTTTTCCTTCTGCATCATACTCATATTTGTAATTTTGATTTTCACCATCTGCCGATTGATACGTTATTTCTGTTAAAAATCCATTTTCAAATTTGTAAAGCTCTTCATAACCTCCTTTTTCAACTGTAACAGACTTTAATAAATTCTTATTAAAATCCTTACCATATGAATCATTAGAATTATCAGAACTGCAGCCTAGAACCGCACTTATTATTAGTATATAAAGTAATATATTTTTTGCTTTCATATAAATAATTAAAATTTTACTCCTCAAACAATTCCATCAACTCCAAAGCCCGTTTTATAGACTTTACATTTTCAAAAGTCAACAACAAACGTAAGCCGTTTACGGTTTGTTTTTCTTTCATTTTGCAGAGTGTTGCATGCTTTTGAACAAAATTCAAGACGTTTCTAAACTTAGAAGATTGATAATAATCAGATTGTTGGTCTGATACGAAATAGCCAATCATTTTGCCTTGTTTCAAGACCAATTTCTCGATACCGACTCTTGTGGCAATCCATTTTATTCTGATGCTGTTTAATAAGGCAACAGCTTGTTTTGGCAATGGACCAAAACGGTCAATTAGTTTTTTCTCGAATTCTTGTAAATCGGCTTCGTCTTTTATGGCTCCTAATTCGTTGTACAAGACCAAACGCTCCGAAACGTTATTGATATATTCATCTGGAAATAAAAGCTCAAAATCGGCATCTATTTGAATGTCTTTTACATATTCCTTTGTATCAATGTCGTTTTCCTCAGGATACAAATCCTTAAATTCGTTTTCCTTTAATTCTTCAATCGCTTCGTTCATGATTTTTTGGTAGGTATCAAAACCAATCTCATTAATGAAACCACTTTGTTCTCCTCCTAATAAATCTCCGGCACCGCGAATTTCCAAATCTTTCATGGCAATGTTGAAACCGCTTCCCAATTCACTAAACTGTTCCAAAGCCTGAATACGTTTTCTAGCATCTTCGGTCATTGACGAATACGGCGGACAGATAAAATAGCAGAATGCTTTTTTGTTGCTTCGCCCTACTCGACCTCGCATTTGATGCAAGTCTGATAAGCCGAAATTGTTAGCATTATTGATGAAAATTGTATTCGCATTTGGAACATCCAATCCGCTTTCGATGATTGTGGTTGCCACCAAAACATCAAAATCTCCGTTCATGAAACCCAACATCAATTCTTCGAGTTTTGCGCCATCCATTTGCCCGTGACCAATTCCGACTCTTGCATTTGGAACCAAACGCTGAATCATTCCCGCCACTTCTTTTATATTTTCGATTCGGTTATTGATAAAGAAAACTTGTCCGTTTCTTTGAATTTCATACGAAATCGCATCGCGGATAATTTCTTCATTAAAACCAACGACATTCGTTTCAATCGGATAACGATTTGGAGGAGGCGTTGTAATTACCGATAAATCTCGCGCCGCCATCAACGAAAACTGAAGCGTTCTCGGAATCGGCGTTGCGGTTAATGTCAGCGTATCGACATTGGCAGCGATAGTCTTCAGTTTATCTTTTACGTTTACGCCGAATTTCTGTTCCTCATCGACAATCAATAAACCGAGATCTTTAAAAACCACATTTTTGTTTACCAATTGATGCGTTCCAATTACAATATCTAGTTTTCCTTCGGCTAAATCTTTTAAAGTCTGTGCTTTTTGTTTTGCAGTTCTAAATCTATTCAAATAACCAATGGAAACTGGCATGTCTTTTAAACGCTCTGAGAAGGTTCTGTAATGCTGATACGCCAAAATCGTTGTTGGAACCAAAACCGCAACTTGTTTACTATTATCAACCGCCTTAAAAGCAGCACGAATCGCCACTTCGGTTTTTCCGAAACCAACATCACCACAAACCAATCGATCCATAGGGCGGTCACTCTCCATATCGGCTTTTACTTCTGCCGTCGATTTCATTTGGTCTGGCGTATCTTCGTAAATAAACGAACTTTCTAATTCGTTTTGAAGATAACTGTCTGGCGCAAACTGAAAACCTTTTTCTAAACGGCGTTTCGCATAAAGCTGAATCAAGTTGAACGCAATATGTTTGACGCGCGCTTTGGTTTTCTGTTTTAAAACCTTCCAAGCATTCGACCCTAATTTATAGATTTTGGGAGGCGTTCCGTCTTTTCCGTTGTATTTTGAGATTTTATGAAGCGAATGAATGCTTACATACACAATATCATTATCGGCATAAACTAATTTTATGGCTTCCTGCGTTTTTCCTTCTACTTGAATTTTCTGCAATCCGCCAAACTTCCCGATTCCGTGATCAATGTGCGTGACATAATCACCGACAGAAAGTGCGGTTAATTCTTTTAAAGTGATATTTTGCTTTTTAGAATAGCCGTTTTTGATGTTGAATTTATGATAACGCTCAAAAATCTGATGATTGGTATAAGCCGTTATTTGGTTTTCTTCATCAATAAAGCCCTGATACAAAGGAAGCACAATCGTGTGATAATGTTTTCTGATGTTCTCTGAATTGGCTTCGTCTAAGCTTTCAAAAATATCATGAAAACGTTTTGCCTGAGTTTCATTCGAACAAAACAGATAATTAACATATCCGTTAAAATGATTATCGCTCAGATTATTCAGCAATAAATCAAATTGTTTGTTGAATGACGGCTGAGGCTGAATATGAAATTCGAATTTTTTAGTGGTTTTAAAAACCGGTCTCGAGGTCAACTCTACAACCGAAAAATCTAAAGCTCGTTTTATAAATGAAGCTTGATTTAAAAACAATTGCTCTGGCGTGGCGTGTTTTATTTCTTTCGAAAGTTTCTCAAAAGCTTCTTCTGCTCTTGCAAATTGTTTGTCTAACTGACTAAAAAGGCCTTCTGTATTTTGAATGAAAAGAACTGTTTTCTCCGCAATGTAATCTAAGAAACTTTCACGGTTTTCCTGAAAAAGCTTGTTTTCGACATTCGGGATAATCGTGATTTTTTTATGCGTTTCTACAGACAATTGTGTCTCTACATCAAAAGTTCTGATGCTGTCGACTTCGTTTCCGAAAAACTCAATTCGATACGGATGATCGTTTGAGAAAGAGAACACGTCTACAATTCCACCACGAACTGAAAATTCTCCAGGTTCTGTGATAAAATCTACTCTTTTGAATTCGTATTCGAACAAAACTTCATTGATAAAATCAATCGAAATCTTATCATTTAAGGCTACTTTTAAGGTGTTTTTGTCTAATTCCCTACGAGTAACTACCTTTTCAAAAAGCGCTTCCGGATAGGTAACAATTACCGCTAGCTTTTTTCGAGAATTGATTCTATTTAAAACCTCAGCACGAAGTAGAACATTTGCATTATCAGTCTCATCTATTTGATAAGGGCGGCGAAATGATGCAGGGTAAAACAAAACATCTTGTTCTCCAATCATTTGCTCTAAATCGTTTAGGTAATAAGCGGCTTCTTCTTTGTTGTCTAAAACAATCAAAAAAGGCAGTTCGGTTTTCCTGAAAACGGAACGTATAATAAACGAAACAGCAGATCCTAATAATCCGCTGATGTTCATTTTTACCTGATTCCCTTCCAGTAAACTTGTGGCAATCTGCTGTGCTTTTGGCAGATTATCGTATGTGGTATATAAGGCGTTTTTACTCAATTTTAGGAATATTTTGATCTAATGGCGGAGCAGAATTCGGAATCGCACGCGCCGTGTCTAACATTTTTAAAAAATCTGCTTCTCCTTCTTCTTTCGGAATCTTGCTTCTTTCAATAACCTTATCCATCTGCCTTTCTAAAGAAATCAATTCTTTATTGATTTCTCCAACCAAAAAAACCACTTTATCGTCTGGAATTTTATTTAAATGAATAAACAAATCCAGCATTCGAATTTTGGTAATTAAAATTGAAATACGGCTTTTGATGTGCGGTTGATTAAATTCAGGCGGAATATTATTGTTTAAGGCCATTGCTTTTTTTGAAATCACTGCCGATTTTTTCTGAAAAGCACCTATTGTTTTTTTCGGTTTATATCCCAATTCCTGAAGAAATTCGCGCCACTCTTTCCATGAGTTTATTTTTGATTCTGAAATCTCATTAATAGGCTCGTCAATAAAAATCCAGTTTTTACTGATATTATTAAAAATAACTTCTTTCTTTTTAGCTTCCTTGGCATTCTCAGCTTTGCGTTTCTCATTTTCATTCTGACAGGAAATCAACACAAAAAATAAAAGTGCGAAAAGAGATATTTTATGATTCATTTGTAAAACATTAGACTGCAAAGTTACGAAGTAAATTTTACAATTGTAAACTCTGTTTTTTTACTGCAACTCCTACAAGTTTACATTTGTCTTTTCCTGCCCATTTACAAGATTTCTTTTTTATCTTCTCATAAAAACAAAAATATAGCATCCTATTCTTAACGAAAGCCTTCTGTCAAGAATTTTGTAACGAACAAAGTTTTTTATTGTTGAATTAATAATTTATGATTGTAAAAAACAGATGTTATTGCGAAAACGTTATATTTGTGTCTGCAAAAAATAACAAAAAATGAATCCAAAAATATTGATCATTGGCGCATGCGGTCAGATTGGTACAGAACTGACGCAAAAGTTGCGCAAATTATACGGAACCGAAAATGTTATCGCTTCTGATATCCGTAAATTAAATACTGATGTTGTTAATTCAGGTCCGTTTGAAGTGGTCAACGCTTTAGATTTTAATCAGATTGAACATTTGGTAGAAATTCATCAAATTACCGATGTGTATTTGATGGCTGCACTTTTGTCGGCTACAGCAGAAAAGAATCCTGCTTTTGCTTGGGACTTAAATATGAATTCGCTTTTTCATGTTTTAAATTTGGCTAAAGCTAAAAAAATACAGAAAATTTTCTGGCCATCAAGTATTGCAGTTTTCGGACCTACAACTCCAAAAGAAAACACGCCTCAATATACCATAATGGAACCTTCAACGGTTTACGGAATCAGTAAACAATCAGGCGAAAGATGGTGCGAATACTATCATAATATCTACGGTGTTGATGTGCGCAGTATTCGTTATCCTGGCTTAATCAGCTGGTCTACTCCTCCAGGGGGCGGCACTACAGATTATGCTGTTGATATTTTCTACAAAGCGATTGCAGATAAAAAATACGAATGCTTTTTATCTTCAGAAACCAAAATGCCAATGATGTATATGGATGATGCAATCGATGCAACCATCAACATCATGAAAGCTCCAGCGGAGCAGATTAAGATTCATTCATCGTACAATTTAGCCGCAATGAGTTTTACGCCAACTGAAATTGCCGCCGAAATCAAAAAACATATTCCAGAATTTGAGATTACGTACAATCCAGATTTCCGTCAGAAAATTGCGGACAGCTGGCCGGCAAGTATCGATGATTCTGCTGCCAGAGAAGATTGGGGATGGAATCATAAATTTGATTTGGAATCAATGACAAAAGATATGATTGAGCATTTGGGTTGAAATCTTGTTCAGTAAGGATTTTAATATCATTATAAAATATTGCCTCCAGCTAAAGCTGGAGGTTTTTTATTGTTTTGTCATTTCGACCGAAGGGAGACTCGAGCGATAGCGAACTGGCAAAGCAAATCACACTCGTGAATCCACAAAGAGAATCGCTAATCTTTGTCGAGTTTCTAGTGCGATTTCTCCCTTCGGTCGAAATGACAAAAATGAGAGAATCTTTGGACAGTGCTAAATTAAATCTTTAAAAGAAGCCCATTGTTTGTATCTAGCCCCGATGGAGGCGGTATCCTTGCTGGCCCGAGGTCGGGCAACAGCGAGATATAGCCGAGAGCGGGAAATCCTGTTTATTAAAAATGCCTTTTGTGATGCTCTAAAAAAAAAAATCTCGTTTAGAATTTCTAGACGAGATTTTTTTATTACTAATTTGAAGAAGAATTACTTCACTTCAAAAACATTATTTCCTTGTTTTACATCAGCCATTAATCCGCTTGAATCGATAGTGATTTTTTTGATTGCCGTTTTGTTTTTGTCAATCGTCAAACTGTAGTTTTGCTGCGCCCAAGCCCAATCAGCCAAAACTGTTCTTTTTTCGTTTGGATTTGGATTCGGTTTGATGAAATTCATCATTCTTAACGGAATGTAGAATGTTTCAGAAGTCCCATCTGTATAATCTACTTTTAAGTCGATAGGCATTGGCATTCTCCCGATTCTTTCTAAAGTCACAGTTGTTTTTCCAGAATTATCGGCCACATCTTTTATTCCGTAATCGATAGTATTGGTTGTTTGAGCCCAGTCTGTTAAGTACCAGTCTAACTCAGCACCAGAAACTCTTTCTGCAGATCTTTTGATGTCATTTGGAGTTGGATGCTTGAATTTGAAATCATTATAATATCTTTTTAAGGTAGCATCAAGATTTTCTTTTCCGATTACGTATTCTAACTGAGACAAGAACAAACTTCCTTTAATATAAGAAGAAATGCTGTACGGACGGTTTTCGTCATAACGATCTCCGTGAGTAGTTTGCGGCTGTTCTTTTCCAGAATTTACCAAACTGTAATAAGCGGCATAATTTCCTTTAAATGGGTTAGCCTCTTTTTTGTCTCCTTTCAATTCATTCAAAGCACTGTCTTCGATGTAAGTTGTAAAACCTTCATCCATCCAAGGGTGTTTTGATTCGTTTGATGCCAAAATATGCTGGAACCAAGAGTGTCCTAACTCGTGTGTTGCTGTTCCCAGAATTCCTTCGAGAGTTCCGTTTCCTAGCATAAGCGTACACATAGCATACTCCATTCCGCCGTCTCCTCCTTGAATAAATGAATATTGTTTGTACGGATAAGCACCAACTCTTTGGTTGTAATAGTCCATTACTTTAACCATTAAAGGCTCTAACTGTTTCCAGTTTGCCGTAGTTTTTGGATTGTTTTTGTAGAAGAAATGCAGATCGACATCGTTTGGTCCTTTTACAATATCATGAGTATATTCTTTATCAGCAGCCCAAGTAAAATCGTGAACATTTGGCGCAATAAAATGCCATGTTAATGTTTTTGTTTTCTTTGGATATGTGACTGTCACGCCCTCGTCTTCGTAACCATGTCCGATTGCATTTTTATCCTGAAGATATCCTGAACCCCCAATTGTGTATTCTTTGTCGATTGTAATTTTTACGTCAAAATTACCCCAAACACCGTGAAATTCTCTCGCAATGTATGGGTCTGCATGCCATCCTTCAAAATCAAATTCAGCCAATTTTGGATACCACTGCGACATCGAAAGTTCAACGCCTTCAGAGTTATTTCTTCCGGTACGACGAACCTGAACCGGAACCTGTCCGTCAAAATCCAAAGTAAACGTACTTTTTGAATTTGGCAAAATTGGTTTCGCCAAGGTAACTTCTAAAATAGTTCCTGAAACTCTTGTTTGCGCCGCAACTCCATCTTGTTTGAAATTTGTAACTTTTAAAAACCCAATTTCATTTGGTTTTAAAGTTTCAATACGGCTTTGTTTTACTTCTTTACCATCAGCGGTTTTTACCTTATTTACCATTCTTCCGTCAGGATCTTTGATAAAATGAAGTCTCGCATCCATTTCGCTTCCAGGCTGAAAAGCATTTAGGTATAAATGATAAAATACTTTTTTTAAAGTGTCAGGAGAATTATTGGTATAAACCAATTCTTGTTTTCCCTTGTACTGATAGTTTTTAACATCCATCGAAACCTCCATTTTATAATCGGCATGCTGCTGCCAATATGGGGCATTTTGCGCAAATGTCGAGCTTAGACCTAAACTCAAAAATGAAAGTAAAATAATTTTTCGCATGATTAGTAAATAATAAAAATGGAAGAGCATTCACTCTTCCATCGGATTAATAGTGTATTCTTTTTATTTCTTAGACATTTTTTCTGCCATTAGTAAAGCATTGTAAGCATTTACCATTTTTGCTGTTTTTGAAGATTCTGCAGATGATACCGCAACCGGTTCCTGATCTGGATTTGGATTTTCTCCTAAAACTACTTGAGAAGGGAGCGCCACACCTGATTCCATTAAAATCTTTTTAACTTGAGCAGCTTTTAATTTTGGATAATACGAACGGATTAAAGCCGCAACTCCAGCAGCATTTGGAGATGCCATAGAAGTTCCTTGCAGATATTTGTATTTATTGTTCGGAACAGTTGCGTAAATTTCTTCACCTGGAGCAAAAACGTCTACATTTATTTTTCCGAAATTAGAAAATGATGCTACAACATTCTTTCCATATTCTTTATTGATTGCGCCAATTGTTATTACGTTGTCCGAAAACTCTTTTACGTTATCTTTAGAATCGTTCGGATAATTGATGTTTTTGGTTTCGTCAATATTATATCCATCGTTTCCTGCAGCATGTACAATTAAAACATCTTTTTTAGCTGCATATTTTATAGCGTCATAAACCCAATCTTTGTGCGGCGAAAAGCTTTTACCGAAACTTCCGTTGATTATTTTTGCACCGTTATCTACAGCATAACGAATTGCCAAAGCGATATCTTTATCATATTCGTCGCCATCTGGCACTGCTCTAACGGTCAAGATTTCAACGTTGTTTGCTACTCCGTCTCCACCTAGATTATTACCTCTAATCTGAGCAATAATTCCGGCAACGTGTGTTCCGTGAAGCGCTTTTTCCTTGTCTGGGCCAAAAACAACATTATTGCCATAACGGTTATTTTTAATGTCGTCTGGATTATCGCCTACGACTTTTCTTCCGTCGAACTCTTTGTTTAAGTTATAGTTTAATTGATCGTAAACTTGTTCTTTGTATTCTCCAAAATCAGCTTCCGGATCAAATGTCGGGCCTGCGTTGGTAAAAATCTGAGTCATTATTCTCTTGCTTTGTAACACCTTTGCATCGGCAGAAGTAATCGCGCTTAGATCTTCAACTTTGTAAGTAGTTTTATTTAATGCTTTTTTGATAGTGCTGTGAACATCCAATAAGAAATCTACCTGCTCTTTGTCTTTTAGAGCTTTCTCATATTTCTCTGTATATTGCGCCAAAGCTTCTTTATATTGTGCAGAACCGTCATCGCCTTTTTTAACGATGCGGGTCATTTCAAGATTTTCGTGTACTGAATTGCCAAGAAAATTCCATCCGTTCACATCATCAATAAAACCGTTTTTATCATCGTCGATTCCGTTGCCTGGAATTTCTTTAGGATTAGTCCAAATCATTCCTTTTAAATCTTCGTGTTCGATATCTACACCAGAATCTACAATTCCGACAATTACTTTTACTCCCGTTTTACCCTGTAATAATTCGGCATAAGCTTTATCAACACTCATTCCCGGAATAGAATCTTTGATTAAATCCAGATGACTCCATCTCTTTAGTTCATTTTCTGAAACTGGAGCTTTTTTTACAATCTCTAAAGGTGCTTTTATAAATTCTTTAGATGTAGAAACCTGCGCTTGAACAGTGGCGCTGCAACCTGCTAAAACTAATAAAGCAAAAGCAGATAATTTAAAAGGTTTTATGTGGCTCATGTATGTTTATTTTTATAAGAAGTTAAATCAAGGGTCTAAATTATACTTTTTTGTTACAAAAAACTAACCATTAACACTGTGTTATGAAATTATGAAGCTTTTTTTCAATTTTTTAAAGAAAAATCACAAATCAATTTAAAGAATTTCGTCACACGTAAAAACCTCTTTTAGCCTCACCCCTTTTTCAGTATGCTCCACCGTTATAATCTGGTTATGTGCATCGTGTTCCAAAAACAAATAATGATTTTGATCTGCAGCTAGATTAAGGAATTTTGACTTTTCAGGCATGGTAAGCAATGGTCTTGTATCATATCCCATAACATACGGCAGCGGAATGTGTCCGGCTGTTGCTAATAAATCGGCACAAAAAACAATAGTTTTATCCTGATATTTAATGTACGGAATCATTTGTTTTTCGGTATGACCGTCAACGTAATAAATATCAAAATTCAATTCTTTTGAGAATCCAAAATCAGTTTCTGGTCTTGTAACAAAATTGAGCTGTCCGCTTTCCTGCATTGGCAGAATATTTTCAGACAAGAAAGAAGCTTTTTCTCTAGCGTTGGGTTTTGTGGCCCATTCCCAATGGTTTTCGTTTGTCCAGAATTTTGCGTTTTTAAAAGCGGGTTCATATCCTGTTTTATTGGCATTCCATTGCACGCTTCCACCGCAATGATCAAAATGAAGATGCGTCATAAAAACATCTGTAATATCATTTCGATCAAAACCATATTTCGCCAAAGATTTATCTAGCGAATGTGATCCCCAAAGCGAATAATAGCCAAAGAATTTTTCAGATTGCTTATCTCCCATTCCGGTATCAATCAAAATCAAACGATTTCCATCTTCGATTAAAAGACATCTTGCCGCAATGTCGATTAGATTATTGGCATCGGCCGGATTAGTTTTGTTCCAAACTGTTTTGGGAACCACGCCAAACATTGCGCCACCGTCTAACTTAAAATTTCCTGATTCTATTGGGTAGAGTTTCATAAGTTCAATTTTATTAGAAAAACAAAGCTAGGAAATACAATTTCTTTATGCTAAAATCTGTTCAAAAAGTTAAAAATAGCAACCATGAGATGGCTTAAACTATCAAATAATCTCGAGAGGATAAATTGCGTACTTTTTATTAAAAATAATCCATTGGGTGAAATTTTTTTTTCAATTCTATTAAGTCAGCTTTGATATAAATATGTCTAAATCTGTTTTGAATCTGCGTGAAAAATTTACAAACAAAAGAATTTTCACGCTCTCGATAGCTATCAGGATTAAAGGATTTTATTAGATAAATTAGATTTTAATTCTGAATGAGCTATCTAATTCTATTTCACCCAACGGGTTAAAATAACTAATATCTATTTTAACATTTGTTATAATAATGTGAAGCGTTATGGAAAAAGGTTTTTAAGTCGTATCTTTGCAGACAATTTTGATTTAACATTGAATATTAGCGTTTTAAATCTGTACTAAATTCATTACAGAAGAAAAATTGCTTATTAAAAACAAACAACTAAGAACAATGATAAAAGTTTCTGATACTGCCAAAAAGAAAATCATCGACTTAATGAAAGACGACGGTTTTGATGCTGCGCACGACTATGTAAGAGTTGGTGTTAAAAGCGGCGGATGCTCTGGTTTGTCATATGAATTAAAATTTGATAAGACCAAAAACGATGATGATAAAATATTTGTAGACAACGAGATATCTATTGCTGTTGAAAAAAAATCATTTCTATATTTAGCAGGGACTATATTAGAATTCTCTGGCGGATTAAACGGAAAAGGATTTGTTTTCAATAATCCGAATGCAAGCAGAACTTGTGGATGCGGAGAATCATTTTCGCTATAATTAAAGCTGAAAACATTTTTCTAGATAAAAATTAAAAATGAGTAAATACACCGAAGACGATTTAAAAATCGAACTGGAAACTAAAGAATATGAGTACGGATTTTATACCAATATAGAATCTGAAACTTTCCCTATTGGCTTAAACGAAGAAATTGTTAGAGCCATTTCTCTTAAAAAAGAAGAACCAGAATGGATGACCGAATGGCGCATCGAGGCTTTCCGTGCTTGGAAAGAAATGATTGAGCCAGAATGGGCAAACGTAAGTTATGAAAAACCAGACTTTCAGGCGATTTCTTACTATTCAGCTCCAAAACAAGTAGATCCTAATAAAACTTTGGATGATGTTGATCCAGAATTATTAGAGATGTACAAAAAATTAGGAATTTCTATCGACGAACAAAAAAAGATGAACAATATCGCTATGGATATTGTGGTCGATTCTGTTTCGGTAGCAACAACTTTCAAGAAAACTTTGGCTGAAAAAGGAATTATTTTCTGCCCGATTTCTGAAGCAATCAAAGAACATCCAGAATTAGTAAAAAAATATTTAGGAACTGTTGTACCTCAAAAAGACAACTTCTACGCAGCATTGAACTCAGCAGTTTTCTCTGACGGAAGTTTCTGTTATATTCCAAAAGGTGTAAAATGTCCGATGGAACTTTCAACGTATTTCAGAATCAATCAAGCAGGAACTGGACAATTTGAAAGAACTCTAGTTATTGCTGATGAAGGAAGCTACGTTTCTTATCTTGAAGGCTGTACAGCTCCAAGTCGTGACGAAAACCAATTACACGCTGCTGTGGTTGAATTAATCGCTTTAGACGATGCTGAAATTAAATATTCTACGGTTCAAAACTGGTTCCCTGGAAATAAAGAAGGAAAAGGCGGGGTTTACAACTTTGTAACCAAAAGAGGTTTATGCGAAACAAACGCTAAAATTTCATGGACACAAGTTGAAACAGGTTCTGCTGTAACTTGGAAATATCCTTCTTGCGTATTAAAAGGAGATAATTCAGTAGGAGAATTTTATTCTATTGCTGTTACCAATAATTTCCAACAAGCGGATACTGGAACTAAAATGATCCATTTAGGAAAAAACACTAAATCGACTATTATTTCTAAAGGTATTTCGGCTGGAAAATCACAAAACAGCTACCGTGGTTTAGTGCAAATTTCGCCAAGAGCAGAAAATGCAAGAAACTTTTCTCAATGTGACTCGTTATTAATGGGTAACAATTGTGGTGCGCATACTTTCCCTTATATCGAAAGTAAAAATCCAACAGCAAAAATCGAGCACGAAGCCACTACAAGTAAAATTGGAGAAGATCAGGTTTTCTATTGCAACCAAAGAGGTATCCCGACTGAAAAAGCGATTGCCTTAATTGTAAACGGTTTCAGTAAAGATGTCTTGAACAAACTTCCAATGGAATTTGCGGTTGAAGCTCAAAAATTATTAGAGATTTCTTTAGAAGGATCTGTAGGTTAATAAAAAATTAAGGAATTATGGACATCATCTTAAAAAATGTAAAGAAGAAAGATTTTCCGGTTTTTCAATCACTGGCAAAATCTCTTGGTTTTGAAATTGTTGAAGAAAATGAAAAACCATATAATCCTGAATTTGTAAAAGAGATTCTAGATGCTGAGCAAAGCATAAAAGATGGTAAAGGAGTTAAAATAGACTTGGAAGATTTGTGGAAGTAATTTATTCTGAAAAAGCTCTAAAAGACAGAGAATATTGGAAAAAATCTGGGAATAAAGCAGTCATGAATAAAATTACAGCTTTAATTGCAGATATTTTACTTCATCCTTTCGAAGGCATAGGAAAACCAGAACCATTAAAATATGAACTTTCAGGAAAATGGTCTAGAAGAATAAATAGAGAACACAGAATAATATACCGAGTTACTGACGAAGGAACTATCGAAATATTGGAGATTCTCTCTTTAAAAGGACATTACGAATAAAAAAAATAAAAAATAGCAATCTTGAAATTTTCAAATTTCAAATTATCTAAATTTTCAAATAAATAAGATGTTATCAATAAAAAACCTTCACGCCGCAATTGGTGATAAAGAAATCCTTAAAGGAATTAATATAGAAGTTAAAGCTGGAGAAGTTCACGCTATCATGGGACCAAACGGTTCTGGAAAAAGTACGCTTTCTGCTGTTATTGCAGGAAACGAAAACTATGAAGTTACAGATGGTGAAGTAATCCTTGACGGAGAAGATCTTGCTGATTTAGCTCCAGAAGAAAGAGCTCACAAAGGAGTTTTCCTTTCTTTTCAATATCCAGTAGAGATTCCTGGAGTTAGCGTTACCAACTTCATGAAAACTGCTATCAACGAAACTCGTAAAGCAAACGGACAAGAAGAAATGCCAGCTAACGAAATGTTGAAAGTAATTCGTGAAAAATCGGAATTATTAGAAATCGACCGTAAGTTTCTTTCTCGTTCTCTTAACGAAGGTTTTTCTGGAGGAGAGAAAAAAAGAAACGAGATTTTCCAAATGGCAATGTTAGAGCCGAAATTAGCTATCCTAGACGAAACGGATTCTGGTCTGGATATCGATGCTTTAAGAATTGTTGCAAATGGTGTAAACAAATTAAAAAGCGACAAAAACGCTATTATCGTGATTACACACTACCAACGTTTATTAGATTATATCGTTCCTGATTTCGTTCACGTTCTTTACAACGGAAGAATCGTAAAATCTGGTGGAAAAGAATTGGCTTACGAATTAGAAGAAAAAGGATACGACTGGATTAAAGCAGAAAACTAGTTTACAGTTACAGTTTACAGTTTGCAAAAACTCATAACTCATAACTTATAACTTATAACTACGAAAATGGATTTAAAAGAAAAATTAGTATCGTCTTTTATGGCTTTTGAAGAGCGTGTCGATGTACATTCGGATTTACATGACATACGCACAAATGCTTTAAAAAACTTCGAAAATAAAGGTTTCCCAACCAAAAAAGAAGAAGCTTGGAAATACACATCGCTAAATGCCATCTTAAAAAATGACTTTACGGTTTTTCCAAAGCAGGAAAATGCAATCGAATTCAATCAGGTAAAAAAATACTTTTTACACGAAATTGATACGTACAAATTAGTATTTATTGATGGTGTTTTCAGTTCCCATTTGTCTTCTACAACACATGACGGAATCGATGTTTGTTTGATGTCATCGGCATTGACTAAACCAAAATATAAAATGGTTATTGATACTTACTTTAATCAAATTGCAAGTAAAGATGACAGTTTGACTTCATTGAATACTGCTTTTGCAATTGAAGGTGCGTTTATTAATATTCCAAAGAAAAAAGTGGCTGACAAACCAATTGAAATCATGTATTTCTCAACTGGAAATGAAGCTGCTCTAATGGTACAACCAAGAAATTTGGTTATTGTGGGTGAAAATTCACATGTTCAAATTATTGAGCGTCACCAAAGTTTGAACGAAAATCCTGTTTTGACAAACTCTGTTACGGAGATTTTTGCTCAAAAACGCGCGATTGTTGATTATTACAAAATTCAGAACGATAATAACGAAGCAAATTTAATAGACAACACTTACGTTTCACAGCAACAAGAAAGTCATGCTTCTGTCCATACTTTCTCATTTGGAGGAAATTTAACTCGTAACAACTTAAACTTTTACCATTTCGGAGAAAGATTAACGAGTACGCTTAACGGAATTTCTATCTTGAATGATAAACAACATGTGGACCATTATACTTTGGTAAACCACGCACAGCCAAACTGTGAAAGTTTCCAAGATTATAAAGGAATTTTCTCTGATCGTTCAACAGGAGTTTTCAACGGAAAAGTTTTGGTTGAAAAAGAAGCTCAAAAAACAAATGCTTTCCAAAAAAGCAATAACATTTTATTGAGTGATAAAGCAACAATCAACGCAAAACCTCAATTAGAGATTTTCGCCGACGACGTAAAATGTTCTCACGGTTGTACTGTTGGACAGCTTGACGAAACAGCGATGTTCTATATGCAGTCACGCGGAATCCCAAAAAAAGAAGCTAAAGCTTTATTAATGTACGCATTCTCAAATGCCGTTATCGAAAGCATCAAAATACCAGAATTAAAACAAAGAATTACTAAAATCATTGCTATGAAATTGGGCGTGAATTTAGGGTTTGATTTGTAGTCGAGGTTTTACCGCAAAGACACAAAGGTTACGCAAAGTTCGCAAAGGTTTATTACAAAACTTTGCGAATTTTGCTTTTTTACACCCTATTCTTCCTGCAAGGTTTCCAAAACCTTGCAGGAAGAGTAAACAATCTCTATTTCTTCACACTCTCAATAATCCCTTTCAAAAACCCATTAAAATCAAATCCAGGTTCTTCTTCTCTCACTCCCATTCTCACAATCACCATATCTTTAGACGGAATAATTGCCACCATTTGACCTTGGTAACCACTGCAATAAAACATGTCTCGCGGAACATCTGGGAATTTTCCTCCGGCATTTAGCCAAAATTGCGCACCATATTTTCCTTCAGAAGTGTTGGTTGGTGTTGCAGTATATTTTACCCAACTTTCGTCAAGGATTTGTTCTCCGTTCCAGTTTCCTTTTCTTAAGTATAATAATCCGAATTTTGACCAGTCGCGTGGCGTTGCCCATCCGTAAGACGAACCCACAAAAGTTCCTGACATATCTTGCTCCACAATCATTGAGTTCATTCCGATTTTGTCGATTACAGCGCTGTACCAAAAGTCAAGATATTCTTGTTGTGTTTTAAATTGTCTTCTTAAAATTAAAGACAATAAATTAGTTGTTCCTGACGAATAATTCCAATGCGTGTTGGGCTTAAATTGCGCTTGTTTTTCCAATTGCACTTTTCCCATGTCTTCTGCTTGGAAAAGCATTTTTGTGGCGTCGCAGATTGTGCTGTAATTCTCTTCCCATTCTAATCCGGAATTCATGTGAAGCAAATCGTTTAGTGTAATGTTTTTGCGTTCATCATTCTGCCATTCTGCAACTGGAGCGGGTTTGTAAATATCAATTTTTCTTTGTTTTGCCAAAACTCCAAAAGCAGAACTTGTGATGCTTTTAGTCATTGACCAACCTAAAATTTTACTGTCCTTATTAAAACCTGTATCGTATTTTTCGGCTATCAATTGATCTTTATACAAAACTACAACGGCACGAGTTCTTTTAATTCTTGCCCCCGTTTTATCAAAAGCATTGTCTACTGCTTTCTTTAATTTCGAATAATCAACATTCGAAAATGCAGTATCTTTTGGTTCATTATTTCCATATGGAAAAGGAAGATTATTTTCAAGTTTTGTTCTTTTGGGAAGCAAATATGGTTTTGTAACATCAAAATCATCATTAATCAAAGTTGCTCCTAAGCCTTCACGATAAATGGCTTTTCGTTCTTTTAATCCGTAAACAGAAGAAATGGCAAATTTTCCAGCATCATCAATGGAGTTTTTAGCCAAATCAACCAACTTAATATCATTATCGGTTTTCTGAATTAAATCCAACGGACGATTGTCAATAAAATGTCCTGACGCAACACTTTTGGCAGAGAAACCCGAAATTAAATCCAGCTTCGGATAAGTTGTAAATCCGAAATACAAAAAGGCGAGAACCAATACAAGCAGTAGTACTTTGAGAATTTTTTTCATGATGAGTTAGTATTTTGTTGCAATATAAATAATTTATGTTCATGATTTTAAGACTCAAATCCGAAATCTGTTTCGGATAATTCACAAAAGCAAATCTTTTTTTACGGAATCAGCATTTACGGCTTATAACAATGGCGCCATAAAAGGAAATTATAGAATTGCTGTATAAACAAATTTAGTTTTAGTACTTTTGTAAATAGATTTTTTCTAAATAAGACATGCTAGATATTCAAAAAATAAGAGCTGATTTCCCGATACTTTCTCAAACTGTAAACGGAAAGCCATTAGTATATTTCGACAACGGAGCTACTTCGCAAAAACCGCAAGTTGTAATTGATGCAGAAGTAAAATATTATCAAGAAATCAACGCCAACATTCACCGTGGTGTTCACACTTTGAGCCAGTTAGCGACTGACGCTTATGAGATTTCTCGCGGAAAAGTAAAAGACCATATCAACGCAAAACATGCTCACGAAGTGCTTTTTACTTCGGGAACAACACACGGAATTAACTTAGTTGCAAACGGTTTTGCTTCGATTTTAAAAGCTGGTGACGAAGTTGTGGTTTCTTCATTAGAACATCACAGTAACATTGTGCCTTGGCAGATGTTATGCGAGAAAACAGGTGCAGTTTTGAGAGTAATTCCAATTGATGAAAATGGGGAATTAATAATTTCAGAATTCGATGCTTTACTTTCGGAAAAAACCAAAATCGTTACCGTAAATCATATTTCAAACGCATTGGGTGTAATCAATCCTATAAAATATATTATTGACAAAGCACATGCTGTTGGCGCTGCAGTTTTAATTGATGGAGCGCAGGCAGTTCCGCACTTAAAACCAGATGTTCAGGAATTAGACTGTGATTTTTATGCTTTTTCTGGCCATAAGATGTGTGGCCCCACTGGAACTGGAATTTTGTACGGAAAAGAAGAATGGCTGAACAAACTTCCTCCTTATCAAGGTGGCGGCGAAATGATTAAAGAAGTTACTTTCGAAAAAACTACTTACGCAGATTTGCCTCATAAATTTGAAGCCGGAACTCCAAATATCGCGGGCGGAATTGTTTTAGGAACTGCAATTGATTATTTAAACAGCGTTGGTTTTGAAAACATTCAGGCTTACGAACACGAACTTTTAGAGCACGCTACAAAACGTTTATCTGAAATTGAAGGAATCCGAATTTATGGAAATACCAAAAATAAAGCTTCTGTAGTTTCGTTTAATATCGACGGAATTCATCCGTATGATGTTGGTTCTATTATCGATAAGTTAGGAATTGCTGTTAGAACTGGTCATCACTGTGCACAGCCTATCATGAGTTATTTCTGTATTCCAGGAACCATTCGTGCTTCGTTTTCTTTCTATAATACAAAAGAAGAAATTGACCAAATGGTTGATGCGGTTAAGAAAGCGCAAACCATGTTAAGCTAAAAATCTATTGTATGAGAATATTGTCTTTATTGCTTTTAACGCTTTTTGTGGCAACTGGATGCTGCAGTCAGAAAAAAACAGATATGACTTCAACTCAAATTGAATATTCTGCAATGTCAAGAGGCTATTACAAAAGTATTGTAGTAGAAAACAAAACGGTTTTGGTTACTAAACAGCGTAATGCAGAACCTGAAAAAATCAATATTGATGATGCAAAGTGGAATGAAATTGTTACTGCATATTCAAAAGTGAATTTAGAAGGTCTTTCTTCACTTAAAGCACCTACCGACAAACGCACATATGATGGTGTTGCAATAGGAAATTTAAAAATAACTAAAGACGGAAAAACATACGAAACACCAGGTTTTGACAATGGTTTTCCACCAAAAGAAATCGAAAAACTAGTGAATTTATTAGTTGATTTTGCTAAAGAATAATTATGACGATAAAAGAAATACAAGACGAAATAATAGACGAATTTTCAATGTTCGACGATTGGATGCAGCGTTATGAATACATCATCGAACTTGGAAAAAGTCTTCCGTTAATCAAAGAAGAATACAAAACCGACGAGAATTTAATTAAAGGCTGTCAGTCTAAAGTTTGGTTGCAAGGTGAAGAACAAGGCGATAAAATTGTTTTCACAGCTGATAGCGATGCTATTTTGACCAAAGGAATAATAGCGATTTTGATTCGCGCTTTCTCTAATCAAAAAGCAAAAGATATTCTGGAAGCTGATACTGATTTTATAGACGAAATTGGCCTAAAAGAACATTTATCAGCAACACGTGCAAACGGTTTAGTTTCGATGATAAAAAACATCAAAATGTACGCTTTGGCTTTTGATGCAAAAAACAAGAATTAAAAAAATTAAACCATATAAGTGATGTAAGAAAATTTAAGTTTTTACCTCAAGATTATGGAGAAGAAAAATAAAGTAAGTTTTATCTTTCTTTTTTATTTCTTATTATTGCTTAAAAAAGTAAATGATAACAAAGAAATATTTGACTGATTTAATTTATCAAGTTAATGGAGCGGCAATTGAAGTTCATAAAAAGATTGGCGCAGGACTTTTAGAAAGTATTTATCATCAGTGCATGATTAAAGAACTTTCTCTGAGAGGATTAAGCTTTCAATCAGAATTAAAAATTCCTGTTCAGTATAAAGGTTTGGAGTTAGAATCTGATTTAAGATGTGATTTATTTATTGAAAATTGTTTGGTTTTGGAGTTAAAAGCTGTTGATCAAATTATTCCAATCCATATAGCCAAACTAATGTCTTACATGAAACTTCTAAATTCTCCAATAGGATTAATGATAAATTTTAATGTTACAAACATTTATCACGAAGGTCAAAAAACATACGTCAATGAATTATATCGTTGGTTAGAAGATTAAATTATAAAAATAAAACATCGTGTATTTTATTTAAGTATACAATTTCAAATGAACTTATATAACTTATATGGTGAAAAATCAAAAACAATGGAACAAGAAATAGACACAAACGAATTAGGTGAATCAATCGTAAGAGTTTTAAAAGGCATTTACGACCCTGAGATTCCGGTAGATATTTACGAATTAGGATTAATTTACGACGTAATGGTAAACACAGATTACGAAGTAAAAATCCTTATGACACTTACTTCTCCAAACTGCCCAGTTGCAGAAAGCTTGCCAAGAGAAGTTGAAGAAAAAGTAAAAACTATTGAAAACGTAAAAGATGTAGATGTAGAAATTACTTTCGATCCGCCTTGGAGCAAAGATTTAATGAGCGAAGAAGCAAAGTTAGAATTAGGAATGCTTTAATAAAAAGTGTTCAGTATTTAGTTTTTAGTGTTCAGTTATTAGGCTGAGCACTAAAAACTGAACACTGTTTACTAGAAAATCATGGAAGAAATCATCAATAAAGTAGCCAATAGTGCTTTAGAAGTTTTTGATTTAGAGGATTATTATCCAAAAGGAATGCGTGTGCAGATTGACATTTCGCAATGGCTTTTGGAAGGATTTCTACTAAAAGAAAAAGACTTTAGAGAACATCTTAAAAACCACGATTGGTCGCAATACCAAGATCAATATGTAGCGGTAAATTGTGGTACAGACGCTATTATTCCGGCTTGGGCATTAATTTTAGTAGGTGTTCATCTAGCGCCTTTTGCCAAAAAAGTAGTGAACGGAACAATCGAAGATCTTGATGCAAGTCTTTACGAAGAAATCCTTAGTAAAATCGACTATTCTGTTTACGCCAACAAACCTGTAATCGTAAAAGGCTGTTCTAGAAAACCTGTTCCGATGCGTGCTTATATTTTGGCAGCAAATAATCTGCAGCCATTTGCACGAAGCATCATGTACGGAGAGGCTTGCTCTGCAGTACCTCTATACAAACAATCTAAGAAATAACCCGCAATTGCAGACAATTTATCCCTCAGTTTTCCGTTGGTTTTAGTATATTTGATGATACACTTAAACTATACAACCATGAGAAAGTTGGCGTTTTTACTATGCATCGTGGCGAACTTTACTTTTGTTCAGGCACAAAACTCAGAAAAAGAACTCATTCAGAATACCGAAAAAGCAGTCAAAAAAATAAACGACACCATCGAAGGTCAAGGCTGGAAGAGCAAAGGAAATTTCTCTCTATTACTCAATCAGTCCAGTTTCAATAACTGGATTGCCGGCGGTGAAGACAGTTTTTCTGGAACTCTCGGTATTAATTACGATCTTAATTACAAAAAAGATGATTTAACCTGGGACAATAAGATTTTGGCATCTTACGGTTTATTGCAAACTAAAAATGCCGACTTCGAAAAGAAAACAGATGACCGTTTCGAACTCAATTCGATAGTCGGAAAAAGAGCTTTTGGACAATGGTATTATTCTTATTTCCTGAACTTTAGAACGCAATTTACCACTGGGTATATTTACGGTCAGGACGAGAACGGAAAAGAAATCAGAACAGAAAACACTAAGTTTATGTCTCCTGGTTACCTTACAACCGGTCCCGGAATTTACTGGACAAAAGATGCTAACCTAAAAATAAATTTTGCGCCCCTAACCTCAAAATTTACATTCGTAGACAGCAGATACACATCTGGAATCGATTATGTAGACGGCACTTATTTTGGTGTCGATGCCAACAAAAGCATGCGTTACGAATTAGGTTTTTACGCTTCCGTTTATTACAAATTGGCTATTATGACCAATGTAACGGCCGAAAACACCTTAAATCTGTATTCAAACTATCTTGAAGATCCACAAAACGTCGACATGGATTATTCGTTGAACATTATCATGAAGGTAAACAAATACCTGTCAGCAAACTTTTCGTTCCAAGCCATTTATGACGATAATGCTTTCAGAGGTTTTCAAACCAGACAAGTATTTGGTTTAGGTGTTAATTTTGGATTCTAATTCATCAGGAGCCAAACAAAAGGCATTAGAATAAACACGATTTCCCGCTCTCGGCTATATCTCGCTGTTGCCCGACGTCGGGCCAGCAAGGATAACGCCTCCATCGGGGCTAGATACAAACAATAAGCTTCTATTTAGTCATTAAAAAAAGCGCTCCAATTTAATTTTAGAGCGCTTTTTGTTTTTATTCTTCTTCCTTTTCGATTGCATCTTTATAATCCGGATACAAGAAATTATTATAAGGAAATCTAGTGATATGAATCTGGCGAACTGCTTCGTAAACCATTTCTCTAAATTCTTCAAAATTTTCCTTTTGAGTGGCAGATATAAACAATGCTTTATCGGTTCCCAAATTGCTCATCCAGGTTTGTTTCCACTCGTCTAATGTCCAGTGTTTTCTGGTTCTTTCGGTAATCAAATCGTCTTCGTCGATTGTCAGGTGTTTGTAAGCATCGATTTTATTAAAAACCATAATCGTTGGTTTGTCGTTGCTTTTTATTTCCTGTAAAATCTTATTTACCGATTCGATATGATCCTCAAAATCGGGATGCGAAATATCTACAACATGCAAAAGCAAATCGGCTTCACGAACCTCATCGAGTGTACTTTTAAAAGAATCCACCAATTGAGTTGGCAGTTTTCGAATAAATCCAACCGTATCTGAAAGCAGGAACGGTAAGTTTTTAATCACAACCTTTCGAACCGTTGTATCCAAAGTGGCAAATAATTTGTTTTCAACAAAGACATCACTTTTGCCTATAGCATTCATCAAAGTCGATTTCCCGACATTGGTATATCCCACAAGAGCGACACGCACCATGGCACCGCGATTGCTACGCTGAATTCCCATCTGCTTATCGATTGTTTTGATTTTTTCTTTCAATAACGAAATTCGGTCACGAACAATACGTCTATCTGTTTCAATCTCAGTCTCTCCTGGACCACGCATACCAATCCCTCCTTTTTGACGCTCAAGGTGTGTCCATAAACCCGAAAGTCTTGGGAGCAAATATTGGCATTGCGCCAATTCAACCTGTGTTCTTGCGTACGAAGTCTCTGCTCTTTGTGCAAAAATATCCAGAATCAAGTTCGTTCTGTCGAGAATCTTGCAATCAATAATTCTAGAAATGTTTTTTTGCTGAGATGGCGTCAATTCGTCATCAAAAATTACAGTCGATATTTTGTTTTCTTTTACAAAAAGATTGATGTCGTCTATTTTCCCTGTACCGACAAAAGTCTTCGGATTTGGGCGTTCCATTTTTTGCGAAAAGCGTTTTATCACCTCACCTCCAGCGGTGTAAGTCAAAAACTCCAATTCGTCTAAATATTCATTAAGCTTTTCCTCACTTTGGTTCTGAGTTACGATACCTACAATTACCGTTCTCTCAAAATTTATAACTTCTTTTTCTAACATAGTCTTGAATAAGCTGCAAATTTAATCAATTACGCGCTACATTTACTTATACAATTTTGATTTTAAATTTATATCGCCATATATCCCTTTAATAAAAAATGGAATTCTGTTGCGAGTGACACAACAAAATTCCATTTGAATAATTTAGACAAACTGAAAGCCTACTCGTAAATAAACGTTTTTTCTGTTTTTACGATTCCGTTTTCTTCAATTTGAGAGCAAGAAATCGGGAAATTCAATTTGTTGTATTTGTACTTTCTGCTCACTGCAACTAGCGCTGTAGAAGACGGACTGAAATTCAATTCATTATTATATGAAATCGACTCAAAAGCGAATTCATCTTCGTGATACGAAATCATTGGAACGATAACTTTATAATTATCCCCAAAAAGGCTTTGAACGATTAACTGATCAACAGATTTTTTATCATCATACGTATATGATTTAGAAATTTTATCTCCAACCAATCCTTTATGTCTAGAGACATTATCGTTTACATAAACATATTCTAATTTTCCAATAATGGCCTTATTTCGGTCTCGTGACGTACGTCTTACGATAATTCCGTTTTCAACCAAATATTCAATATCTTCAACCAGATTTTGGTGATTGGTACTCTTTTTTGTAGTTACTTTTACTCGTGCACCTTCATAAACAAACGAAACTGTTTTGGTTATATAATTTGGCCCTTCCTGATATTTTTTTACAAATTTGGTAATGTTATTATCCGCATCATAAGTATAATTGATCACTTCTTTCCAGTCGCTTCCAATTTTATCTTTTACAGTCATGTCCAGAAGACCGTTTTTATTGTAGTAAAAATGCTGAACCACATCTGAAGTTGTAATAGTCTGAAGTTTACCGTCTTTAAAAACCATTGTTTTATTAACAATTTCACCGTCTTTAGAGTTTTGGTAATTTGTTTTTACGATATTAATCTGTTTTAATTTAACCGGTGCATCCTGGCCGTGGATCAAACATGGAAAAACCATCAACAAGATGGCAATAAAGTAGTTTTTCATAAGTTTTTGTATTGATTTGGGATGACCAAAATACAAAATTCTATGAAAAATTAAACATATGGAACATTAAAAAACAAAAAACAAATCTTACAATACTTAAAACCAACAATTTATGTTGTTTCTAAAATTTAATTGATTTGTTATTAATTTTAAGACTATTCATTATTTTGGTTGCTTCTTCTAAATACAGATTAAAAAAATTGTCATTGGCGCAAAATGTCAGTATGTAACATTCGTTATCAATTGAATAGAAATATCGTATTGATTTTAACTTGTTATCAAGAATAGTATAATACTCAATCATATATGTCTTATCGTTAATCTTTTCCTCCTTTACAACTTTTTGCCAATCAGTGATGAGCTGTTCAACTTGATATTTTACATACTGAGAAAATTCGTGATGAAATTCCTCCTTAACATCTTCCTTTATTAAATTTACATATACATATTCTTCTTCTTTTGGACCGCTCATACAAAACGGCTCAAGAAATGGTCCAGGACATTGCATTTCCCATTTGACTGGAAATTGTACAGAATAATTGTCTTTCTCAAGCAACTTATACCCATTTCCCAAAGGCCTTATTGTAACTTCACTTTGTGCTTTTGATTGGTTTTCATTTTTATTATGAACTTCACTGACTTTATTATTGTTGATGTAGTCCTTTAAATTCTGCTCTAATTTTCCTTTTGAAACAATTTGATTCAGTTTCAAAACCATCTTTCCTGATTCGGCTTTTACTAACTTAATTGAAACCTTTGTTTCTTTGTCATCTAACTTGGTTAATAGAATATTCCAGTGGGAAGTTACTTTTAATATCTTGTCCGTTTTCAGTTTTAAATAATTTTCGTCAGTATCTGAACTATACTCTTCATTTTTTATAATAAAATCTGTTTCAAAGATAGTATCATTTTGAGACGCAAATGCAAAATCATTTATCAGCAAAGTATGATAATCTGACACTTTAGAGGATACATTTTTGATATCGTCATGGATTATAAATTCTTTTTCTTGTGCAATAACATATGTTGCATTAATCAGTAACAGGCACAATAGTATTCTATTTTTCATAATTATTATTCATTAGCTTAAATTACTTCTCCCCAAAAATCTTCACATCATCAACCATAAAAGCGCCATTCAAAGTCTTGTCTTTTCCAGAGCCGATGTATTTAAATCCGATGTGTATGTTTCCGGTATAAGCAGAAAGGTCAATTCCTCCGGAACTCATGAATTCGCGGGAAGGAGTTGAAAGAGACGGAACTTTTGCTTCCAGTTTTGTCCATTTTGCTTTGGTGACGCTTGAACCGTCAAAATTGGTTGAAACGTAAACTTCAAGAGTATTTAATGGCGAATCTACTTTTAAATCATGCTGTGCGCTTCTAAAAGATAAAACAGCATTTTTATAACCTGTTAAATTTATTTTTGGAGTTATCAGCCAGGCAACATTTTCGGCAGCCGTTGTGCTTGTGGTATTGAATTCGGCATAACCATTTCCGGAATACACCATGCTTTTCCATAACTTGGTTGCTTTTTCTACAATATTGCTCCAGCCTGGTAGTGCAAAATTGACGTTGTTTGCAACCGACTGGAAATCTTCTGCAAAAAAGGGCGTATTTCGTTTTCCATTCATTTCAACATCACTTTCGGAGCGAACCATAAATTGATAATCAGAGCCAAATTTTGTTAGAATGCCTCTTACTTTTCCGCTTCCTTCAGGAACAAAATGTTCGGCAAATTTTGCATAACTGCTGGTTCTAAAAATAATCTGATTTCCCGTTTTGTCTCTCAGATACCAATTGGTTGAACCACCAACATTATTAGACTCTTCAAAATAATGTCGTCCCAAGGCAGCTTCTGTAAACTCGACATCATTTAATTCTATCAGCGTATTTAATTTACTGTCATTGAGCGCTTTTTCTATAGACAGTGATTCAACTAATAAATTTTCGTCAATTATGGTGCAGGAAGCGTTTAGCACATTTTTATACTCCGTTTGAGAAATTCTTCCAATCGTTGGGTCTCCCGCGTTGCTTACATACAGACTCCCGATTCGCAATCCGCCATAATACAAATCTGTAAACTGATTTTTAAGTTTTATATACACCTTATTTCCGAGTCTATAATCGATATAAGTATTGGATGCATCAACGGGAACACTAAATCCTAATGCGGGAAGCTTGTCTGTTGCTTTAGTCTGCAGATAAATCGTTTTAAAAAAATTGCCGCCTTCATCGCTAGAAACAACATAAGCCTCAATAACATCATCATAGAGATATTGTTTGGCTGTATTTCCAGAAAGTTCATAAACTTTTTCGACGGTTTTGTTTACTGCCAAATCTGGTTGCGTACAAATCAATTCTGGTGTTTCAGTTTCGGTATTACAGCTGATAAGGCTTAACAATATAATTCCAATAAATGGGTTCAAAAATGTGTTTTTCATGACAATTAAATTTTGATTTACAAACCAATTGTGAGATTTAAAAAATAAGTTCGTCCATAACCGTAATAATATTTTGGACCAAAAGATGGCGTGCCACTGGAAACGTCCTGATTTAAAGCTCTAAAATTGGCATTTCTCGCCTGTTCAAATCCGCCCGTTTTATAAATTGTGTTTAAGACATTATTTACACTTGCAAAAAGTCCGATATATTTTTTACTGATGCGCCAAGATTTTCCTCCATTAATATTTAATAGTGTTACGGGATTAAATCGTTCCTGTTTCAAAAGTTCGTTTCCTCTTTCGGAAGTTGCTTCGGGAAACGGAAAACCATTTGCTGGATTGATATAAAATTGAGATGTTCTTGAAATGGGCGAAACATCAATATAGTTTTCTGCCAAATAATTAACATTAGTACCAATCCACCAAAATTTCGGGTTTCGATATTCTAATCCAAAAGAATAAGCCTGTTGTGGAGTTCCAGGTTGTTTGTAATTCTTAAGATAGGCCTGTCCAAAATCAAAAGTAGTCTGTTTATTGTCTTTTGAAATGTTTGCGTCATTAGTAATCATTACGTTTGGGTTACTGTTGTAGATATAATTTCCGTAAGCCGCAGCTAAAGTGGTTTTTATTGTAGAAGAAAGCTGATATTCAAAACTCAATTCTGCACCTGTATTTTTCTTGTCTAAATGCGTCAGGGTCTGACTTACAAAAGCATCTGTAGCATCATAACCTGCTCCATTATCAAAAATTCCTTCGGCATAGAAAAATGATGTTTTTGAAGTGTTTTTAATCAAAGTATAATAAGCGGTAAGCCTTAATTTTAATTTAGCTGAGCGGTATATATAATTTGCATCAGCACTCGATATGTTCTCACTTTCTAACCCGTCAACTATAGAATTGTTTAATCGTGAATTAGAAAAAGTATTTCGAAGCGAAGGTGCTCTTGTTAAATGTGCTGCATTAAAAAACAACAATTGCTTTCCTGAAATTTTATAGGTGAATCCGCCTTTAAAACCAAAATTTTCAAAATTAACTTTCTCACTTTTCCCTAGAGAAGTTGTTGGATAAAGTCCGTTTTGATACAATCCTTCTCTTTGATAATCTGACATAGAATAAGATTGAGCCAAATAGAATTCTGTTTTATTATAAACAAATTTAAACTGCGTAAAAGCATCTAAGGTATTAGCTAAAAAATTATAATTATAACCATAAGTATCTCCTTTTTTTACTTGTCTGTCTGGATGCAGCAAATCAGATTGCGACAGATTTCCTTTGTAAAACGAATCGATATCATCAAAATATTCTCCGCCCAAAAGGTCCAGCAAATATTGGAAATTATGTGATTTTAGTTTTCTGAAAGTAAATCCGCCATCAAAAGAAATATTGGAAGTAAGCTGCGTATTTAGATTTGAATTTACTGCAAAAGTCTTATCATCTGTTCTGTCCTCGTACAAAACGTAGTGGCTTTTTGAAGGTTCATAACCGTTCTGGGTCTGCTTTTGATTGGCAAAATACATTGCATTCCAGTCAATTTGCGGATTTGCTAGAAGAGCCGTTTTGTTTTTGGCCGCATTTTCATAATCTGGCGTAAATTCTCCCGAAAATTCACCATAATCTTTTGCATAAAGTGAGCTAAAATAGCTCGGCATTTTTTTGTAGTAAACAGGGTCTGGACTGTCAGCATTTTGGTAGTCAATATTGCTGTTTCCCACTTGCCCGAATTGATACATGACGGTTGAATTCAGATTTGTCTTATCATTAATTTTAAAATAATGATTGAGCATGAACAAAGGTTCTTCTACTCTTTTAATCCTTGCATTCCGTTTTTTGCCACTCTGAAATCCCCAATACGAATTGTACTTCTCGCCCAGTAAATTCGTAACCTCAGTGGTATTGGGAGAATTTTTTCCACGTGAATTTGGAGTATAAAATCCGGTAAAATTGAGCGAATGTTTCGTGTTAACTTTCTTTTCAACACTAAGAAAAAAGGAATCTGCATTGAAATCGGTTCCTTCAAAATAACTTTCTTCTGCCCATCTTTTTCCTGCTGAGACAACATAAGCCCAGCCCGAAGAACTCATTCCAGAAGCGTATGAGCCAATAGCGCGCCAAGTATAAGCAGCATTGCTTCCAGAAAAGGTGAGTGAGCTTCCTTTTCGATAGGATGAAGCTCTTGTAGAAATTTGCTGCGTTCCTAAAATCCCCCCGAAAGTATAATTGGATGCCGTGGTTCCAACTGAAAATTCCTGATTGCGAAGCACATTATTCAAGCCTCCCCAATTGCTCCATTGCGGTCTGCCATCGTAGATTTTGTTCATTGTCATTCCGTTGAGCATCATAGTTCCGTTTTCGCTGTCTAAACCACGAACCCTGAATCGGGCCTGACCCCAACTAAATGCTTCTGTCTGCATAAAAGCATCGCGTGAAGACTGCAGTAAACCCGATGTCATTTCGGATGAACTGTTGTCATCAGAAAAATCATTGTCTGATAAGGTAATTAATGCAGCAGGAACTTCATCTGTATAGGTATCTTCTAATTGTAAAATGCCCAGATTGATATTTTGTCCCGAAGTGTACTGTAGTTTTAAAAGAAAATCTTTGTAGCCTTGGCTTCTCAGCAAAAGCAATTGTTCTTTAGTCGGAAATACGTGAAGCTCAAATTTTCCTGTTTTAGAAGTGAGCTGCATTACAGCTGTATTCTGTATCGTCACCACTACATTTTCCAGCGGATTTTGAGTTCTTGCATCTATTACAGTTCCTATGACTGTTATTTCCTGCTGTGCAAAGGCAGAATAAAAAAACCAAAAAATAAAGAAGACTGCGTATTTTTTTACCATCAAAAAATCCAATTTACTGTGAACATTACTTTAGGATTTCAAATCCTTCATTCAAAAGATAAAAATTGGTTTTTGGAAAAAATTCAACAGCAAGCAAGTCGCTTGTTATTCAAATATAAACAAAATATTTAACCCTAAATAAATTCTTACAAATTTATTTAGGATTTTATTAATTTTAATAAAAGCTTAATTGTAAAACTAAACAGTAGTTCTAATTTTAGAAACCATAAAAGCAATCAGCACTCCAAAAATTCCGATAAAAGCAAAAGAAAACTGCAGTCCGAAACTTTGAGCGATATGGCCAATTACAGGTGGTCCCATTAAGAAACCAAGGAAACTCACACTCGAAACAATCGTTAAAGCTTCTCCCGCAGGAACTGTTGGGTTTTTACCTGCAATACTATAAACGGTAGGCACAATGGTAGCAACTCCCAAACCAACAAACATAAAAGCAATGGTGCACGGAATAATATAAGGAAGAAAAACAGCTGTAAAAAGTCCGGCCGAAATCATGACACCGCTAATCTGCATAACACGTTCGCGGCCAAATTTATTGATTAATCCGTCTCCAAGGAATCTTCCGCTGGCCATCATAATCATAAAAGAAGTATACCCTAAAACCACCAAAGGCCCCGGCGCTTGTACAATATCTTTAAAATAAACACCGCTCCAATCGAACATAACACCTTCGCTGGCCATACTGCAGAATCCAATAACTCCAAGCCAAAGCAAAGCCGAATCTGGTTTTACAAATAGTTTTTTTCCTTCTTGTTTGGCTTTCTTTTTTTCTTTGGCCCTAACCAAAAAATTGAAATTAAAAGCTACCATCAATAAAACGATGATACCCACAATTATAAAATGATGCAGCGGACTTAATTTTAAAGCCAGCATTCCCAATCCGACTAATGCTCCTGTAAATCCGGCAAAACTCCACATTCCGTGAAAAGACGACATGATTGTTTTCTTGAACAAAACTTCGGTATAAACACCTTGCGTATTTACAGCAATATTCGCTAAGTTTCCGAATAGTCCAAAAACAAATAACCCGAGCGATAATTGTAGCGATGTTGTTGCCAAACCTAAATTAACAAGGCAGAAAACATACATTATAAGAGAAAAAATCAAAATTCGGTGGCTTCCAAATTTCGTTACCATTTTTCCCGAAAAAGGCATAATAGCCAATTGCCCAACGGGAAGCGCAAAAAGTATAGAACCCAAATCGCCTTCGGTTAAATGCAGCGCTGTTTTGATATCTGGAATTCGGCTCGCCCAAGTGGCAAAACTTAATCCCATTCCGAAATAAAACATTCCAACGGCAAATCGAATTCGTTTTAAATAGGAAGCTTTTGCTTCTCTAAATACTTTCTTGATTTTCCCTTTGGTTTGAAAAAGCGCTAACGGATTAAAATTTATCAGCATATTGAATTTTATTGAATATTGTCAAAATTACTAAAAACGCCTGGCAAAGTATACAGAGCCTAGGGTTATGCACAATTTACAACGTTATTGTTTATAAATTCGAAGGTTATTGATTGAATTCTTCTTATTAAAATTACAATTTTTCGGGTTTAGTCGAATTATAATTTGTTACGTTTTTTAATTTGAAACCAAAAAAGAAGCTACATCAAAAAGAAATCATTTTACGAGATGTAATATTTTAAAAAACTTACATAAAACCCCAGCGGGGTAAAATTTATAGAAATTTAATATCCCAAATAAAAAAAACTCCAGCGGAGCGACATACATTTCAGATTATAAAAACATGCCGCTCCGCTGGAGCTATATTTTGTAAGGATTAATTCTCTGCTATAAATAGTACGCTTCCCCGAAGCTTACAAAAAGCCAAGCTTTAGAAATCGTTTCCCTTTTATGATATGCTGATTACCTTTTGCTGTGCGTTGCTTGCAATTGCCGCTTCTATAACCTGCATTACTTTTACGCCTTCATCTGCAGTAACAGGTTCTGCTTTGTTATTTGCGATAGAATCGTAAACGCCGTCAAAGAAACTGAAATAATTGCCTTGAAGTGTCGGGATTTTTTCGCGGATGATTTTACCATCTATTTCAGTATGTAAAATTCCCTGTAGACTTTCATCTTCTGTTCCCCAAGAATCTACATTTGGCTTTTTACCCACTTTTAACTCGTCTTCTTGAACATCTCCGCGTGGTTTCAAAAATGAGCCTTTTTTTCCGTGAATCACGTATGCTGGATTAGCTTCTCTCACAAAAAAACCTGCTTTTATTCTGACCCTGAAATTAGAATAAAATAATGTCAAATCTATCCAATCGTCTACAACAGAATTTTCTCTGGTTACGCGGATATCTCCAAAAACCGATTTTGGGCAGCCAAATAAACTTACTGCCTGATCAATAATATGTGGCCCTAAATCTTTTAAAACTCCCGCACCATCATTGGCAGTTTCCTTGTGCGCTTTTGGACTCAGCAACGGATTGTATCTGTCAAAATGAAATTCGGCTTCCACTAAATCTCCCAAAACGCCGTCATCGATAACTTTCTTTACGGTTTTGAAATCGCTGTCCCACCTTCTGTTTTGAAAAACGGCCAATTTCAATCCTTTATCTTTTGCAATTTTTGCCAATTCTTTTGCTTCTGCGACCGTTGTGGTAAAAGCTTTTTCTACAACGGCATGTTTTCCTGCTAGAAGCACTTTCTTCGCATATTCGTAATGGGTTCCAACTGGCGTGTTCACAATTACCAAATCGACATCGTCGTTTAATAATTCGTCTAGCGAAGCGTAACTTTTTACGTATGGATAATCTTCCTGAATTAGTTTTTTGCTTCTTTCCCAAGAACCTAATAATTCAAATCCTTGGTGAATATCTAAAAACGGAGCGTGAAAAACTTTCCCCGACATTCCGTATGATAATAATGCTGTTTTTATTTTCTGCATGTTGTTATGTTTTTTTTTGCCACAGATTAATGTGATTAAAAAGGTTTTTTGTTTGCCACTAATTACACAAATTTACACAAATCGTTGCGCCCTAAAACTTAAATAAATTCGTGAAAATTTGTGTAATTAGTGGCTAAAAATCAATTTAATCCGTGTAATCTGTGGCTAATAAAAATATTAAAGTTTAGCTCTTTCGTATTGTTTTGGCCATTCAATATCGCTGCTTAATTCTTTGGCAAAATCCAAAGGCAAATTCGGATTTCTTAATGATTCTCTGGCGAATAAAATCAAATCGGCTTGACCGTTATTTAAGATTTCTTCGGCTTGTTTGGCTTCGGTAATTAAACCAACTGCTCCTGTTGCGATATTGACTTCTTTTTTTACTTTTTCTGCAAAAGGAACTTGGTATCCTGGCCCAAGGGTAATTTTTTGATGCGAAACCAATCCGCCTGACGAAACATCGATTAAATCTACCCCTTTTTCTTTTAATATTTTGGAAAGCTGTACGGATTCTTCTGGATTCCATCCGTTTTCTACCCAGTCGGTTGCTGAAATTCTAACAAACAACGGAAGATTAGAAGGCCATTCAGACTGAACCGCTTCGATAATTTCTAGGGTAAAACGAATTCGGTTTTCAAAACTTCCACCGTATTCGTCTGTTCTTACATTGGTCAATGGAGACAAAAATTGATGCAATAAATAACCGTGTGCGGCATGAATTTCTAAAACCTGGTAACCCGCTTCTACTACTCTTTTGGTTGCGGATTTAAAATCGGAAATGACTTTTTGGATTCCGTTTTTATCTAAAGCTTCTGGAAGAAAAGGTTCGTCATCGTGATACGGAATCGCACTTGGGGCAACCGTCTGCCATCCGCCTTGAGCGAAATCCAACTTTTTATTGCCCAGCCACGGAGCCGAAACACTGGCTTTTCGTCCAGCATGCGCCAATTGGATTCCGAGAATCGAATTTTGAGAAACAATAAATTGATTGATTTCTTTTAGTTTTTCGATGTGCTCATCTTTCCAGATTCCAAGGTCTGAAGGAGAAATTCTGGCTTCTGGCGAAACCGCAGTCGCTTCCTGGATAATCAAACCTGCACCACCGCTGGCACGACTTCCTAAATGCACCAAATGCCAATTGTTTGCAAAACCGTCTTCGGCAGAATATTGACACATGGGCGAAATGACAATTCTATTTTTTAGGGTAATATTTTTTATAGTTAAAGGAGAAAATAATTGTGAAGCCATAATTGTAACTTTTACTGATTTTGTGCTACCTATTGATAAGGCAATGTTTAAAAAGTAAAGTTACGGCATCTTGTTAAAACGAGATATTGAAATGTTTATTAATTAACAAACATTTAAAATCTTAAACATTATCTTGCAGTCTTAAATTAAAATAGAAAACGCTACTTTTGTGCGTTAAATACGAACTAAAAATATAAAATGGATATAGTTATCAAACTCTCTCAATTTCTATTGAGTTTATCTTTACTTATTATTCTTCATGAATTAGGGCATTTTATCCCTGCTAAATTGTTTAAAACTAGAGTCGAAAAATTTTATTTGTTTTTTGATGTTAAATATTCACTTTTCAAAAAGAAAATCGGAGAAACAGAATACGGTATCGGATGGCTTCCGTTGGGAGGTTATGTGAAAATTTCTGGAATGATTGACGAAAGCATGGACAAAGAGCAGATGGCCGAACCTCCAAAGCCTTGGGAATTTCGTACTAAACCAGCTTGGCAACGCTTGATCATCATGCTTGGCGGTGTTACGGTAAACTTTATTTTGGCTTTTATTATCTATATCGGAATGGCATTTGTCTATGGCGATACTTATATTGCCAATACTGATTTGAAAGATGGAATCTTAGTTGAAAATCCTGCTATGCTTAAAGCTGGTTTTAGAACTGGAGACAAATTAATTTCTATTGATGATAAAAAAATAGAGAATATTGACGGCGATCTGAATATGAACATTATTATGGCAAAACAGATCCTTATTGAAAGAAACGGAAAACAAATCACGATTACTCCTCCAACAGATTTTGTAGACCAGTTGTCTAAAACTGAAAAAGGGCCTTTATTGAGAATGCGCGTACCGTTTGCGGTTAAAAATGTTCCTGCAGAATCGGCAAACCAAGATTTGAAACCGAAAGATATCATGGTAAGCATAAACGGACAAGAAACCAAATATTACGATCAAGCTATATCAATCTTTAAAAACAATAAAGGAAAAACCCTTTCTGCCATTGTGTTACGTGATTTGAAGCAGACTCCGGTTACGCTAAAAGTCGACAATAAAGGGAAACTAGGCATTGAAGTTGGAAGTGTTGATTTGAAAACTTTAGAAAAGTTAGGCTATTATAAAATTAGCACTAAAGAATATAGTTTTGCTGAATCGATTCCGGTTGGTCTTGAAAAAGGAAAAAATCAATTGGTAAATTACGGAAAACAGCTGAAAATGATTTTCAACCCGCAAACCAAAGCTTACAAACAAGTCGGCGGATTTGGTGCTATTTTCGGAATTTTCCCTCCAACCTGGAGCTGGGAAGCTTTTTGGACAATTACAGCTTTATTGTCAATTATGCTTGGCGTAATGAATTTATTGCCAATTCCGGCACTCGATGGCGGACATGTAATGTTTTTGTTGTATGAAATGATTAGCGGCAAAAAACCTAGCGATAAATTCTTAGAAAATGCTCAAATGATTGGTATTGTACTACTTATCACACTGCTTATATTTGCTAATGGGAACGATATTTATAAAGCAATTACGAAGTAGAAAAAAAAATCAAGAAAAAGAGTTAAAATATTTTTGAGAAACTAAAAAAACAATTATATTTGCACTCGCTAAAAAGAACAGCAACTTCCTCCTTAGCTCAGTTGGTTAGAGCATCTGACTGTTAATCAGAGGGTCCTTGGTTCGAGCCCAAGAGGGGGAGCAACTTTTTAGCAAACATATTTACCTTTTTAGGTGATTCCTCCTTAGCTCAGTTGGTTAGAGCATCTGACTGTTAATCAGAGGGTCCTTGGTTCGAGCCCAAGAGGGGGAGCA